>NZ_JARYTH010000009.1:0-71039 GCF_029911965.1 Pseudohongiella sp. SYSU M77423 | reverse complement strand
AGATGCAGATACTCCCCTCCCGGACCGTGGCGTAAAGTAGGTGCAGTGTTTATTTACGGCGTTTGCGGAGGCGGCGGATGAAGCGGATGGGGTCTACGCAGTCGGCGGCGTCTTTTGGGAGCGGGCTGGGTTCGTTGCAGATCAGTGCCGCAAGGTGTTCCGCTGCCATCGGACAGCTGACCGTACCATGTGACCCATGACCGATGCTCATATACAGCCCTGGCAAGCGCTTCTCAGGCGCTTCTGTCTGCAGATGCCGCGTACTGCCGTATTGCTCCTCGGGCAGAACCGGATCGGGCACCTGGCCGATCAGCGGCATGAAGTCCAGCGAGCTGCCACGAAATGCCACCCGGCCCGCCAGAGGTGAGTCCTTACCGAGATCCAGCTCGCTGGCGATGACACCCAGTTTCTCCAGGTTCTCCTGATGTTCGGTTTCTGACAGTTCGGACAAGTCACTGTTTTTGACGTAGCTGGCGCCAACGCAATGCACGCCGTCAAACGCGGGAGCAAGATAGCGCTCTGAACAGACAACACTGTTCAACTGGTTGCTGGTGCTGCTTGCCGGAATATGGCTGACCTGGCCCCTTAGTGGCTGGACCGGATAAAGCCCGGTCTGTTGCAGTGCGGTGGCGGAATAGCTGTTGGCGATGACCACGCAGGCGCTTTCGGCAATGAGATTGTTCTGGTCGTCATACAGTTGCCAGCGCTGCGTGTTCTCTGAAAACTGCAGCGCCGCTACTGAGGTATCTGTTTTTGTGCTGATCAATGGGTGATCCATACAGATCTGGCAGCTGGCTGCCGGGTTGATCCAGCCGCCGCCAGGCAGCCAGGTTCCGCCCTCATCAAGCGCGACACCGCCAAGTTGTTGTGTCTGTGCCGCCGTCACGGTCTGCAGGATCTGGGGCGAATAGTGTTCGTAAGTGTCGCGGCTGCTGTCGGAGCCGCGTGTGTTTCTGTAGGCACTGTCCAGAGTCAGCACGCCGCAGGGATTCCAATGCACCGCGTTGTTGCTGGCGTTTGCCAGTGACTGATAGAAGCGCAGGGCATATAGATAGCTGTGTGTATTGAATGACCACAATTGATCCTGCTGCTTGTTGCGTCGCAGTTGCACTACGGCCTGCCGGTTGCCTGATGCGCCGCTGGCGGTTTGTGACTGTCTTTCCAGGACAGTTACTTTGACTCCACGCGTGGCCAGCGCGTGGGCAACGGTGGCGCCGGCCAGTCCACTACCAATCACGATCGCTGATGCGGGCTTGCTTGATTCCTTCGAATGTCTGGCTTCGACGCTGTCCGCCTGACCTTGATACGCGGCAAACAGCATTTGCCGCTTGCTGCCAAAGCCGGGGCGTTTTTCCACACCAAAGCCCAGTTGCCGCAGATAGCGCACAACCCGACCGGTAACGCTGTAGCTGCTGAGTGTTGATCCGGGCCTGCAAAGGCGGCCTATGGTATCGAGCAAAGAGTCACTCCACAGTTCCGGATTGCGCGTGGGGGTAAAACCGTCCAGGAACCAGGCGTCGACGCTGGCGTTCTGGTTGCTCTGCATGTTAAGCGTAGTCAGTGCGTCACCGTAGTACAGGTCAAGTGTGATATCAGTCAGCGGAAGCCTGTGATACCCGGCAGTGTGATCGGGGTACAGTGGCAGCAATTTATCGCGCCACTCCGCCAGCTCGGGCCACTGTTGCAGTGCTTTTTTTAATGCGGACAGAGTCAGCGGGTGTTTCTCGCAGCTGATGTAGTGAAGCCGCAGATTCCTGCAGTCCGCCTGCTGCCAGAGTCGCCAGGTACATAAAAAGTTCAGTCCGGTGCCAAAACCCAGTTCTGCGATGACAAAAACGGCTTTTTCTCCGCTGCGCTTCAGCTCCGCATCCTGCCGCTGCCAGCGCCCGAGCAGGTCATTTGCCCGCAGGAATACGTGATGGGTTTCGGCCAGTCCGCCCTCACGGGAAAAATATACGTCAGCGTACTCAGGCGAATAGGGAGCGCCATCTTCCTGCCACTGAAGCTGTGCGTTGGAAAGCGTGCTGTTATCGGATGTGGACTGGTCAGACATGGGCGGTCGCGTGAGGATTTTTGTCGGGTGATTGCGGTAAAGGGGGCTATTGTACTGGAAACAGGCACCATTGGCCGACAATTAGGTTGACGCTGAAGTGTGTAAACAGGGGCTCAGTGGTGTAAAATGCGCCTCTTTTCCAAGATACACGACCCGCACTTACGTTTCAGCGACAGGATGACCAATGGAAATCAACCCTTTGCTTCAGAAAATCAAAGACTTCACCGAGCGGACCAATACGCTCAGGGGGTATCTTTGACTACGATACCAAGAAAGAACGCCTGACAGAGGTTGAGCTGGAGCTGGGTGAATCGGCTGTCTGGGACAAGCCGGAATACGCACAGGAGCTGGGGCGCGAGCGCGCCAATCTGGAACGTGTTGTAGGTACCATAGATTCGCTGTACACGGGTCTGTCTGACAATAAAGAACTTTTACAGCTCGCCCAGGAAGAGGGAGACCAGGACCTCTTTACTGAAGTTGGTAATGAACTGGGCCGGCTGGAAACAGAACTCAATGCGCTGGAATTCCGCCGCATGTTCTCTGGCAAAATGGATCCCAACAGTGCCTTCCTGGAAATTCAGGCTGGCTCTGGTGGTACCGAAGCTCAGGACTGGGCCGAGATGCTCATGCGCATGTATATGCGCTGGGGTGAAGACAAGGGCTTTAACGTGGAAGTCATGGAAGTCTCCCCGGGTGAAGTGGCTGGTATCAAGGGCGCGACGCTGTTTTTTGGTGGTGAATACGCCTTTGGCTGGCTGCGCACGGAAACCGGCGTGCATCGCCTGGTTCGCAAGTCGCCGTTTGACTCGGGTAACCGACGCCATACTTCCTTCTCGTCAGTGTTTGTGTCGCCGGAAATCGACGATGACATCGAGATTGATCTGGACATGTCGCAGGTCCGTGTCGATACCTACCGCTCCAGTGGCGCCGGTGGCCAGCACGTTAATACCACTGACTCCGCGATTCGACTGACGCACCTGCCGAGCGGCATCGTGGTGCAGTGTCAGAACCAGCGTTCGCAGCACAAGAACAAGGATCAGGCGATCAAACAACTGAAAGCCAAGCTCTATGAGATGGAAGAGCTGAAACGTCGTGAAGAGGCGCAGGCGGTAGAAGCCGAAAAAGCCGACATTGGCTGGGGCAGTCAGATCCGATCCTATGTTCTTGACCAGTCACGTATCAAGGACCTGCGTACCAACGTGGAGAACACCAACACCGGTGCCGTTCTGGACGGTGACCTGGACCGCTTTATTGAAGCCAGCCTGAAAATGGGACTGTAAACAGATGAGTGATAGCAACGATCAAAACAATGCCGCCAGCCAGGCTCAGGCTGCACAGGAAGAAAACAAACTGATTGCGCAGCGCCGTGACAAACTGCACGCCATTCAGCGCAGCCGCAATGCGTTTCCAAACACCTTCCGTCGCGATGCAATGGCCGCCGACCTGCACCAGCAGTACGCCGAGAATACCCGCGAAGAGCTTGAATCACTGGCCCGCAAGGTCAAGGTTGCAGGCAGGTTGATTCGCCAGCGTGGACCTTTCCTGGTGATTCAGGACGCCAGTGATGCCATTCAGCTTTATGTCAATCACAAGGCCCTGCCGGCAGAAATGATGGCCGAAATCAAGGATCTGGATCTGGGTGATATTGTTGGTGTGAGCGGCGAAATGTTTCGTACCGGCAAAGGTGAGCTGACAGTGAACGTTGAGTCGCTGCAGCTGCTGACCAAGGCGCTGCGCCCCCTGCCTGACAAGTGGAAGGGCCTGACGGATACCGAAGTCCGTTATCGCCAGCGTTACGTTGACCTGATTGCCAACGAAGAGTCGCGTCGCACATTCATGCTGCGCTCAAAGCTGATCAACAGCATGCGCAACTACTTCCAGAAGCACAACTTCATGGAAGTGGAAACTCCAATGATGCAGGTGATCCCCGGTGGCGCCACGGCCAAGCCCTTTGTCACCCATCACAATGCGCTGGATCAGACCATGTACCTGCGAATTGCACCGGAGCTTTATCTGAAGCGACTGGTCGTTGGCGGTTTTGAGCGGGTTTTTGAAATCAACCGGAACTTCCGTAATGAAGGTCTGTCGACACGCCACAACCCAGAGTTCACGATGGTCGAGTTCTATCAGGCCTATGCCGACTATCACGATCTGATGGATTTTACTGAAGACATGCTGCGTACGCTGGCTGTCGAAGTGCTGGGTACAACCGAAATCGAGTACCAGGGCCTCAAGATCAATCTGGGCGAGCCATTTGCGCGGCTGCCAGTAAAAGACTCAATCCTCAAGCATTGCCAGGGCGTTACGGCCGATCAGCTGGAGTCCCGTCCAGCGGCCGTCGAGCTGGCGAAATCATTTGGCATCAAAGTCGATGATGGCTGGGGGCTGGGTCGCATCATGATGGAAATATTCGACGAGAAAGTTGAGCACCATCTGCTGCAGCCAACCTTTATCACCGAATACCCCACTGAGGTGTCACCACTGGCGCGTCGCAATGATGATAACCCCGACGTCACCGATCGTTTTGAACTGATCATCGGTGGTCGCGAGCTCGCCAATGGTTTCTCCGAGCTTAATGATGCCGAGGACCAGGCCGCACGCTTCCGTGAGCAGGTTGAACAGAAAGATGCCGGTGATGACGAAGCCATGCACTACGATGCGGACTACATTACGGCGCTGGAGTACGGACTGCCACCAACAGCGGGTGAGGGCATCGGTGTCGATCGACTGGTCATGCTGTTTACTGACGCACCATCCATCCGAGATGTGCTGCTGTTCCCTCACATGCGACCTGCCAAGGACTGATGACTGGCATGACTGAACAGACTCGCGACATTCAGCTGGAGCCCAGTTGGAAGGACGAGCTGGCAGGTGAGTTCGACAAACCCTATATGCAATCCCTGCGGCAGTTTCTGCTGCAGGAAAAGCAGCAGGGGCAGCAGATATTTCCACCCGGCAACCAGATTTTTAATGCGTTGAACACCACGCCGTTTGATAAAGTCCGCGTGGTGATTCTTGGTCAGGACCCCTATCATGGACCTGGCCAGGCGCATGGTCTGTGTTTCTCGGTCCAGCAGGATGTTGCGGTGCCGCCATCTCTACAGAACATCTACAAAGAGCTGCATGCGGACCTGGGTTTGCCAGTGCCTTCCCACGGTAATCTCATGCAATGGGCAGAGCAGGGTGTGCTACTGCTTAATGCGGTTCTGACAGTGCGCGCCGGTCAGGCGAATTCGCATCAGGGCAAAGGCTGGGAGCACTTCACGGATCGTATTGTTGAGCTATTGAATGAGCGCCGCGAGCACCTGGTATTCATGCTGTGGGGCAGTTACGCGCAGCGCAAAGGTGCGATGATCGACAGGAAAAGACATTTGGTACTTAGCTCGCCACACCCGTCGCCGCTTTCGGCGCATCGCGGCTTTCTGGGGAATCGACACTTCTCAAAAGCCAACCAGTACCTGCAACAACAACAGTTGGCCAGTATCGACTGGCAGATTCGCTAAGCCAGAACGGAGATCCTTATGTCAGAAGCACTCGCCAGCAATCACTGTATCGTCATTGGTGCCAGTCATGCGGGATCACAACTCGCCGTTCATCTGCGTAAAAGTGGCTGGACCGGACAGATTACATTGATCGGGGATGAACCCCAGCTGCCGTATCACCGCCCGCCGCTGTCCAAGGCTGTCATGTCCGGAGAAAAAAGTGCAGAGCAGATTCTTTTGCGGCCCGAGCAGATGTATCAGGCGCAGAATATCGACCTGCGATTGAACACGCGTGTGGCGGCCATCCTGCCTCAGGAAAAGCGTGTCCAACTGACAACGGGTGAATCACTGGCTTACGACAAGCTGGCCCTGTGCACCGGCGCAAGACCCATTCATCTTCCCCTGGGGGATGGGCTGGATGGTGTCTGTTACCTGCGCACGCTGGCCGACGTTGAGGCGATTCGCGCCAGGCTGGACCAGGTGGCCGATGTCGTGGTGATCGGAGCTGGCTATATCGGTCTGGAAGCAGCCGCAGTGCTGCGCAAACTGGGTAAGCAGGTAACTGTGCTGGAACGCGAGAGTCGCGTGCTCAAGCGGGTGACAGGCGAGCAGATGTCAGACTTCTTTGCCAGGCTGCATGAACAACACGGCGTGCAGCTGCGCTGCAATGCCGAAGTTGTAGCCATCAACGGTCGTGGGCAGGTGGATTCCGTCAGTTGTGCCGATGGCCGCACCATCAAGGCGCAGATGGTAATCGTCGGTGTGGGTGTGGTGCCCGAGACGTCTCTGGCCGAGTCTGCCGAGCTGCGCATAGAAAATGGTATTTATGTTGATGAACATTCGCGCACCAGCGACCCTGATATTTTTGCTGCGGGTGATTGCACTTCGCATCCCAGTGAGTTGTATCAACGTCGTGTCCGGCTGGAGTCGGTGCAGAATGCCAATGATCAGTCGCGCGTGGCCGCTGCCAATATCTGTGGTGGCACTGAAGTGTATCACGTGACCCCATGGTTCTGGTCAGATCAGTATGATGTGAAGCTGCAGTCAGTGGGTCTGTGCCATGGCTATGATGAGGTGCAAACCGATGGCTCGCCGGATACCGCAGTGGAAGAGGGGATGGTGGTCAGGTATTACAGGGAAGGCAAACTGATCGCTGCGGATTGCATAAATCGCGCGCGCGACTTTATGGCGATCAAAAAGGAAATGGTCTGAACTCAGGGTCGCTCTTTAAAGCGATGAGACAATTCAGCCTTGATGCGCCAGTGTGTCCGCGGGACTTTAATCTCTACTAGTCAGCGCCATTATAGATGCAGCCACTGGTGCAGGTTTCGCGTATTTCCACACGCACCAGTTGCGGTAGCGTCGGGCGAAGTTTTCGCCAGATCCAGCGTGCAATATTTTCACTGGTCGGATTGTCGAGACCAGGAATGTCGTTCAGGTAATGATGATCGAGTTGTTCCCAGACAGGTTTGAATGCCGACTTGATATCACCAAAGTCCATGACCCAGCCACTGCGCTCACCAACTGGCCCGGCGACGACCAGCCTGACCTGAAATGAATGCCCATGCAGGCGCGCGCATTTGTGTCCCTCGGGGACATTGGGCAGCCGATGGGCAGCTTCGAAGTTGAACTCTTTGTAGATTTCCATGGGTCGGGTATGGCCGATTGACGTAAAATTTTTGAGGGCCAAAATGGTACCGTTAACCGCCCGGAATTGATAGACAGAAAATCTTAAATTTTATTTGACATGCCAGCTCAAGTCGGTAAAATGCGCGTCACTCAACACAGCGGGTGGTTAGCTCAGTTGGTAGAGCGTCGCCCTTACAAGGCGAATGTCGGGGGTTCAAATCCCTCACCACCCACCAGACAAACAGTGACGTTGTCTGATCATTCGCAGTGTTGTGTGTCGCGGACCGGTAGTTCAGCTGGTTAGAATGCCGGCCTGTCACGCCGGAGGTCGCGGGTTCGAGTCCCGTCCGGTCCGCCATTGAATTCCCAAAAAAGCCGTTGCCTGCCAACGGCTTTTTTATTGCCGGTCCATTAACATCTTGCCGGTCAGCCATGATTGACTCCCCCGATTTCAGCCAGGTTCCTGTTACCCAGATAAACGATGCACGATTGCTGCGTCGCGATGTGCAGTTGCGCCTGTTCAGACTGGATCTTGTTGACCGGGTTCTTGGTGGCAACAAATGGTTCAAGCTGTATCAGAATCTGACGCAGGCCCGTCAGGCCGGCGCGACGACGCTGCTGAGTTTTGGTGGCGCCTGGTCCAATCACCTTTGTGCGCTTGCCGAGGCGGGTCAGCGTTACGGGTTCAGGACTATTGGCATTATCAGGGGCGAGTTGCCCGACTCACTCAATCCGGCTCTGCAGTTTGTCATTTCCAGAGGCATGCACCTTGTGCCTGTCAGCCGCACAGACTACCGACAGCGCCATGATCCTGTCTTCATAAAACAACTTCTTGATCAGCATGGCCCCGCCTGGGTGATACCTGAGGGTGGCGCCAATCTGGCGGGTGTCGAAGGCTGCCAGCGCCTCGCGAGTCTGCTGCTTGAACAGGTCGCCGATCTCGCTGGCAGTGAAATCTGTCTGGCCTGCGGCACGGCAACTACGCTGGCGGGTCTGGTAGCCGGTCTGCAGAGCAGCAGTCTGTCGCCGGCCATAAAGGTCACCGGGCACGTGGTGCTCAAAGGGGGCGAACCGCTGACCGCCGAGGTTGCTGGCTGGTTGCAGCAACTGGGTGCCGATCCTCATGACGCAAACTGGTGCCTGGATACGCAGGATGCTCATTTTGGTGGATATGCCAAACAGCCTCAGTCGCTGCTGGACTTCATCGCGGACTTTTCGGAACAACATGACGTTCCTCTGGAGCCTGTCTACTCCGGACGGCTGCTGGCAGCCATATTCACCAGGTTGGAGCGGGGTGATTATCCGCCCGGTACGCGCCTGCTGGCACTGCATACGGGTGGTCTGCTGGCTGCCAATGTGCCCCGTTCGACAGATTAGTGGAAAATTTTCCCACGCCGGGTTAAGCTGCCCCAGATATGCGAAATGGCGTGTTAATTATGGCAATCAGCCACCCTCATTCAATTTCCGGCAGGACGCTCAGCGTTCCGGACCAGTGCAAGGCACGGTTCCGTCGCGCTGTGCTGTGTATTTGCGGACTGTCTCTGCTGATCGCGGGCCTGCTGCTGACACCCGTGGCGCCGGCCCTGGCGGATACCACTCCAGAGGATCACAGCCTTACTTTTCCGGTTGCTGATCTGGAGCTGCTCAGAGAAGGAAGTACTCTCGAATTTCGACTGCCAACACACGAACAATCACTGGCAGTGCTTATTGAACAGGACCAGCACTACATCAATGGTGACCGCGTCATCAGCGGACACGATGCCGGTAACAATGCCAGCCTGATCATCACGCTGAATCGCGAAGTGGCATTCGCCGAGATCCAGATCAATGACGAACGCTGGCTGTTTGACGGCGAGCGAGATAACGATGTTGTGACGGGGCGCTTTTACCAACCGGACGAGGCGCGACTGGCGGCCACGCATAGTGACTTCGTGGTGCCGGGCAGACACGATCTGGCGCCGGTACATCGGGTTGCCCGCGAGCCGCAGGCAAATCCTAAACCAATGACCAATGCAGGTGGCAGCGCCGGACCCACACAGGCCAACAGCACGCAGCAGGTCGAAATCTCCCAGCAGTTCAGCCGTGATGTTGTATTTGTCGGGCAGTCGGCGGAGCTGGAAGTGACATTAACGCTCACCAATCGCAGCAACCGCAGCCTCAATGGCCTGGAAGCCGACGTCTATTTTATTCTGGAAGATGCACAACTTGTGCGGGCGCCGGCCTGTCAGTCCATCTGGACCCGCGCATCGCCCAGCCAGCACATCCTGAATTGCCGCCTGCCAGACGCGCTGGCACCCGGTGCGTCGCGCTCACTCAGTTATGTGGTGCGCGTTGATGCCAAAGCGCAGCCAATGCGCCTGCTAAGCACCGTCTATGTAGGACAGACGCGTCAGGATAGCTGGATTAATGTGGTCAACGATGTCACTGGCGGCGGTAACGGTCAGAGCGCATTTAACGCCGCCGTTGCTGGCCGCGTGCCCGAAGACCCGCTGGGGCACGTCGTGGTTGATGTCATGGCCCTGTTTACCCCGGATGTGGTTGCCCAGTACGGCGCCAATGCGGCTACTCGAATAAATCAGATGATCAGCGTTGCCAATCAGATTTACCAGAACAGCGGCGTTGGCATCACGCTGCGCCCGGTTTACCACGGGCAGGTCAATTACCCGGGACGCGAAGTGGACTTCCATACCCAGCTGGAACAACTGACGAATGGCAGTCATTCTGCATTTGCTGAGATACCACAGTTGCGTCAGCGCTACGGCGCTGACCTGGTGGTTCTGTTTCGGCCAATGACCTCACGCGGCGAGCTTTGTGGTCTGGCGAACCTGGGTGGCTACAGAAGCTATGGCGATATGACAGCCTTCGCGGATCGTGAGTACGCATTTTCCCTGGTGGGCATTGATTGCCCGGTCAGCAGTGTCCTGGTACATGAAATAGGGCATAACATGGGTCTGACACACTCGCATCGGCAGGACGGTGAGGGCGGCACTTTCCCCTATGCCACCGGTCACGCGGTAGACAACCAGTTTGCGACTGTCATGGCCAATCCGTCTCTTTTCGGCAGCGCCAGGCGGGTGTCTCTGTTCTCCAGTCCGACTCTTGATTGTGGCGGCGGCCAGCCCTGTGGTGTTGACCATCGTGACCGGCAGCGCGGCGCCGATGCCGTTCGGGCCCTGAATCTGGTCCGCTACCAGATTGCCGACTACATGCCGGTCACCGTGCCGGAGCTGCCATCCAGGCTGGTTGCCAACCTCAGTGGTCGCGAGACCTCAGCCCGGATTGCCCTGGCAGCCACCGTCGACAAAGGTCTGAATTACACCTACCGTGTGACGCCCAGCCAGCGCATGGATGTCACTGCTGATTTTTATATTGATCCGGCTCACGTCGGGCGTGCCGGCCAGTTCCACATGGTGGCTGACCTGAGCTCGGCCGGTTTTGGTATTGTGCAATTAAACCAGAAGGGCGAAATATTCGACTGGGACGGCAGTGCTGCAGATCTGGTTGCCTATCGTGAAGCTGAGACTCTAAAGCCGGTAGAGTACCTGCGTGTTCTGCAGGACTTTCAGCCGCTGCCGGAGCTGGTTGGCCACCCGCTGGTAATCTTTATGGCCTATCAACTGCTGGACACCGGTGAGGTCATCTATACCGAAGAGCCGCTGGTCGTCCATATTGATCCGGTGCCCTGAGCTCACGCCCACCGCCGGTCACGTGTGTGTCCTGTATCCCGTGTTATACTCCCGCGCAGATTACACTTAGCGCGGAATCCAACTTATGCCAACCTTTACCAAGCTGGGTCTGATGGGACGTCCCGGTCACGCCGGCGTGGTGTCTACGCTGCATCGGCTGATCGAGTTTCTTCAGGCTCGCGGCCTGCAGATTGTGCTTGAGCAGCGAACCGCTGAACTGGTGCCGGAACTGTCGCTGCCAGAGTGCCGCCGACATGAACTGGGCGGCGAGTGTGACCTGGTGGTGGTTGTGGGGGGCGATGGCAGCATGCTCAATGCGGCCCGGGCGCTGATCAATCACGATGTACCGGTGCTCGGCATCAACCGCGGCAGACTCGGTTTTCTCACCGATATTCTGCCAGAGGAGCTGGAGTCCGCGCTGGATGCCGTGCTGGCCGGCAATTATCGGGAAGAAAGCCGGTTCATGCTGGAATTCTCGGTACTTCGGGATGATGAGACGCTTCCCGGTGGAACCGCTCTGAACGATGTTGTGCTGCACCCAGGCACCGCGGCGCAGATGATTGAGTTTGAGCTGTTCATCGACGGACAGTTCGTTAACTCACAGCAGTCGGACGGTCTGATTGTGGCAACTCCGACTGGCTCAACTGCTTACTCGCTGTCCGCTGGCGGGCCCATCATGCACCCCAATCTCAATGCACTGGTGCTGGTGCCCATGTATCCCCATACACTCAGCAGTCGCCCGCTGGTGGTAGATGCTGATCTGGAAATCCGGATTGTGGTGGTAAAGCAGCGTGCCATACCACCCCTGGTCAGTTGCGACGGAGCTGTGCGCTTTCACACCGAACCTGGCGATGAAATCATTGTCAGGAAAAAGAGCAGTGCGCTGCGACTGATTCACCCGCTTGATTACAATTATTACGAAATCTGTCGCAGTAAACTCGGCTGGGGCAATCGGCTGGTTCGTGACGATGCATAGAGCGGTTTCGGTCTCTGCAAGCCTGGATCTGCGTCCGCTGGTGGCCATTCTGTCTGCGCACGGTGTGCCACATCACATCACAGAGGAGTCCGGCAAGCTTGTTGTCTGGGCCCGCTCTGAGCCCGAAGCCGAGCTGATTAGCGAGTATTTCGACGCCTGGCAGCAAGGCCGTCTGCAGCCGCCAGACGGTGCTGCGATTGCGCCATCGGAGCTGCTGCCAGTCAAAGGGATGTTGCAGAATCTGGTCAATGCGGCATGGCTGGCGCCGGTGACAGTGATTCTGATCGCTGCCTGTCTGGTGGTGGCGGTGATCAGTAATCTGGGCGCCGATGCCTACGCAGTCCGCGGCCTGTTTTTTCCCGAACTGAATCAGTCCGGTGGCCTGTCCGGTCCGCTGTCAGTACTACAGCTGTTTACGCCGGCGCTGTTGCATTTCGGTGCCGTGCACCTGATTTTTAATACCCTGTGGCTCTGGTATTTCGGTCGTGTCATGGAGCCTGAGCTCCGCTCCTGGCGCTATTTGCTGATAATGGTCTGGATGGCTGTAGCTGGCAATGTAGCCCAGTATATGTGGACAGGTGCCTCGAACTTTGGAGGCATGTCGGGTGTGGTATATGGCCAGCTTGGGTTTATCTGGGTATGGCAGAGTCTGCTGCCCAACTCGCAATTGCGATTGCCACTGGGCATGATAATGTTGTTTCTGGTGGCGTTGGTACTGATGGAAGTGCTGGCGTCCGGATATATCGCATCAGCCGCCCATGCCGGTGGCCTGGTGTCAGGTATGCTGGCTGGTGCTCTGGCTGCCTTAATATACAGATCCACGAGGTAGGGGAATGTCGGACAACTCGATTCAATCGATACAGGACATTCTGGCGATGATGACGCCGGAAGTTCACGAAAACCTGAAAACAGCTGTCGAGCTGGGGAAGTGGCCGGATGGGCGTAAACTTACTGCCGAGCAGCTTGAGTATTGCCTGCAGGCCATCATTGCTTACGAGCAGCACCTGCCGGAAGAGGCTCGCGTTGGTTATATCGATCGCACTGGCCTGAAGAAGTCCCATTGTGATGACGACGACGCTTCCAAACCAGCGCCAGTCACCATTCTGCCGCCAGGTACAACGCGGCACTGATCTCACGACAGTTCCAAACCAAAATTCCTGCGGAGAATCGCGACAGTGCAAATCCTGGCCTGCGGCAATATACAAAAACTACATAGCCGGCTGGAACAGCCGGTACAATACAGTCTGCCGGTGGGAGATACTCGCCTGGCGCTGAATCCACTGATTGGTTCATCACTGCGCCTGCGTTTTACCGGCACCATCAACTGTGTGCATTGTGGTCGCAACAGCAACAAGAGTTTCAACCAGGGCTATTGCTATCCCTGTTTCCAGAGTCTGGCACAGTGTGACAGCTGCATCATTCACCCCGAAAAGTGTCATTACGATCAGGGTACCTGCCGCGAGCCCTGGTGGGGTGAGGCATTCTGCATGCAGGATCATATTGTGTATCTGGCCAATTCCTCTGGCATCAAAGTGGGTATCACACGTGCCACGCAGATTCCGACACGCTGGATAGATCAGGGTGCCGTGCAGGCCCTGCCGATTCTGCGCGTGCGCAGCCGCCTGCAAAGTGGTGTGCTGGAAGTGATGTTCAAACAGCATGTCGCCGACAAGACAAACTGGCGTGACATGTTGCGGGAAGGTGACCAGATCATTGACCTGCCTGCAGAACGCGATCACCTGCTCGAGCTGTGCAAAAAAGACATCGACGAAGCGCAGCAGCGTTTTGGTTTTCACGCCATCAGTACCATCAACGGTGTGGATCCAATAGAAATTAAATATCCGATATCCGGTCATCCTGAGAAGATTGTGTCCTTCAATTTTGACAAGGACCCACTGGTCGAAGGCAAGTTGCTGGGTATTCGCGGTCAATACCTGATGTTCGACAATGGCGTCATCAACATGCGCCGTTTTGGTGGCTACGAAATTGAAGTGGCCCAGTAAACAAAAGAGGTTTGAAACACCATGAGAGATGCACAGTCGCGTACCGTCTATCTGAAGGACTATCAGCTGCCGCCGTTTTTGATTGACAGAACCGAACTGCGATTCGAACTGGGTGATAATGAAACGCTGGTAAAGTCACAGCTGACCATGCGCAGAAACCCGGAATGTGGAGACAGCAGTGGGCAAAACCTGACATTGAACGGGCAGGACATGGAGCTGCTGAAGGTCGCCATCAATGGCCGGCAGCTGACCCAGGATGCCTATCAACTGGAAGACGAGACGCTGACGCTGCTGTCACTGGACAGACTCCTGGCAGGAGACAGTGATGCGTCGTTTGAGCTGGCCATCGAAACCCGCATCCGGCCGCAGGAGAACACCAGTCTGGAAGGACTTTATCGTTCCAGCAGTATGTTCTGCACACAGTGCGAGGCCGAGGGTTTTCGCAAGATCACCTATTACCTGGACCGCCCTGATGTGATGTCCAGCTTTGTCACAACTATCGTTGCGGACAAGACAAAGTATCCGGTTCTGTTGTCGAACGGCAACGATATCGCGCGCGGAGAATTGCCTGATGGTCGGCACTGGGTGACCTGGGAGGATCCGTTCCGTAAACCCTGCTATCTGTTCGCGCTGGTAGCCGGTGACCTCAAGTCAATTGATGATACGTTCACTACCTGCTCTGGCCGCACAATTGACCTGCGTATCTTTGTTGAAGAAAAGGATCTGGACAAGTGTGACCATGCCATGCAGTCACTGAAGAATGCAATGCGCTGGGATGAGGACGTGTATGGCCGAGAATACGATCTGGACATTTTCATGATCGTTGCCGTCGACGACTTCAATATGGGGGCCATGGAGAACAAGGGACTGAACATCTTTAATACCTCCTGTGTGCTGGCCAATGCGTCGACCACTACGGACACGGCATTCCAGCGTGTGGAAGCCGTTGTTGCTCACGAGTATTTCCATAACTGGTCTGGCAATCGCGTCACCTGCCGCGACTGGTTCCAGCTAAGTCTGAAAGAAGGCTTTACTGTTTTCCGGGATGCCGAGTTCTCTGCAGACATGGGATCACGGACCGTCAAACGGGTCGAGGATGTCAGCTTCTTGCGCACTTTGCAGTTTGCTGAAGATGCCAGCCCGATGGCACATCCTGTGAGACCCGACTCCTATATGGAGATCTCCAATTTCTATACGCTGACCATTTACGAAAAAGGCGCAGAAGTGGTGCGTATGATACGTGAGCTGCTGGGGCCGGAAATGTTCCGCAAAGGATCTGATCTTTACTTCGAGCGTCACGACGGTCAGGCAGTTACGACCGAAGATTTTGTAAAAGCCATGGAAGATGCCAGCGGCGTCGACCTTACGCAGTTCCGGCGCTGGTACAGTTACGCCGGCACACCCGTGCTGAGTGTCTCTGGTGCCTATGATGCAGAGAGTGAGGTCTACAGCCTCACCGTGCGGCAGAGCTGCCCGCCAACTCCCGAATGTGCAGACAAGCCGGCATTCCACATACCACTCCGTATTGCACTGTTGGACGATCAGGGACAGCACCTGCCGCTGCGCCTGAAAGCCACCGATCAGCAGCCAGCAGACGAACTTGTACTCGATGTCACAGAAGAAGAGCAGACCTTTGAATTTGTCGGTCTCTCGCAGCAGCCTTTCCCGTCTTTGCTGCGCGGTTTTTCAGCGCCGGTCAAACTGAAATTTGAATACACGCGTGATCAGCTGCTGTTTCAGATGACACGCGATACCGATGGCTTCAATCGCTGGAATGCAGCGCAGGAACTGGCCACGGGTGTGATTGATGATCTGCTGTCTGCCCGGCAGAAGGAGAAGTCGGCCACGCCGGATCAGCGTCTGATCAAGGCCTATGGTGATATTCTTGCGGCTGCCATCAGCGATGCGGAAAGTGTCAGGGAGCTGGATCAGGCCATGGTTGCCAGGATTCTCGCGTTACCCTCTGAGGCCTACCTGGCCGAACAGAATGAAACGATCGATGTGGACGGTATCCATGCTGTCCGTGAGGCGCTTGCCGATACACTGGCCATTGAACATGCCACTTCCTTCGCCCGGCTTTATCATTTGTGTCAGTCTGATGAGCCGTATCAGCCAACAGCAGATGCCATCGCCCGCCGTGCACTGAAGAACCTGTGCCTGGCGTATCTGATGCGCCTGCAGGGTGGCAAGGGTGAAGAAGCCCTGCGGATCTGTCACGCGCAGTTTGAACAGAGCAGCAATATGACGGATATCGATATGGCGCTGCGGCTGCTGGTCAATGGCGAGCAGACTGGCATTGATGAAATCCGCGAGAAGGCACTTGCCGCGTTCTATGACAAGTGGCGCCATGAATCGCTGGTCGTGAATCAGTGGTTCACCATACAGGCTACGGCCACCCGCGCTGGCGCACTGCAGCGGGTTGAAGCGCTGATGAAGCATGCCGCGTTTGATATCCGTAACCCGAACAAGGTGCGCGCAGTCATTGGCGCGTTCTGCAACGGCAATCCGGTCAATTTCCATCAGATTGATGGTGAAGGCTATCGATTCCTTGCTGATCAGGTTATCACTCTGGACAGGCTCAATCCCCAGATTGCTGCGCGACTGTTGACGCCGCTGACGCGCTGGCGCCGATACGACGCTGATCGCCAGCCATTGATGAAGGCCCAGCTGCAACGCATTGCCAGCCAGGCCGACCTGTCCAAGGATGTGTACGAAGTGGTTACCAAAAGCCTTTAACAGGCTTTTGGCAACCGGCAATTTTCGGCACAGTCAGACAATGTCATGATCAGGGCGCGGTTGTGTCGGCCGGGATGACGTTGTCTTGCTGCAAGGTGAACTGCCCGCTGAACTCACCGTTAACCTCGTAGGTGTAGGTGCCGGCTTCAAGGCCGTAAACGGACAGTGGTATAACTTCTGTAAAGGGTCTGACTGCCTGGGTACACAGCACAACGGCCGGATTCTCCAACCACAGGTCGTTCAGGTAAAAGATGCTGACGTTGATCTGATTATCAGAGCGTGTCTCGCGGACGTAACCAATCTGACCGCATCCAGTGGGAAACTGACCATCTATACGCAGCAGCACCTGCGCAGGAGTTTCGTTACTCTGAACGGCCGTCACTTCAGTGATGACGTCCAGCAATTTGCCTTCCTTGAACTCAGTAAGCTCCCACAGGTCTTCGCCAGCAGGCACCAGTTTGATGTCCTGAAAGTGGCCCGGTGTGCCACTGACATCCGCCATGGGGACGGTCAGTTCACCGGTTCCTTCAGCATATAATGGCACGGGTCGATCGGCTGCGCTGGCCGCACAGGCGACTCCCAGGCCAAGAACAGCGGATGCAATGACAGGTGAATGGAATTTCATGGCTAACCTCCTGTTAAATACGCATAGAATGAATTCCACGGTTGATGGATAACAATTCGTGCGACATGAGGTCAATAGACAATTTGTGAAATTTCACTGCGTGTGACGCCAGCCACACGCAGTGGGAAGGTCGGGGCTGCGTTTAGTTGGCAGGCGTTATACGCAGAATGCGGTCGGGCTGCTCGCGCTGTTCTGCAGTCATCTGCCGTCCATCGTGATTGCTGGTGCCCACGTAAAGAGCGCCATCAGGGCCAATTGCCAGCGCGCGCAAGCGACCATAGACACTGTTGCCGGCGCCGTCATTGAACCAGCGTTCAATTGCTGTCGGGCGCGAGGGGTCCTGAGGATCCTCAAACTTGATACGCATCAGGTTCTGGCGGTCCTGGGGCTGAAAACCCAGCACCGACACAAACAGGTTGTTTTTCAGTTCTGGCATCAGATCACCGGTATAGAACAGCACGTCGCCCGGTGGAGACGACGGTATAAAAGTCAGAATAGGGTCAACATAATCCGGTGAGTTCATGGCACCTACACCTACAGGCCAACCGTGATGTCGACCGCCTTCCAGAACCACGATGCGATCATGTGCCATCAGCTGGTCTTCGCCGGTTGGACCATGATCGCCGGTGAACAACTTGCCGGTGCCAGGTTGCCAGCTGAGGCCGTGTGGATTGCGCATGCCATGTGCCCAGATGGGGTTGTCCGGCCAGGGATTATCAGCAGGCACTTCACCCTCTGGTGTAATCCTCAGCACCGCACCGCTCAGATCTTCAAGATCATTTGAGCGCTGTCGTTCGAAAGCATCACCGGTAGCCACATACAGCATGCCATCGGAACCAAACTGCAGGGTGCCGCCGCTGTGACTGCCGCCTCGTGCCTGCGCGGCCAGCTTGTCATACAGGATGGTTTCGTCACCGGCCTTGCCGTCGACTTCTGTAAATCGGCTTATGCGGTTGTACGGGCCCTCATCGCTCATATAGGTGTACATAACGTAAACCCAGGGCACGGCAGGGTAGTCCGGATGCAGGGCCAGTCCGGTCAGGCCACTCTCGCCCTGGAAAAAAATCTGATCTTCCAGAGAAAGCCATGGTTCAGGCTGCATGCTGCCATCGGGTGACAGGATGCGGACACGGCCGGGGCGCTCTGTGACGAATATACGCTCGCCATCCGGTGTAAAACGAATGGTCCAGACTACCTGAAGATCGCTGGCAAATTCTTCGACCTGATAACCCTCTGGTGACTCGATCCAGGTAATCTCTGGCATGGCGGGGATTTCGCCACGGATGATTTCGTTTTGTGCGGTGACATGCAGTGATGCAGTCATCAGAGCGCAAGCCATTACGGACGGCGCTATGGTTTGTTTAAGTAGGCTGGCTAATCGCGTCATAAAAAATTCCTGCTTTAAAGGACGGGTCCTTGAAGTGCCGGTTAAGGCGGCGTTCATCGCAGCAAGTATAGGATCAGTCCGCCAGAGCGTCATGTCCATCTGACGTGTCTATCGCACGCCGTGTCCTGTCTGCTGGCATTGACACTCCAGGCTGGTACCTGAAGCGGTCGCGCAGTCGGCAATGATTTGGTGGCATTTATCACCAACAGATGGTGACTAAAACGATCAAGTTGTGTAATTGGCCACATGACTTTTTGGGTTTGAAATTAAATGTATATAAAAATCAATTATCTATGTTTCTTTTTTGCGCTGGCATGAAATCTGCTTTATCCACGTTGGCCGGGGCAGCAATAAAGCTGCTGGCAACAGTGAAAAAAGAACAGGGATTCTGGAGGGACTATGTGGAAATTATTGGGCGTGGCAGTACTGTGTTCTGGGCTGATGGGATGTCTGTTTGTAGTGGATTCCAAACAGAGCCAGTCACAGACACAGTGGCATTCGGCGGACCGGGAACGATTGGTGACAGGTGAAACAGAAAGCGAGTGGATCAGGCAGACATTTGGCAGCCCGGATCGCGTTTCCCGCTACGACGACGGTTCGGAAGTGTGGCGTTATCGCAATACGCAGTCGTCTGAGTCAGAGATCGGTCTGTTCCTGCTGTTCCACATTGACGTGGAGCGCGAAGAAACCGAAACACTGGCTCTGGAAATTAAAGATGGCGTTGTAGTCGATCACTGGGTCGAGCGCCGCTGACAGGGTTATGCGCGGCACCGCTGTCTGGGTAAGTCTGCAGAGCAACAGGTTTCCAGACACGGTGTCGTGCATTACATCAGAGTTTTCGCTGAACCAGCAGCTCCCGGCCGGCCTTGCGCACATCGGTACAACCGGTCAGTGACATGGCGACCTTGAGTTCTGCGCGCAGCAGGCTGAGCATCTTTGCCACTGCCTGCTCACCGCCAGCAGCCAGCGGATAAGCCCAGGCTCTTCCCAGCAGACAGGCATCGGCACCCAGCGCCAGGGCCCGCAAGACATCCAGCCCGGACCGGACGCCACCGTCCATCAGTACGGGTATTTTGCCATCAACAATTTCGACAATATCGGGGAGGGCAGTGACACTGGCGGGGACGCCGTCCAGTTGACGCCCACCGTGATTTGACACGACCAGCCCGTCGACTCCAGCCGCGATAGCAGATCGCGCATCTTCCGGGTCCAGAATTCCCTTGATCACGATGGGGCCTTTCCAGCGCTCGCGAACCCAGGCGATGTCATCCCAGGTTACGGTCGGATCGAAGTTGCGTTGAACCCAGCCAGCGAACGAGCCGAAACCGCTATTATCGGGCACCGCATCAACAATATTGCCAAATACGTGGGGGCGACCATTGAGCTGTACATCCCAGAGCCAACGCGGATGCGTGACGCCTTGCCAGACCCGCCGCAGACTGGTCATCAGACCGGGCGCGGATGACATGCCGGAATGCACATCACGGTAGCGGGCGCCGGCTACCGGCAGATCCACGGTAAACACCAGAACCGGGCACCCACAGGCGGCAACCCGCTGCAGAAGCTGCTCCATGTAGCCGCGATCACGGATCATGTAAAGCTGGTACCAGGGCGGGACAGGAGCCTCCCGGGTGACTTCTTCTACACTGCAGATCCCCACTGTCGAGAGACAGAATGGTACGCCGGCGCGGGCGGCCGCTTTTGCAGCCTGCACTTCTCCGCGTCGCGCAAACATACCGGCAAACCCGATAGGCCCGAGTGCCAGTGGCAGGGCCAGTTTCTGGCCAAACAATTCAACTTCAGTGGAGAGTTCGGAGACATCACACATGACACGCTGACGCAGCGCCAGTGCCTGCATGTCGGCGACATTGCGCGCCAGGGTCAGCTCGCTGTAGGAGCCGCCGTCCAGATACTCGAAAAAAAGAGGTGGCAATCGCCGCCGGGCAGCCCGGCGGTAGTCGGAAACCGTTACAGCAACCATATTGCCCCCTGATGGTGGATCATTAAGACATCGCCAGAGGCACAGTCATTCTGTGCGCTCTGGCGCATGGTATTGCTGGCAGTGGCTACGCTCAGGCAACCTCAACCACGTTGGTGACCGGAATCGCCTTCTGACGCTCCGCTGCTTCCATGTACTCTTTGATCTCATTGAAGTTCAGATAGCGATAAATGCTGTCCGACATAGTCTTCACCTCACCCATGTAGGACATATATTCCTCCATGGTTGGTATCTTGCCCAGCGCTGCCGCCACAGCGGCCAGTTCGGATGAGGCCAGATACACATTGGCACCATCGCCCAGGCGGTTGGGGAAGTTACGGGTTGAGGTTGAAATCACTGTTGAGTTGGGTGCCACTCGCGCCTGGTTGCCCATGCACAACGAGCAGCCGGGCATCTCGGTCCGTGCGCCGGCGACGCCAAAGACGCTGTAAATGCCCTCTTCGGTGAGCTGGTGCTGGTCCATCTTGGTGGGAGGAGACACCCACAGACGCGTTGGCAATGTGCCCTTGACCTGCTTTAACACTTCACTGGCGGCGCGGAAATGACCGATGTTGGTCATACAGGAGCCGATAAACACCTCATCGATTTTGGCGCCCTGCACATCAGACAGCGTTTTGACGTCGTCCGGATCGTTCGGGCAGGCCAGCAGCGGTTCTTTGATCTCATTGAGATCGATTTCGATAATCTTGTGGTACTCGGCATCGGCGTCCGGCTCCATCAACTGCGGATCTTCCAGCCAGGCTTCCATGGCCTGCGCACGACGCTCCAGGGTGCGAGGATCGCCGTAACCTTCACTGATCATCCAGCGCAGCAGGGCAATATTGGACTTGAAGTATTCAATGATGGGTTCTTTGCCCAGGCGGATGGTACAACCTGCGGCAGAACGCTCCGCCGATGCGTCTGACAGTTCGAAGGCCTGCTCGACTTTCAGATCTGGCAGACCTTCGATCTCCAGGATACGGCCGGAGAAAATGTTCTTTTTGCCTTTCTTGGCGACCGTCAGGTCACCACTTTGAATGGCAGCGTAGGGAATGGCATTGACCAGATCCCGCAGAGTAATGCCAGGCTGCATCTCTCCCTTGAAGCGCACCAGCACGGATTCCGGCATATCCAGCGGCATGACGCCGGTGGCGGCAGCAAAGGCCACCAGACCGGAACCGGCCGGGAAGGAAATGCCAATCGGGAAGCGGGTGTGCGAGTCGCCGCCGGTGCCCACGGTGTCAGGCAACAGCATGCGGTTCAGCCAGCTGTGAATGATGCCATCGCCCGGGCGCAGCGCTACACCACCGCGGGTCTGGATGAAATCAGGCAGTGTGTGCTGGGTATCGATATCGACTGGCTTGGGGTAAGCCGCCGTGTGACAGAAGGACTGCATCACCAGGTCGGCAGAGAAGCCCAGGCAGGCCAGATCTTTCAGCTCGTCGCGAGTCATCGGACCGGTGGTGTCCTGAGAGCCGACCGTGGTCATTTTGGGCTCGCAGTAGCTGCCCGGACGAACGCCCTTGGCACCACAGGCTTTGCCAACCATTTTTTGAGCCAGCGTAAAGCCTTTGTCGGAGTCAGCCACGGTGAAGGGCTTGCGGAATACAGTCGAGTGAGGCAGCCCCAGCGCTGTGCGTGCCTTATCCGTCAGTCCGCGGCCAATAATCAGAGGAATCCGGCCGCCGGCACGAACTTCGTCCAGCAGTACATCGGTTTTTAATTCGAATTCGCATACCAGCTCGTCGCTGCCATGCTTCAGTACTTTGCCCTCATAGGGATAGATGTCAATGACATCACCGGTTTCCATCTTGTCCACATCGCACTCGATGGGCAGGGCGCCGGCGTCTTCCATGGTATTGAAGAAAATTGGAGCAATCTTGCCGCCAATACAGATACCACCATCACGCTTGTTGGGAATGTAGGGGATATCATTGCCGATATTCCACAGTACAGAGTTGGTGGCGGATTTGCGTGACGAGCCGGTACCCATCACATCGCCGACCAGTGCCACCGGGTGACCTTTTTTCTTCAGCTCGGCAATCTGTTCGGCTGCATTGGTGACGCCCTCGCGAGGCATCTTGTACATGGCCAGCGCATGCAACGGGATATCCGGACGGGACCAGGCATCAGGAGCAGGCGACAGGTCATCGGTATTGGTTTCGCCGGGGACTTTGTAAACAGTGGCAGTCAGCTTTTTGGGGACTTCGGGACGGTTCAGGAACCATTCGGCCTCCGCCCAGGACTCGATCAGTGCTTTGGCGTGGGCATTGCCGGCCTGCATTTTTTCTTCAACGTCATGAAAGGCGTCAAACATCAGCAGGGTGTGTTTCAACTCTTCAGCGGCTGCTTCGGCCAGATCGGCATCATCCAGCAGTTGCACCAGCGTGGTGATGTTGTAGCCGCCGAGCATGGTGCCCAGCAGTTTTACCGCGTGCTTCCTGTCGATCAGAGGGGATGTGGCTTCACCCTTGGCGATGGCCGACAGAAATCCGGCTTTAACATAAGCTGCCTCGTCCACACCCGCAGGGACGCGATTGGTAATCAGATCGAGGATAAAGTCTTCTTCGCCAGCTGGCGGTACTTTCAGCAACTCAACCAGCTCGGCAACCTGCGCCGCATCCAGAGGTTTGGGCACGATACCCAGTTCAGCCCGTTCGGCCACGTGTTTACGATAGGCTTCTAACACAGTAATCCCCTTCAGGTAATGGTGAAACAAATAGGGTAAGCGGTGAAAAATGGGCCACGATTTTAGTGTAAAATGCAGAAAATTTCCAGTTCGCAGTCACTTGCAAGATACCGCATAACTCGATGACAGGATCACTTAATGCCTGAACAGCCCGTTAAAACCCCGTGTATTGGCATCTGCTCCACAACATCAGTGGGCGATACCATCTGCCGTGGATGCAAGCGTTTTGCCTTTGAGGTCATTGAATGGAATGCCTTCACTCAGAGTCAGAAGCAGGCTGTTGTTGATCGGCTGGAGCAATTGATCCAGCCCATTGTGGAAACGCGCTTTATTATCCGCTCGCCCAGCACGCTGGCCATGGGCCTTAAACGTCACGGTGTGCCCTACAACGCGACCCTGTCACCGAGCTGCTGGTTGCACAACCTGCTGAAAAAGCGTCATCAGGCAGTAACAGACTTTGCCGAATTTGGCGTGGAAGTGCGCGATGACTTCAAGCAACTGTCGCCTGCGCAGCTGGCTGAGGAGATGGACAGCCAGCTATTGCTGCTTTGCGAGGCGCATCAAATGCGCTACTTCCCAGAGCTGGTGACGTGAGGCAGTGGCTTCAGCTCATAGCCATCCGGCGTAAATTCCAGTACCCAGGCTTTCTGGTCCCAGGCGCCAAGCACAATGCGGTGTGCTTCATCGCGGCCATTTATCGGATCGGGTAAACGGATGGTGTGGATGCCGGGGCGGTGTGTGTGCCCGTGTATCAGCAGGTTGACCTGAAGTTTATCCAGTTGACGGACCACTTCCTCGTGGGTGACATCCATGATGTCGGAGGCCTTGTTGCTGTTGGCCTCCTTGCTTTGCTGGCGCATCTGCTGCGCAACCATCAGGCGCTCCAGCAGTGGTCGCGCCAGAAAATTCTGCTGCCATTTGGGATCACGCAACTGTTCGCGAAACTTTATGTAGGCAGTGTCGCGCGTACATAGACTGTCGCCATGCATCAATGCCACTTTATGGCCATAACAATCTATGATGGTGGGATCCGGCAGGATGCTGGCACCACAGCGACGTGCGTAATCCTCACCAATGAGGAAGTCGCGGTTACCATGCATCAGGAATATCCGGGTACCGTCTCCCGCCAGGGCGCTCAGGGCGCTGGCCACCTTGTCGGCGGCCGGGTTTTCGTCGTCGTCGCCGATCCAGGCCTCAAACAGATCTCCCAGAATATAGACGGCATCGCAACCCTTTGCCCGCGTTTTCAGCAGCTGCAGAAAGGTATTGATGATGGGACCTTCCGGGGTTTCTATGTGCAGATCCGAGATGAACAGCGTTTTTTTGCCGGGCTGGTCACCGTTTGGCTGCTCATGGCTTGCCTGTACGTCAGTCATAGCATTCCCTGGGATAATTATTATTTCCTGGTCGAGCGTATCACGACTCCGGGTAGGTGACCTCGGTGCTGGTGATGATTACTTCGTCCAGCGGCACATCCTGATGACCGGCAACATAACCAGTGCGACAGGCCTTGATGCGATTAACCACATCCATGCCGTCAGTCACCTTGCCGAATACTGCATAACCCCAGCCCTGTGGAGTCTTGTTCTTGTGATTCAGAAACCCATTGTCGGCAACGTTGATAAAAAACTGGGATGTGGCAGAGTGAGGGTCGGAAGTGCGCGCCATGGCGACAGTGCCAACATCGTTGCTGAGGCCATTGTCAGCTTCATTCTGGATGGGGCTGCCGTTGTCCTTTTGGCTCATGCCTGAAGTGAATCCACCACCCTGAATCATGAAGTTGTCGATGACGCGGTGGAAGATGGTACCGTCATAAAAGCCGTCGCGGGCGTACTTCAGGAAATTGGCCGCGGAGGCAGGGGCCTTGTCGAAATCCAGTTCGATCTGAATATCACCGTAGTTGGTCTTAAAAACAATCATAATTCACGCTACTCGTCGGTTCTGCTTAATGGTCAGAGCCGCTATAATAATGACTTTATGTCCTTCGAGAAAGCAGATTCGCCACTATGACCGCAAGCAGCCCGCCAAACGCTAAGCACGGAAACGCTGACAAGAGCCACAATTCCGCAGAAGCCGCCGGAAAGTCGCCGTCGCACTTCATTCGCCACATGATCGAGCAGGATCTGGGATTGGACAAACACAATGGTCGGGTGCAGACGCGTTTTCCACCTGAGCCCAACGGCTTTTTGCATATCGGACATGCCAAGTCCATCTGCCTGAACTTTGGTCTGGCACAGCAGTTTAAGGATCGTGCCCGAGCGGCCTGCAACCTGCGTTTTGACGATACCAACCCGGCCAAGGAAAGCCAGGAGTTCATCGATGCCATCAAGGCTGACATTGAGTGGCTGGGATTTGAGTGGAACGGCGAAGTACGTTACACCTCGTCTTATTTTCAGCACCTGTATGATTTTGCTTTGCAGTTGATCCGCAATGGCAAGGCCTATGTGTGCAGCCTGACACCCGATGAGGCTCGCGAGTATCGCGGCACCCTGACCGAGCCGGGTCGCAACAGCCCCTATCGCGAGCGCAGTGTTGACGAAAACCTGGACCTGTTCCAGCGCATGCAGGCAGGCGAGTTCGCTGATGGCGAGCACAGCCTGCGCGCGAAGATTGATATGGCATCGCCGAATATCAATATGCGTGACCCGGTAATCTACCGAATCCGCAAACTGCGCCACCACCAGACGGCAGACAGCTGGAATGTCTATCCGATGTATGACTACGCGCACTGTATTTCCGATGCGCTGGAGCACATCACACATTCCTTGTGCACGCTTGAATTTGAGGATCATCGTCCGCTTTACGACTGGATTCTGGTTAATCTGGAACCGGAGTCATTGCGAAAGGCCTGCCATGCACTGGGCAATATGGGCGCTGATGAGCCTTACGTGCTGCCCCAGCAGACCGAATTCGCACGCCTGAACATCAACTACACCGTGATGAGCAAGCGTAAATTGAAGGAAATGGTAGAGCTGGGCCTGGTTTCAGGCTGGGATGATCCGCGTATGCCCACGCTTTCGGGTCTGCGCCGGCGTGGTTATACGCCGGCCGCGATTCGTCATTTCTGCGACATTATCGGCATGAGTCGCAGTGAGAGCATTGTTGATGTTGGCATGCTGGAGCACAGCATTCGCGATGATCTTGATACCAATGCACCCAGAGCCATGTGTGTACTGCGGCCGTTAAAGGTGACTCTGACCAACTATCCAGACGATAAACAGGAAACGCTGTCACTGCCATGCCATCCCAAGAATGACATGGGGCACCGTGAAATTCCGTTTGGTAAAACGCTTTACATTGACCGCAGTGATTTTGAGCAGGTGCCGCCGCCGGGGTTCAAACGTCTGAGCCCCGAGCGCGAGGTCCGTCTGCGCGGTGCCTATGTCATCCGCTGCGACGAAGTTATTACCGATGACAGTGGTGAGGTTGTTGAGCTCCACTGCCATGCGGACCTGGATACGCTTGGCAAGAACCCGGAAGGACGCAAGGTCAAGGGTGTGATTCACTGGGTGCCAGCGGAATCCGCATTAGCTGCCGAAGTCAGGATTTATGACAGACTGTTCAATAATGAGAATCCGGACGATAAATCGCTCGGAGACTTCAAGAACAGCCTGAACCCTGACTCGCTGCAGATCCTGACTGGCTGCCTCGTGGAGCCGTCACTGGCGTCTGCGGCACCGGAAGCCAGTTTTCAGTTTGAAAGGGAAGGGTATTTCTGTGTGGATCGCCACGACAGCCGGCCTGACAGACTGGTATTCAATCGCACAGTGAGTCTGCGGGACTCATGGGGAAAACAGAACGGATGACTTTACCTGAGATTACGCTTTACAACACGCTGACCCGACGCAAGGAAGTGTTCAATCCGGCCGAAGCCGGAAAGGTCCGCATGTACGTCTGTGGTCTGACCACCTACGACTATGCACATATTGGCCATGCGCGAATGCTGGTGGCCTTTGACGTAATCCAGCGTTATTTCCGTTACTGCGGTTATCAGGTTACCTATGTCCGCAATATCACCGATATTGACGACAAGATTCTCAGGCGCGCAAAAGAGAACGGAGAATACTTTGCGGATCTGACTGAGCGCTTTATCGAAGCGACGCATGAGGATGAAGCCGCACTGTTTATACAGCCACCCGATCAGGAGCCCAGGGCGACTGCGCACATCGGTGAAATCATCAGCATGATCGAACGCCTGATTGCCGCTGACTACGCTTATCGGGCGGAGAACGGCGATGTGTATTATGCAATCAGTCAGTTCAAAGCTTACGGCAAACTCTCCAACAAGAATCCGGAAGAGCTGCTGGCCGGCGCGCGAATCGAAGTGGGTGAGCTGAAGCGTGACCCACGTGACTTTGCTCTCTGGAAAGCCGCCAGCGACGAAGAGGTGGGCTGGGACTCGCCATGGGGATATGGTCGTCCGGGCTGGCACATCGAGTGCTCTGCCATGTCCACCTGCTGCCTGGGTGACAGTTTTGACATACATGGCGGCGGCAGCGATCTGATGTTCCCTCATCACGAAAATGAAATTGCTCAGTCAGAGGCGGCGACCGGAAAACACTTTGCCAGCTACTGGATGCACAACGGAGCAGTTCGTGTCGATAATGAAAAAATGTCCAAGTCGCTGGGCAATTTTTTCACTATTCGTGATGTGTTGCAGCGCTACCCGGCCGATGTTGTCCGTTATCTGCTGGTCGCCAGCCACTATCGCAGTCCTATCAATTACTCGGATAAAGGACTTGATCAGGCTGCCTCTGCTTTGGAGCGTCTGTACCTTGCGGTGCGGGGTCTGGACACCGACCATGCCAACGATCTCGTCAACAGCCAGTTCGAGAAATCGTTCCGGGAGGCGATGAATGACGACTTCAACACTGCTGAGGCAATCAGCGTGCTGTTTGATATTGCCAGAGAGATAAACCGAGTCAAGGAGACCGAACCGGCGCAGGCTGCCAGGCTGGGCAAGCTGATGCTGAAACTGGCCGGGGTAATGGGGCTGATGCAAGGCTCTGCCGAGCAGTTCCTGCGTCGTGGCGAGGATCAGGTTGACGCCGAATTGATAGAATCGCTTATCGCTCAACGCAAGCAGGCCCGTGCGGACAAGGACTGGGCGCTGGCCGATCAAATCCGCGATCGGCTCAATGAAATGAAGGTGGTTGTCGAAGACGGGACCGATGGCAGCCGCTGGCGCATAGAAAGGTAGATTCACTGCAATCAATCGTTGACGGAGACGGCCCGCATGAGTATTATGCCGTCCTCGCGGTTGGGGGACGTCTGTAAAACGACGTTCTGACAATAGGCGATTGTCGGGGTATAGCGCAGTCTGGTAGCGCGCCTGCTTTGGGTGCAGGATGTCGGGAGTTCAAATCTCTCTACCCCGACCACTTTTTTACCGCGGATTTATGGTGGCTGTAGCTCAGTTGGTAGAGCCCCGGACTGTGACTCCGGTTGTCGTGGGTTCGAGCCCCATCAGCCACCCCATATTCAAAAGCCTGGCGGGTAATACTCCGCCAGTGCTGCCCCAGCAAACCAGTATCTGCCGCGGCAGGACCAGTTCCGCGCCCGTAGCTCAACCGGATAGAGCATCGGCCTTCTAAGCCGAGGGTTGCAGGTTCGAGTCCTGCCGGGCGCGCCAAATCAAAAAGGGTCACCCGCAGGGTGGCCCTTTTTTATTTGCTATGCCCGGCAGGACGAGAACCTGCCGCACCTACCGACAGTGCTTCCGAAGGTGGGAGTGTTCCTCCTCAGGTTTTCGTCGCTCACGCTCCCACCTCCGAAAGCACTGCCTGGAATGGGCCGCAACAGGCACCTTCGTCCATCGAGGCATCAGGAGTAGCGGGACAAGGAGCGAGGGTGTACCCGAGGACTGTCCCGCTGATCGTGATGCTGGAAGCTTCTAGCCGAGATCTGTCCCGCGACGGCTGGTGCCGGAAGCTCCAATTCGGGTTTAAGGGGACGGAGGAATTTAGCCCGCTAAATCCCTCCGTCCCCTCAACCCCCCCAATCTCACGTATACTCCCTATCACCCAATACCCCCACAGGACCCCACCCATGTGCGGACGCTACAACATCGTCGACAGCCTCGAAGTAAGAGCTCTTCTCACGCTACTAGGCGTTGATCTCGGCAAAGGCTTCCGCTTCTCTCCAGACATTGCTCCAGGCGCAACCGTCAGCATCATCCGCGAAGTGGGTGGTGAACGTATCGTCAGCGACGCCACCTGGTGGCTGCTGCTGGATCCCGCGACCTTGAAGCCCAACTACAAGTACGCGTCTTTTAATACCCGCTCTGACAAACTTGATGAGCCCCGCGCGGCCGGCTTTAAACCCTACCGCGAGTCACGCTGCATAATCCCTGCTTCCGCCTTTGTGGAGGGGCTGGGAGACAGCAAGACTTACCACAAGCTGGAACCCGCGGAAGGGGCGCTGGCGTTCGGGGGACTGTGTCGTGAGTGGGTGAACAAAGACACTGGAGAAACGGCGCTGTCAGTCAGCATTATTACCTTGCCGCCATTGCACGACGCCTACTGGAAAACGCATGTGCATCCTAAGTCCATGCCTTTGCTGCTGCCAACACAAACTGATGTAATGGACCCCTGGCTGGATAGAGGAGAAAAAGATGTAGAGCAGTTTCGCTGGCTGCTGGAGCCCAAATTGCGCGCGCCGCTGGTTGCGACACCAATCGACAGGCCATCTACCTGGCGTCCGATTGGCAACAGTAAGAAGTTATTGCCAGAGGATTAGAATTGAGGGGCCCATCGGGCCCCTCAATTCTGCATAAAGATCAACGCTTGACGCGTGCCTTGTATTCACAGGCGATGGTGTCGATTTCGATCAGGTCGCCGATGTCGCAGAACTCGGATACTTTCAGTTCGTAGCCGGACTTCAGTCGAGCGGTCTTCATGACTTTGCCTGTTGTGTCACCGCGAGCAGAAGGCTCAGTGTAGGCGATTTCGCGAACAATGGTTTTAGGCAGATCAATGGAGATCACCTTGCCATTGTAAAATACGGCCTGGCAGACATCTTCCATGCCATCTTCAATGAAGTCGATGACGTTTTCCAGATCGTCTTTCTCGATCTCGATCTGCTCGTAGTCGCTGTCCACGAAGACATACATGGGGTCGGCGAAGTAGGAGTAGGTAACTTCCTTTTGTTCCAGGACGATCTGTTCCAGTTTGTCGTCAGATTTGAACGCAGTCTCGGTGGCAACACCGTTGAGCAGGTTCTTCAGTTTCATCTTGTTGACGGCAGAGCCGCGGCCAGCGCGATGAAAGTCGTTCTTCTGAACTTTCCAGGGTGAGCCGTCAATCATGATGACCTGTCCGGCACGGATTTCCTGAGCGGTTTTCATAGTTAAACACTCTGTAAGGCAAAACAATCGGGTTAAGTTGCAAAGCCTGTAGCGCGCACGAGACTTGAGGTCAGATCGGGCAACTCTGCCAGCTTTTGCTGCCAGTTCCGGGCATGGCTGTGTAGCGCCGGAAGGTGGGGGCGCAGATCATGCCACAAATTTTCAATTCCGTCACCACAATTCCATCGAAAATTCAGCGCCTGCCAGCAGGCCAGCGCTGCTGCCTCTGCCCCTGATTTGGCCGGGCCTGCCTCACCAGCGTAGAGGGACTGAAAAGCCTGCAGTTTGTCCAGATGCACGCCATCATCCTGCGGGTAGATGTGCCACAGCAAGGGTTTGCCGGCCCACTGGGCGCGGACGAAGGAGTCTTCGCCGCGAACGATGTTGATGTCGCAGATGCTCAGCAGCCGGTCATAGTCCGCCTGGCTGACAAAGGGGTGAACAATAAACTGGATGTTGCCGTGGGACAGGCATTCGCCAGGTGCCGGTTCGCTGGATAGGCCAAGCTCGCTGGCCAGCTGATTCGCCAGTTTGCCGGTCGGGATAATACAAACCGCAGGTTCCGCATCCTGAATGAGGGCTTCGACAAGGTTTGCCAGCGAGTTACCCGAGTAACAGAATAGTGATAGCCACAATGGGGGGGTGCTGTCCAGGCCGTAGGCATTGCTGAGCTTGTCACGCAGAACGTCCTGCTCGTTCTGCCAGGTCTGATGTTGCGTAATCAGTGGGCGCTCGCGAAGCAGGCCGCCGGTGTTGTCAGTAAATCCGGGCAGGAAAAACTGTTTTTGCAGTGTGACTGTCTGATCGGCGCCCTGAATGGTCTGTGGAGAAGGCAGTCCATGCAATTCCGCAACCCAGTGTTCGGCACTGAGATATTCGAGATTGATCCAGCAGGGGTGAGGTTGTTGCGCAGCCATGCTCCGCAGGGTCGTTTCCGGCAGCTCACAACCAAACATTTCGACAATGACCGCCGCCTGGGCTGCTTCGACACATGACTGTTCATCTTCTGGCCAGTGACGAATGCAGACGCCCTGCAATTGCAGTGCCTGGGACGCGATATCGGGTTCACTGCCCAGCAGCGGATCAAGAAAACGCATCGCCGCTCGCCAGTCATCAACCCACAGCGTAACGACAAACCCATGTTCAGTTGCCAACTGCTGGCATAACCGCCAGCTCACGCCAATATCACCAAAATTGTCGATGATGCGGCAGAACACGGACCAGCATGTCCTGGAAGAAAGATGTGACACTGTATTAACCAGCCTGTGTTGTCTGACACGAACCTGCAGTACGCAAATATTGGCACTCCTGATTCCTATTGACAATGCCGCCCGACCAGCCAGTAACTGACGGTGGTCGCCACAATTGCCCGTCTGCGTTTATACTTGCCGGCAAATTTACTGAGGAGTATAGGGGCATGCTGGCGGTTATTGGCGGGAGTGGGCTAAATTCCCTGACAGGGTTGCGGGAGCTTCGCCGCGAACAGGTGTCGACACCCTATCAACAGGTACCGGTCTCTGTATCAGTGGCAACACTGGAAAATGGCAGGGAGCTGGTGTTTCTTCCCCGACATGGTGAAGGCCATGTGCTGCCACCGCACAGAATCAACTACAGGGCAAATATATTCGCCCTGCATAAGTTGAATGTGTCAGGCGTCATTGCCGTTAACGCGGTGGGTGGTATCTCGGAAAAAATGGCGCCAGGTGTTATTGTACTTCCCGACCAGATCATTGATTACACATGGGGTCGTGATCATACCTTTTTTGACGGCGATCAGACGGGTCTGCTGTCACCCGACCAGTTTACGTCGACGGTAGCGCATATTGATTTTACCCGACCCTATGACGACGACCTGCAGACACTGATTCTGCATGCTGCGGGCAAGCTGCGCCTGTCAGCAATCGCCGGTGGTGTTTACGGCGCCACCCAGGGGCCACGACTGGAGACCCCGGCAGAAGTCAGGCGCCTTGCACAGGATGGTTGTGATCTGGTGGGAATGACCGGCATGCCGGAAGCGGCGCTGGCCAGAGAAATCGGCCTGCCGTACGCGTGCCTGGCGCTGTCAGTCAACTGGGCAGCAGGGATTACGGATGAAGTCATTACCATGGACGGGATTCGGCAGGTACTTTCCGAGGGGATGGATCGTATCCAGCAAATCGTTCTGGCTGTTGCTGCAGAAAACTGACACTGCCTGTCAAACGAAAAAGGGGGCTGCTCAGAACTGCGGATTCGCCAACGAAACGGCCGGCGGCACTTCGTAAGGAAACACCTGAACCAGAATGCCTACCACCGGATGATCCAGATAGTGAAATTCATTGCTTCGCATGTCGCGTGAACTTTGCACCGGGATACGGCGGGTGATGTTCTCACCGGCAAACTGATTAAACCAGAGAGCCGATTCCAGCACGACACGTGTCTCATTGCGATTGAAGAAAAGCCTCAGGCTGCCCTGCAGTTCATGCGCGGTTTCACCAAACTGCCGACCACCATTGATGATGATGGGCGTTGCACGACTGGCCTGCGTCATCGGCTGACGCCAGGCGGCATGATAAAGCACTCTGTATCCCGACGCGCGTTCCAGTGCCTGATTGGTCTGCCGGAAATCGTGCTGTTCAACGGGTAATTGCAGAAACGCGTCACGGCTAAGGTCAGGCAGGCGAAATGCTTCATCCGCATTTCGCTGCTGTACCGGTGCTTCCGCACCTTCGCTGTTCGCCAGCGCCAATGGCGCATCGGCCAGCTGGTCCCAGTCTGTCAGTGTAAGCACGTCCAGCATGGATGACAGGGCGCGGGCGTTCCCCGGCACAGCAAAGTACGCTTCTTCCTGCAGCCAGTTCTCCTCATCAAAATTGCCAGTTTCGTGCAGGAACAGCGTCACTTCCACTTGATACCAGCGTTCACCACTCTGCGCGATTGAGTCAGAGGGTGATGCCAGCAATGCAAGGGTCAGCAAGGCCATTGTCATAATTGGCAGTCGTAATAAGTTTAATGCGTGAGACATGCGTCGGGATCCAGATGCAGGTGCCGTAACGTAGAATTCGGTATTCTTGCGCAGGGCCCTGGCGGAGTCAATGTAAAGCGCCGGGCCAGGGTCAATCGGGCAGGACAGCGCTGCGGTGAGCTGTTAAGCTCCGATAGCAGTGCCCGAACATAAAACGGAGAACAACATGGACGCACTTGCACAGAGCCTGCAGGCCCTGTCCGGATTCCTGTGGGGAATGCCGCTGATTTTCCTGGTCGTGGGTGGTGGACTGTTCTTTGCCTTTTACAGTCGGTTTCAACCCTACCGTTATTTTGGCCACGCGATTGCCATCCTGCGCGGCAAATACGACAAAGACGATGATCCTGGTGACCTGAGCCATGCCCAGGCACTGGCAGCCGCGCTGTCCGGAACGCTGGGTATGGGCAACATCGCCGGTGTGGCCCTGGCCATTGGTATCGGTGGACCTGGCGCCGTGTTCTGGATGTGGGTGACGGCAGTGGTCGGTGTGGCTACCAAGTTTTTCACCTGCACACTGGCTGTCATGTATCGCGGACCCGACAGCAACGGCCACATTCAGGGTGGTCCCATGTACGTCATTCGCGAGGGGCTGGGGCCGCGCTGGCGCTGGCTGGCGGTGATGTTCGCACTGGCCGGGCTGTTCGGAACACTGCCTTCGGTGCAGATCAATCAGTTGACCCAGGTGGTGCGTGAGATGGTCTTTGTGCCCGCAGGGCTGGTCGATCCAGCTGAGCCTTTTGTCTTCAATCTTGTGTTTGGGCTGCTTGCCGCAGCACTGGTCGGCGGTGTGATTTTTGGTGGTATTCAGCGTGTGGGTTACACGGCTGTGCGCCTTGTGCCGGCCATGGTTCTGCTTTACATGAGCATGACCTTGCTGGTGCTGGTCGCCAATATCACTGAGCTGCCGCGTTACCTGCTGCTGATTGTCACCGACGCTTTCAGTGCGGCATCGGTTGGCGGTGGTCTGGTCGGCGTCATCACCATTGGTGTAATGCGTGGCGCGTTCTCCAATGAGGCGGGTATTGGTACTGAATCAATGGCGCACGGCGCAGCCAAGACCACAGAACCTGTGCGGGAGGGGCTGGTCGCCATGATGGGGCCGGTGATCGATACACTGATTGTCTGCACCTGCACTGCGCTGGTGATATTGCTGACCGGTGTCTGGGAAAGTGGTGATGCCGACGGCGTCAGTCTGACTGCGATGGCATTTGCCGAAGTGCTGCCAGGTAGACTGGGTGCCTATGTGGTTTCGTTTGTTGTGTTGATATTCGCATCCAGCACCATGTTCACATTCTGGTATTACGGCGCCAAGTGTCTTGGTTTCCTGATTGGTGCCCAGCATCAGCATCACTACCGCTACTTCTACATACTGCTTGTGGTGCTTGGCGCCATCGCGCCACTGGAGGCAGTCTTCGGGCTGATTGACAGTGCCTATGCCTTGATGGCGATACCGACCATGGTCTCCACCTTCATTCTGGCACCCAGGGTAATGGCGGCCGCACGCACTTACTTCGCGGGTATGAACAAAGACGCTGATCAGCAATCCGACCGCTCGGCATAGGTAATCAGCGGAGCAGGGCTCAGCGTTTATCGGCGCTGAGCCGCAGCTGATCCAGTGTCTTGTTGATGAACTCAATGCGCGCGGCAGCTTTTTCCTGGCCATGCGTGAATCCCAGCTGAGTTGGGCCGGACATTTTGTAGATGCGGCTTTGTTTCTGGATCAGCTGAACGATTGATAAGGGGTCGACTTTGGTGTGCTGGCCAAACACAATGCGGCCGGTCTGGGCGCTGGCGTCGATCTTGCTTATACCATAAGCCTCGGCACGTAATTTCAGCTGTGTCACCGACAACAGAATCTTTACCGGCTCCGGCAGCAGACCAAAGCGGTCGATCATTTCGATCTGCAGATCCCGCAGCTCATCATCATCCTCAGCGCCGGCAATACGCTTGTACATAATCAGCCGGGTATGGATGTCCGGCAAGTAGTCGTCCGGAATCAGTGCCGGGACGCGCAGATTGATTTCACTGCCACTTTGCAACACCAGATCAATATTGGGCGTGCGTCCTTCCCGCATGGCCTTGACGGCTTCGTCCAGCATTTCGGTGTACAGTGTAAAACCAATCTTCTGCATATGGCCGGTCTGTTCTTCGCCCAGTATTTCACCCGCACCACGTATCTCCAGATCGTGACTGGCCAGTGTAAAACCGGCGCCCAGCGTGCTGGCCGCGATGATGGCTTCCAGGCGTTTCTGGGCGTCGGTGCTCAGAGCCTTGGGAGGCGGCGTCAACAGATAGGCGTAGGCCTGGTGGTGTGATCGTCCGACGCGGCCACGCAACTGATGCAGCTGTGCGAGGCCCAATTTGTCTGCACGGTCAATAATGATGGTGTTGGCATTGGGTATGTCGATGCCGGTTTCGATGATGGTCGAACAAACCAGAATATTGTGCCGCTTGTGGTAAAAGTCGGCCATGATGCTTTCCAGTTCGCGCTCGGGCAACTGGCCGTGAGCCACAGACACACGCGCTTCTGGCACCAGTTCACGCAGCTGCTCTGCGGTACGCTCGATAGTTTTCACTTCGTTGTGCAGGTAAAAGACCTGGCCGCCTCGCAAAAGCTCACGCAGAATGGCTTCCTTGACCAGACTGTCCTGGTGTTCGCGCACAAAGGTTTTAACTGACAGGCGTTTGGCGGGTGGCGTTACTATCAACGACAGATCCCGTACGCCCGACATGGCCAGGTTCAGTGTGCGCGGGATGGGTGTTGCCGTCATGGTCAGTATGTCGACCTCTGCGCGCAGAGCCTTGATGCGCTCTTTTTGCTGAACACCAAATCGATGTTCTTCGTCGATGATGAGCAGGCCCAGATCTTTATACTTGATCGAGTTCTGTAAGAGCTTGTGGGTGCCAACGATTATGTCGGCCTTGCCATCGGCGATGCGTTTCAGGGTCTCTTCCTGTTGCTTGCCGCTGCGAAATCGTGAGATCAGTTCAATGGTGACAGGCCAGTCGGCAAAGCGGTCGCGGAAACTTTCAAAATGCTGCTGTGCAAGCAGAGTAGTGGGGACAAGCATCACCACCTGTTTGTTGTTCTGTACCGCAATAAAGGCGGCGCGCATGGCAACTTCTGTTTTACCAAAACCCACATCACCGCAAACCAGCCGATCCATGGCGCGTGCCGATTGCATGTCTGCAATCACACCGTTGATGGCATCCAGCTGATCTGGCGTTTCTTCAAACGGGAAGGTGTCGGCAAATTGCTGGTAGTCGATATCATCAACCCGGTAGGGGAAGCCTTTTTTGGACTCGCGTTTGGCGTAGATATCCAACAATTCAGCGGCAGCGTCGCGAATCTTTTCAGCCGCCTTGCGCTTGTTTTTCTGCCAGGTGTCGCTGCCCAGTGTATCCAGTGGTGCCAGCTCCGGATCAGTGCCGCCGTAGCGACTGATCAGGTGCAGGTTGGCGACAGGCACATACAGCTTGGCGGCGTTGGCATATTCCAGTGTCAGGAACTCAGTCTGCTCATTTTCAATGGTCAGGTTCTGCAGGCCCACATAGCGGCCAACACCATGATCGAGATGCACAACCGCCGCGCCCGGACGCAGCTCGGTCAGACTCTTGATAATAAAATCGGTGTTGTCCTGCGCTTTACGCTGACGTCGACGGCGCTGAGCGATCTTGCGGCCCAGCAGCTGCGTCTCGGTGATCATGATGAGCTGCTGATCCGGCAGGATCAGGCCTTTGTCCAGCGAGGCGACGGTAATCGCGGGCGATATCTGACTGTCGGCGAATGCCTGCCAGCCGTCTACCTCCTGAACTGGCAGCGGAATAGTGCGCAGCAGTTCGGTCAAGACCTCGCGTCGGCCAGCTGTTTCGGCACAGAACAGCACTCTGTGACTGGGATGATCAGCCAGAAAGTGTTGCAGCGCCTGCATCGGGTGGGATGCCTGAGGGTTATTGTCCAATTCAGGAAACATCGACGGGGCGGCCGCTTCCAGCGTTATGGTGGCGAATGGCTTGATGTGCCGGAATACTTCCTCTGGTGTCAGAAACACCTCTGCCGGCGACAGAACCGGGCGCTGCCGGTCGTAACGTCTATCCTCATAGCGCGTTTCGATATCCTGCCAGAAGCGTTGCGCAGGCTGCTCAAGCTGGCGACTGCGGACAATGACAGATTGCTCGGGCAGGTAGTCAAACAGGTCGCTGAGCGTGTCGAAGAACAATGGCAGATAATATTCGGCACCAGTCGCCGCGATGCCGTCACTGATGTCCTGATAAAGACTGCAGTTGCGGGTATCGACGTCGAAGGTTTCGCGAAAGCGCTTGCGGAACTGGGTGCGGCCAGCTTCGTTTAACGGAAACTCTTTGCCCGGCAGCACCCGCACGTCGTCCACTTTGTCCAGAGACAATTGTGTCTCCGGGTCAAAAACCCGAAGTGACTCTATCTCATCGTCGAACAGGTCAATCCGGTAGGGATGTTTGCTGCCCATCGGAAAAATATCCAGGATGGCACCGCGCACCGCAAACTCACCGTGTTCGTAAACCGAGTCCACGTGCTGGTAGCCGGCAGCTATCAGCCGCTCACGCAGCGATTCGGTATCCAGCGTCTCGCCTGTTTTCACCATCAGACTGTTGCCCAGCACGTATTCGGCTGGCGGCAGTCGGTGCATCACACTGTTGATCGGCACGATGACAATGCCGGCGCGCATCGCAGGCAAATGATAGAGCGCGCTCAATCGTTCGGAGACGATATCCTGATGCGGCGAGAAGCTGTCGTAGGGCAGCGTCTCCCAGTCTGGGAAGGTATAGATTGGCAGTGCGGCATCACTGCCCGCAAAAAATACCAGCTCGCGGCGCAACTGCTCGGCTTCTTCACTGCTGTTGGTCAGCATCACCAGGGGTGCTGAGCGCTGCTTTGCCAGCTCGCGGGCGGCATGCACCAGAGCCAGCGACAACTGGCTGTCTGACAGGTCACGCCACTGCAGGGAATGGGCAATATCTGGGATGGGTGGATTACGAACCGGAGTTGGAGCCATGTGAGTCAGGTTGGATAGCTGTGGGCGACTTTATCGCGCGATTGATGGGGGCGTATTCTGGCATAGTCCGGATAAAGTTGCACCGACGCGCCAATCACAAGATAATATGCGCCCTCACACTTTACTCAATCCACATGACAGACAGGTAACTTACGTGAACCGACCCAGCCCGGATGACTATTTCAGCGATTGGAAAGCAAGGGAAGCCCTGGCCCAGGAGATGATTCCTGTGGTGGGGCGGCTGTACAGTGAGCGCAATGTTGGTGTGTTCATATACGGTCGTCCGCTGCACAACCGCTCTGTGACCAATATCATGAAGTCACATCGATTTGTGCGTCAGGTAGGCCGCAATGAAATGTCAGAATTTGAAGCCCATCCCGTGCTGATGGCACTGGCCAAGCTGGATCTGTGGCATTGCCAGATCGACCTCGGCAAGCTCACGGTCAAATATATGGAGCTTCAGCAGGCCAACAAGGCGCCATCCGTGGATGAGTACGTCGCTGCCGAACTGGGTTCGCTGGTAGGTGACAAGACCCCACCGAGCAAAAAGTCCCAGGATGTAGTGCTTTACGGTTTTGGCCGTATTGGTCGTCTGATCGCGCGCCTGATGATTGAGCGCACCAGCACCGGTGAAGTGATGCGACTGCGCGCGGTCGTGGTCAGACCTGGCAAGGAAGGGGATCTGATCAAGCGCGCCAGTCTGTTCACTTCTGACTCGGTGCACGGCACATTCCAGGGCACAGTCCGGATCGATGAAGAGAATAACTGCCTGATCTGCAACGGCAACAAGGTTCAGTTTATCTACGCCAGCAACCCGGATGAGATCGACTACACGCAGTACGGCATCGATGATGCGCTGATTATCGACAATACGGGCAGCTGGCGCGACGAGGCCGGCCTGTCGCGACACCTCAAATCAAAGGGTGCCAGCAAGGTCATGTTGACGGCGCCGGGCAAGGGCAACCTCAAGAACATCGTTTACGGTATCAACGACCGGCAGATCACGCCTGATGACAAGATCATCACGGCGGCATCGTGCACGACCAACGCCATTGCACCAGTGCTCAAGGTTCTGAATGACGAGTTTGGTGTGGTCAGTGGTCACGTGGAAACTGTCCACGCCTATACCAATGACCAGAACCTGATTGACAACTATCACTCAGGCAACCGTCGTGGCCGCAGTGCGGCGCTGAACATGGTTTTGACCGAAACTGGGGCCGCCAAGGCCGTGGTTAAAGCCGTGCCAGAGCTGGCAGGAAAATTGACCGGCAATGCTGTGCGCGTGCCGGTCCCAAATGTGTCAATGGCCATCCTGATGCTGAACCTGGAAAAGAACACGACCAAGGAAGAGATTAACGAATTCCTGCGTCTGCTGGCGCTGCACTCACCCCTGCAGAACCAGATCAGCTACACGCAGGATCCGGATGCTGTTTCCAGTGACTTTGTCGGCACCCGAGAGGCCGCTATTGTCGACTCCACCGCCACAATTGTGGAAGGTAACCGCTGTGTCCTGTATCTGTGGTATGACAATGAGTTTGGCTACTGCAATCAGGTCGTTCGCATGGTCTACCGAATGGCGGGCGTCAACTACCGGACCTATCCGGTAGAGGGCTGATCGCTACAGGGGGCGGGGCAGCTGCTCCGCCCCCTGTATTGCACTCCGTTTGTCGTGCGTTGACGTCATTCTGTCCGGCGGCGCGACCTGAGTTCTACAACTGAATCTCTTCATAAAAATTCAAAAACCGGTGGCAAATCAGGCTGCTTATCTCTATAATTGTGCGCGTTTTCACGGCGCCAGCCGATACCAGGCTGCCACACCGGGTTGCCAGCGCTGACCAGCCTGGGCGTCATGTCCAGAATCACGATCCAGCCAGCTTGAAGGCGCAAGATCGACAGTGCAGGTAACATCTCTCAAAAGCGGCGCGAGGCCGCAGTGGTGCTGTAAGCGTACGCTGAATCAGAATGGCGTGAAATACGTAACAAACAAACGTTTATCCTGAAATCTAAGACTAGGCCTGATGAATGATCAGAATTAAGCGCGGTTTGGACCTACCCATCAGTGGCGCTCCTGAGCAGACAATCGCAGAAGGCCGGGCCGTGCGCTCGGTAGCGATTCTGGGGAGAGACTACGTGGGCATGAAGCCCACCATGGAAGTCAGCGAGGGCGACAAAGTGCGCCTCGGTCAGCTACTTTTCACAGACAAGAAAACTGAAGGCGTAAAATACACCGCGCCTGGCACAGGCACTGTGCGCGCCATTAATCGTGGTGAGAAGCGCGTGTTTCTGTCCCTGGTTATCGATCTGGATGACGATGAGTCAGAACAGGAAACGTTTGCCAGCTACAGCGATGCCGATATCGCTTCACTGGACCGCGACAAAATCGTCGAGAATCTGGTTGAGTCAGGCCTCTGGACTACCTTGCGCACGCGCCCTTTCAGCCGTGTGCCCAGCCCCGAGCAGACACCGGCCGCCATATTCGTCAATCTGATGGACAGCAATCCGCTGGCCATGGATCCGGAGCTGGTGGCCCGCGAGCACTCTCAGGATCTGGTGCGAGGTGTCAATCTGTTGGCACGGCTGACCCAGCGCAATGTTTATCTTTGTCGCCGGGCAGGCAGCTTCCAGGGCCTGGAAAATGAAGCCTTTGCCAGCAATGTGTCTGTCAATGATTTCGCCGGTCCGCATCCTTCCGGTTTGACTGGAACGCATATCCACTTCCTGGATCCGGTCAGTCTTAACAAATGGGTCTGGACTGCAGGCTTTCAGGACGTCATCGCCTATGGCAAGCTGTTTGCCACCGGCAAAATCTGGAACGAGCGCGTAGTGGCGCTGGGTGGTCCGCAGGTCAAGCAGCCGCGTCTGCTGCGCACCCGTGTTGGCGCCAACCTGAACGAACTGCTGGCCGACGAGCTGCATGACGGTGAGAACCGGGTAGTGTCCGGTTCGGTGCTTGCCGGTCGCAAGGTCGCAGATCCTGAAAACTTTCTGGGCCGCTACCATCAGCAGATTACTGTGTTGAAAGAAGGCCGCGAGCGTCCGCTGTTTGGTTACCTGTCGCCAGGTACCAATCGCCACTCGAACCTGGGCATCTATCTGACCAGTCTGTTCAAGGGCAAAAAGCTGGACATGACCACAACTACCAATGGTAGTGAACGCGCAATGGTGCCAGTCGGGTCCTATGAAACAATAATGCCCCTGGATATTCTGCCGACACAATTACTGCGCTCGCTGATCGTCGGAGACATCGAAACTGCCATGAGTCTCGGCGCACTGGAACTGGACGAAGAGGACCTGGCACTGTGCACCTACGTGTGTCCGGGTAAATACGAATATGGTCCGATTCTGCGTAGCAACCTTACGCGTATCGAAAAAGAGACTTGATGGAAAGCTGAAACATGAGTCTGCGTAAAATTTTAGATGATCTGGCGCCTCATTTCGAAAAAGGCGGCAAATACGAAAAGATGTACCCGCTGTATGAAGCGGTGGACACCATCTTTTATTCCCCCAGCAAGGTGACCGTGTCCGGTTCGCATGTGCGCGATGGTATTGACCTCAAGCGCATCATGATCACCGTCTGGTTTGCTACGTTCCCTGCCATGTTCTACGGTATGTACAACGTGGGATACCAGGCGAACATGGCGATGGCCAGCATGGGTATCGAGTCAGTCGAAGGCTGGCGTGGCGCGCTGATTGGCCTGCTGGCCGGGCATGACCCGAGCAGCATCTGGGACAACTTCTGGCACGGCGCTGCCTACTTCCTACCCATCTACGCCACAGTGTTTATTGTGGGTGGTTTCTGGGAAGTGCTTTTTGCTGTCAAGCGGGGGCACGAGATCAACGAAGGTTTCTTCGTTACCTCCATCCTGTTCTCATTGATCGTGCCGCCGACACTGCCACTGTGGCAGGCCGCACTGGGTATCAGTTTTGGTATCATTCTTGGTAAGGAAGTGTTTGGTGGTACTGGCAAGAACTTCCTGAACCCGGCGCTCACAGGTCGTGCCTTCCTTTACTTTGCTTACGCACCGCAAATCTCCGGTGACTCCGTATGGACAGCGGTAGATGGTTTCAGTGGCGCGACTGCGCTGAGTCAGGTTGCGTCTAACGGTCTGCCGGCAATGATGGCGGCGACCGGCGAACAGCTGACCTGGCTGGATGCATTCTTCGGTCGCATGCAGGGATCCGTGGGCGAAGTGTCGACCCTGGCTATCCTGATCGGTGCAGCCATTCTGCTGATTACCCGCATCGCCTCATGGCGCATCATCTCGGGTGTTTTCCTGGGCATGGTGATTTTCTCGACCTTCCTGAACCTGGTAGGCTCTGATACCAACCCGGCGTTCGCAACGCCCTGGTACTGGCACCTGGTGCTGGGTGGTTTCGCCTTCGGTATGGTGTTCATGGCGACTGATCCGGTTTCCGCATCGATGACCAATACCGGCAAATGGATATTCGGCATACTGATTGGCATGCTGACGGTCATGATCCGGGTTCTCAACCCGGCCTATCCTGAGGGCATCATGCTGGCTATCCTGTTTGCTAACCTGTGTGCTCCGCTGATCGACTACTTTGTCGTGAAAGCCAATATCAAACGGAGGATCGCTCGCAATGTCGTCTAACATCAACTCCGTTGCCAATACCATCAAGGTGGCTCTGGGCCTCTGTGTGGTCTGCTCCATCGTGATCTCCAGTGCGGCTGTCATGCTGAAACCCATGCAGACGGCCAACGAACTGCTGGATCGCAACAAGAATATTCTGATTGCGGCTGGCATGTTTGACCCCGAGGTGCACAGCAACGCCGACGTGGATGCCATGTTTGAGCAGTTCACACCGCGACTGGTCGATCTGGATGAAGGTCGCTACCTGACCGAGGAAGAGCAGCAGCAGCTCGGCATTGATCCACAAACTTACGATCAGCAGACAGCACGCAATGATCCGAGCATGTCGATAGCACTCAGTGGTGCTGACGATGTTGCTTCCATTCGTCGTCGGGCTGACTACGCAACGGTCTACGTGATACAGAACGAGACAGGCGGTTATGAGAGCGTTGTGATTCCGGTCAGCGGCTACGGTCTGTGGGGCATCATGTACGGATATCTGGCGCTGGAAAGCGACGGCAACACCATTCGCGGTATCGGTTTCTACGACCACCAGGAAACACCCGGTCTGGGCGGCGAGATCAGCAACCCGCGCTGGCAGGCCCAGTGGCCTGGCAAGGAAGTGTATGGCGACGATGGTGATGTTGCTTTCCAGGTAGTTAAAGGCGGTGGTTCTGGCGAAAGCCAGGTCGATGCGCTTTCTGGCGCGACGCTCACCAGCCGTGGTGTAGAAAACATGATGCGATTCTGGCTGGGGGAGAACGGTTTCGGGCCCTATCTGGATAACGAAGTACGGGGCTGACGAGGTTTATTATGGCAACGGCAAGCACTAAAACGATTCTGATCAAACCGATCTTCATGGATAACCCGATTGCGCTGCAGATCCTCGGGGTCTGTTCGGCGCTGGCGGTTACCACGAGTCTGCAGGTAACGCTGGTCATGTGTGTGGCGCTGACCACCGTGACAGCATTCTCCAACCTGTTTATCTCGATGATCCGCAACTACATGCCCAGCAGCATCCGGATCATCATTCAGATGACCATCATTGCCTCGCTGGTAATTCTGGTGGACCAGGTCCTGAAGGCTTACGCCTTTGAGATCAGCAAGCAGCTCAGCGTGTTTGTGGGTCTGATCATCACCAACTGTATCGTCATGGGCCGGGCGGAAGCCTTCGCCATGAAGAACCCGCCCATACCGTCATTCATGGATGGTATCGGTAACGGCCTGGGTTACAGTGTGGTGCTGATTGTGGTGGGTACGCTGCGCGAGCTGTTCGGATCGGGCACCCTGCTGGGTATCACCATCCTGCCAACAGTGGCCAATGGCGGCTGGTATCAGCCCAACGGTCTGATGCTGCTTGCGCCAAGCGCCTTCTTCATCATTGCCTTTTTCATCTGGATACTGCGTAACAAGTACGATGAGCAGGTTGAGAAGAACGAATTCGAAATGAAGCCGCACACCATCGAGAAGGGGGCCCACTAATGGAACATTATCTGAGCCTTTTCATCAGTGCCGTTTTTGTCGAAAACATGGCATTGATGCTGTTCCTGGGGATGTGTACCTTCCTGGCGGTATCCAAAAAGGTGGATACAGCGATCGGTCTCGGTATCGCCGTTATAGTAGTGCAGACCATCACGGTACCGGTCAACAACCTGATCTATAATTACCTGCTCAAAGACGGCGCGCTGGCCTGGGCTGGCATGCCTGATGTGGATCTGAGCTTCCTGGGTTTCCTGTGTTACATCGGTGTGATTGCAGCGATGGTGCAGATTCTGGAGATGTTCCTGGACAAGTTTGTCCCGGCGCTCTACAACGCACTGGGTGTATTCCTGCCTCTGATCACTGTGAACTGTGCGATTCTGGGTGCCTCACTGTTCATGGTAGAGCGTAGCTACACCTTCCCGGAGAGTCTGGCCTACGGTGTAGGTGCGGGCGCAGGCTGGGCACTGGCCATCGTGCTGCTGGCAGCCATCCGCGAAAAAATGAAGTATAGCGACGTGCCAGCCGGTCTACGTGGACTGGGTATCACGTTCATGACCACTGGTCTGATGTCGCTTGGCTTTATGTCCTTCAGCGGTCTGACACTTTAACCGACGTTAATTCACCACTTTGAAGTGAGAAGGTTTCAGAAATAATGGATATCACAACGATTGTTGCCGGCGCATTGATGTTTACCGTCGTGGTCATGCTGCTGGTCGTGTTGATCCTGGCTGCCCGTTCGCGTCTGGTCAGTACTGGTGATGTGAAAATCGAAATCAACGGTGACCCCGAAAAATCCATCACCGTGCCGGCCGGCGGCAAACTGCTCAACACGCTGGCTGATGCCGGCATTTACCTGTCCTCTGCCTGTGGCGGCGGCGGCACCTGTGCGCAGTGCAAGTGTAAAGTCGTTGATGGCGGTGGCTCCATGCTGCCAACAGAAGCGGGCCACTTCACCATGGGTGAGGCTAAAGAGCACTGGCGTCTGTCGTGCCAGGTGGCCGTCAAACAGGATATGAAAATTGAGGTTGATCCGGAGTTCTTCGGAGTCAAGCAATGGGAATGCGAAGTCATCTCCAATCACAACGTTGCGACCTTCATCAAAGAGCTGGTGCTGAAGATCCCTGAGGGCGAGAGTGTAGATTTCCGCGCTGGTGGTTATGTGCAGCTGGAAGTTGGTCCTCACGAAGTCGAGTTCAAGAACTTTGATATCGAAGAGCGATTCCGCGGAGACTGGGAACGATTCGGGCTGTTCGATCTGAAATCGAAAGTCAGCGAGACAACCGTCCGTGCCTACTCAATGGCAAACTACCCGGATGAGAAGGGCATCATCAAGTTCAACATCCGTATTGCCACGCCTCCGCCGCGGACCAATCATCCGCCGGGTATCATGTCATCCTACGTCTTTAACATGAAGCCGGGTGACAAGATCAAAGTATTTGGTCCCTTTGGTGAGTTCTTCGCCAAGGAAACCGAGAACGAGATGGTGTTTATCGGTGGTGGTGCCGGTATGGCGCCAATGCGCTCGCACATCTTCGATCAGCTGTGTCGTCTGAACAGCAAGCGCAAGATCACTTTCTGGTATGGTGCACGAAGCAAAAAAGAAATGTTCTACGTAGAAGATTTCGACATGCTTGCCAAAGAGCACGACAACTTCGAGTGGCATGTGGCCCTGTCAGAGCCGCAGCCCGAAGACAACTGGGAAGGCTACACAGGTTTCATTCATAACGTCGTGCATGACCATTACCTCAAGGATCATCCGGCGCCTGAAGACTGTGAATACTACATGTGCGGTCCGCCCATCATGAACGCCTCTGTGATCAAGATGCTCAAGGATCTGGGTGTCGAAGACGAGAACATCGCACTGGACGAGTTCTCCTGATTCCAGGATAAAGGTTTCAGCAATAAGCAAAACAAAAGGGGAGCCACGATGCCGACTATCGGCATGGGCTCCCCTGTTAGTTTCTGGTTTGGCTTTTCTGGAGTGACATCGGGGTAGTTGATGGCAAAACTCGCTGGATGGTTGTCTCGTTACAGATTCACGCTAGGCTTCCTGGCGTTATTTTTTTTGTGGGTCTGGCTGCGTCCGGAGCCGGCTGCCCAGGTCTATCAGCTTACTGGCGCCACCATGGGTACCAGCTATCAGGTAATGGTGGCCGGATTTCCGGACGGCCTGTCGGATGCCGAGCTGGCTCAGGGTATCGAGCAGCGTCTGTACAGGCTGGACAGGGAGCTGATGTCCACCTATGCGCCGGATTCAGAATTGTCCCGCTTCAATCGCAGCGAGCCGGGCGACTGGTTTGATGTGTCCCCGGAACTGGCATTTGTGGTCAGCAGGGCGATCGACTTCAGCCAGATGACGGATGGCTATTTTGATGTCACCGTGGGACCCTTGGTTGATCGCTGGGGATTCGGGCCGGATCAGGATGGAGCGATGCAATGGTCACGGGTGCCGGATCAGTCAGAGATTGAATCCTTACAGGCGCAAACGGGATATCAGCATCTGCAGGCTTCATTGCAACCACCGCGTCTTTTGAAGACAGCGCCTGTCAGAGTAGACCTGAGTGGCATAGCCAAGGGATATGCCGCCGATGTCATCGCAGCATATTTTGCAGACGTGGGTCAGGTTGACTATTTTATTGAGATTGGCGGTGAGCTGCGGATTCAGGGACAAAAGCCCGATGGTTCGCCCTGGGTACCGGCCATTGAAAAACCCACTGATGGTGCACCCGAAGTCTGGGCCATCATCGACACGCAGGGCGAATCAATAGCCCTGGCCGGCTCGGGTGACTACCGCAACTATTTTGTGGAAGACGGTCTGCGCTATTCGCATGAGATTGATCCGTTTACCGGGCGGCCTATCACTCACAATCTGGCTGCGGCCTATGTGATTGCCGACGATGCGCTGACTGCAGATGCGCTGGCCACGGCGTTTATGGTCATGGGCCAGGTGCGGTCACTGGCATTAGCCGAACAGCTCGGACTGGCGGCCTACTTTATAGTAAAATCGGCAGACGAAGACGGATTTGAACAGGTTCATTCGTCGCAGTTTGCCCAATATCTGGAGGAAACACCATGAGTACAGTGCTGGCAAGTTTCGTAATTTTATTACTGGTGGTCGCCGGCATGGCCATTGGCGTTATTTTCGGTCGCGAGCCGATCAAGGGCTCCTGCGGCGGCCTCAACAAGGCAGGTGTTGATGAAACCTGTGAGCTGTGCGGTGGCAATCCCAACAAGTGTGAAGAGACCGCCCGATGAGCAAGGCTGCCAATCGATACGATATTATAGTGGTTGGCAGTGGTCCGGCGGGCGAGTCGGCCGCAATTAACGCTGCCAAGCATGGAAAGCGGGTGGCATTGATCGCCGATCGCGACAAGGTGGGCGGTAACTGCACACACCTTGGCACCATCCCGTCCAAGGCACTGAGGCATTATGTCAAACAGGTCATGCAGTTTCGCTCCAACCCGCTGCTGCGCGAGTTTGCGTCACTGCACAAACCCGGCTTTCAGGAGATCATGTGTCACGCCAATCGCGTGATCGAAGAACAGGTCTACCTGCGCGCCAATTACTACGAAAAAAATGATGTCGAGGTCATTCACGGGCATGCACGGTTTCTCGATCCGCACACCATCAAGCTGGGCACGAAGGGCCCGACTCTGACTGCCGACTACTTTGTCGTAGCAACCGGCTCACGCCCCTATCGTCCGGAAGAAGTGGACTTCGATCACCCGCGTCTGTTTGACAGCGACAAGATTCTGAGCCTTGACCACACACCCAAAAAAGTCACGGTAATCGGTGCCGGTGTGATCGGTTGTGAGTACGCTTCGATATTTGGTGGCCTGGGCTGCAAGGTCGAGCTGATCAATCCGGCGGAGTCCCTGCTGTCATTCCTGGATTGGGAAATTTCCGATGCCCTGAGCTACCATCTGAAAGATATCGGTGTTCGCAGCCGCCACAAAGAATCATTCGCCAAGATCGAATACCACGATGACTATGTGGTCACGCACCTGGAGTCAGGAAAAAAAATAAAAAGCGACATCATACTGTGGGCTAACGGCCGCACGGGCAACTCAGACGGACTCGGATTGATTGAGCTGGGCGTAAAAGCCAATAGCCGAGGCCAGATTGAAGTCAATGAGCGTTACCAGACTGCCATCGAGAATATCTATGCCGCTGGCGATATCATTGGCTGGCCATCTCTGGCGAGTGCCTCCTATGATCAGGGCCGTGCCGCCTGTAATGCGATAGTCGACCCTGAGGAGTTTGTTGCCATCAACCGTGTCGCTTCCGGTATCTACACGATCCCCGAGATCAGCACACTTGGCAAGACCGAGCAGGAACTGACGGCGGAGCAGGTGCCCTACGAAGTCGGCAAAGCCTTTTTCCAGAACACCGCCCGCGGCCAGATCACGGGAGAGCAGGTGGGCATGCTCAAGCTGATCTTCCACTTTGATACGCTGGAGATTCTGGGCATTCACTGTTTTGGCGACCAGGCCTCGGAGATTGTTCACATTGGTCAGGCCATCATGGAGCAGCAGGGCTCGGCCAATACCATGAAGTATTTTCTGAATACGACATTCAACTACCCCACCATGGCGGAAGCGTATCGAATCGCTGCCCTGGACGGCCTGAACCGGGTATTTTGACCAGCTGACAGATAGCAAGGAGAGTGTTTGTGCCAACCCAGACAGTATGTGTGCTTGGTGGCGGCAGTTTCGGCACCGTGCTGGCAAATATCGTTGCCGGCAATGGATTCCGGGTGAACTTCTGGATGCGCAATGAGGCCCTGGTCGAGCAGGTTAATATCCAGCGCGAAAACCCCCAGTATCTGCCCGGCTACCGACTGCATGATCAGGTCACCGCGACCCATGATATTGAAGCTGCTGTGGCCGGCAGTCGTCTGGTGTTTGTAGCCGTACCCAGTGCCTACTTCCGCACGGTGGTCCGCAAAATGAAACACGCGGTCACCGATGACACCATGCTGGTCAGCACCACCAAAGGCATTGAAGCAGGTACATTCCTGCTGATGAGTCAGGTGATGAGAGAGGAGCTGCCAGACGCCCGTATAGGCGTGCTCAGCGGCCCCAACCTGGCGGGAGAGATTGCCAAGAAAAGCCTTACCGGAACCGTAATCGCCAGCGCGAGTGAGGCCGTGCGTGAACGTGTGCGCGAAGTGCTGCGGTCAGAATACTTCCGCGTTTACACCAACGATGACATGTTTGGTGTTGAACTGGGCGGCTCCCTGAAAAACATCTATGCCATCATCGCGGGTCTGGCAGCGGCCATGGGTATGGGGCAGAACACCAACAGCATGCTGATCACCCGCAGTCTTACCGAGATGGCGCGGTTTGGCCGTGAGCTGGGTGCCGACCCCATGACATTTCTTGGTCTGGCGGGTGTGGGCGATCTTATCGTGACCTGTTCTTCTTCGCTGAGCCGCAATTTTCGTGTAGGCTTTGCGCTTGGGCAGGGAAAATCGCTGAAAGAAGCGGTGGCAGAACTGGGTCAAGTTGCCGAGGGTGTCAACACGCTGAAACAGGTCAAGGAAAAGGCCGACCAGTTGGGTATCTACATGCCACTGGCCACGGGGCTTTATCGCATCGTGTACGAGGGCATGGCCGTAGAGCAGGTCATTGCAGCACTGATGCACGGCGAAGGTGCCCTGGATGTCGAATATGAAGCCAACCAGAGCAAGAAGCTGACAGGAGCGCGAGCATGTCCGACGACGTCGTAGATAACCTGAAAGAATCATCCACCTGGGTGCGCATTCTGCTGATGGCGGGATTCGCAGTCGCCCTTTACGTGACCGGTGTTGTGCTGCTGGTGATCACACTGGCACAGATACTCTTCTCGCTGATAACCGGTGACAGCAATGCCAACCTCCGCCGGGTAGGTGCCAGTCTCTCCGAATACGTGGCACAGATTCTTGCCTTTCTGACCTATAACTCTGAACTGCGGCCGTTTCCCTTTGCCGCGTTTCCCCAAATCAATGATCAAGAGGTCAATGATTCCGAGTCAGACGATGCGGACATGCCAGCTACCGAGTTCACCGGCAGTGAGCAGCCAGTCGCCAGTCCGGCCAGTTCGTCAACACCTTCAGAAAAAACCAGTACTGCAGAAAACTCCACTACTGCGGCAGCAGACAAGAAGAAAGACGATGCAGCTCCAGTGGACGCAGCCCCTGTGAATGGTGACGAATCTGCGTTGACCAAAACGGTAAAAGCGGCCAAGGCAGCCGATGCCGCTAAACCAGCGTCTGCACCTGATTCAGCTGCGCCAGCCAAGGCCAGCAAAGCTGCCAGATCAACAAAAACCAGTAAGGCGGTCAAGGCTGAAAAAACAGCCGCTGCCAGTGGGCAGGCCAAAACCAGCAGCAGATCCAAGGCCACCCAAAAACCGCGCAGCAAAAAGACTGCGGCAGAATCCACCAGCACTGCGGCAGCAGCCCAGTCAAGCTCTGAAACAGGCGCCACGCCGGATACGCCAAACAGTGATAGCTGACGTGCGTGTAGTCCGGCATAGATGTTTATGGCTTGTTGCCTCGCTGCTGATTCTGTGCAGCGGTTCGCTGACTGCCGATGTCGCCGGTTCCTCCGACTATGCAGGTTTTCAGCGCTTTCCAGGTTCGGAAATCGTTGATTACCGAACCGAGAACAGCACAATCTATCCGCTGGCGCTCGGCCGCATGCAGCGAGTGACCGGTTCGGTGTCTGCCAGCGAATCAGAGCGGCTGCAGGGGCATTTGCGCCGGATAACCTATGCCATTCCGGACGGGTTTGGCGCCGAGGAAGTCTACAACCACTTTCGCAGTCAATTGCTGAGCGCTGGTCAGCGCGAGCTGTTTGCATGCCAGGGGCGGGGCTGCGGCAGCAGCAACTACTGGGCCAACGATCACTTCAATAATCGCATACTTTATGGGCCGGAGGCCGGTCAGTACTACATGGCCAGCACCTTTCAAAGCCAGAGCAATGGTGAGGAGGTGCTGGGTTACGCTGCGCTGTACGTGGTGAGGCGCGGTAACCGCCGCCTGTATGCACACCTGGATTTTCTGGAACTGGCGGGAGCTCAGGCCGAACAGCAGCGCGCCGATGTGCTGACCACCGCACAGGCCATGCAGCTGCGCCTGGAAGACAGTGGCGTCATTGTGATTCCGGGCATCAGCTTTGATGACAACGATGTGCTGACCGAAGACCAGGGATTGACCCTGCTGGCCGATGTGCTTCAGCGCGACGCACTGCTGGAACTCCACCTGGTGGGACACATGCAGGAGGAGGGAGACGGGCAGGGACAGCTACAGTTACTGCAGCAGCGCTCATTACAGCGCGCCGAAGCAGTGCGACAGCGACTTGTTGAACTGGGTGTCGACGAGGATCGCCTTGAGGCGCACGGCGTGGGGCCACTGGCACCCTACTGCCGACCGGGGCCCTGTCAGCAGCGTATCGAAGCCGTAGTGCGTTAAATCCGGTCGTACTAGCGGTGCACCAGTGACAGGAATTCATTGCGGGTGCTTTGACTGGTACGGAAGCCACCCAGCATGCACGATGTGGTCATCACCGAATTCTGCTTCTCAACCCCACGCATCATCATGCACATGTGCTGAGCTTCAATGATGACGGCAGCACCGGCGGCACCGGTTTTCTGGATGATCACCTCAGCAATTTCCTTGGTCAGATTTTCCTGAATCTGCAGTCGTCTGGCGTACATGTCGACGATGCGGGCGATCTTTGACAGACCAATGACTTTGCCCTTGGGCAGATAGGCCACGTGACATTTGCCGATAAACGGCAGCATATGATGCTCACACATGGAATATAATTCGATGTTTTTGACAATCACCATCTCTTCGGATGAAGACGGAAACATGGCATTGTTGATGACTTCGTCAATGTTTTGCTGATAACCCCGCGTCAGGAATTGCATGGCTTTGGCCGCACGCAGCGGAGTATCCCGTAGTCCGTCGCGATTAAGGTCTTCACCGACGGACTGGATGATGTCACGGAAGGCCTGCTCCATGTTTTCCAGGGGGGCTTTGCTCATAACGGGGTACTCTCGTTTGGGTAAGCTAAAAAGGGACGCTCAAAAAAGGACCGCTACGGTACGATATTGGTAGGCGGGCGTAAAGCGAAATTCCAGACAATTATAGGCTTAAAACGAAAGATAAAGGAGTGTTGAGTGACTTTGGGTGATTGTGTGGCTTATGCGGCCGAGCAGTTTGATGGTGCCGGGCTGTTTTATGGGCACGGGACAGATAACGCCTGGGATGAGGCCGTCTACCTGATATTCTCGGTGCTGGGGCTGCCCTTTGATCGCGAAGACATTGACCCTGAACAGGAGCTCAGCGCAGCGCAGCAGCAACAGATCGAGCTGCTTGTGGCACGCCGGATTGAACAGCGTATACCGGTGGCCTACCTGGTTGGCGAGGCCTGGTTCGCCGGTCTGCCGTTTAATGTTGATGAAAGAGTGTTGGTGCCGCGCTCGCCGATTGCCGAGTTAATTCACAATGGGTTTCAGCCCATGCTGGATGCATCGCCGCGTCGCGCGCTTGATCTGTGCACCGGTAGCGGCTGTATCGGTATCGCCACTGCACTGACCTTTCCGGACTGTCAGGTCGACCTGGCTGATATCAGTCAGGATGCACTGGCCGTGGCTGACAGCAATATCAGGCGCCACGGTGTTGAAGATCGCGTACGTGTCATTCAGTCCGATCTTTTCCAGGGTTTGACAGGTAAAGGAGTCCGCTACGATCTGATTGTCAGCAATCCACCCTATGTATCCGCGGAGGAAGTGGCCGAGCTGCCAGCCGAATATCATCAGGAGCCCGCGCTGGGTTTGTTGTCCGATGACGACGGTCTGGCCATTCCTCTGCAGATTCTGAGGCAGGCACCTGACTTTCTCTCCGAGCAGGGCGTGCTGATTCTTGAGTTGGGTTATAGTTGGTCTGTACTGGCCGAACGTTACCCGCAACTGCCCGTGACCTGGCTTGAGTTCGACAATGGCGGGGAAGGGGTACTGGCAATAGATCGAGCCAGCCTGATTCGTGCCATGGATGTGATTCGTGTATAATGCTCGCCTTTTTACTAGGTAATGGAAACCTGAGCAATGGCCGGCAACACCCTGGGAAGTCTGTTTACTGTGACCAGTTTTGGCGAAAGCCATGGCCTGGCCCTGGGTTGCATCGTTGATGGCTGTCCGCCGGGCCTGGAGCTGTCCGCCGAGGATCTGCAGCGCGATCTGGATCGCCGCAAACCGGGTCAATCGCGTTTTACAACGCAGCGCAGAGAGGCCGATGAGGTTAAAATTCTGTCGGGCGTGTTCGAGGGCAGGACCACTGGTACACCTATTGGTCTGCTGATTGAAAATACCGATCAGCGCTCAAAAGATTACAGTAAAATCAAAGATATATTCCGGCCTGCTCATGCTGATTATACCTATCAGCAAAAGTACGGCATGCGCGATTATCGTGGCGGTGGTCGCTCCTCGGCACGGGAAACTGCGATGCGCGTCGCGGCTGGAGCAATTGCCAAAAAGTATTTGCAGCAGCACTGCTGTGTGCAGGTACGTGCCTATCTCAGCCAGCTCGGTCCCATCAAGGCAGAGACCCTGGACTGGGATCAGGTCGAACAGAATGCATTCTTCTGTCCGGATGCCAGCAAGGTGGCGGAGATGGAAGCTTACATGTCGGCGCTGAACAAGGAAGGTAACTCCATTGGTGCGCGCATCTCTGTGGTTGCCAGCGGTGTGCCGGTAGGTCTGGGTGAGCCGGTTTTCGACCGACTTGACGCGGACATCGCTCATGCGCTGATGAGCATCAATGCCGTCAAGGGCATAGAGATCGGTGCCGGCTTTGAATCGGTCACCCAGAAGGGCACCGAACACCGTGATGAGATGACACCCGGTGGGTTCCTCTCCAACAACGCTGGCGGCGTGCTGGGCGGTATCTCCAGCGGGCAGGACATCGTTGCGCATATCGCGCTGAAACCAACGTCCAGCCTGCGATTACCGGGCCGCTCCATTGACGTGGATGGCAATGAAGTCGAGGTGGTGACAACCGGCAGGCATGATCCCTGTGTGGGAATCCGTGCAGTGCCCATCGCCGAGGCCATGCTGGCCATCGTGTTGATGGATCACCTGATGCGGCATCGTGCACAAAACGCCGATGTGCGTTGCACGACTCCAAAAATTTAGTAAATTCATATAATTGTAGGCAGATCTTAACAAGGCTTCCTGATCCGGGAAGCATGCAAGGCGGGAATGATTCATGGCTGGAAAAACTCTGTACGACAAGCTCTGGGATTCGCACCTGGTCAAACAGCGCGATGATGGCACGGCGCTGATCTATATCGATCGGCAACTGATACACGAAGTGACCTCGCCGCAGGCCTTCGAGGGGCTGCGCCTGGCTGGCCGTAAACCCTGGCGTGCCGATGCCAATCTGGCAACGCCGGATCACAATATCCCGACCACCAAGGCGGAGCGCAGCCGGGGTCTGGAAGGCATCATCGATCCGGTATCACGCATCCAGGTAAAAACCCTGGACGCCAACTGCCTGGAGTTTGGTATTACCGAGCTGGACATGAACGATATCCGTCAGGGCATTGTGCACGTCGTGGGCCCGGAGCAGGGTGCAACCCTGCCCGGCATGACCATTGTCTGTGGTGATTCGCACACCTCAACGCACGGTGCGCTGGGTGCACTGGCACACGGTATCGGGACCTCGGAAGTCGAGCACGTCATGGCAACCCAGTGTCTGATACAGCGCAAAATGAAGAACATGCTGATCCGTGTCGACGGTCAGCTCAACCCGGGCGTGACTGCCAAAGACATCGTGCTGGCAATCATTGGCGAAATTGGTACGGCTGGTGGCACGGGCTACACCATTGAATTTGGTGGCGAAGCGATTCAGTCACTGAGCATGGAAGGCCGCATGACAGTCTGCAACATGGCTATCGAAGCGGGTGCGCGTGCCGGTCTGATCGCGGTTGATGAGACCACCGTCAACTACATCAAGGGGCGTCCGTTTGCTCCGCAGGGTGAGATGTTTGATCGTGCCGCCGACTACTGGCGCACGCTGGTCAGTGATGCTGATGCGCACTTTGACCGTGTGGTGGTGCTGGACGCTGCTGACATCATCCCTCAGGTTACCTGGGGAACCTCACCTGAGATGGTTGCCCCGGTTACTGGCGAGGTGCCAGACCCGGATCTGGAAACTGACAGCTCACGTGCCAGCAATATTCGCCAGGCGCTGAAGTACATGGGTCTGAAACCGCGCACACCGATTCGTGATATCAAGCTGGAGTACGTCTTCATTGGCTCCTGCACCAACTCACGCATCGAAGATCTGCGCGCTGCGGCGGCTGTGGTCAAAGGCCGCAAGGTCGCCAGCAATATCGAGCTGGCAATGGTTGTACCGGGCTCTGGTCTGGTCAAGCAGCAGGCGGAAGCGGAAGGCCTGGACAAGATTTTCATCGAAGCAGGCCTTGAATGGCGTGAGCCGGGCTGTTCCATGTGTCTGGCCATGAATGCCGACCAGCTGCCTGCTGGCAAACATTGCGCGTCTACCTCCAACCGTAACTTCGAAGGTCGCCAGGGTTTCGGTGGACGGACCCACCTGGTCAGCCCGGCGATGGCGGCTGCGGCGGCCATCCACGGCCATTTTGTCGACGTGCGTGATATTCTGCTGGAGCACTGATCATGAGAGCATTTACTGTACACACTGGATTGGCCATGCCACTGGATCGGGCCAACGTAGATACTGACTTCATCATCCCGAAGCAGTTTCTGAAGTCCATCAAGCGCAGCGGTTTTGGTATCAACCTGTTTGATGAACATCGCTACCTGGACAAAGGCGAGCCTGATGCGGACAACAGCAAGCGTCCAATCAACCACGACTTCGTGCTGAACCAGCCTCGTTATAAAGATGCCAGTGTGCTGCTGGCACGCGACAATTTTGGCTGCGGATCAAGCCGCGAGCACGCCCCCTGGGCGCTGGATGATTATGGATTTCGCGTACTCATCGCACCTAGCTTCGCGGATATATTTTTCAATAATTGCTTTAAGAATGGCATATTACCCATTGTTTTAGATAAACAAACTGTCGATCAGCTGTTCAAGGAAGTTGAGGCCAATGAGGGCTATCAACTGACGGTTGATCTGCCTGCGCAAACCATTACCAAGCCCGATGGCAGCACCATCAGTTTTGACGTTGATGCGTTTCGCAAGCACTGCCTGCTGAACGGTCTGGACGATATCGGGCTGACGCTGGAAGATGCCGACGCCATCAGCGCGTTTGAATCCCAGTGGCGTGAGAAATCGCCCTGGTACTTTGGCACACCAGCGAAGTCCTGAACGTACAAGTGATAGCCGAAGTGCCAGCCGCTGACAGCTGGCACTCAGGCAAACGCAGACCTGACAGCAATGATCCTCACCACTGAAGGGAGATGATATGAAAAAGTTCAATGTGGCCGTGGTCGGAGCCACCGGCGCCGTCGGCGAAACTCTGATCAGCATTCTGGAAGAGCGTAATTTTCCGGTAAACGAACTGTTCCCATTGGCCAGCGAGCGCTCTGCGGGCAGCACGGTCATGTTCCATGGCAAGCCTGTGACAGTTCAGAATCTGGCCGAGTTTGATTTCAGCAAGGCGGATATTGGCCTGTTCTCAGCTGGCGGCAGCATCTCCGAAGTCTACGCCCCCAAGGCGGGCGCAGCAGGCTGTATCGTGATCGACAATACCTCGCAGTTCCGCTACGACGACGACATTCCTTTGGTTGTCCCGGAAGTCAATCCGGAGGCGATCGCGAACTACACCAACCGCAATATCATTGCCAATCCGAACTGCTCCACCATTCAGATGCTGGTGGCATTAAAGCCGATTCACGATAAAGTGGGCATTACCCGTATCAACGTGTCGACCTACCAGGCAGTTTCCGGCACTGGCAAAGAGGCCATCGAAGAGCTGGCGGCCCAGACAGCTGCACTGCTGAATGGCAAAGAAGCCGAATGCAATGTGTATCCAAAGCAGATCGCCTTTAATGCGCTGCCGCACATTGATGTGTTCCTGGAAAACGGTTACACCAAAGAAGAAATGAAGATGTCGTGGGAAACCAAAAAGATCCTCGACAAAAGCGTTGAAGTGAACGCAACCTGCGTCCGCGTTCCAGTGTTCTTCAGCCATTCCGAAGCGGTGCATTTGGAGACTCGCGAGCCCATCACTGTCGAGGAAGTGCGTGAACTGATCAGCAAGGCACCTGGCGCCAAACTGATGGATGAGCGCAAAGACGGTGGCTACCCGACAGCGGTAGGCGACTCCGCTGGCAAGGACGAAGTTCTGGTCGGTCGAATCCGCAAAGATATCTCACATCCTAACGGTATCGATCTGTGGGTGGTGGGTGACAATGTCCGCAAAGGCGCGGCATTGAACTCCATCCAGATTGCTGAAGTGTTGATAAAAGACTATTTATCATAAATACTTGAGCCTGTTTCTCAGCACGCTGTCGAAAAGGATGCAATGATGGTAAAACGGCTGCTCCCACTAATTACCGCGCTGGCACTGCTGGCAGGCGGGCGGGCGGCAGCCGTTGAGCTGGGTGATCTGACACTGACCAGTAACAGTGACGAACCGCTGGTCGCCACCATCAGTCTGCTGGATATCGAAGGTCTGGATGCAGAGGCCATCCGGGTTATGGTGGCGGAATCTGAGGATTTCGAACGTCTGTCCCTGGAGCGCGACCCGGTCCTGGACAATCTGCAGTTTGACGTCAATCTTAACGCTGCTGGCGGACCAATCGTCACGCTGAGCGCTCCCGTTACCATTGATGAACCCTTCATCAGCCTCCTGTTGGACACCCGCTGGCCCAGCGGCCGTGTGCTGACCGAATATACCCTGCGACTGGAAGCCCCGGCGTTCACCGCCCAGACCGGCAATATATCCGAGTTTTCGCCAGTCCGTTCCGTGGTGCTGGATGTGCCGGAAGAGGAATCACAAGCTCCCGTTGAAGACTCCGCGGAGCAGGCCGAAACCGCTCCGGCTCAAACCCTTGCTGAGACATCCGGCACCGTCGAGACGGCTGCTCCCACTGATGCTGTCGCACAGCCAGACGAGCAGACTTCTGCCAATAACGTAAGCTCAGAGCCAGCGACACCAACATCAAATGCGGCCAGCACACCCGATCCGGAACTTCTGGCCAACGCCAGCACCCTGACAGTCAATGCGGGCGATACCTTGTGGGAGCTTGCACTGCGAGCGCGTCCCGACAGTTCGGTCAGCGTGCAGCAGACCATGCTGGCACTGCAGCGACTGAATCCTGAAGCCTTCATAGGCGGCAATATCAATCAGGTGCAACGTGGCGCCGTGTTGCGCGTGCCCGAACTGGACGAGATACGTCGTCTTGCCAATGCTGAGGCGGTGCAGGAAGTTCAGCGCCAGAATCAGGCGTTTGCCAATCGGGGAACCGCGCCTCAGCCGACGCAGCCGGCCACGTCAACGGCCAGCGGCAGCACCAATCAGGGTGAACTGCGCGTGGTCGCCGTCGATGAAGATGAAGAATCCGATGATCAACCTGACACCAGTGCCGCCGGAAACCAGGATGCTGAGCGGGAACGTCGTCTGAATGAGCTGGAAGATCGACTCGCCGTTCGTCAGGAAGAGCTTGACGAGCTGGACTCAGAGAATCACGAGCTGAACGCGCGCCTGGACATGCTGCAGCAACAGATTGCCTCCGCCCAGGAAATCATTCGCCTGCGCGACCTGGAACTGGCGCAATTACAGGAGTCACTGGCCGATCAGGACTCTGCACGAGCCGATCAGGCGGATCAGCCGGATACGGTTGTCACCATGGCGCCAGAAGGCGGACCGGTTCAGCAGTTCCTTAATATGATGATCAGCAACACCTGGTTGCTGTTGAGCCTGCTGGCGGCACTGGTGCTGTCGATTGTGGCCTTCCTGGTATGGCGCAACCGGGCCGCAAGGGCAGCTGAGCAGGAATCACAGCGCAGCAATGACGAGATGAAGCTGGGCGATGAGGATTCCGATGAGATGCTGTTTGCCGGTGTCGCCGCCGCGGCAGCCGAGGCGGATGCCAGCCGGCAGGCCGACTCAGTTGTTGACGCTGATGGCGAAGCGGCAGCCGAACAGGAAGACAGCGATGATGACGACGATGGTGTTGTCTACACGCCCAGTACCGCCGCGGCAACCATGGCGCAGGCCTATGAAGAGGTCGAGTCGGAACGGCAGGAAACTGACGAGGCTGACAGCGACCCGTGGCAGACCCCAGAAGAAGACACCGACGAGGCTATGGTCTTCGATGACGAATCGGCACCAGAAGACGCCATCGCCCAGTCACAGAGTTCAGAAACCCAGGTTTTCAGTGGCGACGACCTGAGTGATGCGGACAGCGCCTGGGATGATACTGATGCGTCTGCCTATGACCTCGATGATGAATTCGACCTCAACCAGCCTGATGAGTCGACAGTTGAGGCCGAGCCGGCGTCGCCGTCGGAGTCCGACTTCGAGTCAGAACTTGATGCCGAGCTGGAGTGGCCGGGGCAGGAGCGGGAGCAGGAGCAGGAGCAGTCGTTTGAGTCCGAACCGGAGCCTTTCGCTGAGCCAGAACCGGAACCCGAAACTGTCATGGAGCCAGAGCCAGAGCCAGAGCCAGAGCCAGAGCCTGAGCCAGAGCCTGAGCCTGAGCCTGAGCCTGAGCCCGAACCAGAGCCTGAGCCAGAAACAACTGCCATTGCAGATGACTACGACCTCAGTGAGCCGGACGTCAAAGCTGATGCCAGCTCCACCAGTACCGATGAGTTTGATGATCTGGCCTTCATACCCAGTGAAGAAATGACCGAAGACGATGCGGCGGAAGACGAAGACGACTTCCCGCTGCTGTCGGACAGCGATGAAGCTGCAACCAAGCTTGATCTGGCGCGTGCCTACATCGACATGGGCGATGAAGCGGGTGCCAGAGAAATTCTGGGTGAAGTGCTGGACGAGGGAACCGAGACCCAGCGCCAGGAAGCCCAGTCATTGCTTGACCGTCTGGAATAATCTGCAGGAATCGAATTGACTACCCGTATTGCTCTGGGCGTTGAATATAATGGCGCCCGCTTTTCCGGCTGGCAGCGCCAGGCCTCGCCACCACTGCCGACAGTCCAGGGCCAACTGGAAACGGCGCTCTCGCGTATCGCAAACCAGCAAGTGGCGATCAGTTGCGCGGGCCGCACTGACGCCGGTGTCCATGCCACGGGCCAGGTCATCCATTTCGACACAGCCATAGACCGGGGCGCCAAGGCCTGGGTAATGGGCACCAATACCCATCTGCCACCTGAGATTCGCGTGCAGTGGGCCACGCCGGTTAATGATAATTTCCATGCCCGTCATTCGGCCCGCAGCCGCCGCTACCGTTATGTCATCTATGATCAGCCAGTCAAACCAACTGTACTGGTGGGTCAGCTGACACACGTGCGTCAGCCTCTGAATGTTGCGATGATGCATGAGGCGGCCCAGCATCTGCTGGGCGAACATGATTTCAGTTCGTTTCGGGGCTCTGGTTGTCAGGCCAATTCACCGTTCCGGGAGATTCGCTCAATCGCTGTTTACCGGCACAACCGTTTTATCATTGTTGAAGTCGAGGCCAACGCCTTTCTGCTGCATATGGTTCGCAACATCACGGGTACATTGTTGCAGGTGGGCTTCGCCAGACAGCCAACAGACTGGGTGCGCGAAGTGCTGATGAGCCGGGACCGCAAGAAGGGTGGCGATACGGCGCGTCCCGATGGCCTGTTCCTGGTTCATGTTGGCTATCCCGATTACCCGGATCTGCCGCAGTTGCCGCTGGGGCCATGCTTTCTGTAGATTCTCGCCTGTGGCGCTGGCTGCAATTGCGCTGACGCAAAGTGTACACAGCAACATCCCTTGAGCATTTTTCCCCTCAGTCCCGGTTATACTCACACATGAACGCGTGTTCTCTGGTAAAATCCGGGCCCCTGCCTTGTGTCGAAACAGAGCTTGATGCAATCAGGCAGGACCTGAATGACGGCGCATGGCAGCGTCGATTTGCTCCCGGAAAACAACTGAACGACCCTCAGGATGAGCATGACATTGCGAACACGCGTAAAAATCTGCGGCATAACCCGTCCTCAGGATGCCGTGCTGGCCGCCAGACTGGGTGCGGATGCACTGGGTCTGATGTTCTATGCCGGCAGTAAACGCGCCATCACACTGAGGCAGGCTGCCGAAATTCGCGCCGCAGTGCCAGCATTTGTCAGTGTTGTGGGTCTGTTTGTTAACCCGCAGCGTATTGATGTGGAGTCCACCCTGCAGGCGGTTCATCTGGACTGTCTGCAATTTCATGGCGATGAGGACCCCGCGTTCTGTGAGTCATTTGCCATACCCTACATCAAGGTTGTGCGCGTGCCGGCAGAAGCTGACGACAGCGGCCACGGGAAGCTTCTGCAGCAGGTCGAAAAGCAGGCTGCGCAATTTTCCGGGGCCAGTGCCATATTGCTGGACACCTACGACCCGCAGCAGCGCGGCGGGACAGGTAAACAATTTGACTGGACGCTGGCGCGGCGCTGTGTAGAGCAGATTGCCGCACCGATTGTCCTGGCCGGGGGGCTGAGCGCTGACAATGCTGCCCGTGCCATCAACGAGGTTCGACCCTGGGCGCTGGATCTCAGCTCCGGGGTGGAAAGCGAGCCGGGTATCAAAGACCCGGATAAACTGCAGGCATTTTTTGAAGAGGTTAACCGTGTCCGTATCTGAGTCAGAACATGTTGCCACTACGGCAACCGCGCAGGATCCGTTCAGTGGTCCCGACCTGACCGGCCATTTTGGTCGATTTGGCGGGATCTTTGTTGGCGAAACGCTGATGGCAGCTGTAGAAGAGCTCGATCGCGTCTATCGTCAACTGTCTGGCGATCCGCAGTTCTGGCGTGACTTCGACTACGACATGGCGCATTACGTTGGCCGGCCATCGCCGCTGTATCACGCTGAAAGACTGAGCGAACATGCCGGCGGCGCAAAGATCATTCTCAAGCGGGAAGATCTCAATCACACCGGTGCGCACAAGATCAACAACACTATCGGGCAGGCACTGCTGGCCAAATACATGGGCAAGCCGCGCATCATCGCCGAAACCGGTGCCGGTCAGCACGGAGTGGCCAGCGCCACGGTAGCGGCCCGGCTGGGGTTGGAGTGTCATGTCTACATGGGAGCCGAGGACGTCAAACGTCAGGCAGCAAACGTCTACCGCATGAAACTGCTGGGTGCCAATGTAGTGTCTGTGACTTCCGGGTCCCGCACTTTGAAGGACGCCATGAATGAGGCACTGCGCGACTGGGCAACCAACGTAGATAACACCTACTACATTATTGGTACCGTGGCCGGCCCACACCCTTATCCCATGCTGGTCCGAGATTTTCAGGCCATCATCGGTCGCGAAGCCCGTGAGCAGTCGCTGGCCGAGTACGGTAAATTGCCGGACGCGCTGGTTGCCTGTGTCGGTGGTGGATCCAATGCCATTGGTCTGTTCCATCCCTTCCTGCGCGACAAAGATGTGGCGATTTATGGTGTCGAAGCTGGTGGTGACGGCGTCGAGACCGGCCGTCATGCGGCGCCGCTGTCGGCGGGCAAGCCCGGCGTATTGCACGGCAACCGTACCTACATCATGAGCGATGACAACGGTCAGATTCTGGAGACGCATTCGGTTTCAGCCGGTCTGGACTACCCGGGTGTGGGCCCTGAACACGCCTGGCTGAAAGATGCCGGTCGCGCCAACTATGTGTCGGTCACAGATACCGAAGCACTGGATGCATTCCGCTTGCTGACACGCAAGGAAGGCATCATCCCGGCCCTCGAGTCGGCGCATGCGATAGCCTATGCTATTAAGCTGGCAGCGACCATGTCGCCTGATCAGACGGTTCTGGTCAATCTGTCCGGTCGAGGCGACAAGGATATCCATACGGTTGCCGGCATTGATGGCATTACCGTCTAGCAGAGCACAGGGAGAGGCAAGCGAACATGAGTAGAATCAGCAAAACGATTGCGGCCGCCAAACAGGCAGGCCGCAAGGTTCTGGTACCTTATCTGGTGGCTGGTGACCCCGACCGGGACACCACGGTGACCCTGATGCACCAGCTGGTCAGCAACGGCGCTGACATCATCGAGCTGGGTGTGCCATTCAGCGACCCATCCTCTGATGGTCCGGTGATTCAGCTGGGCGCCGAGCGCGCACTGCGGCAGGGCGTGGGCATGAAGACCGTGCTGTCCATCGTCAGCGAGTTTCGTCAGAAAGATGACAAAACGCCAATTGTGCTGATGGGTTATCTGAACCCACTGGAAGTCATGGGTTATGAGAACTTCGTCAGCCAGGCCAGCTCGGCAGGCGTTGACGGCGTGCTGGTGGTGGATCTGCCGGTCAGTGAGGCGAAAGAACTGCTGGCACTGACGCAACCGGCCGAGATGGATATCATTTTCCTGGTGGCTCCCACGACAACCGAAAAGCGCCTCCAGGGTATCTGTGAGCACAGTTCAGGTTACCTGTACTATGTGTCGCTGAAGGGCGTCACCGGGGCTGCCATCACTGACGCAGACTCAATTGCCGAGCGTGTTAAAGCGCTTCGCGAGCGCACTGAGCTGCCCGTCGTGGTGGGCTTTGGCATCAAGGATGAGGCCAGCGCAACATCAATGGCAGCTATCAGTGATGGGGTTATCGTGGGTAGTGCACTGGTCCAGAAAATCGGCGAGCTGACTGACTCTGGCGCCCGTGATGAGGCCGCTGTAGCGCAGGCCTGCGAGCTGATCGGGCGTCTGCGCAAGGCGCTTGACGCATAGATTGGCGGAAAATGTTATAGTACCCGACCCGAGGCCATAACTTGGGCTTTAAACATCAGGAATCGATTGACAGGAATCAGGTATGAGCTGGATTAACAAAATCCTTCCCTCCATTCGCAACAGCAGTGCGGCGCCCGATGGTGCCAAACAGAAATCCAGTGTGCCCGAAGGGCTCTGGAAGAAATGCCCACGCTGTGAGGCAGTCCTGTATCGTCCCGACCTCGAGCGTAATCACGATGTCTGCCCCAAGTGCGACCATCACATGCGTATTACCGCACGGCGTCGTCTGGACCTGTTTCTGGACGATGACAGCGCACAGGAGCTGTTCGAGGATATCGAGCCCGTAGATATCCTGAAGTTCAAGGATCTCAAAAAGTACAAAGATCGTCTGTCCGCCGCGCAGAAAAGCACCGGTGAGAAGGATGCCCTGGTGGTTGTGCAGGGCAAGGTATGCGATGTCGAGGCAGTTGTAGCAGCCTTCGAATTCGGCTTTATTGGTGGTTCCATGGGTGCCGTGGTGGGTGAGAAATTTGTGCAGGCGATCAACACCTGCATCCAGCAGCGCCTGCCGCTGATCTGTTTCTCCACCAGTGGTGGCGCCCGTATGCAGGAAGCACTGGTATCCCTGATGCAGATGGCAAAAACTTCTGCTGCACTGGAGCGTCTGCGTGGCGAAGGTCTGCCGTTCATCTCCGTGCTGGTCGATCCAGTTTACGGCGGTGTCTCGGCCAGTCTCGCGATGCTGGGTGACATTAACGTCGCCGAACCTCGCGCTCTGGTAGGTTTCACAGGTCCCGACGTGATTCGTCAGACGGTTCGCGTCAAACTGCCGGAAGGTTTCCAGCGCAGCGAGTTCCTGCTGGAGCATGGCGCTATAGATATGATCGTGCATCGCAAGGATATGCGCCGCACCGTCGCTGGTCTGGTTTCCAAGCTGATGCAACTGCCGCCGGCTGCCTGATAAATGACGCAGGCCGCCACCCTGGCGCAATGGCTGGACTACATCCAGCAATTACATCCCTCAGAGATCGACATGGGCCTGGACAGGGTGCGACAGGTCGCCCAGCGACTTGGCGTCACCCGACCGGCGCCTACCGTAATCACGGTTACCGGCACCAACGGCAAGGGCAGCCACGTGGCGGCGCTGGAGGCGCTGTCGCTGGCCCTGAAGCTCCGTGTCGGTACTTATACCTCCCCGCACATCCTGAACTACAACGAACGTGTGCGACTCAACGGTCAGGACATCACTGACCAGCCATTGATCGATGCTTTCGAGCGCATCGAGCAGATGCGCGGTGATATCTCTCTCAGCTATTTTGAGTTTGGTACGCTGGCAGCACTGATGATTTTTCAGCAGTCGCCGCTGGATGTCGTGGTATTGGAGGTCGGTCTGGGTGGTCGACTCGATGCTGTGAACATCATCGATGCCGACGTCGCCATCATCAGCAGCATCGGCCTGGATCACCAGGAATACCTGGGCAACAGCCGCGAATCAGTGGCGCGCGAAAAAGCCGGCATCATGCGCGCCGCCAAACCGGTTGTTTGTGTTGATGCCAATCCGCCAGCCAATCTGCTGGACATAGCCGAATCGCTGGCTAGCCCGCTTTATTTGATTGGTCGGGAATTTAATGCGATCGACGACGGTCCCGTGTGGCGCTGTGAATTGACGGCTGCCAGCATGCACTCCGGCGTCGCCGGCACGGCGGCAGACTCCCTGACGAGTGCGGGGGGTGAAAGCCGCGTGAGCGGGCCCCGGTGGCAACTGAACAATCTGCCCATGCCACGCCTGCAGACGCGCAATGTTGCTGGTGCTTTGCAGGCCGCGGTGCTGAGCGGCTTGATTACTGACCAGGAACAGCTGAACTCAGTCCTGCTGTCCATGTTGCCGACGCTGCAACTGGCCGGACGACTGCAGTACCTGACAATTGCCTTTGATCAGACCGCAGATCCGGCACAAAACAAAAGCAGAACAGTACTGCTGGATGTGTCCCACAACCCCCAGGCGGCACTGTCGCTGGCAGCAGAGCTGGCGAGCTGGCGCAAACGGGATGGACAGGCGGGGCAGGGTAGCGAGACTCCAGCGGTCGGGCACAGCCCCAGCATCCGGGTGATTTTGGCGATGATGCAGGACAAAGATCATATTGGATACGTTTCGCCTTTAGAAAAGCATGTCGATTTCTGGTATATTGCGCACGTCGATATGCCGCGCTGCATCGGTGCCGAACAACTCGCCGGGCGGCTGCGCGAAGCGGGTATTGGTGAGACCGCTGATACCGCCAGCATTCGTGCCTTTACGGATGTCGGCAGTGCACTCGACTCAGCCTGTCGTGAAGCGTCGCCGCATGATCTGCTTGTTGTATGTGGTTCTTTTTTCACCGTATCCGATGCGCTGCACTGGTTATCGCCGAAGACCTGATCAGCGTCGCCCGGAACACAGAGACAGACAGTGACAGCAACTGTTAAAAAAGAGGCCCTGCCGCTTTGAATCAGAACACCCGTCAACGACTGATTGGCACGCTGGTACTGGGCCTGCTCGCCCTGATATTACTGCCGATGATTTTCGACGGCGAAGGCAGTTACCAACCACCACTGCAAACCAATATTCCTGCAGAGCCAGCTCGTCCCGATGTTACCCGGGAGATGCCGACTCGACCGGTGATTACAGCCGATACGGATGCCATCCGCATAAGGCCACAGACCGAGCCTGAACAAGAACCCGCCCAAGCAACGGACGAGCCAGCTTCAGTCAGCGAACAGACTGAAGCGGGCACTGACAACGCAGGCCTCGCGCAGGCTGACTCCGGCTCAACAACGAGCGACACCGCCGAAGCCGAGCCGCAGACTGCTGAAGCCGCTCCAGAAACTGCACAGGCCGCTGCTGAAACTACACAAGCGACACCGGCCGATCAGCAGGCAGAAGTGACGTCGGCGCTTGATTATCGAGGACTGCCCGAAGCGTGGAGTGTGCGACTGGCATCGTTTTCCAGCCAGGCTAATGCCAGCAATCTGTTGAACCGCTTGGTGGGAGATGGGCATCGTGCCTACACACGGCAGATCGATTCAAGTCAGGGGCCGTTGACAGCTGTGTTTGTCGGGCCACTGGTAGACCGTGCCGCAGCCCAGAGTCTGCTGGAAATGCTGCGCTCCGATTACGAGCTCAATGGGCTGGTGGTGCGCTACCAGATTGAGGAGTAACAGATGCTGAACTGGGTCGATGTAGCAATCCTGATCGTGGTGAGCATCTCCGCAGTCTTTGGTATCTCGCGCGGATTTGTGCGCGAAGTACTGTCCGTGCTGGCATGGATCGCCGCCATCGTTGTGGCGCGGCTTTACAGCCCGCATCTGGCACCGTTTTTTACAGTTACTGACAATGAAACCGCCCGTTACGCGCTGGCCTTTGCCGTGCTGTGTCTGCTTACTCTGATCGTCGGCGGCATCATCAATCATTTCATGGCGCGACTGGTCAGCATGGTGGGTCTGCAGATGACCGACCGGTTGCTGGGCACTGTGTTTGGGGTGGCGCGCGGTGTGATCATTGTTGCCATTGTTGTCTATTTTGCTGCCAGCTCCTACAGCCTGGAGCTCTGGTGGCAGGAGTCTGTTGCCATTCCTTACATTGAACGTGTTATCGAATGGGGACAATCCATGCTCGGCAGCGATCCTGCCGCAGTCTGATTTTTTACGCTGGTTTATGGAGTATTTTGCATGTGTGGTTTAGTTGGCATCGTTGGCAACTCAGATGTGGCCGTTTCACTCTACGATACACTGACGGTGTTGCAGCATCGCGGTCAGGATGCGGCAGGTATTGCAACCTGCGATAACGGCAAGCTGAATTTGCGCAAAGACAACGGCCTGGTTAAAGATGTCTTTCGAACCCGACATATGCGGCGCCTGACCGGCAAGATGGGTATTGGCCATGTCCGCTATCCCACCGCCGGCAGCTCCAGTCCGGCGCTGGCGCAACCGTTTTATGTAAACTCTCCCTACGGCCTCTGCCTGGCCCATAACGGCAACCTGACCAACTCCGCCAAACTCTCCGAAGAACTGTATTCCGAAGACCTGCGTCACATCAACACCGATTCCGACTCCGAAGTCCTGCTCAACATTTTTGCCCACGAACTGCAGCAGGTTGGCCGCGTTGCGCCGACTGCTGAAGATGTTTTCCAGGCAGTGGAAGGTGTGCACCGTCGCTGTCGGGGTGGTTACGTCGCGCTGGTCATGATCACCGGTTACGGCATTGTTGGTTTCCGTGACAAAAACGGCATTCGTCCACTGGTGTTTGGCAAGAAAGAAGTGGCAGGCGGCCAGACCGAATACATGCTGGCGTCAGAGAGCGTCGCGCTGGACTCGCAGGGTTTTGACCTGGTGAGAGACGTGGCACCTGGTGAGGCCGTGTACATCGACTCCAAGGGCAATCTGCACACCCGTATCTGCTCCGAGCCCGCGCCCTATGCCCCGTGTATCTTCGAACATGTCTATTTTGCGCGACCTGACTCCCTGATGGACGGAATCTCGGTTTACAAGGCTCGACTGAGAATGGGTGAGCGCCTCGCCGACAAGGTCAAACGCCTGCGTCCGGACCACGACATCGACGTGGTCATTCCGATTCCCGACACCAGCCGCACCTCCGCGCTGGAACTGGCCAACCATCTGGGCGTCAAATACCGCGAAGGTTTCGTCAAGAACCGCTACATCGGCCGTACCTTCATTATGCCGGGTCAGAGTGAGCGTCGTAAATCCGTGCGCCAGAAACTCAATGCCATCGAACTCGAATTCCGCGGCAAGAATGTGTTGCTGGTCGATGACTCCATCGTGCGTGGCACCACCTGCCGCCAGATCATCCAGATGGCCCGCGAAGCCGGTGCCCGAAAAGTCTACTTCGCGTCCGCGGCACCACCCGTGCGTTACCCCAACGTTTACGGTATCGACATGCCTGCCGCCACCGAGCTGATTGCCCACGATCGCACCGAACAACAGGTGCAGGAACTGATCGGTGCCGACTGGCTGGTGTTCCAGGATCTGCCTGATCTGATCGCCGCTGCCCATGAAGGCAACCCCAAGATCAAGCAGTTTGAATGTGCGGTCTTCAACGGCGAATACATCACCGGTGATGTCGATCAGCAGTACCTCAAGGCACTGGAAGCCGCCCGTAATGACGCTGCTAAAAAAGCCCGCGCCAACACCAAGGCCGAGCCTGCCAACGAAGAGTCGTGACAACGGCGCCGTTTGTGCTATAAAACAGAGACTCAAGGAAAAAGGGGCTCTAGACGATGCAACCAACGGCGCAACGCATAGACACACTTGATGTCCTGCGGGGCCTGGCGGTTCTGGGTATTCTGGTCATGAATATCCAGTTCTTTGCCATGCCCATGGCTGCCTATCTCAATCCCTCCGCTTATGGCTCACTGGATGGCCTCAATGGCATGGTCTGGGGTGTCAGTCATCTGTTGACCGACCAGAAGATGATGGCGCTGTTTTCCATGCTGTTCGGTGCGGGCATTGTCCTGTTCTGTGAGCGTGCCAACGCTGCCGGGCGATCAGTCGCCAAATACTATTACCGTAGAAACCTCTGGCTGCTGGTTTTTGGCCTGCTGCACGGCTATCTGCTGTGGTCTGGCGACATCCTCTTTTTGTATGCCGTCTGTGCCTGCCTGCTGTACCCCCTGCGTAACAAACCAGTTCGCACCCTGATCAAGCTGTCGGTGTTTTTCCTGGCGATTTCCTCCATCCTGTACCTGCTAACCGGCCTTGGACTGCAGTCGATGTCCGGCGACGAGATCGCAGCCGAGATCATGCCTCAGTGGCGACCTACGACCGAGCAGATGCAAGCAGAGCTGGCGGCCTATCAGGGCGGCTGGATCAGCCAGATGGCAATGCGTGTTCCCATGACACAGGAAATGCAGGGACTGGCCATGCTGATGTGGGGTTTCTGGCGTGCCGGTGCCCTGATGCTGCTGGGCATGGCGCTGTTCAGGACTGACATCATAACGGGCAGAGCAGAGCGTGTCGTCTACCTGCGCCTGATATGGCTGGGCCTTGCCGTCGGTCTGCCACTGGTCATATTCGGCATTTTCTGGAACTTCAACAACAACTGGCAACTCACATCCATGTTTATCGGCTCGCAGTTCAACTATTGGGGCAGTGTGCTGGTCAGCCTTATGTGGATGGCCATCATCGTGCTACTGCTCAAATCACACAGGATGAGCACGCTGACCAACAGGCTGGCAGCCACCGGCCGGATGGCTTTCACCAACTACATCATGCAGACGCTGATCTGCGGCTTCATATTTTACGGTCACGGGCTGGGGCTGATAGGGCAGGTGGAGCGATGGGGGCAGTTGAGCATTGTGTTTGGGGTGTGGGCGCTGCAACTGTGGCTGTCGCCCATCTGGTTGCGGTCGTTCCGGTTCGGTCCGCTGGAGTGGCTCTGGAGATCGCTCACCTACGGCCAACTGCAACCGCTCCGCCGCTCTTAAGTACTCTTGATTCTGGAGCGGGCCGAGAGGTGGGTGTCAGATCG
>NZ_JARYTH010000008.1:0-72728 GCF_029911965.1 Pseudohongiella sp. SYSU M77423 | reverse complement strand
GCATTCGCACTGATGCATAATCAGAGCGATTATGTGCCCAAAAATGCTTGCATAGAGACATAGAATCTCGACCTCGCTCGCTGCGCGGGCTCGGGACTCAGACAGTCCTCCCGCTGATCGGGTGAGCGGCAAAAGGATAAACGCGCCCTGATTGGGCGAGATGCTGCCACCCGCTACCCTGCCCTAGTGCCAACGTCGACGCCTGAGCCTGAGCCTGAGCCTGAGCCTGAGCCTGAGCCTGAGCCTGAGCCTGAGCCTGAGCCTGAGCCTGAGCCTGAGCCTTACGTGATTAAACCGATGTAGCATTGACGCGGCACAAGCAACTAATCGAGGTTCAGGGCCTGGCGGGAAACGGATCGAGGGAACTCGGACGATGGCACTAGGGACGGGGAGCGGCGGGAGCGATGGGAACCAATCAGGCCATGTATTCTTTCTTTCCCGCACACCCGAATAGCGGGCGGGACTGTCCGAGTCCCGAGCGGCGGCGCCGCGAGGTCGAGCTCCCCCCCGCCGGGTGGGCGGGGAAGGAAGATGGCCGGTTCACAGCGTCCCGCCGCTTTCCGGCCCGCTCTTGAAAACGAAGCTTACCGGCCTTCGCGCAGGCGGGCGATGCGGTCAGTCAGCGGCGGGTGGCTCATGAAGAGTTTGGTGTAGACGTCACGCGCTTTATTGTTAATACCAAACGCAACCAGCTCATCCGGCAGATGCGTAGGCTGCCCCGCCTTCAGACGCTCCAGCGCCGCGATCATGTTCTGTCGGCCGGCCAGTGCTGCGCCGCCCGCATCAGCCCGGTATTCACGCTGACGGCTGAACCACATCACGATAACCGAGGCCAGAATACCCAGCACCAGCTGCGCGATGATGGACGTGATCCAGAACGCCGGACCGTGGCCCTGTTCCGTCTTGAACACCACTCGGTCAACAAAGTGGCCGATGACTCGTGAGAAGAAGATGACGAATGTGTTGACGATGCCCTGAATCAGGGTAAGCGTCACCATGTCACCGTTGGCCACGTGGCTGACTTCATGCGCCAGCACGGCTTCGGCTTCCTGTTTGGTCATGGTATTCAGAAGCCCCGCACTGACCGCGACCAGCGAGCTGTTTTTGCTTGCGCCGGTTGCGAAGGCATTGACCTCAGGAGAGGGGAAAATGGCAACTTCAGGCATGGCGATGCCAGCGCGTTTTGCCTGACTGGCAACGGTGTCCAGCAACCACTGCTCAGTAGCATTGCGCGCCTGGGTGATAACCTGTGCGTTGGTCGAACGCTTGGCGACCCATTTGGACATTGCCAGTGAAATAAAGGAACCGCCAAAACCGATGACGGCGGAGAAAATCAACAGGGCGTTCAGATCCAGATCGCTGCCGCTCTCATCCAGGATCCGCTCCACGCCCAACAGTCGCAGCACAATACTCAGCACCAACACGATGGCCAGGTTGGTCAGCAAAAACAGCGCAATACGCTTCATATACTCAATCCTCAGTCAACTGCAGAGTCAATAACCTTGTCATAGAGTGGCGCTACCTTTGGCATCCCACTGAACAGATTGTGGAAATGCTTCTGTACTCGCGCCATGTTGATTACCGAGATGCCACTGGCAAATCCAAACCACACATACAATCCATTCAGGTCCCTGAACATCTCAGGAATATAATGGGGGCCGGCAATGGTTCCTTCAAGATAGTGCTGATACAAAATTGGAATATCATCCAGTGTTACTTTGCCCACGAACAGCATTGGAAGTATCTCCGGCACACCGGAGTGAATACTGCTGCGTATGAAGTTCACGTTTTCCACAAAACCTTTCAGGTAGGACAGGTCTTTGGTGAACACCGAACCACCGCGCAGCGTACCGCCCCTGAACACGCGCTGCGTGATTTTATAGCTATCTGCCGGCTTAAGTCCACGCTCGCAGAAATAGCGATATACCTCAATAAAATCAGCACCTTGCTCAGCCATATCGACCGCAACCACGCGATCACTGACTTTTAATGCACGGCGTGGATAGGAACTGAATGTCAGCGTCTCCATGAGCACAGCCAGGCCTTCCTGACAGGCTGTCACGCGCGGCGACCCGACACTGAGCCAGCTCGCCCAGGGCTGTTTGCGGCCATTGAGCGTCGTGCCGACATGCACCCAGCCCTCGTGCACCTCGAGGACCTGCAGGTCAATATCTGTGAAGCTGGCATCCTGATTGACCTTGATGTAATCACCACCCGCTGCGGCATCGGACACGATGCCGTCACTGAGAATGACGCGGATATCGCCCGGCTGGAAGTAACTGCCCAGACGCTGCTGAAGGATCTCGACCGCCTCGGGCGCACCTATATCTTTGTCGTAAGGACGGGTCAGGTGCTCGGCTGCCGGCAGGGAAAAAATATCGCAGAGTTTTTCGCCAAGCTGACGCAAGGATTTCCGGTCACCACGCAGGTGGTCCCGGGCAGAGCCATAGAGCTCACGACTGTAGCGCCCGAAGTCGACAGTGCCACGATGGCGCAGCAACTCGATGACCAGCAGGTATTGATCAACGGTGTCACAAAGGATGCTGCCAAGTCCATCACGGCGACCCAGTTTGCGACGAATTTCGCGGCGCAGCTCAAGAAACCGGTCGCGAAGCAGTTCGGGTGAGAACCCCAGATCAATCCGTTGATAGTGGTCCGGATCCAGACGGGGCATTTCAGTGCCATTTGCGGCCAGAAATGTTTTTTCCAGCGACGATGACCACTTGATGGCATCCAGAATGCGAATAGGTTTTTGCAGCTCTATCAGTTGATCTGACAGCCGTTTAACCTGCGCCTGATATTCAGACAATGTCATCGTAGCAGCATGGCCTTGATGTTGGTGAACTCTCGAATGCCAAACGGACCCAGCTCGCGTCCGTACCCGGACGCCTTTATACCACCAAATGGCATGGCTGGCTCGGATTTTACGAAGTCATTGACAGCACAGGCGCCCGCCTCCAGTGCCAGCGCAACACGGCGCCCCCGGGCGGCATCACGGGTAAACACCGCGGAGCCCAGACCAAACGCAGACTGATTGGCCAGAGAGATGGCCTCGTTTTCATCGCGGGCCCGTATCAGTGCTGCCACGGGGCCGAACAGCTCCTCATCAAACGCCGGCATACCCGGTCGTACTTCACCGAGCACTGTTGGCCAGTAGGTGGCGCCCTCGGACTGTCCACCTGAGACCAGTACCGCGCCCAGTCGTATTGTTTCGTTCACCTGTCTGGTCAACTCATCACAGAGATCCTGCTTGGCCTGCGGCCCGATATCCGTGTCTTCCAGTAAGGGATCACCAACACGCTTTTTGTTCATGGCCGCCGCCATTGCCGATGCAAACTCACCATACAGGCTGTCATGAACAATAAATCGTTTGGCGGCGATACAGCTCTGCCCGTTGTTCAACAAGCGACTGGTGACACACTTTTCCACGGCCAGCTCAATATCGGCATCATCCAGCACCAGATAGGGGTCGCTGCCACCGAGTTCCAGAACCGTCTTCTTGAGACACTTGCCCGCCGTCGAGGCTATTTTTCGACCCGCATTGGTGCTGCCAGTGAAAGTCACCGCCTTGATCAACGGATGTTCGATCAGACGGTCTGCATCTTTGCTGGAGACCAGCAATGAACGGAACAGATTCTCCGGTACATTGGCATCCCGGCAGATTGCTTCGATTGCCATGGCACAGCCGGGAACATTGGAGGCATGTTTGAGAATGGCACCGTTGCCAGCCATCAGTGCCGGCGCCAGAAACCGGAACACCTGCCAGTACGGAAAGTTCCAGGGCATGATGGCCAGCACCAGTCCCAATGGTTGATAACAGATAATGCGTTCGGCATCGTCATCACTGGGAACGGTTTCAGACTGCAGCATGGCAGGACCGTTATCAGCATAATATTCACAGGCCCAGGCACATTTATCTACTTCAGCCCTGGCGCTTGCCAGTGTCTTGCCCATTTCCAGCGTAGCTGTGCGCGCAAGCGTGTCGCGCTGCGCCTTGAGCTGTTTCGCAAGTGATCGCAATACGGAGGCACGAGTCGACAGCTCAGTGGTCTGCCACATTTTCTGCGCCTGGTCCGCTGCTGCCAGAGTTGAGTCCAGTGCAGTGAGATCGAAGGCTTCATAGGTATCCAGCGTCTCACCAGAAAACGGATTGATACTGCTGATCTGTTTCATTGACTTCTCCCCCTGGATGTTTGCTTTTGAGCGCGGGCGAAGGCCGATTACTCGGGGCCAAGCATGCGCCGCGCATCGACTTGCCGATCAAACTCTGCTTCGCTCATCAGCTCAAGCTCCACCACTGACTCCCTGAGACTGAGCCCATGATCATTGGCATGTTTGGCAGCGCGTGCAGCATTTTCATAACCTATAACCGGGCTAAGCGCCGTCACCAGCATCAGGGAGCGGTTGACATATTGTGACAACTGCTCCTTGTTGGCCTGAATTCCGCTGACACAGTGCGCGTGGAAGCTGTGCTGAGCATCCGTCAACAGCTGCATAGACTCCATCAGTGCATGAATGATAACCGGTTTGAATACATTTAACTGGAAGTGCCCCTGGCTTGCCGCCACCGTGACAGTGGTGTGGTTGCCCATTACGCGGCTGCAGACCATTGTCAGTGCCTCTGCCTGAGTCGGGTTGACCTTGCCGGGCATGATCGAGCTGCCGGGTTCATTGGCAGGAATGGTAATTTCAGCCAGACCACAGCGTGGCCCACTGTTCATCAGTCGAATATCGCTGGCTATTTTGAAAAGCGCCGTGGCCAGCGTGTTGGCCCGCCCATGCAGATCAACCAGCGCATCATGTGCCGCCAGGGCCATAAACCCGTTGCCGGCAGAAGCAAACTCTATTCCTGTCAGCTCGCTGATCTTCTTCGCCACCATGCTCGCCCAATCGGGATGAGTATTGAGTCCGGTACCCACGGCGCTGCCTCCGATCGCCAGCTGGCGCACGCCTGAACGTGCCTGGCTGAGCTGTTCCAGGGAGTAGTCCAGCTGCGCGACATAGGCTGAAAACTCCTGGCCCAGCGTGATCGGCGTGGCATCCATTAGATGGGTTCGCCCACTTTTCAGGATATCCGCGAATGCCTCTGCACGTTCGGACAGAGATGCCCTTAACGTGGACGTCGCATCAATCAGCGTCTCCAGTTGCTGGGCTGCGACCACATGCATGACCGTCGGGAACACATCGTTCGATGACTGCGACATGTTGACGTGATCATTGGGATGCAGCGGCGAGTAAGCGCCGCGCGCGTGGCCTGCCAGTTCATTGCCGCGATTGGCGATGACTTCATTAAGATTCATATTGGTCTGCGTGCCGCTGCCAGTCTGCCAGACACTTAATGGAAACTGGTCATCGTGTCGGCCCTGCAGAATCTCGTCGCAGACAGCAGCTATCAGCCTGGCCCTGTCTTCCGACAACCTGCCCAGCGCCTGGTTGCTGCTTGCAGCCGCCTTTTTGACCTGAGCAAAGGCATGAATGAATTGCCTGGGAAAGCGGTGATCTCCAATCGCAAAATTCTGCAGCGATCGTTGAGTCTGCGCCCCCCACAACACCTGTTCTGAAACCTCGACAGGTCCGAGGCTGTCTCGTTCCTGTCGGGTTTTCATGATGTCATCAACTTGTTCACGACAAATGGCATGATACCGCCACTGGTGTAGTAACTGACCTCATCAGCGGTATCCAGTCTGCACAGCAGATCGACGCTGTCCACATGATCGCCGCCACGGCATACCTGCATGGTTACCGTCATGCCTGCTGAAATCTTCTCAAGGCCCACAAGGTTGATTGTCTCACTGCCGGTCAGTTTCAGTGACTTGCGAGTCACTCCTTCGGGAAACTGAAGTGGCAGGACACCCATACCGGCCAGGTTGGAACGGTGGATACGCTCGAAGCTTTCGGCAATTACGGCCTGAATGCCCAGCAGCCGTGTACCTTTGGCCGCCCAGTCGCGACTGGAACCTGTGCCGTATTCCTTGCCCGCTATCACGACCAGTGGTGTTTTCTGCTTCTGATAGTGCATCGCCGCATCGTAGATGCTCATCTCTTCGCCATCTGGCATCAAGCTGGTGTAACCACCCTCGACCCCGTCCAGCATTTCGTTCTTGATACGCACGTTCGCAAAGGTGCCACGCATCATCACTTCATGGTTACCACGTCGCGACCCATAGGAATTGAAATCTTCTGGGGCAACGCCTTTTTCTATCAGATACTTGCCAGCGGGCGTGGAGCGCCCGATAGAGCCCGCTGGTGAAATATGGTCAGTAGTGACCGAGTCACCCAGCAACGCAATGATTCGAGCACTTTTGATGTCACCCGATACCGGCGCCATTTCCGGGCTGAAAAACGGCGGATTCTGTATGTAGGTCGAGTCGTCGTTCCAGTCGTAGGTATCGCCTTCGGTAATTGGCATGGCGTTCCATGCCTGATTGCCGGAAAACACGTCGGCATAGTCCTTGGTGAACATTTCGCGACTCACCAGGGCGACGGCCTTTTTGATGGCATCAGTATCTGGCCAGATGTCTCGCAGGTAGACTGGATTACCGGCTTTATCTTCACCGAGCGCCTCTGTGGTCAGATCAATCTCGGTGGTACCTGCCAGCGCAAAGGCAACCACCAGCGGCGGAGATGCCAGCCAGTTGGCTCGCACTTTGGGATGGATGCGGCCCTCAAAGTTACGGTTACCAGACAGCACTGAGCAGACTGTCAGCTTGCCCTTGTCTATCGCCTCATCAATCTCAGGAGGCAGCGGACCGGAGTTACCAATACAGGTTGTGCAACCATAGCCCACAAGATTGAATCCCAGCTGGTCAAGCGCAGGCTGCAAACCGGCTTTTTCCAGATAATGTGTGACCACTTTGGAACCCGGTGCCAGCGATGTTTTTACCCACGGCTTTACCGTCAGACCTTTCTCCAGTGCATTCCTGGCGAGCAATCCCGCTGCCATCATCACCGCTGGATTGGAGGTATTGGTGCAGGAAGTAATGGCTGCGATGACGACGTCTCCATCCTGCAGGGTCCATTTACCATGATCCATGGCAGCCACGGCCTTGTTGTGGTTGGGATACTGTTTGCGCGTTGCCTCGGCCATGTCAGTCAGTGCCACACGGTCCTGGGGACGGACCGGGCCTGCCAGGCTGGGTTCGACAGTCGCCAGGTCCAGTTGCACTTCGCTGGAATAAACTGCACTGGACTCGGACTGTCGCCACAGACCCTGTTCTTCGCTGTAGCGTCTGGTCAGCTCAATGACGTCTGTGTCGCGGCCACTCAGCTCCATGTAGCGCAGTGTTTCGTCATCGACGGCGAAAAAGCAACACGTGGCGCCATACTCTGGCGACATATTGGCAATTGTGGCACGGTCGGCGAGCGTCAGATCGTCCAGGCCGAGGCCAAAGAACTCGACAAATTTACCAACCACACCATGCTTGCGCAGCATTTCCGCCACCGTCAATACCAAGTCAGTTGCCGTCACACCCTCTTTGAGCCGCCCCTCGAGTTTGACACCAACCACTTCGGGAATTCGCATGGAGATCGGCTGACCCAGCATGGCCGCTTCAGCCTCGATACCGCCCACGCCCCAGCCAAGCACTGCCAGGCCATTAATCATGGTGGTATGGCTGTCAGTGCCGACCAGCGTGTCAGGATAGGCGCGCAATTTGCCTTCGCTATCGGACGACCAGACACAACGAGCCAGGTACTCCAGATTGACCTGGTGACAGATACCTGTCCCCGGCGGTACTACCCGGAAGTTGTCGAAAGCTTCCTGTCCCCAGCGGAGAAACTCATAGCGCTCCCCGTTACGCTCCATTTCGATGCGCACGTTATCTTCGTAGGCGCTGCTCGATGCGAAACGGTCGACCATGACAGAGTGGTCAATGACCAGATCCACCGGATTCAATGGATTGACTTTCCGGGGGTCGCCGCCCTCATTGGCAACCGCATCCCGCATTGCCGCCAGATCGACAACCGCCGGCACACCCGTAAAGTCCTGCATCAGGACGCGCGCGGGCATGAAAGAAATTTCATGGTCAGAGTTACGCTTTTCTGTCCACTCCAGCAGCTCACGCACGTCGCGATCCGTGGCAAAACCCTTCTCTTTATGCCGCAACAGGTTCTCCAGCAGAATCTTCAGTGTCACTGGCAGTTTGCTGACGCCTTTCAGACCAGCCTGCTCCAGCGCGGCAAGACTGAAATATTCGTAGGTTTGACCATTCACGGATAATTCGCGACGAGTATCAGGAATCGTGTCTCGAGCCGTCATTGCGCATTTCTCCTTTAATCCAGCGTACACTTGGGCACGTAGGTGTAATAAAGTGCCTTTTCGGCAGTATAACCCAGCAAACAGGCCAGAGCGAACAGCGTCCCACTGGCATCCGGCAGGCGTTCACGTTAAGCTGATGAGCCAATGAATTGCCAGGAACGGCACGGTATTTTTCTTGAAATGTGGGCTAAAATCAGAGTTACCAACACAGTAGTTGCCATGCTCGGCGCGTTGGCATGTGTACCAACTGTCTCGCTGGCTCAAACCGAGCCTGACCCCGGGACCGCCCAGGCAGCTCAGCAGCAATCACCGCGGATTCAGGTTCTGGGGGCTGAGGGTGCGTTGGCGGAAAATATCCGTGTGCATGTTGGCACTCCTGATATTAGCTGCGAAGCCAGTCAGCGCCGCCTGGACCGTTTGCTGCCAGGTATCCGGCGTGAGGTTCTGCGGGCGGCTCAGGCTCTGGGCTATTACCAGTCGCAGCGCCAGATCAGTTTTACACCTGCATCAGAGACCGAATCCGGATGCTGGCAGCTTGTCGTCAATATCACAGCTGGTGCTCCGGTAAGACTGGCAGAGATCGATGTGCAGATCACAGACCCACAGTACCGGGATCTGTTTTCGCCCATCCTGCAAAGCCTTCCTTTGCGAAGCGGCGATGTGCTGAACCACAGCGCTTACGAGCGACTCAAAGCCATGCTGAGCGGCTACGCCGTAGAGCGTGGCTTCTTTCAGGCACGCTTTGACACCGCTGAGTTGCAGGTTGACGTGACCCAAAATCAAGCCTTCGTGGATATCGACTTCAACCCCGGTGCCCGTTATCGGTTCGGCGAAATCGTTTTAAACACACCCGATGCGCTGTCCCAGCGATTCGTCGAGCGCTTCCTGATTTTCGAACCCAATAGTGAGTACTCAAGCGAAGTGCTCATTCAGCAGCGACAGAATTTTAATGACAGCCAATACTTTTCAAGAGTTTCGGTAACGCCTGAACTGGACAACGCGCAGAATAATGCGGTGCCCGTAAGCGTCGATCTTGCCATGCGCCCTCGCAAAGCCTGGTCGGCTGGTGCCGGTGTCAACACGGACACCGGCCCCAGAATGCGCTTTTCCTACGAGGACCGATACTTCAACCGCCAGGGACATCGATTGACGGGTGACCTGACCGTGTCCACCGCTCGACAGGAGCCAAGTCTGACATATGTCATCCCCTTGCAGGATCCAGTGAATGACAGCCTGCGACTTTCCGGCGGTTTTCAGCGTGAGGAAACTGACAGCTACATCACCAACACGTATCGTGCGGGTGCGAGTTATCAGACCCTGGTTGGCAGCTGGGTACAGAGTATCTTCACCAATTATGAGCAGGAACGATCTCAGCTGACCAACGTCATGGACCGGTCGGAGTTCAACGAACAGACCAACTCGCTGATCTCGGGTGTCAGCTGGTCACGCACGCGCAGCAACGATCCAATTTACCCAAGCCGCGGCTGGCGTCTGTTCGGCCAGGTGCGTGGCGCCCATGAAGACCTGATTTCCGACATCACCTTCGTGCAGCTGACCAGCAGCGCCAAGTTCATCCGCGAGATTGGGCCGGGGCGTGTTCTGCTGCGCGCGGAAGCAGCCACCACGGTCGCCGACGAGCTGCTGGAATTGCCCATCTCAGTCAGGTTTTTTACAGGTGGCGATACCAGCGTCCGCGGCTATCAGTTCGGCGAACTGGGCGCAACCAACGATGACGGTGAGGTTGTCGGTGGTAAACACATGCTGGTAGGCAGCATCGAGTATGACATTCCAGTGATGGGTAACTGGTATGCCGCCGCGTTTTTTGACACAGGTAACTCGTTTTCCGATTTTGATGACATGCAGCTCAAGGAAAGCGCCGGCCTTGGTATCCGCTGGCTGTCGCCAATTGGTCCGATCCGCGTTGATGTTGCCAAGGGTCTGGACAGCGGGGGCGGTTACCGCTTGCATATCACCATGGGGCCAGACCTGTAATGAGCAATCAGAGCAATTCTCCCCATTCGAACCCCACACCGGATCGATCAGCTGGACGCCGGATCATGCGCTGGATCTGGCGAATACTGGCGGCCACAAGTCTTGTCATTGTGTTGGCTCTGGCGACGCTAACCGGCATGCTGGGCACTGTGTCTGGCACTGAGTGGTTATTGACCAGGGCAACGAACCTGCTAAATACAGAGTCCCGTCAGTTTTCCTATGATCGCTCGCAGGGTACCTTTCTGCGAGGCCTGAATCTGCAGGGTGTGCGCTGGATCGACGACAGCATGGACGTTCGTGCTGCCCAGTTGCACAGCCGCTGGAACCCGATGACCCTGCTCGAAGGTACTTTCAATCTGGAGTCACTCAGGTTAACGGGGCTACAGTTGACGCTTGCCGAGTCAGATGCTCCTGCAGAACCGGCCCCGCCGCTGGTGCTGGATGACATCCTCGAGACCTTTCTGCCATTGCCGATTGCCATAGATATCTACAATGCCCGTTTTGATGGCATACGTATTCAGAGCGGAGACACCAGCGTGGCTATCAACCTGCTGGCTTTCAGCGCGCATCTGCAGGGCCGCCAGCTAAGCATCGACTCACTTGAACTCGACAGCCCGCCTGCGCACCTTGAAGCCGCGATGAACCTGACACTGGAGCAACCCTACCCTGTAGAGGCCACTGCTCAGTGGCAGTACGACGAAGTGCTGCTGGAAAACACGCAGCCGCCGTCAGGTGAACTGAGATTGACCGGCAACCTGGATCGACTGCAGCTTGAACATTCACTGCGCGGTATTGCCAGCGTCCTGAGTGAAGGTGAAGTGACACTGGAACTGGCGCGCTTTCTGAATGCACAGGCAGAAGCAATAGATCCGCGCGTAGATCTGGAGCACACACTGGAGCCCATGCAGGTTCCTGGCATGGAGAGTTACGACATCAGGGCTCTGCGACTGCGCACCCAGGGAAGCCCGGATGATCTGGGCCTGTTCGCGGCGGCGCAGATAAACGCGGAAATTTCAGCCGATGTTGTATTGGAAGCTGACATGAATGTCCGTGCGTATCTGCGTGGCTCCACGCTCGACATTGATGAACTGGCCTTGCGCTCAACCAACGATGGCAGACTGCTGATCGCCGGCGAAGTTGACTGGTCACAGGGTGTGCAGGTGACGCTGGATTACAGCATTACCGATCCGACACCCACCAGCTATATCGCTTCGATTCCGGAATCCATCCGCCTCAGAGAGCTGGCAAGCCAGGGTAGTCTCTCGCTTTCCCAGTCTGAAAACGAATCCCTGCAGTTGCAATTCATGATGGCTGAGCTCAGTGCGAACCTGAACGATTTCGATCTGAATGGCAGCGGAGGGCTGCGTTTCGATGGGGATGAGTGGCATGTGCAGGACCTGGCGATCGCCACCGGGGAAAACTCACTGCGGCTTGATGCCAGTGTTGAGCCTGAGCAAAGCATCCGGGCCACGGCCACGATTGACGCGCCTTCTCTGGCGGCGATTTATCCTGACCTGGATGGCAGGCTTCAGGTTGATGCGCAGGTCTCCGGCACCGTGTCCGAACCTGTGATAGATCTGGACGCCAGCGCCAGCAATGTCCGCTATGGTGAATACCTGATTCCGGAACTGACAATAACGGGCCAGAACCGCGGCGGCATGAACGAGATTGAAATGCAGACCGGCAATATCCGGGTGCCAGTGGGTGAGTCGGTTGAAACAGTGGAATCGCTGCAGCTGCGACTGCGTGGCGCGCCTGACGCCCACAGCCTTCTGTTACTCGTCCAGAGCAGCCTTGGCAGTGCCCGTATTAATGCCGATGGCGGTACCACCAGCAACGGCTGGCAGGGTCGCCTGCTTAACAGTGAAGTAAGCTCAGAGTTTGGCAGCTGGGCACAGCAACAATCGACCAGTATCGTTGCGCAATCTGAGCGTGTATCAATGGCAGAAACCTGCTGGGCCATGCGCGATACGCGGCTTTGTCTCGACGGCGAGCTCTCGGGAGGAGAACAGCTGGATGTCAACGCCCGGCTGGAAAATTATCCGCTGTCTGCTCTGAATCTGCCGGCCACGGAACGAAGCCTGCAGCAAATCGGCGGCATTGAACTACATGATGAGTCAGAAGCGGAACCCTATAGATTGCCATTCTCCCTGCCACCTGATCTGGCCCTGGCCGGCCGTGTCAACGTGTCAGCACAGGTAGCGGGCCTGATATCATCAATCGATCAGCTTGATATCCAGGCTGAAATCGACGCCAGCGGCGGCAGTCTCTATTTTATCGGTCAAGCCGTTCCTGAGGATCTGGAAGGCGCTGATGCTGCCGCTGCGCTGGCAGAGCCGGAAATCAGCCAGTTCCGGTGGCCAGAGCTGACCGGCAGTGCCAGCCTGCAGAATGGCGACTGGCAACTGGACAGCCTGTTGCGCTTCACCCAGGAAGACCCCGACAGCTCGGCGGTAATCCAGGGTACCGCCACGGCCAATGTCGGGCTCGCGGCTGATCGCTCGCTGAGTGGCAACCTGCAGCTCGATTTCGACGACATTGCCTGGGCAGCTGCGCTGGCCCCGCAGATTTCAGAGGTTTCAGGTCAGCTCACAGGGCGTATGAATCTGCAGGGGTCCATGGAAGCACCAGTGCTGGTTGGCGACCTCAACCTGACAGACGCCAGTGTCGCTGTGCCGATTCTGGGCATTCAGGTAGCTGCCATCGACGCGACGCTGAGCAGTCGTGACAACAGTCTGGTGGAATTAAACGGATACGCTGAATCTGGTGCAGGCAGCCTCAATTTTGGTGGCCAGTTAAGCAATCCTTTCGATGAGCGACGTGAATTTTCTCTGCAGGTCGCAGGCAGCAACTTCACCGTGGCCGATCTCCCCGACATTCAGGCCGCCATCAGCCCGGAAATACGTTTGCAGGGCAATCTTGAAGGCATCGAGCTGAGCGGACAGCTGTTTATCCCCAGCGTAGATGCCCGCATCAATACCCTGCCAGAGTCGGCTGTTGACGTCTCCAGCGACACTATCGTCATAAACCAGCCTGCATCCGGCGAGCCCGTGCGCAACGCGGCGATCGCTGACACTGGCCTGCTCGGCAATACGCCGGTATCCGGTGAAATTACGATCACACTCGGAGATGACGTGCGCATCTCCGGTTTCGGGCTGAATGCCCAGGTCAGCGGTGAACTGGACATCACTCAGCGTCCGAACGCGACACCATTGACTTACGGCGAGCTGGAAGTGGTTCAGGGTAGCTTTGAAACCTACGGCAGAGTGCTCACCATCGAACAGGGCAAGCTGCTTTTCATGGGCAGCTACGACAATCCGGCAATCGATATTCGCGCGGTACGCCAGGTGGAAAACATGCGGGTGGGTGTGCAGATGAACGGCACCATACAGAATATTCGCAGCGACCTTTTCTCCACCCCTTCCCTGTCGGATGGCGATATCCTGGCTGTGATGATCACCGGTCGCCCCATGTCAGAAATTGGCACCGAGCAGGATGGCAATGCACTGGTGGGTGCCGCGACATCGCTGGGTATCAATCAGACCCAGGGCATCGTGACACAGATTCAGGACCAGCTTGGACTGGACACACTGTCCATAGACAGCCGCGGTGATGTCTCTGACAGCAGTCTGATGCTTGGCAAGTACATCACTCCTCGCATATTTGTTCGCTACGCTGTTGGTCTGTTCGAAACCGAGAGCAGCCTTGCGATCGAATATACCGTGAATGACCGCGTCAGACTGGAGGCAACCTCCGGGCAAAGTCAAAGCATAGATCTCACGTACACGGTCGAACAGTAGCAGCGATCCTCGTTTGGGCAGCGATGTTTCTACTGGTATGCCTGCTGCGAATCAAGCTGCTAAACTGCAAGTCGCGCAAACTCGGATAACGGGTCAACACGCCAACTGACGTGCGGAGGTCCATCGATGCTGACTGATAGCGTGACCGTGCAATGCCCCTATTGCTGGGAGACCATTGAAGTAGTGGTGGACTGCTCTGTCGAGGAGCAGGAATATACCGAGGACTGCAGCGTCTGTTGCCGGCCCATCATATTGACAGTGATCACGGCGGACGGCGAACTGCAATCGATCGACGCCCGTTCGGAGGACGAATAAGGCGACAAGTGCAGCATGGACTTGCGCTACGACGCGCGATTACAATACGCGCCTTCAGTTTGAGCCGACCGCAGAAACAGCGGCGGTTGCCAATCGAAAGGAGCGCCACAGCGTGAAGGAAATCGTCCTGATCAACATTACTGGCCCGGACCGGCCAGGTCTGACTGCGGCCATTACTGGCATACTTTCGCGCTCCGACGTTAACATTCTCGACATTGGGCAGGCTGTGATTCACGACACTCTGTCTTTCGGCATACTTGTCGAGCTGGCAGACGAAACTGGCAAGGCTGATGTACTGAAGGATCTGCTCTTCAAGGCCTCCGAGCTGGACCAGCAGGTCAAATTCACGCCCGTCAGCGCAGACGATTACACCCAGTGGGTCAGTGGTCAGGGTAAGGCCCGGCACATCGTCACACTGCTGGCGCGTCGCATCACCGCCGAACACATCGCCCGAGTCAGCACCATTACCGCCCGTCATGGTCTAAACATTGATCACATAGACAGATTGTCAGGCCGTATTCCGGAAGGACTGCCTGCCGATCAGGGCAAAGGCTGCATAGAGTTTTCGGTGCGCGGCGAAGCCGAAGACCCTGATGCCTTGCGCGCAGAGTTTCTGGCGATCGCACAGGAACTCAATGTCGATATCGCCTTCCAGCAGGACAGCATTTTCCGACGCAACCGACGTCTGGTCGTGTTCGATATGGATTCAACACTGATTGACGCAGAGGTCATCGACGAGCTGGCGAAGGCCGCCGGCGTTGGTGAGCAGGTCGCCGAAATCACCGAGCGAGCCATGCGCGGCGAACTGGACTTCCAGGCGAGCTTCAGAGAGCGTATGGCCCTGTTGAAAGGACTTCCAGAAACCACGCTGGAACAGATCGCGGGACGGCTGCAACTTAATGAAGGCGCGGAAACGCTGATCAGCCAGCTCAGGCGACTGGGATACAAAACCGCCATCCTGTCGGGTGGTTTCCAGTATTTTGCCGAGAAACTTCAGCGCCGCCTGGGCATTGACTACATTTATGCCAACGCCCTGCCCATCAAGGATGGACTGGTCACCGGCGAAGTACTGGAGCCGATAGTCGACGGTCAGCGCAAAGCCGACCTGCTGCGAGAGCTGGCCGAGAGAGAGGGAATCAGTCTGGAACAGACTATTGCGGTAGGCGACGGTGCCAATGACCTGCCCATGCTGTCGATCGCTGGACTGGGTGTCGCATTCCGCGCAAAACCACTGGTCAAGCAGTCCGCCAAACAGGCCATCTCCAATCTGGGCCTGGATGGTATTCTCTATCTGCTGGGTTTCCGGGACAGAGATGGAATTTAATCACACTAATGATAATGATTATTATTTACAGATCCTGATTTGATCCGTTATTATTACTCTCCATTACTACAACAACTGTTACAGGAGAGACCGCAATGAGCCAAGTCAAGCCTCACGCTGCGGCGTCAGACCCCAACTTGCCGACAACCCTCAACTCAAAATCCCTGTTTCAGGGCCGCAAAACATTGAAGATTGAACACAACGGTGATCAGTACACACTGCGTATCACAGCCAACGGAAAACTGATTTTGACCAAATAACTGCGTCTGTTCGAGTCCAGCCAGCCACCCTCTTCACTCCCCTCAGCACGGTAGCCAGCACGACTCTCTTTTTAACCAGGAGAGATGTGCCATGCATACGAAAAAATTTAAACACTTATTATTGATGGGTGTACCGGTCGCCGCGACGACATTCGCCATCCAGGCCCACGCACAACAGAATTCAGATTCACCAACCGAAGTCCTTGTTACCGCGACACATCTGGAACGTCGCCCGGAAGACATCGCCGGTACAGTCACCGTTGTTGGCGATGAACAGATCCGCGATATGGTGGCCAACAATCTGGCCGATGTGGTGCGCTATCAGCCCGGACTGGGGATGGATAGTGCCGCACGCGGCGGCGATGAAGGTTTCCGGATACGCGGCATTGGCGGCAACCGCGTTCTGACTGTGATTGATGGTGTGCGAAGTAATGACATGTACGCCGCTGGCCCGGCATCGTATGGTAAGGACAGTTTTGAAGTCGATGACCTCAAAGCGGTCGAAGTCATCCGGGGCCCGGCCTCAGTGCTATACGGGGCAGATGCTCTGGGTGGGGTAGTAGTGCTGCGCACCCGGGATGCCAGTGATTATCTGGACAGCGAAAACCGGCTCTACACCGCGGTCAGGGCGTCGAGTGCCAGCGTCAATAGCCAGAGCCGCATTGGTGCCACAATCGCCGGACAGTCCGGAACCTTGGGCAGCGTACTGCAACTGACACGTCGCGAGTTCTCGGAACAGGAGGTCAAAGGTGAAGGACAATGGAATCCGCAGGACGGCGAAAGTCAGAATGTGTTCTGGAAGACAGACTGGCAAGCTGCCGCAGGACATCAACTGACGCTGGCTATTGACGCCAATGACGAAACCATTGATACCCTGCTGGAGAATGAACTCAGCAGCTCGGTTTCACTATCGACTGGCGAGGACACCACAGAGCGCCGACGTGTCAGCCTGAGCCACGACTGGCAACTGGAATCGGCACTGGCTGACTCAGTCAGCACGCACCTGCACTGGCAACGCACTGATGCGGAGCAGTTTACGCGCCAACTGCGCACCAGTTATGCCTTCGTGAACCCGCGCAACCCGGCGTCGTTTGCGGGTTCGCAGGCAGAACGACTGACAAGCTTCGGATTCAATCAGGACACAGCCAGTGCCATGCTCCTGGCCGAGAAGTCCTGGTCAAGCCCGGGCATCTCGCACGCGCTGGTCTACGGCGTCAGTATCGAACGAACCGACACCGAACGTCCCCGATACCGTCAAGATCGACAGCTGAACACCGGTGAAACCAGCCAGGCCATACCCAGTTATCCGATGGCGCCACCTGAACTGTTTCCCAACAAAACTTTTCCGGACACAGAAACAAAGCGCAGCGGTTTTTTCGCCCAGAATGAAGTATCTCTGATGGCTGGCCGTCTGACTGTCATTCCAGGGCTGCGCTATGACCGATATGAGATGACACCGCGACCGGACACGCTATTTGTTGGCGCCGACAGTATCACCAATGGCTCAGGCGAGTTTCAGGTACGAGCGTTTGACCAGGATAAGGTATCAGCCAATCTGGGAGTGATTTTTGATATCAATGACGGGTACTCGGTATTCGCGCAATATGCAGAAGGTTTTCGGCCGCCGAATTTTGACGAGGCCAACCAGGCATTTGTAAATCTCGGCCACGGCTACGCAACACTGCCAAATCCTAATTTGTCCGCAGAGACCAGTCAGGGATTTGAGGCTGGCATCCGAGGCAGGGTGTCAAAAGGCCAATTCACGGTTTCGGTGTTCGACAATCACTACGACGACTTTATCGAGAGTTCCCTGGTCGGCACGGCCGATGGCGTCATGCTGTTCCAGTCAGACAACATCGGCAGGGCCAGAATATATGGTCTTGAGACGAGCCTTGACTGGCAGCTCAGCGACGCTTTGAGCTGGCGTAATGCCGTTTCACTTAGTCGAGGTCGCGACAAGATAAGCGAGCGTGAACTCAATTCAGTCGATCCCATGACCTGGGTCACTGGTCTGCGTTATCAGACCAGCGCCCGCTGGTCAGCCGAGGCAATTGCCACTCTCACCGCCGACAAGAATCACGTTGCTGAGCCGGGTCAGATCACCGGTGATGCCTATCAGGTCGTTGACCTCCTTGGCCACTACCAATTGTCCAGCAACGCTGAACTTCGCTTCGGGGTATTCAATGTGCTTGACGAGCAGTACGCCCCATGGAGCCGTATTCGTGGCCTTCAGGCCAGTGACAACGAGGCTGTCGCCAACAGTCAGGCACCAGGCATTAACGCCCGACTGGCCCTGGACTGGCATTTCTGAATAACACATAAAGTTTGCACTTGAGGATATCGCGATGAAGATCAGACAAATAATGGAAAAATCAGGCCGTGGGATGATGCTGTCCTTGTTACTGGCCACTGCAGGCCTTTCTGCACCGTGGGCAATGGCCAAGGAGTCAGACGACCGTTTTGGTGTCGTCGTCATGGCCCACGGCGGCCCGCAATCATGGAACGAAGGAGTGAGCGAGATGCTGGCGCCGCTATCCAGTCAATACAAGCTGGAGCTGGCTTTCGGCATGGCAGATGCCTACTCGTTGCAGGAAGCAATCGACCGCCTGGAAGCAAGAGGGGTAGATGACATCGGTGTAGTGCGACTTTTTATCAGCGGCGAAAGCTGGCTGGAGCGGACCCAACAGATTCTGGGCATGAAGGAAGGAGCGCCACTACGAGACACCCCATCTCAGGAACATGGCACCAGTGGTCATGGCATGCATGGTGCGCACTCGCCGGAATCAACTCCGTCTGCAACGGCAAGCCACGGCAATCACGGCGGTATGCGCATGGAATTCTGGCAGGTGGACAGCGATGCGCAGTTTGCCATCAGCCTGGAGGGCCTGTCCGAAGCACCGGAGATGGATCAGATATTGCTGCAACGCGCCAGAAGCCTGAGCACTGAGCCTTCGCAAGAGCAGGTGCTGGTGCTTGCCCATGGTCCTGGCGATGATGCAGAAAATGAACGCTGGCTGGCAAACATCAGTAATCGTGCAGAGCTGCTGGCACGGGAGGGCGGCTTTAGTGACGTGAAAGTTGCCACGCTTAGAGAGGACTGGCCGGAAAAACGCGAGGCGGCTCAGCAGGAAGTCCGTGAGTATGTACACATGGGCAATGAAGCCGGCCACCGCGTTCTGGTGATCCCGTATCGCGTCCACGGCTTCGGCCCCTATGCAGAAGCATTGGAGGGCCTCGACTATGTGGCTGACGAGACTGGTCTGGTTCCCCACCCCGCCGTGGCGCAGTGGATCGAACGACAGATTATGGAATTGCAGGCTCAGTAATTCACAGCCCCTAGTCAATGAACACATTCACTTTACAAGCATAGGTAACAGCGATACCGTATCGAGCAGACTCATTTTAAAAACTCAGGAGATCTGTAATGAAGATGACCTTACCGCTGACCCGTTTATCAACTGCAGTGGGTGTGTCATTGTCTGTGGTACTGGCCTCATCCTGGGCATTGGCCCAAGATGCCGATATTCCTGATCTGGAAGGCCTTTGGACCAATGCATCCTTAACCAACCTGCAGCGTCCGGACGGAGTGGACTCGCTGGTAGTGACGCCAGAGGAAGCAGCCCTGATCGTCGCAAACACATCAATCGCAGGGCTACCCGCCAATGAAGTTGACGCACCTGAGGCGAGCACACCGGGCACAGCACCGCCCGCTGGCAGTTTCGACTTCGGTCTGCGCGGCTACAACGACTTCTGGATTGATCCAGGTTCCAACCTGGCATTGGTAAAAGGTGAGTTCCGTACTTCCTATATTATCGACCCTGAGAACGGCCAGATCCCCAGACTCGAGAATCCTGCCGTGCAGATTCGTCGAAGTTTTGGTGCCCGGTATGTGACTGGGCAAGGCAACGCCGACGGCCCTGAGGCCCTGCCGCTGGCAGAGCGCTGCTTTATTGGTTTTGGCAACACCGCCGGTCCAGGCATGATGGGAACGCTGTACAACAGCACCTATCAGTTTGTGCAGACGGATGATTATGTGGTCATCCTGGTTGAAATGAATCACGATGCGCGCATCATCCCGCTTTACGACAATGCCGAAGAGGCTCGCGCGAATGAAAGGCCTGCAGAGCTGAACCAGTGGTTCGGCGATTCTCGCGGCTGGTATGAAGACGGCTGGCTGGTTGTGGAAACTGTCAACATCAATCCGCAACAGATGGCTGAGAGCTCGGTACCGATAACGCCGGATGGCAAAATTACCGAGCGCTTCATGCGGTACTCCGATTCGGAAATCGTTTACCAGTTCACTGTAGACGATGCCAACCTGTACAGTCAGCCATGGACCGCTGAGCTGAGCTACCACGCGACCGAGGGCCCAATGTATGAGTACGCCTGCCATGAAGGCAATTATGCACTGCCCGGCATTCTCGCTGGTGCTCGTCGAGCGGAAGCTGAAGCAGCGACCAACCAGTAATCAGCGTATAATGTTCGACCATGAACCCTTCACAGTACATGGTCATTGACCTGAACATACATCCAGATGAATACCTGCGTCACTACCGTGGCAAAGTGACGCAGGTCGTCTGTCGCGCACGCGACGGCCGCACTGTCCGCTTTCCCTCAGCCCTTTTGCAGCGCCACGTAACACACGACGGCGTACATGGAACATTCCGGCTGGAGTTTGACAACAACTTCAAACTGATTGCCTTTAATCGAGTTGACCCGTCCAGCTCTGTGTGACGGCTTGTACTCGTGAATCCCTCTTCCCAACTTAACTGGCCGGTCCTCAGACATCTGTATTGGATGTTTAATGCGCCGCAACTGATCACACACTCGGCGGTGTTGCCCATGCAGTCCTGGTACCCTTCAGACCTGACCTCAAAGCTGCGTCGCTGGCAGTCCGAGCCGGAATCAGCGCCGGCCTGGCTGCATGCGCGTGCACATTACCGTCTGGGCATCTATTTTGAAGATCTGTATGCAGGCTTAATAACTGAGCTGCTGGGTTGGCAGCTGCTGGCTCGCAATGTTGCTGTGCGCCAGAAAGGTCACACATTCGGCGAGCTTGACTTTGTGGTACAGAATCCAATATCAGGACTAGTTGAACACCATGAGATTGCCGTAAAATTTTATCTGGCCGTAAAAACAGCAGAGGGATTAAGCTGGCACGGCCCGAACCCGGCAGATCGACTTGACATAAAAGTCAGCCGCCTGCTGTCACATCAACTGGCGCTCAGTGATCGACCGGATACCATCGCCACGCTTGGCCGGCTGGGTATTGCCGCTCCAGCAACAAAACGACTCTTCATGCCCGGTTATCTATTCTACCCTCGCCAGAGAGATTCACGAACAAACGCCCACATCTCAGACACGCCGGCGAAATTCGCGTTGCCACCGGAGGCCGATATCGCAAGTGACCATCTCTCAGGGAGCTGGAGCTACGCAAATGAAATAAGCGAAACGGATTGCCAGTACTGGGTACCGCTTAACAAGCCACATTGGCTGGGTGAGTGGCAGCAGGAGACTGAGGCCGATCCGGCGCTCGCAGCCGATTCAGTTCAGGCAGTGGAAATGACTGGTAAACCCAGGCTGTTTGCCAGGCTGGCGAGGCAGCCTGGCTCAGCCATGTGGACAGAGGTCGAGCGAATTTTTGTAGTGCCTTCGTTCTGGCCCGGAACTCAGGACTCGTCCAGAACGACCTTGAGTACCTGACCCACTTTCAGCAGATCACCGGCTAGACCATTTTCACTGCGCAGGGCTTCGACACTGGTGCGGTAGCGACTGGCAATGCGCCACAACGTTTCTCCGGCCCGCACTCGATGCTCGAGTTCGCGTACCACCGGCGCACTGGCCTGCATCATGACAGGTGCGTTGCTCGCCTGCTCACCAGGGATCATCAGGGTCTGTCCGATATGGATCAGGTCGCCGCTGATCGCATTGGCCGCGCGCAGCTGGGCAACCGTAGTATCCATTCTGGAGGCAATCGCCACGAGCGTGTCACCGCGTCTCACGGTGTATTCACGTTGCTGGCCCATGATGCCGGCAAGATACTGCTGATAGGGTTCCGGAAATACCGCAACATGGTAATGTGGCGGGCGTCGCTCCCGGGTGGCGTCCAGTACATTGTAGTCTTCCAGTGACAACAGCGTGCTTTCCAGCCAGCTGCGACACCGTGAATTTGATGGAACACGCAGATCGAAGGCCATACCCGTTGGATGGACTGAGTCATTGTGGGCGTTGGCGGGCTGACGGGCAATTGGCCGCGTCATGCTGGTTACTGTTAGCTTTTCGCCGCAGGCATTGTGGTATTGAGCACTGAGCCGTTCCAGCAGGGTTTTGACCTGTGGCTTCAGGTAGGCGTAGGAAACATTGTGGATGACCATATCACGATTGGCCGTCACTTTGACCAGTTGGCCACGGTTGACCAGATCCGAGACATCACGGGACGTATGAGCGAACCCGTAGCCGTGCATGACCGCATGGGAATGTTGAAGATCCATGGAGGAACGAGAGCCACGCAGGCTGCTTTGTGCCAGACTCTCCGACGCGAAGGTCAGAAAGGACACGACTGTCAAAGCTGCTGTCAGAAGTTTCATACCGTCTACCCCACCGCTAAGTCTACGGTTTATTGTTGTCAGACTTTGCAAAATTTCGAACCCTCGGCGCCGTATTCTCACGTGGTTTATTTAAAAAGTCCAGCACTGCAATGATTTTATTATTAAAAAATAGTTCTGAGCAGCTTTTCCAGGCTTTAGGTCATTCGCAATGGCCGGGCGACAGGCGTTATACTGCCAGCCTTAGTCTGACTCCGTAGCAAAAAGTAACTGAACCGCACACCGAGCCGCGCGCCAGGTAAGCCGGGCAACAGTACCGACAAACCGGCGTGATGATCAATTTGCCACCCCTGTAGAGGCCAACCATGATCAACGCAAAGCCAGTCAACGTCAGAGATTTCTCACTCCGCGCAGTTTCCACTCCAAAGCGCCTCATGGCACTGCTCTGCGCAGCTACGCTCAGCAGCGGCGGGGCCGTCGCACAGACCGACACTGTGCAGCTTGACGTTGGCAGCGACCATATTGAGTTCCCTGTAAGCTGTGTCGACGCCAGTTCAGAAACGTTTAATCGTGGCGTTGCCCTGCTGCACTCATTCTGGTTTGCCGACGCGATCAACACCTTCAATCAGGTATTGGCCCAGGATCCGGACTGCGATATTGCCTACTGGGGTATTGCACTTGCACACTGGGGCAACCCCTTCGCCGGACAGCGCAATGCCCAGCAACTGGCTCGCGGCAGCAGCACACTTGAGCAGGCCGGCCAGGCCGGCAGCGCCCGCGAGCAAGCCTATCTGGACGCCGTCAGCACATTGTTCTCTGATCACGATCCCGGCAACCAGCGCAACCGCACCCTGGCTTACGAAGAAGCCATGGCAAATCTGGTCGCGGACTATCCGGACGATATGGAGGCAAAGATATTCTACGCCCTGTCAGTCAATCAAAATGCCTCAGCCAACGATCAGTCCTACAGCAAGCAATTGCAGGCTGCGGCCATCCTGGAGCCATTGTTTGAACAGCATCCGGAACACCCTGGCCTGGCACACTACATCATTCACGCGTATGACCACCCGCCTTTGGCAGAACGGGCGCTGACCGCGGCAGAGCGCTACGCCTCGCTGGCACCAGACGCACCACACGCCCTGCACATGCCATCCCATACTTTTACGCGGGTCGGCAGATGGCAGGCTTCGGTTGACACCAACCTGCGCTCGGCAGCGGCAGCGCAAAACGACGGTGACCCGGGCTCTGAACTCCATGCTCTGGACTACCTGGCATACGCCTATCTGCAGATGGCCCAGGACACTGAGGCCGCAGTAGTGGTCGCGAGAGCCAATGAACTGCGCGCCGAGGTGGATATCACCGCCGTCGGAGCCACACAGGCAGGCGCCTTTGCCATTGCTGCCATTCCAGCGCGATATGCTCTGGAGCGTGAACAGTGGGAACAGGCTGCCGGGCTGGACATCGTCCCCGCTGAGACGCCCCATACTCAGGCCATGACGCATTTTGCACGCGTCATTGGCGCGGCCCGAAGTGGCCAGCCGGAGCAAGCAACTGAAGACATTGCCATGCTTGAGGAGCTTCATGAACGGGCGCAGGCCCGTCAGGACAGCTACTGGCAGGAGCAGATAGCCATACAGCTGCAGGCGGCTCGTCCATGGATTCACTTCGCCAGTGACGAGCCTGTAGACGCCATCCACTTGATGGCAGCCGCCGCCGATCGCGAGGACAACACAGATAAAGCGGCGGTGACCCCTGGCCCGCTGGTCCCGACAAGAGAAATGCTGGCTGACATGCTGATGGCACATGACGATCCGGAGCAGGCGCTGGCTGCGTATCAGGCAACCCTGCAACGCGAACCCAATCGCTTCAGGGCCATCGCGGGAGCAGCAAAGGCGGCTGAGGCAATCGGCAACCAGCAACTGGCAACAGACTACTATCAGCAATTACTGGACATGGCCGGCGGGCAGATGAATAACCGGCCTGATTTACAGCGGGCGAGTGAGTTTGTGGGTAACTAGGTCGCAGGCGGGGATATCAGCGAAGTTGTTTTATTTGGCTATTATTTGGCCGGTCTGACCAAGCCCGCGACCAGACACAGAGATTTTTTGTAAAAAAATCAGGCTGATGAACGTTGGCATGAACTCTGCAGGTCTTCTTGGGTCAAACCTGCCGACCAGTCGACGGTCGCAGGAGAAAAGCTTTCGATTACAGAATCGACCGATTGATCAAATGAGGATAAAGACTGTGTCCATGCCGGTACCACCTTTTAGACCCCTGCCGCTCTACGCCAAAGTTATTGCACTGGTACTGATTGCGGGTTTTGTCGTGATTGGCATCATTGGCATTCTTCTGCCGGTAATTCCTGGAGTGCTGTTCCTGTTTCTGGCAGCCCTTATGGCAACCCGGGTTTCCCGGCGGGCATCGGCTGCGGCGCATGCCAGTCCGTGGTTTCGCGAGCAGCTTAGACAGTGGCGGGCATCCTCGCACCTGTCAGCTGGTCACAAGATCAAGCTGTCGCTGCTGATCGTGGCACGAGCGTTTGTCGGCACCATTCGTGCGGGTCTGGGCCTGCTGCGCCGGGTGACGCGCTAGTTTCGGACGCGGATCAGCACCGCTCCCCGATTCTCCTGCCTGTAGTCCAGGATCGTACCCTGGCTCTGCAGATAATGCAGTTCGGCCAGAACAGCATCGCCGATACGTCCCCCACCCACGATGAGACGCAGGTAGTCAGCGTGAGAATGTTGCCAGACACGATCAAGTGCAGCGCGACATTTTTCAAGGGCCACAACCACGGTTTCCCGTTGATGGGCAATATCTTCAGTCTCAATAGACCCGTCCGAGCAGCTCCAGAGCGGACTGTCACATTTGCTGCACAGAGGTTCTGAATCCCGGTCCACAATACTGCCAGGACTGTGGCTGTGCTGCATGCCACAGATCAGACAGCTTCGCTGCCCTCGCTGAAGATATGAACCACTCATGGATCTGCTCTCCCAATCCTGTTTACCACTGCAGGTACAACCAAACCTGAATAAATCCGCCGGAATGGGAGGCTCCCATCCTGCAGGCGGGACATTATCCGCAAACTGTGGCCGAGTGCAATCGGCCTGCGTATACTGAAATCCTTTGCTGCGTTGCAGACCAAAGCCACCAACACAACAGGAGGCAACATGAAAAAAATCGGGATTTTTGTTTGCCAGCTTCTACTGATTTGCCTTTTCGCGGGTTCAGCGTCAGCCAGCCCTGCGGGGTGGTCACCTCTGCTCGAAGCCGCCCCGCTGCTGAATATTCTCTCCACTCAGGAATCAGTGCGCGTTCTGCACCTGACCGGAGACTACGATGCGGCACACATCCCGGGTGCGGTGAACGCTCCTTACGCGCGCTTTCGCGGACCGGAAGACAATGCTGGTCAGTTACCTCCCATGACCGAACTGACGACACTGGTTCAGGAGCTGGGTATCACAGCAGACACGCCAGTCGTGCTGGTGCATGCCGGCAATGGACCCGTGGACATGGGCGCTGCAACCCGCGTTTACTGGACACTGAAGTCTCTGGGCGTTGAACAACTTGCGGTCCTCAACGGCGGCCTCGCGGCCTGGCAGGAAGCCGGTTTTCCGGTCAGTAATGAACCTGTCACTGTGACTGCGTCCAGCTTCCAGCCCGAATGGGACGACCAGTACCAGGCGACGACCATGCAAATTGAGCAAATGCTCAATGACAGCGGTACGCAAATCGTTGACGCCCGACCAGCCGCATATTTCCGCGGCGAGCAAAGCACTGCCGCTCGTGCTGGCACCCTGCCAGGAGCAGAGAACGTCAGCTTCACACAGTTCTTTGCAGGCAACCGCATGCAGGTTCCAACCACGCTGGCTGATACGCTGAGTGACACTCTCGATAGAGACTCCGAATCAACCGTGACATTCTGTAATACCGGCCACCTTGGCTCAATCAACTGGTTTGTTATCAGTGAGCTGGGCGGTTTTGAAAATACCCGGCTGTACGCTGAAAGCATCACGGAGTGGGCTCAGGATGCCAGCCGACCCATGATGAACGAACCATAACTGGCCTGATTGATCCGGCTTCCCTATACTCGGAAAGGGACCATACAATCAGGATGCGTTTATCGTGACCAATAACAAGACCCTGCTGGGCCATCCGCGCGGACTGGCCATACTGTTTCTCACCGAAATGTGGGAACGCTTTTCTTATTACGGAATGCGCGCACTGCTGGTCATTTACCTGACCCAGCACTTCCTGTTCTCCGATGAACGCTCGACTGTGCTGTATGGCGCCTATACAGCACTGGTCTTTGTGATGACCATCATCGGCGGCATTCTTGCTGATCGTTATCTGGGCTCTCGCAAGGCCGTAACCTTTGGCGCCCTGCTGCTGGTACTGGGTCACACCGGCATGGCCTTCGAGGGCAGCGGTTCACGTCAGATCATGAGCTATCAGGGCAATGAGTATCAATTGACCCTGGATGGTCGTGGCGGGGATGCCAATCAGATCATCGTCTCCGAGTCGGGTGTCTCCCGCATCAGTTTTTCGGATGCTGGATCAATGATGCAAGTGGCAGAGCCGGACGCAGTGGGTTTGCCAGCCACCATTGCTGTATCGGATTACACCACCCGTGTTGAAACCGAATCGCTTTACGTCAATATTCTGTACCTGTCACTGGCGCTCATCATAACCGGTGTCGGTTTCCTCAAAGCCAATATCTCCACCATGGTTGGCGACCTCTATGAACCCGGCGATCCGCGTCGCGACTCCGGTTTCACCATCTTTTACATGGGCATCAATCTTGGCTCGTTCCTGTCTTCGATCACCTGTGGTTATCTCGGTATTGTCTATGGCTGGAAGTATGGCTTTGGACTGGCAGGCATTGGCATGCTGGCGGGCCTGCTGATATTTCTGCGCTACCAGCCCTGGCTGGAAGGCCGGGGAGAGCCGCCTAGTGCCGAGAGATTGCGGGACAAGGTTTTGGGCCCAATCAATCTGGAGTGGATGTGTTATCTGATCGGCATCGGTATTATTGCCATCTCGATGATCATTGTCATGAACTCACATCTGGTGGAAGAAGGTTACGTGGGACTTCTTGGCCTGATCATTCTGGTACTGATGGTGGCTTATGCCATCTGGGGATGCCGGGGCAACGAACGTGGCAAAATGTTTGCGGCGCTGTATTTCATTCTGGCGCAGATTCCATTCTGGGCATTGTTCGAGCAGGCTGGTTCATCACTCAACCTTTTTACTGACCGCCTGGTCGACCGCAGCATGTTTGGCATGACCGTGCCAGCACCGGTGTTCCAGTCGTTGAACGCCGGCTTCATCATCATCTTTGCGCCATTGCTGGCGTGGCTGTGGGTCGTACTGGCCCGCAGGAACCTTAATCCGTCAACGCCTGTCAAATTTGCGTTTGGCGTTTTCCTGGCAGGACTCGGGTTTCTGGCACTGGTCGGCGGCATGGAGCTTTCCGGCGATGCTGGCATGACGGCGGTGTACTTCATTTTCCTGATTTACTGGATTCACACCATGGGCGAACTGATGGTTTCTCCGGTAGGGCTGTCGGTGGTGACCAAACTGGCTCCCGCTCGTGCTGTCGGCATGACCATGGGCGCCTGGTTCCTTTACAGCGGTCTTTCAAACTACCTTGCTGGCATTATTGCCGCGGGTACCGGCGCCGAGACTATCGGTGGCCAGCTGACCGATACCGTGGCTGCCAAAGCCAATTACGCTGAGGTCTATACCAGTGTAGGATACGTAGCTATGGCAATTTCACTGGCAATGCTGCTGGTTGCCCCCATTATCAAGAAACTGATGCACGATGCTGAGTAAATCGTGCCGCTGCAAAAGATTCAGGAGTCAATTGTGAAAATACGTCATCTTGGTTTAGCAATGAGCATCAGCGCGGCAATGGCTGCCTGTTCCGACAACACCAATACAACCACAGATCTCGTGGCAGAGCCTGAAGAAACCATAGATACGCAGGTCACACAGGCTGCCGCCACCGAGCAGGACAACCCACTGTTCACCGAGAGTCAGTTGCCATACGGCCTGCCGGCATTCGATGAGATTCGGGACGAACATTTTCTGCCGGCATTCGAGCGCGCCATGGCACTGCATCTGGAAGAGATTGACATTATTGCCAGCAATCCTGACCCGGCCACTTTCGACAATACCATTCTGGCCATGGAACGTAGCGGCAGAGACCTGGATCGCGTTGCACGTGTATTCTTTAATGTGGCGGGTGCAGATACCAATCCGGATCGTCAGCAGATTCAACGTGAAGTGTCCCCCATGCTGTCAGCTCATGATGATACAATCGCGCTGAACAGCGAGCTTTTTGCACGCATCGACAGCCTGTACCAGCAAAGTAATTCACTGAACCTGGACCCGGTCTCCCAGCGTCTGCTGGAACGTTACCACACCCAGTTTGTCCGCTCAGGCGCGTTGTTGTCAGATGTTCAGAAAGAACGTCTGCGAGAGATCAACAGTGACCTCGCCACCTTACGCACACAGTTTAGCCAGAACGTGCTGGCCGAGGTCAATGACTCCGCCGTGCTCGTGGATGACGTGGCGCTGCTGGATGGCCTCAGTGAAGCGCAGATCGAGGCGGCCGCTGCCGCAGCTGAAGAGCGCGGCGAGATCGGGCAGTATCTGATCACCCTCCAGAACACCAGCAATCAGCCCGTGCTGACTTCACTGACCAATCGCGAGCTGCGCGAGCGTATCCATGATGCATCATTGCAGCGTGGCATTCGCGGCAATGAGTTCGACACGCGCGATATCGTCGCGACAACGCTAAGACTGCGTGCTGAACGTGCACAGATGCTTGGTTATGAAACCCATGCCGATTACATCCTTTCAGAGCAGACCGCAGGCTCTATTGCCGCAGTCAACGAAATGCTGGATGACATCGTGCCGGTGGCGGTAGCCAATGCGCGTCGCGAGGGAGAAGACATCCAGCAGATGATCAACGAGATTGAAGCCGAGCCTTTTGAGCTTTCTGACTCGGACTGGTCTTACTACGCTGAAAAAGTCCGTGCCGAGCGCTACGCATTCGACGAGTCAGAAGTGCGGCCCTATTTTGAGCTGAATAGCGTACTCACCAATGGTGTATTCTTTGCCGCGGAACAGGTTTACGGTCTGACATTCCAGCGTCGCGAAGATCTATCTGGTTACCATCCCGATGTACAGGTGTGGGAAGTATTCGACGCCGATGGCTCGCCGCTCGGACTGATGCTTGCGGACTTCTATGCACGGCCCAGCAAACGTGGCGGCGCGTGGATGAACAGCTACGACCTGCCCAGTGAGCTAACTGGCGGTTTCCCGGTTGTTGCCATGCACCAGAATATTCCCAAACCCCCGGCTGGCGACCCCACACTGCTGACCTTTGATGAAGTGACCACCATGTTCCACGAGTTCGGTCATGTACTACACGGCATCATGACCGATGTGGCCTACCCGTATTTTGCAGGCACGGCGGTGCCGCGCGACTTTGTGGAATTCCCATCACAGGTCAATGAAATGTGGGCGTCCTGGCCCGAGGTTCTCGCCAACTATGCGCGCCACTACGAGACAGGCGAGCAGATACCGCAGGAGCTGCTCGACAAGGTGATGGCGGCCGAGCAATTCAATCAGGGTTACTCGACCACCGAGTACATTGCGGCGTCTGTGCTGGACCAGGAACTGCATCAACTGAGCCTGGAGCAGATACCTTCAGCAGATGAGCTGGTTGAATTTGAACTGCAGGCGCTGGCAGAAAATGGACTCAACTATGGCCCGGTTCCGCCTCGTTACCGCACGGCGTATTTCTCACACATCATGGGCGGCTATTCGGCTGGCTATTACTCATATATCTGGTCTGAAGTACTGGATGCGGATGCCGTTGAGTGGTTCAAGGAGAACGGCGGCATGCTGCGCGAGAATGGTCAACAGTTCCGCGATCAGCTGCTCGCGCGGGGTGGCAGTGCAGAAGCCATGCAGCTGTATCGCGATTTTGCAGGTCGTGAACCAGACCCGGTTCACATGCTGCAACGACGTGGCCTGACGGAATAAACAGATAAACAGCAGGGACTCTGCTCCAGGAGAATAAACCATGACTTTTTTGCAGTGCACAGGCCGCTCAAGTCGGCCTGTTCGTTTTGCTGTGTGTGCAATTGCTGCCAGTTTCAGCAGCCTGTTGATCAACCTTGGCGTCGCCGCAGAGGTAGCTGAGCATCCCTCAATCACCGCGCTGCATGAGTCGTCTGGATTTAGCGGAATAACCCTTATCTACGATGACGAAGCAGATCAATGGATATCAGGCTCCGCCGATGCAGGTCAGTCAGTGACTGCTGAAACTTCCGCCCTGCCCGCGTCCACTTTCAAGATTTTCAGCACAATGACTGCGCTGCAGGCTGGTGTGGCTGAAGGCCCGGATACACTGCTGCGCTGGGACGGAACCGTCCGCAGCAGGCCCGAAACCAATCGCGATATGACGCTTCGTGAAGCCTTTGCTATCTCAGCGGTACCACATTACCAGCAGATGGTGCAGTCTGTTGGCGGCACTCGCATGCAGGCGATGCTGGATGCCGCAGAGTACGGCAATCAGAACATGTCGGGTGGACTGACAACGTTCTGGCTGTCTGGAGAACTGCGCATCAGCCCACTGCAACAGATCGAGCTGTTGCAGCGGCTGCGCCACAACGATCTTCCCTTTCAGTCGGAAGTGATGGCGGCAACACGTGACATCATGCGCATGGAACAGACGGCGGATTATGCGCTGTATGCCAAGACCGGGCTGACAACTGCCGATGATGGTGGTTACGTAGGCTGGTATGTGGGATGGGTAGAGCAGGAAAATGACACCTGGTACTTTGCCACACTGCTCCGTTCAACAGGAGAGGATGACACCCTGATTCCAGCGCGCATCGATATCACACGACGCGCGCTGCAATCAGTAGGTGCGCTGCCCTGACGGGACAGCGCATCCATCAAGGTACTGGCGTTTTGAGTGCCTGATAGAAATTATCCACGCTTTCGCCTTCATTCTGTGGAGACTGTGTCATCAGTGAGACCACCGGTATCACGACCAGCGGCACCAGCGTAGTGAAATAGGCCGCCACATCATTCTCCAGTCCGAGGACAAAGGTGTTGGCTGCCCAGCCTGCCAGGCCAAGCCCGTATCCGCTGGCAATGCCCCAGAACACACCCTGCTCGGTAGTCTTGCGCCAGTAGAAGATGAAACCGATAGCCAGGGCCGGCGGCACAACCATCGCGAAGCCCAGCAGCAGCAATTCAAGCACCGAGGTAATCGGCAGCACACAGGCCAGGGCACCGGCGAATAATCCGTAGATGACACTGGTAATGCGGTAGGAACGCAGCTTGCGCTTTGGTTCAAAGTCTTTGGAACCCGGAATCCAGTCATTCACAAACAGCGTGGCGCTGGATAGCAGAATCGGGCCACCTGAGGAAATCAGCGCTGCCAGTACCGCCGCAAGCGCGATACCGCCAATGATGGGGCCTGTATCGGTGGCAATTCGTGTAATTGTGGCATAGCTGGTAATACCGCTGTCCGTGCCGTAACGTGCAACCGCCTCAATACCAATGATGGAGGCGAGTACCGGCATCAGCGCCGCCAGTACACCCGCCAGCAGGAAGGCGGGAATCAGCAGGTTCTCACGTCGGGCTGAGCTGGAGTAGTTCACATAAACCGAAGCGGCTGGCGTATGAATGACCGCAGAGAAGAACATGGCAATGACCGGGAACCAGCCAAGGCCTACGAAACTCCACCAGCTGGCAGCATTGGTATCCGGGTCTGCAGCCAGCGCCGCGTCCACTTTCTCTTTGATACCACTGATACCGCCCAGTTCAGCGCCAGCCACCATCGCAACAGCCAGCAGACCAAAGGTCACCACCACCACGTGGATGACGTTGGTAGCCGATGCCCCGCGCAGACCCGACAGTGTGGTTGAACTGATGATGATCAGCGCACCGATCATGATCGCCAGTTCGCGGTTAATGCCGAACACGGCGCTGATGATGATACCGATCAGAAGAGGCTCAAGGATATTGATGATCAGGTATTCGGTCTGCACGCAAAGGCTGGTCAACCGGCCGTTGCGCTGACTGTCGTGACGTTTTACGAACAGCTCGCCAATAGTTGTCAGGCGCAGACGGCGGTAAGGCACCGCAAAAAAGATACCCACCAGAGCCAGCGCCAGAAAGGAATTGACGCCGTACCACATGTTCCAGACACCGGTGTTCATGGTGTCGCCAGCAACGCCATAAGTGCCTGCACCACCGATGCGGGTACCGGCGATACCGGCGGCAATCAGCCACAGGCCCATGCCACCACCACCGATCGCCCAGTCATCTGAACTGCTGCTGTGTTTGGTCAGATACATGCCGACCAAGGTCACGACCACCAGATACACGATGATGGTGATGCCTGCCATATCCATGATATTCCCCCCCGGGATTATTGTTTTAAATGATACCGGGGCGGGATTCTAGCCTGCGCGTCAGTACAGTACAACGCTGCGGATGGATTTACCCTCGTGCATCAGATCAAATGCCTCATTGATGCGCTCGAGCGGCATGGTGTGGGTAATCAGGTCATCGATATTGATACGGCCTTCCATATACCAGTCGACGATGGTCGGCACGTCAGTGCGCCCTCGCGCACCGCCAAAGGCACTGCCGCGCCAGACACGGCCCGTCACCAGCTGAAAGGGGCGGGTCGAGATTTCCTGGCCAGCACCAGCCACACCGATAATGACAGACTCACCCCAGCCCTTGTGGCAGGCCTCCAGCGCCTGCCGCATGGTATTGACGTTGCCGATGCATTCAAAGGTGTAATCGGCACCACCATGGGTCAGATCGACGATCGCCTCAACCACATTGTCAACTTCCTTGGGGTTGATGAAATCTGTCATGCCGAATTTTTTCGCCAGCTCGACTTTGGCCGGATTGATGTCCACACCCACGATCTGCCGCGCCCCGACCATACGTGCCGCCTGAATGACATTCAGGCCGATACCGCCAAGACCAAATACAACCACTCGCGAACCCGGCTCCACTTTGGCGTCAAACACCACGGCCCCGACGCCGGTTGTCACACCGCAGCCGATATAACAGACCTTGTCCAGGGGCGCATCGCTGCGAATCTTCGCCAGGGCTATCTCGGGGAGCACGGTATAGTTGGAAAATGAAGAGCAGCCCATATAGTGCAGGATAGGTTTGCCATCCAGCGAAAAACGGCTGGTACCATCTGGCATCACCCCTTTTCCCTGCGTGCTGCGAATCGCCTGGCACAGATTCGTTTTGGGATGCAGACAGTACTCGCATTCACGGCATTCAGGTGTATACAGCGGGATGACTGTGTCACCCTTTTTTAAGGATTTAACGCCCAGTCCCACATCAACAACAATACCGGCACCTTCATGGCCCAGGATGGCCGGAAATGCACCCTCTGGATCATCGCCAGACAGAGTGAAGGCATCCGTATGGCAGACACCTGTCGCCTTGAGCTCTACCAGCACCTCACCCGCCTTGGGCCCCTCAAGATCAACTTCCATAATTTCGAGTGGTTTTCCGGCTGCGAATGCAACCGCTGCTTTGGTTTTCATGATTATTTTCTCCCGTCGAGTTCGTTATGCGATCGCGTGTTCAGCCAAGATAACGTGCGTGGAATCGCAGATGCTCTTCAATATAGCTGGCAATAAAGTAATAGCTGTGATCATAACCCGGCTGGTACCTCACCTGCACATCGGCGTAGCCATCAGTTGCCGCGATCAGATTGTCAGTCAGCAGCTGCTCTCGCAGAAAGTTGTCCTCAGTGCCCTGATCCACCAGCAAGGGCAGTTTCAGACCACGTTTTTTGATCAGCTCTACGCTGTCGTAGTCGAGCCAGCTGGCCTGCTCATTACCCAGGTAGGCAGAAAAAGCCTTATGCCCCCAAGGGCACTGCGAGGGATTGGCGATTGGCGCGAAGGCGGACACAGAACAGTAATTTTCGGGTTCCCGCACTGCCATGATGATGGCACCGTGTCCGCCCATGGAATGACCACAGATTGAACGCCGGGCACTGATTGGAAAGTGACCCTCGACCACTGCCGGCAATTCCTTTGTGATGTAGTCATACATCTGGTAGTGAGTCTGCCAGGGAGACTCGGTGGCATTGACATAAAACCCGGCGCCCTTGCCAAGATCATAGCCCTCATCATCGGGGACATCGTCTCCTCTCGGGCTGGTATCGGGAATGACCAACGCAAGACCCAGCTCTGCTGCAACTCTCTGCGCACCGGCTTTGGTGCTGAAGTTTTCGTCATTGCAGGTCAGGCCTGACAGGAAATAGACAGCCGGCACTGCTTTCTTTTCACTGGCAGCAGGTATAAACACTGAAAACTGCATTTTGCACTGCAGCGTCTCTGACCAGTGCGTCACTCTGATCTGGTGCCCGCCAAAAGCCTTTACCTGGCTGACCTGATCGATTCCCGTTTCGTTTTTGCTGGACATACGGCGTGCGGCTCCCCTAAATTCATCTGACTGTATTAAATATTCCCGTTTATCGCATCCTGACCAGGCTGCAATGCTGATAAGCTGCTGCAATACCCGAAGATAAACCAGGCCAAAGCCAGTCTCAACGTTACATTACGCATTACTGCGTAGATCAGGATCAACTCAGACACCGTAAAGGCAGGACCGCATGAGCCAACAGGGCAGTTACAAACCGTCAACCGCGATCGCTGTGGTCATTGCCAATATGGTGGGTACTGGTGTTTTCACCAGTCTTGGTTACCAGATCATCGACATTAAATCGACTTTCGCGCTGCTGATGCTCTGGCTGGTCGGTGGCATTGCCGCGCTTTGTGGCGCGCTAACCTATGCCGAACTGGCAAGCCGGTTACCGCGCTCAGGTGGTGAGTACAACTTTCTCAGTCGCATTTATCACCCGGCGGTTGGCTTCGTATCTGGCTGGGTTTCGCTGACAGTCGGGTTTGCGGCCCCAACAGCACTGGCCGCCATGACATTCGCGGCCTACCTTGATTCGGCGCTGACTGCAGTGGAGCTGAACCGCATGCTGATTGCGGTGCTGCTGGTGATCATTGTAACCGTCACACATGGACGAAATCATCGCGCCAGTGGCGGCCTGCAAAACTGGTTCACGCTGATCAAGGTCGGGCTGATACTGGGGTTTGTGACGTTGGTGACCCTGAGCGTCGACACTCCCCAGCCCTTAAGCCTGCTGCCCTCAGACAGCGACCTCGGCGTACTGACCAGCAGCGCGTTCGCCGTGTCGCTGATCTACGTGAACTACGCCTATACTGGATGGAATGCGGCTACCTACATCACCAGCGAAGTGGATGATCCGGCACGCTCGGTGCCCAGAGTGCTGATACTGGGTACTGCTGTCGTCATCCTGTTATACCTGGCACTGAACGCAACATTTCTGTATGCCGTCCCCATGCAGCTTTTAGAGGGACGTCTGGAGATCGGGGTAATCGTAGCACAGAACACCTTCGGACAGACTGGCGCTCTGATCATGGGGGCAGTGCTGTCTTTGCTGCTGATCTCCACCGTCAGTGCCATGCTGATGGCTGGCCCAAGAGTCCTGCAGGTCATGGGCGAGGACTTTCGACTATTCCGCTGGTTGTCAGTGCGTCATGCTGACGGCGTTCCGCGCGTTGCCATCTACTCACAGGGTATTCTGACAGCCCTGTTTATATTGACCTCAACCTTTGAGTCGATTCTGGTCTTTTCCGGATTCATCCTCGGCTTGAGTTCGCTGGCTACGGTATTGGGTGTATTTGTGCTGCGCTATCGACACGGCATAGACCGTCAGCCGGGAGAACAGACCTACAGAACCTGGCTCTACCCCTATCCTCCGCTGATCTACAGCGGTATTGTCATCTGGACGCTGACATTCATAACCATCAATCGCCCTCAGGAGGCCGGAATTGCGCTCGCGGTGATCCTTGGCGGTTGCCTGTGCTACTGGCTCACTGAGCGCGCTTCGCGCCCGGGAACGAATCCCAACTAACTTTCTATCCACTAACCAGTCGGAGTAATCATGCTAAAAATAAAGACTCTTCTGTTACCGGTAGCTCTGACGCTGTTTGCGCTGCTGTCTGCCTGCTCCCAGGATAATGCCCCGCCGCCCCAGGCACCGTCGACAGACATGACTTCGGAGATGCAGCGGCTGCAGGCCCGGGCCGAGCGCGTTGAAATCATTCGCGATGACTTTGGTGTTGCTCACATCTACGGGGAAACCGATGCCGATGTGGTGTTCGGTTTTCTGTATGCCCAGGCCGAAGACGATTTCCCCCGAATTGAACGCAACTATACCTGGGCCATCGGCCGACTGGCGGAGGTGGAAGGGGAATCAGCGCTGTACAGTGACCTGCGCGCACAACTCTACATGAGCGAAGCCGAGGCACGGACCGCATACGCGGAAGCGCCAGAGTGGTTGCAGGAACTGAGTGAGGCCTTTGCTGATGGTCTGAACTATTATCTGGCCAGCAATCCACAGGTTGAACCTCTGTTGCTGACCCGCTTTGAGCCATGGATGCCTTTCTATTTCTTCGAGGGCTCGATCGGTGGTGACATCGAGCAGATCCCGCTGGCAGGTATTGAGGCATTCTACTCATCGGCTGAGGAGCGCCTCAGCCTGCTGCCGACGACCACAGCACAGCTCGGCGATGACCTGCGCGAGCTGTCACCAGTGCCTGCCGTCCCGCTGGCGCGCAGCATCTTTCAGGAGCCAGCCGGTTCCAATGGTATTGCTGTTACCGGCGATAAAAGTGCCAGTGGCAATGCACTGCTGCTGATCAACCCGCACACCAGTTTTTTCTTCCGGGGTGAATATCACCTGGTCAGTGAAGAGGGGCTAAATGCGTACGGGGCATCGACCTGGGGACAGTTCTTCATTTATCAGGGATTTAATGAAACCACCGGCTGGATGCATACCAGCACCAGTGCCGACTTTATGGACGAGTTTGTCCAGCAGGTCGTCAATGACAATGGCCAGTTAATGTATCGCTACGGCGACGAACTGCGCCCTCTGGAGGTATCAGAAGTAACGCTGCGTTATCGTAATGGCGAGCAAATGGCAGAGCGTACTTTCCCGGTATACCGCACCCATCAGGGGCCCATCACTCACCTGCACGACAACCAGTGGACCAGCACCCGTATCAACTGGAACCCAGTCGAGGCGCTGCGTCAGTCCTATCTGCGCATGAAAACAGATGATCTGGGCGAGTTCCTGGACATGATGGACATACGCACCAACTCCTCCAACAATACCGTGTTTGCCGACGCGGATGGCAACATCGCCTACTTCCATGGCAATTTCATGCCACGCCGTGATCCGCAGTTCGACTATGGTCAGCCGGTCGACGGCAGCAATCCGGCGACAGACTGGCAGGGCATGCATGAGGTAGACGAAACCGTAGTCGTCATCAACCCTGACAGCGACTGGATTCAGAACACCAACTCCACACCATTTACTGCAGCGGGTCCGGACAGCCCCGTTCGTGAAGACTACCCTGCCTATATGGCACCCGACGCCGAAAATTTTCGCGGGGTACATGCTGCCGCGCTGCTGTCGGAGACACCGCCCCTGACACTGGAGTCATTAATTGATCTTGCCTACGACCCCACCATCATCGGTTTTAGCCTGCTGATTGATGGTCTGGTCTCGGCCTGGGACGATCATTCAGAGGAATGGCCCGCGCTGGCGCCTGCCATAGAAACACTGCGCGGCTGGGATCTTAATGTCAGCACCGGATCTGTTGCTATGACACTGGCCCACTTTTACGGCATGAATGCCGCGCAGGCAATCGATACGCCTGCCGGCCTGAGCCAGATGGAACAGATCAACTGGCTGGGGACCGGCAGTGAAGCTGAAGAACGTCTGCAGGTTTTCGCCGATACTCTGACACAACTGGAAAACAGTTTTGGCGACTGGCAGACGCCCTGGGGCGAGGTCAATCGTTACCAGCGCATCAGCGGTGCCATTGATCATCCCTACAGCGACGACGCTCCCAGCCTGCCGGTAGGTATGGCCTCATCTCGCTGGGGAGCACTGGCGTCATTTGGAGCCCGGGCGTTTCCCGGCACTGAACGCATTTACGGTACGGCCGGCAACAGCTTCATCGCCGTTGTTGAGTTTGGCGACCGGGTACGAGCCAAATCCCTGTTGGCGGGCGGACAAAGCAATGACCCGAACTCCCCGCACTTCGACGATCAGGCACAGCGCTACGTAGACCGTGAGTTCAAGGATGTTGCTTTCTACCGTGAAGATGTGGAGCAACGCGCCCAGCGAAGCTATTCACCGGGCGAGTAATACATCACATTGGCATTGGCTGCTTGACTTGATTGATGCAAAAGTCTGTCAGCAACCCGGCGGTCATACCGCCTGGGTTGCCTGGCCTGCCACAATATACCAGCCAACAAACATCGTGTTGATCAGAGCGCCGGGAACGTAGCTACCAGTGTGCCGCCAGGCACAGGTAGAGATGGTCGATATAATGACCAGCAATGGCACAAACTGGATCATGACGATGGTATTTAATGGTTCAGCCGGCGTAAGTAGCAGTCCTCGCGTAAACAGGCTGATGTACTGAGCCAGCAGAAATATCGCAAAGCCGCCTGCCAGCACCATGGCATTGCTCAGGTACTGCTGGCGAACCGTATCACTGGACACCGAAAGACCGCCATGCAGGGCCCTGCCCAGCAGCAGGAAGAACACCAGCAGCGGCGGCAGGTAAATCAGCATGTTCTGGAACTGATCCAGACTCAACAGCTTAAGCCCGACAAACCAGAACCGGAAATCGATCAGGAAGAAATAGTCCGCGAGCAGCAGCGCCAGATATCCCACTCCCACGATCGCCAGTGCAAATCTTGCCGCAGCAAACCAGGACAACGATTTAAAGCTGACCGCTTCCGCTTTGATCACCAGCCCAAGGGCGGTCGCCAGCAGCCCATTGACTACAGCCCAGACGATGATCTGGTTGGTGATGCTCTGGGGAAACCAGGAAGATGCCGGCAGCATTGAGGCGGCCATTGAGAATACCGGGTAGAAAACGGCAACCGGGATAAACATGCTAAGGGCTGCCAATAACCACCACTTCCCATTGCGCTGGGTCCAGGCCGTGTTGATGGGTGCACCACTCAAACCCGCAAAAGTCGGGAATTGAATGAACTGCTTGATCGCCCCGCACAGCAGCACCACAAAACCAACAAATGCCAGTAAAGTGCCAATTTCCTTAAAGAACCAGATCTGTCCGGTCACACCCGCAGTCTGGGCGCCCGACAAGGTCAGCGCAAACCAGTCCACCGTATGCCCAATGGAAGCATGTGACAGATGATTGCCAGGATGCGTGACCGGCGGATTGTGCAGGACCCGCGCGGTGCCTGCCGGTACGCTGCCATACACGCGCCCTTCCTGTATCGCGTCATCCACGCCAAACATGGCCTGCAACTTCTCACTGTCAGCCACATCACTGCCGCGCGGCACTTCCCACATCAACGGCGCAAACTCATCATACTGGGCAAAGACAACGGACACATTGCGCGGCCAGTCGGGTGTACCTGGCAAGGCACGCCCGCTGCCAGTGCTGGAACCCTGCAACACCATGGAGCGGTAGGCATCCGGCATGGCAGCCGCCGCTGCCAGCACTGTCCAGCCACCCATTGAATGCCCTTCCAGTCCGATATTATCCGGGTCAACAATATCCAGTGAACGCAGATAACGCAGCGCGGCCGGCCCGCCAAAACCATTGGAGAATGCCGGTGCATCCGAGTAACCGTGGCCACTCTGATCCAGAGCCAGTACGACATAGCCACGGCGCGCCAGCTCGATGGCGAAACCGGACTGCACTTCACGCGAGTTGATATAACCATGAACAGCCAGCACACCAGGTGCCGGACTGTCTGCCGAAGCGTTGGCCGGGATATATAACAATGCACTCAGTGTCTGACCATTGTCTCCGGTGAACCTGACATCTTCGATACGTGTTCCACCGGATGTCTGCACCCAATGGGCCAGTAGTGATCCGACCAATACCAGAATACACCCTGCGATCAGCGTGCGGGCTGCTGACTGTTTCATCTGTGACTCTCCGTTTCCAGTGGCTAAAGTTTAACTAGGGTTTTTGCTTTCTGACGGGCCTTGTCGCTGTACATACGCGAATCGGCTGCCCCCAGCAACTCATCCGCACTCGTACCATCGACAGGACAGACTGCTGCCCCGATACTGACAACCACGTAGAACGTGCCACCCGGCACACGCAGCTCACTGTTCAGCTTGTCACGCAGGCGCTCGATCAGTTGATCCAGCGATTCACGTGACTCCAGCTGCCTGGCGATAACCAGAAACTCATCGCCGCCGTAGCGGCCTGCAAAGTCCGACGTCCTGACGGCTTCGCGGAGCCTGCCGGTAAACTCAACCAGTAAGGTATCGCCGGAGCTGTGCCCATAGTGGTCATTTACCGTTTTGAAATCGTTCAGGTCGATAAGAATGGTGGCAAACTGTTCCCCGCTGCGTTGCACTTCCAGCAAAGTCTGGTTTAGTTTTTCGTCGATACAACGTCTGTTGGGCAAGCCGGTCAGCGCGTCCTCACGGGCCAGTTGCATAACCTGCTGTCGTGAACGGAAATAACAGGCGACGCTCAGTCCGAAGATCCAGGCGACATGGAAATTGGCGCCAGCAAAGACATACCACTGTGTACCGGTGGATTCTGGACCCATTATTATGCTCTCGCTGCTCGTCAGCGCCAGCATGAACCGCCACGCTATCGTGGCGCTCATGCATACACCCGCTACAGCGGCCAGGGAGTTGGCCGTGAATTCATGACGGTCGCTGGTGCGCCAGACGAACGCAATCGCCGAAGTCAATTGAAAAGCCAACGTAAAGCCGTCATGGAAAATATACCGCAAACCCGGATCAAGCCTCAGGAGCCAGGAACCAATGACAAACACGGGAATCAGCAGTATCAAATAACTCCAGCGGTCGGTTGAGCCCAGGTTTCGAAACCGCAAGGTGCCTTCCATGATCAACAGATTGGCGGTCAAGCTGGCCGTATTGCTGGTAAACGGTCCCCAGCCATCGGACCAGCCCAGCAAGGCATTGAGCAGGTTGAACATGGCAGACGTGATGTTGAGCAGGGTGCCCAGCATCCAAAACATGACTCCAGGCATATCACGATTGATACGCCAGATCAGGAACATGACAAAAAACGAGGTTATCCCCAGCGCCAAAAACATAAGCGCCAGTGTCGCAAGGTCAAGCTGGATCATAGGAAGATGCCAATCTCCGCAAGACAGTTGCCCAAACCCCGTTTGCAGGCACTGTCAGTTTTATTGTGCTCAAGCTGTCATTCCAGTTGGAGCAACTGACCAGACAACGTGATTTTGCTCTGATCTTAGCAGAATTGCATCGCAGCAGACAGCAATCAATACTATTGATTACGTTTACATTCTGAGGTCCATTCACCAGCTTTATGTTGTGGCTTGGCGGACAATGTCGGGCACATTCTATTTTCCCAAGATTCCGGCTGCGGCACGACCAGCCCGCAGCCCACTTGCCATGCTTGCCGTCAACAAATAACCACCCGTCGGCGCATCCCAGTCAAGCATTTCACCGACACAGAACAGGCCCGGATGCTCATTCAGCATCAGGTCCTGTGTCAGCGCAGTGCCATGTACCCCGCCTGCTGTGCTGATCGCCTCATCAAGCGGGCGCATGCCTTTGACCGGCAGACTCAGTTTTTTGGCTGCCACTGCCATGGCGACAACGTCCTGTTCTGCGCCATCGCTTACAAGTTCGCGCAACAGCGCGTATTTGACGCCATCAAGGCCCAGGCGTTTACGCAGGTAGTTACTACGGGACATCTTGCCCTGAGGCTTATTCAACTTCTGGCGGACCTGCTCCTCTGTCAGATCAGGCAACAGATCAAGCCCCAGAGTGACAGCTCCTGATTTCGCCAGAGCCTCCCTGATCGATGCAGACAGGGCATAAATCAACCCGCCTTCCAGTCCATGCGTTGTCACCACGGCTTCGCCTCGCCTGCAGCCCGATTCAGTCCCGGCCACGCCGAGTGTCACAGTTTTCAGGGGCCTTCCAGCGAAGTGTTCACTGAACCACGGCGACCAGGGGATTTCGACGCCGCCGTTGCTTGGCATGAAATCGGTCACAGGGATAGTGTGGGCTGATAAGACATCGCGCCAGCGCCCGTCAGAACCGAGTCGTGACCAGCTGGCGCCACCCAGGGCCAGCACGCAGACACGGGCAGCAATCTGCACCTGCCCCGTCGGCGTCGTGAATTCGTGAACCATGCCGTCGGCGGTCTGTGTCCATCCGCACCAGCGGTACCGGTTACGAATCTGCAGTCCGGCAAGCGCCAGTTGTCCCAACCAGGCTCTCAAGAGTGGTGATGCCTTCATCTGGACAGGAAAGACACGCCCTGAGCTGCCCACGAATGTGTCTATTCCCAGCGCTCGCGCCCACGCTGTCATGGCCTGAGCATCAAAGTCCTCCAGCCACGGAGCGACATCGACCGACCCAGTGAAACGTGAGACAAACTCTGCTTTGGGTTCTGCATGGGTAAGGTTGAGACCGCCAACGCCAGCGCGAAGCAGTTTGCGCCCCACGGCCGGCATGGCGTCACACAGCACAACAGAGCAACCAGCTTCGATGAGTTGTTGGGCAGCCATCAGACCGGCGGGGCCACCACCGACGACCAGAGCATCGGGCTTATTCTCAGGCAGGATTTTGTTTTCAGACACGCGCTGCGGCCCAGCGATCGGTGTAGTCAATCAATACACTGGTAATACCTGGTTCTGACAGGGCATGACCGGCATCAGCAATGATGTGCAGCTCTGAATTGGGCAGTACTCGATGCAGATCCCAGGCATTCTCGACCGGACAGATAACGTCGTAGCGGCCATGCACTATCACTGTGGGTATATGCTGGATACTGGCTGCCTGGTTTAGCAGATAGTTATCTTCGCTAAAGAAACCTCGATTGATGAAGTAATGGCATTCGATGCGGGCAAAGGCCTCGGCAAAACTGTCCTGACCAAACTTGGCGGCTGCACCAGCATCAGGCAACAGTCGCAGGGTTGAACCTTCCCAGGTTGACCAGGCTCTGGCTGCCTCGCGGCGTACATTCGCATCGTCGGAGGTCAGACGCCGATAGTATGCCGTAACCATGTCCCCACGCTCATTCACTGGGATGGGGGCCTGATACTGCTCCCATAGATCGGGAAACAGGCGGGAACAGCCCTCCTGGTAAAACCAGTCAATCTCTTTTTTGCGAAGCAGGAAAATGCCACGCAAAAACAGCTCCGTGCAACGCTCCGCATGGGTCACGGCATAGGCCAGCGACAGGGTAGAGCCCCAGGAACCGCCAAACACTGCCCAATTATCGATTCCCAGATGGACCCGAAGACGCTCCATATCAGCAACCAGGTCCCAGGTTGTATTCTCCCGAAGTTCAGCAAACGGCGTGCTGCGCCCACAGCCACGCTGATCGAACAGCACCACACGCCATTTGTCAGGGTCAAAATAGCGACGGTAATCTGGATTTACCCCTCCTCCGGGACCACCATGCAGGAATACCACCGGCTTGCCTTCCGGATTGCCAACCTGCTCATAATAGAGCGTGTGCAGGGGCGACACTTCAAGTGTGCCCACGTCGTATGGCTCAATGGGTGGATAGGGTTTGTTCATTGTCGGCACACCTTATTCTGTCATTGTCAGTATTCAGCGGCTTGCTGAGTATTGTATGCTACCACCACTTACACCAGGACTGCTGCTGACTTCATCAACAAGTAAGCAGCAAACCCAAGCAAGACGCGCCATGTCAAAACAGAAGATTGCTTCATTAAGCCATTATATCGACCTCCTGCTTGACGCTATCTGCCTGGTCGATGCCGAAGGCTTTTTTGTTGATGTCAGCGCTGGCTGTGAACGGGTATTCGGCTATACGCGCGACGAACTGATAGGCCGTAACATTCGCGAGCTCATTCACCCAGATGATCTGGAGCCAACCATGGCCACGGCCGATCGCGTGCTCAAGGGGCAGGCCGTCACTTTCTTTGAAAACAGATACATACGTAAAGATGGCAGCGTGGCGCATATCATGTGGTCAGCACGCTGGGCAGAACAGGATAAACTGCGCGTCGCGGTCGCCCGCAACATCTCCGAGCGCAAACACGTTGAAGCTAAGCAACACGCCATGTACTCGATATCCGAGGCCGTCCATGCTGCAGATAATATTGAACAGCTGACCGCCAACATCAGTCATGCAGTGAGCAGCATACTGCCCGGGCTGAAGCTGAGCATTACACATCAGGACGGTACTGCTGATTTGGCCGACCTGACAGTGAGCTGCACGCATAACGGTAGACTGGACGCTGCCGATCAGGCCCTGTTCGAATTCATCAATACCCAGGTGGCCATCGCCGTCGAGCGCCACCAGCTACTGGCAAAACTGAAACACCTGGCACTGTATGATGAATTGACCGGACTGCCCAATCGCAGCCTTTTCAATGACCGGCTGGATTCCGCACTCAAGCGCAAACAGCGCAGTGGGGGCTCCTTGACGATCCTTTATATCGACCTGGATGGGTTCAAGGCAATCAACGATACCTGGGGGCATGAAGCTGGCGATATTGTGCTCAAACAGATCGCCATCCGATTACAGGACAGCGTACGCAGCGCTGACACGGTAGCCCGTCTTGCTGGTGATGAATTTGTGATCCTGCTGGAAGGCGATGGACCGGCGCATTCACCCTGGGTGGTTGCCGAAAAGATCGTCTGCAACGTCGAACAGCCGATTCGCGTGGCAGAAGCAGAGTTGCGAGTACTACCCAGTATTGGCCTGGCGAGCTTCCCGACAGACGCGCTGGACGCCACAGCCCTGCTGAGGCACGCTGATCATGCCATGTACAAGGCCAAGAAAACGCGCAACCAATACATCTACCCACCTTCGCCAGCCTGGAACTGAGCTGTTATGGCTGCTAGCAGGTGGCCTTGAAAATGTCCGCTGGTATTGATTTGCTGTACAACCAGCCCTGGGCGTACCGAACGCCTCTTTCACGCAGATAGGCAGCCTGCTTCTCCGTCTCGACCCCTTCTGCAACAACATCAAGCTGCAGAGTGTTGGCCATCTCAATCAAGTGCAGAACAACGCGGCTGGTAGCCGCTTCCTTGTCAATTGCTTCAACAAACAGCCTGTCGATTTTCAGGCTGTCAAAAGGCATGGTTTCCAGGTAAGACAGACTACTGTAGCCAGTACCAAAATCATCTATCGATACACGAATGCCCTGCTCCCTCATGGCTGCCAGCGCGACGCGGGCTTTTTCAGGCTCCACCAGCATTCGCTCGGTCAACTCGACAGTCAGCTGGCCCGGTCGCAAATTAAACCGCTTGATGACAGACAGCAGATGTTCCGATGTTGCCGGGAGCAGAATATCGCTGGCAGACAGATTGATACTTAAGGACATGACTGGATTGTCACGCAGAAACCCTCCCATGTCCTGTGCCGCCAACTCCAGAACCCGGCTTGTGATCAGATTGATGAGATTGCTTTCCTCCGCCACCGGAATAAAGATGTCCGGCTCTACCAGCTTACCATCGCGCGTTCGCCATCTGAGAAGCGCCTCGGCGCCAACCCATTCACTGGTCTGTAGATCTACAATCGGCTGGTATTCAAGGAAAAACTCATCGCGGCGCAGACCCAAACGTATCTGCGTCGCCATCGACACCTGTTGCCGTGCCGCATACAGAAACGCCAATGTCAGCACGCCAGCCGCAAGGAGTGAAAATGGCAGCCAGCGCAGGCTGATTTCCCGAACACGCTCATCCAGATGGAATAATGGCTCAGCCGCCAGAGAACCCGTCTGACCCACCTGGTCGGACAACATCACAGCCACAATAAAACTACCGTCTACGAAAGTGGCTTCCTGCTCATCTCCCAGCCGGTCAATCCAGTCGGGATTGGCTTCACCAATCGAGGTCCTTATCTCACCATTATTAGGGTTGAATGTTGCAAAAACTGCGCCCTGAATATCCGTGGCAATATCCACCGCCTGATTACGGTGGGCCATCGCTATGAATCCGTCACGGGAGATGGAAATGTACGGGGTGTCATTAGGCAGCGGCATGGGAGAGCTAAGCCGTAATTCTGTGCCAATTGCAGTAACCGTATCCGGCTGCCCGAGGTTTAATGGTGGTTCGTGCAAGCCAAGTGATGAACACGGCATGAAATTGCCATCGACCACACCTGCAGCTTTCATGAATTCGCCGCGAAGAGCCAGCTGCCTCATGAGCTGAAGCATGTCTGCAGAGCAGGGATCAACAGCGCCTTCAGCGATGAGCAAATCAATTGCTTCCTGCATCTGCTCCACAGCGCGATCAGAGCGCTGCACAACAACCTCAGCGTAACCCCGGACCCGTTCCATTTCTATCTGCAGTCCCTGCTGGCGCGCCAGATAAAGCGATACCAGTGGCGGCCCGAGAGCCGTCATCAGCACAATCGTTGCTGTTACGAGGGTAAATCTCATACTACGCATGCTGATCCCTGCATGTCTTGTTATGGTTTGTAAAAGCATACTAGGGCAGGAAGACGCTCTTGTCACTAGTCAGTAAGTAACGCAGCGAAGGCAGGAATACAAACCGCATCAAACCGTTGTCAGCAATGATATTAGTTGTTAAATTCAGATCGATAACCACAAATCAAAGCGGTGAGTATTATGTTTGACAGAAACAAGGATAAAACCAACGAAAGAACGGAAGCCCCTGCTTCACCCGCAGCGCCAGCCGAAACCAGTAACACTGGCGCCAGCCATCGCAGCGCACCTGCTGCCTCCCCCTCATCGGCTTCCGGCAAGGCTGCCGTGCTGGGCGCGACCATCAAGGTCAAAGGAGACATCAGTGGCGACGAGAATTTGCTGATCGAAGGCCAGGTGGATGGTTCCGTTATGCTGGCCAATCACGAATTGACCATCGGCAAAACCGGCCGACTGAATGCTGACCTCACCGCCAAGACCATACGAATTGATGGCGAAGTGAATGGCGACATCACTGGCAAGGACAAAGTGGTAGTCAGCAGCACCAGTCATATTAAAGGCAATATCGTCACGCCAAAGATGACGCTGGAAGAAGGCGCCCGCTTCAAGGGTACCATCGATATCGATCCCAGCCACGCCAACAGCAACACCAGTGCGGCGTCTCTGAAATCATCAAGCACTTCGGACAAGCCTGCCTGATCGTGAACCTGGCCGAGCAACTCAACAGCGGACAGCCTGAAACGCTGCCGTCGCGACTGATGCCCGACATACTGGAGCGCCTGCAGTCTGTACCCAGACTGATGGTACTGGACGTCGGGCTGGGCGTGCATGAAACGGTGGCTTTTTTTGGCGATCGCAGATGTCGGCTGCATTTTGCGGGCATTCACGATGCACTGCACAGCCCACCGCGAGTTGAACATCAGCGTCAACCAGGCCAACTGGTCGACAAACAGGTCGAGGAAGCTGCCAGCTACGAGGCATGGCGACAGCATTTTGCGCAATCAATGAACTACCCGCCAGACACCCGCTTTGATGTCTGTCTGTTTTGGGATCTGTTCAATTACCTTGACGATATTGCCATCAAGGCCTTTGCCGATGTGCTGTCGCCCTACCTCTCGGATCAGACCCTGGCACATGCCTATCTGCTTCTCAAAGCGGATAACGGGTTTAGCAGCCGCGAATACGGCATCAAGTCTGCCGGGGAAATAGCAATTCGAGCTGGCGCTCACAACAGCCTGGATTGTTTTCCAAGGCCACAGGCTCGTGTCACCAGCATGATTTCTGACTTTTCAGTCAATCACAGCGTGCTGCGCCGTGATGGACTGTTGGAAGTATCACTGCGCAGCAAGACTGGGACAGCGCGATAAGCGCTGACTGAAGAGTCGATTACTCGTCGTCGTGAATCAGACGACCACCGACCCAGGTCTGAAATACATCAGTCTTCCAGATTTCCTGTGGTGCCACTTCGAACACATCCTGATCCACCAGAATAAAATCGGCCTTCTTGCCTGGCTCCAGCGTGCCCAATACATCTTCCTGATGCGCCGCATAGGCAGCATCCAGCGTGAAACTGAGCAATGCCTCTTCATGCGTCATGCGCTCTTCGGGAAACCAGCCGCCGGGTGGCTGATTGTCCTGATCCTGGCGAGTAATGGCTGCATGCAGGCCAAAGAACGGATTGGGTGATTCGACGGGAAAATCAGATCCGTTGGCGATGATTACACCAGTATCCAGAAGCTTGCGCCATGCGTACGCTCCATGAATACGCACCTCGCCAATACGATCCTGTGCCATGTTTTTATCGCTGGTCGCGTGCGTTGCCTGCATCGAGGGAATCACGCCAAGTTCATTGAATCTCAGAATATCCTCAAAACGCAGAATCTGTGCGTGCTCTATGCGATGTCGCTGCTCCTCGGTACCGGTACCACGAATCAGCGCTTCAAAGTTGTCCATGACGATCCGGTTCGCACCGTCGCCAATCGCATGTACGTTAACCTGAAAGTCTGCAGACATCGCCTGGTTCATCAACTGGGTCAGACGCTCCGGGGTATGCAGCAGTAAGCCACGATGTCCAGGCTGATCGCTGTAGTCATCGTCCAGGTAGGCACCCCGGCTGCCTAGCGCGCCATCAGCAGAAATCTTCACACTTCGAACCGCCAGGGTGTTGTCATCACTGATGAAATGCCCTTCCGCCAGGCGCTCTGCAAACGCGCTGTCAGTGGCGGCCAGCATCACATAAACACGAATCGGAAGTGGACCTTCCTCCTGCAGTTCGCGGTAGGCCTGCAGCGTGCTGCTACCGACCCCCGCATCATGTACGCTGGTCAAGCCCTGAGCTGCCAGTGACTGCATCGACAGTCGCAGCGCAGCTTTTTGATCATCGATACTGGGCTGCGGAATATGCTGAGTGATCAGGCGCATGGCGGTATCAACAAAGGTACCTGTGGCGCGCCCTTCAGAATCACGTATGATCATGCCGCCGTCAGGATCCGGCGTTGATGCGTCGATTCCTGCCAGCTCCATAGCAGCCCTGTTGGCCCAGCCTGCATGCCCGTCGACACGACTGAACCACATGGGAGTGTCTGAATCTGCGGCTGCCAGTGAGTCCGCGCTTGGGAAGCTGTTGCTGTCCCACAAAACCTGATTCCAGCCCCGCCCCTGAATCCACTGCAAATCCGGATTGGCCTGCTGAAAAGCGATGACGCGCTCAACAGCTTCCTGCTCTGAGCGGGTACCGGTCATGTCCACGCGCAGCAGGCTCAGGCCATAGTTCAAGACGTGACCATGCGCATCAATCAGACCTGGCAACAGCGTGCGACCCTGCCCGTCGAGCACCGTTACATCTTCCTGCTGCGGCAACTCATCACCGGCCATCAACAGTCGATCCACCGTATCACCAGTAAACTGGATGCCAGTAAATTGCACCAGCTCACGATCGCGGTTCATAGTGTAGCCATTAACATTGGTCACCACGGTTGTCTGGGCGGCCAACAAAGATGAGCCCATGGCCGCAACCACACCAGCCAGCAACAACCACCCCTTTTTTGAAGAAACTCGCGATGAAGCTGAAGCAAACGTAGTTGGGTTGCAAGACGGTGCCATCGGCTTGGCAGAGCGGACAAGTCGGGCGAGTAAGCAGGATAAAGACATAATGAGTTCCGTAAGAGCTTGTGTAGGCAAATGTGGCGGCTCGGCGCACCACTAAACGTGTACGGAGTCTAACCAGAAACCGGCGTTTTGACTATAATGTCGCGCAGCAGAAAAAAATCCGACCAATAACAATGAGAATGTCACCATGATATCAAGTCCTTTCGTTTCGCCCCCAATGGGCCGATTTATGAACATCCGTAGCGCCGTTTTATCCGCACTGCTGGCACTGTCTGTTGCATTGCCTGCAACTGCCAAGGCAGCTGAATTGACGCTGGTGCGTTTTGGCGAGCCAGGTGCCGAAAAACCTGGCCTGGTGGATGGTCAGGGACAAATTCGGGACCTATCAGCTCATATCAGCGAGCTGACGCCCGCGCAACTGACCGACGAAAGCCTGCAACGCCTGGCGGCAATATCAGTGGATTCTCTGCCGATGGTTTCCGGCAGCCCGAGACTGGCCGCACCCATGACGGGCGTAGGCAAGATTGTCGCGATCGGGTTCAACTATGTCGACCATGCCGCAGAAATGGCTGTCGACCTGCCAGAAGAACCTCTGGTGTTCATGAAAGCAGTGACCGCGCTCAGCAACCCCTTCGATGACATCATCACGCCACGTGCGGCCACCAAGCTGGACTATGAGGCCGAACTGGTTGTTGTGATTGGCAAACGTGCCCAGTATGTCAGCCTGGAAGATGCGCTTGACTACGTGGCCGGCTATACCACTGGCAACGATGTATCGGAGCGAGCGTTTCAACGCGAACGTGCTGGTCAGTTCGTCAAGGGCAAAAGCGCCGACTCATTTGCACCATTTGGCCCCTATCTGGTGACACGTGACTCGATAGACGATGTGCAAAACCTGCGCATCTGGTCCGAAATCAATGGCGAAATGCGTCAGGATGGCAATACCAGCCAGATGGTGTTTGGTGTTGCGCATATCGTCAGTTATCTGAGTCAGTTCATGACACTGATGCCCGGCGATCTGATCTACACCGGCACACCCGAAGGCGTCGGTGACGGCTTGACTCCTCCCCAGTACCTGCAGCCCGGTGACATTGTGCGTATCGGTATTGATGGCATTGGCGAGTTGCGCCAGACAGTGGTGCCGGCCCCCTGATATGACACCAGGAATCGACGCAGCCAGCAAGGCCGGAATCGAGTACCGGATCCACGAGTACACTCATGATCCGGCCCACGCGTCTTATGGTCTTGAGGCTGCAGAAAAAATGCAGGTCTCTCCTGATAAGGTGTTTAAAACACTGGTCGCAGTCCTGGACACCAGGGAATTGCTGGTAGCGGTGATTCCTGTATCGACCAGCCTGAATATGAAAATGCTGGCGAAGGCCGCTGGCGGCAAAAAGGCTGCAATGGCAGAGATCAATGCCGTCCAGCGCAGCACCGGCTACGTGCTGGGGGGCGTCAGCCCGCTGGGACAGAAAAAGCAGCTGCGTACCTTCGTTGACAGCAGCGCCACTGAGTTCGAAACCATCTTTGTCAGTGCAGGCAAGCGAGGGCTGGAAATAGAGCTGAGCCCGAACGACCTGAAGACACTGACAGCTGCACAGTTTGCGGCGCTGTCAGCCTGAGCTGCGTGTCAACATCGGCACATATTGTCCCTGCAGTGTTTTCAACCACTGCCCGAACAGGCGCTCTGACGGCGAGTTGAGATAAGCCAGATAATCGTGGCAGCACAGATTAAGTAACTGCCGGTCCGCTGCCAGTCTTTCCACAGCGAGCCAGTCATTCCATGCCAGCGACAAGGACCAGTTGCTGTCGTGAATGTCACAGTTGGGCAATCGATAATGCAGTGCGGGTCGTGACTTGATGCGCGGGTCATCGGTGTATTCCCGCACCAGTTTTTCGTCCACATGGGCGAATACGGGCAACATGTCCAGCGCCCGGTTTCGGGTTGGATTGAATTCAAGATAGTCACGCATCAGCTGTTCAAGATCAGGCTGGTAGTCCGGCGCCAGCACCAGGCGCACATAATCGACCGGGAAGGGGTCGATGTAAGGTGTCACCCGACGCGCCATGTCCACCTGGCATCGGACCTGCAGCCAGTCGAACAGGCAAAAGAACGCCTTGAGAATGGAATCAATATAGTCCGCAGTGGTCTCTGGCACCTCCATGTTCAGATGCATGCCGAACGCGTTCGACCAGCGGTCAGAGGTCCCTTTTGCGCCATGCTTCCTGATACGCGATATCAGGGTTTCCACCTGCTGCAAACGCGCCATTGGCAGTGGCGGACTGACCAGCTCTACAGGCACAACAGTCTCTGCAACACTGGCCATCAGCTCCTCCAGCGATTGCACCAGCTCACCCATCATGCCCGGCTCAATGGCCTGCCGCCCCATACTCTTGAGCAGCCCAAAGTCCAGTTCCACCTGCCAGTCTCCCGCCGGGTCGCCCACAATCTCCCAATCATAGCGTCCGCTTTCGCGCACATCGACGGCCATGCCCTGATCATGCAGGAACTCTGAGACCAGCTTTGCAAGCCTGTCGACAGTGATATCACTCATCTCAAGCTCAACGCCAAGCCGTCGCTCCTTACCCTCAGCATTGCGGGTAATGTCCGGCATATGGACTGGCTGCACCTCACTCATTGCTGCGGGACTCCGGAGTCGGGGGTTCAACAGTTCCCTGTTGCCCAGGCGAGCCAACGTCAGGCTCAGGTCGGATTCTTTGATACACCCAGGCTTGCCCGCCGTCTTCGAGGGTCACGACGAAGCGTCGATAACGCTGACCCAGACGCTCATAGCGATCCAGGCGCCGCAGCTGACGCTCATTAACGGTCAGCACCAGACCGCTGACACTGGCCGACTCATCTTCGACAATATCCAGACCAGCACGACGATAACCAGATAGCGCGCCGGGACGGCCGGTGATCCTGGAACCGGTCACCAGCATCCTGACTGCCGGATTACGCAGCGTTCCGAAAACGAAAAGCCGGGCTTCGCCGTTCTCGTCAAATCCGTAGCTGGCCTGCTCCAGCTCAAGTTGCATGGCCTGTGGCACCTCAAAATTCGCGGGATTCAGATATACATGCCACCAGAGAACGGCTGGCACTGCAAGTAGCAATGCCAGCAGTAGTGAACGAGAGCGTGTCAGGCGGGGCCGGCGCAAGAATCCTCCTGTCTGAATCGCTTACTCGCCAGCCGGGCCGTTCAGAGCACCAACGATGTTCGTTTTGAACTCTTCCCGAAAACCATTACCACTGGCGGGTGAGACCTGTGCCATGATCACAGCAATCATATTATTGACGGGATCGATCCAGAAACGGGTGCCAGCTGATCCATCCCACCAGTACTCACCGGTGCTGACGGGGTGATTGTAGGCAGCTGGGTCCATCGCAACCGCAAAGCCGCCCAGCGACCATCCCGAGCCAAGCCAGTACCCGCCACTACCGATTGGCAGAAGCGCATCAGGAATGGCATTTTCCGATACCAGACGCCGCGTCTGTTCGCTGAACAATGCCTCACCATCGGGTCGCGTGTTGGTCAATAAGGCGTGGGAGAACGACAGGAAATCTGCAGTGCTGGAAACCAGGCCCACACCACTGCTGGTCAAGGTCCGGCGCTCGGTGACGGGAATGTCCTCCATCTCTATGGCCCTTAACTGCCCTGCGTCATCCGGCCGATACACGGTTGCCAGTCGTGAGGCACGTTCTTCATCGACGTAAAACACGGTATCAGTCATACCCAGCGGCTGAAAAAGCTGCTCCTCCAGGTAGACATCAACGGGCTGCCCCGTCACCACCTCAATCACGCGCCCCAATACTTCAGCATGCAGACCATAACGAAACTGGGTACCCGGATCCTCAAACAGCGGAAGAGCCGCTGCATTGTCAACCACCTGCGCCAGTGTCTGGTCATAGCTGTGTACATTATTGGCGCGATAGAGTGAGCTGCTGCGACTGCCCAGGCCTGAGGTGTGCGTCAGCAACTGGGCCAGTGTAATATCGCCCACCCTGGCCCGCACTGCGCTGGGGTCTGGATTGGCAGAATCGATCAGCACAGGTTGATCGGCGAAGGCCGGCAGGTACTGGCTGACAGGGTCATTGACGTCCAGCAGACCCTGATCATGCAACAGCAGGATTGCCACGGCGGTCACTGGTCGAGTCATTGAATAAGTGCGAAACAGCGCATCCAGCGGCATCTCATCACGGCTTTCAATGTCGCGCCAGCCCACCGCCTCGGCGTACACGAGCTTGTCGTCCTTCATGATCGCCGCAACAGCACCAGCAATGTCATTGGCTTCCACGCGCGCGCGCAGGGCGGATGTTGCAGACTGCAGAGCCTGATCAGACAAGCCAACCGTGGCTGGTGACGCGGTGTCGAATCGATCCGACCAGGGCAGAGATGACCCGGCACTTTGCGACAGAGCGGTGCCGGCAGACAACATCATCAGCACGCCTACTGAAACCGCCTTGAAACCCGTATGCATCTGAATACTCTCCCGTCATATTGATGATGACAGGAAGTCTACATTCAACCTCCACTCAAGGCACCCACAATCTGTATGCGACCACCATCCGGCACTGGCACAGTCAGATCATGAACCAGCGTTTCGCCCACAAACATGGCAATGTGCCGGCGGATACGCTGATGTTCGTCTACCACTCTGAATCTCAGGCCCGGGAATTTCAATTCCAGCGCGTCCAGAACGCCCGCCAGTGTCAGGGTGTTAACCGGCAGACTCAAGTCCAGGTGACGCTGAGCACCGGTATAGTCATCCAGCTGACTGGGCAGGGTGACAGTGATATTCATTACTCAGCCCGCTCAGCCACTTCTACTGAATAAATCTGTGGCAGATCCATGGCCAGCCCCTGCCAGGAGTCGCCACCATCAAAGCTGCCCCAGATCTGGCCGTTGGTGGTCCCCAGATATACGCCCGTCTGATCATGTGAATCCACTGCCATACACTGACGTTTGACCGTCCACCAGGCCTGCGAGACAGGAAAACCTTTATCCAGTCGCTGCCAGCTCATGCCGCCATCGTGACTGCGATACACCGCAGGTTTACCCTGAGGACTGGTTCTCGGCCACTGTCCCGAGCCATCCATGGGGAAAACCCAGATCGTCTCCGGGTCGCGTGGATGCACAAGCATGGGAAAACCAATATCACCAATCTCGACAGGCATATTGTCACCGATACGCTGCCAGGTTTCGCCTTTGTCACGATCCATACGATAGATACCACAATGGTTTTGATGGTACAGCCGATTTGAATGAACTGGGTGCATGACCACACAGTGCGGATCGTGACCATACTCATATTCGCTGCCATCTTCTTTAGGGGGATAAAAGTCCATGGCAACGCCTTTGTTCAGGGGACGCCAGGTCTCACCCTCATCATGGCTTTCAAAAATGCCGCCGCTGGACATGCCAATCAGCAGGTGTCGCGCGTCAGCCGGGTCCACGATCACTGAATGCAGTTTCGGACCATCCGGTGTGCCGTCCTTGTCACCGCCGCGCCAGTCCACAAATTCAGCCAGGTGGTTCAGCCCGATCACCTCCTGCCAGCTCATTCCGCCATCATCGGACCGGAACAGGCCCTGGGGAGAGGTGCCGGCATACCACACATCAGGCTGACTGGCGTGTCCCGGCGTCAACCAGAAGACATGATCCACGGCCCTGGCTGTTGAGCCTACTGGGGCAAATGCAGGCGGCTGCGTCGACTCCCGCCAGGTCTCGCCTGCATCTGTGGACACAAATACAGACGGCCCAAGATGCCCACTGCCCACGGCCATGAGCTGATAACCCGGCCGGCGCGGATCCTCCACGTAGTGGCTGACCACTGCCCCCAGATGCATAGGCCCGGTCAATTGCCGCAGCTGCCTGTCACTGCCAAGCGTCAGGCACCATGCGCCCTTTTTTGTACCGATCAACAGCGTTGTTGCTGCCGGCTCCCTGTTTTTATTCATGTCTGATGTCCTTTGCCGCGCTGAAATTGAAGGATTCCAACCAATCAGTCGTTACAGTTTGACCGCTTTCGACACAGTTTGAAGAAAAAATTGACTCTGTCAAAAAACATGGTTTATGCTTCGAGCGATCGATCGCACAGATTTTGATTGCAAAACAAAGTGTTATCAAAAGTAACAAACTGATCATTCTGTGTAGATTGGTAACATTTCTCGAGCAGTACCTGCCGTGGGAAGTGTGACAATTCAGATCCGCCAGACGCATAACAACAACAAACAGAAACTGCAAAAAGCAACAACGTGAAGAGGGCTGACAAAGGCCCCTGTAGGCACTGGCTATTTTTATGGCCGGGAGTGATAGAGCCGAGTATTGCTATTACCTCAAGCAAACGGGGTACTGCGTTCCAGTTCTTATCTGTTTGTGTGTCCGTTACACGTATACAGGTGGAAACTTAACTGCAGTAAATAATAAGTACTAAGGGGGGGAAACCCGATGAAACTGAAAGAACTGTACCGGTGTATCGCATGCGCCTCACTGGTGGCACCAACCCTGGTGTTCGCACAGCAAGGCTCCGAGCCGGAAATTGAAGAAGTTGTAGTTACCGGTTCCTTGATTCGTGGCACACCTGTTGATGCCGCACTTCCCGTAGAAGTTTACTCCCAGGACGATCTGGCACTGTCCGGCTCGCCTTCTGCACTGGACTTCGCCAAAAGCCTGAGTATTTCTGGTGCCACTACCGGTGAATCCTACTACTTCGGCGGCGCTGGTCTGACTGGTAGCGTGCAATACAACCTGCGCGGTATCGGCTCCGACAAAACACTGTCGCTGTTCAACGGCCGCCGCGTTACGCAAAACACCTCTGTTATTCCATCAATCGCACTGCAGCGCACCGAGATCCTGAAAGACGGCGCGGCTGTAACCTACGGTGCGGACGCCACAGGCGGTGTTGTTAACTTTATCAGCCGCGACAGCTTTGAAGGCATTGAAATCCAGTCTTCATACAAGGCGATCGACGGCTCTGATGGCGACTGGAACGTTGGTATCGTAGGCGGCTTCAGCGGCGACGTAACCGATGTCGTCTGGGCTGCTTCATGGGATCACCGTTCACTGCTGAACGCAGACGAGCGCCCCTTTACTGATCTGCCTTACGGCGTCAACCCGGCCCCCTGGTCAACACTGACCAACCTGGCTGGCTGGCTGCCGCGCGGCGCGCTGCCTGCAACACAGACTTATAACCCTGCTTCTACGAACGGTGCAGGCGACTGGGGCAACCCGGTTGGTGGCGTAATCTCCGACTTCACCCAGAGTTCCTGTGAAGCCGTCGGTGGTGTGTATGTCAACAGCTTCACCTGCGCATACAACTACATTCCTTACTACAACGTCGTATCTGAGAATGACATTTATCGACTGTTTGGTCAGGTAACCACACAGGTTACTGACAGCATGGAATTCTACGCACGTGCTGCCTACTCCATGGTCGACACGCCCTACCAGTACGGCTCACCTTCACAGCCAGTAATTCGTGGTCCAGCCATTCACGGCGGCGCGACCTACCAGCTGTATGTGCCCAAGAACAACCCGTTCGTTCAGGACTTTGCGACCCGTACCGGCTACATCAATAACCCGGCATGGGCAGTAACGCAGGGCTTCACGCCCATCACCTACCGTGCATTCGCACACGGCGGTCTGGACACCTTTGCGGAAGACGGCAAGTACTCCACACCCAGCAAAATCCGCAACAAGTTCACCCACCTGGTGGCGGGCTTTGAAGGCGAGTTCGACAACGGTATCACCTACGATATCGCTACCACCTACAACCAGTCCAACCTGTATGCCGACAGCCCTGACATGATGCTGTACAACGTTCAGGAAGCGCTGAATGGTTTCGGTGGCCCAAACTGTAACGTTCAGGATTTGAACCCTAACCGGTTTGGTACACAGAACCCTGGAATGGCCGGTTCAGCTGGCTGTAGCTGGTACAACCCGTTTGCTTCCAACTTTGCTCAACAGCCGGTTTATGGCCTGGCCAACCCAAGCTATGTACCGGGCGCAGAGAACCCGGACGAGCTGATCGAGTGGATGTTTAACCCACGTGCGACTCGTGACGTTAACTGGAACCTGACCTTTGACGCCGTATTCAGCGGCGAGACACCACTGGAACTGCCAGGCGGTATCGTAGGCTGGGCGGCTGGTGCACAATTCCGTACCACCGAAAACCAGGAAATCGTGACAGATCCGCTGTACAACGGTTCACGTCCGTGTCAGAACCCGGCCACAGACGGTCAGGTACCACGTGACCCTTCAGACCCTCTGTACAACGGCTGTACGCCTGACGAACCGGGTCCATTCCAGTTCTTCTCAACCAACCCGGCTGACTTCAGCACCCAGGATCAGACTTCCGTATTCGGCGAATTGAGCCTGCCTGTGCTGGATAACGTGTTCCTGTCAGCAGCAGCACGTTATGAAGAGTTCTCGGGCGGACTGGATTCAACGGTATACAAGGTCTCTGGCCAGTGGAACATCACCGACAACATGTCAGTCCGTGGCTCGTACGGTACCAACTACCAGGCACCTGGCGCGGATATCATTCCAGGCGAATTTGCCAGCGGCACTGCCAGCTACACCGTCGCCGGTGGTAACTGGCGTGGCGCACAGACGGTAACCCGCTCTGACATCGTCCCAGAAGAAGCCACTGTCTGGAGCTCAGGCTTCATCTGGCAATCCGAAGGCTTCACAGCTGGCAGCGACTTCCGTTTCATCATTGACTACTTCAATATTGAAACTGAAAACGAGCTGGGCCTGCTGGCGTCTGTTAACCAGATCGCGTCCTCAGTGTTCAGCATTTCGCCAACCGGCTCAGGTGCTGTTCCGACCAATGGTAGCGCTCTGGCTGACTGTTCACACCCGCTGGTTGGTCGTGTGACCTTCAACGGCCAGTGTGTGCAGGGCGTCACTACAGCGGCTGACTTCTCGGAAATCCGCACTGACTTTGGTAACGGTCCTGGCCAGCTGACTGCTGGTTTTGACATCCAGACCACGTATGGTTTCCCGGCGTTCTCTGGCGACGTGACCTTGAGTGCAACAGCCACCAAGATCAACAAGTTCCAGTACACTGAAACTACGTTGGACGGCTTCCAGATTGAACCAGGCGCTGACCGACTGGGCTTCCTGAACTTCGCTACCATTGCCAACGCTGTTTCTGAATGGCGCGGCAACCTGACTGCGAACTATGCTCAGGGTGACCACAACTTCCGTCTGCAGGCTCTTTACATCAAAGGCGTGAAAGACGACCGTTACTTCAACGCTGACGGTTCACGCGTTGGTGATGCGGCTCTGACACCATCTGGTCGTCAGATCGGCAGCACTGACCCCTACGGCCCAAGCCTGTACGGTGTGTTTGGTGAAGACTGGGTATCTGTGGACTTCCACTACACCCTGGACCTGCTGGACTGGGACGCTACCCTGTCAGCTTCTATCGAGAATATCGCGGACGAAATGCCGCCAGCCTCTCGCCAGGAGCTGGGTTACGATCCACGTATCGGCAACCCGCTGGGCCGCACCTTCCAGGTTGGTGTGACCAAGCGCTTCTAATAGGCACTGCCCTCACGGGCAGTCTTGTTGGATAAACAAAAAGCCCCGCTCTCTCGAGCGGGGCTTTTTTGTTTGTACTGTCTGCGACCTGAAAATCTGTGCACTATCTCTGAATCAGATAAGTCAGTGTGCCTACGTCAGCCAAGGCGAAAAGCTCAGTATAGGATCTGTCGGTAGCGGAGTGTCAGTCTACTGTACTGTCGGGCTCGATCGTCTCATCCAGCTCATCAAGCTCATCAAGCTCATTAAAGCGGATCATTTCACTCAGCTCGTCGATATAGGCCTCACCGCGCTCCGAGTAACGATCCAGATCGCCGACCAGTTCCAGGCCGCTAACCAGCCGGTCGTTCTCGCGCAATGCTTCACGGCGTCGACGCAGCTCCAGGTAGGCCTCGTGACTGTTGAGGTTGTGGATGTAACGCTGCACCGAATGCAGTGGCGAATCAAAGGCTGCCACCTCATGCTGGGCACCGGCTGGCCTATCTTCCGGCACCAGGCCGCAGCCAGCGACGAAACACCAGTGTCCAAAATAGTTGTTTCCTTCAACGGCAAAGCGGGAACCACCCCAGGCGCTTTCGTTGGCTGCCTGGGCCAGTGCCAATGACGGGGGCACGATGTCCACTCTGCGAATCAGCACTTCCCAGTCTTCGTCGGAGGCTAGGTCAAACTCGGTTATTTCGTATTCCTCAGCGAGCTGCTGCAGCCACATTCGCTGCCAGAACATGAGCGACCCACGGCGTTCGCTCAAAGACAGCAGGCGCTCTCGTTGCTCGAGGATCTGCTGGTTACGCAAAGTGACTAGCGGGAGAAAATACTCGAAAAACATCTGTTTGCGTTGTTCGGTATCCGTGTACATCGAGAAATCAGGCGGCGCGGGAATCGTGGCGTTGGGCAGCATTCGCCAGGCGATGGCAATCAACACCAGCGCCGCCAGACCCAATACCAGGGCATTTACCCGCCGCTGAGGTTCAGGAACAGCTACTTCCGATGGTGCCTCGACGTCAGTGCCTGATTGAGGCTTGTTTTCGTTCTGGTCGGTCATATGATCCACAATTCTCTGATTACTCCCTACCACCCTTGATACGCACCAGCATAGCCGGTCGGATCGATACAAGTCCATTCCCCACTCAGGCTTGCTGTTAGCCTGATCAGGGATTATATTCGTTTCAACAGATATTCAGGAAAACGAATATGCCAGAAAACTATTCCCCTCCTTCAGCACTGGAGTTCTTCAAGGCACTTGCGGATGAAACGCGAATGTTGAGCCTGCTATTGATTGAACGGGCCGGTGAACTTTGTGTATGCGAGCTGATGGCAGCGCTGGAAATGCCCCAGCCAAAAATTTCGCGCCATCTGGCACAGCTGCGCAAGTGTGGCATCGTCAGTGATCGACGGGAAGGACAGTGGGTTTACTATCGGCTGCATCCGGGTCTGCTGGACTGGATGAAATCCACACTGTCAGACGCCAGACGGCATTCGCAGGGCAAAATCGAAACGCCCATGCAACGACTGCAGACAATCAACCGGCGCAGCCCTTTTCAATCCTGCGCTTCAACTGAGATGCTACAGACCACAGGAAGCTGTTCATGACTATCAGGATCGGTATTAATGGCTTTGGACGCATCGGTCGTCTGGCCACACGTGTATTACTGGAGCAGCCACAAGCTCGAATTGTGCATATCAATGATCCGGGAGGTGACACTGAAACACTGGCTCATCTGCTGAATTTCGACTCGGTTCATGGCCGCAGTGCGTATGACTGCCAGGCGGACGGTGACGCCCTGCTGGTTAAGGAGCAACGCATATCAGTCTCGCACAACACATCGATTGCCGATACCGACTGGTCTGGTTGCGACCTTGTGATTGAGGCCTCCGGCCGCATGAAAACCGTGGCAGTACTGCAGGGCTATCTGGATCAGGGCGTAAAACGCGTCGTTGTCTCTGCGCCCGTTAAAGAGGAGGGTGTGCTGAACATCGTCATGGGGGTCAATGACGAGCTGTACGACCCGAGCCAACACACGATCGTCACAGCCGCGTCCTGCACCACCAACTGCCTGGCGCCTGTGGTAAAAGTCATCCATGAAAACCTGGGTATCAAACACGGCTCGATGACCACCATTCACAGTATCACCAACACCCAGACCATTCTGGATGCGCCACACAAAGATTTGCGACGCGCCCGCGCCTGCGGTGAAAGTCTTATCCCAACTACCACTGGCTCGGCCACAGCGATCACTCACATTTTTCCGGAGTTGAAAGGTAAGCTGAACGGGCACGCCATTCGTGTACCACTGGCCAATGCCTCGCTGACCGATTGTGTGTTTGAAGTTGACAAGCCAACCACCGCAGAGGCGGTCAATGCGTTGCTGAGGAAGGCGTCAGAGACGGATCTGCAAGGTATTCTGGGATATGAGGAGCGTCCTCTGGTGTCCATCGATTACCGGACTGACCCACGTTCCAGCATCATCGATGCACTCAGCACACTGGTCGTCAACGACACTCAGGTGAAGATCTATGCCTGGTATGACAACGAGTGGGGTTACGCCAACCGCACGGCTGAGCTGGCGATAAAGGTCGGCACGCTGGACCAACAGAACGGATAAGTGTCGCCTGTAATGCGCAAACCGCTCTCACCTGACGTCCGCCAGTATCTGATTGTCACCGGCAACTACTGGGCTTTCACGCTGACCGACGGCGCACTGCGCATGCTGGTGGTGCTGCACTTCTACCAGCTGGGTTATACACCGCTGGAAATCGCTCTGCTGTTTCTGTTCTACGAGATTTTTGGTGTGGTCACCAATCTGGTGGGTGGCTGGCTGGGCGCCCGCGTGGGTCTGAATCGCACCATGAATATCGGGCTGTTCCTGCAGATTGTGGCCCTGGGCATGTTGCTGGTGCCGGCCAGTATGCTGACGGTTGCCTGGGTCATGACAGCCCAGGCGTTATCCGGTATCGCCAAGGACCTGAACAAAATGAGCGCCAAAAGCGCCATCAAGCTGCTGGTACCTGCCGAGGCCCACGGCACCCTGTTCCACTGGGTTGCTTTGCTGACGGGCTCCAAAAACGCCCTGAAAGGTGCCGGCTTTTTCCTGGGTGGTGTGCTGTTGGCCTGGCTGGGCTTTCAGGGCGCTGTTGGCGCAATGGCCGGCGCGTTACTAGTGATCTGGTGCCTGAGCCTGATGTTATTAAAGGATGATCTTGGCCGCAGCAACGCCAAACCACGTTTTCGTGATGTTTTCTCAAAAAGCCGGGCCGTCAATGTCCTGTCGGCAGCCAGGTTGTGCCTGTTTGCCGCGCGCGATGTCTGGTTTGTCGTCGCCCTGCCGGTTTACCTGTCGCAGGCACTGGACTGGTCCTCAAGTCAGACTGGCGGCTTCATGGCGTCGTGGATTATAGCTTATGGCCTGGTTCAGGGTCTGACGCCGCGCTTCATCCATCGCGACCAGAGTCGCCCTGTTTCCGGCCGCACGGCAATGGGATGGGCGGCTGCGCTGACACTGGTTCCCGCCCTGATTGCACTTGCGCTTACCCAGAATTTGCCCGACAGCCTCTTGCTGATTTGCGGTCTGCTGGTGTTTGGTGTGCTGTTTGCCATCAACTCATCACTGCACAGTTATCTGATCGTCAGCTACGCAGACAGGGAGAATGTCTCAATGGATGTGGGCTTCTACTACATGTCCAATGCCATGGGCAGGTTATTGGGTACCGTGCTGTCCGGCTGGGTGTTTCAGGTCTATGGCCTGGGTGCCTGTCTGTTAATTTCCAGCGTATTGATATTGCTCGCCAGCCTCATATCGGTCGCGCTGCCACGATAATTCCTCTATAATTCGCGCCCTTTGCACGACCGCATATTCGACGCAGCTTATCTTCATGTTCGGAACGCCACCATAGGGCAACGGCCTTTGCATCAATTCCAGATGTGAGGATCAGGCGCCTTCTTAGACACGCTTGCATCACCAGCCTCGCGCACAACAATCCAACAAGCGTGGCGCATTTTAATCAACTGCTACCCAAACCGTCTGTCAGCCAATGCCGGACCTGGGTAATCTTTAACTACGGAATGACCATGCTTTTATACTCAACACGCAAAGACTGGTTTGGAAATGTCCGTGGCGACCTGCTCGCCGGACTTGTCGTCGCCCTGGCTCTGATTCCCGAGGCAATCGCCTTCTCCATCATCGCTGGTGTCGACCCGCGAGTGGGTCTGTATGCGTCTTTTGCGATCGCAGTGATCACGGCCATCGTCGGCGGACGTCCCGGCATGATCTCTGCCGCCACTGGTGCCATGGCACTGTTGATGGTGACGCTGGTCAAAGAACACGGCCTGCAGTATCTGCTGGTCGCGACGCTGCTTACAGGGGTGATACAGATCGTCGCCGGCTACCTGAAGCTCGGTAATCTGATGAGTTTCGTATCCCGATCAGTGGTCACTGGCTTCGTCAATGCCCTGGCAATTCTGATTTTTATGGCGCAGTTGCCGGAGCTGACCAATGTCACCTGGCATGTCTACGCCATGACCGCGGCTGGATTGGGCATTATTTACCTGTTTCCTTATCTGCCGGTGGTTGGCCGCACTATACCCTCACCACTGGTATGCATTCTGTCGTTGACGGCCATCGCGGTCATATACGGTATCGATGTGCGCACCGTGGGTGACATGGGCGAGTTGCCTGCCACACTTCCGGTTTTCCTGCTGCCGGATGTCCCCTGGACGCTGGATACCCTGATGATTGTGTTGCCCTACTCTGTCTCATTGGCAGTGGTTGGCCTACTGGAATCGCTGATGACAGCAACCATTGTCGACGATCTGACTGACACACCCAGCGACAAGAACCGCGAGTGTAAAGGCCAGGGTATCGCCAATATTGGCGCAGGCCTGCTCGGCGGCATGGCCGGTTGCGCGATGATCGGGCAGTCGGTGATCAACGTTAAATCCGGCGGGCGTGGACGCCTCTCGACGCTTTGCGCCGGTGTGTTTCTGCTGATCATGGTGGTGTTTCTTGGTCCCTGGTTGTCGATGATCCCCATGGCCGCTTTGGTGGCGGTGATGATCATGGTCTCAATCGGCACTTTCAGCTGGAGCTCCATCATCAACATCAAACACCACCCCAAATCGACCACGCTGGTGATGCTGGTAACCGTGGTTGTGGTGGTTGCCACCCACAACCTGGCCTATGGTGTGCTGGCCGGCGTGCTGCTGGCTTCACTGTTTTTTGCCAATAAGGTCAGCCACTTCATGTATGTGGCGTCGGAGCTTGATGCGCAAACGCAGACCCGCCATTACACGGTGGTCGGTCAGGTGTTCTTCAACTCGGCTGATCGCTTTGCCAGCAACTTCAATTTTAAGGAAGTTCTGAACAAAGTAGTGATAGACTTGAGTCGTGCACACTTTTGGGACATCTCGGCCGTCGCCGCGCTGGACAAAGTAGTCATCAAGTTCCGCCGCGAAGGCGCCGACGTTCAGGTGATTGGACTGAATGAGGCCAGCGCCACTATCGTCGATCGCTTCGGCGTACACGACAAACCCGAAGAAATAGAAAAAGTACTGGGGGGACACTGATGACGGAACGAACCACCGTATTGGCCTGTATCGACGGGTCTTCATTTACCGGCGCAGTGATCGATTATTCCGCGTGGGTAGCCTATACCGTTAACGCCCCCCTGCGCCTGCTGAATAACATTGAGCGGGGCCGCATGCCCTCTTCCGACCTCAGCGGCAGTATCGGCCTTGGCGCCCGTGAGGAGCTGCTGGATGAGCTCGTGGAGCTGGAGTCACGGCGCAGCAAGATTCTGATGGAGCAGGGTCGTATCATGCTGACTCACGCTACCGAACGCGCCTGTGATTTTGGTGTCGCCGGCATTGAGTCACTGCAGCAGCATGGTGACCTGACCGACTCGCTGATCGACATGGAGCATGAGATTCGCGTCCTTGTTGTGGGTATTCGCGGCGAAGGTCATGAGGACCGTGAGAAAGGCATTGGTGCACAGCTGGAAACCATCATCCGTGCCCTGCACCGCCCCATCCTGGTGGTCAACCGTCCATTTGAAAGTGCGCCACAGCGCATGATGCTCGCCTACGATGGCAGCGAAGCGTCCCGTAAGGCGCTGAACATGATTATCTCCAGTCCGCTGTATCAGGAGATGGAATGCCATGTGGTGCACGTCAACAATAACGCTGAAGAAGCTCAGGCACTGCTCGCACAGGCCAGCTCTGAATTGCAGGCTGCTGGCTTGCAGGCAACGACAGAAACGCTAACGGGTGATGTTGTACCCGCATTACTCGAATACCAGCACGATCATCAGATTGAGCTGACGGTCATGGGTGCATTCGGACACAACCGTCTACGCGAATTACTGTTTGGCAGTCTCACAGCCAAAATGCTGGTGCAATCAAAGGTACCGTTGCTGCTGCTGCGCTGAGCAGGACTCTGAACCCAGAAGTACCCGCGGTTGATCGGCGCGCCAACAAAAAAGCCCCACTTCTTAAAGCGGGGCTTTTTGTTTCTACACCGACGCTGACCCCGTAAAAGGGCAATGCAGTCAGCTGTAGCCTGGGATTACTCGTCTTGCGCTTCCTGGAACTCCACGTGAACTTCGAGCTCGATGTCGTCACCGACGCCGAAGGTCACCATGTTGTCCAGGCCGAAATCCGAACGCTGGAATTCAGCACTTGCCTCAAAACCAAGCGTGTAACGACGAGTGAGGAAGTTACGACCACCACCATTGAAATCAACGGTCATTGTGACAGGTGCAGTATTACCCAGCAGTGTCAGGTCACCCTCGAATACGAAAGTGTCTTCATCGACAGCTTCAACAAATCGAGTGGTTCGGTAGATCGCCTGCGGGAAAGCGGCCACATTGAACCAGTCTTCGCCACGCAGATCTTCAGCAAACTCAGGGTTGTTCACATCAATCGATTCAGTATTGATGATCACTTCCAGGCTGGAGTTTTCTACGTTCTCCGGATCGAAGTCCAGGGTTGCATCAAAGTCATTGAAACGACCGATATAGCTGGAAAAGCCCAGGTGGTTGATCTTCCACAACAAAGACGCGTGAGTCTTGTCCAGTGTGTAGGCGCCACCACGCAGTTCTGCCACTTCGGTGTTGAAGTCTGGAGTGATCAGACGATCGCAGCCAGCCAGCGCAGCCACGCTGACAACCGCCAGCGCGAGGGTTCGACATTTAACAAATGGTTTATTGATCATTACGTTTACCTTGTTCTAATAATGCCGATTGGTCACTGCATTTCTGCGTAGACATCAACTTCAACAGTCACATCGTTCGGAACCGCTGAGGTGTTGGCAAAATAGCCCTGACCAACACCAAAAGCCAGTCGCTGTACAACCACTTCGCTGGTCAGATTGAAACGATTGCCATCAACCGTCAGATCGAACGGGAAGGTCAGCGGGTGTGTCTGATCGCGAATTGTCAGCATGCCGTCGGCCACGAATGAATTCATGGACTCGAGACGGCATGAGGTAGCCTCAAAGCGTGCCGTCGGGAAGCGGTCCACATCAAACAGTTCGATGTCCATCATGTAGCTGTAGGTCTCTTCGTCATCGATGGCCATATCAATGATCGGTATGGTCACTTCAAACTTGCAGTCAGCCGGGTTCAGCGGGTCGATTTCAAACACCGCATCGACGTTCTTGAACTCGCCCTGATAAGGCGTGTCAGAATACGAGTACTTGAAAATAACGCTGGACGCGTCCTGATCAATCACCCAGGTTTGAGCCTGCGCAGCCATACCAGCTGTCAGCATGAGCGGCGCCAGCGCCGCCCGGAAAAACTTAGTTCGCATAATCAATACAACTCCAAAGCTTGCAAATTAGGGCAGCGCGTAAGCCACCAGTTCGGACGGTTGTCCCTGACCGCTTACGACCATGGCAATGTACTGCTTGCCATTGTGCTCGTAAGTAAAGGGCTGACCAGTCTGAGTGCCAGGCATTTCGATCTCGGCAACAATCTCGCCGGTCTGTTTGTCATGGGCACGCAGGTAAGGGCCACCGCCAGTGCCTTCACCGGCGAACAGCAGGGTTTTGGTCAACAGCAGACCGGAGCGCGTTTCCACGCCGGTTCGCGGCAGATCCACGCCTTCCAGGGCGGGGTTATCAGCAATAATTGATGGTGTGTCAGCATTCGCGACCATCCACTCGTGCTCGCCTTCTACCATATCGATTGCCGTAATACGGCCGTATGGTGGCTTGACAATCGGAAGACCCATCGCGCGTGGCACACGCACACCCAGCGCCATACTGTAGTCGATGTCAGAATTTTCATTTTTTGCGACCGACAGTACCGCTACAACAGTACGTGATGGTACATACAGCATGCCCGTTTCCGGATCCAGCGCCGCACCTTCCCAGTTTGCACCACCCGTTGCTGATGGCAGGCTCAGGGTGCCCTGCGTACCATCTTCAGCACCACGCACTGACGGCGGTGAATACAGGTTGGTTCCCAGGCGGAAGGGCTGGATGGCTTCCAGCGCGGCGGCGCGCAGTTCTGGCGTGAAGTCGATCAGGTCATCTTCGGTGATGCCCTGACGGTCAAAGCCGGCTGGTTTGGTCGGGAACGGCTGGGTTGCTGCGTACCACTCACCGGGTACGTCTCCCGCAGGAACAGGCAGATCTTCGATTGGCCAGATTGGCTCGCCAGTCTCACGGTCGAAGGTGTAAACATATGCCTGTTTGGTAACCTGCATGACGATTTTGCGGCCATTGGGCAGATCGGCCAGGATCGGGGCAGCCGGGTTATCCCAGTCCCAGATGTCGTGACGGATAATCTGGTAGTGCCACTGACGTTCACCGGTTTCGATATCCACAGCCACCAGGCTGGTACCAAACAGGTTATCGCCAGGACGGTCACCGCCGTAACGGTCACCAGTAGGCGCTTCTACCGGCAAATAAACGTGGCCCAGCTCTGGATCACCAGACATCGGTGCCCAGACGCCGGTGTTACCGGTGTAATCGGCACTGCCTTCCAGCCATGTGTCATAGCCGAATTCGCCCGGACGTGGAATCGTGTGGAATGTCCACAGATGCTCACCTGTGCGCACATCGTAAGCGCGCACGTCACCTTTGACGTTGGCCATTGATGGTGGACGCATGGACACAGCCATGGCCGGACCCACAACGACCACATTGTTCATGACAAATGGGGGCATGGATGAACCGATGTCGATGTCTTCGCGACCCGGCCCAAGACGCAGGCCTTCCTGCATGTCGATGATGCCGTTATTGCCAAATTCAGGATCGAGGGTACCAGTTTCGGCATCCAGAGATACCAGGTAGAAGCCGGGCGTAATGACAAGAAGGCGGCTCTCGTCACCATCGCGCCAGATGGCCAGTCCACGGCCGGAGCCCTTACGTGGCGCATTGTCGTAGCGCTCCTGGCTGTCAATTGATTCCCACTGCCACAGCACTTCGCCAGAGGTGGCGTCAATGGCCACGACGTCACGCTGCGAACCAATAGTCGTGTACAGAACACCATCGACTTCCAGCGGCGTAAATGTGGCGTTGTATTCAGGGTTATCACCGAAATCGCCGGTGGGCAGACGCCAGGCAATCTCCAGATCGGCGACGTTGTCAGCATTAATCTGGTCCAGCGGCGAATAACGCTGGGCGGCCATGTTTCCGTTGTAATCCGGCCAGTCACCCTGTGACACGTCAGTGCCATGCTGTGACCATGCGCTGGATGCGCACATGAGGGAACCGACACTCAAAGCGAGCGCCGACAACACGCGTTTCGTTTTTATCATTCTTAACTCCCTGAATTCAGGTTGTATTTCTTGAAACTCCTGGCCAGAACCCACCCATCTGCCGCCACCTTCAGGCAGCTGACAGCACATCAAGAGGAGATTTAGCCAAGTATGGGTTGTGCCAAGAATAAGTCATACACCGGCTGCAAGCAAGCCGTGGGGCCCTCGCGTCACGTTTTGACACGATGTACAACAGGCCTGCTGCGACCAGCCCCCAGGGGCGCTACCAGGCCGCTTTAAGCGTTCTTCTATTTTGTCAGATGTCCGGTACCGCTCGCCGCCAGAGCAGCGAACTGCCGTATCTCCTCCCTGAGCGCCTCGTGATCCTTCAGCCCGGTTATCCACTCCTCGGGCACCTCGCTGCTGCCCGCTGCAAGCAACAGCCCCAGCACCAGTCCACGATGTACACTGTCGCCACCCATTTCGGCATTGGCTCGCAAAGTGCTGATCAGTCCGCAGTCGTGCTCTTTCCCAAGTTTCGCCATAAGTGGCAGTGCCTGTTCAACATAGCAGGCCGTCGCAAAGTAATCCGTACTTCTGGTCTCTGCACCCTCCTTCAGAAAGCTCATGTGCAGGCGCCAGGCTTCATCAGCCGGGATATTTCCCGGGCCGTCATGTTCCCGGTATGCCTTGAACAGCTCATCACCAGAAATCGCTGGCGACGGCAGCTGCGCCAGCAGATCTTTAAACACGTCCTGAGGATCGCTGCCATTAACCAGTCGCAGCAATGCCGGCACCAGTACACCAAGACCACTGCTCACCACTTCCGAGCGGTGCGTCAGTTGCTGGTGAGTGATTGCCATGCCCAGGGCGATGAACTGATTGTCCGGATTCAGCAGAGATAGCGCCAATGGCCTTATCAAACCGCCGACGCTATCGATAGACCAGACCTGACGTTGCTGCTCAGCACAATTCTCTGGCGCGATACCCAGGCTGTAATTCTCGAACCAGCGGCGCAAATATATTTCGGTGTACGGATCTGAATTGTCGCACGGTGTTGTCATGTAGCCGATAAAATCCTGCATGAAGCCATCCTGGCTGTATCCGCCGCCGGAGACCACTGACCGTATCAGCAACCGCAGCAGTCCGGCGCCAAGTGTAGACTCACCTGACTGCAGGCCGTGATGGTAGTGAATCCGGTCTTCCAGTGATGTTGTTTCATTGCCATGCTCGCCCTCCCGATCGTCCAGTTTGAATTTGAAATCACTGTAGCTGGTGCGATAAAACCTGGCGTGCTCATGAAGAATGTCGAAGTTGCGACCGCAGGCCTTTGCTTTCTCAATGTCCGGCTGATAGCTGCTACCCACCATGAAGGAATCCGGATGAGGGTGCGGCGCCGGATAATACTGGTCGATACCGCTGGGGAACTGTTCACGGATGTGATCTGTTGAATAAAACCAGTGCACCGGCATCGCCAGTGCGTCGCCAATAAACGCGCCCCACAATGCATTCTCGATCCGGCTGGCAATAGAATCACTCATGGTTCTGCTCCTTCACTGTTCAGCTTGAGTCCGATTTATCAATGCTGGTTGTACACCCTGCATTTCACCTTTTCAGTAATACTGTACGACTGAGCTGGACAGCTGGAGCACACCCAGTCGCGCGAAGACTTCAACGCTGTTTTGCTCCGATTGTTGTAAGGAAGTCGGACCAACCGGGATGAATTCGACTTCATGCAGCTGCTGTGCTGAAATTGTAGGAAATTGAGAATCCTGCAGCTGGAAGACAACTCGCAGAACACGCAATCCCAAACTCGCCCAGAAGGCCGGACCATGATGACAGACGATGCACATACACAATATTTGCAAAAAGCAATTTCACTGGCTGTTAAATCCGTGCACGAAGGCGGCGGGCCATTTGGCGCGGTGATTGTGCGTGGGGGGAGAATTGTTGCCGAGGCGTGGAACCAGGTAACTCTGAATCATGATCCGTCCGCCCACGCGGAAGTGGCTGCGATACGTAAAGCAGGCAAAGTTCTGGGACACCCTCACATACAGGACTGTATTCTGTACAGCAGCTGCGAGCCCTGTCCGATGTGTCTGGCGGCCACAATGTGGGCTCGTATTCCCAGGGTGTATTTCGCTGCCGCGCACGACGAAGCAGCACGAGCGGGCTTCGCCGACACGCACATTGCGGAACAGCTGTATGGCCAGGCGCGACCTGTAGCGCTGGAAAAAGGTTTTTTAACGCAAGTGGAAGTAGCGACAGCATCGCTACCTTTTGATACGTGGTTGGCGAGAGCGGATCGGGTAGAATATTGATTGATTCCAATCCGACAGGCAAAAATTAAATGGAAGTCCTGTGATACGAGAACTACTGTACCGACTTTTCGGCCAGCCTGAGCGCCGAACCTTGTTACCAGACTCAGCTGAAAAAAAGAACAGCCGGCCAGCGACACCCACAACGGAAAAGACAAGCCCCGCTCTCTCTCGTGACGACGCCTTTCAACAGATGATTTTGATCTGAAGTCATACTGTGAAGTTGTGGAAAAGGATCCAACGATTGCGGCGCAACTGATTTCAGTGGCCAACAGTGCGCAATACAACCCGGCTGGTGAAGAAATTACCGATATCAAACGGGCCTTCTCACTTCTGGGCAGTCAGGGCGTCAAGCAACATGTGCTGCTGGCCTGCATTAGAGGTATATCGACTATCCGTCATGCTTACTTCAAGGCATTTGGCGAGAAGATCTGGATTCACAGTGACGATACCGCCAGCATCTGTCGCGATCTGGCCGGGATGCGTGGCCTGGACGGTGAAACAGCTTTTCTGATCGGCCTGGTCCATGACATTGGCAAGATTGTGATCTTCAAGCTAATGATAGACGCTGTACGCCGATTCAACCCGGATGAAAAGCTGGGATCGTCGATCGTCAAACAACTGTTGTCGCAGAAATCCATGCAGCTCAGCGTGCTGGTAGCCACACACTGGCGGATGCCTGCTGTTGTGATCTCGGCGATCCGCGGCCTGACACTTGCCGACCGTCAGTCATCGTTTTGCCCCCTTGGCCAGGTGCTGATCTATGCCAACTTCATCAGTGAGTGGCGTCTGATTCTGGGTGCCGGATTATCCTCGGAGGTGGAGTTCGAACGAGAGGTCATGCGACTGCAGCTGGCCGATGATGTGCGTGCTTACATCATGCAGGTGGAGCGGCACTCGGCCAGCCATTAGACTGCCTGGGCTCGGTTGAACTGGGGAGTTCTCACTAACCAGACACCACAAACAAAAAAGGCCCGCATAAAGCGGACCTTTGAACAACCTGATA
>NZ_JARYTH010000007.1:27838-127353 GCF_029911965.1 Pseudohongiella sp. SYSU M77423 | reverse complement strand
CGCCCGGATCGCATCCTTTCACCTGGCGCCCGGCGGTGCGGAACTCGACCTCGCTCGCTACGCGGGCTCGGGACTCGAACAGTCCTACCCGCTTATCGGGCGCCATGCAAAAGGATAAAGCGCGCCAACCGCCATGGATGGCGGGAATGCAGGTTTTGCAGGAGCAAAAACCTGTCTGATGGAGATGCTGACACCCACCTCCCGGCCCTCGTGCCGCATTTTTAGCTCAGAACAAAAATCGCACTGACGCCGCTGCACCGGCTTCAATGCCTCGGGGGTCGCTTTCGAAAAGGCGATGCTCCTCGCCAGGTTTTTCTCGCTCGCGTTGCATCGACCGTAAGCGCATAGTGCTTTTACCGATCTATAGTGTGGCCGACGCTAGCACAAGGGCAGGGTGGCGGGTAGCAGATTACGACCAATCAGGGCGCGTTTATCCTTTTGCCGGACAGCCGATCAGCGGGAGGACTGTCTGAGTCCTGAGCGGTGAAGCCGCGAAGTCGAGTTCCGCCCCGCCGGCTGTCCGGTGAAAGGATGCGATCCGGTCGTAATCTGCTACCCGGTGCCCGGACCGTTCTCGAGTGGAGTCGATGCTCAGCCGCCAGCGAGCTTGGCAGTGATGCCGCGTTCGGCGAGCAGCTGCTGGATCAGTGTGCGCTGGTCGCCCTGGATCTCGATTGTGCCGCCCTTGACTGCGCCACCGCAGCCGCAGCGCGTTTTCAGGTCTTTAGCCAGCTTCTCCAGATCTGATGCATTCATCGCCAGTCCCTCGACAATGGAGACACCCTTGCCCTTACGGCCTTTGGTTTCGCGGCGGATTCTGACCTTGCCGTCGCCCAGTATCTGTTGGGAGGCGGTTTCGCCACAGCGGCAGTCGTCGAGTGGCATCTGGCACTCAGGGCAGAGGCGTCCCTTGTCGGTGCTGTAGACCGAGCGCGTGGAGAGGCCAGCAAGTTGTTCCTGCAGCGTCTTGTTCATGGCAGCTTGTCAGTTGCGGTAGAGCGGGGGCAAAGCGTAGGGTGCGGCCTGGCGCTCAGCGCGGCGTTGCTGTGCATGCTGGTCACGGTAACGTGTCAGCAGATCCTGCAGTTGCTGTCGCTGTTCGCTGGTATAGGCGTCTTTGCCACTGTTGCCGCTGTACAGGGATGCCTGCAGCTGTGTGAAGGCTTCGCGAATGTCAGCACTGTCCAGCCGTGCCGCCAGGTCGTCCAGGTTGTAGAGGCCGGCATCCATAAAGTACTGACGGCCCCAGGCAATCAGCTGCAGGCGGATCTGCTGAGCGTCGGCATTTTTCAGGCGGTTGCCCAGTTCAGTAAATGCCTGTTTCTCCTGGCCGTCTTCGATATCGCTGGCGTAGGCTTCAGTCTTGTGAATGACAGGTGCTTCGGTCTGCTCATTGCGCTGCTGCTGACGTCGCCACAGCCACCACATCATGCCCAGTACCACAATAATCAGCAGAGCCATCAGATTCAGTATCCAGGCCGGCGTCTGAACTTCGCTGATCAGTTCATCCTGCAGCGAGTCGAGAGAGGCCAGGGTCAGATCGCTGCCTTCCTGGCCGGCTTCAACGGCCTCTTCTGTAACACCGCCCACGGGCGCGATGCGGATAAACGACGACGGTATGACGGCCTCGCGCTGTTCATCTTCGTCTGTATCCCACCAGGGCAGATTGATTTCCGGAATGACCACTGAACCGGCCTCGGTGGCTACCAGCTCGTAGCTCTCTACCCGAGTACCAACAACATTGCCGTCGATAACCGTGCGCTCGATGTCAGCCGGTTCCGGGTAGACATTCATGCCTTCGATTTCGTTTTGCGACAGTGGCGGCAGGGCGGCACCATCGAGGCCACTGGCGACCACGGTGATGGTACGCCGTACTGAATCACCGGGCTGCAGGGTGGTGATGTCGCGACTCCAGTTTTCGGTAATCTGTATGTTCTGGGCGGGCAGCCAGGTGTTCTCCGGGAAGCCGGCAGGCCTTTCTTTCACTTCCACCGTGTAGCCATCGGCGAAGGCGGTGATCGGGCGCATATTGGGGTTGCGGAACACAAAGTTACTGGAGCCGTCGGTCAGCTCGCCGCGGAAGACAATATCGGGGATTTCCAGTTCGCCACTGCGCTGCGGGAAGATCACATAGTTGATTTCGTAAACGCCGTAACGCGTGCCATCGATCAGCCGCTCGTATTGATGGGGTGGACCCAGCGTCTGGACCACAGCACCCTCCGGAGCGACTTCCGTAAAGTTGGGATTGCGGATGCCGGCAATCGTGTAATACAGGCGGATTGTGTAGAGCAACTGCTCCTGAACATAAATGGAGTCTTTACTGAGCACTGTCTCCATAAACACATCCTGGCCGTTGCCAGGGCCGGTGCCGGTTGGCTCGGTTACAGTGATTGTGTAGGAAGGGGTCTGTTCGCCCGCAACAGCGATAGAGGGTATTTCCTGCTCACCCAGGTGGCGGGGAAACAGTACCAGTCGGTAGTCAGTCCAGGATTCTATGCGGTTATTGACCGAGCGCAGATGGCTGGCTGAGCGCGTGGATACGACTTCAAAGGAATCGCGCAGTGGCTCCAGGTCAATCTGCACGCCGCCTTGCTGGCCATGCACGCGAACGGTCAAGGTGACGGTTTCGCCGCGCACGAGCTCAGTGCGGTCAAGCTGGGTTTCTACCCGCGCCTGTTGCCCCAGTGCAGTGGCACTGAACAGCAGAACCGTCATCAGGACGGTCAGTAGGCTTGTCAGGCTAAGCAGACGTTTCATAGTTCACCGTGTCATGTGTATCGTATTGTTGCAGGCATCTCACTGGCTTGCCTGGCGACGTTCCAGCATGCGACGTCGCGACTCGAACTGGAACTTGCGCTGCAGCAGTTCACCAGGATTGTCTTCAATGCGCCGCAGGAACTGTTCAAGAGACTCCTGGTCTTCCTCAAACTCGGTGTTCTCGCTGCGCTGATTCTTCTGCGAATCGTCAGTCTGGGCGTCTTCAGTTTCCTGAGGCGGTGTTTCCTGCTCCTGGGGTTCCTGAGGCTCCTGCTCCTGAGGTTCCTGTTCATCCTCCAGCGCAGGCTCCGCTTCTTCCTCGTTCTCTTCGCTTTCAGCCTCAGCCTCAGACTGCTCCTGCTGTTCCTGTTCCTGCTGTTCCTGCTCCTGTTGCTCCTGCTGTTGTTGCAACAGTTGTTCTACAATTTCTTTGTTGTGCAGTGCATCGGCGTGATCAGGTTCCTGGGCCAGGACGCGATCATAGGCGGCGATGGATTCTTCAAAGCGCTCCGCGTGAGCCAGGGCATTGCCGAGGTTGTAAAGAGAGCGTACGTCGTCTGACTGGCTGAAGCCTTCAATGGCGGCCTGGTAGTTACCGGCTTTATAGTTAGCAGCTGCACGCCAGGCCTCATTCTCGAACAGCATGGCTGCCACGGCCGGGTTGTCTTCTTCCAGCGCGCGGGCGGCGCGCTGATCGCTGTTCAGATAGATGGCACGCCAGTCAAACTCGGGCGGGCCAACCGGCATCTGCATGTCCTGTGGAGCACCGCCAATACCCATTTCCTGGGTCAGGCCCTGAACCTCGTCTGGCGTGGGCAGTTGTGTCTGGCTTTGCGTTTGAGTCTGCACCTGGGTCAGCGGATCAGTTGAGTCGGGCTCCTGCTCATCCTGCTGTGCCATCACAGGTGTCGGCTGCGCCAGGGTGGCCAGCAGGCCGGCAGTAAGCGCCACTTGCAACACCCAGCCGCGACGGAAGCACAGCGCGCAAAGTGGCAGCATCAACAGCAGCAGCCAGGGCCCGGCATCGCGCCACAGCTCAACTTCTTCTTCAGTTTCCAGGAAAGTATCGTTTTCGCCACGACGCAGGCTCTCTGCCAGCACGGTTTCCAGATCGTTACCGTCAACGGTGATGTCATGATAACGGCCACCCAGTGTCGCGGCGACATCCTGCAAAGCACCGCGATCCATGGCGCTGATCACTACCTGACCATTGCTGTCACGCAGGAATTCACCGCCAGCGGCTGGAATCGGTGCGCCCTGACGGGTGCCTACGCCGATGATATGAACGGGGTAGCCACCGGTACCGGCGTCACGCAGCGCGCCGACTTCGTCAGCCGGAACACCCGAGGTTATCAGCAGAATTCGGCCATTGGTGGTACCGGCTTCGCGCATAAGATCGTTGGCCATCGAGACGGCCATCGCCGGATTGTTGCCAATCACGGGCATGATATTGGGGTTAAGGGCGGGTACCATGGCGCGGATACTGACACTGTCGTCCGTCAGCGGTGTCACCAGGTGAGCTTCGCCGGCGTAGACCAGCAATGCCGTCTGGCCTTCACGGCGGATATCAAGGATATCCATGATCTTGCGGCGCGCCACGGTGATTCGGTTGGGTTCGAAATCATTGGCGAACATGCCCAGGCTCAGATCCAGCACAATAACCAGTGCGTCCTGGCGCTGCTGTACTGGCTGGGTCTGTTTCGACCAGGTAGGTCCAGACAGGGCAACAATGCCCAGTACCCATACTGCCAGCAGCAGGTACAGTGGCAGTCGCTGCGAGGTGTTTTTGCTGGCATTGAGCAGGTAGGGAAGCAGGCTCTGATCAATGACCTTGTGCCAGGCTGAACCCTGCGCGTCCAGTTTCCACAGGCGACGGAAAAAAAACAGAGCCGGAATCAGGGCCAGCAGCCACAAGGGGCGCAGGAAATGGAAATCGGCGATCGCCTGTGCGAGTGTCACAGATTCGTTCATGCAGACTCTCCACCGGGGACTGAGTCACGGCTCTGTCCCGCGTTCATTGCTGGCGGCATGGCACGTAGCGCCAGCAGGAAGCTGAGCAGCAGTGCCGCACCCAGCGGCCAGTGGAAAAGCTGCGTTTCCGGTCGGTAAGTCTGCTCGTCCTGCTCGATCGGTTCCATGGCATCGAGTTCGTCGTAGATCTCTACCATGTCTTCCAGCGTGCGGGCACGGAAATACAACCCTCCGGTCAGCTCAGCTGCCTCGGCCATGGCTTCATCGTCGATCTCGGAGACCAGGGCGCCGGGCCGGCTGCCGCCAAACATGGAGCGCTGCGCAAACTGATCAGAGGCGACACCCACAATGTGCATCTTGATGCCTTCGGTGCGCGCCAGTTGTGCGGCCTGCAGTGGAGCCAGTTCACCGGCATTGTTGATGCCGTCAGTCAGCAGGATCAGAACGCGGTTGTTCTCTGGCTGTTGGCGCAGCTGTTTAACGCTGAGACCGATGGCATCGCCAATGGCCGTGGCTGATTCGTCGATCATGCCGATCTCCAGCTCCTCGACCATCTGCTGAACGGTTGCCAGATCATAGGTCATCGGTGTCAGCATGTAGGCGTGTGCAGCAAACAGGGTCAGGCCGAGCCGGTCACCGGTGCGCTTTTCCACAAAGTCGCCAATAACGGCTTTCATGACCTGGAATCGCGACAGCTGGGTGTTGTTCAGGAACATGTCCCGCGCTTCCATACTGCCCGACATGTCCAGGGTCAGCATCATGTCACGCCCGGTCGTGGGAATCTCGATCGGTTCGCCGACCCACTGTGGGCGGCTGGCGGCAATCACAACCAGCGTCCAGATCAGACCGCAGAAAATCAGCGTCAGCAGATTGCGTGTGTAGTCATGTGTTGTGTCAGTGTGCAGTTGGACCAGCTGGCGATAGAAGGGCACGCGCAGCGCTGCGTCCTGGCGTGGTGCCCGAGGCATGAACCAGTAGATCAGCAGTGGCAGTGGCAGGGCCAGAAAAACCCAGGGCCAGGAAAATTCAAGCATGATGTGCGCTCGCCGTGCTTGTTGGTTGCTTGCTGCTTTCGATTCTAGCCATATACATGCCCTTTATCCAATGGGCGGCCATCTCGTGCAGCGCGTCGATATCCACGTCACAGCGCGGTGCAAAACGCCCCTGCGCCAGTGCCGTGGCCAGTTGTGGTGTCAGCAGTCCGCGTGAGTCATGGCGGCGCAGGAAGTCGACCCAGGCATCGCCGCTCAGACCAGCTACCTGGTCATGCGGGAAGTGCGCCAGTGCCACACGGCGCAGTACGCTGTTGACGTTGTTTACGTATAGCAGCCGTTGCTGCATGTCATCACTACCAGCGCTCTGCAGTTGCTGGTGATACTCGTTCAGTGCCTGCTCGGCCTGTTTCAGGCGGCGAGCGCGCTGCATTCTCAGCATCAGGCGCCACAGTCCATACAGTGCCAGTGCCGCTAGCAGCACAATCAGCACCCACCAGCCCGGAGCCAGCGGCCACCAGCCAACTGGTTGCGGGTTGTGTATGTCTGCCAACTGGCTTAAAGCTTCTGCGATGTCCATTGATGTATCCGTTCGACGACTGGCTCGTCAGTTCTGAATGTCAGCAGTGGTATCTGCAGTTTGTTCATTTCGCCCTGCAGAAAGTCCAGCCGCTGCTGAAACACGCTGCGATAGCTTTCCCGTGCCTTTTTATTGAATGTGTTGAGTGTACCTTTGTCCTGGCCATCGGTAATACTGTAGTAACCGGGCACGGGCAGGTTCTCTTCCAGCGGGTCGTAGACAAAGCAGCAGACAACATTGTTATGGCGGGAAATCTGCGACAGATACTGAAAACCTGCATCATCGATGCTGGTGAAATCGCTGATGATGTAAAGCGTGCTGCCCGGTTTCGTGATCCGGCGGATTCGGCCCAGCGTGGTCGCCAGACTGCCTGCCTCAGGGTCAGTATTGGCGGCGCGGCGTGTCGCCGAGGCTGCCAGTTCCATATTAAACAGATGCACCTGGTTGAGCAGGTGCAGGGCAGAACGCCGGCTGCGCTTGGGGCGCACCAGACTGAAATCATCGTCTCCGTATACCAGGCCGCCGACACGGTCGCCGTTGTCGATGGCCATCCAGCAGAAAATGGCTGCCGCCTGGGCAGCAACAACTGATTTAAAGGCGGTCTTGCTGCCAAAAAACATGGTGCTGGACTGGTCGATCGCAACCAGCACCGGGCGTTCGCGCTCTTCTCGGTAGACCTTGGTAAAAGGCTTGCCGATGCGGGCGGTGACACGCCAGTCGATGGTACGGATGTCGTCACCAGGCTGATAGGGGCGAAATTCTTCGAAGTCGATGCCGCGGCCGCGCATCTTGGACATATGCAGGCCCGAGATGCCCGCCACTGAGCGTTTGTGCGAGGCATATTCGATGGTACGCGCCGCGTAGCGCTGCAGCAGCAGATCCTGCAGCGTGATCACGGCGCCGTGAGCCTGATACAGCTCCTGGTGCGGCAGAGTGCTGGCTGTTGGACTCATAAGGTCTCCAGAGACAGGTCGGCAGATGCAGCGTCAGTCAGACAGATCATGACTGCGTTCAAGCCGACGGAACTCGCTCCAGAATCGTGCTGAGAACCTTATCGGGCGTAATGCCGCTGGCTTCCGCCTCAAAGCTGAGCAGTACCCGGTGGCGCAGCACGTCGAACATCACTGCCTGCACATCGTCGGGGCTGACAAAGTCCTTGCCCTTGATCCAGGCATGGGCGCGGGCACAGCGATCCAGAGAGATCGTACCCCGTGGGCTGGCACCAAAGTCAATCCAGCCGGCCAGGTCGTCGCCGTAGGTGGCCGGGTTTCGCGTCGCCATGATCAATTGAATGATGTATTCCTCAACAGCCGGCGTCATGTGCATGGCCAGGATCTCCTGACGTGCAGCAAACAGATCTTCCTGGCTCATCACCTGGGGCGCTTCCGGCGCGACATGGCGAGCCTCTTCGCGGACCAGGTGCAGAATGTCACGCTCTGCTTCGGTGTTGGGATAACCTATGGATACATGCATCAGGAAGCGGTCAAGCTGGGCTTCCGGCAGCGGATAAGTACCTTCCTGTTCGATCGGGTTTTGGGTCGCCATAACCAGGAACAGCGGAGGCAGCTGGAAGGACTCACGTCCGACAGATACCTGATGCTCGGCCATGGCCTCCAGCAGTGCTGACTGCACTTTGGCCGGAGCACGGTTGATTTCGTCAGCCAGAACCAGGTTGTGGAAAATCGGGCCAGGCTGGAATCGGAAAGATCCATCTTCAGGGCGGAAGATCTCGGTACCGGTAATGTCGCTGGGCAGCAGGTCAGGAGTAAACTGGATGCGGTGGAAGTCGCCTTCAACAGCGCGGGAAAGATCTTTAATTGCCTTGGTCTTGGCCAGGCCAGGAGCCCCCTCTACCAGCAAGTGGCCATCCGCCAGCAGAGCGATCAACAGACGGTCAACCAACTTCTCCTGTCCGATGATCTGCTGCGTCAACCAGGTCTTTAATGCTGTTATTGTATTGTGGTGGCTCATAAATTTTCCTGTAACGTGCTGCTGCTTAAACTTGGCGGAAGTCAGCGATTGTAACCAATTCAAAGTTTATGTCTAGCAGCCCGGCCAGTGAGTTTGTCGCAGAGTGTGGCAGCCATGTGACGGCGATTGGCATCGGCTTGAGGCGCCTGGCTGGTTTATAATGATGATTTGCGTTCCCCTGGAGTAATAAGCCGATGTACTCATTGATGCGGTCTGCGCTATTCGCGCTGCCGGAAGAAACGTCTCACAGCGTTGCCCTTGGCAGCCTGGATCTTGCCAACTCACTGCATTTGAGCACGCTGCTCGGCGGCGCCCGCGCCGGCAGGGGCAAGCCGGTCAGCGTCATGGGTCTGGAGTTTCCCAACGCGCTTGGGCTGGCGGCAGGACTGGACAAGAACGCCGATCATATCGACGGGCTGGCGGCGCTGGGTTTCGGTTTTGTTGAAATTGGTACCGTGACACCGCGCCCGCAACCCGGCAACCCGAAGCCACGTCTGTTTCGACTTACCGCGCAGCAGGCCATCATCAACCGCATGGGTTTTAATAATAAGGGTATCGATTACGCACTGTCGCGGATTCAAAACAGCCGCTTCAAGGGCGTGCTGGGCATCAACATCGGCAAGAACTTTGACACGCCGGTCGAACAGGCTGCCGAAGATTATCTGATTGGACTGCGCAAGGCATGGCCACTGGCCAGCTACATCGTGGTCAATCTTTCCTCACCTAATACGCCGGGCCTGCGCACGCTGCAGTATGGTGAAGAGCTGCGACGATTGCTGACGCTGTTGAAGGAAGAACAGCATCGTCTGGCCAGTGCCGACGGTCGCCAGGTACCGCTGGTCATAAAAATTGCACCGGATCTCAATGACGAAGAACTGGGTTTGATTGCGCGGACCTTGCTCGAGTTTGCGGTCGATGGCGTCAGCGCCACCAATACCACGCTGTCGCGCGATGGGGTACAGGACAATCCGCGCCATGCCGAGGCAGGCGGTTTGAGTGGTGCGCCATTGCGCGATAAATCCACACAGGTGATTGCCGGACTGCACCGCGAACTCGATGGTCGCCTGCCCATCATAGGCATCGGTGGAATTGGCTCGCTGCAGGATGCACAGCAGAAGCTGGCAGCCGGTGCATCGCTGGTACAGATATACAGTGGATTTATTTATCACGGACCGGCACTGGTGCGCGAGATAGTTGAGGGGCTATGAGTCAGCAGTCTGACAACAACGCCGGGACACCGGCGATACTTTTGTATACCACCGCAGGTTGTCATTTGTGCGAGCAGGCCGAGGCCTTGCTGGAGCCTGTTGTCAGGCTTAACAAGCTGCACTGGCGTCCGGTGGATATCGCAGAATCCGAGCAGCTGGTAGAGCGCTACGGTTTGCGTATTCCTGTCATTCGCGTCGATGGTGCCAGCCAGGATCTGGGCTGGCCGTTCGATGAGCCGCAATTGCTGGACTATCTGTCACGTCACCTTTGAGGTCGCTGGCGATCAACCCGGCAGTTTAAACAGACGCCGGGCGTTGGCAGTGGTCTCGGCAGCCACCTGATCAACGGGGCGCTGGCAATGCTCTGCCACCACACGCAGTACCTCAGGCAGCCAGGCAGGTTCATTGCGCCGCGTTTTGGGTCGCGGGCGCAGGCTGCGCGGTAGCAGATAGGGCGCATCAGTTTCCAGCAGCAGTCGGTCGGCCGGAATATCCCGGACGAACTCATGCAGGTGTGCGCCGCGCCGCTCATCACATATCCAGCCGGTAATGCCGATATGCATGTCCAGATCCAGATAGTCATACAGGGCCTGCCGCTGGTCAGTAAAGCAGTGCACCACGCCGCCACTCAGCTGATCGCGAAACTCTTTGAGAATGGGCAGGAATCGATCGTGGGCGTCACGCTGGTGCAGAAATACCGGTTTGCCGGTGTCGACTGCCATGGCCAGGTGTTCAGCAAACACCCGTTCCTGCGATGGGCGCGGTGAGAAATCCCGATTAAAATCCAGTCCTGTCTCACCAACTGCCTTGACCAGTGGGTCACCAAGCAGCTCACGGATGCCGGCAAGGACCTCCGCGTCTGCATGCTGCGCTTCGTGCGGGTGAATACCGGCCGTGGCTGACATGTCAGGCCACTTTTTACACAAGGCCAGCGCTTTTTGAGAGGCAGGCAACGTGGTACCTGTCACCAGGTGATGAACAAGCCCGGCAGCATGCGCGCGTTGCAGCACGTCTTCCAGGTCGTGGTCGAATGATTCGTGGCCCAGGTTGGCGCCGATGTCGATTAGCTGTAAATTCATGGCGCGCGATTATAGCAGTGGTATGCTGGCAGATTAAGCGGCTATCTAGGATAATGGCGCGCATGCCAGGCCGCTTGACCGCGAAACACACCGAATAGCATTGGATAGCAGCACATGAATCAGCAACACCTGCCAGAGAAAAAAGCACTCAACTGGGCCGAACTGGGATTTCAGTATCAATCTACCGAGTATCGGTTTCGCGCCGTACACCGCAACGGTGAGTGGTCCGAGGGCGAACTGATTACCGATAAAATGATCAGTGTGCATGAAGGTGCACCGGCATTGCATTACGCCCAGCAGTGTTTTGAAGGCCTGAAGGCACAAACGGCTCCTGATGGCCGTGTATTGTTGTTCCGTCCAGACCTGAATGCAGAGCGTATGCGACAGGCTGCCGGTCGCCTGCTGATGCCGCATGTGCCTGAAGAGCTGTTTATAAAAGGTGTGGAATCAGCTGTGCGCGCCAACTATGCATGGATCCCGCCACATGGCTCCGGTGCTGCCCTGTATATTCGCCCGATGCTGATCGGGGTGGGCGAGAACCTGGGACTGAAAACTGCCAAGGAGTTTGAATTCCGCGTGTTTGTATCGCCGGTCGGACCCTATTACAAGAGCGCTGGTCTGGCGACGATTTCACTGGCGGTGTCTGATCTGGATCGAGCCGCACCGGCAGGTACAGGTAATTATAAAATCGGTGCCAACTATGCTGGTGGTCTGCTGGCCACCCGTCAGGCGCAGGAGCTGGGCGCCAACGAGGCGCTGTTCCTGGATGCGCGCGAACGCCGTTATATTGATGAGGCCGGGTCTGCCAATATCGTGGTTGCCATGACCGGTGGCCGCTTTGTGACGCCTGGCTCCAGTGCAGTGCTGCCCAGTGTCACACGCCGTTCCATCATGGCGCTGGCTGAACAAGAGCTGGGCCTGAAAACAGAGCAGCGCGGTATCGATCTGCGCGGTGAGATAGCTGATTTTGAAGAGGTGGCAGCCTGTGGTACCGCAGCGGTCATCTCTCCGGTTGGCAAGATCCTGGTGGATGGAAACTGGTACAGCTTCTATGGCAACGGCGAAGAGCCGGGCCCGATCACCCAGAAACTTTACGAGCTGCTGGTGGGTATTCAGCGCGGTGAAATCGCTGACAAATACCACTGGACACACGAAGTCAGCATCTGACTGAATTCGCAGTAAAGCTTGACCCCCAGCGACCGAATCTTTATATATGTCGGCTTCATTGCGGATGTGCTGCATAGCCAGCGCACCCCAAAAGCCACGGCGCCGATGTATATCAATTTCAGGAAATCAGTATTTTAATGAGTAAATCTCTAGTCATAGTCGAGTCCCCCGCCAAGGCCAAAACCATCAACAAATATCTGGGCAGCGAGTTTGTTGTAAAGTCCAGTGTTGGCCATATTCGGGATCTGCCGGTATCAGGCAGCGGCAATAATACTGACCCTACCGAACGTGCCAAAGAGGCCGCCAAGACGCGTGCCATGAGCCCGGAGAAGAAAGCGGCCCACAAGCAAAAGAAAGCGCGTGAGCAGTTGATCGCGCGCATGGGTGTGGATCCGGAACACGGCTGGAAGGCGCGTTATGAGATTCTGCCCGGCAAGGAAAAAGTGGTCGCCGAGCTCAAAAAACTGGCCAAGAACGCCGACACCATCTACCTCGCAACGGACTTGGATAGAGAGGGGGAGGCCATTGCCTGGCACCTCCGCGAAGCTATTGGTGGAGACGATACCCGATACCGCCGTGTCGTGTTTAACGAGATCACCAAAAAGGCCATCAATGAGGCATTTTCGCATCCCGGCGATCTGGACATGCGTTATGTCGAAGCACAGCAGGCACGGCGTTTTCTTGACCGTGTGGTCGGGTTTATGGTGTCGCCGCTGCTGTGGAGCAAGGTCGCCAGAGGCCTGTCCGCCGGACGTGTGCAATCGGTTGCAGTGCGCCTGATCGTTGAGCGTGAACGCGAAATTCGCAAGTTCATCCCGGAAGAGTTCTGGGAGATGTATGCCGACACGCTGACGACTCACAAGGACGAGCTGCGGCTGCAGGTTAACAAGCAGGCGGGTGAAAACTACCGCCCGGGCAGTGCCGATGAGTCCGCCCGCGCCGAGAAAGCGCTGGAACAGGCCCGGTTCATTGTCAGTGGGCGTGAAGACAAACCCACCAGTTCCAAACCGCGTCCGCCGCTGATTACCTCAACACTGCAACAGGCCGCAAGTACGCGACTGGGTTTCGGCGTCAAAAAAACCATGACGCTGGCGCAGCGACTGTACGAGGCTGGTTACATCACCTATATGCGTACCGACTCAACTCACCTGAGTGCTGATGCGCTGACCATGTGTCGTGACTATATCGAAGACAATTTCGGCAAACGCTACCTGACCGAGAAACCGGTGCAGTACAGCGCGCGTGAAGGGGCGCAGGAGGCACACGAAGCCATCCGCCCGACTGATGTCAATACAGCACCTACCCAGCTCTCCAATATGGAGCGTGATGCGGAGCGTCTTTACGCACTGATCTGGGCGCATTTTGTAGCCTGTCAGATGCCACCAGCACGCTATCTGAGCTCCGTCATCACAGTTACAGCAGGTGACTTCGAGCTGCGCACCAAAGGGCGTATCATGCAGTTTGATGGTTATCTGAAAGTACTGCCGTCCAAAGAAGAAGACGTGGTACTTCCAGATGTCAGCAAGGGAGAGGAGCTCAAACTCAAGGCGCTGGATCCCAAGCAGAACTTTACCAAGCCGCCTGCGCGCTACACGGAAGCCAGCCTTGTCAAAGAGCTGGAAAAGCGAGGTATTGGCAGACCATCAACCTATGCCTCTATTATTTCCACAATTCAGGAGCGTGGCTACGTCAAGGTAGAAGGCCGCCGTTTCTTTGCACAAAAGATGGGTGACATTGTCACCGAACGCCTGCATGAAAGTTTCACCGAGCTGATGGACTACGACTTCACAGCGCGAATGGAAGACTCGCTGGATGAAGTCGCCAACGGCGATAAAGACTGGAAACACTTGCTGGACGATTTCTATCAGGATTTCACTGGCCAGCTGAGCAAAGCCTCTTCATCTGATGACGAAGGCATGCGTGCCAATACGCCCACCGATACGGACATCAAATGTCCGGACTGTGGCCGTCCCATGCAGATTCGTACCGCATCAACCGGTGTCTTCCTGGGATGTTCTGGTTATGCACTGCCGCCCAAAGAGCGCTGCAAAACAACCATCAACCTGACGCCCGGCGAAGAAGCCATCAATATTGATGACGAGGAAGAGGCCGAAGCGCTGGAGAACCGCCGTCTGCGCGAGCGTCATCGCTGCAAGTTGTGCAACACCAGCATGGACAGCTATCTGATCGACAGCACACGCAAGCTGCATGTGTGCGGCAACAATCCGGACTGCCCTGGTTACGAAGTCGAGCAGGGCAGCTTCAAGATCAAGGGCTACGACGGTCCTGTCATTGAGTGTGACAAGTGCGGCTCTGACATGCAGCTGAAGACAGGCCGTTTCGGCAAGTATTTTGGTTGTACCGGCAGCGAGTGCAAAAACACCCGCAAACTGCTGCGCAGCGGCGAACCGGCGCCACCCAAGATGGACCCGGTACCCATGCCCGAGCTGGCCTGTGAAAAAGTCGACGACCATTACGTACTGCGCGATGGTGCTGCCGGTATATTCCTGGCCGCCAGCAAGTTCCCTAAGAACCGCGAAACACGTGCGCCGCTGCTGAAGGAATTACTGCCGCATAAAGATGAGATCGACAGCAAGTACAGCTTCCTGTTCAAAGGACCGCTGGTCGACGGCGATGGTAATCCCACCATCGTGCGCTTTAGTCGCAAGGCGAAGGAGCATTATCTCCTTACGGAAGTGGACAAGAAAGCCACAGGTTGGAAGGCGGTATATAAAAACGGCAAGTGGGTAGTAGAGAAATAGTCTGTGGAAGGCGCAGTGCCGCGCCATTGCTTCGTTTAAAACCGGCTTAGAATGCTCATTTACAATTTGTAAACTGCGCTTCTGCGCCGGTTTTTGCCTCGCACTGACACGACTCTTCACCTTCCACTCATACGTGTCTCGAAGATTGGAATCAGCTGGAACCTACCACTTCCCACATATTATGCAAAAGCGCAGCAGCCGCCGGCAGTACTAGGCGAAAAGCCGGCGAGGGAGGTGACGACTGCATGGATGCAGGAGTTAGAGCGACGCAGGAAGCCAAAGCCGAGTTTACAATTACGTAAATGATCCTTCCGAGCCGGCTTTTCAACGACGTAATGCCAAGGCTGATGCGCTTTTAGCTGTGGCGGCGAATGACGCCGACACTGATCCCTTCAATCGTAAAGCTGTCGCGGCGTAAATCCACTTCGATCGGTTCGTAGTCGTCGTTTTCGGGCATCAGTCGCAGGCGGTGGCGTTCGCTGGTTTCTTCCAGGCGTTTGACGGTGACATCTTCTTCCAGGCGGGCGACGATGATGTCGCCGTGGCGTGCTTTGCTGGTTTTGTGTACGGCCAGCAGGTCGCCTTCAAAAATGCCGACGTTGATCATGCTGGTGCCTTTGACGGTGAGCAGGTAGTCAGCGGCGGGGCTGAACATGGCGGCAGGCACATTGACGTATTCATCAATGCACTCCTGGGCCAGTATCGGGCTGCCGGCGGCAACCTGGCCAACAACCGGCAGACCCTGATTGGCGGCTTCGTCCTGATCGGCCAGGTCTGGCAGGCGGATGCCGCGCGAGGCGCCCGGCACGATTTCAATGGCCTTTTTGCGAGCCAGCGCCTTGAGGTGTTCCTCGGCGGCATTGGCCGACTTGAAACCCATTTTCTGGGCTATCTCCGAGCGTGTCGGCGGATAACCGGTATCCTGTTGATATTCGCGGATAAACTCAAGAATCTGTGCCTGTCTTGGGGTCAGTGCCTGCATGGTACCCATCCTGTTGATCCATTCAGCCTGTGATTATATACAGTTATGCGATCTGAACAAGCCTTTTGTGGGATTGCTGGCGATAGGCGATAATGTCACACGTCAACAATCCCAGGATTCGAGAGGCCCCGATGAACCCCGCCAAGCAAGGCCCAGGTGTGCTGATGCTGGACCTGTCAGGTCAGACACTCACCGATGATGAACGTGCGCTGCTGCAACATCCGCAGGTCGGCGGCGTGATCCTGTTTTCACGCAATATTGCCGGACCGGCCCAGGTTCAGGCCTTAACCGCAGACATCCGTGCCTGCCGCCCGGACATTCTGCTGGCTGTGGATCAGGAGGGTGGCCGCGTTCAGCGCCTGCGCGATGGATTTACCAGGCTGCCGCCGATGTATGCCCTGCATACGCTGTTCAGCAAGGAGCCTGAGCAGGCGCGTGTCATGTCCCATGACCTGGGTTGGCTGATGGCTTCCGAGGTGCTGGCCGCAGGCTTTGATATCAGCTTTGCGCCGGTTCTGGATCTGCATACCGGGATCAGCGAAGTGATCGGCGATCGCGCATTTTCCTCGCGTCTGGATACGCTGGTAGATCTGGCGACAGCATTCATGGCTGGCATGCACGAAGCTGGTATGGCGACGACGGGTAAACACTTCCCCGGACATGGCAGTGTGGCAGCCGATTCCCATCTGGATCTGCCTGTCGACGACAGATCGCTGTCGCAGATTGAAGAGCAGGATCTGCAGGCTTTTGTGCGGTGCCTTCCGTCACTGGATGCTGTGATGCCGGCGCATGTCGTTTACCCCGCGGCCGATGCGCACTGCGCAGGCTTCTCAAGGTACTGGCTGCAGACGGTCCTGCGTGAGCGACTTGGGTTTGATGGCGTCATTTTCAGCGATGACCTGGTGATGGCGGCGGCCGGTGCGGCAGGTGATATGTCGCAACGGGTTAACCAGGCCCTCAAGGCCGGCTGCGACATGCTGCTGGTTTGCAATGACAGGGCAGCCGCACTGGACGCATTGCGAGCGCTGGACGAAGCGAGGCCCGCTCCATCGCCGCGCCTGCAAGGGATGCGACGCCGCTGTTCGCAGCAGCCAGACCTGGTAGCGCTCCAATCAGATACCCGCGTGATCGATATCCGCAACCGAATTTCCATGCTGTAAACAATCAGAGTTTTAAACGCTATGCAGACCGAAAACATGCAGGACGTGCTGGACAAGGCTCAGTGCCTGTTCAGCGAATCCGAAATTGCCACTGCGCTGGACAGCCTGGCCAGCGAAATCACCGCGGCTGTCGGTGACAAGACCCCGCTGGTGCTGTGTGTCATGAACGGCGGCATCGTCTTGACGGGACATCTGGCACCACGGTTGAAGTTTCCGCTGAACCTGGACTATATCCACGCGACTCGCTACCGTGAGCAACTGACCGGCAGTCAATTGCACTGGCGTGTGACACCTGCCTCATCCCTGCAGGACCGGGTCGTACTGGTGCTTGACGATATCTTTGACGAGGGCGAAACGCTGGCGGCCATCGTCAGCTGGTGCCGGGAGCAGGGTGCAGCGGAAGTCTACAGCGCTGTGCTGGTCGACAAACAGCACGATCGCAAGACGGCCGATCTGAAAAAGGCGGACTTTACCGCTCTGTATGCCGAGGACAAATACCTGTTCGGATACGGTATGGATTACAAAGGTTTCTGGAGGAATGCACCGGGCATTTTTGCGGTCGACTAGTCAGACGGGACACTACCTTACCCAGGAGGTCAGATGAGCAGCTCCGAGATCAAGACTGATAATCTGTTGAAGCACATCAAAACCAATCGGGGCCCGGCACCGGTGCACGACTGGGATCCGCCGTACTGCGGCGAGATGGACATGCGCATTGCAGCCGACGGACGCTGGTATCATGAAGGTTCGCCGATCGGGCGCAAGCGCCTGGTGCAATTATTTTCCTCGATTCTGCGGCTGGATCCGGATGGCTTTCATTATCTGGTGACGCCGGTGGAGAAAGTGCGCATCCAGGTTGACGATTGCCCGTTTGTAGCGCAGCTCGTCGATGTCGTCGAGCGCGATGGGCAGCAGGTGCTTCGGTTTACCCTGAATACTGATGAAGTTGTCGAAGCCGGGCCCGATAACCGGATCGAAGTCACTTTCGACGCTGATCAGCAGCCTCATCCAGTGCTGGAAGTGCGTCATGGGCTCAAGGCACTGATCATCCGTTCGGTTTTTTATTCGCTTGTGGAAGTTGCCGAGACGAGCCCTGTGGATGACAAAAAAAATAACAAAAACAATGATCTGGAGAAGGTTCTAGTCGTGTCCAGTCAGGGCTGCAAGTTTGAACTGGGACGCTTTCAGGGGTAAACCCGGGCCGCGGTTTTATTGACGCGCGCGCTCAAAAACGGCATTATTGTCAGCCTTTTTGGGGCCGCAGGCATTTACCACTGGCACCCACAAGCCATTTTTCTAATCAGTAAAAGTTGGAGAATCCATGAAGATTCTGGTAGCGATCAAACGTGTAGTTGATCCATATGTGAAGGTTCGTGTTAAAGCTGATAACAGTGGTGTGGATCTGGCCAATGCCAAAATGGCGGTCAATCCTTTCTGCGAAATTGCCGTGGAAGAGGCAGTGCGTCTGAAAGAGAAAGGCATCGCCGAAGAAATTATTGTTGTCTCTATTGGCGAGAAGAACTGTCAGGAACAGATCCGTACTGCACTGGCGCTGGGCGCTGATCGCGGCATTCACGTAGAGGCACCCGTTGATGTGCAGCCACTGCCGGTGGCGCGCATGCTGCAGAAGATTGTGGAGAAAGAAGGCGTCGAAATGGTCATTCTGGGCAAGCAGTCCGTCGATTCGGACAACAACCAGGTTGGTCAGATGCTGGGTGCGTTGACTGGCATGCCACAGGGCACATTCGCCTGCAAACTGGAAGTTGCTGACGGCAAAGCGAAGGTCACCCGTGAAATCGATGGTGGCGAACAGACCGTTTCACTGAAGCTGCCGGCCATCGTAACCACTGACCTGCGTCTGAACGAGCCGCGCTACGCTTCTCTGCCAAATATCATGAAAGCCAAGAAAAAGACGATTGACTCCCTCACACCTGAGGAGCTTGGTGTCGACGTCAGCTCTGGATTGAAGGTTATCTCTGTTGAGCCACCACCCGCTCGCTCTGCCGGTATCAAGGTGGAAAGTGTGGACGAGCTGATCAGCAAACTGAAAACCGAAGCAAAAGTTATCTAAGGGGTAGGGCAGAACATGAGCATTTTGGTAATAGCAGATCACGATAACGCCGCCCTGAAACCGGCGACCCTGAATACAGTTACAGCCGCGAAAGAAATTGGCTCAGATATCACAGTGCTGGTAGCCGGCTCCGGATGCGATGCGGTGGCCAAGGCCGCTGCAGCCATCGATGGTGTCAGCAAAGTTCTGGTGGCCGATAACGAAGCCTACAAAAATCAGCTGCCGGAAAACCTGGCCGAGCTGGTGGCTGAAGTTGGTAAAGATGCCAGCCACATTCTGGCCCCGGCAACTACCAGCGGCAAAAACTTCATGCCACGTGTTGCAGCCCTGCTGGGTGTTGCACAGATTTCAGACATCACCGCTGTAAAATCAGAAGACACATTTGTGCGACCAATTTACGCCGGTAACGCGCTGGCTACTGTGCAGTCTTCTGATAGTGTGAAGGTGATTACCGTACGTGGTACAGCCTTTGATGCGGCAGCTGCTGAAGGCGGCTCAGCCAGCGTGGAGACGACTGACGTGGTCAAGACCCAGGAAGTTGCTGAGTTCATCAGCGAAGAGCTGACCAAGTCTGAGCGTCCTGAATTGACCGGCGCCAAGATTGTCATCTCTGGTGGTCGCGGCATGCAGAATGGTGAAAACTTCGCCATGCTGGAAAAGGTTGCAGACAAGCTGGGTGCAGCCATCGGCGCATCACGCGCTGCGGTAGACGCGGGCTTTGTACCGAACGACATGCAGGTCGGTCAGACTGGTAAAATCGTTGCCCCCGAGCTGTACATTGCTGTTGGCATTTCTGGTGCCATTCAGCACCTCGCCGGCATGAAGGACAGTAAGGTAATCGTGGCGATCAACAAAGACGAGGAAGCGCCAATCTTCCAGGTAGCAGACTATGGTCTGGTCGCTGACCTGTTCAAGGCGGTACCCGAGCTCGAAGAGAAGCTGTAAGTCTCACACGCTTTAAGCGCTTACAAAAAAAGGCAGTGGTTTTTCAACCACTGCCTTTTTTGTTGTCTGACATTTGATCCCTGACAGCATCACACGGCCGTCAGGGATCCGGTTCAGTCTTACTGCTTGTTGCTGTCCTCTGAGTCAGTCTGGCTGTCAGATTCAGCCTGCTTGCGAGCCTTCTCTTCTTCCAGGCGACGGCGACGAATCTCCCGTGGGTCGTTAGGCGCACGTCCGCCGCTCGCTGGCGCAGCCTGGGCGCTGGACTCAGGCTTTGATTCAGGCTGCTGCTCTGGAGCAGCGGCTTGCGCTGGTTCAGCCTGCACAGTTTCGGCTTTTTCAGGTTCTGATTTAGCCAGCTTCGCTTCTTCGGCCTTCTCAACTTTCTGTTCTTTACCGGCCTTCTCGGCTTTCTCAGCTGCAACAGCTGCCTTGGCAGGCTTGTCGTCAGCTGCTGCTTTGGGCTCTGCGTCAGCGCTGGCTGCTTCCGGCTTGGCGGCCTGCGGTTTTTTCTCGCCAGAGTCCGTCTCTTTAGACTCTGAAGTCTCTGCCGGCCCGGCAGCCTTCTCCTCAGCTTTTGGCTCAGTCTTTTTGGCTGGTTTCTCGATAGCTGCTTTTTCAGCGACTGTTGCAGATTCAGTCACATCGGCTGCATTCTCAGAATCAGCTGAATCGGTTGAGTTGTCGTCCCCCGTAGACTTGTCAGCGCCTGCCTTGTCTGCGCTGGACTTGCCGCGACGCGAACGTCCGCCACGACTGCGGCGTCGTTTGGGTTTTTCAGGCTGTTCATCGGCATTCTGAGCCTGTTCGTCAGAGTCCTGCGTAGCCTTCGTCGACTCGCTTGCTCCTGCGTCTGCTGGCTGCTCAGCGGCAGCAACTGCCTGCTTGTCCTGTTTGTCCTGCTTGTCGGATGTTGCGCTGGCAGCAGTTTCTGCTTCATTGCCGGCAGTGTCTGTCGCCTGTGCGTCAGCAGCGACCTGCTGATCGTCTGTGCTCTCGGTCTGACCGTCGGGATGCGGGCCGCGCTTGCGCTTGGTAGTGTTGCGCGGCTTGCGCTCGCCCTTGGGTCGACGATTGCTGTTGTCCTGCTGATCGCCAGACTGCTCGTCACTGCTGTCAGACGATGACTTGTCAGCACTGCCACGATCCTGACGGTTGCCGACCTGGCTGTCATCATCAGAGCGGTTACGGCCGCGACCGCCACGACGACGGCTGCGCTGAGGCTTGTTGTCTCCGTCCTTGTCGTTGCTCTTGTCCTGGCTCTTGTCAGCCTGGGCTTTGCCGCCACGTTCGTCTGATTTCTGTTCTTCGCGCTTCTGGTCGTCACGTGGTGCGCGTGAATCGTCCCGGCTGCGTGAGTCGCCACCGCGGCCGCGATTGCCGCGATTGCGATTGCGGTCACTGCCACCGCTGCGCGAGCGATTGCGATTGTTGCCGCTGCCGCGCTGTTCGGTTTTGTTTTCTTCCTCTTCTTCGTCGTTGGCAGCGCCAAACAGCTCGCCAAACACTGACAACAGGGAGCCAAGGAAACCTTTTTTGGCGGGTGCTGACTTGCCTGCCGGCTTGTCACGTGACTCAGTGGCGCGTGGTGCCGGTGCGGCTGGCACTGTGGGTGCCTGCACTGCAGCCTGCTGCACGGGCAGCGGCTTCTGCGTCTGGCCGATTTCTTCGACGTGATCGTGTTCGGTTTCGATTTCAAAGCTGGCCAGCGCCACGCCGCCATCCTGGGCGCTCAGGCTCTGGATTTCGTAGTGGGGAGTCTCCAGCGACGGGCTGGGGATGATCAGCAGGCGGGTCTTGCTCTGCTGTTCGATGGCAGCCACCGCATTACGCTTTTCATTCAGCAGATAAGAGGCCACGTTGAGTGGCACAATCGCACGAATCTCGGCGCTTTTCTTCTTGTTTGCCTCTTCCTGCAGAATACGCAGGATGGACAGACACAGTGATTTCACATCACGGATCGTGCCCTGACCGCTACAACGCGGGCAGACCACAGCATTGGTTTCTTCAAGTGACGGACGCAGGCGCTGACGTGACATCTCCAGCAGGCCAAAGCGGGAGATACGGCCAACCTGAACGCGTGCACGGTCGGCTTCCAGCGCATCGCGGACGCGGTTTTCAACTTCTTTCTGATTCTTGGTGGAGGCCATATCGATAAAATCGATGACCACCAGGCCGCCCATGTCACGCAGGCGCAACTGACGGGCAATCTCATCTGCCGCTTCCAGGTTGGTATTCAACGCCGTTTCTTCGATGTCAGAACCGCGTGTGGCACGCGAGGAGTTGATATCGATGGAGATCAGGGCTTCGGTTGGATCAATGACAATGGAGCCACCGGAGGGCAGTTTAACTTCACGCTGGAAGGCGGATTCGATCTGGTTTTCAATCTGGTAGCGATTGAACAGCGGCAGCGGATCCTGATAGTGCTTGATACGCGCTTCGTAGTGCGGCATCACCTGACGCACAAAGTTCAGGGCTTCTTCGTAGGCTTCCTGGGTGTCAAACAGCACTTCGCCGATGTCCTGGCGCAGGTAGTCTCGGATGCAGCGGATGATGACATTACTTTCCTGGTAGATCAGGAAGGGGGCTTTTTTCTGGTCGGAGGCATCCTTGATGGACTGCCACAGCGACAGCAGGTAATCGAGGTCCCACTGCAGATCTTCCTGGTTTTTGCCAACGCCGGCGGTGCGCACGATGATGCCCATGCCGTCCGGAATATTCAGGCTGTTGATGGCTTCACGAATCTCGGAACGCTCATCACCCTCAATGCGACGTGAAATGCCGCCAGCGCGGGGGTTGTTCGGCATAAGAACCAGATAGCGGCCGGCCAGACTGATAAATGTGGTCAGCGCTGCGCCCTTGTTGCCACGCTCTTCCTTCTCAACCTGAATGATGACTTCGGTGCCTTCGGCAACGGCTTCCTTGATGTTGACGCGGCCGCCGTCAGATTTGCCGGTGAAGTATTCGGGAGCGATTTCCTTGAGCGGCAAAAAGCCATGACGCTCAGCGCCAAAATCGACGAAGGCGGCTTCAAGACTGGGTTCTACGCGGGTGATGCGGCCTTTGAAAATGCTGGCCTTTTTCTGAATGCGGGTGCGGTTTTCGATATCGAGGTCGTACAGTTTCTGGCCATCGACCAGCGCAACGCGCAGTTCTTCTTCCTGCGTTGCGTTTATTAGCATTCTTTTCATAGTGAATTCACATCTCTGTTGAACCAGATCGGTGAATCCAGGTGCGAAACTGACAGGGACCTGTGGCGGGCAGGAACCAACGCGGGGAGCTGCCTGATTCAACTAGTGAATCAGAAATCCTTTTGGAACAATGGCTTGCAGTTGTTGTGCGGCTGCTGTGCTACGGTATTCAGTCAGCCTCAGGCGACAATGCATAACCGTCATTAACCATGTATCCCATCGCTGCGCAATTTGGCGCGCGATACGTTTGTTCGTGCCGCGGTCAAGCCCCGGCCTGCCCGAACCCCGGCTCAGTTGTTGTTGGAAGCCAGTCGGGTAAGGGCTGTGGTGCGCGCTCGTTGTTAACGGTTGCCACCAGCAAAAAATCGCTTTCTGGACTCCGCCCGCTGTGTTGTCACGCGGGTTCCGGATCCGGTTACTTAAGTTAGGTTGTTGGGTTAAAGGGGACGGAGGGATTTAGCACTCTAAATCCCTCCGTCCCCTTTAACACAGTCTTACTGTAAAAACTTGCGTACAAAAATCTTAACAGTTCATCGCCATCGCAATGGCGGAATACTTTAAAATCTGGCTGCTGGCCTTACATGCAGAACAAGCAGCTCCGCGACTATAGCAGTAAGATTTGCATTGTTCAAACATTATGTTTTTATCGAACGGTCGCTGGGCAGCCCTAAACGTCTGGTTTGTTTTAAATTTCCGGCTCGACTAGAATCCGGGCATGAAAATTTTTGCCTACCAGAGACTCAGCAGTTTCGAGCAGGATGACGACGCAGTCGGATTCAGTGATCCGCGCGAGCGCGAGCAACTGCTGGACTACTGTCGTCGGCAGGGCTGGCCGGAGCCGCGCTGGGTGCGCGAGGTCAGCCATGACTGGAGAGAGGGCTTCAGTCAGCGTCTGTTGCCCGATTCGGAGGGTACGCACGATGGCTGGCGACCCCCACCGGGCAGCGATCTGCTGGTGGCCAGTCTGCGCCGACTGGTCAATGGTGCGCAGGACCTGGAACAGACGCTGGAGTGGCTGCGCGGCAATGATATCTGCCTGCATGTCGTCAGTCTTGATGCCGAGCTTAGCCAGACCCGGACATTAAAGCGTACGCGGGTGGATTTTGATGCGATCCTGGCAGAGCTGGCCGTCATTGAAGGCCGGCGCGGAGCCCAGCGTATGCTCAAGGTCAAACATGAGCAGCGCAGCAAGGGGCGCTTCCTGGGAGGCAGCAAACCTTTTGGATATATGATTCACAGCAATGGCAAACTCATCGAAAACCCGCTGGAGCAACGTGTGTTGAAACAGATTCGCCAGTTGCGCTCACAGGGGCTTTCGCTGCGGGCGATCGCCAGCCGTGTCAGCACGCCAATCGCACCGGTCAGCTTCAAGACGGTTCAGCGTGTGCTGCAGCGTGAACAGCAGGAGCAGGACTGATCATGCGCAAACCCCTGGCGCTGTTCATTGGTTTACGCTTCGTTCGCGCTCGCAAGAAAAATCAGCTGGTTTCCTTTGTATCACTTATCTCCATGCTGGGCATTGCGCTGGGTGTACTGGCGCTGATTGCCGTGCTTTCGGTGATTAATGCCTCTACGGGCACCATGCGTGAGGAAACACTGAAGGCCGTTCCGCATGCAGCGGTCACGCTGCCAGACGATCTGCTTGACTGGCGGGAGGCGGCTGACAGCCTTGCAGCCGCGCCTGGAGTGGTTGCGGTGGCGCCATTTCTGGAAAGTGAAGCCTGGCTGCAGTTTGATGGCCGCGGTGAGTTTGTTAATGTCCGCGGTGTAACACCGGAGACTGAAAAACAGATTTTGCAATCGCCGGACAGTCAGCTGCAGGCCATGCTGGATTTCCTGGCGGAAACACCCGATGGCATTATCCTTGGCACCCGGCTTGCCGGTCAGCTGGGCCTTTACCCGGGCATGCAGATGTCGGTCACGCCGCTCAACAGCCTGCTGCAGCGGCGTACCGAGGATGCCCGCAGTTTCCAGATGGTGGGTGTTGCTGATTTTGGTTTCTATGACAATGACGCCATGGCGCTGGTCAACCTGCCAGTCGCCAGCCAGTTACTGACCGGCCGCGACGACGCGGTTCCGCAATTGCGGCTGCGGGTGGACGATGTCCTGAATGCTGGCGTCATCGCACGTGAGGCGGTTGCTGGCCGGTGGCCAGTAGCCAGCTGGAACGAAACCCGTCGCAGCCTTTTCGACGCACTGCGCATGGAGAAAATCCTGACCGGCTTCATGCTGCTGATGATTGTGGTCATCGGCGCCGTGAATATTGTGGCGACACTGGTGATGGCGGTGGCTGACAAGAACGCCGATATCGCCATCCTGCGCACCATGGGGGCCAGCCGGGCAACTGTCATGTCAGTGTTTGTGATTCAGGGTTTCGCCGCGGGCGTGCTGGGCACGCTGCTCGGCGCCGCCGGTGGTGTGTTGCTGGCAATGAACCTGGGGCAGATCACGCGTGCATTCCAGGGAGCACTGAATGCGATGCTGGCACCAGGTGATGTCTATATGATTGCCCATCTGGATGCGCTGATTCTTTGGTCTGATGTCGTGCTGGTCTGTCTGTGTGCGCTGGGTGTCAGTCTGCTGGCCACCCTGTATCCGGCGTGGCGGGCTTCCCGTGTGCAGCCGGCAGATGTACTGCGCTACGAATAAGGTGTCGCCACCAAACATTAATGGAGAGAGTCGTTTTGGAGCAAACCGCTAACGTCATCAGTTGTCGTCACCTGCGCAAGTCCTACACCCAGGGGCCGCAGCAAGTAGATGTGCTGCTCGACATCAACCTGAATGTCCGTCCCGCCGAATGTGTGGCGATTGTCGGCAGCTCCGGCTCCGGCAAAACAACGCTGCTGAATCTGCTGGGCGGGCTGGATGCTCCCAGTGGCGGTGAGATTTACGTTGCCGGTCAGGATCTGTCCAGACTGTCAGAGTCCGAGCGCGGTCAGCTGCGCAATCGTTATCTGGGCTTTGTTTATCAATTCCATCATCTGCTGGGTGAGTTTAGTGCGCTGGAGAACGTTGCCATGCCCCTGCTTATTGGCGGGCAGAGCAGTCGCGAGGCCTATCCGCGCGCGTCGGAGTTGCTGGGTGAAGTGGGTCTGAGCCACCGCCTGAATCACAAACCCTCCGAGCTGTCCGGCGGTGAACGGCAGCGGGTGGCAATTGCCCGGGCACTGGTCGCCTCACCACGCTGTGTGCTGATGGACGAACCCACCGGTAATCTTGACCGTCGCACGGCTGAAGGCATACACACGCTGATGCAAACACTGAATAAATCACTTCAGACCAGTTTTGTGGTTGTGACGCATGACGAGCGTTTTGCAGCCAGTCTGGATCGTGTGCTGGTGCTGAACCAGGGCACTCTGGAAGCTGAGCATGCTTGAGCAGGGCGATTCAGCACGGGCTGGTTTTCTTGCCTCTATGAAGCTGGCCGCACGTATTGCGCTGCGTTATGTGGGCGCGCGCCGACGGCAGGCAGGAGATGCAGGCGGGCAGAGTGGCCAGCTGGTCAACTTCATGTCGCGGCTCACCATCAGTGGCCTTGCCCTGAGTGTTGCCATCCTGATCACTGTACTGTCGGTGATGAACGGTTTTGATCGCGAAGTCAGGGAAAATGTATTGGGCGTGCTGCCGCATGCAGCGGTGCAGACCGAGGACAGCGTCAGTGCTGAGCGCTGGCAGTTGCTGGCGCAGCAGATCGCAGCTATTGACGGGGTGATTGCCACTTCACCGGTGCTGGAGGTCAACGGCGTGCTGGCGAGAGACAACAACAGTCGTGCAGTGCTGGTCAATGGTATCGACGTGGAGCAGGAGCTTCAGACATCCGCGCTGGGCAGCTTCATGCAACAGGGTTCACTGCAGGCACTGACCGAGCGTCGTTTCCAGATTGTGATGGGGCATACGCTGGCTCAGCAGCTTGGCGTTGGACTCGGAGACGACGTCAATCTCTACAGCCTGGACATTTCCATCAACCCGATCGCACCTTTGCCTGTGCAGCGCCGTTTCACGGTCGCCGGAATCTACCGGGTCGGTACGCAGGAGCTGGATGAGCGTCTGGTGATGATTGCGCTGCCGGATGCCCAGGCACTTTATCGGGAGCCGCAGCGATTCAACGGTTTGCGTCTGCGCACGAATGATGTGCTGGCAGTGAATTCATTGCGAGCACCTGTCCAGGAACAGCTGCCACAGGGCTTTTACCTGCAGACCTGGACGCAGTGGTTTGGAGCCATCTACGAGAACATACAGCTGTCTCGCACCATCGTTGGGTTTCTGCTGTGGCTGCTGGTGGCTGTGGCCGCCTTTAATCTGGTTGTCAGCCTGATCATGATCGTGCGCGACAAACGCAGTGACATCGCGATCCTGCGCACCATGGGTGCCTCACCGGGAACCATTGCCCGCATATTCCTGCTGCAGGGTTGTCTGATCGGACTGGTCGGCGCCGGCATTGGCCTGTTTGCCGGCTCACTGCTGGCGCTGAATGTGTCATCCTTGTTCGCGCTGTTTGAGCAGTGGAGTGGCACCCAGCTGTTGAGTGCAGACGTTTATCCAGTCGACTTCCTGCCCTCCCAGCTGATGCTGTCTGATATTGTCGCCGTGTGTATTGGCGTGCTGGTGCTGTGCCTGCTGGCCAGCGTCTACCCGGCCTGGCGTGCTGCGCGAGTATTGCCAGCCGAAGCACTGCGCGCAGCAGACTGACCCAAGAGCAGCTATAACCCCAGCATGGACGTCAGCAATTCTTGGGGTGAGCAGGGATGCGCTCAGCACTGGCCCTGTTCTGCCTGGGTATTTATGCCATCAGTATTATGCCGCGACTGCCCGATATCGGTTCTGGCATCGCAGCGCTGCTGACTATACTTCTGCTTTTTGCGCTGACGGCCATCTGGTGGCGCGCCCCTGCCAGCTCCTGGAAAACCTTTGCCTGCCTGTTGTTATGCCTGAGCCTGGGTGCCGGGCGTGCGGTTTATCACGGACTGATTATCACAGAAAGTCGTTTGCCTGCCGCGCTTGAAGGCCGTGATATCTGGGTAGAGGGACAGGTTGAAGGCCTGCCAGAAGGCGCATCGGCTGGGTCTGTTACATACCGTTCTGGCGGGCAGCAGACTCGTTTTCAGTTGCGCGTGGAACACAGCTGTCTGCGGTTGTTGCCAGAGAACTGTGAGGAGAGTGCGCCGGTTCTGACTGGTCATCTGATCGCCCTGAACGCCTACGGTTCAGTCACCGGTGAGTTTGATGGTGGCGCTGGTGCTGTTCCACAAAGCGGAGAGACATGGCGCCTGCGCGTCCGGCTCAATCGTGTGCACGGGTTCGCAAATCCGGGCGGATATGACTTCGAGGCGGCTCAGGCCCAGCAGGGGATCGTGGCCCGTGGTTATGTGCGGGCGACCACCTTCAATCAGCGGCTGCGACCGGCGGCCTGGTCGATTGATCAGTGGCGCATACAGATTCGTAAGCAGGTTTACGCCACAGACACCTTGCAGTTTCCGGGCTTGCTGACAGCGCTGACGACGGGTCTGCGCAGCGGCATCAGCAACGGGCAGTGGGACACGCTGACTGCCACTGGGACCAACCATCTGATGGTCATCTCCGGACTGCATGTGGGTCTGGTCGCCACTGCCTGCTACTGGATTATCAATCTGCTGGCGCGAATGTCCGCGTCCATGCTGGAGCGCATACCGGCACAGCGTCTCGCTGCGCTGGCGGCGGTGCTTGGCGCCTGGCTTTACAGTGCCATGGCCGGTTTTTCTCTGCCAACGCAACGCGCGGTGATAATGGTCTCGATGCTGATGCTGGTTCAGCTGCTGGGCCGGCAGGTCCTGCCAAGTTATCGAATATTGCTGGCCATGGCTGCCGTGCTGGGCTTTGATCCACTGGCAGTCACACAGGCCGGTTTCTGGCTGTCGTTTGTGGCGGTTGGTGCTCTGCTGCTGTTGTTTGCCGGCCCGCAGCAACTCGCACAGCCGGTCCGTGCACAATCCAATCGGCTGCGTTGGGGGCAACATGCCAGTCTGGTCTGGCTCAAACCACAGTTTGCCGTCAGCATTGCGCTACTGGTTCCGCTGCTGTTGTGGACGGGGCAGGTGTCATGGATATCACCGCTGGTGAACCTGCTGGCAATTCCCGTTGTCAGTCTGTGGGTTGTACCGCTGGCGCTTGTCGGCATCGTGCTGCTGCCGGTGTCGAGCGCAGCTGCGCAGTGGCCGCTTGAGGGCGCCGACACAGGTCTGATCATACTGATGCAGGGGCTGGAGTCTGTTGCCCGCTGGCTGCCACTATGGCAGGGGCCAGTGATTTCACCACTGACAGTGCTGTGTGTTTCAGTTGGCTGTTTGTTGTTACTGCTGCCACGTGGTCTGTTGCCGCGCTGGCCGGCACTGCTGCTGATGCTGCCACTGCTGGCGCCGCCGCGAGCCGATAGACCGGGCCCGGGAGAACTGTGGCTGCAGATGCTGGACGTGGGGCAGGGACTTGCCGTGCTGTTGCAGACCAGTCACCACAGCATGCTGTTCGATACCGGGACGGCACTGGGTCCAGACTACGATGCCGGACGTGCGGCGATTCTGCCGGCCCTTAAACAGGCAGGGATACAGCAGCTGGACGTATTGATCATCAGTCACTGGCATCAGGATCATTACGGAGGCCTGAGCTCAATACTCGATTCAGTACCGGTGACGCGCCTGGTCAGCAGCGCCCCGGTACGGTTCCGGGATTTTAACGGCGTGTCAGACGCCTCAATGCAGCCTTGTCGCAGCGGCCATTATTGGCAGTGGGATTCTGTCGAGTTCCGGGTGCTGCATCCTGACCCGACCGAGCGGGGCGGCGGAGCTGACAACCCCAACAACACTTCCTGCGTCGTTCATGTATCGGCAGGCTCACATGCGCTGCTGCTGACTGGCGACATAGAAGCGCCGGTCGAACGCAGGTTGCTCATACAGCAGGGTGATTTGCTGGCTGCCGATGTCCTGCTTGCGGCCCATCACGGCAGTGACAGCTCCAGCACCGAGGCCTGGCTGCGGCAGGTAGCGCCAGACTGGCTGCTGGTGTCGGCCGGTTATCGCAATCGATTCGGTCATCCGGATCCGGCAGTGCTGCAGCGGGCCCGGGCATTGGGCATCGAGGTGCTGCGTACCGATCACCATGGCGCAGTCACGATGACACTGGGTGGGCCGGGTCAAGCACAATTAAAAGGCCTGCACAGACGCGAGCAGCGGCGTTTCTGGCATAACAACCCGTCTGGCGAATATGGTAAAGTAGCCGGCAAATCAGCGGGAGATTAAGCTTGTGGTAGAAATCGTAATGGCCGGTGGCTGGTTGATGCTGCCAATTATCCTGTGTTCGATTCTGGCAATCGCCATCGTTATCGAACGTTTCTGGACACTCAGCAACAATCGCATTGCGCCGCGTTATGCGGTTGGCCAGGTCTGGACCTGGATCAAAAACGGCGAGCTGGACTCCAACAAAATGCGCGAACTGCGTATGGGCTCTCCGCTGGGGCAGATTCTGGCAGCCGGTCTGCTGCATGCCCGCCAGGGCCGACAGGCGATGAACGATGCCATCGAACAGAGCGCCGCCGCTGTCATCCATGAACTGGAGCGTTATCTGAGCACGCTCGGCACCATCGCCGCCATCACCCCGCTGCTGGGCCTGCTTGGCACGGTAGTTGGCATGATCCGGGTGTTCACTGAAATCATGATTCAGGGCACCGGCAACGCCAATGCGCTGGCCGGTGGTATCTCCGAAGCCCTGATTACCACCGCCGCCGGCCTGACGGTTGCCATCCCGGCGTATGCCTGCCATCGCTATTTTGTCCGCAAAGTGGATTCCCTGGTGCTGTCGCTGGAGCAGGAGTCTGCCAAACTGGTAGAAGCGCTGCACGGTGATCGCCGCGTAGACATCAAGGACTTTGTGACACTGCCCGAAACCAGCGCTGCCCGCGATAATGCACAGCAGCAGGCGGCTGCCAGTGTTGAGGCAACTGGCTCGTGAAGTTTCCGCGTCGCACGCTGGAAGACCCCGCCATCAATCTGACACCACTGATTGATGTTGTTTTCCTGCTGTTGATCTTTTTTATGGTGACCACCACGTTTACACGAGAGACCCGGCTGGCTGTCAATCTGCCAGAGGCGGAAGCGACGGCCGCCGAACCTGCACCCGACCAGATCGAAGTGATGGTCAGCCAGACAGGACGCTACAGCATCAATAATGTGTTGCTGGCCGATAACACCAGCGCCACATTGCAGGCACAACTGCTGGAAGTTGCCGCCGGCAACCGGCAGCAGACCATCCTGCTGGTGGCTGATGCAGAAGCCAGCCACCAGGCCGTAATTACCGCCATGGATGCAATAGGCCAGGCAGGATTCAGTGGCTTCAGTATCGCAACCCGCGAACCCGGTGAAGAGCAGGGTGCCGACAGTACGGTCGAGGGGGGCGGTGTCAATGAGTGATACCCAGCCACAACAGGCACCAGGCCAGTCGCCTCCATCCGGCCCCGAAGCCGCTGCCCTGATGACCGGGGCACAGGTATACGCCCGGCTGCTGCGTTACATCCGACCCTTCCTGGGCTATTTTGCGATCAGCCTGCTGGGTTACATCATTTTTGCGGTCACCACGCCGGCTACTGCAGCCTGGCTGGGCTGGACCATCGATCAGATCGAAGCCAATAACGCCGACGCGCGTATCATCAGTCCCATTCTCTGTGTACTGATTGTGCTGGCGCGCGGTGTTGGCGGGTTTCTGGGGCACTATTCGCTTGAACACACTGCCAATCACGTGGTGCACAAGCTGCGCTGCGAGGTGCTCGACCAGCTGTTGAATGTGCCAATAGCCTATTACGATCGCAACACTATCGGCCGTCTGGTATCCAAAGTCACCTACGACGTCATGCAGATCAAGGGTGCGGCCACAAACGCTATTACCGTTGTGCTTCGCGAAGGCCTTACCGTGATTGGCCTGCTGGCCTGGCTTTTCTGGGTTAACTGGCGCCTCAGCCTGGTTTTCCTGCTGGTGGCGCCGTGCATGGCACTCATCGTTCACATGGCCACCAAACGCTATCGCCGCTACAGTCGGCAGATGCAGGACTCCATGGGTGATGTCACACAGATTGCCAATGAGTCCATCAAGGGCCAGAAAGTGATTCGCACCTTTAACGCTGGTGAATATGTATCGGAGCGCTTTCTGCGCTCCAGCGAGCGCAACCGTCGCCAGAACATGAAGATGGTGGTTACCGAAGCCACCGCCACACCACTGATCCAGTTGATCGTCGCGATGGCCATGGCCATTCTGATCTGGCTGGCGCTGGCGCCGGAATTTCTCGGCGGGGCATCAGCAGGGGAGGTGGTGACCTTCCTGACACTGGCCGGCATGCTCAGCAAACCACTGCGACAACTGTCCGGCGTCAATGCCATCATCCAGCGTGGCATATCTGCTGCCAGCAGTATTTTTGAGCTGCTCGACAATGAGCGCGAACGTGACACTGGCACGCATACAGCGGGCCGGGTCAAAGGTCTGGTGGAGTTTGATCAGCTGCAGTTTGCCTACGAGTCGGCCAAGCCGGTGCTTAACGGCATCACGCTGCGTGTGGAACCGGGTACCACCGTCGCGCTGGTGGGCCGCTCCGGCAGTGGCAAGTCCACGCTGGTGAATATGCTGCCGCGCTTCTATGACTATCAGCAGGGTGAGATCCGTCTCGATGGCGTTCCAATAACAGAATATGCCCTGATTAATCTGCGGCAGCAAATGGCCATGGTGACGCAGGATGTCGTGCTGTTTGAAGGCTCCGTCGCCGAGAATATTGCCTACGGTCTGGGCGAAGAAGTCACGCTGGAAAAAGTACAGCAGGCGGCGCGCAACGCTCATGCCGACGAGTTCATTCAGAAACTGCCGGGCGGCTATGATGCCCAGGTGGGTGATGGCGGCGGACTGTTGTCGGGCGGGCAGCGGCAGCGGCTGGCGATTGCACGCGCCTTCCTGAAAGACTCACCGGTATTGATACTGGACGAAGCAACCTCGGCACTGGACACCGAGTCCGAGCAGCATATCCAGCAGGCACTGGCAGAGCTGATTCGCGGCCGCACTACCTTTGTCATCGCACACCGCCTGTCCACCATCGAGAACGCCGATCTGATTGTCGTCATGGATCAGGGGCGCATCGTTGAGAGTGGCACGCATAAAGAGCTGCTGGCGCTTGATAAACACTATGCACGTTTGCACCGCATGCAGTTCAGTGAGTCGGGCCTCATGAATCCGTTCGACAGTGCCAGTGAAAGCCAATCCAGCGAGACTGCCGACTGATGTGGCTGGTTGATGCCTGGTATCGTGGTGCCTGGTGGTTGCAGCTGCTTCGCCCGCTATCCTGGTTGTTCAATTTGCTTGTCGCGGCACGTCGGCGACGTCTGACGGCACAACAATGTACGTCAGCCTTGCCCGTCATTATCGTTGGTAATCTGACAGTCGGCGGCGCTGGCAAAACACCGGTTGTTCTGGCGCTCGGCAGTGCCCTTCGGCAGCAGGGATGGCGAGCCGGCGTGCTGAGCCGGGGTTACGGTGGTCAGTCCCGCCACTACCCCCTGTTTGTTGAGGCAGACACAGATGTGCGCGCCAGTGGTGATGAAGCGCGACTGCTGCGCCGCCACCATCGCGGCCCTCTGGTCGTCGATCCCGACCGTTGCCGGGGATTGCGGGCACTGGAGGAAAGCGGACTGTGTGATGTCGTCGTGTGTGATGACGGACTGCAGCACTATCGACTGGGACGGGATATCGAGGTCGTAGTGGTGGACGCCGAGCGAGGTTTTGGCAACGGCCTGACACTGCCCGCCGGCCCGCTGCGCGAGCCTGCGCAGCGACTTGCCGGAGTGGATGTTATCGTGTTGAATGGCAAGCAGGCAGAGGCCCAGCTGGCTACCACCTTAGAGCAACAATCCGCCCCGATCGGTTCCGTGCACTTGCAGCCAGCCGCGTGGATCAATGTAAAAACCGGACAGCGTGTCAGCCTGCAGAATTTTCAGATGGTGAAACTCTCCGACGAAAGTGATAAGCGCCAGGTGTATGCAATAGCAGGAATAGGCCATCCGCAACGCTTTTTTGATTCGCTGTCGGCGATGGGGATCACCGCTCACTGTGAGGGTTTTCCGGATCATTACGCCTACCGTGCTGCCGATCTGTCCTTCGCTGGCAAAGACCTGCTGTTGATGACAGAAAAAGATGCGGTCAAATGTGAACGCTTTGCCCAGGACAACTGGTGGTATCTGGCCATTGAACCACAACTGGACAAGGATGTGCTGACTGCCGTGATAAACAGACTGAACACCATTCGCAGCACGTCTGCGAACATGGGAGACAAGGAACATGGATAAAAAACTGTTGAGCATACTGGTCTGTCCCGTCTGCAAAGGGCCGCTGGACTACAAACGCGAGCAGGCCGAACTGATCTGTTACGCAGACGCGCTGGCCTACCCGATTCGCGACGACATCCCGGTGATGCTGGAAAGCGAAGCGCGGACACTGACCGAGCAGGAACGCGAAGATCGCTGACAGTAAGTGTGCAGTCATGCGGTCGCAAGATTCAGGAAAGCGGGGGTAAGACAATGAGTTTTGTAGTTGTGATTCCAGCACGGTTTGCGTCGACACGACTGCCGGGAAAACCACTGCTGGACATCGTGGGCAAACCAATGATTCAGCATGTGTACGAGCGCGCCTGCGAGAGTGCGGCCAGTGCGGTTTACATTGCCACTGACGATGAGCGTATTGCTGAGGTTGTGCGCGGTTTTGGTGGCGAGGTGGTGATGACACGCGCCGACCATCAATCCGGTACTGATCGAATACAGGAGGTTGCCTCACTGCTGGGCCTGGATGCCTCGGCGATTGTCGTCAATGTGCAGGGTGATGAACCATTGATTCCTGCAGCCACGATCAATCAGGTGGCAGAAAATCTTCAGAACAACGCTGATGCGGGCATCAGCAGTCTGTACCACGAGATAGAGGATGCGCATGAATGGCGCAATCCCAATGCCGTGAAAGTTGTCACCGATGGCGAGGGTTATGCGCTGTACTTCAGTCGCTCCCCGATTCCCTGGCAGGACGGTGAAAATATTCAGGCCAAACGTCATATTGGCGTTTACGCATACCGGGTTGCAACATTGAATCAGTTTGTTGGCTGGCCACGTGCCTGGCTGGAAGTCAGCGAGCGGCTTGAACAGTTGCGTGCCATGCACCACGGAGTCCGAATTATCATGGACAAAGCCGTGCAGCATGTTCCCGCCGGTGTTGACACGCCCGAAGACCTGGAAGCGGTCCGTCGCTTCCTGTCGGACACAGAGATCTGATGAGCGCACCAGCTCACTGGCGAGCCAATGCTGATCTAGCCGGACTGACGACGCTGGCCCTGCCGGCGCGCGCCCGCTGGCTGGTGCGAGTTGAGCAGGAAGATGAGCTGCCTGGTGTCCTGGCGCACGCCTCGCGCATGGACCTCCCAGTCATGGTTCTGGGCGGCGGCAGCAATGTGCTGTTCGCCAGAGACTACCCTGGTGTGGTCATTGTCATGGACCTTATGGGCGTGCAGGCGTGTGCCGATGGCAAAGATATGCTGGTGACCTCCGCTGCGGGGGAGAACTGGCACCAGTTTGTGGAGTACACGCTTTCCCGGGGCTGGTTCGGGCTTGAGAATCTGGCCTTGATTCCAGGTCGCGTCGGAGCTGCCCCGGTGCAGAATATCGGTGCCTACGGCGTTGAGCTGGCACAGCGTTTTCACAGCCTGCGCTATCTCGATCGCGACGGTGGTCAGGTAGAAACGCTCACAGCAGAGCAGTGCGAATTCGCCTATCGTGACAGCATCTTCAAAAACCGTCTACGCGACAAAGCCATTATTCTTTCCTGTACTTTCAGGCTGTCTCAGCAGTTTACCCCGGTGCTGACGTATCCTGCTTTACGCAATGCCTTACAGGTGGCTGGCCTTGATTCGGACAACAGCAGCATTGCAGAGTCACACGAAGAAATCAGCGCACAACAGGTTTTCGATGCTGTCTGTGCAGTGCGCCGCAGCAAACTGCCGGATCCGACAGTGCTGGGTAACGCGGGCAGTTTTTTTCGCAATCCTGTTGTCAACCGGCAGCACTATCATGAGCTGAGCCAGCAGTGGCCACAGCTGCCACTGTTTGAGATCCCCGGTGATCCTTTGCATGTCAAACTTCCTGCGGCCTGGTTGATTGAAAAGGCCGGCTGGAAAGGTCTGCGCCGCGGCAATATCGGCGTCCATGATCAGCAGGCGCTGGTGCTGGTGCATGATTTCCGTGCCGATGCCGGTCCTGTTCAGCCAGGTCAGGCGCTGATGGAGCTGGCCGCTCAGATTGCACAGGATGTCTGGCAACGTTTTGCCGTGCATCTTGAGCCGGAAGTTCAGATCATCAACGGAATCTCATGAGCGATATCATCAATCAAAATACCAGTGGTTTCGATGCCAAGGCCGCACTGGCGGTGATGAGCCAGCGGCCCGGCGTCTACCGCATGCTGGATGAGAAAGGTGAAGTTCTTTACGTAGGCAAAGCCCGCAATCTGAAAAAACGGGTCAGCAATTATTTCCGTGCCAGTGGTCTGGATGCCAAGACCATGGCGCTGGTCTCACACATTGCCAATATAGATGTTACGATCACCAACAGTGAAGCCGAAGCGCTGCTGCTGGAACAGAATCTGATCAAGAAGTATCGTCCGCCATACAATATCCAGCTGCGCGACGACAAGACCTATCCTTACATCATGCTGACGCACAAGGATGCCTATCCAAGACTGGCGTTCTACCGTGGCAGCCGCAAACGTGACGCTACGTTTTTCGGGCCATTTCCCAGTGCCAGTGCAGTACGCGAAAGTCTGGCGTTGCTGCAGAAAGTGTTCCGCGTGCGCCAGTGCGAGGACAGCTATTTCCGCAATCGCAGCCGGCCCTGTCTGCAGTACCAGATTGGCCGCTGTACCGCGCCCTGCGTGGGGTATATTTCACCGACGGACTACGCGCAGGATGTCCGCGATGCCACACAGTTTCTGCAGGGCAAAAGCGATTCACTGGTGCAGGAACTGGGACGGCGCATGGAGCAGAAATCTGCGGCACTGGAGTTCGAGAGTGCCGCCAGACTGCGCGACCGCATCAGTGACCTGCGTCGTATCCAGAGCGAGCAGGTTGTCTCCGGTGGCGGCAGTGATGCCGACGTCATGTCTGCCGTGCTGGAGGGCGCCTATACCTGCGTACATGTGATCACCATTCGTGGTGGGCGCATCATCGGCAGCCGCAACTTTTTTCCCAAGGACAAGCTCGCAGAATCGGCGGCTGATCTGCTGGCATCATTTATCGCGCAGTACTACCTGCGGGATGGTGTCACCACCGGCTCGGGTCTGATCCCGGCGGAAATCATTATTGCACCTGCCATTAAGGGCAGTCAGAGCCTGCAGGAGGCGCTTGGCACCGCTGCTGGCAAACAGATTCGATTGACCGCCTCGGTACGGGGTCATCGCGCCCGCTGGCTGGCCATGGCCACCGGTAACGCCGAACAGGCCATTCAAAGCCATATCAATAACCGCCAGACCATGCTGCAGCGCTTTGAGCGACTGCAGGCCGAACTGGAGCTGGATTTTATCCCGCGGCGCATAGAATGCTTTGACATCAGCCACACCATGGGTGAAAGCACGGTCGCCTCCTGTGTGGCCTTTGACCACAACGGTCCGCTTAAATCCGACTACCGCCGCTACAATATCAAGGACATCCAGGCTGGCGATGATTACGCAGCCATGGAGCAGGCGCTGTCACGTCGGTTCCGGGTAGTGGCCGAGAGCCTGCTCGAAGATGCGCCTGAAGGGAGTGAGCAGGCCGCTGCGGGCGAGCAGGCTCCTGAAGTAGGGGATACGGACGTTAAAGGGGACGGAGTAATTTTGCGCGAGCGCAAAAAAACTCCGTCCCCTTTAACCCCAGACATTCTGCTGATTGACGGCGGCAAGGGCCAGCTTGCCCAGGCGGTGGACGTGCTCAATCGCCAGCTCTCGCCCGAGCTGCTGGATCAGATGCTGCTGATTGGTATCGCCAAGGGCATCAGTCGGCGGGCAGGGCAGGAGACGCTGTTTCTGGCCGTGGGCGACAGCTATCAGGAGATTGCCATCCCGGCGCACTCACCCGCCCTGCATCTGCTGCAGCAGGTGCGCGATGAAGCCCATCGCTTTGCCATCACCGGTCATCGTCAGCGCCGCGCAAAAACCCGCACGCAATCACCGCTGGAGCAGATTCCGGGCCTGGGCCCGGCACGGCGTCGGGAGCTATTGAAGTATTTTGGTGGTCAACAGGAGGTAATGCGCGCGAGCGAGGCCGATCTGGCGCGAACGCCCGGCATCAGTAAAAAACTGGCCGCTGTTATTTATGAGTCACTGCATAATGAGTAGAATGCGGCGTCTCCGGGAAGAAGGTGTTACAGATGACAAGGAATAAGCCATGAATGCTGCCAATCTGGTAACCATGTCACGCGTGCTGCTGGTACCAGTGATTGTGATGGTGTACTACAGCGGACAGCCGTGGAGCCAGCTTGCCGCTGCCGTGCTTTTCACGGTTGCAAGCCTTAGCGACTGGCTGGATGGTTATCTGGCCCGACGACTGAATCAGACATCAGCCTTCGGTGCATTCCTGGATCCGGTGGCGGACAAGCTGCTGGTGGTCATGGCGCTGGTGCTGCTGACCGCCAACTTCCCCAGCCCCTGGTTTGTGCTGCCGACCGCTGTCATCATTGGCCGCGAGGTGTTCATATCGGCGCTGCGAGAGTGGATGGCGAGTCGCAATCAGCGTGATGCGGTGGCTGTAGCCTATGTTGGCAAATTGAAGACAACCGTGCAGATGATCGCCATCATCGTGCTGCTGGCCTACTCACCAGAATACCCGTATTGGCTCTTGCAAATCGGGTACGGATTGATATATCTTGCCGCCGCTCTGAGCCTGTGGTCGATGGTGATTTATGTGAAGAATGCATGGCCATCACTGAAGTAAATTAGATAAAAATTTACGGTTTCGGTGCTTGACATCGTAACGAATGGCATTAGAATAAGCGCCTCTTTCGCAGTGATGCAAAAGACGCAGTAAAACCAGTTAAAGCGGGAATAGCTCAGTTGGTAGAGCACGACCTTGCCAAGGTCGGGGTCGCGAGTTCGAGTCTCGTTTCCCGCTCCAAACTTTAGGCCACTGGCCAGTCCGGGTGTTATCTGTCTGCCAGGTAGGTCCCGAAACAATCAAGGCTGGGTGGCAGAGTGGTCATGCAGCGGACTGCAACTCCGCGTACGCCGGTTCGATTCCGACCCCAGCCTCCAACTTCCCTGATTTCGTTCAATCTCCACAAAATTCCTCGTCCAGTCAGCGCGCCCTGTTTAGTGACAGCTTTTTCGTATGCGGTTATTCTGCCGCTATGAAAACAACAACAGCTGGTCACTTCATGAAGAAATTTCCCTCGATCGCCATGCTGATGATGGCATTGGCAGGCACATCCCACGCCCAGCCCTCAGGCGACTGGCAGATGATGGTTCAGGCCCTGGAAACTAAAGTAGCGGCCGCCAGCCGTGACAATATTCGTCTTTCGATTGGAGTCGCCGGTCTGGCAGGCGTCAATAGTGGCGCCATGACTCTGGTTGGTTCCACTGAATCGTATCCTCCCGCGTCCACCATCAAGATGCTGCTGATTGCCACGCTGATGCAGCAGGTCGATTCAGGTATGCTTTCTTTGGAAGATACCACTGTCGTTGTACAGGACGATATCGTAGGTGGTTACGGCGAGATTCAAAATGAGCCGGTCCCCAACGAAGTGACGCTGCGCAGACTGGCAGATCTGACAGTAACCGTCAGCGACAACACCGCTACCAACGTGCTGGTCGATGTGGTTGGTTATGACGCCATGCAGAGGCTGGCGGATGAACTGGGCCTGAAGATCATGCAGTTCGGTCGCAAGATGTTTGAGGCGGCAACGCCACCGGAGAAAGAGAATTACATTACCGCTGAGGACAGCATCCAGTTGCTCAAAGCCATTTACGACGGCAGCTTCCTGAGCGACGAGTCAAGACAAACCATCATCGACTGGATGTCGGCACAGACCGTTAAAACCAAAATTGGGGCAGGGGTGCCCGAGGGCACGCCCATCGCACATAAAACTGGCGAAAATGCCTCGGTGACGCATGATCTGGGCTATCTGCTCTGGCCGGGGAATGAGATCGCGCTGGCCATTTTCGCCCAGTCTGAATCCACAGATGACTTTGATACCGTCCAGGCAACCGTGAACCCGGTGGTGGCAGAGACGGCAGGTATCATTTACAGACACCTCAATCCGTCATCCTCAGAGTAGTCTTTTTCGATTAGTCATTCGTCGCTGATGCGATTGATGGATCAAAACGTCAATTTAACGCCACCATTGATCACAAAGCCGTCCAGTGGCGCATAAATGTCGCGGAACTCGGGATTCTGGATTGGGCCGCCATAAATGGATTCGAATCGTGTCTGGCGCGTGTCAGTGAAGTTCTCAAAATTCAGAAAGACCGAAGAATCCTCATTGATGTACTTCTCCATCATCAATCCATAAATCCAGTAGCTTTTACTGTCGCTGCCATCGTTCAAAGTCTGTGGTCCGTAATAATAAGCTTCAAGCCCTACGCGAAGATCGCCGTGTCGCTCATAGACAAGCACGTTATTAAGACGGCTCCGAGGTACCAGCGGATAGTCGCGAGTCTCATTGCCTCGATGCTCCTGTACGTCGGTGTAGGTGTAACCAAGAAACAGCTTGAGATCGCCCCAGGTAAAACGAGCGTTGATCTCAGATCCTCTGGTGTCCAGCCTGTCATACGGTTGTGCAAACGCATAGGTGTCATCAGCTTGCCGGAGGAGCCGCAGAGGGTCGTCTACTTGCGTGTAGAACAGCAGTAGATTGACATTCAGGTCAACCCCTTGTTCCAGCTCGAATGAACGATTGAGATCCATATTGACCCCGGCAGAACGCTCCGCGTCCAGTCGCGATGCCTCTAAGGGCCGCACGTTCTGATAGTGAAGATCTTCAGCGTCGTCGCTAAACAGTGATGGCGTGCTGTAGCCCAGTCCGCCACCAAGTCTGAGTGTCGTTGCGTCATCAAGCTGATACATCAGTGATACACGTGGCAGCAGAAAGTTACCGTAGTTGGAGCTGTGGTCGATCCGCAGACCGGATTCCACACTTATCGTATCCGTAAGCGAGGCAGTGCCCTGGAAGAAGCCTCCAAATGTCGAGTGACTGAAATCATGATTGAAGTCGTTTGCCGATAGGGGACGATGGTCAAAATCTTCTGTCTGGACAGTGACACCTGCAACCCAGTCAATGGCTCCGAGATAGCCAAGCACATGTGCTTCGCTAAAGCTGGAGAATTGCACGCCAGAGAACTGCCAGTCGGGTAAGATGAGTTCGCGGTCGAAGTGACTGATACTATTGCGAACGACCAGCTCTCTGCCTGACGACAATTGACGGCTGTAGTCAAATTGAGAGCTCAGTCGGCTTGTTTCGCTCTTTTCAAAAAAGGCGGGTCTGCTTCGGTCGCCATTGATGAATGCCATCTCGCCGCCCAGCCGATCCTCAACAACTGCACTTAAACCGATATTGCCTCGAGAACGTTCACCTTCAAAGAATAGTTTAGGTGCAAAAGTCCATCGTTCGAATTTGGGGATGGCGCTGAGTCCATTATCAGCCGGGTCATAACCTTCACTTCGGTTATAACTGGTAAAGACTGTGCCGCCGAGATCTCCACGCCAGCCAGAACTGAAAGCGCTGGCATCCAGTCCGCGGGCAGACGTCGCATTCAGCAGTACTGAAGTTTCTGGTTCGCCAGCGGGTCTTTTGGAAATCAGGTTTACCAGTCCCGAGATAGCGCCACCACCGTAAAGTGTCGAGTTGGCGCCTTTGATTACCTCCACCTGCTGCAAGTCGAGCGGTGCAATCTGCAGAAGACTCAGGCTGCCAGAGAAACCTCCAAACAAAGGCATTCCGTCGCGCAGCAGTTGTGTATATTTGCCGTCCAGACCCTGAATGCGGATGCTGGAGTTGAAGCTGGTCGGCGAGGTCTGCTGAACGTGAATGCCCGTACTTTCGTTAAGCAGCATGCGAATGTCGCCTGGCTTCATGTTTGCCTTTTCGTTTATCTCCTCACCAGCCAGCACCTCGACTCGGGTAGGTTGATCAGCGAAGCTGCGACGATTCCGTGTGGAGCTGACAACAATTTCTTCGATCTCAGCGTGTTCGTCATGCTCTTCGTGCTCATTGTGATCCGCCTGCTGTGCCAGCAGTGTCGCTGGTAGCGTGAAAGAGGTGATCATTACCACGCGGGCGAGAATTGAGGGCAGAGGTATTTTCTTGGCCAGCGTCATTGCAGTTCCAGTTGTAAAAGTGACAAACCATAAGCAAAAAACGCGTCACAGGCAATGTATACGCAAGGACCAGCCTGTAAGGTGCCGAATATTAAGGTCTTATCCTTCGGTGATCGGTTTGGTGAGGTGGCGTAACTCAGCACGGCGACGAAAAGTGCAGGTTATGAATTTTGGTGAGCTTGATATACAATGCGCGCCTCGAATGGGTCGAGGCACGTACAGGACGTACTGGTGCCGCGGAGGACAGGACGTCCGAGAGCGGCCGCAAGGGACAGCCTCCCCAAAGGCACACAGTATAAAGAAAGCCTCCCATGCCCGGGTGGCGAAATTGGTAGACGCAAGGGACTTAAAATCCCTCGGTGGCAACACCGTACCGGTTCGATTCCGGTCCCGGGCACCAACTCAAGTCGCTGTGCAGCGCATTCTACGCTTTCAGTGGTACTACCGGTTCGATGAGCTCGCCCTGCGGGCTCGGGCTTCGCCCAGCCTGCGGCTGCGCAGTTGCGCAAGCGCAACAGTCCGGTCCCGGGCACCAACTCAAGTCGCTTTGCAGCGCATTCTACGCTTTCAGTGGTACTCCTATCTTAATCGTATTTAAAACGTAGGAGGCCAATCCATGCTGATTGCACCCGTAGGGTGGTAGCGTGCCTTGCGCGACCCACTTCGTTCTCATCCAGTGCGCTAATGATGTTCTGGCACAAAGATCTGAAAAGGCTAGCGCACGATACAAATGTTATATGCCAGAGAGCACGAAATCGACAGCAGCGATAATTTCAGATCGGTAAAGTGCAAGATCGCAAAATTCACGGCCAAGCTGTTTACGATCTATGCCAGCCATATCTTGCACCATTGCTGTAAAGCGGTTGCCATTTATATCTAGCACAGGATTCAGCTTCGAAATGGTGATATTAGCGACTGACTCCGAAGGACTTAGTGGCACTACAATGGTAGTACGCAGATCATCAAGCAGGTTGCTTTGGATATCCAACAAGTAAGGGAACTGCTCGCAGCTATTGGGATTCGGGTTCTGGTAGGCAACGAATTGAGCCATCAGAACTTCCTTGCAGAGTCGCTAAATGTGCCATTCTTTTCGACATGGTCGTTGTAGGCCTGGATAGCTGAAGCGTTTTCCTGGCGCCATTGAACCCTCCGCTGTGCGCGCAATTGTTCGGTAAGTGCTTGTTCAAGTGTCGCAGACAAATTGATTTTCAGGCTTCTTGCTTGGCTAAGTAAGTCACTGTTTATACTGACGTTAGTCGGTTTTTTCGGTGCTTCAGCATTGTAGAAATCGGCCATAGTGCGAGCCCTGCATAACAAATGCGCATAGTTTATGCGCATAATAATTGCCGTGCAAGGCATATAACAATTCGATTAACTACACGCCCAATCTACTGCCAGCTTTTCACCAGTTCATCATAGTCCACTGTCAGAGGTGTTGGTTTTTCATTGGCCAACGGCGGCTTGGGCGCCCCTGGCTGGGAGAACCAGTATTCACGACTTTGCGGTTCGTTCAGACGTGGTCCGCATTCCCCCAGCACATTGGCCCGCTCCAGGCGCTGCATCAGACGATCCTGGGCAGTGGCCAGGGCAGTCATTGCCTCCTGCGGAGACTTGGCGCCCGATGCGGCATCGCCAATGTTCTGCCACCACAATTGAGCAAGGCGTGGGTAGTCAGGCACATTGGTACCGGTGGGCGTCCATTGCAATCGTGCCGGTGAGCGATAGAATTCAACCAGTCCACCCAGTTCTGCGGATCGCTCGGTAAAACTTTCGTGGCGAATATCCGAGTCCCGGATGATGGTCAGGCCCACGTGGCTTTTCTTCAGTGATACGGTCTTTGAGGTCACAAACTGGGCATACAGCCACGCCGCACTGGCCCTGTCTACCGGTGTTGATTTCATTAGTGTCCAGGATCCGGCGTCCTGGTAGCCCAACTTCTGACCCTCTTCCCAATAGGCCCCGCGCGGAGAGGGCGCCATGCGCCATTTGGGAGTTCCGTCCTCGTTCATTACCGGCAAGCCGGGACTGACCATGTCTGCGGTAAAGGTGGTGTACCAGAATATCTGCTGGGCAATATTCCCTTGGGCCGGGACCGGCCCCGCTTCGCTGAATACCATGCCGGCAGCTTCCGGTGGGGCGTACTTTTGCAGCCAGTCAACATACTTGGTCACCGAATACACGGCGGCTGGTCCATCGGTTGCACCACCACGCTCCACACTGGAGCCGACTGGGCGACAACCATCCACACGAATGCCCCACTCGTCAACGGGCAGGCCATTGGGGATGCCGACATCACCGGCCCCGGCCATCGACAGCCAGGCATCGGTAAAACGCCAGCCCAGGGAGGGGTCTTTTTTACCGTAATCCATGTGGCCGTAAACACGGCGCCCATCGATGGTCCCGATGTCATTGGTAAAAAACTCGGCGATATCCTCATACGCCGACCAGTTCACCGGTACACCCAGCTCGTAACCGTATTTTTCCTGAAACTGCGCCTTGATTTCCGGATCGGTAAACCAGTCATAACGGAACCAGTACAGATTGGCAAACTGCTGGTCAGGTAACTGATAGACCTTGCCATCCGGCGCGGTGGTAAACGACAGCCCGATAAAATCATCCAGATCGAGCGTTGGCGAGGTGACATCACGACCTTCATTGACCATCCAGTCGGTAAGATTGCGCACCTGCTGATAACGGAAATGGGTACCAATCAGGTCAGAATCATTGACGTAGGCATCGTATATGTTCTCGCCAGACTGCATCTGTGTCTGCAGCTTTTCCACTACATCACCTTCGCCAATCAGGTCATGTGTCACTTCAATTCCGGTGATTTCGGTGAATGCCCGGGCCAGCGTCTGGGCCTCGTATTCGTGTGTGGTCAGGGTCTCGGAAACAACCTTGATTTGCATTCCGCGGTAAGGCTGTGCCGCATCAATGAACCACTGAAGTTCGCTCATCTGCTCTTCACGACTGAGGGTGGAAGGCTGAAACTCGTCCAGCCAGCGCTGCGCCGCTGCGGTGTCTGCCAGCAGCGGCGATGATGAGAGCAACAACAATGGGCTGGCGGCGCCAATCAGGGCAGCGAGGGCAGTTTTTTTGTGGAACATGAGTGATCTCCGGTTATTGTTATCAGACAAACAAAAAAACGAACAGGGCAAACAGTAGACAGGCTCCCAGCGCCCACCACAGCGGTGGGCCCGCGAACATCAGCCAGGCCATATTGATAAACGCACTGCCCAGCAGGCTTACAAAAAGACGATCCCCTCGCGTGGTTTCAATCTGCAGGATCCCCTTGCGCGGCGCGCCACCGGGACTGACTGCTTCCCAGGCGCACATTAGTACCAGCAAGCCAGCAATCACGGCGAAAAAAATTGCTGTTGGTGTGGTCCACGCCATCCATGATAGATCCATTGATTACGTCTCCTAAACGCGACCCAGTGCAAAACCCCGGGCGATATGGTTGCGCACAAAATAGATCACCAGCGCTCCGGGGATGACAGTCAACACGCCTGCTGCCGCCAGTACACCCCAGTCCAGACCCGACGCTGATACGGTACGGGTCATGATTGCCGATATGGGCTTGGCCTCAGTCACTGTCAGAGTGCGCGCAATCAAAAGCTCCACCCAGGAAAACATGAAACAGAAAAACGCCGCTACACCAATCCCTGACGCAATCAGAGGCATGAAGATTTTGCCAAAGAATCGCGGGAAGGAATAACCATCGATGTAGGCGGTTTCATCGATCTCCTTGGGTACACTGGACATGAAACCTTCCAGAATCCACACCGCCAGAGGCACATTGAACAGGCAATGGGCCAGCGCGACCGCGATATGGGTATCAATCAGGCCAAATGCGGAGTACAACTGGAAAAAAGGCAGCACAAACACCGCCGGTGGCGCCATGCGGTTGGTCAGCAGCCAGAAAAACAGATGTTTGTCACCCAGAAACCGGTAGCGCGAAAACGCGTAGGCCGCCGGCAGGGCCACGGCCAGAGAAATCACCGTGTTCATCACCACGTAAATCATGGAGTTGATATAGCCGCTGTACCAACTGGCATCGGTCAGAATGGTCCGGTAGTTCTGCAGGGTAAAGTCCTGCGGCCACAGCGAAAATGTCGAGAGAATCTCCTGATTGGTTTTGAAACTCATCATCAGCAGCCAGTACAGCGGCAGCATGAGAAAAAGAATATAGAATGTGGGTAACAACCAGTGTTTGCTGGTGACAGAACCTCTGACCGCTGTCATTGGTGATTCCCTCCCTGACGGCTGTCGGTGACCGAATCACTGTCCTGATGTGTCATGACCGTGTAAAACACCCAGCTTATCAGCAGGATGATCAGGAAATAGATCAGCGACATGGCGGCGGCCGGCCCAAGATCAAACTGGCCGATCGCCATCTGCACCAGATCTATGGAAAGGAAGGTGGTGGTATTGCCCGGTCCGCCGCCCGTCACAACAAAGGGTTCGGTGTATATCATGAACGAGTCCATGAAGCGCAGTAGTACAGCAATCACCAGTACACGCCGCATTTTCGGCAACTGGATGTAACGAAATACCGCCCAGCGTGAGGCACCATCAATACGCGCAGCCTGATAATAGGCATCCGGTATGGACACCAGCCCGGAGTAGCACAGCAGCACCACCAGGCTGGTCCAGTGCCAGACATCCATCAGAATCAGGGTCACCCAGGCATCAAAGGTGTCCTGGGTATAGTTATAGTCTACGCCCAGCGCAGCCAGGGAATGTCCCAGCAGGCCGATATCGACCCGGGCAAATACCTGCCAGATGGTGCCGACCACGTTCCAGGGAATCAGCAGCGGCAGGGCCATCAGTACCAGGCATACCGATACTCCCCAGCCGCGCCGGGGCATGGCCAGTGCGACTGCAATGCCCAGTGGAATTTCAATCAACAGGATGAGGCCGGAGAACAGCAGATTGCGCATCAATGAGTTGTGGAAACGCTCGGACGCCAGCACTTCCTGGAACCACTCCAGCCCTACCCAGTAGAACTCGTTATTGCCGAAGGAGTCCTGAACCGAATAGTTCACGACGGTCATCAGCGGGATGACGGCGCTGAAAGCCACCAGCAACAGTACCGGCAGGACAAAAAACCAGGCCTTGTTGTTCTGTGTTTTCATGAGGGATGCTCCCAGCCCAGCAACTGTGAGTTCTGATAAATGTTGATTCGTTTGTTATCGAACAGAACACGAGGGGCGGTGGGGATGGTCTGATGCTCCGGGACAACGATGTCCAGGGGATGACTGCCCAGCATGGCCCGAACGATCCGGTGCCGCCCCACATCTTCAACGCCTGTTATCTGTACCGGCAGACTCTGTTCACTGTCGTCAAGGTAAACAAACTCCGGTCGAATTCCCAGTTCAATCACACCTGTCAGGGACGGGTACTCGCGCGCCAGGGTCACCCGGTGTGCGTCTATCAGGGCCTGTGTGCCCTGGAGCTCACAGGGCAGGATATTCATGCCCGGTGAGCCGATGAATTTGCCAACAAATGTATGTTGTGGTGAATCGAACAGCTCCTGTGGCGTACCTGTCTGAAGCACTTCACCCGCAAGCATCACAACCACCTTGTCGGCAAAGGTCAGGGCTTCGGTCTGGTCATGTGTCACATATATCATGGTGTGACCAAACTGCCGGTGGATCTGCTTGAGCTGGGTCCGTAATTGCCATTTCAGATGCGGGTCGATCACTGTCAATGGTTCGTCAAACAGAATGGCATTGACATCGGTGCGCACCAGCCCCCGGCCCAGTGAAATTTTCTGCTTGTCATCGGCGCTCAGGCCACGGGCCTTGCGATTGGCCATGGCCTCAAGGCCAAGCATGGTGATCGCCTGTTGCACCCGCTGCTGAATTTCCGTATTCGACAGCTTGTCCGGGCCACGCCTGTTGCGCAGCGGAAACGCCAGGTTTTCGGCCACTGTCATGGTGTCGTACAACACGGGAAACTGAAAAACCTGGGCAATATTGCGCTGCTCGGTGGGCAGGGTGCTGACGTCCACATCATCAAACAATAATTGACCTTCGCTGGGTTGCAGCAGTCCGGAGATGATATTCAGCAACGTTGTTTTGCCGCAGCCTGATGGCCCGAGCAGAGCATAAGCGCCGCCGTCATGCCATTCATGCGACATAGGCTTGAGTGCATGACCACTGTTGCTGTCGTAAGAATGTGCAATATTGTTGAGTGTTATTTTTGCCATGTCAGTCTGCCAGACTATCCGGCGCCAGTACCTGTTCCCCGGACGCATCAAACAGGTAGATATTTTCAGCCGAAAAATAAAGAGGGATTGTCCGTTCCACATCCAGTTGCCGGATGCCGTGACTCAGGCTCACCCAGGGTTGCTGTGCCACTTGCAGATGAACGTAGGTTTCCGACCCGGTTATCTCAGTAACGCTTACCTGCCCTTCGATTGCGCTGAGGCGTGCAGCAGACTCGATCTCCAGGTGCCAGGGTCTCAGGCCCAGGGTGTAGTCACCGTCGGGCAGTGAGGCCTGTCTTACTGACAGACCAATCACAAAACGCTCCAGCATCAGTTTGCTCCCGCGCTTGGTAACGGGTGCTGTATTAAAGGGCGGATCAGAGAAAATTTTTGCTGTGACCAGGTCTGCCGGCCGCTGAAACACATCAATGGTACGTCCAAACTGAGTAACACGCCCCTGATGAAGGGTGGCGGTATTGCCGCCAAGCAACAGGGCTTCGGAAGGCTCCGTACTGGCGTACACCAGTATGGCGCCAAGCTCGCTGAATATACGTGGCAATTCCTGGCGCAGCTCTTCGCGCAGTTTGTAGTCAAGATTGGCCAGTGGCTCGTCGAGCAAAACCAATTGTGACTCCTTGACCAGTGCGCGGGCAATGGCCGTGCGTTGTTGCTGGCCACCAGAGAGTTCCGCCGGGCGTTTGTCCAGAAATTCAGTCAATCTGAGCAGTTCAGCGGCATGACGCACTTTTTCGTCAATACTGGCTTTTGCCACTCTGGCAACGCGTAGCGGGGAAGCGATATTTTCGTAGACACTCAAGGTGGGATAATTAATAAATTGCTGATAGACCATGGCGACCTTGCGTTTCTGGACCGGAATGCCCAGCACGCTTTTACCGTCAAGCAGAATCTCTCCCGATGTGGGTTGATCCAGCCCTGCCATCAGGCGCATCAGACTGGTTTTGCCCGACAAGGTAGGCCCAAGCAGTATGTTCATCGATCCGCGTTCCAGCTTCAGGCTGACATCACGGATATGATCCTCGTTGCCCAGCCGCTTGCTCACGCCTGCCAGTTCAAGCATCTCCTGTCCTTGTTGTCGTTGTTTCAGTCAGTTTTGGACGGATGTGTCACTTTGCCCCCGTATTTCTATCACATTAAACTGACGTTTTGCAGTAGCTTTGTTGGGAAAGTATGCTGGTTGTGCCTAACCAGCCTTTACAACGTGGCGACGGATCACGGCCGGCACTGAAAAAGGTGCCAAATGGCACATCAGTTCGCATGCGAACACACGCAGACTGATGGAAATATGGCCGACTGCACTCTTGACTGGCATTACTGACGTTAAACGGGAAAAGACTACCGTTTAGATGGACAGCTAGTGGTGTGGCATTTAAGCTGGACTGATCCGTTTCCCAGACGAGAGGTTAGCAATGACCACCATCCTGTATGTGCTGCGCTGTTTCGGGGCGCCCATCTCCCGTGCCCTGTTGCTGATCCCTATTGGTCTCTGGTCTTCCACTGCAATGGCTGCAGATGAACAATCTCTGTTCCTTGATGGCCTGGAAGCGCCGGTGGAGATTCTCAAGGACGCCTGGGGTGTGTCCCACATATACGCTGAGACGGAGCGGGATCTGTTTTTCGCCCAGGGCTACAACGCAGCCCGTGACCGGCTGTTTCAGCTTGAGATGTGGCGGCGCCAGGCCACCGGCACCATGGCCGAGCTGATGGGCGAACGTATGCTTGATCATGATATTGGCGCGCGGCTGATGCGCTTTCGTGGCAACCTGCAACAGGAAATGAGACATTACCACCCGCGCGGCGACCAGATCATCCCGGCCTTTGTTGCGGGCATAAATGCCTATATAGACCACGTGCTGGCCAATCCGTCGCAATTGCCTCTGGAGTTCCGGCTGATGGAGCTGGAGCCACAGCACTGGACACCAGAAATCGTCATCTCCCGTCACCAGGGTCTGGTTGGCAACATACGCGAGGAGCTGAATCTGGCACGTGCTGTGGCGCGGACCGACAGCGAAACCGTGAAAGAGCTGATCTGGTTCCATCCTGGCGAGCCGGAACTGAGCTTCGATGAGCTTATTGATACCGAACTGCTGCATGATGATATTCTGCGGTTCTACAACGCAGCTCGCAGCAGTGTATCGTTTTTGCCACAGGACATTGTGGCGCAGTACCGGGCCACCGATACAGCCAGTCGTGAGCAGGTGGTCGATCGCCTCAATGATCAATTGGCGGCAGCCCAGACCGAGGTGTTGGGGCGCAATCATGACATCGGTAGCAACAACTGGGTCGTTAATGGCTCACTGAGTGAAAGTGGTTACCCGATCATGGCCAATGACCCGCACCGAGTGGCAGGCGCCCCGGCGCTGCGGTACTTTGTACACCTGCATGGACCGGGCTGGAACATTGCCGGTGGTGGCGAGCCCTCGCTGCCGGGTATCTCAATTGGTCACAATGGATTTGGCGCCTGGGGCCTGACCGTGTTCCAGGTCGATAGCGAAGATCTGTATGTCTACGAAACCCATCCCGATGATCCGAACCGTTACCGTTATCAGGGCCGCTGGGAAACCATGCGCATCGAGGAGACCGAAATTGCCGTGCGTGGTGGTGCCACGCGAACCGTGCAATTGAAATTTACCCGGCATGGCCCGGTGGTTCACGAAAGACCTGACCGTCAGGCGGCATTTGCCCTGCGCCTTGCCTGGCTGGACATCGGAGCTGCGCCCTATCTGGCGGGACTGCGCATGAGCCAGGCGCAGTCCTGGGAAGAATTCCGCGAAGCGGCAGCTTACAGCCGTATACCGGGTGAGAACTTTGTCTGGGCTGACCGTGACGGCAATATCGGTTATCAGGCTGTTGGTGTTGCACCCCTCCGAAACAACTGGGATGGCCTGTTACCGGTTCCCGGAGATGGTCGTTATGAATGGGACGGTTATCTGCCAATCATGGCACTGCCCAATGCCACCAATCCGCAACAGGGATTCTGGAACACATCCAATGAAAATCTGGTGCCGGACAACTACCCCTTCCGCAATGCGGTAGGCTGGACCTGGACCGATCCCTATCGCAGCAGTCGGGTACGTGAGGTGCTGGCCTCGGGCCGCAAGTTCAACCTGCAGGATATGGCGCAACTGCAAAATGATTCACTGTCCATACCGGCGCGCACACTGGTGCCCCTGTTGAACGGTCTTGAGCACAGTAACAGTGCTGTGGAAAGTGCTCGCCAGCAACTGATGAACTGGGACTACCACATGGCGATTGAGTCGGTGGGGGCCGGTATCTATATGGCCTGGGAGCGCGAATTGCGGGCGCGCGTTTCGGCGCTGCTCATACCCGAGGCTGTACAGGACTACATCGGTCTGTTGCAGATGAAACCGACCATCGACCGTCTGCTGTCTCCCGATGGCCGCTTTGGCACGAATCCCACCGCTGATCGCAATCGCTTGCTGCATGATGCGCTGATGGCGGCTGTGGACGATCTGAGCGAGCGCTTTGGCAACGATATGGCAGATTGGCAATACGGCCAGGAGGGATACAAACATGTGCGCCTGCGTCATCCGATGAGCGAAGCCGTCAACGATGAGCTGCGCAGCTCCCTGGAAGTGGGACCAGCGCCGCGGCACGGCTATAGCTATACCGTAAGTAACACCGCGTACGGTGACAATCAGACCAGCGGAGGCACATTTCGCATGATTGTAGATACCGAAGACTTTGATCGCACGCTGGCCTCAAACTCGCCCGGGCAATCCGGTGACCCGGACAGTATCTTCTACGACAATCTGTTTGACGAGTGGGTCGATAATCGCTACTTCCCGCTGTTCTATAGCCGTGACAAAGTGGAGTCGGTTACTGCCGAGAGACTGCGGCTGATGCCAAGCGAATGATGCCAGGCCTGGGGCAGCGCACGATCGTGTATGTGCGGTGTCGCACAGCATGCCATTGTCACGGAAATGTCGTTAAATTGTCTTAATGTCACGAGACTGTCATATATCTGTAATAAAGTTGCGCCCGTTCACTGAAATGAGGTCAGAAACCTTCTTTCAATGCGGATTAATACCGGCAATTTGGAGATAAATGTGACTACAAAACCTACCTGGATCAAACTTTCGCTAGCAACAGCAATCAGCGTCGCGGCAACCGGAACTGCCTGGGCACAGCCTGAGTTCGACCTGCGTGGACGTGCTCATTTCGATGCAGCCTTCGTCGACGCCGACCAGAATCCGGAACTGGGCAGTGGCGCTTTACTCCGTCGTGGCCGTCTGGGCGTCGATGGTGATCTCAACGATGACTGGGATTTTCAGATCGAATACGATTTTGCTGGCGGCAGCGCGACGGCCAATGACGTTCGCTTGCGCCGCTCTTTGGGCCCAGGCCGATTGATTATCGGTCAGGTGAAGGTTCCAATGGGACTGAACGAACTTGCAAGTTCCAACAATATCACTTTCATCGAGCGTTCGGCTCCCAGCAATCTGGTGGTGGATTCACGACGTCTGGGACTCAGTTACCACATGTCGCAGGGACCAGTCACCTTCCAGAGTATGGTCTACACCAAAGCCATCAACCAGAGCACTGCTGGCAACGACCCGGTAGGCGTGGCGGGGCGCGTGGTCTTCAATCCGGTCAATGACGGTGGCAATGTAATTCACCTGGGTCTGTCGGCCGCGGTCGAGGATCTGGGCACGAATGGCAGTGTTCGCCTGCGCGAGCGTCCCGAGTCTCGCCCTGCGAATGGGGTCCGGGTCATCGACACAGGCACGATCAACAATGTCAGTTCCACGGCCAAGTTCGGACTGGAACTGGCCTATCAGGCTGGTCCTTTTTCAGCTGAGGCAGAATACCTCAATGTGAATCTGGATCGCGCCGGTGTCAGCAGCCCAAGCTTTGGTGGTTACCACGTGCAGGCCAGTTATGTGCTGACGGGTGAATCGCGCAGTTATTCGGGTGGCGTTTTTGGTGGCATCAGCCCGTCGGGTAGTAAGGGCGCATGGGAAGTGGCAGCCCGCTACAGCAGCGCTGATCTGGATGACAGCGGCATTGTCGGCGGGGGGATGGACAACATCACTCTGGGGGTGAACTACTATGTTTCGTCCAACCTGCGCTTCATGGGCAATCTGATATTCTCCGATGTCACCGATGGCCGGTTTGGCGACGAGAACGTTAATATCTTCCTGATGCGCGCCGCCTACAGCTTCTGACGAAGAAGCTTCTTCTTGCCAGGGCGAGGGTGCCATTGCTGATCAAGGGCAATGGCATCCCGACCCTGCTCAATTAGGCCCGGACATACTCATATGATGCTGCATGTTCATGGCATCACGGGATCTGTTACGTTCCGAGCCCATCAGTTCGCCAATGGCCGGCCCACCCTGGTTGTAAATGCCGCCGCGCAGAGCTGACAAAAGATAGCTCATATCATCGGTGGCGATGTCCTTATCGGTAAACTGCGCCACTTTTGCCAGAATTGCCTGCTCTTGGGTCTGCGCATCCAGCCCCGGATAGGCGATGATATCGGTGATGGCAGCATCCAGCATGTTCAGATTGTCCACGATGATCGCGGCCTCAGGTGCCAGGGTGTACAGCGACGGCGCTATGGTCGGTACGGTGGGCATTTCCACGGGTGCGGGGAACATGCTCATGCCACTGCCTGAACCCAGTTTGTTGTTGTAGCGTGCCAGTGTCTCTCCGACCTGGCCGTCAAACTGAGGGTCCACCTGGCCACGAATCATGGCTTCCATAGAGGCCAGGTGCAGCCATTGATTGGACCAGAGCAGGCCGCTGACGCGCGGGTAGACACGCTTCAGGCTGCCCGCATAGGCATGATCAAGATACAGGGAGGCTGGCTTGGGGCGCGCGGAAACGGTATACATGTCGTCACCCGTTAGATACGTCTCGATAACTGCCTGCGTCGCCAGTAATTTGGCGTCGATGTCCAGGTCAGGATCGGCCCAGAGCTGCCACAGCTGTTCCTCGAATTGCCGACCCCGGGCCAGCACCATTGCAGCGTGGCGGGGTAAGTCAGCAACATTTGAATAAGCTTCGGCGGCTTCTGCGTCGCTATGATCCCCGCGGACCACCCGTGCCAGTTCGACCCGCATCCCCAGGTCCAGCTCGTCCATATCACTGTTGTGTGCATGACTGGTTTCCGGAGCCGCTGTCATGCCATGAGACATCATCTGTCCGTGATTCTTGTGGCTGGGGCCCTGGTCCTGCATTTGTTCCAGCTGCAAACGCACCTCTGCCTGCGCCTGAGCAAACCGGGGATCCCTGTCAACCTCCGCGATAGCATTCAGCGCGGCGGCATGGGTGACGGTGAAGGCGTTATAGAGGCGGGCCAGTTCGGGGCTGGCCTGACCGAGGGCGACAGCCGGTATCAGCAGGCTCAGGATCGAGAGACTCACGAACAAGGTGACGGGGGGCCTTAAAATGTTCAGTTGTTTGCGGGTCATAGCCCAATCCCCAGTTGTTATTCAGTGACGAGGACGCGCAGATAGGCGTTGCTCCAGCAACACTGGTCCAGCGCATCGCTATCGGAGGCGCGCCAGTTGTCGAGACGGGCTCGTATCAGGTACTCACCCGGTTCTGAAAACGAGGCGGTTACCCGTGCTGGACCCACACTTTCTTTCACCGCCACGGCATGCTGCGGCGGCGCGTTGCGGCTGAGCGGCGAGGCAGGGCGCGTGTCCAGAAACGGCATCGACTCATGGGCGGTAAAGCTCACTTCACCAGGCCCCTGGTGCCGGTACCACGACACGCGGGTGTCCAGTGGTTTGGCATAGCGTGGATCGTTGGGGTCGTGTTTGGATGGGTCATTGGTCCAGACCTCAAGCGTAATGGGCTGATCGACAGGAGTCTGCAGTACCTGCTCCGAGATGATGCCCTCCGGACCACTGCCGTGGGGTCCGCTCTGGCTGAAAGCGATCAGTGGCTGAACGCTTCCCTGCGGACGCGGATTCCGGTCCAGTTCGTAGGCCGTGGATCCCCGTTCGCCGGGCACCTTAAGCTCTTCGCCTTCGGAGATCAGGTGCCACCAGATCGTAATGTCCTCCATGGAGGCGGGGATGGTGACGGCAAACGCACCGTGGTGTCGCCCCGGTAAAAAGTACTCTGGCTGCATGCCGCCCAGCGCTTCCGGCGCAATGCGATTGTTCTCTCCAATCGGGATCAGGACTGGCTCCCGATTGCGGTTTTGATAACCATAGGACACCGTCACCGAGCCGTCCTCATTGGCATACCAGCCTTCCATAAAGGGAATGACAGGTGTCCCGGCGCCAGGTGCCGGTCGCAGCAGGCGATCAGTCTGTTGCGCGCCCAGGCTGGTGATCATCAAGGCATTCACCAGTAAGCACAGCGCCAATCGCAGCGCATGGGAATTCACTATTCGCATGTAACCGCCCTCCAGTCTTATTATTAGAATCCGCCCTTCAATCTGGCGGGCCCTGAACCTGCCAGGGCCCGGCCTGGAATCAGTTGTTCGCCGTCGCAGCCATGGCCCTTGCTTCACGGGCTTCGCGCTCGGCCAACAATCGCTGATAGGTTTCATCATCCAGATGGGAAACGGCTATCCAGGCATGCGTCATTTCATCGGCGGTTCGCTGGCCCCAGGCGACCCACTGGCGAGGATCCGGGTTGTTGGGGTTGTTGGCGGTATTGTCATACCACTGCTTGATCACCAGGACGGCGCCGGCCGGCAGCAGCGGAGCGGCATCAGGCTCGAACAAATGGCTGTGATGCCAGGTCGCGCTCCAGTCGGAAATAGAGCTGACGACCTCGGTTTCACCCGTTTGCGGATAAAAAATCTCCAGCGACGCAGCGTTCATGCGCAGGTGGCCATGAGGCTGGAAACTGTCAATCCGGACCGGATGGTCAAATGTGTGGAAGCCCTGTGTCATAATCCTGCCATGGGGCGGAATGAGCAGTTCTCCCTGATCCAGTTGATACGCTGACAGATCCTGGATGATGTCAGCCTGGTAATCCTCGTCGTGCAGCCAGATGCCCAGCTCGACAACGTTATCCTCGATGACCCCACCAGGAGCGGTCGCACCGAGCCCGCCCGGATACAGATGAATGTCCCACTGTACCAGTTTGCCGGCGGTGGCTTTGCGGCAGACACCTTCGGGAATGATCTCGCCCCATTTGCCCATGGCGTACTCGGTCAACGGGCTGCGGGATACGTTCCCGTTTTCGTCAACTTCTGCGAAGTAGGTGTTGGCATGGTGCACCACTGACTTGGCGTCCCCGCGCGGCTTCACCTGCACGGCCTTGATGCAGCGATCCGAGGTCAGCCCGCTGTCGACAAAATGGATGTCCCACAGATCATTGCCGCTGGCCGGCACATCTGACGGGTTGGACGCCAGCACAATATCCGGCTGGCCAAACTGGTCAGCAAAATTCCATTCGGCCAGATCCGGCAGATCCGGCATGGGTGGTAGTTCGTTGAGGTTACCGGATTGGGAGCCGTTCTCTACCCAGGCGACAATGGTGTCAATTTCGTCCTGAGACAGCCGCCAGTCGCCCTGCAGGTCCTGGATGCCTATTCCATGGTCGTAGGAGTAGGGGGGCATCTTGCGACTGACCACTCTGTCCTGGATCAGAGGTGCCCACGGGCGCACCTGTTCATAGCTGGTTAACTGCATGGGCGCGATACCACCTTCGCGGTGGCAGACTACGCAGTTTTCATTGATGATGCTCGCCACATCGGCGGCATAGGTGGGTGCAGACATGGCCGTGGTGGAGCTGTGAGCGCTGGTTTCCTGGGCCATGGCATCCAGCGACAGACCGGCGACGATCAACGCCGTGAGCACCGCGGGGCCTGCGTGAGTCTTGTGTAACATGCCGGGAGTGAGTCTTGTTTTCATTCTGTTCTCCTCGATTAATGCAATGGGTCGACCTGAACACGCTCCTTTCGGGAATGGCTACAGCTTCAAAAGACTAAAATATTTACTTAAATAAACAGTACAATAATCATCAGCACAATAGAAGCCGGTATTACACCAGAATTACCAAAATATTTGTGCCCCAGACACGGCCTCACCGTATCAAGGCCGACCAGTCCCCGTACTCGCCGTTCACCGGCCCGCGCGGAATTGACGCCACTATTGTCGCTACCGCTATCCCCAGCGTAAACAGCTGCACTGTCAGCGTACTCTCCAGCACAAAGGCGCAGATCGCCAGTGCCATGGCCATGATCATGTTCAGGAACCGCAACGGCCGGCCCACTTCAGCCAGGGCCGATATAGAGACGGTGATCATCAGCGCACCAATAAGATGATGGGTGTCGGCCATGGCGCCCTCGGCACCCAGCAGCAGGCGGGTGAACATCAGCACCACACCCAGTGCTACACAGATACATAAACCGGTACACCAGCGTACGCCGCCGGAAAACAGCATACGCATGACCTGCAGCGGCGGCTGTTCGAAGTGCTCCTTTTCGTACACCTGTTTATTCTCTGGCATGTCGTCCGTGTCACCGAAGATGAATGTGCGCAGCAGGGAATGTCCCTGCCGTTTGCGGCGCGCCAGGAACTGGCAGGTGGCAAGAATCTCATCCAGCGAGAAAGGAATCTGCAACAGCATCGCAGCCGCCGCCATCAGACACAGGGTGCACCAGGTGTCGAGCAGAATAGGCTGAATGATGATGAAGGTAATTGAAACCGTGCCTAGTGGTACAATCAGAATGCCGAACAGTATTGTCAGCCAGGGCATGGTTCGCCAACGACTGGATGAACCAATCAGTCCGACAAGAATCTCCAGCAGGTAAACCATTGCGCCGGCACCGGCATCGGGTACAGGCCAGGCCTCAGAAATAGAGGAGGTGATAATCTCCCCGGTACCGTTTTTACCGTCCCCATCTATGGCGCCCACAAAGAATGGATCCCATACGGTGTCGATGTGCCCGAGTTGGTAGGCTGCCATGTAGGCGGAGATAAAAAACCCGATTAGTGCCAGGATAATAATCGGCAGACGCTGCGACCAGGTCGACGGCGAATACTGCCAGCCCGGTGGAACTGTCGGGCCGGTCATCACGGCAACTGGCGACACCCCGGGGGCAGGGCGTAGCGCTACCGCAAAACCGGCAACCAGGGTGCCCACAATACAGCCGTTAAGGTAGGCAGCAGGAGATGTACTGCAGAACACGAGCGGTGCCAACATTACCCACAGACCGACGATGGCCGTAGCCCATCTGGCGACCGGCAAGCGCCAGGACATAGATAATAGCGACAGCATGATAATGGCCGCACCGGAGATCATGTCGCTGATCACCATAGCCTGGGATTCGTAGGCAAGCCGTGGCACAGAAAACAGCAGCCAGCAGCCCAGGAACACATTGATCATGCTGCCCCATAAGTTGCGGGCGTGTTCGTCCCGGTACCACTTCTCGTGTGCCTTCAGCAGTTTGTCTGGGTCATCAACCTGTTCGTCGGCGACTGCCAGCGTGTCCGGCGGTCGCATGCCGTTGCGCTGATACCAGCCAACAGGATCTTTCTCCAGATTTTTGAGCATGGCTGGCAGTTTTTTGCGGATAGAGTGTTTTGGTTTCCAACCAAGCATTTCCTCAGCCTTGCTGATATCAAGCGCGTAGTGGTCAGCCGCCAGATCAATAAGAAAGGGACGCACGAACGGCTTTTCGCCGTGGTCAATGGCATCGGGTACTACCGGCTCGCTTTTTTCCTGCAACCAGGCGCCGGCTTTGGCAAGCGGCTGTGGCAGATTGACAGTGGTCCATTTGTCTTCTCCATGAATCAAATTGCCCAGTGTGTTCTGCAGCTCCGAGTAGCTCATCACCTCGGGTTCGCCGGCCAGAATAACGCAGTCATCAGGCATCTTGTTGCGGCGATCAACAGAGCGTTTAAAAAGATCCAGCATGTCATCCAGATGAATGAAGGACTGGCCAGCTTCGGTGTCGCCAGCATACAGATGTGATTTGGGGTGGCGCTCATAGATCCAGGCGATTTGATGCGCCAGTGTTGGTACGGCGCTGCCATCGTCATACAGACCTGCCAGGTGCAGAAATGTGCATGGGATCTTGCCACGTTGTTCGCGAATTTTTGCCTCGGTATCCGCTTTTGATTGAGGGTAGGCCCAGGCAGGCTTCAAAGGTGTGAGTTCGTTGATCGATTCACCGGGTGAGCAGGGCTGATGGACCAGCATGGTGCCAGAGTAGATGAATCGTTCGACGTTAAAATCCCTCAGCGCATTGAGCAGCCGTTCCGAGCCGCGCACATTAACTTCATCGTAAAGTGGCGATTTTTCACCGCTAAAGTCAAAGTAGGCGGCCAAGTGGATGACGGCAGCAATTTTCTTACCGTGTTTCTTGCGAAGCTGTCTAAAGGCTTTCGCCATGGACTCGTCCGACGTCAGATCAGCCTCCACATCAGCAGGCTTATCCCGGTCCAGGCCTATCACATGATAATCAGATGAGAGTGACTTGCCGAGCGCCGTCCCGATGTTGCCGTTCGACCCAGTGATCAACACCAGTGGTTTCGACTGTCTGGCCATGGCCGCGCTCCTCCTGTCTTGCTCCTTTTCAGCTTGCTTCTGCACTTACCGTAACACTTCCACGACGCCATTTCATGTGATGCTGCTTTTCGTACGTAGCAATTATGGACTGTATGGTGCTGAAATAAAGCCACATTGAAGTTGTCAGTAGCCAGCTCTATTGCGGTTCCAATGTTTCAAAAACTTCTTTGAACTTCAGGCCATGCCTGTTGTCACATTTAGTATGGTTCTTCATTTCACCAAGTGAATTTGTTGCGGCTGCCTCTGCCAGTCATATCGCTCAGGTCGCAGCTGCCAACGCAGCACTGCAGGACTGCAGCAGTGAGATCCGGACCTACGCCAGTGAAATGTCTGAAGGCTTCGCCGAGATCAACGCTGAGTTGGGGGCCATTGCCGACGAATATGATCTGCAAATGACTGACGCCCTTTACCCCCAGCAAGTAACCGGCAGCTGAGTCAGCGATCATCACATCATCCTGTTTTTCCATGAACGAGGGTAGTCTGCTCTGGTGCTGCCGTCGTATGCCCTGATAGTCTGGGTTGAATCAACCCTCAAAGTTATGGGTAAAGCAAAACGTAAATGGAGTGCTTTCATGGAAAACATCAAACAATACCCCGACACGATCAGGCCCGATTTTTCGGCACGCGACATGCTGCCAGGCGTTGATGAGCTGATTGCCCGGCGCTGGTCGCCGCGCGCTTTCGCCAAAACTGAAATAGCCGAGGCGGGTGTAAAAACGCTGTTCGAGGCGGCACGCTGGGCCCCATCGTGTTTTAACGAGCAACCCTGGCGGTTCTACGTTTCCACAGACGAAAATTTTGACGACTTCCTGGGTCTTTTGCTCGATGGCAATCAGGCATGGGCTAAAAATGCCTCACTGCTTGGTTTCGTCGTGGTAAAAAAAACGTTCACCAGCAACGGCAAACCCAATGCTTACGCCGAGTTTGACGCAGGTGCTGCCTGGATGGCGATGACACTTCAGGCGCGCCAGATGGGGCTGTACACCCACGGCATGGGGGGCATCAAACATGATGAGGTCGCGCGCTACCTTAAACTCGATGATGATTACAAGGTTGTCTGTGGACTGGCCATTGGCGTGGCGGCTGAACCTTCAGTGTTGCCTGAGGAAGTTGCGGCGAAGGAAAAGCCCTCACCGCGCAAACCTCTGTCTGAAGTTGTGATACGCTAAGCGGCGCTTAGTCGGGTACGGGGCTAAAGCTCCGTCCCCGCCTCAATTTTACGGAGAACCTCTGACATGGCAAAAGTACTCAAAGGCGACGACAAGGATTTGGGCGGATTCTCCGTCTCGCGTGTACTGCCCCATTTTGAAAAGAAGATGGTCGGCCCGTTCATCTTCTTCGACAACATCGGTCCTGCAAAATTTCCTGCAGGCAAGGGCATCAATGTGCGGCCGCACCCCCACATCGGCCTTGCCACAGTCACCTACCTGTTTGCCGGCAGCATGCTGCATCGTGACAGCCTGGGCTCGGTTCAGGAGATCTTCCCCGGTGACGTCAACTGGATGATTGCCGGCAATGGGATAGTGCATTCCGAGCGTGAAACCCACGAGGTACGTGCGACCGAGCATCCGCTGCACGGTCTGCAGCTTTGGGTGGCGCTGCCGCCGGATCATGAACGTATCGACCCGGATTTTTTGCATGTTGGTAAAAACGATCTGCCCTGCATTTACCGTCCCGGTTTGATGATGCGTCTGATTGTAGGAGCAGCCTACGGTCGCAGCTCGCCGGTGCGTACGTTCTCGCCGATGTTTTATCTGGATGTGCTGGCCGACAAGGACAGCGAGCTGGAGCACCCGGCACGTGATCAGGAGGCTGCCATCTGCATCATTTCTGGCGCTCTGGAGATTTCTGGCCAGCGTTACGAGAAGGGTGATTTCGTCCTGCTCGACAGCGATGACACGTCTTTCACAGCGCTGGAGAATTGCCGATACGTCATCATTGGCGGAAAACGCTTTGAACGCATCCCGCACATACACTGGAACTTTGTTGCCTACGAACGTGCGACCATCGACGAGGCCCGCAAGCGTTGGGACGCAGGCGAGTTCCCGTCAATCCCCGGTGATGACGAAGAGCATATCCCACTGCCATGAATACCTTACAACTGAGTAAAGGGCGCGAAGCGTCGCTGTTGCGTCATCACCCCTGGGTGTTTTCCGGTGCCGTGGCTCGTGTCACGGGCAACCCCGCACCTGGCAGCACCGTGCAGGTGGTGGCGGCCGATGGCAAACCGCTGGGCTGGGCCGCGTATTCACCGGAGTCCCAGATTCGCGCACGAATGTGGGCGTTTAACGCTATTGTGGGTGACAATTTTCAGGTGGATGCAGCCAATATTGCCTCGCGTGTTCAACGCGCGGTGCAACGGCGTCAGCACCTGCTGGGTGAACGCCGCACGGCGATACGCCTGATCTATGCAGAATCCGATGATCTGCCTGGTCTGATTGTTGATCGTTATGGCGACTACCTGTCATGTCAGTTCCTCAGCGTCGGCGCCGAATTCTGGCGTGACACCATTATTGCGGCGCTCAATGAGCACTCGCCCAATCGTGGCATCTACGAACGTTCAGACGTCACAGTGCGCAAGCACGAGGGGCTGGAGTCCCGAAAAGGGTTGATCAGTGGTGAAGAGCCACCAGAATTCATCACGATCAATGAGGCCGACCGGCTGCTGGATGTCAGCATCACCGAAGGCCACAAAACCGGTTATTATCTGGACCAGTACGACAATCGCAGCCTGGTTCAGCAGCTTTGCACACAGGCAGGGCGCCCGCTGAAAGTGCTGAACTGCTTCTCCTACACAGGTGGTTTTGGCATCGCTGCGCTCAAGGGTGGCGCAGAGCACGTCACCAACGTGGACTCATCCGGGCCAGCGTTGGAGCTGGCGGGCCGTAATCTCGAACTGAATGGATTTGACCCGGATCAGGCGGAGCTGGTGCAGGCCAATGTGTTTGATTATCTCCGCGATCTCAAGCAGCAGTCGGGCAGCCGCTACGACATGATCATTCTGGATCCGCCCAAGTTTGCCGAGACCAAACATCAGTTCAAACGGGCGTCCCGCGCCTACAAAGATATTGCGCTGCAGGCTGGTGCGCTGTTGAATCCTGGCGGCTGGCTGGTCAGCTTTTCCTGTTCCGGTGCCATCGATCCACCGCTGTTTCAGAAAATCACGGCAGATGCGCTGCTCGATGCAGGAAGACAGGGACGAATCACTCACCATCTGCATCAGTCCTCCGATCATCCGGTGGCTTTGCCATTCCCGGAGGCACTGTATCTGAAAGGTCTGGTTTGCCATGTCGACTGATGGTGAGCTGGCAGCCAGACCCAGGACGACAATGTCGTGTCACTTTACCGGCAACGGCGCTTATGCCAGGCCGCAATTCAGTTTATAATCGCGCCCCATGACCCAAGCAGATTCCTTCCAGCAAGCCGTGAATGGCCTGATCAGCGCTGGCCAGCGTATATGGCAACAGGGCTGGTGTCCTGCGACGAGCAGCAATTTTTCGCAGCGCCTGGACGACAGCAGCTGCGCAATCACCGTATCTGGTCGTGACAAGGGGCAATTGAGCGCCGATGACATCATGCGCGTGGACCTTGATGGCAGGTCCCTGGATGGCAAAAAGCCGTCGGCCGAGACCCTGCTGCACACCACGCTGTATCGTCGTGACCCTGGTATTGGAGCGGTGCTGCATACCCATTCGGTCAAGGCGACGCTGGTCTCCATGCATGCCGATGGCCCGGTAGAGTTCAAGGGGCTGGAGCTGCTGAAAGCCTTTACCGGCACGGTCACACATGAGTCCAGCCTGTCGCTGCCGGTGTTTGATAACAGCCAGGACATCGCCGCCCTTGCAAAACAGGTCGATGACCATATGAATGAGACAGGTACCGGTCACGGTTATCTAATTCGAGGCCATGGTCTTTATACCTGGGGTCCGGATTTGCCGACAACACTGCGCCACCTTGAAGCGCTGGAATTTTTACTGGATTATTACTGGCATGCCAGCCGCTGGCAGCCAGCCGAAGCACGCGAGGTCGACCGATGAGTGAACTGAGTATCTTTGCCGACAACAAGCCCGATCACGAACTGTTGCACAGCGCCGATGCCAGCGAGATCGCGCAGGAGCTGGCCAAAGTCGGCATCCGATTCGAGCAGTGGCAGGCTGGTCAGGACGTTAAGGCCGGCGACAGCAGTGAGCAGGTACTGGCAGCCTACCAGGCCGACATCGACAAACTGGTCGAAGAAGAGGGTTATCAGACAGTCGACGTGATCAGCCTGGATGCCACCGATAATCCGGACGTACAGGCAAAAGTGCCTGAGCTGCGTCAGAAGTTTTTAAGCGAACACCGTCACAGTGAGGACGAAGTGCGCTTTTTTGTCGATGGACAGGGTTTATTCAGCCTGCATCTCAACGATAAAGTGTACGAAGTGCTGTGCCAGAAAGGCGACCTGATTTCAGTGCCCGCCAACACTCCGCACTGGTTCGACATGGGGCCAAAGCCCCGTTTTGTAGCGATCCGGTTTTTCAACAACCCCGAAGGCTGGGTAGCCAACTACACCGGGAGTGCGATCGCCGAGTCGTTCTCCAGACTGGAGTCATAAAAGGACAATGAAGCCAATCGCGATCGTTACCGATATCGAAGGTACCACCAGCTCCATCCGTTTCGTCAAAGACATCCTGTTTGTATACGCCGAGCAGTTTCTGCCCGACTTCGTTCGCAAGCACAAGGAAGAGCGTGACGTGGCCCGCCAGCTGCGCGCCATGTCCGAGAGCACTGGCATCCCGCTGCGCAACACCGAGGCACTGATCGCTCAGTTGCAGGAGTGGATGCGGCAGGACAAAAAGGTGACCGAGCTCAAAGCGCTGCAGGGAATGGTCTGGGAGCAGGGCTACCAGCGCGGTGAATACCAGGCGCACCTGTACCCCGATGTCCCCGAGAAACTGCGTGAATGGCAGGAGCAGGGCATCAATCTGTATGTCTACTCATCAGGTTCCGAAAAGGCCCAGCGCCTGTTCTTCCGCTACACTACCCACGGCGACCTGCGTCTGCTGTTTGCCGGCTACTTCGACACCACCATCGGCGCCAAGCAGGAAGTCGAATCCTACCAGCACATCGCTGACTGGATAGCGCTGCCGCCCAAGGACATTCTGTTCCTCTCTGACATCGAGGGTGAGCTGGATGCGGCGGCGGAGATCGGGATTCAGACGATCCGCGTGGTCCGCCCGCAGGAGGGTGACGCTGAGGTGGATTCGAAACACCGGGTGGTTCACTCGTTTGCGGAAATCACATTTGATTGACGGCTGTCAGCTTTAGCGCTTCCGGCGTCGGAACCAGGGTAGCAGTCCTCCTCAGGTTTTCGTCGCTCCTTGCTACCCTGTCCCCGCCGCCTCGATTGGACGTTGGTGCCGCATCTAACTGACGCCGGCACGAGGGGAGGGAGGCGGGTGTTACTTGTCGCCCCATCAGGGCGCGTTTATCCTTTTGCCGGACACCCGATCAGCGGGAGGACTGTCTGAGTCCTGAGCGGCGAAGCCGCGAAGTCGAGTTCCGCCCCGCCGGGTGTCCGGTGAAAGGATGCGATCCGGGCGACAAGTAACACCCGCCTTCCGGACCGATCCAGAACCGAATCACTAGCGGTGGCGTTCGGCAAAGGCTTCGTACTCGCGCAGGGACTGCGGATTTGCAAGTGAGTCCTGGTTTTTGACGGGCCGACCGTGAATCGCCTCCCGCACTGCCGTCTCAGCGATCTTGCCGTTCAGCGTGCGCGGGATGTCGTGCACCTGCTCCATCAGCGCCGGGACGTGCCGGGGTGAGGCGCCGTGTCGGATGATCTGGCGGATGCGTGCCTGCAGTGCCTCGTTCAGCGTGGCTTCGTCCCGCAGGCGCACAAACAGCACGATGCGGATGTCCCCATCCCATTCCTGGCCGACCGCGACGCATTCCAGTACTTCATCCACCTGCTCCACCTGACGGTAAATCTCGGCCGTGCCAATCCTTACGCCGCCCGGGTTCAGCACCGTGTCCGAGCGGCCGTAGATGATCCAGCCGCCATTGTCTGTCTGTTCTGCGTAGTCGCCATGAGTCCAGACATTATCAAAACCTTCAAAGTAGGCGGCGCGGTACTTCTGCTGGTCCTCTGTGTCATTCCAGAAGCCGACCGGCATGCTGGGAAAGGACTGTCGGCACACCAGTTCACCTTTTTCGCCAACAACCGGCTGGCCGGCCTCGTTATAGACGGCCACGTCCATGCCAAGACCCGCGCCCTGAATCTCGCCGCGGTTCACGGGCTGCCAGGGGTTGCCCAGTACGAAGCAGGAAATGATATCGGTGCCACCTGACATTGATTGCAGATGGATGCCGGGTTTGATGTCGCGCCAGACATAGTCAAAGCTTTCTTCGCTCAGTGGCGAGCCAGTCGACATCAGTGCCCGCAGTGCGCTCAGGCGATGTGTCGTCAGTGGTTTCACACCGGCTTTCTCGGCGGCAGCCAGATACCTTGCAGAGACGCCCAGCAAGGTGATGTCCAGCTCGTCGCACAGATCAAACAGTATGTCCGGTCGCGGATGAAACGGCGAGCCATCAAACAGCACCAGCGTCGCGCCGGATGCAAGTCCTGTCACCAGCCAGTTCCACATCATCCAGCCACAGGTGGTGAAGAAAAACAGGGTGTCGTCGCGAGTCAGCTGCAGATGCAGGTGGTGTTCCTTGCGCAGTTGCAGAAGCGTGCCGCCTGTCCCATGAACGATGCATTTGGGTACACCTGTGGTACCCGATGAGTACATGATAAAAAGCGGGTGATCAAAGTCGGCGGGGTAAAAGCTTAAAGCTTCGACCTCTGTGGCCTGGCTGTTTGCGCTACTGCCTGGGCTGTATTCCACGCAGCTTTGCCAGTCGTGGACTTTGCAGTTGTCTGAACCTTTGGGTTGCTCACTGGCATCGTAGAGTTCTGGCAATACGATCAGGACTTTCAGTGAGGGAAGAGCGGTGGCGAGTCTGTCCAGAGTGTGGTGGTGACTGTGCTGCTTGCCGGCGTACACATGGCTGTTAACGGCAAACAGCGCCACTGGCTCGATCTGCGAAAAACGATCCAGCACACCATTAACACCAAAATCCGGGGAGCATGAGCTCCAGATCGCGCCCAGAGAGGTGGCCGCCAGCATCGCCACCACGGTCTCTATTCGATTCGCGGCAAAACCGGCAACCCGGTCACCGGCCTGCACACCCTGATCCCGCAGCCAGGCGGCGACATGTGTCACCTGTTCTGCAAGTTGCGCGTAGCTCAGCGTCTGGCGATTGCCGCGCTCATCGGCGAATATCAGCGCTGCCTGGTCATCGCGGAAGCGCAGCAGATTTTCGGCGAAGTTGAGCTGCGTTCCGGGAAACCAGCGATCCTGCCAGATGTGCTCGCCGCGTTTAAGCGTCTCATCTCCGAGTGTGTGGGTGATGATGCCAGTAGTGGCCAGGCAGGCGCGCCAGAAGGCCTCGCGTTGAGTGATGCTGTGCGTGTGCAGCGTGCTGAAAGGAGTGGGCGGAGTAAACGCAGCGAGCTGCCTGTTGTGGTCGCTGTCCGGTTCCGGGCTGTGTGATGGCGTACTGTGAAGTTGTTCAAGAAGCTGCCGGAAATCGATGTCAGTGCTCATGACTATGTCTCCATTGCCTGCGCAACTTTGGAGCGGTTCTGACACTCCAGCTGCCCGCAGATCCAGTGACTGACGGCGACCAGTTGCGGGAGGTCCACACCGGTGTCCATGCCCATGCCGTGCAGCATGTAAATCACATCTTCTGTGGCTACGTTACCACTGGCACCTTTGGCGTAGGGGCAGCCACCAAGACCCGCCACTGAGGCGTCAATGGTGGTGATATCCAGTTCCAGCCCGCTGAGCAGATTTGCCAGCGCCTGGCCGTAGGTGTCGTGGAAATGCATGGCCAACTGTGCCGGTGATGCAACCGACAGGCAGGTCTTGAGAACCTGACTGACCTGTCTGGGTGTACCGACACCAATCGTGTCGCCCAGTGAGACCTGATAACAACCCAGTGCCAGCAGTTCTTCGATGGCCATGACCACATCAGCCTCGGGTACTTTGCCCTGGTAGGGGCAACCCATGACAGTGGACACATAACCGCGTACCGGAATGTTTTTATCGCGGGCCGCTTCGCAGACCTGGGTAAAACGCTGAATGCTCTCGCGGATGCTGCAATTGATATTCTTCTGACTGAAGGCCTCTGATGCCGCGGCAAACACTGCAACTTCATCAGCGCCCGCGGCCATGGCCCGCTCAAAACCCTGCATGTTCGGGGTCAGCGCAGAATAGGTCACTCCTGCCTGCCGCTTGATCAGACCAAACACGGCTTCCGAGTCAGCCATCTGCGGGATCCAGCGTGGTGATACAAAACTGCCTGCTTCAATATGCTGCAGACCACACTGCGCCAGTCGATCAATCAACTCGGCCTTGACTGCAGCTGGCACCATGACCGGTTCGTTCTGCAGCCCGTCGCGTGCTCCCATCTCATACAGTGTAATCATGCGTCCAGCTCCATCAGTAACTGGTCGGGCTGTACCATGTCGCCCTCATTGCAGTGCAGCTCGGCAATGACGCCATCGTGAGAGGCACGCAAGGTGTGTTCCATCTTCATGGCTTCCATCACCAGCAGTGCTGAGCCGGCTTCCACTTTGTCACCCGCTTTAACTTGCAGGGCAATCACGCGGCCGGGCAGGGGCGCCCTGATATGCCGCTGAGCCTCGCCTGCGTGGCCGGCACCGGACAGTGCCTCTGGCAAAGTGGCCGGGGAGGGTGTGCCACCAGCAAAACGCGGTGACAGATAAAGGGCATCCAGATGGTAACGACGCGAAGCTTCTGACTGCTGCGTGCGCCAGGCGTTCAGTGCACCCCAGTCTCCGGCATGGTGTCCCGCATGGCTCGTCAGACTGGCAGTATCTGAAGCGGCAGCGCGGGTTTGTGGCTGCGACATCGCACGCGTTGCCAGAGAAGCCGCAATGGCTTCGTGGTGTTTTTGCAAAAACGCCGTAGTGACATCACCACGACGGAAGGCAGCAGTATCAACGATGGCACCCAGATAACTGGCGTTGTGATCAATGCCAACAATTTTTAGCTGCGCCAGTGCTGCCGACAGCCGGGCGGCAGCTTCTTCACGACAACTGCCATGACAAATGACCTTGCCCAGCAGACTGTCGTAATAGACGCTGATACGGTCGCCGCTGCGAAAACCTGCGTCGACGCGAACCTGCTCGTCCTGCGGCCAGGCCAGGTGTGTGATGGTACCCGTTGATGGCAGAAAATCCGGAGCACCAGACTCTGCATTGATGCGTGCTTCCATCGCCCAGCCCTGACGTTTGATGTCATCCTGCTGCGCGGGTAAAGCTTCGCCACTGGCCACGCGCAATTGCCATTCAACCAGATCCAGTCCGGTAATGAACTCGGTGACCGGGTGCTCCACCTGCAGTCGGGTGTTCATCTCCAGAAAGTAGAATTCACCGTCCTGATAAAGAAACTCAACCGTACCAGCGCCGCTGTAGTTAATGGCCTTTGCAGCGTTCACAGCCGCCTCGCCCATAGCCTGACGTGTCTCCTCCGTCAGCCCGGGTGCCGGCGCTTCTTCAATCAGTTTCTGGTGGCGCCGCTGGATGGAACAGTCACGTTCATGCAGGTGAATACAGTTGCCCTGCGAGTCGGCAAATACCTGAATCTCCACGTGCCGGGCATTGGGCAGATATTTTTCCAGCAACACCTGGTCATCGGAGAAAGCCGCTTTGGCTTCACGTTTGACGCTGGCCAGTGCCTCGGCGAATTCGCTGCTGGACTGGACCACACGCATGCCCCGGCCGCCTCCACCAGCACTGGCCTTGATCAGTACCGGATAGGCTATTTCATCCGCGTGCTTCTGGAGGGTCGCAGTACTCTGACCAGCTTCATGGTAACCCGGCAATAGCGGGACACCTGCCTCGCTCATCAGCTGTTTGGCCTGCGACTTCGATCCCATGGCGGCGATTGCATCAGCGGAGGGACCCACAAAGATTAATCCGGCGTCGCTTACTTTGCGTGCAAACCCGGCGTTTTCTGAAAGAAAGCCGTAGCCTGGATGGATCGCCTCGGCGCCTTCGGCTTTAGCGATTTCGAGTATCAGCGCCTGATTAAGATAGGTGTCAGTGGCGCTGAATGCCTCCTTGCCGACCGAATAAAGTGGCACTGCTTTGTCGGCCAACTGCACGTGCAGGGCCTGACGATCGGCCGCCGAATAAATGGCGATGGTGCGAATGTTCAGCCGGCGGGCGGTACGAATGATGCGGCATGCTATTTCGCCGCGGTTCGCAATCAGCAGGGATTTGATCATGGTCAATTCCCACCCTTGCCTGTGGGCTGTTTCTGGCTGCTTGCAATCCAGGGCGCGTCAGCCTTGTCGAAGAATGCCTGCAGACCACCCTGTGCCTCTTCAGCTGCACGTACCCGCGCGATCAGCTCGCAGGTGTACTCAGTCACTGCCGCATCTTTGGGTACCGGCACCAGATAACGGATCAGGTTTTTGGTGTCGGCCATCGCGCCAGGTGCATTGCGCAGCAGTTGAGCTGCCAACTCGTGCGCGCGTGTCATCAGAGAATCAGCCGCCACGGTTTCGTGGATCAAATGCGCCGCAGACGCTGCTTCTGTATCAAACACCTCTGCCGTCAGGAAATAACGACGCGCCAGGTGCGGCCCCATCCGACTGATTACAAAAGGACTGATCACCGCAGGTACCAGTCCGAGTTTGACCTCGCTGATGCTGAAGCGGGTATTCTCGGCCGCCACTACCAGGTCCGAACAGCAGATCATGCCGGTGGCGCCGGCGAATACGTTGCCATGCACCGCAGCAATGATCGGTTTCGGGAAGTCATGCAGCGCCCGCAGCATGGCCGCCAGCCGGGCCGCATCGGCCACATTCTCTGCATGGCTGTAGTTCACCATGGACTTCATGTACTTCAGGTCAGCGCCAGAACAAAAACTCTTGCCACGGCCAGCGATGATCAATACACGCGTGTCCGCATCAGCGGCCAGTCGTGTGATGGTCTGATGGATGCGCGCGATCAGTTCGGGATTAAATGCGTTATGTTTATCTGGCCGGTTCAGCCATATTTCTGTAATGCCGGGGGCAGGGCGCACAATTTCCAGAATGTCGGTGTCAGCACCCTCTGTCAGCGATACCTTGTCCGTGTTCTTCTTTGCTGTAGTCATAGTGTTTAGCCTGTTCTGATCTGCTATCCGAATGCAGCTCTGTTACATACGGAAAATGCCAAAGTCAGTTTTGTTCTGTGGCGCGTGACGCGACGCAAACAGAGAGAGTCCCAGAATCTGACGCGTGTCAGCCGGTACCACAATGCCGTCGTCCCAGATTCGGGCGCTGGCGTAGTAGGGGTGCCCCTCACGTTCGTATTTTGCTTCTATTGGCGCCTTGTAGGCCTGCTCCTCGTCCGCGGTCCAGGCCTGTCCCTTTGCCTTAAGCATGTCGCCACGCAGTTGCCCGAGCACGCCTGCTGCCTGCGCGCCGCCCATTACCGAAATTCGGGCATTGGGCCAACTCCAAAGGAAGCGCGGATCAAAGGCGCGTCCCGCCATACCATAGTTGCCGGCCCCAAAACTTCCGCCAATCAGCGTGGTAATCTTTGGTACGCCGGCGGTGGACACCGCGTTGACCAGCTTGGCACCGTTCTTGGCGATACCTTCATGTTCGTATTTGCGACCGACCATAAAACCGGTGATGTTCTGCAGGAACACCAGCGGAATATTGCGCTGGCAACAAAGCTGAATAAAGTGAGTACCCTTCAGGGCACTTTCAGAAAACAGAATACCGTTGTTAGCCAGAATGCCGACGGTTTGACCGAAGATTTCTGCAAAGCCACAGACCAGCGTGGCGCCGTACAGCGGTTTGAACTCATCGAAATAGGAACCATCCACGATACGCGCGATGACTTCACGCACATCATAGGGACTGCGAACATCCGCCGACACGATGCCGTAGATTTCGTCCGGATCATAAGCGGGTGCAGCTGCTGACACGTCAATGGCAGGTGAGCGGCGACCCAGCCTGGCGATACTGCGGCGCACCAGTGCCAGTGCGTGCACGTCATTATCCGCCAGGTGATCGGCAACGCCGGAAATTTCCGCGTGAACACGGCCGCCACCCAACTCCTCAGCAGTGACTTCCTCGCCAGTGGCGGCTTTTACCAGCGGCGGACCGCCCAGAAAGATGGTGCCCTGGTCGCGTACGATGATCGATTCATCGGCCATCGCCGGTACATAGGCGCCACCCGCTGTGCAGGAGCCCATCACCGCAGCTATCTGGGCGATACCAGCAGCGGACATGCGCGACTGATTGTAAAAAATACGACCAAAATGATCCCGGTCCGGAAACACTTCTGCCTGATGCGGCAGGTTGGCACCACCGGAGTCCACCAGATAAATGCAGGGCAGGTGGTTCTCCATGGCGATCTGCTGCGCACGCAGATGTTTCTTGACAGTCAATGGATAATACGTGCCCCCTTTTACCGTAGCGTCATTGGCCACGATCATGCACGCCTGACCTGAGACCATGCCGATACCGCTGATCATGCCCGCGCCGGGTATATTGTCTTCGTAGACCTGGTAGGCGGCCAGCTGCGACAGCTCCAGGAACGGCGAGCCGGTATCCAGCAGTGCTTCAACGCGTTCGCGAGGCAATAGTTTTCCGCGAGACACATGGCGCTCTCTGGCTTTCTCGTCGCCGCCCAGAGCCAATTTGGCCGTCAGCGCCTGCAGTTCGTCGCGCAGCGCGGTGTGGTGGGCGTGGTTGCGTTTGAATTCATCCGACTGTGGGCTGATCTTGCTCTGAATCTTGTTCACGCGTTCAGCACTCCTTTTGCTGCGGCTCTGAGTTCAGCGCTTCCGGCATTGGAACCAGTGTGGCAGTCCTCGTCAGGTTTTCCTCGCTCCTTGCCACATTGTTCCCAATGCCTCGATTGGGCTGTTGTGCCGCATCTGATGGCAAGCGTAGCGCTTCCGGCATCGGAACCAGTGTGGCAGTCCTCGTCAGGTTTTCCTCGCTCCTTGCCCCACTGTTCCCAATGCCTCGATTGGGCTGTGGTGCCGCATCTGATGGCGAGCGTCAGAGCATCCGGCGTTGGAACCAATGTGGCAGTCCTCCTCAAGTTTTCGTCGCTCCTTGCCACATTGTTCCCAGCGCCTCGATTGGGCTGATTGCTGTGTTCAGATGCGGGCAGTGTGTAGTTAAGCGGTTTCACGGAAGAGCTCCCGTCCGATCAGCATGCGTCGGATCTCCTGGGTGCCGGCGCCGATTTCGTAGAGCTTGGCGTCGCGGAGCAGGCGGCCGGTGGGGTAGTCGTTGATGTAGCCGTTGCCGCCGAGGATCTGGATGGCATCGAGCGAAAGTTTAGTGGCGTGGTCGGCGCTGAACAGGATGGCGCCGGCGGCGTCTTTGCGTGTGGTTTCGCCGCGGTCGCAGGCGCGTGCCACAGCGTACACATAGGCGCGCGAGGCATTCAGCGCAGTATACATATCGGCGACCTTGCCCTGTATGAACTGAAATTCACCGATCGCCTGACCGAACTGCTTGCGGTCATGCACGTAAGGTACGACGACATCCAGACAGGCCTGCATGATGCCCAGAGGGCCGCCGGACAGCACTACACGCTCGTAGTCCAGGCCACTCATCAGCACCTGCACACCACGGTTTTCGCCGCCCAGAATATTGGTCGCTGGCACCCGGCAATCGGCGAACACAAGCTCGCAGGTGTTGGACCCACGCATGCCCAGTTTGTCGAGTTTGGGGGAGCGGCTGAAACCCGGCGCGTCGCGCTCTACAATGAACGCAGTGATGCCGTGCGGCCCGGCGCTGGCGTCGGTTTTGGCGTAGATGACGTAAACGTTTGCATCCGGACCATTGGTGATCCACATCTTGCTGCCATTCAGCACAAAATGATCGCCATCGCGTTTGGCTGACAGCTGCATGCTCACCACATCGGACCCGGCATTGTGCTCACTCATGGCCAGTGCGCCCACATGCTCGCCGCTGATCAGACCCGGTAGATACTTTGCCCGCTGCTCGTCAGTGCCATTACGATAGATCTGATTGACACAAAGGTTTGAGTGCGCGCCGTAGCTCAGCCCGACACTGGCAGATGCACGGCTGATTTCTTCCTGCACCACCACATGCGCCAGATAACCCATATCAGCGCCGCCATATTCCTCAGACACGGTAATACCCAGTAAACCCAGGTCACCCATTTTGCGCCACAGCTCGGCAGGAAACTGATTACTGCGATCAATTTCGGCTGCAAGGGGCGCAATCTCACGTGCTGCAAACTGCTGCACCTGTTCCTGCAGCATGCGCAGGCTTTCGTCGAAGTCGAAGCTTAGTTGGGGGTAGTGCATGGGTGCGCTCTCATTCTAATTTTAGTTCGGGCTTGACCCGATTCTAAACCAAAACTGAACGGATTCACACAACACCCACCGGGATCGCGTAGGCAGGCCAGCATCTTTTGGAAGCGGGACGGGAGGCGGGTGTCAGATCTCGCCCGGATCGCATCCTTTCACCTGGCGCCCGGCGGTGCGGGTCTCGACCTCGCTCGCTGCGCGGGCTCGGGACTCGAACAGTCCTACCCGCTGATCGGGCGCCATGCAAAAGGATAAAGCGCGCCAACCACCATGGATGGCGGGAATGCAGGTTTTGCAGGAGCAAAAACCTGTCTGATTGATATTCTGACACCCACCTCCCGTCCCTTGTGCCAACGTCGATCTGTCAGCTGCCGCCACCGCTCTCCCTCTGCATTGTTGCAGCGAATCAGTTTACTTTTGAAAGAGGGAATCGGACGGTTTCGTGAGCGTTGAAGCATGCTTTGGCGCAGGCGACAGGTCAATCAGCGTCATTTGTACCAAGCTCTATTCGCAGACAAACACCGAAAACAGGTAATGGTTAGCGATTTCCACATAGCTCAAAGATGGCACTAGGGCAGGTGAGGGGGTATCAGCGCTTGCCCAATCAGGGCGCGTTTATCCTTTTGCCGGTCACCCGATAAGCGGGCGGGACTGTCCGAGTCCTGAGCGGCGTAGCCGCGAAGTCGAGTTCCCCCCCGCCGGGTGACCGGTGAAAGGATGCGATCCGGGCAAGCGCTGATACCCCCTTGCCGGACCGCTGTTCAATTATGCGAAAAAGAAGCCGGTGAGCAGGCGGTACATCGTGCCTGCCGACCGGCTTGAGGAGCGATCAACGCGCTGAAAACTGACGAACAAGCTCATGCATGGCAGAGATATCCTGCGCCAGACGCTTGCTGCTGTCCGCAGTCGAACGTGAGGCCTCACTGGTGCGCTCCGACTGCGTCTGAATATTAACGATATTGCGGTTCACCTCTTCAGCCACCGCGCTCTGCTCTTCCACAGCAGTTGCCACCTGGAAGGTCATGTTGCGGATTTCCGAGACGGCCCGGCTGATTGCGCTGTAGGCATTGCCGGCGTCCTGGTTGAACTTGACGCAGTGCTTGGCCTTGTCCTGGGCGCTGGCAATCGAGTCCACGCAGCTTTGCGTGCTGCCCTGGATGCGGTTAATGATGTCCTTGATCTGCACTGTGGAGTTCTGGGTACGCTGCGCCAGAGTGCGGACCTCATCGGCTACCACTGCGAAGCCCCGGCCCTGTTCGCCGGCGCGAGCAGCCTCAATCGCCGCGTTCAGAGCCAGCAGGTTGGTCTGCTCGGCGATACCGTTGATCACCTCGATGACAGAGCCAATCGCGTTGCTGTCATTGCCCAGCTCCTGAATCATGCGGGTAATGTCATCAATATTCGCTGCCAGTTGTGTCGTTGCCGACAGACTTTCATCAATCGAGTGACGGCCGTCTCCAACGCTCTGGTCAGCCTGTTCTGCGGCTGTGGAGGTGTTGGCGGTATTACTGGCCACTTCATGAATGGCGCTGGACATTTCTGTTACAGCTGAGGAAACAGAGTCGATTTCCGCCTGCTGCTGTGCAATGGCCTGATCGGTGGCAGCGACTGCCTTGCTCGCCTGGTCTGCAAGACGGTCGAGGCTGGCGGCCGATTCGTCGACACGTTTCAGAATTGTCGTGACTTCCGAACTGAGCTTTTTCATGGCCAGTTCTACGGTGCCAAGCTCATTCTTGTGACCGGTGTAGACTGCGCGCGAGAGTCTGTCACTGGCGATTTTTTCGGCAGCGTCGATCAGCGGGTTCATCTGTGCAAGCAGGGCTGCGCCGGCAGCGACACCGCATACAGCGCCAAGGGCTGCCAGGGTCCACCCCAGTACGCCACTCAGTGCTGGCACTGTCAATGCAGCAACCACTACCAACAGACTGACAACCTGAACCGCGAGGATGCTTTGACGCCATCCAATGGATGCGTTCAGGCTAACGGACGCGCCACTGCGCAGGCGGGCGTAAAGGCTGCTGGCAGTTTTTACGTGCTTCTCGTCAGGTGCTGAGCGGACAGACTGGTAGCCGGTCACCTTGCCATTTTCAAAGACTGGCGTTACGTAGGCATCAACCCAGTAATAGTCTCCGTTCTTGCAGGAGTTTTTGACCATGCCCATCCACGGTTTGCCGCGCTGAACGGTTCCCCACAATGATTTGAATGCCTCTTTTGGCATATCCGGATGGCGCACGATGTTGTGCGGGGAGCCAATTAGTTCCTTCTCGGAATAGCCTGATATTTTAATGAATTCGGGGTTTGCGTAACGAATATAGCTGTTCAGGTCGGTTGTAGAAACCAGCTTTTCGTTCGCGGAGAATACTTTGCGTTCGGCCATTTTGCGTGTCTCGCTCTATGACATGGGTTGTCAAAATAGCTAACGGCACTGGCCTGCAAAACTTGAACAATATCCCTACAAAAATTGTGTTTGTTTGAGGTACCAGCTTACAAAGTCATCAGCCGGCATCGGGCGATGGTAGAAGAAGCCCTGAATCTGGTCGCACTGGTACCGGCTTAACAGTGCCAACTGATCCGGCGTTTCCACACCTTCGGCAACTACCGCCATACCCAGCGTCTTGCCCATCGAGATGATGGCCTTGCTGATCGCCTGGTCTTCCCGGCTGTTGGCCAGGTCGCGGACAAAGGCGCGATCAATCTTCAGCGTGTCAATCGGGTAGTGCCGCAATTGGCCCAGCGATGAATAGCCTGTGCCAAAATCATCCAGCGCAAAGCGCACGCCAGTCGCCTTGATCGCCTTGATCACGGCGATGGTATGCTCCGGATTCTGTATCATCAGGCTTTCGGTGATCTCAAGTTCCAGGCGCTGTGGGTCAATCTCTGCGGCGCGTAAAGCGTTGGTGATGAACTTGCCCAGTTCAGGATAGTTGAACTGGCGCGCCGACAGGTTAACGGCCAGATTCAGTGGCGGCAGATTCAGCACGTCCCACTCGTGAAGCTGTTTTATGGCCTGCGTAATGGCCCACTCACCGATGGGGATGATCAGTCCGTTATCTTCGGCAATCGGGATAAACTGATTGGGTGATACATCACCCAGCTCAGGGTGATGCCAGCGCAGCAGCGCTTCTACACCGACCGCCTGGCCAGTGTTCATGTCCAGTTTGGCCTGGTAGTTCAGACTCAGCTGATCGTGTTGCAGCGCCTGGCGCAGTTGCAGTGACAGCCCGGCGCGGCGCTGGGTATGTTGATGCAGCTCAGCAGAGTAGCAGTGCACATTGTTGCGGCCATCTTCTTTGGCGGCATACATGGCCGTGTCTGCGTGATTCATCAGTTCTTCTTCATTAAACGCGTCGATTCCAAACAGGCTGACACCAATGCTGCAGCCGACCATGAATTCGCGATCATCCACTTTCACAGGTTGCGAGAACGTTTCCAGAATATGTTTGGCGGTGGTCAGCGCCAGTCCACGTGCGCTGACCTTGTGTAGCAGGACCACAAATTCGTCTCCGCCCAGCCTGGCGACTATGTCGCTGCTGCGCAGCGGCAGGCGCAGACGCTTGGCAACTTCTACCAGCAGCCGGTCGCCGGCATGATGACCATAAGTGTCATTGACGGTTTTGAAGCGATCCAGGTCGATGAACAGCACGGCAAAGGCATTGTCTTTATAGCGACTGGCGGTGCGCGTTGCGTTGCGCAGCAGTTCGGTGAACATCACCCGATTGGGCAGGCCAGTCAGGGTGTCGTGAGTGGCCAGATGACGAATGCGGTTGTCGGCGCGCTTCTTGTCGGAGATATCACGTGATATCCCGCGATACCCGCAAAACCTGTGCTGATCGTCAAAGATGGGTTCACCAGCCAGCGACAGGTAATAAACCACGCCCTCTGAGTTGGTGAACGAGTATTCAAAGTCACGGAAGGCTTTCTCCTGTCGCAGCAGGCGACGAAATTTGCGCCAGTTCATGGTGTCGGCATGCACGCCGGGCATGTTCCACAGATGACGTCCAATCAGGGTGCGCACCGCTTTCTGGTTGCTCTCACCGATGATGCGTCCTTCGTACTGAATGAAGTGCAGGCCGGCATCCATCTCCCAGTAGAAGTCAGAGGTCAGACTGGTCAGACTCCGGAAACGCTGCTCATTACGTCGAATGGCTTCTGCTGCCCGCTGCTGTTCTTCGTCAGCGGCAAAACTGTCCAGTGCAAAGGAAATATTGTCGGCCATGCTTTGCAGGATGGACTGGTTCTGCGCGTCAAATGTGTCAACCGGCCCGGCGTAGAACAGCATGACTGCGATGCACTGTTTACGCTCGAACAGTGGGTAGGCGGCGGCACTGCCGATGTCGAACTGGCGAGCCAGGTCATGCCATGGACTGGTGCGCGGATCATTTTTGAAATCGTTGCTGCTTTGCGCCTTGCCGCTACGAAAAGCCTCACTGGTCAGGCCGCGCCCTTCTGGTATGTCGGGGGTCGTGGTAACCAGTACCTTTTCGGGTTGGCGGGTATAGTTGCCGGCATTGGCAATGGCCTTGAAGCGACCGCTTTTGAGGGGAACCAGTATTGATGCAGTCGTGAACAGGCCTGATGACACGGCCGCTGCACAGACATCCTCAAACAGGTCCTGACGGCTCTCGGCGCGCAGAATGGCTTCGTTGGTCAGACTCAGTGCCGAGAAAATGCGCTGCAGCCGCAGCGCGCGGTTTTCTGCCTGCTTGCGGGCAGTGATGTCACGGCCCACACCAATGATCACCCAGCGCCCCTGAATCTCCGTGGCGCGGCTGTAAATCTCGATAATGGTTTCGCTGCCGTCAGAGCGCCGCAGCCGGCGCTCGATACGGCTGCTGACACCCTGTTTGATCAGCCGGTCATAACGCTCTGTCAATTCGGCTTCAGAGAAACCCATTATTTTGCCCGGAGTTTGTGAGATAAGCTCGTTGCGGCTGAGTTCCAGGCTCAGACAGGCGGTGTCATTGGCGTCGATAAAGGTGAGTGTTTCGCGATCGACCAGAAAAATCATGTCCAGCGACATGTCCATGGCGGCACGAAAGCGCTCCAGGTCGGCATCGTGGCTGCGAACACTGGTAATGTCGACAGCCATGCATTCGTAATGGCTGAACTTGCCACGCTGATCCATCACCGGCGTAGCGGCGATCTGCAGATAGCGGTGACCCTCTGCTGTATTGACGCGGCATTGCCAGCGCCTGAAAGTATTGCCGCCATGCAGCTGATTGAGCCAGGCGTCCCGGTCTTCAAGGGCGATCAACTGGTCAAAGCTGTGCTTTCGCAACTGTCTGGCAACTGCGTCTGTACTGGCAGAAAAACTGGCCACCTGATGGCAACGGCCGTCGGCGTCCTGACACCAGTACAGGTCGGTGCAAAGAGAAAGCAGGGTATGCTGCGGTTGCAGGGCTGGGGTCATCAGGTCTTATTTTTATATTGTTGATTTATACCTGTACTGTCGACCACATAACATGTAACAGACAGATGGGCCTTGTCACAGTTTGTGACAAGGCCGCTAATCTAGCAGGGAAAGATCGATATGCCAAGCGTTCGTTCGATTATTGGACAGGCAGGCTGGCGCAGGCTTTCTCCAGTAAATTCAAGGCCTCATCGATTTCTCGCGGGCTGACTACCAAAGGTGGCAACAGGCGTATGGAGTTGCCGCCAGCTTTCACCGCCAGCAGGTGATTTTTCTGCATGGCCTTGATCAGATCGGCGTTGCTGGCCACGCATCGCAGGCCCACCATCAGGCCCAGGCCGGTGTGTTCGGCCAGCACTTTGGGATAACGTTTAATCAGCTCATCCAGCCCGGCGCGCAGTTGCGTGGATCGCTCGGTGACCGTCGCCAGAAAACCCGGGTCGGTCAGCACATCCATCACGGCATTGCCGACAGAAGTTGCCAGCGGATTACCTCCAAAGGTGCTGCCATGGGTGCCGGCCGTCATGACCTCAGCTACCCGCTCGGTCGACAGGCAGGCGCCAATTGGGAATCCGCCGCCCAGGCCCTTGGCGGAAGCCAGCACGTCGGGTGTCACGCCCAGCGCCTCGTGAGCAAACAGATAGCCAGTGCGGCCCATGCCGGACTGCACTTCGTCAAACATCAACAGAATGCCATGTTCGTCACACAGTGCCCGGACTGCTTTCAGGTACTCGGCGGTGACAGGACGAATGCCGCCTTCACCCTGCACCGGCTCCAGAATCACGCCGGCTGTGTGTTCTGTCACGGCCTGACGCAGAGCCTCCAGGTCACCAAAGGGCACCTGGTCAAAACCACCATCGCCGACCAGGAATCCCTCAGTGTGCAGCGGGTTGCGGCAGGCGGCCACCGGTGCCAGTGTGCGGCCATGAAAAGACTGCGCCAGCGTAATGATGCGCACGCGTTCCTTGCGGCCATGATGGTAGTGAAAGCGGCGCATCATCTTGAAACCACACTCAACCGCTTCGGTGCCAGAGTTGGCGAAAAACACGCGATCGGCAAAACTTTTTTCAACCAGGCGCTTCGCCAGCCGCTCAGTGGGAATATTGCTGAACAGATTGGACGTATGCCACAGGGTTTCGGCCTGGGTTTGCAGCGTGGATACCAGGTGAGGGTGACAATGCCCCAGACAGTTCACAGCAATACCAGCGGTGAAATCCAGATAGGCATCGCCGGCTTCGGTATAAAGATAGCACCCCTGACCCCGGCTGAACTGCAGGTCGGGGTGTCCGTAGTTGGCCATCAAGGCAGATTGATTCTGCATAGCTGAGGTCATTCGCTGTTTGTCCTGTAATCGATTCCTGTTTTCAGACCCATTCACTGGATCTTGTGTTCGGTTCAACTCATGGCTGGGCACCTGAGTATGGTATTCTAGGCAGCCTGCCTTCAGATGTATAGCAGGGGTGCACACCCCGGGAGTATGTAATCATGTGGTTCAATGACAAAACCAGAATGGTAACGGCCGATGCGGCGCTGCCGGGTCGCGATAAGCCACTGGATATTTCGGGGCGTCACACCGTCACTGGCAATTCCATGGTGCCACCGCTGCCGGAATCATTGGAAGAGGCCGTGTTCGGCCTAGGCTGCTTCTGGGGAGCTGAGCGGGTTTTCTGGCGCCAGCCGGGTGTTTTCAGCACCGCTGTTGGTTATGCCGGGGGCTTCACACCTAACCCTACCTACGAAGAAGTGTGCAGCGGACAGACCGGGCATGCTGAGGTGGTCCGGGTGTTTTTTGATCCGGCCAAAGTCAGTTATGAAGAATTGCTTACTTTGTTCTGGCGCTCTCACAATCCAACCGAAGGTATGCGCCAGGGCAATGACCGTGGCACGCAGTATCGCTCCGCCATCTATACCGTCAACGACAAACAGCTTGAAGCTGCCAAAGCCAGTCTGGACGTGGCTCAGCAACGACTCAGTGCTGCCGGTCATGACGCCATCACTACAGAAATCAGGCCGCTGGCCGATTTCTACTATGCCGAAGAATATCATCAGCAATATCTGGACAAGAACCCCGCTGGCTACTGCGGTATCCGTGGGCTTGAGTGTCTGATCTGAACGTTTTTGGTATTTGTCACAATAATGTCTGCTAAATGTAGATAACACGTCACGCACCTGTCGTGTGACGCATAATTAACGTTTTCGTGACACTCAGCCATTCGGTCAAGAATCCTGCCATCAACAGCATAGTTGAGGCAGGGTTGTTTACTAAGTTTAAGAGGGGAGATCCTAATTGAAGTATACCTGTTGGGCACTGAGTGCCGCGGTGGCTGCTGCCATCAGTTCATCTGCGCTGGCACAATCCACCGAATTTTCCGGCGACCTGCGCTTTGGTTACTATTCTTTCGACCGGGAAGAGCGCAACGGCACGAACCCGGATGACGGTCAGTGGCGTCTGCGCGCCCGCGCCGGTCTGCTGTGGACCATCAACGACACCTACAGCGTCAAAGGCCGTTACGCCGCGCGTGTCCACCATGAAGATAACGACAGCGAATTCCGCCTGTATCGCGGCCTGAATGGCGGCAGCAGTATTCAGCCCGGCCAGAGCACACTGGACGAGCTCTACGTACGCGCCCGTTACGGCAACTGGGATCACCGCATCGGCCGTTTCCAGAGCAACAACCGTCTGGTTGGCGTGGCGGCAAAGTCATTCAGCCGTACCAACTCCACCAGCTGGGATGTGGGCTGGACCGACGGTATCCAGAGCACCTGGCGTGGCCCGAATGGTTGGAACCTGACCGGCATCATTGAGCGCAACGACAAAGAAGAGGGACCGACCAACCTGCGTCGCGCACCGCTGGGCTTTGACAAGTCAGAAAGCCGCGCCACTTACTACCTGGCGCTGGACAGCCGCGAGACTGATGGCCTCTGGGCACAGCGCTCAGTGGACATCACCTACATTCCATCATCGCTGTACTACAATGGCTACGCGGCAGGCATGACCGAAGACTACATCGGTATCACCGGTCGACTGGCCACCCAGGTTGCCATTCGCAATGAGATGACGTTGGTAAGCGGTGTTGAGCTTGCCTACGCGCCTGACACCCCACGTAATGCCGTGATGAACCTGCCGGGTGCTGGCGATGCAGATGGTTTTGCCTGGCAGGTCTCCATCAACCTGATGGACATCGTCCCGGGGCATAGCGTGGGTTTTGTGCATGGTGAAAACGATGCTGGCTGGCTGCTGTCCACCGACTTTGGCAACAACGCTTCACTGACCGAAGTGCGTTATGCCTGGCGCCCCATGTCGGGCCACCTGCTTGAGGCGCGTGTCCGTCAGCGTGAAGACCTTATTCAGCAGCGCACGGCTCTACGCAAACGTTCCGAGCAGGACTTCTACGTGCGTTACAGCATCAGCATCTAATGCCTGGGAAATTCTGCTGAAAAAAAAGCCCCCGTCAGCTGAAACTGTCGGGGGCTTTTTGTTTCTGAGGCGGACCGGGGGGTGGGCTGGCCGGAAGAGTCTCCAGCCAGCACTGCCATCAGTTCACGCCATAGAACAACTGGGTTCCAGTGGCTGAGATCACTTTGTAGTCCATTTTACCGTCGCCATTCACATCCATGGCCTGGTAGGCCAGGCCAAAGCTGTCCTTGTTGGCATCAAAGTAAGTCACTTCGGCAGCCGTGCGCGGGCTGACAAAAAAGCTCGGCTTCAAAACACCGACGCCGCTGATCGTGATGAAGCCGGAGCTGCGGTCTGCATTCACGGTCAGGCCGGCGGCCGTCACACTGTCAATGAACGAGGTGTTGTCCGGATAGGGCACCACGCGCTGAGTGGTGCCATTGGCGCATTTCACACCAAACGCATACTCGGCTTTGTTAACTTCAGTCGTCGGTTCAGTAAAGCTGACTGCGCCACAGTTAGTGATCGTCTTGCCGCTCAGGTTGTCGTAAGCGAAGGTACCGGAGAAGGTATTGCCGGCGCCCAGATTCAGGCCAAATGAGCCATTGTCTCGTCCCGAGAACTGATAGCCGGCAGTTTCCGCAGCGGCGCCAAAGGAGAGTACATCGACTGCCATTGGCGCCAGCTCAACCGCAACACCATCCGTCACAATCACGGTATTGCCGTTACGGCGCACCCGGATGCCATTCGGGACAGTCGCGGGTACGGACTTCACCGCCACGATCGCGCCGGCATAGGTTTCGCCGGGCAGAATCACTTTCACCGCGCCGGTCACGTTATCGACTTCAATGTCAGCCTGGCTAGTGTGAGTGGTGCCGGCAATACCGCCAAAGCGACCGGTTTCGTCGGTAATGGCCAGGCTGAAACCTTGAGTGCCACTGCCACGGAACAGATTGCGCAGTTTGTCGAGAATGTTTACACCGTTCACAACCACCGAAGTCGGCACCACAAAGTTATCCCGTGTGGCATCGGCAAGTCGTGCACGCTGCACAGCGTTCAGGTTGGCGGTCGACTGGGCATTATTAACTTTTTGCTGTCGTTCAGCCTGCGTTTCAACCACGGCAGGTGGTATCGGCAGTGCCAGGTTTAATACCTGCTCGGCCAGACCCTGGTTTTGCTGAAGCAAGGTGGTGATTTCGGCATCAGAAACGTTAGCACCAGCCACAGCACGAATGGCTGCCGTCGCGATCTGCGTGCTGGCATTGGAAACCGCAGTCACCAGTGCCGTATCGGCAGCTACGTTAAGGCGCCGGTTGGCATTGATGGCCTGGGCCGCGGCGGCTGCAGCGGCGCGGATATCTGATGTAGAACTGGACTGCGTACTCAGCGTCGATGCTGTCGACAGCAGGTTTGTCGTTGCCGTTTTTACCTGAGTCACCTGAGTTGAAGAAAGCGCCGGCGTGCTGCCACTCTGCGTCTGACTGGCCAGTGTTGCCAGGACGTTGGCTGTGGCATTTAGAACGAACCGGGAAGAGGCAAGCTGTTCCTGTTTAGCATCAGCATTGGACGTCGCAGTGGCCACAGTTGCACCCGTGCTGCCCGCTTTAGAGGCTAACAGAACAGTGTTCAGTAAGTTGCTTGTATTGACGGCGCCACCTTGTGCCAGTGTGGTACCGATGCTGAGAATATTATTCGTAGCATCGTTTGTCGCAAGTATGGCCTGATTAACGACATCCTGTGATGCTTCGCCACCCGTGCTGATGACCTGGTCAATTGCATTGGACAGATTGTCTACCACCTCATTTTGTTGATTCAGGGTCTGCTCATCGACAACGACTGTGCCGCCACCTGTATTACCGCCTCCGGTATTGCCACCACCACTGCCGCCGGTGTCCACTGCACAGGTCTCTGTAAAGGTTGACAACGTAGCCGTAGAGGCGCTCTGTCCGACACCAAATTTGCCCTGTACCGCGTAAGCCAGTGAAAACTGTTCGTTGATGCGGTAGTTGCTGTTATTCACCGTGCCCAACAGACGGAATACGCCGCTGTCTCCACCGAGCTGGGAGGATGATGCAGCTTCACAGCTGGTCTGTACGCGCGGGAACGCATTGAAGGTGTTGTTAACCACGCGCCCAAAACGGTTGGAAGGTGATCCGGAGGTCTGTTCCATGACCACACGGAAAGTGTATTGTCCGCCCGCATCGAAGGCGTTCAGTATGGTCTGAAACGCCGCGTTAGCACTCGTCAGTCGATTCACCAGATTGGATCCACTGAAGGTCACGCTGCCACCACTGATGGTGACCGGGCCGTTGGCAGCACTGTTATTGCTGACCACGGCGGTGGCATTCACCGCGCCATCGCGGGCAATCACAATCAGATCCTGGTTGCCGGGGATCGTGCCGGTGACGGTGCTGCCATTGATATTCAGTGTCAGATTGCCGATGAAGGCTTCAAAGCGACGGTTGCTGTTGGTATCGCTGGAGATTGCCACGCCCACTTTAAAATTATAAGTGCCGTTGGTCGGTGTGGTCGCCGAGTTGACCAGATCAAAGCTGAAGTTTGGTATACCAAAACTGTTGCTGGCCGGGACGTTGTTGACCGACTCCAGAATGCCGTTAGACCCGACAGTGACTGTCTGTGAGAACGTGCCGTTGCTGATGGTCAGCTGGCCATTATTGATGCTGAAATCATTCGCCAGTGCCTGTGAGCTCACGCCGGCAATCAGCGAGGCTGCAACATACTGCGCAAGACGTTTTTTCACAAAGCCTTTGTTGTTCTTCATTGTAGACCCTTGTCATGAGAAAAACTGGAGTAGTCAACGCGTCGATTAAAATATCAGACGCCCCAGGTTTCCACAATCGGCCCGAATGAGAAGTTTTTTATACAAGGCGATCAGTAAGGGAGGCCGGAATTCGTGTCAGGCGACAAACAGTCATCGCCGCCTGACAGAATCGCGGTACAGCTTTCTGATTAGTTAGCGCCGTACAACACCTGGGTTCCGGCGGCTGAGATCACCTTGTAGTCCATTTTACCGTCAGCATTCACATCCATGGCCTGGAAAGCAATACCATTGGCGTCCTGGTTGGCCGTGCGATAGGCCGCTTCGGCTGCTGTCGCCATGTTGACAAAGAAGCTCGGCTTAAACGTACCCACGCCTGTGACCGCGATAAAACCGGTGTTACGGTCAGTTGTCACTTCCAGGTTGGCGGCGGTAAGGCTGCCATAGAAGTTCTCCGCATAAACATAGGGAAGAATACGCTGACTGGCACCGTTGGCACAGTTCATCACAAAGGCGTACTCCGGGCGATTCACTTCTACGGTTGGCTCGGCGAATGTTACCTGGCCACACGTGGTGCGGTTAATGCCAAAGTGGTTCTCAAACCCAAACGTGCCGGAGAAGCGTTGACCGCCCGCCAGCTCCAGCGAGAACGTGCCATCATCGCCCCGAGTCGTCAATGGGAAGTTCAGCGCTTCAATGCCCGCTACAAAGCTGACCGTATTAATGGCAGCTGGCGCCAACTCAAAGGCAGCTCCTGTGCTACGGATGACCAGTGCACGGCCGTCATCAGTAAACGTCACAGAGTCGTTGGCACCGGCCGGGATCGATTTCACACTCAGCGTTGTGGCCAGATAGGTCTCGGTTGCAAACTTAATCGTTGCTGAGTTATCTGCCTCAACAAAGTCCACGCCCGGCGTCTGCGTGCTGCTGCTCAGCGCACTGATACCGCCACTCCTGCTTAGATTGCCAGGGTTAAAACTACCCGTACCGAAAATCTGCGCGAAGCCAATAAAGTCATTGGATGCCGTCACGAATTGACCACTTGGCAGTGTACGCTGGGTGCGCGTAAAGTCTGAGGAGTTACTTTTCAGGGAAGCGATCGATCGAACGGTGTCATCGGTTATCTGAAAACCAGAACCTCCAAAATTCTGGATGTTCTGGCGAGACTCTGAGTCCGTAGGGAAACTGGTTTGTGGCAGGCCCGCCAGGGTCAGCGTGCTTTTGTATACCTGACTATTTCCAGAGTTAAACTGCTGAACAATATTCTGATCCGTGACTATGGCGCCAAACTTAAGTTCAAAATCCTTTTTAAGGATATCTCGTGAGGCGTTTGACAGCGTCGTCACCGTATCATTATCCACAGGCGTCTGCAGACGAATAAGATCCTTGCTGAAGTTGTTCAGGGATCGGTTGATATCCGATAGATCGTCAGGATTGGTCAGTTTGGTTGTTATCTGGGCAGAGCCGCTAACGACATTCTTAAAGGTATTAGCAACCAGAGTTTTCTGAACGGAGCTTAACACCGACTGAGTAGCGTCCTGGACCGCTTTCAGGGTAAGTTGCCTCATAACGTCCGTGGTGCCCGTGATCAGAGTCTTGGTCTGCGCTACCAGCTGGGTAGTGTCCGCATTGGTATTGGCCGCCGCTTTGCCCGAAGTGCTGACGGCATTGGACGCTGTTGACAGTGCATTCAGGGCGTTGTCGGTGTTCACCGTGGTGCCGGGATTGTTAAATGCGTTCAGTACCGTTGTGACCTGGTTGTTCGCATTACTTGTGGTCTGAGTAACGGTTGTCACGGTGGACTGAGAAACGTTACCAGTTGAAATCTCATTGTCGACAGTAGTCGTCACCTGAGTGACCGTGTTGCCCAGGTTGGTAATATCTTCGGGATTAACCGGGTTAACAGGCTGGTTGGTGCCACCGCCCGTACCTCCACCGCCCGTACCTCCACCGCCCGTGCTGCCGCCACCCGAGCTACCGCCGCCACCACTGCCGCCAGTGTCAACCACACAGGTTTCGGTAAAGGTTGACAGCGCACCAGTAGAAGCGTTCTGTCCCACGCCGAACTTGCCCTGCACCGCGTAAGCCAGTGAGAACTGGTTTTCAATTTCATAGGACTGGTTGTTGACAGTGCCCAGCAATCTGAACACACCGTCGTCGCCACCCAGCTGTGATGAAGGCGCTGCCGAACAGGTCGTCTGTACACGCGGGAAAGCTGTGAACTGACTGTTCACCACTCGTCCGAAGCGGGTAGAAGGCGATCCGGAGGTCTGCTCAATGATAACGCGGAAGGTATACTGACCACCGGCATCAAAGGCGTTCAGAATGGTCTGGAAGGCGGCATTGGCGCTGGTCAGGCGATTCACCAGGTTGGTACCACTAAAGGTCACACTGCCACCACTGATGGTGACCGGACCATTGGCTGAACTGTTGTTGCTGACCACAGCCGTAGCATTCACTGCTCCGTCGCGAGCGATGACGATCAGGTCCTGACCGCCGGGAATCGTACCAGTCACAGTGCTGCCGTTTACGTTAAGTGTCAGGTTGCCCAGATAAGCCTCAAAGCGGCGGTTGGCATTCGTGTCGCTGGAGATCGCAACGCCTACTTTAAAGGTATAGGTTCCGTTACTGGCCGATGATGCCGAATTCACCAGATCAAAGCTGAAGTTTGGAATACCAAAGCTGTTGCTGGCAGGTACGTTGTTAATTGACTCCAGAATGCCGTTGGATCCCACGTTGACGGTCTGTGAGAACGTGCCGTTGCTGATAGTCAGCTGCCCGTTGTTAATAGTGAAATCGTTTGCCAGTGCCGGAGTGCTCACGCCGGCGATCAGGGAGGCAGCAACATACTGCGCAAGACGCTTTTTCACGAAGCCTTGGTTGTTCTTCATTGTGGATCCTTTTACATCGGGCGGGATTGAGAAAAAAATTAGGGCGCTAAAGTAACAAATGCACCACAATATCTCAATCGACCTGTGTGCAAAATTCTTTAATTACAAGATGATAAGGAGGGAGGACAGGACGCCTGTCAGGCAATATCAGACTACCTGGCCGGCACGAGCAGTAGCTACCGCATTGGGGTCAGATAGATCACAAATTCTGTCAGGAAATGGTGTCAACGTGCCGTTGTTGTTCGTCGGTGTTCAGCTTGAGTACACGTTTGGACAGCTGCAGATAAATCGCAAACACGGCCAGGAACAGCGCAAACATCAAGGACTCGGGCGCGCCAGTGAAGTGGCCGATCAGGCCGATGCCACCCATGCCCAGCGCTGTGCCATGAATGATCAGCACGGTTTTGCGGGGGCTAAGGCCAGCGTTAAGCAGACGGTGGTGCAAATGATCGCGACCGGGTGAGAAGGGCGAGCGGCCCTGGAGTGGGCGGCGGATCAACAGGCTCACTGTATCAATCAGGGGTATGGCCAGGAACCACAGTGCGTAAACGGGCGCAATAAACGCATTGCTGCCCTGACTCGCGGCAATCACCAGCCAGGCGACAATAAAACCAAGCAGTGTGCTGCCGGCATCACCCAGATAAACCAGGGCGCTGCGTTTCCAGATCAGCCGGAAGTTAAAGGTCAGAAAAGCCAGCACGGAAACAATCAGAATCTGGCTGAAGCTGAGCATGGCGCTTTGACCGGCACCCATAGCCGCTATTGATAATAGAATCAGGGCAATAACGACCAGTCCGCCGGACAGACCGTCCAGGCCATCACTCATGTTCACCGCATTGATGACGCCAACAGTCGCAAACAATGTAACCGGCACGGCCAGCAGGCCCAATTCCAGAGGCCCCAAAAACAGTATGTCGCCGAAAGACGTTATCTGCACACCTGCGCTGACTGCCATGACCCAGGCGGCGACCGCATGCACGGCCATGCGCACTGATGCACGTATGTCATACAGGTCGTCAATAACGCCCACTACTAGCACAAAGCCCGAGACTGCAAGAAGAATCTGATAGTTTTGCATCACTACCGGGGAGAGGAGACAAATGGCGACAGTGCCCAGGTAAATACCCAGGCCACCAATCATCGGTGTTGGCTGCTGATGGCTTTTGCGACCACCCGGCATATCCAGCAGGCCAATTCGACCTGCCAGAGGGCGGAGCACCACCAGGCAGAAGGCCGTCACGAGAAATACGCTTGTTAGAGCTGCCAAAGTCATTTTTTGTTGCTATCCCTGATCTGGTGTTGCAATTGGAACCCGCCAGTCAGCTACGGCCTGGGGCCGACTGACGGGTTCGCATTCCAGCGTCGACGTTTAATTAACGCCGTAGAACAGTTGCGTTCCTGTCGCTGAGATCACTTTGTAATCCATTTTGCCATCGGCGTTGACGTCCATCGCCTGATAGGCGAGGCCGAAACTGTCCTTGTTGGCATCGTAGTAGGTCACTTCTGCAGCGGTGCGAGGGCTTACGAAGAAGCTGGGCTTCAGTACGCCGACACCACTGATGGTGATAAAGCCAGAGCTGCGATCAGCATTTGCCGTCAGCCCCGCTGCAGCCACACTTTCGAAGAACGAAGTGTTGCTCGGGTAGGGCACAACGCGCTGGGTAGCGCCATTGGAACACTTAATGCCGAACGAGTAATCGGCTGTGTTGACTTCCTGGGTTGGTTCCACAAAGCTGACGCCACCACAGGTAGAGATGTTGGCGCTTGTCAGATTGTCGTAGGCAAATGTGCCTGAGAAGGTGTTGCCTGAGCCCAGATTCAAGCCGATTGAGCCATTGTCTCGTGTTGAGAATTCGTATCCAGCTGATTCAACGGCTGCACCGAAGGCAACCACGTCAAGTGCCATGGGTGCCAGCTCAACGGCAACGCCATCGGTGACGATGACAGTTCTGCCATCACGACGAACTCGGATGCCGTTAGGCACGGTGCTCGGTACCGACTTAACGGCAACAATGGCGCCAGCGTAGGTTTCGCCTGGCAGCACTACCTTTACAGCACCGGTGACGTCGTCGACGATTATGTCAGCCTGTGTTGTGTGCGAAGTGCCTGCAATACCACCGAAGCGACCTGTCTCATCGATAATTGCGAGACTGAAGCCCTGAGTGCCAGATCCACGGAACAGGTTGCGCAGTTTCTCGAGAACGTTAACGCCGTTCACGACTACCGCAGTCGGTACAACAAAATTGTCGCGGGTCGCATCTGCGAGTCGGGCGCGAGCTGCAGCACTCATATTGGCACCTGCCGCTGTGTTGCCGATCTGATTGTTTCTTTCCGCCCGGGTTGTAACCTGGCTCGGCGGGATCGGCAGTGCCAGATTCAGAACCTGCTCGGCCAGCCCCTGGTTCTGCTGCAGCAGCGTTGTAATTTCGGCGTCACTGACATTGGCGCCGGCTACCGCGCGAATGGCGGCGGTTGCAATCTGAGCGCTGGCATTGGATACCGAGGTCACCAGTGCCGCATCAGCTGCCACGTTCAGGCGTCGGTTGGCATTGATCACTTCCGCTGCCGCACGCGCTGCTGACGCAATGTCAGTGGTGCTGGTTGATTGCGTACTAAGCGTTGAAGCAGTGCTCAGCAGGTTGGTCGTCGCCGTTCTAACCTGCGTAACCTGCGTGGCTGTCAGCGCCGGAGCGTTGCCTGACTGCGACTGAGCCGCGAGCGAGGTCAAAGCGGCAGCGCTATTTGTAAGCAACGATGAAGACTTTTGCGCGAGTGATTGATTGCCTGTGCCTGAGCCTGAGGCAGTGGAGCTCGTGCTGCTAGCCTTGGCTGCCACCTCGAGTGTTGCCAGCAGGTTTCCAGTATTTACCTCTGTGCCCTGTTCGAACCGCGCTATGACGTTTCCAATGTTCTGGACGGCGTTATCTGTTGCCTGGTCGATTTGCTGAATGACTGCTTCAGGAACGTTGCCGGGGTTGTTGGCGATCTGTTCAGCCAGGCTATCCAGCTGCTCGGCCTGCTCTTGCAGCTGTTCCACAGGAACAACGACTTCACCGCCGCCGTTATTACCGCCACCGCCACCGCCACCGGTGGTCTGCTCAGTACAGTCTTCAGTGAACGCCGTCAGGGCGCCAGACGAGGCCGCCTGTTGCACACCAAACTTGCCTTGCACCGCGTAGGCGCTCGACAGCAGCGTCCTGATGGCGTAGGGCGCGTTATTCACGGTTCCATTCAGTGTAAAGACGTTGCTCAGCTGGGAATTGGTGGCCAGCGAGCACTCAGTCTGCACGCGAGGGAATGGCGAGAATGTGCCATTCACAATGCGACCGAACCGGGTTGCCTGGGCACCGGTGGTCTGCTCAATTGCCACAGTGTAGGTGTAAGAGCCACCGGCGTTAAACGCATTAAGAATGGTCTGGAATGCGGCGTTGGCATTAACCAGGCGGTTGACCAGATTTGAACCGCTGAAGGTCACGCTGCCGCCGCTGATGGTCACAGCGCCATTGGACGCGGAATTGTTGCTGATCACCGCGGTGGCATTCACAGCGCCATCGCGGGCCAGTACCACCAGGTCCTGATTGGCAATGGTGCCGGTCACTGTGCTGCCGTTGACCGTCAGAGTCAGGTTGCCCAGGTAAGCCTCAAAGCGGCGAGTTGAAACACTGTCTGACTGGATGGCCACGGCCACTTCAAACGTGTAAGTGCCGTTTGTCGGTGTGGTCGCCGAGTTCACCAGATCAAAACTGAAATTGGGGATGCCAAAATTGTTGCTGACAGGTACATTATCGACGGATCCCACGATACCGTTGGCACCCACTGTGACGGTCTGCGAGAAACTGTTGTCGTTACTGATGGTCAGTTGACCATTGTTAATCGTGAAGTCGTTGGCCAGTGCCTGTGTGCTCATGCCGGCGATGAGCGAGGCTGCTACATATTGCGCGAGACGCTTTTTCACGAAGCGTTGATTGTTGTTCATTGCGTGTCCCTCAAAATGCGATTGCAATCGAAATATTTCGTGAATTTAAAAGTGTTTCAATGCCTTACGTCACAAGCCTGCCATGTTGGATTAGATAGCGGCGAAAGCACAGATTTAGACATATCAGATTCTGCCATAGATATGTGTCAAAATGTTAGCGCATTCTGAAAAAATTCTAATTACTTTTCGTGACTTAAGCTCGCGACCTGAGTGCCAATTTACAGGCAGTCTGCCATTTTTTGATCGCAGGTTCGATTAGCCGGATGGCTAATCGAACCTGCGCACCACTTAAATGCACGTGCGCACGCCCAGGGTGCAAACTTGTCCCGACGTGCCGCTTCCAGCCTGCCTAAACCTGCACCAGCTGTCCCGTTACTGTAGCGCTGCAAATTTTACGCCAAGCGTCAATTCCAGGTGGCCGTAGGTAATGTCTGAAAAACTGCCGCTTAGCGGATTGTTAAAATGCGGCATGATGCCGGTGTACTGGTTGCGAAACAGCTTGCCAGCAATGCCGGTGTAGATATGTGGACTGATCCAGAAGTTCAGCGAGCCATACAGTGTGTGGTTGTTGTCCGCACTGGCATTCAAGTTTGTGCCACGCAGGAAGCTGGGCACCAGCGGACTGCTGCTGCTGTTGATCACCGCATCCCGATTGCGGATGTTGATGTATTCATAGCCGATCTGCAGCGGCAGACGTGGCGTGATCTGCCAGTTCAGGCTGACACCCGCAGTCAGCAGCTCCTCGGACACATCAAAAGTCTGCAGAAATGCGTTCCGCAGAGAGGGTTGCTCGAGTTCGGTGCTGGTGCCGGAGCTGGAATCCTGCTCGCCATAACCGGCCCAGTAGCTCAGCGCAACGCGCTCGCCCAGGCCGTGAGTGAAGATCAGTTGTGCCTGCCAGCCGTCATCTTTCATGCGATCCAGGCTGAAGCGCTGTGGCGGATCCAGGCGAATATTGACCGTTGGGGAGAAACTCAGGCTTTCCAGAAAACCACCAAAGTCATCACTTTCATTCTCGGTGTATTTCACCTGCAGTGCGGCGCTGGTCCAGGGTCGCTGCGGTACCGGGTTTGCTGTCTGATAAAACACAAACTTGCCGCCCCAGGAGGTGCTGGTGGTCTGCAGCTTTTCATCCAGATCTGCGATGTCCACGCGAGAGTTGGGCGCAACCTTCAGGGTCAGATCCTGCTGCTGGCGGCTGTAAAACAGTTCAATGCCGCGCCAGATACCTACGCGCAGGTCGCCGCGCGAGCCTTCCAGGTCGCCGCTGTTGTCAGTCAGACGGTTGTTGTTGGCCAGGACCTCCTCACGCAGATCCAGGAAATCAATGGTGTCATCCACACGCAACAGGCTGCCGCTGAGTTCAAATTCGCCGGCGCCCAGCGTGTAGGCGCTGGTGTGTCCGTTGCCAATCCAGCCGGAGGGCTGTTGTGCCTGCGCCAGGCTTGAGAGAGAAAGCGTAGAAAGGGAGATTGCGGTAGCCAGCAGTGTGGTGCGTTCCATAAGTCCGGGTCTCGTTCTGAAGGTCCTTGCAAGCCACAAAGCTTAGCAGTTATCGCTAAAAAAATAATCCCTCCGGCGCGGCTTTTTAAGCTACACTCTCCCGTTGATAACAAATACACAACAGGACGTTAGAGTAAGCTTCACAACATGCGCTTAAAAAGTATCAAGCTCGCCGGTTTCAAGTCTTTTGTGGATCCCACCACGGTCAACTTTCCCAGTAATCTCTGTGCCGTCGTTGGCCCCAATGGCTGCGGCAAATCCAACATCATCGACGCCGTGCGCTGGGTGATGGGCGAGAGTTCGGCCAAAAACCTGCGTGGCGAGAATATGACTGACGTCATCTTTAATGGCTCGGGCGGTCGCAAACCGGTGGGCCAGGCCAGCATCGAACTGGTATTTGATAACAGCGACAATCGCATCAAGGGCGAGTACGCCAAGTTCAGCGAAATTTCCATCAAGCGCAAAGTGACCCGCGACGGTCAGAACGTCTATATGCTAAACGGCACCAAGTGTCGTCGTCGTGACATCACCGATATTTTCCTCGGTACCGGCCTGGGTCCGCGCAGCTACTCCATCATCGAACAGGGCATGGTCTCGCGTCTGATCGAGTCCAAGCCGGAAGAGCTGCGTATCTTCATAGAAGAGGCAGCAGGTATCTCCAAATACAAGGAGCGCCGCCGCGATACCGAAAACCGCATCAAGCGTACCCGCGAGAACCTGGAGCGTCTGACCGACATCCGCGAAGAGCTGGATCGTCAGCTGCAGCACCTGCATCGTCAGGCACAGGCGGCAGAAAAATACAAAGAATACAAGGCTCAAGAGCGCGATCTTAATGCACAATATAATGCGATTCGCTGGCGTACCCTGAACGACGAGGTGGAGTCCAAGCAGAGCGTCATCAAGGATCTGGAACTGCAGATAGAGGCTGTCATCGCCGAGCAACGTGCGCTGGACGCCCAGCATGAACAACTGTTGCTGAACCAGACCGACCTGAATGACAAGCTCAGTGAAGTGCAGGGCCGGTACTATTCTATCGGCGGCGACATCGCCCGTATCGAACAGTCCATCGAGCATCACATCGAACGCATGAAACAGCTGCGTGCTGATCTTGATGACAACCGTCGCAATTTCTCCGAATCGCAGGCAGAAATGGATGTCGACGTGCAGAAATTGGACACGCTGCAGGACGAACTGGACGGCCTGGCGCCCGAACTGGAAATGGCCGAAAGCACTGCCGAGGAATCTGCCATTCAGTTGGAAGAAGCTGAAGAACGCATGCAGAACTGGCAGCACGAATGGGACACCTTCAGTCAGCGCTCGGAAGAACCCCGCCAGACTGCCGAAGTTGAGCAGTCACGCATCCAGCAGCTGGAGAAGATTGTTGAGCGCGGCATCGAGCGGCGCGCGCGTTTAAAAGAAGAACGCGAGACCCTGGGTGAAAACCCCGAGCAGGACGCCATTGATGAGCTGTCCATGCAGGTGGCCCAGATGGAAGACACGCTGGACGCCGAGCAGACACGCAATTCCGAGCTGGCTGGCAGCATCGAGCAGGAACGTGGCCGCGGCCAGCAGCTGTCGCAGTCGCTGGATCAGACCCGCTCTGAATTGCAGAAGTACAAAGGGCAGTTCGCCTCGCTGGAGGCACTGCAACAGGCCGCACTGGGCCAGAAGAATGACAAACTGAACAAGTGGCTGGATCAGCGCGGGCTGTCGCAGCGGCCGCGCCTGGGCGAGCTGGTCCGCGTCGCCGAGGGCTGGGAAAAAGCGGTTGAAGCGGTGCTGGGCGACACATTGCAGGCTGTCTGTGTAGAGGATCTGGGTGGGGCGATCGGCTCGGACGTGGCGGATGTGCCCAGCGTGACGCTGGTCGGCGAGGGAGCTGGGTCCCAATCGTTGTCAGATGCCGCCAGTCTTGCCAGCAAGATTAGCGGCAAGATCGACGTCGGCCCCATGCTGGCAGGCATTCTTGCTGCCGATACGCTGGAACAGGCCATGGCGCAGCGCGCCGGTCTGCGCGATGAGCAGTCCATAGTTACGCGTGACGGTGTCTGGCTGGGGCTTAACTGGATCCGCGTGCGTAAAACGGTGGATGCCAGTGAAGGTCTGCTGGCCCGTAAAGGCGAGATGGCCAGACTCACTGAGCAGATGGACGAACTGCAGGCGCGAGTTGACGACCTGGTCGAACAGCAACAGCAGAGCCGCGATACGCTGCGGGATCTGGAAGCCCAGCGTGAGGACGTGCAGCGTCAGATCGCCCAGCTGAGCCGGGAGTACAGTGACCTCAAGTCACGTCTCAGCGCCAAGATCATGAAAGAAGAGCAGACCAACCAGCGCCGTCAGCGTGTTCAGCACGAGCTGGAAGAACTGCAGAAGCAACTGGAGTTTGAACAGGACAATATCACCCAGTCCCGCGAGCGTCTGCAGGCCGCACTGGATACTATGGAGCAGGATGTGGAACGCCGCGAGCAGCTGCTGCAGCAGCGCGATGATCTGCGCCAGACCCTGGATCAGGTACGCCAGAAAGCCCGTCACGACAAGGATCATCACCACCAGATCAGTATGCGCGCACAGTTGCTGAACTCGCAGATCAGCTCGCTGAAAGACACCATGGCGCGCATGAACACCCAGGTGCAGCGATCGCGCGAACGCATAGAATCAATCGAAAGGCAGCTGTCCGAGTCCGACTCACCGCTGGAAGGCAAGCGCGCCGAGCTGGAAGAGCTGTTGCAAAAACGTCTGGAAGTGGAAGAGCAGATGAACACTGCCAAGGCCGCGGCCGACGACAACGAACACCAGCTGCGCGCCATGGAACAGCAGCGCGCCGGCTTTGAACGTCAGGCGGCGGGTCTGCGCGAAAAGCTGATGGAGAATCGTCTGAAGACCGAGGGCGATCTGGTTAAACGTGAGGCGTTGCAGGAGCAACTGCGTGAAGCGCGTTATGACCTGGATACAGTACTGGCCAATCTGCCAGAAGATCTGACGGCCAGCGGCTGCGAGCAGGAGCTGGAAGCGCTGGGTCAGCGTATCAGCCGGCTCGGCGCCATCAACCTGGCTGCGATCGAGGAATACCAGCAGCAATCCGAACGTAAAGTCTACCTGGATGCGCAGAACGAAGACCTGGAAAAGGCGCTGCTCACGCTGGAAAACGCCATTCGCAAGATTGACCGCGAAACGCGTACCCGTTTCAAGGAGACCTTCGACAAGATCAATGCCGGGCTGCAGGAGCTCTTCCCCAAAGTCTTTGGCGGCGGCCATGCCTATCTGGACATGACCGGTGACGATCTGCTCGATACCGGTGTCGCCATCATGGCGCGCCCTCCAGGCAAGCGGAACAGCACCATTCATCTGCTGTCTGGTGGTGAAAAGGCCATGACCGCGATCGCCCTGGTGTTCTCGATCTTCCGTCTGAACCCGTCGCCATTCTGTATGCTGGATGAGGTTGATGCGCCACTGGACGACGCCAACGTTGGACGTTACAGCCGGCTGGTCAAAGAGATGTCCGACACGGTACAGTTCGTGTTTATCACGCACAACAAACTGACCATGGAAACCGCCAATCAGTTGCTGGGTGTCACCATGCACGAACCCGGTGTCAGCCGGATCGTGGCAGTAGATATAGAAGAAGCAGCCGAACTGGCGGCAATGTAAGGCCCGTGCAATTAAAGGAACCGCAGAACAATGATGTTACGGGAATTTCTCATTCTGATTTTGATTCTGGCGATCATCGTCGTGCTGCTGCGTGGCATTTACGTGGCCATGCGTCGTCGCAAAAACAAAATCAAATTCCAGCTGGAAAAGAACATTCCCGAGTATGACCTCGAAGAGCTCGAGCTGCGCGAGCTGCCCAGTGGTGGTGCCCGGGTTGTTGAGCGCTCCTTCGCCGAGGTGATGCGACAGCACGGTCTTCCTAACGATCGTATTCCGGCCGCACGCGGCCCCGGCAGCCTGTCATCGCCGACCAAAACCTTCCCCAAAAAGACAACGGATACCTTTGCGCGGGCCAAAGGTCAGCTAAAAACAGACCAGTTTAAAAATACCGCAGCAGCGGCAGCGGGTGTGGCTGCCAGTACCGTGGCCAGCCAGGCATCGGCGGCGCCTCTATCTGAGGAAGAGGAAGGCTGGCAACCGACAGAGCCGTATTCTCTGGAGCCGCAAGTTGAAGAATCTGTTGAGCTGCAGTCGCAGGATCATCAAACCGCCGACGCCGCGGAACAAGTGGCCGACTCAAACGTTGAACCTGTAGATGAGCCAATAGAAGAGGACTCAGACCCGGTTGCTGGTGACCCAGATTCTAATGTAGATCAGGAGTGGGGTGCCGCGGTCGGCCGGGCCTCAAATCATAGTTATGACGACGACAATGACGACTGGCTGGATGATGTATCTCCAGTGAGGGAAGTGAAAGTGGCGGCTGACAGACGCTCCGACGAAACGGCATCACGAACCGAGCCGAGCTTTGACGCCAGTGCGTCTGAGGATTGGGATACAGAGATTGCCCAGACTGATGTGGAGTTGACTGACGATGAATTGGCTGAAGATGAGCCGCTGGATGCGGAGTCAGAACGTCAAGATGAGTCAGAGTCTGTTGGCGAATCGCAGGCGGTTTATCAGTCTGAACACGCGATAGAGGCAGAGCCAGAGCAAGAGATTGAGCCTGAAGCTGAATTTGAACCAGAGCCTGAGCCTGAGCCGCAGCCAGAGATTGAATCTGAGCCTGAATTTGAACCTGAGCCTGTCCAGGTACATCAGACCACTCCAGAGAGTGAGCCAGAATTTGATCCAGGTTCAGAGAGGCACGCCGAGGAAGAAGCCTCGGAAGACGGTGAAGAAGCTGAGTCCGACACAGAATTTGAATTTGCCTCCACATCATCATTCGGCGCCCAGCGCGGTGCTGACGATGAAGTGAACATGGACGAGCCCGACTGGTCTGAGTCCAATCTGTATGAATCAGCCGCAGATGACCTGGACGATATGGATGTCGCGGATAATGCAGGCGACTGGGCCGACGCAGACGATGAGCCGCCGGTAGAACAGACGCGTCGCCGCGCTGAGCCAGAAGAACTGGATGATGTGCTCGATGAACTGCTTGAGCAGAGCGGTGTCTCAGTTCATGCTGCTGTCGAGCCAGAGCCAGAGCCAGAGCCAGAGCCAGAGCCAGAGCCAGAGCCAGAGCCAGAGCCAGAGCCAGAGCCAGAGCCAG
>NZ_JARYTH010000007.1:0-27741 GCF_029911965.1 Pseudohongiella sp. SYSU M77423 | reverse complement strand
TGAGCCAGAGCCAGAGCCAGAGCCAGAGCCAGAGCCAGAGCCAGAGCCAGAGCCAGAGCCAGAGCCAGAGCCAGAGCCCGAAGTGGAAGAAGTAGATGAGGACGATGATATGCCGAAGAACTTTGACTCAGAGTATGAGGCAGATCCAGAACCGCAACCCACTGACGACGATACCTTTGCTGCCATGAAGCCAGAGGACGACATCGATATTCTCTTCGATGACGAAGATAACGCGCGTCGCCTGGAAGCACTGGAAGAAAAAGAAGAGCCCGCATCCAGGCGGTTCTTTGGCTGGGCAGGCGACACCTTCAGAAACCTGACGGCCGGCGTCGCGGCCAGTCGCGCCAAAGCCGCGGCCGATGCAGAAGCCAAAGCGGAAGCTGAGCGCCAGGTCAAAGCCGAGCGTGCCCGCCAGTTGCAACAGGCGCAACAGGAAGCAGAGCGCGCTGCCATTGAGGAAAAACTGCGACTTCGCGAAGAGGCTGAGCGCCGCGCTGCAGCCGAACTGGCGCGACAGCAGGAGCAGGGCTACGATCAGGATCAGTTTGCCGACGAGGACTTTGCTGAGCAGTCATTTAATGCAGATGACCAGCCCTATGATGAGACTTATGACGAGCTGTCCGACCCTGCGCCGGCGCCTGTGCAATCGCGTGCGGAGCAGTCAAGGAATTCTGGACAGCAGGAGTCCCGCAGCGCGCCCAGACGCAGTGCCAAAGAAAATCAGCTGGCATTCGATATGAGCCGCGACGAAGAGGATGATCAGGAAGATCCCGGTTACAGCGAAGTGCTGGTCATCAATGTAATGGCGCGCCCCGGTACCGAGATAGCCGGTGATGAGCTGTTGCAGGTCCTGCTGGGCGCCGGGCTGCGCTTTGGCAGTATGTCCATCTTCCATCGCCACGCCGATCGCCGTGGCGGGCCGGTGCTGTTCAGTGTGGCGAACGCGCTGAATCCCGGCACCTTTGATCTCAACGAAATTCATGAGTTCACCACAAAAGGTGTCTGCTTCTTTATGACGCTGCCCAATGTGGCCAACAACATGCTGGCCTTTGAACAGATGCTGGCCACTGCCAAACATGTACAGTCGACGCTGGATGCGGATCTGAAAGATGACAACCGTTCCGTGATGACTGCGCAGACGATTGAACATTACCGTCAGCGCATCCGTGATTTTGAGCTGCAGCAACTGAAACATGGCAAGCGATAATCAAAAGAGCGAGCTGAGTCGGGAAAACGCTCAGCAGGAGCTCGCAGAGCTCCGGCAGCTGATCAATCACCACAATTCGCTGTACCACCAGTATGATGCGCCGGAAATTCCCGACGCGGATTACGACAAACTGTTTGACCGACTGATTGCCATCGAAGAGCAGTTTCCCGATCTGGTGACACCTGACTCGCCCTCACAGCGCGTCGGAGACGCACCCCTTGAATCCTTCAGTCAGGTGACACATGACACACCCATGATGTCACTGTCCAAGGTCTTTAATGATCAGGATCTGGCCGACTTTGAGGCTCGGATTCTCAAGCGCCTGGATTCGGAAGAAGTGCCACGTTACAGCTGTGAGCCGAAAGTCGATGGCGTGGCCGTCAGTCTGCTTTACGAACATGGACTGCTGGTGCGCGGAGCGACCCGTGGCGATGGTGTGACTGGCGAAGATATTACGCACAACGTCAAAACCATTCGCAATATCCCACTGCGTCTGAACAACAACAAAAAATACCCGCTGCCTGATCGGCTGGAGGTTCGTGGCGAGATTGTCATGACCCGGTCCGGCTTTGCCGCCATGAACGAAAAGGCCAGTAACACCGAAGGGGGGCGCACCTTTGTTAATCCACGAAACGCCGCGGCTGGTACCTTGCGTCAGCTGGACCCACGCATTGCAGCCGAACGCCCCCTGCATTTTTTCTGCTACAGCGCACATGTCAGTGCGGGTTCAGGTGATGGCACTGACTCAAACGGCGATCTTTCCTGGCCGGACTCCCACAGCGGCAGCCTGGAATTGCTGGGCCAGTGGGGCCTGCCGCTCAATCCTGAGCGTGATGTGGTCACCGGCTATCAGGCCTGTCTGGACTACGCCAACGAACTGCTCGGCAAGCGCGACTCACTGGACTACGAAATCGACGGCGCAGTGATCAAGGTCGACAACATCCGCCTGCAACAGGAACTGGGCAGCAATGCCCGCACTCCGCGCTGGGCCATGGCCTACAAGTTCCCAGCGGAAGAGGCATCGACGGTTGTTAACGATGTGGAGTTCCAGGTCGGCCGAACCGGTACCATCACGCCGGTGGCGCGTCTGGAGCCCGTCTTTGTCGGTGGCGTCACGGTCAGCAATGCCACCTTGCACAATATGGACGAAATTGCCCGCCTGGGCCTGCACATCGGCGATCGTGTCATCCTGCGCCGTGCTGGCGATGTCATCCCGAAAATCGTCAAGGTTATGGACGGGTCTCTGAAGATGCCGTCTGATGCCGTCCCTGGTGCAGCTAACACAGCTGAGCGGCGCGACATCCTTATGCCCAGCAATTGCCCGGCCTGCGATTCCCCCGTCGAGAAAGACGGCGATGTGCTGTATCGCTGCACGGGCGGTCTGGTTTGCCCGGCCCAGCGCAAGGAATCATTGCGCCATTTCTGTTCGCGCGCCGCCATGGACATCGAAGGTCTGGGCGAAAAACTGGTCGATCAGCTGGTCGAAGCCAACATGGTTCACACAGTGGCCGATGTTTTCACGCTCAGCAAAGAACAGCTGTTGACTCTGGAACGTATGGGCGAGAAGTCGGCAGACAATCTGCTCAATGCCATTGAAAAAGCCAGATCAACCACGCTGCCTCGTCTGCTTTATGCATTAGGTATCCGGGAAGTAGGGGAGGCCACCGCGCTGGCACTGTCCAGTCATTTTGGCAGTCTGGAAAAACTGATGCGGGCCAGTGAAGACGAGCTGATTCAGGTGGAAGATGTCGGGCCGGTTATGGCGGCTCACATCGCACACTTCTTTGCCAATGAAGAAAACGACAAAGTCATCGCCGACCTGCGCGAGCGTGGTGTGACCTGGCCGGAGCACGAGGCGCAAACGGTATCGGACGAACTGGCCGGCCAGACCTGGGTGCTAACCGGTACGCTGGAGACGCTGACCCGTGACGAAGCCAAAGCCCGGCTGCAGGCTATGGGCGCTAAAGTGTCCGGCAGCGTCTCTAAAAAAACGACTGTGGTGGTTGCCGGCCCTGGCGCTGGCTCCAAACTGGATAAAGCCACCGAGCTCGGCGTCAAAGTCATCGATGAGCAGGAACTGCTGGCGCTCTTGACTGCGCAGCAATAGACGCTAGCTGAATAAGCGCCAGAACCAGTTTTTGCTCAGTTCCTCACGACAATTGGCATACTGCACTCGATAACGCTCCGCATTGGCATCCACCGCATTGGCGGTGTCTAGCAACCAGCGTTTATCCCAATAGGTGCCGCGGTTATAACCGGTGTGTCCCTCATGATAGGCCAGGTACAGATTGCGGGCGTCATCCAGGGCAATCTCGCTGCGCTGCGGTGAGAAATGGTTGTACCAGCCGATAAAATCCACGGCGTCCTCAAAATTACTGCGTCGGGCAAAGCGGTTGCCGGACTCACGTTGATATTCTGCCCAGGTGGAATCCAGCGCCTGGGCATAACCGCGCGCGCTCGACGGTCGCGTCCAGGGGATAAACCCCAGCAAACGAGTACGCTGCGGTCGCGCCCGCGCGTGAAACGATGACTCCTGATAGATAAACGCCATCGTCACATGAACGGGTACACCCCAGCGGCGTTCAGTCCGTTCAGCGGCTTTGTACCAGTCGCGCCGCTCCTCAAACATGTCGCAGACATTGGACACATTGCTGGGTCTGGTCGCGACACAGGCCGAAAGCGTTAGTGCGCATATCAGGATGTAGACTCTCATGGCTTCAAGTGTAGCATTCGTCCGGAGTTGGAGCATAAATTTGATATGTGGAAGATCCTCAGCTACCTGTAAACGCAAATCGCCCCTTTTTAGTCCCGTACATACCCATATGGGTTAGGCAAAACTGCAGCATACCCTTGAAAAATGGGCTACAATGCGGGAGTTTTCATAATTAAATCAGCACGCTTGAGCCTCGGAATGATCAGAAACGTACGCCGTATTACTTCGCTGTTTGTCATCCTGACTTCCCTGACGGGTTGCGTGTTGGTTCCCGGCAGCAACATTGACCCTGACCAATACAGTACCGAGACACAGGCCGACTGGTTTGAAGTTAACCAGGGTATCTGGTTTCCGGGGCTGCGCGGCATAGGTCAAGCGGATACAGAAGAAGATATCGCGGCGGTTGAGCGGACTGTTGATGTCGTCGCCATTACGTCCGACCTGATCGCCAACCAGAATCGCCAGCAGATGCTTAGCAATGCCGTTGCTGCCGCTATGCCGACAAGCCTGCAACAGGAACTGGCCGAGTACGAATACTATGTCGCTGCCGGTGACGTGCTACAGATCACTGTCTACGACCATCCCGAACTGACCAATCCCAGTGGCTCGAATAATAACAATGCTGAGTTTTCCGGCATCATTGTGGAAAACGATGGCAGCATCTATTACCCCTATATAGGTAAAGTTCAGGTGGCGGGACGCACGGTCGACGAGATCCGCGAAGCGATTTCCACGCCGCTGGCAGAATTCATAACAGCGCCTCAGGTTGCCGTGCGTGTGCTGCGTTTCAACGCCAAGCGAGCTTATGTCACCGGTCAGGTCAATGAACCCGGCCCACAGACCATTACCAACGTGCCTTTGACGGTGCTGGATGCCATCGCCCGCGCCGGTGGTCTTGCCGAAAACGCAAATTGGCATGATGTCCTGCTTTCACGTAATGGCGAAGAAATTCGTCTGTCTGTCTATGAAATGCTGAACAACGGCCGTCTGGGCCAGAACATGCTGTTGCAGCATGGTGACGTGCTGCATGTGCCAGTTGTTGGCCAACGGCTTATATTCGTGTTGGGTGAGCTCAATCGCGTCAATACACTACCAGTGGGCAATATGAGCATGTCTCTGACAGAGGCGCTCACCCGCAGTGGCGGTCTGAATCAGGTTACCTCCAATGCCGAAGGCATTTTTGTAATCCGCCCCAATGAGGCCGAAAATCCCAAGCTGGCGACCGTCTATCAACTGGATGTTAAAAACGCCGTGTCGTTTGCAGTGGGCGCGCAGTTTATGCTTAAGCCCTCGGATATCGTATACGTGACAACCGCACCGGTAACCCGCTGGAACCGTGTGATCAGTCAGATTATCCCCAGCCTGAACGCGCTGATTACTGCGGACAGGGTGGGCACATTGTGATGAACACCGATGCAGGGATCGCATCATGAGTCCGTACAACAACATACTGGTCGTATGCCAGGGCAATATCTGCCGCAGCCCGGTGGCCGAGGCGCTGCTGAAGCGGGCATTACCCGGGAAGCAGGTCCAGTCAGCCGGCCTGCAGGCCATGGTCGGGCTGGGCGTGGAACCGACGGCAGCAGAAATTGCTTCGCTAGCCGGTCTGGATGTGAGTGAGCATCAGGCTCGGCAGATTAGCGCCGAACATGCGCAGTGGGCGGATCTGATCCTGGTAATGAGTCAGAATCAGCGCGGCATGCTTGGACAGTTGGCGCCATCTGCCATGGGCAAGTCGCTGCTGCTGGGGCATTGGGTCCGTGCAGCAGGCACCCGCGCCAACAATGGACAGGACATCCCCGACCCTTATAAAAAGAGCCGGGATGTATTTGAACATGTACACAAACTGATGGACGAAGCCGTGCAGCTGTGGGCTGCCAAGATATAAGTAAAAGAAACATTTAGCGTTTATCACCCAACAGATGTAGACAAGGTGTTATGACTGAAGCCGCTCAACAATCCCGTGCCGCCAGCCGCAGCCAGGCAAGCCACTCAGGGTCCGCCGATGACGAAATCGATCTGGGTTATCTGCTGGCCATCTGTCTGGATAACCGTTGGTTGATAATAGGAGTGACATTGCTCGTCACCTTGTTAGGTGCCGCCTATGCCTGGCTGGCCACACCCGAATATCGTGCGGATGCACTGCTGCAGGTAGAACAGCGCGCCAATAATCTGGGTTCGCTGGATATGGCGCTGCTGGGCCAGGAAACCACGCAATCAACTACCCAAAGCGAGATTCTGCGCTCAAGGATGATTATGGGGCAGGCCGCCCAGCAGGCGGGTCTGGACCTGGTAGTCCGGCCCAATTATTTCCCGGTGATAGGCGCTGCGCTAGTGCGCCGCGGTACTGAGCGGCCTGGCTGGGCGCAGGGCGGGCCGCATGCCTGGGCCGGTGACAGCATTAACGTCGGTGAGCTGCTGATCGAACAGGCATTACAAGGCCAGCCATTGACATTGAAAGTGACTGGCCCCACAAGCTATACACTGAGTAATCAGGATGGCGAGCAGTTGGGCAATGGTCAGGTTGGCGAGTGGCTGCGCCTGGATCAACCGTATGTCGAATTGCTGGTGGAGCGGATTGCCGCCCCAAACGATGTTGAGTTTACGCTGATCAAACGCAGCGAAACGCAGATGATCCGATACCTGCAGAGTCGATTTGCGGTCAACCAGCGCGGACGTGACACTGGTATCCTGGAGCTGACTCTAACTGGACCTAACCCGCAGGAGATCCAGCGCTCACTGAACGCGATTGCCGATGTGTACCTGGTTCAGAACATCAATCGCCAAGCAGCGGAAGCTGAGAGTAGATTGGAGTTTCTGGAACAGCAAACACCGCTGATCCAGGATGATCTCAACTCGGCCGAGAGTCGCCTCAATGACTACCGCGCCACCCAGGACAGTGTGGACCTGGACTTTGAAACCCGCAGCATGCTGGAACGGCTGGTTGAGCTGGAGGGCGAGTTGAATGCGCTACAGATTCAGGAATCGGAACTGGCGCAGCGCTTTACGCCCAGTCATCCCAGCTACCAGGCGCTGATTGAAAAACGCCGCCAACTGGTCGGTGAGCGCAACCGCCTAGAGCAACAGGTCGATACCTTGCCCGAGACCCAGCGTCAGGTATTACGCCTGAACCGCGACGTTGAAGTATCACAGCAGATATACATGCAGATGCTAAATGCTACTCAGGAGCTGCGTATCGCGCGGGCCGGCACGGTAGGTAATGTGCGTATTCTGGATAACGCGCTAGTCAGCAACAATCCAATCGCGCCGCGCACCAATCTGATAATTGTTATTTCACTGATGGCTGGTCTGATGCTGGGCCTGATGGTGGTACTGGTGCGGCATATGCTGCACCGCGGTGTAACTTCGGTGGAAGAACTGCAGGCGCTGGGACTGCAGGTTTACGCCACCGTGCCTTTGTCCGAAAAACAGCAAAAGCTGTTTGACCGATTCACGGCCCACAAAACACGTAAACGCTTCAGTCGTGTATTGGGGAAACACCTTGGTGACAAAGTTAGCGGTCCCCTTTCACGACGTCGCCACAGTCGCTCGGAAGGCGGCGTGCTTGCTGTTTTGGACCCCAGCGACCTGGCGATTGAGGCGCTAAGAAGTCTGCGCACCAGCCTGCATTTTGCCATGTTGGAGGCTAACAACAATCGCCTGATGCTAACGGGCCCTAGCCCGGCTGTTGGTAAGAGTTTTATTTCCACCAATCTGGCTGCCATCTGTGCGCAGGGAGGTCAGAGGGTATTGTTGATTGATGCCGATATGCGCAAAGGGCATATCCACCGCTCATTTAACGGCGTCAGCGAGCAGGGGCTAAGTGATTTTCTGGTTGGCGATACACCCCGCGACCAGGTTATTCGGCACACTGAGCTGGAAACACTGGATTACATTGCACGGGGCACTGCGCCACCCAACCCTTCAGAACTTCTCATGACTAAAAGATTTAGCGAGTTTCTCGACTCGGTGGGACAGGAATATGACCTGGTTATAATTGATACTCCACCTGCATTGGCGGTGACCGATGCCGCTGTTGTTGGTAAGCAAGTGGGTGCCACACTGATGATCACGCGTTTCCGGGAAAACAACCCGAAAGAAATTGAGCGAGCATTGCAGCAGCTTGAAAGCGCAGGTGTAATCGTAAAAGGCTGCATCCTCAATGCTATTGAACGCAGCGCGTCCGCCTATTACGGCTACGGTTATGGATACGGCTACTACCACTATGCTTATAAGTCCGATGATCAATAGGAGAGCATTGATAACAGCTAAGCCATATCGAATGTTGCAAATCCATTGAAAGGTCATTAGCATGTTCAATAAGTGAACATTGATGCAATGCTATGCTAACCGACGACGCTCGATACAAGATTTTCAAGGCACTAGAATCGAATCCGGACATGAGTCAACGACAATTGGCTGCAGAGCTAGGTATAAGCTTGGGTCGGGTCAACTATTGCTTGCAGGCGTTGATTGAAAAAGGGCAAGTAAAGGTCAAAAACTTCAGTCAAAGTGCCAATAAGAAGCGATATCTCTACGTATTGACTCCCGCTGGTATAGAAAGCAAGGCTCGGCTAACCAAGCGATTTCTTAAGCGGAAAATCGCTGAGTATGAGGCACTAAAGGCCGAAATCGCTGAAATTCAAAAGGACTTGGAGCGGCATGTTCCATGAGTTGGTACGTTCTGCAATGTAAACCCAGCCAACAACAGCGCGCCGAGGCAAATCTGCGCAACCAAGGCTTTGAAATTTACAGCCCGTTCCTAACAGCCGAGCGTATTGTCCGCCGTCAACGTGTGGTTCGTCGTGATGCGATATTTCCTGGCTATATATTCATCCAGCTGGATCTAAGCCAAGGTAATTGGGGCGCCCTGAGGAACACACGCGGCGTCGGTAAGATTATTAGTTTCAATGGGTACCCAAGCCGCGTATCTGGCGAGCTGATTGATGCGCTGCGTCAGCGATTTGGATGCAAGCACAAACCTATTACCCTTTTCCGAGAGGGCGATAAAGTGCTTATTACCGAAGGTTGCTTCAAGAACATCGAAGCCATCGTCAAAGCTGTAACCGCGGATGACAGAATTAGTGTCCTGCTGAACATTCTTCACAGTCCCCAAATAGTCAACTTCCAAGTCACCCATGTTGCAAAAGTAGGTCAGATATGATCAGCGTAGGCCTAAGAATCTTCGTTTTCTAGCTTTTGTGGCACCGGTCCCTATTAATGATATTCTTGACTAAAAGACTAAAAGACTAAAAGACTAAAAGACTAAAAGACTAAAAGACTAAAAGACTAAAAGACTAAAAGACTAAAAGACTGACAAACTGAGGGAGTGATGGGGCGGACTTAACTCCCATCCCTTAAAACTAAGATGCTGCAGAATTGCACGGGTAGGGCGGTAGCGTGTCTGAGTGCGTAATCTTGGATAACAGTGGGTCCATCTATGTGCTCATTGAAAAGATGGAGGCATCTGGTAATGGAGGATATGACGATTCCGAGAATAAGAGGGGGGGTAGTCAATGGAATCTAGCCCAAACTTTCTCAGTCAATATTTTTCGCTCCCGGCGGCATAACTGTATGGGCCAACTGAATGCGCATTGCGACCTACAATGTGAAAAAATAAACACATTGAGCAACGAATACGCTCTGTGCTGACAACTAAGTTCACGTACTCGATGAACGCATATATTGGACGAAAGGGTAATATTGAGTGGAGGCTCAATTGATAAACATATTTAAAATTCACGCTGAGAAGCTCGCCCCCTGCTACGTAGCGTAGTTCTGAGAAAGTAACGAAATCGAACGCAGTTCTCTTAACCTGGGTAGGCTGCTTGTGGCAATATTTACTCTATTCTTACCAGTCGGGTTATTGGCGACCAAGGAAACCCTGCCGATTAGACCTTGGCTCCTCTCCATTTGACTGCCAGTGCTCTAATAATAGGCAAAAAACATGTGCAAAAACTAGGTCAATTAATTTAGAGAGTATGAGTGTTAAATTGGTCTTTATTGGATTTCAGTTATGGCATTCATAAATATGCAATTCCGCACATTAAATATGCTGTGATCCACAATTTTATATACGTACTTAACACTAATCGTTCTAGATTGCACACTTCTCATGGCCACAGACACTATAGTAAGACTACTACGCGAAATATTTAACCTTTTGATGTTTGATACGTATCCCGGCGAATCGGTGTGGGCGCAACCGCCTGAAAAAACGTATCGACAACTAGCTATACCCTAAAATATGAAATTTGAGCGCGCATTCAAGTGGTCCATTCTCTCAGAGGTTTCTGCAAAGCTCGTTCAGCCTGTCGTATATTTGATCCTCGCCAATATTCTCGTGCCGGAGGACTTTGGTGTGATGACAGCAGCAATGATGGTGGTTGCTTTTTCTCAGATTTTCTGGGAAGCAGGAATGGGTAAAGCGCTGATCCAGCGACAGACTCATATAGAGGAAGCAGCAAATTTTGTGTTCTGGGCAAATTTGGCTGTTGGAATCTTGATAGCTGGTTGTCTGTATCAGTTTGCGAGTTCAATAGCTATTTCTCTTTTTCAGGATGATCGAGTTATAGCCGTAATTCAAGTTATGTCTCTTCATGTGCTCCTAGGAGCTGCGTCATCGGTTCAAACCGCGTTACTACGAAAGAGCATGGAGTTTAAGAAGCTGTTTTGGGTTAGACTTTTGACAGTGAGCGCGCCAGGCTTTGCATCTATACCACTCGCTTTGAATGGGTGGGGGTATTGGGCATTAGTTGCAGGTGCTTTAGCCGGACAAATATTAGAACTACTAGTTTTATGGCGGGTAAGCCCCTGGCGTCCGACGTTGGAGGTTGCTAAAAGTGTTTCTATTCAGATGGGTAAATTCGGGGGTTGGGTTACTCTCACAGGCTTTTTATCGTGGTTTTATGTGTGGGCAGATACTCTCGTAGTTGGGAAATTTATGGGTTTGTCTGATCTAGGCTTGTATCGGATTGGTCAGCAACTAACTGGTATTGCATTTTCGCTTATCTTTACTTCCATAATACCAGTAATCTATAGTCATTTTTCTATTCATCAAAACAATCGCGTTAGGCTTCAATTAGAAACCCAGCAAGCGATTGAGCTAGGCATATGGGTTGCGGTACCAATTGGCGTTGTCCTCTACGCTCATAGTCATCAACTAGAGCATGCCCTTTTCGGTCCTGAATGGATTGGATTGGCAACAGTTATTGGGTTGATGTCTATTCGTCAGGCATTTGCGAGTGTAACATTTATAAATGGGGAGGCTTATCGTGCCATAGGCAAACCACAATATGAAACAATAGTCTTAGCTCTTTCACTCATTTTCTATGTCCCTGTTTATTGGTACTTAGCGCAAATCGATATGAGAACTTTCCTGTTTGGTCGAATAGGTCTTGTGATCGTGTCGATGATTGCGCACTTGTATCTTATCTCGATATTCTTAAAAGTTAATTTGCTTAAAATATTTAATGTGCTTTTGATAGTTACCACTGCCAGTAGTTTTACCATTATGGCAGTCAATTACATAACAAAACTACTTATAGGCAACATGATAGTTCAAGTCTTTGTCTCAGTCGCCGTCAGTCTTTTTGGATTGGCGTTGATCTTCTATTCAGTTGAGAAAAGCGGTTTGATGAAGGTAGTGTTATCTTTCATTTCCAGAAAAAGTTAAAAAGTCGAATGAGTAAATAATATGAGCGTATTAAACAACTCGCGGTTTAGATTGCTAAAAAAAGTTGTAAGGAAAGTGCATCATTCACTACGATCCGATAAACCAAATGAGCACCTACCATCCTCTACTGCCAAACTCAAAAAACTGAATAGTGGAGTTATTGTATATATCCGGCCTAGTTTTTCTGATGATGCCAGGCTACAAGAGTTTAGTACGTCAATATATGTGCCTAACAATTCGATTACTAGTAAAGTTGTTGCCAAAAATCCATCCGTGATATTTGACATAGGTGCTAATATTGGCCTTAGTTCGTTATCCTTATCTTTGGCATTTCCTAGTGTCACTAAGATTATAGGCGTGGAGGCTGAGTCTGAGAATCACACACTCTTGAAACAGAATTACGGGTTATGGAGTGGGAATCAGAATATAAGAGATGGGAATCCACCAGCAGTATTTCAGTCTGTTTATGCAGTGGCTTCGAATATTAGCGAAGACTTATCTGATTCAATCGGAATATCTCGATTAGCTGAAGGCGTTTCTGCATCTGGCACGTTTCGGTTCACCGATGCTAATAGTGACGAGAGTGTAACTGCTAGTAATCTGGCAGAGTCTCAGACTGTTTTCTCGCGCCGAAAAGTTAATATGAAAGAGTTGTATGACACGTATCTAGGTGCGAATGAATTTGCCGTGCTTAAAGTCGATATAGAGGGTGGAGAAAATGAGTTGTTCAAAGGAGACTGCGAATGGCTCGAAAAAACAGTGTACTTAACGATTGAGATTCACGATAGATTTGGCCTGCCAAACTCTTCAAGAAATATCATGCGTAGTATAGTGGATTATGATTTTGCAGTAGTACCGGGTGCTGATGTGCTTTATTGCTATAATCGGAAGATATTAGGACTTTGAGATGATAGTTCCCCTAAATAATTTGGGCCAGTCCGGTTTCTGCTTGCATTTTCCAGATGCAATAATATACGTGGATCCATATTTGTCTAACTCTGTTCAAGAATTAGATAGTCCAGATTTGTCACGACTGGCTCCTATACCTTTTCCACCTGAAGAAATAGTTGATGCCGACTGGGTTCTAATCACGCATCATCACATAGATCACTGTGATCCTCACACATTGCCCGCATTGGCTGCGGCTTCTCCGACAGCGAAATTCATAGGACCTTCACCGGTCATAGCGAAGCTGAATGAATGGGGTATTAGTCAAAATCGAACCTTCAAGGCCAATTGTACGGATTGGTTGACGATCACCCCACGGATCAAGTTAATAGCGACATTATCAGCTCACCCTGAAGTTTTATATGATGAGCTCAATAGTTCTATTTATGTCGGATACATAATCGAATGTGATGGAAAACGAATATATCATGCCGGCGATACATCACTGTCTCGCGAAGTTATCGATGATGTAGTTAAGAAAGGACCCCTACACACTGCATTTTTGCCCGTCAATGAACGAAATTATTTTCGTGAGAGGCGAGGCATTATTGGAAACATGAGTGTTCGCGAGGCATTTGGTTTTGCACAAGAAGTCGGTGTAAAAAATGTTGTCCCTGTACATTGGGATATGTTCGCAGCTAATGAAGTGACTCCAGAGGAGATCTTTGCGGTATATGATCGATTGCAGCCCAAGTTTCGGTTATCCTTTAAGCCGACCAGTATAAATCTCGGAGATGTCAAATTTAGTTTTGTAATACGTACACTCAACGAGGCAAGATACCTACAGGACCTGCTTGAAGCGATATTAAGGCAAAATGTAGAGGGGTCGACCTACGAAGTTGTGATAGTCGACTCTGGTTCGACTGATGGCACGCTAGATATTGCCAGAAATTATGGCTGCCGGATCCTTCACATAAATCGAGAGGATTTTTCTTTCGGCAGATCTTTGAATATTGGGTGTGAAGCGGCACTTGGTGAGGTCCTGGTGATCACGAGCGGACATTGTGTTCCTGTAGATGAAAAGTGGTTGTCCAAGCTATGCGCTCCACTTTTTGGAGGCGACGCAGAGTATGTCTATGGAAGACAGATTGGGGGGAGTGACAGCTACTTTAGCGAGACAAGGATTTTTAACAAATACTTTCCCGAGCAATCGAAAATTCCTCAAAAGGGTTTCAACTGCAACAATGCAAACTCAGCATTGCTGAAATCCATTTGGCAACGTTATAAATTTAATGAGGAGCTTACTGGCCTGGAGGATATGGAGTTGGCCAAGCGCTTAGTCTTGGATCATGGCAGAGTTGCATATGTTGGGGACGCTAGCGTTTATCACTACCATTCTGAGTCGTGGTCTCAAATTAGGAGGCGCTTTGAGCGTGAAGCTATTGCTCTACAACAAATTATGCCCCAGGTTCATGTAAGCGTCCTTGATACCCTAAGATATTTTGTTGTTAGTGTGTTTAAAGATTTTTATTCCCGCACACACAAAGAAAAGAAAGCGAGGCTCAAGGATATTGTTCTCTACCGCTGGAATCAATATTGGGGTACTTTCAAAGGCAACCATAAGCACAGAAAATTGTCCATTGAGGATAAAGAGAAATATTTTTTTCCTGAGTAACTAAACAGTCTGCATGGGTATTTATGAAAAAGCCGAGAATAGTCGCTCTATTGCCGATGAAAGCTAATAGTCAAAGAGTTCAAGGGAAAAATTTCCGAGATTTTTGCGGGAAGCCTTTGTTTCGTTGGGTCCTAGATACTTTGCTTGAGATTAAAGATATAGATAAGATTGTAATTAATACGGATGCAGTCGGAATTTTAGAAGAACATGGCGTTGTGAGCACTGACAGAATTGTAATTCGTAAGCGAGCGCCAAAGATTTGCGGTGATGACGTTAGTATGAATTTAGTGATTGCTGATGACGTGCTAAATGTAAAGTCGGATCTATACTTAATGACTCACACAACGAATCCTTTCCTAAGCGCAGATACAATCCAAACGTCAATTGATAAATTCATTCACGCAAGCGGTGAAGGCATCGCGGACTCACTTTTCACAGTTAATAAAATACAAAGCCGGTTTTATTCGCAAGACGGCAGTCCGGTAAATCACGACCCCAAGAGACTTGTTCCTACTCAGCAGCTCGAACCATGGTATGAAGAGAACTCGAATCTCTACATTTTTACTCGAGAAAGCTTCGCTAGGACTAGTGCTCGAATCGGTAGTCAGCCAATCATGTACGAAAGTCCGTTGTTAGAGTCTGTAGATATTGATACTCCTAGCGATTGGGAGTTTGCGAAAATCGTTTCAATGTATTTGAACGAAATAAGAAGAGCTAGCAAATGAAAATATTAGTTACTTGTCCGCCAATGCTTGGCATGCTTACTCATTTCGCAGGGATTTTTGCGGAATTTGGAGTCGAAGTTACAGCCCCAAAAGTGGTGCAGACCTTAAGTGTCGATGATCTGATGAAGTTAGTTCCGGAGCATGATGGATGGATTATAGGTGATGATCCAGCGAACGATAATGTTTTTAGTGCAGGTAAGGCGGGAAAACTAAAAGCTGCTGTAAAGTGGGGGGTCGGTGTCGATAATGTCGATTTCGAAGCATGTAATAGACTTGGCATCAAGGTCGCTAACACGCCCAATATGTTTGGTAACGAAGTAGCAGATGTGGCCATTGGTTATGTTATTGCACTGGCACGCGAAACATATGTTATTCATGAAGGTGTTCGCCAAGGTTTGTGGCCTAAGCCTCGGGGGATATCTCTCAGTGGTCGCACAGTCGCATTGATAGGTTATGGCGATATTGGTAAAAATGCGGCTCAAAGATTGTTAGCGTTCGGTATGAAGGTTATCGTTTATGATCCGGGCCAAATCAATGTAGTTGAGTCCAATTCTATTAGACGAGAAATTTGGCCAAATTGTATAGATGAGGCGGATTTCATCGTTATAACTTGTGCCCTAACACAGAGCAGCTTTCATATGATCAACGCTGAAGTGCTTGCTCAGGCTAAGAGGGGCACACGGATAGTGAATGTTGGACGAGGTCCTGTGATTCATGAAGAGGCGTTAGAAAATGCCCTTAGGTCTGGGCAAGTATATTCCGCGGCATTGGATGTCTTTGAGGTCGAACCGCTTCCTCTCAATTCCTTCCTACGTGAACATCCTCGCTGCGTGTTCGGTTCTCATAACTCCTCGAATACCATCGACGCGGTTATCAAAACAAGTGAGTTAGCAATAAACAAGTTAATGGGATTTCTGGGTGAGTAACTATAAAAGGACGGCATTGGTTACTGGGGCTGGTGGTGGAATTGGCGTTGAACTAGTGAACGCGTTCACAGAGTCCGGTTACACCGTAATCGGTACCGATCGGGTCGTAATGCCCAAAAGCCTTAAATGCGCAACCTATCTTAAATTTGATTTAGAATCGCTTGTTAATGACGAAGTAACCGCGAACCGGTTCTTTTCTCATGTCCGTGATGAGTTATTGGAAGATCGACTTGACGTATTAGTGAATAATGCTGCGATCCAAATTTTAGGCGGTGTTAATTCCTTAAGCCGAATGGACTGGCGATCCTCTCTTGATATTAATGTGATCGCCCCATTCCTGCTAGTGCAAGGCCTGGTTCGTGAGCTGGAGAGGGGGTGTGGAGGAATCATTAATATAAGTAGTATACACGCTCGCCACACTAAAGAAAATTTCATAGCTTATGCAACTACTAAGGCGGCCATCTCTGGGTTGACGCGAGCCATGGCTGTTGACTTGGGGGCGCGAATTCGCGTGAATGCCATAGAGCCAGCTGCGATCGAAACAGATATGCTTAGAGCCGGGTTCGAAAATGACCCAGATCGTTTTCTTAGATTGGAGAGTTGCCACCCGTTGCGTCGTATAGGCAAACCTTGCGAGGTTGCTAGGCTCGCGGTGTCCATAGCAGAAGGCGGCTTTAACTTTATGCATGGAGCCTGCATTAGCCTAGATGGTGGTATTGGCAACAAACTTAACGATCCAATTTAATGATTCTATTTGTAGGAGGCAAGGTATGCCAGTTAGTCAGACTATTCCTGATCCGGACAACCCCATTCTAAAGTCCCGTGAAACTATAAACCCATATCGGAGTGCTTTGCGTTCAGCTGGAAGTAGATTGTTATGGGACTTAAGATTTGAATCATGGCGATCGCGTAGAATATTAAATTCCTGGAAAGATAAGTTCTCAGGTGCCGATAAAGCTGTGATTTTATGTAATGGGCCTAGTCTTTTAAAAAGCGACTTGTCATTGTTAGATGGGGTTTTTACTTTTGGGTTAAACAAGATCAATTTGCTATTCGATCGATCTGATTTCAGACCTAGCTGTATTGTGTCGGTAAATCCTTTCGTTATCTCGCAGAATGCAGAATTTTTTAATAAAACAGACATCCAGCTTTTTCTTGATAATTATGGTGTCAAAAAGAAGGAAATCAAGGCGCGCAGTAATGTGGCGTTTATGCATTCTTCCACCGCTGGCTTCGCCAGAGATTGTTCTATGAGTATAGATCAGGGATACACCGTGACTTACGTTGCTCTGCAATTAGCTTTTCATATGGGATTTCGAAACGTGGCTTTAATTGGTGCGGATCACAATTTTGCTGTTAACGGCCCTGCGAACAAGACAGTGGTAGCGGATAAAGAAGACGAAAGCCACTTCGACCCTAACTATTTCGCAATCGGTTCTAAGTGGCAGCTTCCCGATCTCTTTCAATCAGAAGTGTCATATATGCGTGCAAAACAGACATATGAAGCCTTTGGCGGTCGTGTGCTCAATGCTACTGATGGTGGAAAATTGGAGGTGTTTCCTCGAATTCGTCTTGAAGAGTTTATTAGAGAATAGTCAAGGAATTGATCGTAAAATAATCCTCTCGCTAAGCGACTTGTGTAGTGGCGAGCGCGACAAGAGTCAGAATTTAGTGAGTAGCTTTCAAGCGACGAACGTAGAATTTAAACGGCCAAAGTATTAGTGTGCAGAAAATAGACGATAAAGATGACACGATTGGTGAGATTTATTGAGTCTGTGGCTTAGGCATAACTTTAGAAGTTGAATAACGTAATAATAGAACCTTGAAAGGTTATATCAATGCACTAAACGCGGCTAAGAAATATATAAGGCGCATACGATGATGGTTGATAATCTCCCTGTGGTTCCACAAAGTAATAAACGATATGTGTACGCGAGATTATTTCAGGTGACTCATAACCTGGATAAGTTAAAGATCTGTTTAGTTATGTTTGAGTTTCGTACACAAATTTGCAATTTATAGTTTAGTTGCAATTGGTTTCTCATTTCGGGTGTTCTCGAAATATAAATGAGAAAAATTAAACTAATTGGTTCGTCTTACAAAGTTGTCATGGACATTCTTACAGCAATCAACGTGTATGTCATGTCTGCATGAAATTGTAGACAAGCCCTAAAGTAAAGTGGGAAAGCCTCAATATGAAAGGTGAGCTCTATCAGTAGATAACTTTATCGTTAAATGAGTGAATCTTCATTGGCCACAGTTGCAGATGTCTCATCGACCCTCGTTTGCAGAGATTATGCGTTCCAGATCAAAATGGCGGTTACGAGCGTATTATGATGGTCGAATGTTTCCCCTTGGTAGCTTCCAAGTAATGAGTTTTTGGAAGACATTGAATATAAGGTTATTTTTTCAGCGAGCATTCTACAGCAGTAGGCGCCTCAGCTGAATAATAGATAACCGAAAAATTGAAATTAGTTTGTACATAGGTGAGTTCTCTTCTGCTTCGTTTAATAAAGCATTTTTCAATGAAAAATCGTGTTCATAAATAATACACGGAACGAAGGTATATAAAATTCGTTGTCGTGTCTCTTTAGCAGTCGTACATTGCTAAAAAGATTTTCAAAGGAGTTCTATCAATAATGAATGGCGGCTAATAAAGTCAAATAGGTAAATGACGAAGTTCCTAGTACCGATGTAGCTTTTTGATTAAAAATGTTGTCTAGATGTTAATTTGGGCAATAGTTTTCAAACAATCTTGCCGGATAATGTGATTAAACTAGCTCCCAATAAAATCGGACGCTTCGTTTGAAGTTAAGACCTAGGCATAGCATTAGGCCTAAGGAGTGTCTAAGAATGGATAGAATCGAAATTTTAACCGGTGTGCAGTGACGCAGACAATATACCGTTGAAGAGAAAGCGGTCATGGTTGCCGAGCTCATGAAAAGAGGCGTGTCGGTCTCGCTTGTCGCAAGAAGGTATGGTAAATCCGCGAGCCTGTTGTTTGGGTGGAAGAAGTTGATGAACGATGGTGGGTACTCGACCATTAAGTCGGGCGACGAGGTTGTTAGTGCCCCGGAAGTTAAAGCACTGAACAAAGACGTTCGTGAGCTTGGACGCATGTTGGTACGCACAACCTTTTGTGCGGGGATCCTTGGTGAGGTGCTTGAGGTAGCGTAGACAAAAAGTTGGTATCTCGCTCGCCGTTGCTGCCGCTGGACGATTCCCAGTAAAGCAGGTGGCGCAGTTGCTCGAGGTCTCGCGCTCTTACCTGAACGACTGGCTTAAAGGTCGTCAGACAGGACATCTATGCAAGGCGAGCCAGCAATGGGTATCGGCGGGTGACAACCAGGTTGAACCGCCTGCAGCGAGCGGCTAACGAGCCGGCGGTCAGCTACGAACGGATTTACCGGATTATCAAGCATAATGAGTTGCTGCTGCGCAGATACTCTGAAGGACTCGATGAGCGTTGTCATAACGGCGCGGTTATAACTCTGATGCCGAGTCTTCTCTGGAGCTCTGATGGCATTGAGGTCCGTTGTTGGGACAAGCAAATAGTATGGGTAGCATTCAGTCAGTCTGGACTCGTCCGATCCGATCGGCATGTCATGTGGTATGTGGCGACTACAGCTGGCATTAGCGGTCAGATAGTGTAGGACCTGTTGATTGAATAGCTTTAGCAGTTCGATAATCACGGCACACCCAACTGAGTGGTTGACTGACAACTCCAGTTTCTACATTAAAAAGATGACGCGCGACTTCGCCAAAAGCCAGGACTTTGTTGTCTGCACGACCTCCGCTCGCAGTCCACAAAGCAACGACACGGCAGAGGCCTTTGTAAAAACGTTTTAAATTGATTAAATGTACCTGAATGATCTGCCAGATGCGTGAACTTTAATGGAGAAATTGGTGCACTGGATTGAAGATTATAAAGAGACTCATCTACGTGTGGGTCTCAAAATGAAATCGCCACGTTAATATCGAGCATTGACGTGAGAATCTTAACTCGAACGATCAGCATTGATCCGTTTTTATGCAATTAGGGTATAGCATCAGAGAGTGTACGCATAGTGCAATTAGGCCAGATTAAGTGCGTTATTGTACAAATTGATCGACGTTTGGTCTCAGTAACATTTTTATTTGGTTTCGGAGAAATCTATCGTGGTATCTGGGAATTTACACTAGTAGATGTATAGTTACCTTTAACTGGATCCCGGCATTAGAAACATAGGTAGTGTTCCAATCGATCTAGAATTAAAACTGTACATGTTAAAAAGGAAGAATAATGAAGAAAGCGTTAATAACAGGTGTAACTGGTCAAGATGGCTCTTATCTAGCAGAGTTTCTACTCGAAAAAGGGTATGAGGTTCACGGAATCAAACGTCGGGCGTCGCTATTTAACACTCAGAGAATCGATCATCTCTATCAAGATCCGCATGTCGAACACCAGCATTTTGTTCTCCACTACGGTGATCTAACTGACTCATCTAATCTCACACGCATTCTGCAGGAGGTTAGGCCGGATGAGGTATATAACCTCGGTGCGCAGTCTCATGTGGCGGTTTCATTTGAATCTGCAGAATACACAGCGGACGTTGATGCGATAGGAACACTTCGACTTCTTGAGGCAATTCGGCTTCTTGGTTTGGAAAAATATACGAAATTCTACCAAGCGTCCACATCTGAGCTCTACGGTCAAGTCCAAGAAGTACCGCAAAAAGAAACTACTCCTTTCTATCCTAGATCACCTTATGCTGTCGCAAAACTTTATGCCTACTGGATAACTGTAAATTACCGTGAGGCTTATGGTATGTATGCCTGTAATGGCATATTGTTTAACCATGAATCCCCACGACGCGGAGAGACCTTTGTAACTCGCAAAATAACACGTGGTTTGGCTAACATTGCCCAGGGGTTAGAGCAATGCCTTTTCATGGGCAATATGGATGCTTTGCGTGATTGGGGGCATGCAAAAGACTATGTTCGAATGCAATGGATGATGCTTCAGCAAGATAAGCCAGAGGACTTCGTTATTGCTACCGGCAAGCAATACTCTGTGCGCGAATTTATTTGCTGGACTGCTAGCGAGCTTGGTATTACGTTGCGCTTTGTTGGCGATGGAATCGATGAGGTAGGGATTGTTGATGGAATTGTTGGAGGGGATGCTCCAGCTCTATCGGTCGGAGATGTGATTGTTCGAATTGATCCTCGGTACTTCCGCCCAGCCGAGGTTGAGACTTTGTTGGGTGATCCGACTAAGGCGAAACAGAAGCTCGGATGGAGTCCAGTGATCTCCGCTCAGGAGATGTGTGCTGAGATGGTAGCTGAAGATCTTAAGGTGGCTAAGCAGCTTTCATTACTAAGACAACACGGCCATGTGGTTAGTCTTTCGGTGGAGAACTAGTTGGTGATGGGAAGAAGACGTATATTTGTAGCAGGCCATTCAGGTATGGTGGGAAGTGCACTGTTAAGACGATTACAGATTGAACAAGATTCGATCCTGATCACGCGTACCCGAAGTGAATTAAATCTATTGGATAAATCCGCTGTTCAGAATTTTCTTGAATATGGGAAGTTTGATGAGGTTTATCTCGCAGCAGCGAAGGTAGGCGGTATTCATGCCAACAATATTTATCCAGCGGAATTCATTTATGAAAATCTTATGATTCAGGCCAATGTAATCAATGCTTCACACTTGTCGGGTGTACAAAAGTTGCTATTTCTTGGCTCCTCATGTATCTATCCAAAGTTTGCAACGCAGCCTATGAATGAAAGCGCACTCCTTACTGGCAATCTTGAACCGACCAACGAGCCCTATGCTATTGCCAAGATTGCTGGCATTAAGCTATGTGAAAGCTATAATAGACAATATGGTCGAGACTATCGAAGCGTTATGCCCACCAATCTATACGGCGAAAACGATAACTTCCATAGTGAGAACAGCCACGTGATTCCCGCTATGATGCGTCGCTTTCATGAGGCAAAGGAACAGAAATTGAATGAGGTGTCAGTTTGGGGTAGTGGCGATCCGAAACGTGAATTCTTGTACGTAGATGATATGGCAGATGCGAGTGTACATGTCATGAACCTTGACGTAGAAACATACAAGAAAAATACCAAGCCTATGCTCTCCCATATTAACGTCGGCTCAGGCGAGGATTGCTCGATTCGTCAACTTGCTGAGACCATGAAGAAAGTCATTGGTTTTGAAGGGGAAATAGTTTTTGATACATGTAAACCCGATGGAACACCACGAAAACTAATGGATGTCACGAAATTGAAAACTCTAGGGTGGAGCTATAAGACACCGCTAGAAATAGGTCTGCAACGCACCTATGAGTGGTTTTTAAAGAACCAAGACACGATAAGGCAATGAGCAGGTCTGTAGAAAACGGTATAATTTATTCATACTCTATAATTAGTAGCCATTAAGATTTGCGATGGTTTAATTATATGCTTCTCAGCTATGAGCGTTTAAAGCTAAGATATCATGGATAATTGATAATGCCACAATTACGAGTCGCTATGTGAGTGCATGCTTAATCAGACTCGTTCGTTTTATGTTGTCAACTAATAATCAAGTCACTCTATTATTTTCCGAGATATAGTTTCATTTGTGAAATACTAAAGTCCAATAAACGCCTTACGAAGGAGTCTAGGATAGGCTTCATCAAATTGAGACCTGACTACTATAAAATGTTATATGCGGTATATTTTTTTATCGTGGAAATATTTTTTTAGTGAATTGCTTGAGGCAGACTATTGTTAGTTCTCTCTTTTGCGCGGACGTATTGCTTAACTGTAATACTATTTATGCAGTATGTAACGCATATGAACCAGGATGTTACCAATGACAAAAATAACAACTATGACAGAGACAGAGTTTGACGTTGTGATAGTCTGTTTCAATGATGATGATAGGTTGAAGGTAACAATTGATTCGCTCATTAAAGTCGGATTCAGAAATCAAGTAATTGTGCAAGATGGATCAATGCTTGAATCTACCCGTGTCTATCTCAAAGCAATGGAAAAGTATCTGAATATTGATCATGTGCAGACTCAAGATAGTGGACTATACCACGCTATGAATTTGGCCGCTCGTAGAGTGAGAAGGGATTATTTCCTGACATTGAATTGTGGTGATCTTTTGCTTCTGCCAGTGTTGCCTGCTGTGAATCAATTTTCATTGGCCTTCTGTGCAGTCCAGATAGAATTTGTTCAAAAAAATAAACAGTCGCATGTATACATACCACAAATAACTTTTATGCATCAAAGGATGGCATGTTGTCACCAAGGTGCGATTATTAAAAAGACTTTATTTCAGCAGCTAGGAGGTTACGATCTGACTTATAAGATAGCAGCCGACTATGATTTCATGCTGAAAGCTATCAGTTACGCACCTGAGGTGATCGTCCTTAAAGATATTGAGATCGTGCGATTTCAAGGTGATGGTGGAATGAGTGAAAGGTTCAGATTCGTGCTTGAAATGGAAACTGCCCGTATTAAGAACAATTACTTCTCTAGTTCGCTTCCTGCCAAGCTCCTTAACTATATTGTACATTCGCTTCGCTACATTAAATTTAGGTTTTCTTAATGGACGCATTAGTTTTCGGTGCCGGTACGATATATAGGGAATTTTATCGGCCGATACTTAAATCTCTCGGGTTTCGTCAACACCTAGTAGACCCAAGACTTGATTCTCATAGTGAATTGCCATCACGCGACTATGATGTAGTTCTTGTGCTAAGTCCGCCTCAAGCGCACTTCGAAAATTTCCAATTCTTGTATGAACAGAAAATCAAGTGGAAACGCTTAATAGTAGAGAAACCGGCTTTAGTAACACGTCAGCAATTTCTCAAAACAGTTGGGCTCTTTGCACACAAAAAAAAATCGGATATTTGCACGGTTTCTCCAAGGAGACTGAGTCTTGCTTTTTCATTTTTGAGAGCAAACGCCCTGTTGGTCAAGTCAATAGAGCTCAAATACGGCATCCAGAGTAAATGGACGCAAATGAGCGCTTCTGATGCTAAATATAATTCATGTGTCTATGATTTGGGGACGCACTTCTTTGATGCAGTTCAATTTGCTTTATCGAATTGCGTTTCAGGATCTGCTGTCGTTGAATACAGTAAGCTTTCGTTTAACGCTTTTAAAGTCAGGTACACAATTGGTTCCTGCAACGTCAGCATTTCTGTGTCTAGGGCCAGCTATTACGTGAATTACTTGTCTATAACCTACGTTGATGGGGCTAAATCTATTTTACCATTGGACCTAAATGATACAGTTTTTTCGACTGGCCAGCCATTTATGCCAAAATTGGATACTACAAATGCGATATCTGAATTTTTGAAGTTTTTAAATGGCGAGGATAGTCTACTTTTCTCACCTATGGATCAGTTCTATCCGATCATTGAATTGCTGGATTCGGTAAATGATTAATTTATATGTATCAGGCGCGTCAGGTGCGGTAGGATCTAGGTTCATTCAGTACATCATAGATTGTAAAAGTGGTGTCGAACTCATTCTGATCTCCTCTACTATAACTGGCTATGAGAGACTCCAGGAGAAGTTTGGGTTATACAAAAATGTTCACATACAAAAAATCGAAGATCTCTACTGTATCAGTTCCGATGCGCAAAATTACTTCATCAATTTTGCCTTCATTGCTGATGGCGTACCTTGGGCTAGAATTCGCAAGAATTTTTTGCTCGTAAAAGCTTTGGCAGATTTTTCAAAGGCCCACGACTTTGAGGCATTCGTGGAAATTAGCTCTCAATCAGTGTTTGGATTTCGACTTGAGAACACTGTAGATGTTAATTCGAACTTTGGGTTTTGGTGCGAAGAATACGGATTAACAAAGAGGGCAGGGGAAAGAGCTGCTGAGAAATCCCTGAAAAATTCATCAACCCGATTATCAATCATTAGATTAGGAAATGTTCTTTTTAGAGAGTCTGGTCCGTTTACTCAACGAATCTTTAATATTTATTTTTCCAGACACTTTTTGTCACTGAATCAAGATGGCTATGTGAACGGTACTTTCCTTGAGAATGCTATAGCTGGCATTTGGCATGTAGCATTGAATGCAGGCGAAGCGAGATTCAACAATATTTACCACTTTTCGGAGATATCGGAAGTAAAATGGAGCGACATATACAAGCTTATAGATAGTCAATTTGGGGGGTATAAGAGAGTTTTATTAGAAGAAACTGGCGCGGAAGTAACCAAGCGTACTTTGGTCGCAAATATTACAACAATGCTTAAATCTAAATACGCTGCGCCCATAATTCGATTCTTTTCTGTATCCGTGCCCGATAGGATTAACATTAGATTGCATTCAATCTATAGAAGAAAACGACCAATGAATTATAATCAGACCTCACATTTTGATAACTCCGTACTAGAGGCGTTCTCTGAAAAGAATCAATTTAAGTGTCACTATCCAGCGACATTTGACTTTCCCATAAACCCCGCTAACGCTTCGCAATCATTGCAGGCCATATACTTAAGTCACATTGAGCTTCAAGATTAGTCTTGCTGATAGATAGGGTATGGATTACTAGGCAGCGAGAAAGTTTGAGTTCTGTCAAGTGCGCTGAGTGTTAGAGGTCTTGCTTAAGGCATCCTCCATTGACTACTATTATTACTCTAAATTTAGTCGTTCCTACCTTTAAGAACTCCAGCAAGCTTGTTAATGCGATCTATTCAATGATTGATGCGACTTCGGATTATGATTGCGTCATTTATATTGTCGACAATAATGTCCCAGCTGGTCTAGATCCCATTGCACAGGACCTATTTTCAGGATATCCGAATATTGTTGTACTTAATGGTGACGAGAATGGCCCCTGCCAAGCAAGGAATAAGGCTGTTCGGCTAATGCGCTTTGCCGATTACGTATTCTTTTTGGATGATGATGTTGTGATCAATAGAGATTATATTCATTTATCATTGCGTGCTTTCGAGAAACAATTAGATGCCGGAGCAATAACATTTAATAGTTATTTAGTATCATCGCCGCTCAGGTCTATTTTTCGCTCTCTTTTGATAAGCTTGCTATTTTTGGGTAGGATTCGAGATCCTCGTGGTATAGCAAGAAGTCGCGTTCCATGTAATGTAGTTAGTGGTGGTAACTTCGCCATTAGGGGTGAGTTTGTTGATACAGTAAATTGGGATGAAAGCTACAAAGGTTATTCATTTGCGGAGGATGTTGATTTTGGGATCCGCGCTACAAGAGAAATGAACATCTATTACGAGCCAGACGTCAATTTGATTCACGACACGGTGCTGAAAAACGAAAGCGATACTGATATTCTAAGAAGATATTTGGGTTACTGTTACGTTGTAAAGAAAAATTTCTCCATTAGCGCAATTATAATTATAAATCTATCTGTAATGTTCGTTTTACGGGCAGTTCTTAAACGAAGGCCAAAACTAGCGATAGATCTTCTAGTGCGCTTTTCGCCGAAAGTAATATTTGCCCCAGACCATAGTAACATTATTAAATTGTATTCATCTTTAGGATGAACTGCATATGATTATTAAGATGCCGCTAAGTGGTCTTTCCCCCATTAAGAATAGCTTAAATTTGATATCGGTACTTTTTGTCGGTATTTTCATAGTCTTCAATTCCGGCGATGGAGGTATTTCTGTTACTTCCCCAGGTCTGTATATTGCAGCTGGTATGCTGGTGTTGCTTTCAATACAACTTATTCTTCGGTGTGGATCGAGTTTTCGGAGAGCGTCCCTTGTAGATATTTTAATTGCGCTTTCAATTCTAATATTCTCAGGCGCCCAAGCTTACCTTAATAATGAAGATGTAATCACGGTCGTGGGTCGGAATGGGTTCTTATTCACGACATTGTTTTTATCAAGGTTTATTCATGAAGGGAATGCAAGAAAAATATTTACGCTGTTATTTTACTTGTTCATTTTCGAAGTTGTATTAAGGTTTGCTACAGGGCTTGCAAGCTTTGGCGGTTTGTATGACTTAAAAAGATCATTTTTTTTCCCCGATACGAATTTCGTAGGTGTAGTACTAGCGCCAATGATTGCTTACATATGCGTAGTGAGAAGCAATTTAACGATTCCTGGGCTAATGCTGATTCTACTGACAGCGTCTCGTACTGCCTATATAGGTCTTTTGTCGTGTATTTTCGCGCTTCGATTCCCACGCATTGCGCTGGTGGTCCTAATATTGTCCATTGTCGTATTGTTTGCCTTCAGGGGCCCAATCTTTTCGTTCTTGTATTCGCTTGATGGAAGCTTGGCAACTAAAATCGATATCTTTAATAACTCCATTGCGGTATTGAGCGACCCTTACAGAATCATAGTTGGATATGGGAAAACGGGCATACTTGAGTATGCATTTGATGAATCTGGCAGGCAGCTGCACGTTGGTCATACTTTGCCTGGCAATATTTCTCAATATGGCTTGATTCTTCCGATGGCGGTCACTTTCTATTCATTAAGATTCGTGCCTCGCAAATTTAAAATCGCCATTTTTGTTTATTTAATGGCTACGGGGTTGTCCGGCTTATTCCCGTACGCCTATATCGGGTTCATGGTAATTTTATTTAAGTCAGCTTTTTTGGCAATCAAATGCAATGCTAGCTTGAGCTCAGATTGTAATCCCCCCGAAAAACCGAGGCAGTTATAAGTAGAAAATTCCGTTAACATTAGCACAAGGAGTTTTCTATGAAGAAGTCACGATTTACTGATAGTCAGATTCTGGCCGTTCTCAAGCAGGCGGACGCTGGTGTGCCAGTCCCGGAGCTGTGTCGCGAGCATGGCATGAGCAGTGCAACATTTTACAAGTGGCGAGCGAAATTCGGTGGTATGGACGCCTCGCTGATGAAACGGATGAAAGAGCTGGAGGATGAGAATCGTCGGCTCAAGAAGATGTACGCCGAGGAAAAACTCAAGGCTGAGATCCGCC
>NZ_JARYTH010000006.1:0-202790 GCF_029911965.1 Pseudohongiella sp. SYSU M77423 | reverse complement strand
CTGCCAGAAGTTCCGTTGGTCCCTCCACCCCGACAAGCCATTTATGACCCGTCAGAGCAGAACATACAAGTTCCGCCACGCCGGGTGTGCGGTGAAAGGATGCGATCCGGGCATGATCTGCCACCCGCTACCCGGACCGCTCCCAACAGATACAAGATCTCAGTAACTCAGGCGAGGGCGAAAGCGACGATCAACGAACGAAGAAGCGACGCAGGGCCCGGGCGAGGTGCCAGCCGTCATCGCTGCCAGCCAGCTCCCGGATCGAGTGCATCCCATACGTAGGCACACCTACATCAACCGTCTCCACCCCAATACCAGACGCCGTAATCGGCCCGATCGTGCTGCCGCAACCCATGTCGCTGCGGACAACAAAGCGCTGCACCGGCGCATCGACCTCATCACACAACTGCGTGAATCTGGCCTGCGTGCGACTGTTGGTAGCGTAGCGCTGGTTGGCGTTGATTTTGATTACTGGCCCCTTGTTAAGGACGGGACCGTGGTTGGCGTCGTGTTTCTCTGTGAAATTGGGATGCAGACCGTGTGCGTTGTCTATAGACAGGAACAGTGAGCGACGAATCATGCGTTCGATGCTTTCAGCACTGCCCGCGGTTTCGCCGTCACGGTCACTGAAGCGGGCTGACAGTCTTGCCAGCACGGATCGCAGGAAGGGACCCTGCGCGCCGCAGGCTGACGCACTGCCAACTTCTTCGTGATCGTTGCAGACCATCAATGCAAAACCATTGCCCGATTTTTTTGCTTCCATGATTGCATCCAGACACACATAGCAACTGAGCAAATTGTCCAGTCGCGCCGAGGCGATAAACTCATTGTGCAGGCCAATCTGGGCAGGCGGCTGCGTGTCGTAGAAGAACAGCTCATGTGCCAGCACAGCGTCTACGTCGTTGATGCCCTGCTGCTCAGCCAGTGCATCAACAAGAAACGCGTCAAAGTCAAAATCCTTGATGGATTTGCCGTCACCGGCTGACAGAGCGAGCACCGGTGGCATTTCTTTTTGCGGATTGATGCTGCGGTTCTGATTTGCTTCGCGATCCAGATGGATGGCCAGACTGGGAACCGTTGCTATCGGTCGTTGCCAGTTCAATGTTGCCGCGTCCAGTGTGCCGTCCCTGCGTCTGAATTCAACCCGGCCAGCCAGAGACAGGTCACGGTCAAACCATGGCGCCAAAAGCACACCACCGTACACCTCTACTGCAAACTGCAGAACCGAGGCATTGCGCATCACTGCATTAGGTTTTACTTTCAGACAGGGGCTGTCGGTGTGAGCACCGGCCATCATGACACCTGACTCAGCAGGATCGCCGTCGCCCGTCACGAAGGCAATAATCGACGAATCGTTGCGGGTCAGTACATAGGCACGATTTGGCTGCAACTGCCAGGCGTCTTCCTCGTTGAGGCGTTCGAACCCGGCTTCCTGCAATGCCGCCAGCATGGTCTCGACGGCATGAAAGGGACTTGGCGAGTGCTGCAGAAAACGCAGCAAGCCGTCATTGAATCGCTGTTTATCCACTTACTGACCGTTAACCTCTAACAGTTCGACATCAAACACCAGTGTGGCGAACGGTGGGATTGGGCCTGAACCACCCGGACCGTAGCCAAGATCGCTAGGAATATAAAGACGATAGGTGTCGCCTGTCTGCATCAGCTGCAAGCCTTCGGTCCAGCCAGGTATGACCTGGTTCAGGGCAAACTCAGCGGGCTCGCCACGCGCGATGGAGCTGTCGAACACTTCACCATCGATAAAGCGGCCTTCGTAGTGGGCGGTCACAGTGTCAGTTGCAGTGGGAGATACGCCACTGCCATCACCGCGCTCCAGTACTTCGTACTGCAGACCCGATTCAGTGGTCATCACACCTTCGCGCTGGGCGTTTTCAGCCAGGAAGGCTTCAGATTCTGCACGCGATGCTTCGACCTGCGCCTGCTGTTCGTCCATCAGTTGCTGCTGGAAGGTCATCAGTGCGTTCATCATTTCATCTTCGGTCATCTGCGGTTCGCCATTGACCATGTCACGCAGACCCGCGATAAAAGCGTCGATATCAATCTGGTCGGTCAGACCCTGCATCATCAGGTTTTGGCCAATGTTGACGCCAACGCTGTAACTGATCTGGGTATCCTGGTCGGTCAGGTCAATGTCCTGCGCGTGCACTGGTGCGTTGACCATCAGCAGCGATACTGCCAGCCCCAGGCTGGAGGCGCGTAAAGTTTGCATAAAACGATTCCTGTTGCGGTGATTAAAGTACGCCGAGCAGTCTAAACTGACTATGAATGGATTACCAGTGTGCTTTCGCGGGGGCTGGGCATGCGTTAAGCTTATGCACTTGTCCCGGTTTACAGCGCACCGAAAGCGCTCAACATCTGACCCAGGAGTCGGCCGTTATGGTCTCAACGTTATCCAGCTGTTTGCGTGCGGCCAAATCTCCTTTGCTATTGACCTCGATGGCTATTGGCGTCCTGTTGCTCGGCGCCTGCAGCAGGCAGTTTTCGGTCAGCGTGAATCAGCAGACGCTGTACGACCCCCGACCCTACAGTGGCGTGGTTCGAGTCGCGGACCCGGGCCTGCAAAGCTGTATCAATGTCACCATGCGACAGAATGAGTACAACGACCCAGAGCAGATCAGTGTGATCGCCTGCCCGCTACTGGAGATTGCCAGCCTGGAAGGTATAGAAGCTCTGGAGGGTCTGCGCTTTATCGACCTTTCTGGCAATGAGCTGGAAACGCTTGATGCTTTGCAGCGGCTGCCACGGCTGACCTCTGTCAACGCGCCCGACAACCAGTTGAAGGATATTTCCGGCCTGCTTGTCATTGATACGCTGACCAGCGCAGTGCTGACTGGCAACCCCGCAATTCCCTGCGACCAGCTTGAAACATTAAGAGAAAGACTGGCGCAGAACCTGATCAGCCCGGAGAATTGCCAGTCGTGACAGCCGGCACGCCACTGTGGAAACGAAACTGATCGTCGACTGATTCAATCAGCTGTTTTTCAACCGCCAGAAATCTTTCCACGTGTTCATCAATCGGTGTATCACTGTATTGCTGAGCCAGAGACAGATAATCCCGGAAGTGACGTGCCTCGGACCGCAACAGGCTGCGGTAAAATTTCGCCAGCGTGTCATCGAGCAATGGCGCCAGACTGGCGAAGCGCTCGCAGGAGCGTGCCTCGACAATCGCGCCAACAATCAGTCCGTCGATCAGTGTGCCGTCGCGATCTGTCCGCATATGTTCCCGCAATCCGGCCGCATAGCGTGACGGGCCTATGCGTTGATAGGCTATATCACGCTGCGCCATGATGTTGACCACCTGTTCGAAGTGCAGCAACTCCTCACGTGCCAGTTGTGACATTTTAGTCAACAGCTCGGTATGGCTGACATAACGGTACATCAGGGTCATGGCGTTGGAGGCTGCCTTTTTCTCACAATTGGCATGATCAATCAGCAGCAGGTCCTGATTCTGCAGCGCCCAGTCCAGCCAGGCCTGAGGTGTTCGGCACGGTAAAAAAGCAATCAGTTCTTCGGTGGCACTCATTTCAATTCTCATCATCATCCAGGGCGGGCAACTGCTCGTCGGCCTCGGCCAATCGGTCCGCGTCAATCTGCTTGCTGGCTCTGGCACCCAGGGTTTTTAATCGCTCGACGCGCCCGATCAGATTGCCCTTGCCAGTCTGGAGTTTGCCGACTACCGATTCGTAGCTCTTCTGCCCCGCCTCCAGCTTGCGGCCAAGATCATCCAGATCGCTCAGCAAACCAACAAATTTGTCATACAGCGCACCCGCCTGCCGCGCGATCTCCTGCGCATTGCGGCTTTGATATTCATAGCGCCAGATATTGTGAATCGTGCGCAACGTGGCCAGCAATGTGCTTGGACTGACCAGCACAATGTTGCGTTCGAAGGCCTGATTAAATATCTCTGGTTCCTGCTGAAGGGCGGCGGAGAACGCGGGCTCAATCGGCATGAACAGCAACACAAAGTCCAGTGACTGAATACCGGGCAGATCCTGATAGCGCTTGTCACTCAACTGGCGAATATGATTGCGCAGTGACTGCACATGAAGTTTAAGCGCGCTGTTTCGCTCGGCATCATCATCAGCGCTGCAGTAGCGCTCATAGGCAGTCAGTGAGACTTTGGCGTCTATCACAACCTGCCGGTTATCGGGCAGCTGCACTATGACATCGGGCTGACTGCGTTGCCGCCCGGCATCATCATCGGCCTGGCGAAAACTCTGCTGAACCTGATACTCGCGTCCCTCTGTCAGGCCGGATGCCTGCAGGATGGAACTGAGGATGTATTCGCCCCAGGCGCCCTGCGTTTTGTTCTCACCACGCAGCGCTTTGGTCAGGTTGACGGCATCATCGCTGATGCGTGTATTGAGCTGCTGCAACTGGCGAATTTCTTTCTCCAGCGCAAAGCGCTCTCTGGCCTCGCGATTGTAGGTCTCTTCAACCCGCTTCTCGAAACCGCTGATTTTTTCCTGCAGTGGACGCAGTATTTCACCCAGACTTTGACGACTTGCTTCGGCGAGACGCCGGCTCTTGTCATCCAGCACATCATTGGCCAGCAGTTGGAACTGTTGACGAAGCTCTTCGCGGGATTGCTGCAGAAGCTGAATTTTTTCCAGGGTTTGACGCTGCTCTTCGTCCAGGCGAGTTTGCAAATGGACGATGTGCTCCCGGTAGGCGGCCGCGCGACGCGAACTCCAGAGCAGGCTCAGCAGCACACCGCCAAACAGACCAATGCCGCCGGCAGTCAATGCATACCAAAGCGGCACCAGCTCCGTCATCACGAGGGTCAGATCAGATTGTCGTTGATCGTACGCACCAGCAGATCCTGCTGATAAGGCGCCGGGGCTCCGTCGGATACTCTTGCCTCAACCAGAATCCCATCGGCAGTGTCGCTGAGCGTAACATCAAACTGGCGGGCCTCCACTTCTTCGTCGCGGCCAAACAGTCGCCCGAAAAAGCCTGGCTCTTCCTGATTCTCTGTGCCAGTGAACGACACGATGTAGCGTCGCTCGTCGCGATCAGAGCTCAGCAGCTCGATTTCAGCATTGCCGATCGCCTGACCGACCTGGCTCCAGGCACGATCAAAATCGATGCGCAGCTCCAGTCTGGTACTGCCCGATTCACTGTCATCCAGTCGCGCCTTGCCCTGCGCCTCGATACTGCCCGCGAGCATTGACACGGATGAGCCACGATAAATATCGGTGCGGTCAGCCAGGTACATGGACAGTGAGGCCAGCATGGTAGCTTCACGCTCCAGGTTTTCGGAATCAGAAGGCCATGTAACCGCCTGACCCTCGGCAGTTTCACCCTCATCATCAACCTGCAGGATATATACCTCAGAGTTGCCGGCGTGCAGACCAGGCTCGACGCGGACACGATAGCGATTGCGGACATCGCTATCGTCCTGCGGCACCCATTCGGTCTCAACAACACCAGCGACAGCGTCTTCGCTGGCGACAGGCAGGCCCTCGGTCGCAAAATAGTCCCGCAGCGTCGGCCACACCTGACCCGGAGTGGCTCCCACCACAATCCAGGCACGGTCGCCGAAGCGCTGAATCACAACACCCTCGCGGACCCGCGTGTCGATGGGTTTTGGTGCAGGAGGCACGACGTAGACTTCACGTTCGCCTGGCGCTTCCGGCGGAATATAGTAAAGCTGGTCGATCGTGTAGCTGTCGAGCTCAGCGGGTATGTCCATGACCGGTGTTATCCGGGCTTCCAGATATTCACCCTCGCGATCTCTGAGCCAGCCTTCATCCCCGCCGATTCCCAACCAGGAACAGCCCTGAACCAGCATTGCCATACTCAGTACTACTGCAGGTTTCAGGATAACACCTCGCTTGAACGTGTTTGATTGGAAAGCACCGGGAGTTCCGCACCCAGGCGAAATCTGCCGGGATGCGTTAAAGAACTGACTGCGTATTGGAAGCATACTCTTTCGACCTTGCCTGTATTAGTCCAGTCCCGCGTGGCGAATCGCCTCACGCAACGGAATGTGGTATGCCTTGTTAAGTGGCACCAGGGGCAGGCGAATGCCCGCTTTGATATGTCCGAGTTCACTCAGCGCCCATTTAACCGGAATCGGATTAGCTTCCAGGAACAGTGAGTTGTGCAGACCCGCCAGACGCGCGTTAAGCAGGCTGGCTTTTTCGTATTCACCGGCCAGCGCAAGCCGACACATCTCGTGCATCTGTGCCGGCGCAACATTGGCTGTCACGGAAATATTGCCTTTACCGCCGGCGAGGATCAGATCCAGTGCAGTAGCGTCGTCACCACTGTAAATGGCGATGCGATCACCACACAGGCTGATGACCTGCTGGCCACGATCCAGATCGCCAGTCGCTTCCTTGATACCCACAATATTCTTGATATCCGCCAGCCGTGACACGGTTTCCGGCAACAGGTCACAGCCTGTTCTGGAAGGCACATTATAAAGAATCTGCGGGATATCGACTTCTTCAGCGATCTTCTTGAAATGCTGATAGAGGCCTTCCTGCGGAGGCTTGTTGTAATAAGGTGTCACCAGCAGACAGGCATCGGCACCCTCTTCCTTGGCGGCGTGGGTGTAATAAATTGCCTCAGTGGTAGAGTTTGAGCCAGTACCGGCAATGACAGGGATGCGCCCGGCAACCGTTTTGACGGCACGCGCAATGACTGCACAATGCTCTTCCATGGTCAGCGTTGGCGACTCACCAGTCGTACCAACAACAACCACGGCGTCTGTGCCGCTCTCAATATGCCACTCCAGCAGGCGATCAAACGCTTCAAAATCGATGTCGCCATTTGGCAACATGGGAGTGACGATGGCAACAATACTGCCCTGTATCATGCATAACCTCTATAGTTTTCGGACTTGCTCAGGCTGCAGACTCTATCACACTGCAACCTTCTGACAAAAACCGCATTATACCCTGTGACTGGTATTAATCGTTGTGTATGATCCTGGCTGCTTCGTGATCCGGCCCGACAGCCTCATCATCCGGTGGCGCGTGGGTGGGCCAGGTGTTGACAATGGCCTTGATCAAGGTGGCCAGTGGGATGGCAAAAAACACCCCAGCCAGTCCCCACAGACCGCCAAACACCAACACGGCGGCAATGATCGCAACCGGGTGCAGGTTGACGGTTTCCGAGAAAATGATCGGCACAAGCACATTGGCATCCAGCAGCTGGATCACGGTATAGACCGCAAGAACGGTAAAAAATTCACTGCCCAGACCCCACTGCACATAGGCAACTGCCATCACCGGAAACACCACCACCGCCACACCTATAAAAGGTACGATGACAGAGAGACCCATCAGCACAGCCAGCAACAGGGTATAGTTCATGCCCAGTATCGTGAAGGCCAGATAACTGGTGCCGCCCACAATCAGGATCTCAAGCGACTTGCCGCGCACATAGTTGGCTACCTGAACATCCATCTCCTGCCAGATCTTGCGCATCAGCGGTCTGTGTCGTGGCAACAGGTTGGCCACCCAGTGCACCAGGGTCGTTTTGTCCTTCATCATGAAAAACACCAGCACTGGCACCAGAATCAGGAACATGATCCAGGAGAAAATATTGGGCAGGCTGGAGATGGAATAAGACAGCACATACTGGCCAAACATGGCCAGCTCACCCCGCAGCGTGCGGATGATGTCCTGAACCTGTTGTTGCGTCATCAGATCCGGATAGTTTTCCGGCAGCAGCATCAATAAGTTCTGACCCTCGCCGATCAGGCGCGGCAGCTCATTGATCAGCCTGGCCAGCTGACTCCACGCCTGAGGCAGGATCCACAGCAGCAAAGCCATGAAACCACTGATAAAAAGTGTATAAACAAGCACCACTGCCAACAGGTAGGATACGTTCAGTCGCAGCAGGGTGTTGACCATACCCTGTAACAGATAGGCGATGATCAGGGCAGCAATAAGCGGGGCTATGAAGGAGCCGATCGTCAGTAGAACCAGCAGCGCTGATATCAGGATCAGCGTGAAAATGATGGCTTCTTCATCGTGAAAATAGCGATCCAGGAAAGCCCGGAAAAATCTTCGCATGGGAACTCAGCCTTTTTTTATCCAGTAACAGTAGGATTGCTGCTGTTTTTCAAATGCCAGTATTTCGTGGCGACTTTGCTGGACAAACGCAAAAAAGTCACGCTCCGAGCCAGGGTCCGTGGCAACGACTTTCAGCACTTGCTGTGATGTCAGGGCATTCAGTGCCAGCTTGGCCTTCAGTAAAGGCATGGGGCACTGTAATCCGCTAACGTCCAACTCTTGATCTGCGACAGGTTCCATGCGGGGCATTTTATCAAGCATTGCCAGGCACTGCATAGCAAAAGCACATTTACTCCCGGAGACATCCCCCGGTTTGCGGAATTATTTGTGTTAATATCGGTCTATTATCGGGAATGCAATCAGTGGAATTCTATGCGCAGCATCCTTAAAAGTACCGCCCTCTCGGTGGCGATTGCCCTGAGCTGTCAAAGCCCGGCAGCGCTGGCTCAAAGTCAGTTGCCGACTCTCGGGGATCGCATTTCCGGCATTTTTTCTCTGGATGAGGAATATAAGCTGGGGCGTGACTTTCTGCGCTCGGTTCGACGCACGACACCCACCATCAGCGATCCGCTGATCAACGATTACGTCGTTAATTTTACGCATAATCTCGCTGTCCACAGTGATCTGCAGGACTATCGGCTCGCCTTTATTGTCGTGGACAGCCCTGCCCTTAACGCTTTCGCAACACCAGGTGGCGTCATCGGCGTCAACGGCGGCCTGTTTCTGAATGCACACACCGAAGGCGAGTTTGCCTCGGTGATGGCTCACGAAATCGCCCACGTCAGCCAGCGCCATTTTGCGCGCAGCGTGGAAGACGCGCAGCGCCGACGCATTCCGGAACTGGCAACACTGCTGGCAAGCATCGTGCTGATGGGTTCTGGCAGCTCGGCGGGGCCGGCGGCAGTCATGGCAGCGCAGGGTCGCTCTATCGAGAACCAGCTGCGCTTCTCCCGCCAGAACGAGGCAGAGGCTGACCGCATTGGCCTGCGGACCATGGTGGAGGCAGGCTACGATCCGGCCGACATGGCCAGCCTGTTTGAGCGACTGATGGATATGAGCCGTTTCAGCAGCCGCCCACCCGAATTTCTGTTGAGCCACCCGGTGACCGAAGCCCGTATCGCCGACGCACGCAGTCGCGCCAATCGTATTCCCTATCGTCCTTCTGCGACCGGCGACACCCTGGAATACCACCTGATTCGCGCACGCATCGAGGTGCACTATGCGAACTCCCCCGAAGCAGCGCTTGAAGAATTCAACAAGCGTTCGCGTAGTGCACGCTCAGAACAGGAGCGCAAAACTGCCACCTACGGCCTGGCGCTGGCGCAGCTGAAAGCTGAACAATATGGTCAGGCGCTGGAATCCATTGATTTGCTCCTGGCCAGTGACCCGAACCGTATCACCTACGTGGTAACGCGCGCCGACATTCTGACTCAGAGCGGCGAGCCACAACAGGCGCTGGACTTTCTGGATCGACATATCCGTATCAACCCGGAAAACCACCCGCTGACGATGACACGTGTTGACGCCCTGATCGAACAGCGCAACTACGCCGAGGCGGCGCGAATCATGGAACGACATGCCATCAATCGACCGGAAGATCACAACCTCTGGTATCAGATTGCGGAGACCCAGGGTCAGGTTGGCGATATCAGCAAAGTGCATCAGGCACGAGCTGAATACTTTATTCTGGTCGGGGATTTCCGCAGCGCACGCGAACAGCTCAATTACGCTCTGCGGATTGAAACCGATCGTGAACAGAATATTCCGCTAATCAGTCGTCTGCGTCAGCGGCTTGGGGAAGTGGAACGGATGCAGCGCGAACTGCAGGAGCGCTAGCTCGCGCAGTCAATCAAGAATCAGGCTTTACCTTTCACGGCCAGCTTGTGCTGGGCAGAAAAATCCAGCATACGTTGCAATGGAATCATCGCCTTACGCGCCAGATCAGCACTGACTTTGATTTCGTTACTGCCGTCTTTCAGCGACTGGTACATCGCCTGCAATGAATTCATTCCCATCCAGGGACAACTGGCACAACTCTTACAGGTCGCATCGTTGCCGGCAGTCGGGGCGATAATAAAATTCTTTTCGGGGGCCAGTTGCTGCATCTTGTAAAAGATGCCCTGATCGGTCGCCACAATAAACGTGTCGTCCGGCAGGTCGCAGGCGGCCTTGATCAACTGACTGGTTGAACCCACCACATCAGCCATCGCAAGTACGGATGACGGCGACTCCGGATGCGCCAGAATCTTCGCTGTCGGGTAAAGGGTTTTCATGTCGAACAGACCCTTTGCCTTGAACTCCTCATGCACGATACAGGCAGCGTCCCACAGCAACATGTCGGCGCCGGTTTTCTGCTCGATATAGTGCCCCAGGTGTTTGTCGGGCGCCCACAGAATTTTTTCGCCTTTTGCTTTCAGGTGCTCAACAACATCCAGCGCAATACTGGAGGTAACCACCCAATCGGCACGCGCCTTTACAGCAGCCGAGGTATTGGCGTAAACCACCACGGTGTGGTCGGGATGCTGATCGCAGAACGGTGCGAACTTTTCGATGGGACAGGCGATGTCCAGTGAGCAGGTTGCTTCGGTTGTTGGCATCAGGACGGTTTTTTCCGGGCTCAGAATACTGGCCGTCTCGCCCATGAAACGTACACCGGCGACCACCAGCACATCGGCGTCACAGTCGCGACCGAAACGCGCCATCTCGAGAGAGTCGGCTACAATACCATTAGTCTCTTCGGCCAGCGCCTGGATTTCCGGGTCGGTGTAATAATGTGCGACCAGAGTGGCGTTTTTCTCGCGCAATAATGCCTTGATCGCATCGCGATACTCGACACGTTGGGATTCACTCAGATCTGCTTTATGAGGGAGGTTTTCCAGATACTCCCTCACCAGCAGAGTATCGGACATCAGCTTGTCATCTGGCTGTGACGATTGGCTCATAATGCTCGCACAGATGAAGTGGTGGGGCGTGATGGATTCGAACCATCGACCAATTGGTTAAAAGCCAACTGCTCTACCACTGAGCTAACGCCCCAAAAGAGAGTGCGCATCATACTACGCGTGACAGAAAACTCAAGTATTTTTGCAAAAAAATTGCCCCATAAAGCATCACGCATAATGTGTCGGATCTGCAACACCTGCGTCCTCAAATCCTTTGCGGCGCAGTCGGCAACTGTCACAGCGGCCACAGGCGCGACCCTGCGCATCAGCCTGATAGCAGGAGACAGTCAGGGCGTAATCAACACCCAGGCGGTTCCCTGTTTCAATGATCTGCGCCTTACTCAGGGAGATCAGTGGTGTCTCGATTTTTATCGACTGACCTTCAACGCCAGCGCGAGTTGCCAGATTTGCCAATGCTTCAAATGCTGCTATGAATTCGGGCCGACAGTCTGGATATCCAGAGTAATCCAGCGCATTGACGCCGATAAAAATTGCCCTGGCTTCCAGCACTTCAGCCCAGCCAAGCGCATAGGACAGAAATATGGTGTTGCGGGCAGGCACATAGGTGATGGGAATGATATTGTCTTTAACACCATCTTCAGGCATGGCTACGGAGTGATCTGTCAGGGCTGAGCCACCCATCTGCCCCATACCGATCGGTATCACCAGATGACGGGCCACACCGGCCGCCTCCGCCAGGCGTCTGGCAGCCTCCAGCTCACTGCTGGCGCGCTGACCATAATCAAAGCTCATGGCATAACACTCGTAACCCTGCTCGGCGGCCAGCGCCAGACAGGTCGCCGAATCCAGCCCACCAGAGACCAGAATGACTGCTTTTTTCGTTGTCGGATGCTGTTCCACTAGCCTGCTCCGCTGCTGCCTGTCTGAAGGCTGTAAGTACCGGGTGATGTTATCGACCGGGCTCTTCACCCCAGATAATCTTGTGCAATTGTACCTGCATCCGGACCGCGAGTTTGTCCTCGAGTATCCACTGTGCCAGCTCGGCGTATTTCACCTGCTCATAGGATGGCGACAGCAGAATTTCGCGTACGCGATGACGCAGATCATACTGATCAATCTTGGCTTTGGCCCATTCGTAATCGCGCCGGTCACAGATCACGAATTTGATTTCGTCGCTTGATTTAAGATGAGCAATATTGGATTCGAGATTGCGGTCACATTCGTCTGAGCCCGGAGTTTTGAGGTCCATGACGATATTAACGCGCTGATCGACCGCAGATATATCCATGGCGCCGCTGGTTTCCAGCGATACTGTGAAGCCATTATCACAAAGCAGCGTCAGCAGAGGCAGACAATTTGGCTGCGCCAGAGGTTCACCGCCAGTTACACAAACATGTTTGGCGCGATTGGCACTCACCTGCTCAAGTATGTCGCTCAGGCTCTTCTGCTGCCCCTCATGGAAGGCGTATTCGGTATCACAGTACCCGCATCGAAGCGGACAACCGGTCAGACGGACAAAGGTGGTTGGCAAACCCACAGTGCTGCTTTCACCCTGCAAGGAGTGAAATATTTCATTAATTCGCAGGTTCACTGTATCAGTTCAGTGTGCGCAGATAGATATCTGCCAGATTGGCTGCTGAGGTATTCGGGAAGCGCGTTCTCACATCCTGCAGCATCTGACGGGCGCGTGTTATATCGCCCAGTTGATGGTAGACCGTACCGAGTGAATACATCGCATCTTCGATCTTGCGACCATCCGGGTAGTCATTGATGATGGTTTCAAATGCGCCACGCGCTTCTTGAAACATGGACAGGTTCACATAGGCCTGCCCTTTCCAGTAATGCGCATTGGTCACAAAGCGGCCACTGGGATACTGCTGGAGATACTGGTCAAACTGGGTGATCGATTGCTGATAGGCCTGTTGCTGCAGCAATGCATCCAGCGCCAGTTCATATAGCTGTTGCTCAGTCAACAAACCCGGCTGCATTGTGGGTGCCGCCGGGTTCGCAGAGGTCGATGATGAAACACCTGCAGCAGGTGATTGGGTCGCAGGCATTGATGAGGAACTGACAACTGTCGGATCATTCGCGATAGGTGATATGCTGGAAATATTACCTGCCACGCCTGAATCGGCTGCCGTATTACCACCAGCCGCTGTTGCAGTGCCTGGGACGGACATCGGAGCACTGCTGCTCACACCATCCAGTTCTTCGAACAATGTACTGATGCGGGAATCCAGGTCCGTATATCTGTCCAGAGAGTCCTGCTGCATTCGCTGAATATCATAGCCGTGCTCTTCCACCATGCCACGCAGCGTCTGGACCTCAGCTCGCAGTTCGCGAATCTGGTCAAGTAACAGCGACATGGCATCGTTGGATTGTGCCAAAGCCCCCGTGCTAAGCACGGAGGCAAGGGATGCACCAGCTATAATGGTCAGCAGTGGTTTCATTTTTTATTAACCGGCTGGTTTGATTTCCACGCGACGGTTCTGGCTGTAAGCCTGTTCAGTCTGACCGCGGACGGCGGGCTGTTCTTCACCGTAGCTTACTGTTTCGATCTGGTTGCGTGATGCACCATTTACGATCAGGAAGTCACGGATGCTGTTGGCACGACGCTCACCCAGAGCCAGGTTGTACTCACGGGTACCGCGCTCGTCAGCATGGCCTTCCAGACGAATACGGCTATTCGGGTTGGAGGCCAGGTTGCGTGCGTGTACAACCAGAGTTTCACGATCTGAAGGCTGGAACTCAGCCACGTCAAAATCAAAGTAGAAAACAGTTGTGTTCAGGGCAGCCTGCTCGCGGCGCTGCTGTTCCTGACGCTCACGCTCCAGACGCTCCTGCTCCAGGCGGGCTGCACGTGCTGCAGCTGATTCACCTTGAGACTCCTGGGCGACCGGGGTCATGTCTTCTGTTTCACTTGTAGAGCTACAGGCTGCCAGACCGAAAATGGTCAGGGCCAGAGCGGTTGTTCTTAAAATTGTGTTCATCTGCGTACCCAATGTAGTGTCCTCCAATAGACAAGCTAGCAAGATAGTGTGTGCAAAGCCTCAATTCAGGTACGGGGACCAGGACGGCTCCCGTACATCGCCCTGCGGGGATGGTAAACGGAACTTCACACGTCCGTCAATGGAGACGGCATCCAGCACGCCGCGCCCATTGTAGGTAGTACCGAACATGATCATGCTTCCGTTTGGAGCCACGCTGGGAGATTCATCTAGCGCCGTATCCGTCAGGGTTATAACCCGAGACGTTTCCACATTCATGATGGCCACACTGTAGGTATTATCCTGCCGTGTTTCCCGACGAATATGGACCAGGTTCACACCGTCTGGGAGGAACTGGCCCTTGGCGCAATAAAAACAGTCGAATGTCAGGCGTTCGGGGAAACCACCGCCATTAACATCCACCTTATATATCTGTGGCTGACCAGTACGGTCAGACGAAAAAAGGACACTCTGGCTGTCACGTGACCAGGCCGGCTCGGTTTCCGCGCGCGGATGATCGGTCAGGCGGCGCAGCTGGTCAGTCGCCAGGTCCAGTACATAGACGTCCGGGCTGCCATCTTTGGACAACACCATGGCCAGCTTGCTGCCATCCGGTGACCAGACTGGCGAACTATTGATGCCAGAGAAATTGGTAACCTGCCGCCGCTCCCCGGTCGCCAGCGTCTGTATATAGATGCGCGGCAGGTCGGTCTCGAATGACACATAAGCGATCTGACTGGCATCAGGTGACCATGCCGGCGACATGATGGGTTCGGGAGATTCCAGCAGAATCTGTGAACGACGGCCGTCGTAGTCGGCCATGTGCAGACGATAGGTCATATCGCCAATATTGCCTTCTGCCGATACGTACATGATTTTTGTCGAGAAAGCGCCGCGGCGCGCAGTGATCTGCTCGTAAATCACATCACTGATCTCATGGGCTATATCACGCAGCTGGGTAATGCTGCCAGTCAGCACTTCACCCATGACTTTACGTTCACGGTTAATATCAAAGAATTCCCACTGCACTTCCACCATCTGGCCACCAGGCACCGGATTGATCTTGCCAATCACCAGGTACTGTTGCGCAAGAATACGCCAGTCCCGGTAAAACACTTCAGCCTCTTCATCCGGAAGGCTGAGCATATTAGCTCTTGGCAAAGGCCTGAACTCACCCACCTGGGCGAGGTTATTGGCAATAGTCTGTGCAACATCTTCATCAGGTGGCAGGCCGCCACCCCATGTAAATGGCACAACAGCGATGGGGATTGGGTTATCCACACCACGGGTAATTTCGATATTCAGCTCGGCGGCCTGTGCAGCATTCCACACCAGCAGGCCAAGCACCAGAGTCATCACTTTGCGCATCATCAATTTAATAAGTCCTCCGGTCTGAATGTTAGTAGCAGCGTACGGAAGCTGCGCTCAAACATGCGCGGCGGCATCCCCTGCAATTGCTCAAAACGTCGTACAGCCCTCACCGCGTTTTCTGCCGAGCGATCAAACGCTGCATCTCCACTGGATCGGACGATCTCCACATCCACTATCTCACCCGTCGGTACCAGCCGAATTCGTAGTACGGCCGTCATATTGTTTCGTGCACTTGGCGGTCGAGACCAGTTGCGCTGGACCAGGTCGTGAATAATGGCGGTATATGCCATGACCTGCTCTGCTTCTGTTTCCGCGACTTCCTGCGCTGCGGCTGCCTGGGCCGCCTGTTCCTGCTGACGCTGCTGCTCCAGTCGCTGCTGTTCCTCGCGCCGCTGCTGTTCCAGACGCTCCTGTTCCAGCCTTTCGCGTTCCTGTCTTTCGCGCTCCAGACGCTCCCGTTCCTGCTGCTCGCGTTCCTGCTGTTCGCGCTCGCGCCGCAATTGCGCCTGTCGCTCCTGCTCCTGACGTGCCGCCTCCTGCCGGGCTTCTTCCTGCCTGGCTTGCTCCTGACGTCTGGCCTCTTCCTGACGCGCCTGCTCTTGCCGCTGCTGCTCCAGGCGGCGCTGTTCTGCCAGCTGTTGCTGTTGCACCTGCTGATTCCGCGTCTGTGGATTCTCCTCCACCAACAGCGCCTTGACGGCGGGCGGCCGCACAACATCCAGCACTTCCGAGTCGGCGCGCTGCATAATAAACAGCGAGCCGAGGATCAGGCCATGCAACAGCACCGCCAGTAGAACCGAAATTGGATAACCGTTAAACGCAGTCACAGCATCATTCCACGGGTTTGGTTACCAGATTGGGGCTGTTAACCCCAGCGGCGCGCAACTCCTCCATCAAACTGATGAACGGGCCGTATCCAGCCTGCGCATCGCCTTCCACAAAAATCTGAATGCCCGGATTAACCTCGACAATCTGTGCCACCTGTCGACCTATCATGGCCAGCTCAACTGCCTGCTGCTCGCCCTCCGCGGTCACGCCCAGACTGATGAAGTACTGGTTATCAGCGGTCAGTTCAATGACCAGCGTTTCCGCTTCTTCATCCAGTTCCAGCGGCTCTGAATTCGCCTCCGGCAAGTCGACCCGCAAGCCCTGGGTCAGCAGCGGCGCGGTCACCATGAACACAATGAGCAATACCAGCATCACATCAATGTATGGCACCACATTGATGTCTGACATGGGTTTGCGTTTTTTGCGTACGATTTCCATTAGCCGCTCCGGCTGAACGAATTATTTGCTGACGCTGACGACTTGCCGATGCAGAATACCGGCGAATTCTTCAGTGAATGTGATGTAGTTGCCGGCGATGGCATCCACCCGCGCAGAGTAACGGTTGTAGGCCACCACTGCCGGGATCGCTGCGAACAGACCCATCGCGGTCGCGATCAGGGCTTCGGCAATACCGGGAGCTACCACCTGGAGTGTCGCCTGGCTCTGCTGTGCCAGACCGATAAACGAATTCATGATACCAATAACGGTACCGAACAGACCGATATAGGGCGTTACTGAACCTACTGTGGCCAGAAACGGCAGATGTTTTTCCAGCTTTTCCTCTTCACGCGAATAGGCTACGCGCATGGCACGCTGGGAACCGGCCATGATGCCTTCCGAGCTGACGCCACCCTGCTGTCGCAGGCGCATGAACTCCTTGAAGCCGGCACGGAAGATATTCTCCATGCCACCGGTGGGATTGTTCTCTTTTTGCTGACTGCTGCCGTCACGATAAAGCTGGCTCAGATCCATGCCGGACCAGAAGCGCTTTTCAAAACTCCACATACTTTGTTCGGCGTTATTGAGGACCAGATAACGCTGTATGATCATCACCCAGGAAATGATTGAGGCGAGCAGCAATGTGAGCATGACCAGCTTCACCGTCAAGGTGGCATCCAGGATCAGGCTCCAGACATTCATTGTTTCGTGCACCAGTAGCTCTCCGAGCAGGTTTTACAGATGTAAAACGCGCGTATTATAAAGTAAGTTCTCAAGTTCTTATACAGCCCCCGATGTCATAAGGCTGATAAAATATGGCTAAATTGTGGCTTGCGAGCCGTTCCTCGTTTCTTTGCTAACGTTCTTCCGGCACAGGTATTCCAAACTGCAGGTAAGCATGAGGTGTAACCATGCGTCCGCGGGCCGTTCGCATCATGTATCCCTGCTGAATAAGATAGGGCTCAAGCACATCCTCAATGGTGTCCCGCTCCTCGCTGATGGCTGCTGCCAGACTGTCAACGCCGACCGGTCCACCACCAAACTTTTCGATCATGGTGAGGAGCAGGCGGCGATCCATGTGATCAAATCCATTGTCGTCAATACTGAGCATATCCAGCGCCTGACCGGCAATCTCGCGGCTTATCTCGCCAGCATGTTTGACATCACTGAAGTCGCGCACGCGCCTTAACAGGCGATTGGCAATTCTCGGCGTGCCGCGGGAGCGCCGGGCGATTTCATAGGCGCCCTCCCGGTCGATGACACAACCCAGGATTCGTGCCGAGCGGCTGACAATTTCACTGAGCTGTTCGTGGTTATAGAATTCCAGGCGCTGGATAATGCCAAAGCGATCCCGCAGCGGCGAGGTCAGCAGGCCGGCGCGCGTTGTGGCACCGACCAGGGTGAACGGGGGCAGCTCCAGCTTGATGGAGCGGGCCGCCGGCCCCTCTCCAATCATGATATCAAGCTGATAGTCTTCCATCGCCGGATACAGTATCTCCTCGATGGCCGGACTCAGCCGGTGAATCTCATCGATGAACAGCACATCGCCCTGCTCCAGGTTGGTCAGCAGCGCTGCCAGGTCACCTGCCTTTTCAAGCACAGGGCCAGATGTCGTTTTTATGGACACATTCAGTTCATTGGCAATGATATTGGCGAGGGTCGTCTTGCCCAGACCGGGCGGGCCAAAAATGAGCGTGTGGTCGAGCGGTTCGTTGCGGTTACGGGCAGCGCTGATGAATATCTCCATTTGCTGCTTGACGTCCGTCTGGCCGATATAGTCGGTCAAAGCCAGTGGCCTGATGGCACGATCAACCGATTGTTCCTGTGGCGCCAGGTCGGGTGAGATCAAACGGTCATTATCCATCATTGCGTGCGCTTGTCCTGTCAGTAATCAATCGTCTGTTAATTCAGTGGCCAGTTTCTAGAGCATCGCACGCAGCGCCAATCTGATGATCTCTTCACTCCGCTCAGCAGCCGGATTGTCCTTGAGCGCCCGGACGACCATTCTCGCCGCCTCGGCCGGTTTGTAACCCAGTGCTATCAATGCGGTTTCCGCTTCTTCGCTGACCGAGGCGCTGTCATCCTGCAGCGAAGCCTGCAGAGACTCGGTCGCACCGGCCCCGTCATCCTGCCACCCGCCAAGACGGTCGCGCATATCGAGAACCAGTCGCTCAGCTGTTTTTTTACCGATACCGGGCACCCGGGTCAAGGCAGTGACGTCATTATTGTGAATCAGTCGTACAAAGTCACTGACAGACACCCCTGACAGAATGGCCAGTGCGACTTTGGGACCTACGCCATTAACCTTGATCAGCGCACGAAACAACTCACGCTCACGCCCTTCAGCGAATCCATACAGCTGATGGGCATCTTCGCGCACGACCAGATGCGTGTGCAGAATGACGCCCTGCCCGGGGGCTGGCAACTGATAGAACGTACTCATCGGCGCCAGCACCTCGTAACCAACGCCACCAACATCAATCAATAAATCGGGAGCTTTTTTCTCGATAAGTGTTCCAGCAATGCGACCAATCACGTTTTACGTCCTGTTTGCGGTATTTGGGTAATGTCTGCGCCGATAAAGAAGTCAGCGGTTTGGCGGGGTAATCTTCACGCTTAGTCAGACTGCGATCCTGTCACAGCAGCACTATGCCATGCTATTGCTGCTACTGGAACCTGCGCCTGCTGAAAGATTTTGCCGCTCCAACGCGAATCATACTACTGCGCGTGTTGGCGTGACAGATGGCAATTGCGAGCGCATCGGCCGCATCGGCCTGCAGACGTCCCTGCAGGCCCAGCAGCACTTTGATCATGTGTTGAACCTGGGTCTTGTCGGCGGCGCCGGAACCGGTTACCGACTGTTTGACGGTACGCGCAGGATATTCCGCCACGGGCAGATCAAACTGCAGGCAGGCCACCATGGCGGCACCGCGTGCCTGCCCCAGCTTCAGTGCAGAGCCTGCACTTTTACCCATGAACACTTCTTCGATGGCGCACTCCTGTGGGGAGTACATCTCAACCACTTCGGTAATGCCACGAAAAATTTCTCGCAGACGATCAGGATGGTCACCGGGCGTCGGGCGCACACAGCCACATGCCACGTAACGCAGGCGATTGCCCACTGACTCAATAACACCGAAACCGGTGACTCTTGAGCCAGGGTCAATCCCCAGGATCAGCGTCATCAGTCGGTGCTTGCAGTGCCCGGCTGCTCACGCAGTCGGATATTCAGCTCGCGCAATTGTTTTGCTGCGACCGGCCCAGGCGCATCGGTCAGCGGACAGGCGGCCGACTGTGTTTTCGGGAAGGCGATGACTTCACGAATCGAGCTGGCACCCGTCATCAACATGATCAGACGATCCAGGCCGAAGGCCAGACCGCCGTGCGGAGGACAGCCCGAGGACAGCGCGTTGAGCAGGAAGCCAAATTTTTCCTGGGCCTCCTCTTCACCGATACCCAGCAGATCGAATACGGCCTGCTGCATCTGCGGCTGGTTGATACGAATGGAGCCACCACCCAGTTCGGTACCATTCAGCACCATGTCATAGGCGCGCGACAGCGCCTTGTCCGGGCTGTCACGCAGCGCCTCCGGTGTACATGACGGGGCGGTAAACGGATGGTGCAGCGAGTTGAGATTGCCTTCCTTGTCGCGTTCGAACATTGGGAAGTCGACGACCCAAAGCGGTGCCCAGCCCGGTTTGACCTGACCCAGGTCGGCGGCCACTTTCAGGCGCAACGCGCCAATTGCCTCATTAACAATACCGGCTTTGTCTGCGCCGAAGAAAATGATGTCGCCACTGGCTACCTGCAGGCGGTCAAGCACCTGCTTCACCACATCTTCAGGCATGAATTTGATGATAGGTGACTGCAGGCCTTCAATGCCAGCATCCAGGTCGTTGACCTTGATCCAGGCCAGACCCTTCGCGCCATAAATACCGACAAACCTGGTGTAGTCGTCGATTTCCTTGCGGCTGAGGGAGGCACCACCGGGGACGCGCAGAGCCACGACACGGCTGTCAGGATCATTGGCCGGGCCAGCGAACACTTTGAAGTCAACGCCCTGCATCAGATCAGCAATGTCAGTGAATTCCAGATCGATACGCAGATCAGGCTTGTCGGATCCAAAGCGACGCATCGCTTCACCCCAGGTCATGCGGGGGAATTCGCCCAGGTCCACATCCAGATGACGCTGGAATATCTGGCGAATCATGTTTTCAGCCACGGCCATGATGCCGGCTTCATCCATAAAGGATGTCTCGATATCGATCTGGGTGAATTCCGGCTGTCGGTCAGCACGCAGATCTTCGTCGCGGAAACATTTGGCGATCTGGTAGTAGCGATCCATGCCCGCCACCATCAGAATCTGTTTGAACAGCTGCGGCGATTGCGGCAATGCGAAAAATTCGCCCGGATGTGTGCGGCTGGGTACCAGATAGTCGCGCGCGCCCTCAGGGGTGGCGCGTGTCAGAATCGGGGTTTCGATATCCAGGAAACCATTGTCGTCCAGATAGTTGCGGATAGAGTTACAGACCTTGGAGCGGAAGCGCAGTCGGTCAATCATTTCCGGGCGACGTAGATCGATGTAGCGGTGCCGCAGTCGAACGTCTTCGCTGACGGAAGCATGTTCATCAAGCTGGAAGGCCGGTGTACGGGCCACACTCAGAATTTCCAGCTCATGAGCCAGCACTTCGATCGCACCGCTGGGCAGATCAGGATTGACAGTGCCTTCCGGACGGGCCCGTACCAGGCCCTTGACGCGAACAACAAACTCATTGCGCAGTGTTTCAGCCTGCGCAAAGGTGTCGGCTCGATCGGGATCGAACACGACCTGACACAGTCCATCGCGGTCGCGGAGGTCCACGAAAATAACGCCCCCGTGATCACGGCGACGGTGGACCCATCCACAAAGACTGACGGTCTCGTCAATCCGGGCTTCATTCAATTGTCCGCAATAATGACTGCGCATATTCAATCCTGTTGTCTTACTCTAATGTGGCTGTGACTCATTAATCTGCTCGGCCCCGGCGCCACCGGGGCTTCTGCTACAGGTAGATCAGGCCGCGGGTGTTTTCGCGTCTCCCCCACCACTGCCGGAGGATTCCTGGGTACCATGCTTGCGCTTACCGGTTTTGAAGTCGGTCTCGTACCAGCCTTTGCCCTTCAAACGAAAGCTGGCAGCAGTCACCTGCTTGCTCAGCGCCGGCTGATGACAGGCGGGACAATCGGTCAGCGGCGCATCGCTCATTCGCTGAATTGCCTCCATTTGGTGGCCGCAGGCTTTACACTGATAATCATAAATCGGCATAAACGGTTAAACCTCACTACACCAGAAAAAAATAGACCGTGACAAAAGCAGATCAATAAAAGGGCGCTGATTATAACCGCTTTATACTATTTCATCACCTGCAGCCAGGATTTTTTGTGGTAAATCAAACCAGGCACATGAACCCTTGGCAGCGCAGGATGTCAATACTTGCGAGAGCGCGACCAATCCTTTATAAATAGTGGCTTGTAAGCCGTTTCAGATTATCTGGGCAATCACCGCAAGACGGTTCAAATTCATTGACATAAACAAGAAGGGAAACAGCATGGCAGCGACCCGATCCACAAACAAGAAACCGGCGGCAGCCAAAGCAGCCAGCAAGCCCGCCAAAAAAACCACAGCAATCAGCGAAAAATACACCAAAACAGCCATTCTGGCTGAAATTGCCCAGAATACTGATCTGAGCAAAAAGCAGGTGGATGCAGTGCTGAATGAGCTGGGCGATCTGATTGAGCGACATATCAAGAAGCGTGGTTGCGGGGAATTCACTCTGCCCGGCCTGCTGAAGATCAAGGCAGTCAAGAAGCCAGCACAACCAGCTCGCAAGAACGTGCCGAACCCGTTCCGTCCGGGCGAGTTCATGGACATTCCGAAGAAGCCGGCCAGCACTCGCGTTAAAGTGCTGCCGCTGAAAAAACTCAAAGAGTTCGCTCAGTAAGTACTGTACTGACCTGACTGTTGCCTCAAGACAGACTCAGTGCCCGCGACGCCATCGGGTGTCGCGGGCATTTTCATCGATACCCGACCACTGCCTGATTACTGGAAGTTCCATGCGCACCAGCCGATACCTGATTGCAACCCTCAGAGAAACCCCTGCCGACGCCGAAGTCATCAGCCACCAGTTGATGCTGCGCGCCGGCATGATACGCAAGCTGGCCAGCGGCATGTATACATGGCTGCCAATGGGATTGCGGGTATTGCAGAAAGTCACTCGCATTGTGCGCGAGGAAATGGACCGGTCCGGTGCCATGGAAGTATCCATGCCGGTCGTGCAGTCGGCCGAACTGTGGCAGGAGTCTGGTCGCTGGGAGCAGATGGGCCCTGAGCTGCTGCGGTTTGTCGACCGTCACAACCGTGATTTCTGTCTGGGGCCGACCCATGAAGAAGTCATCACGGACCTGATTCGCAACGAGTTCAACAGCTACAAACAACTGCCAGCCAATTTCTACCAGATCCAGATGAAGTTCCGCGACGAGCGACGCCCACGTTTTGGTGTCATGCGAGCCCGCGAGTTTCTGATGAAGGATGCATATTCCTTCCATATCGATGAGGCATCTCTGGCAGAGACCTACGAAGTGATGTACCAGACTTACAGCAGTATTTTCACTCGGCTGGGCCTGGACTTTCGTGCCGTACTGGCAGACACAGGCAACATCGGCGGCAGCACCTCACACGAGTTCCACGTGCTGGCAGATTCCGGCGAAGATGACATTGTGTTCAGCTCCAGCGGCGAATATGCGGCCAACATCGAGCTGGCAGACGGCACCATACCCGACCTGAATTACGCCAGTGACAGGACACCAGCCGAGAAGTCTGAGATTGTTGATACAGGCACAGCGCACACGATTGAAGACGTCGCAGCAATGCTGAAGGTAGAAGCTCGTCAGCTGATCAAGACCCTGATCGTCAAGGCCGAGGTATCAGACAGTAACCCTCAAGGGCTGATGGCATTGGTACTGCGCGGTGATCAGTCACTCAATGACATCAAGGCTGAAAAAGTGGAAGGAATTCAGCTGCCGCTGACATTTGCATCGGATGAAGAGGTAGAGCTGGCTGTGGGATGCCAGCCAGGCTGCCTTGGCCCGATCAAACTGCCCTTCCCGGTAATTGCTGATCGCAGTGCGGCGGCCCTGCGAAACTTCATCTGTGGCGCCAACCAGAATGGCAAACACCTGCGTGATGCCAATTGGAAGACAGACTGTCAGTACACAGCTGTGGCCGACATCCGCAAGGTGCAGGAAGGCGATATCAGCCCCGACGGCAATGGCACACTCTCCATCAAACGCGGCATCGAAGTCGGTCACATCTTCCAGCTGGGCACCAAATACAGCCGGGCAATGAATGCCGCGGTGCTGGACGAGAATGGCAAGTCGGTGCTGATGACCATGGGCTGTTATGGTATTGGTGTCAGCCGAATCGTCGCTTCCGCGATAGAGCAGAATCATGATGACAATGGCATCATCTGGCCAGACGCCATTGCGCCGTTCCAGATCGCCATTATCCCGCTCAATGCTCATAAATCGCAGCCGGTGGTCGACGTCAGTGAGCAGTTGATGAAGGAACTCGAGGCCGCGGGCTACGAGGTACTGCTTGATGACCGCGACAAAAAGACCAGCCCGGGCGTCAAGTTCGCCGACATGGAGCTGATGGGCATACCCCATCGCCTGGTGGTTTCCGATCGTGGCCTTGAAGCCGGCCAGATAGAATACAAGTCTAGACGCGCCAGCGACCCGGAACTCGTGCCACGTGACTCAATTATTGAGTATCTGAGCACCCGTATCGCACGCTGAGCTCGATCAGTCAGGCAACACAGACAGGAGAAGTCATGCAGGTTCGATCACTGGACGACCTGAAGCAGTATCTTGATGATGTGTTGTGGCAGGATGATCCGGCCGCCAATTCCTCATGGCGTGGCTACGCCATGCGTGCCATGCGTATCGGCTACGCTGTGATTCGGGATATCGCCGAGGGTCACTTGTCCCTGCGCGCCATGAGCCTGGTTTACTACACGGTTATTGCCATGGTCCCGTTGCTGGCATTGACCTTCGCAGTGCTCAAGGGTCTGGGCGTGCATAACGCCATGGAGCCCATGCTGCTCGGCATTCTGCAACCGTTTCTGGGTGACTACGGCCAGCAGATAACCAGCAATGTTGTAAGCTTTGTCGACAACGTTCGTGTCGATGTGCTCAGCTTTGTCAGTCTTGGCGTACTGTTGTACACGGTGCTCACCATGATGCAGCGCATCGAACTGGCCTTTAATGACATCTGGGCTGTTTCGCAGGCACGCAGCCTCGCCAGTCGCGTCAGCGAATATCTGTTTGCAGTCATTGTCGCACCACTGCTGATACTGCTGTCGGTGGGCATTGCCTCCTACGTAAATACCAACCTGTTCATGCGCCTGCTCGAAGGGCTGGCGTTTGGTGCCCTGATCCTGCAGGCGCTTGGCGCAGTCATGCCGCTGGTGTTCATGTCGCTGGCTTTCGCGCTGGCCTTCAGTTTTATTCCCAACACGCGGGTCCAGTTCAGCTCGGCACTGACTGGCGGCATTGTGACCACGCTGGCCTGGAAAACCATGGGCTGGGTGTTCCAGAACTTCATCACCGAATACTCAGCCAATGCAATCATCTACGCGGCATTTTTTGCTGTCATTCTGTTGATGCTGTTTATTTATCTGGGCTGGTTGATGCTGCTGATTGGCTCATCGGTCGCCTTTTATCACCAGCATCCGTCCAAAGCACGTACTGGTCGCAAACCCCTGCACCTGAGCCTGCAGGCACAGGAAGAACTGAACCTGACGGTTGCCTACCTGATCATCAAGCGCTTCCAGCAAAATGAACCGCCGTGGACGCTTGACGAACTGCTGTCCTACACACAACTGGGCGCGCCGGTACTGGAATCGAGCCTGGCAACGCTGGCAGCTATCGACTTCATTCGCTGCACCGATCAGAATCCTCCCCGATATCTGCCTTCTCACAGCGTTGATTCGACACGCATCGCTGACCTGCGACTACAGTTGCGCACCTGGTCGCGCGACCAGCTGAACACGCGCAGTGTGGTTGCCGAACAGATACAGATACGACGCTTTCTTGAGTCCGTGGAGCATGAAGGGAATCGCCACTGTGGAGGTCAGACGTTTACCGAGCTGATGCAGGAACAACATCAACGTCCGCGGCTGTCACAGCATTCACAGACAAGCCCAACAGAAACCGAATCAGAAGAGAAACCATGAGCCAGTATTTTATTTATCACAACCCGCGATGCTCAAAATCGCGCCAGACTCTGGCCCTGCTCCAGGAGAATCAGATAGAAACGGAACAGATCCTGTATCTGGAAAATCCTCCCACTGTCGACACGCTCTCAGATCTGTGTGAAGCGCTCGGTATCACGCCGAGCCAGCTGCTTCGAAAAGGTGAAACTGAATACCGCGAACTTTCGCTGGGCAATGAAACGCTTGGCGATACGGAGGTGCTGAAAGCCATGCAGCAGCATCCACGCCTGATCGAACGGCCCATCGTGGTCCGACGTGACGGCAAAAAAGTCCGCGCGGTGCTTGGACGACCGCCCGAGAATGTCATTGACCTGATCAAGTAACAGAGACTGCACTGACAATGAGCAATTCGATCCCCTATGTGCTGGTGCTGTATTACAGCCGCTCCGGTGCCACCGAAAAAATGGCTGCCCTGATCGCGCGCGGAGTCGAGCAGGCGGGCGATGTCGAGGCACGCCTGCGCACCGTGCCGTCAGTCTCTCCGGATCACAAAGCGTCGCAGCCGGCGGTGCCGCCCCAGGGTGCGGTATACTGCACAGAGGATGACCTGCGCAATTGTGCTGGACTGGCGCTGGGCAGTCCGACTCGATTCGGCAACATGGCAGCAGCCATGAAATACTTTCTCGATGGCACCGGCGCACTTTGGGCCACGGGTGCACTGATCAATAAACCAGCGGCGCTGTTCACGTCCACGTCCAGCCTGCACGGCGGACAGGAAAGCACCCTGCTGAGCATGATGCTGCCGTTGTTACATCACGGCATGGTGATCTGCGGACTGCCTTACAGCGAGCCGGCGTTGATGCGCACCAGCAGTGGCGGCACACCTTACGGCGCAAGCCACCTGGCCGGACCAGACAGCGATCTGCCGCTTAGCGATGACGAAACCAGACTATGTCTGGCGCTGGGCAAGCGACTGGGCGAACTGGCACTTCAACTGTCAGAATAATTCTGGAGAGAACAACTATGACTGACACCTGGCAACCTGTGCCGGCAATCGTCAAGCGAACCCGCATGGCAGCCATGGCCAGCTATTTTGGCCTGATCGGGCTTTTTACCGGCGATGCGCTGGTCAGCATGTTCCAGGGCGCGCCCTGGTATGTCGCCCTGATTCTGTGGCTGGTGCGTGTTGCGCCGCTGTTTATTTTTCTGCCGGGACTGCGCCGCAACCACTTGCGCACCTATGCCTGGCTGAGCTTTGCAATCATGCTTTATTTCATGCATGCGGTGAATGTCGCGTTTATCCCCGCCGACCGATTGTATGGCCTGCTTTACAGTCTGCTGTGCGTGTCAGTTTTCTGCACGTTGGTGCTGTACATTCGCGCTGCGCGCAAACACCTGGGCATGACGCTGCAGTGACTGGCTGAAGCGGCCTTACCAGCCCATCAGAGATTTCAATAGCGGTATGGTCACCCGGCGGCCGGTTTCAAGCGAATGTCTGTCCAGCGCCTGCAGCACACCAAACAGCGCAGCCATGCTGCGCTGATTTCGCCTGACCAGAAATTCGGCAACATCATCACCCAGATTGAATCCACGCAATTTTGCGCGCATCTGCAAAGCTGCCACTTTATCGGTGTCTTCCAGTACCGGAAGCTGAAATACGGCTGCTGACTGTAGCCGCGAATGCAGATCCGGCAAGGAAACCTGCACGTGCTGCGGACTGTTATCTGCTGCGACCAGCAGAGCACCGCCGTTATGTGCAAGGCGATTGTAGAGGTGAAACAGCGCTTCATCCCACGCCGGCTTTCCAACAACCTGTTGCAGATGATCCAGACACAGAATGTCCTGAAACTCCAGGCCGTCGAGAATATCAGGATGCAGGTCGCTCAGGCTCAGATCCAGGTAAAACGCGGATAGCGCATGCTGGTCCGAAACGGTTTCTTCACTGCTGGCTGCGTGACAGACTGCCTGGAGGAGATGACTGCAGCCCGCACCCTCACTGCCCCATAACCAGCAAAAATCTTTGACTCGTGTGCTGCCGGAAGGCGCACGCCCGGACTGACGCCAGCGCAGGATATTTGCTTGCAGGTAATCGCGTACGCGCGCCGCTGTGGACTCGGCGTCAGGTACAAAGAAGTTATCCAGCCTGGCATCGTCGTCCATGCCGACGCGCAGCGAGAGTTGCCGTGGCGTTGCCGCCTGTGAACGTTGCGGGTCAGTCATGCGGTTTATCTGGTCCAACGAAAGCGTAAGGTTCCAGACACCTGATCGCCGGGATTGAAATTCACCGGCTGCAGGTCCCGACCCAGGCTGATGAACTCACTGAGCATCTGTTGGCCGCCAACGACATGCAGCGAAAGCTCGACACTATCCGGCCGCAGCACTCTTACCTGTACGTCCTGAACCACCGACAGCGAGCGCAGATACTGAACAAGTTGCGTGTGGCTGTTGAGATCAGTAATTTCATCCACCCGGATATTCACGTCACTCTCTCTGGCAAACGCACTTGGCAGCAGTCCAAAATGGCTGGCCAGCTGAGCAGTAACACGGTCCAGCGGCAGGTCCATGTAGTCGCCCTCTTCCGTGGCCAGGTGGTCGAAAATGTCTTCGGTATCACGAAACAGAAATTTCCACAGCCCGACCAGCTGACCATCACCGACCTCAAGCACTCGGGCGGCCAGAACACTGTCAGCCGCGTAACGATCTCCAAGTGCCTGCAGTGCCGAACTGTCCAGCGACCAGGCCTGGGCTGGCGAGATCAGCTGGCGATCGGTCAGGTCAAGAATCGGATAAAGCACCGGGACTGCGCGTTGCTCGGCAAACATGCGCGACTGGTCAAGCAGCGGATGCTCTGTGCTCGACCCAAGCATCCGGCGCCTGCCGTCCGGGCCCTGCACAGTAATCAGAACCAGAATCGATGGCCGGTTATTGTCCCAGACCGGAATATTCTCTCTATTCAGCAGACCATTGAGCATCGACTGATCGATGTCCACCTGAATGAATGCAGCGCCGGCTGCTGCGCGATAACTGACTTCGGAGATGTAGTCGCCTGCGCGCGCAATCGCGGACTGAATGGCTGGCTGCTGCAGCCAGCGGCGCTCACCAGTGACTTTGACAATAACGTCGGTCAGCGCCTCCCGATAGGCCCGCTGCCGCTCGGCCTCACTTTGGTTTTCAACCTCTATCTGGCGCTGGTATAGACCACTGACTGGCAGGCTCCAGGCCTGTGTGCTCCACAATGCCAGTAACAGCACGCCCACCCATGTCGCGACATAGGGGGACGGGCACTGAAGAATACGCATTTCAGATAATGAATCGAGGGCATTTTTCATGGCGCAATCATAACCGATCGCCCCGGCGTTTGACATAATCGACTGACGAAGTGTTTACCAGCTGTTAAAATGCGCAGCTATCCGGCAGGCAACCGATGATTGCCGCCATTTTCGGTCACTATCTCTACCCTAGAGCAAGGACATTGCGACGCTTATCATGAACACAAAGACACCCAGCTCAGACTCCCAACACACTGGCCTCAGCTACAAGGATGCCGGTGTCGACATTGATGCCGGCGATGCTCTGGTTGAGAAAATCAAATCCGTCACCCAGTCTACCCGTCGTCCGGAGGTGCTTTCCGGTCTGGGCGGTTTTGGCGCATTGTGCGAGCTGCCCGAGGGTTATCGCAAGCCAGTGCTGGTGTCTGCCACTGATGGTGTCGGTACCAAACTCAAGCTGGCGATCGACATGGGCAAACACGATACCATCGGCATCGACCTGGTTGCCATGTGCGTCAATGACCTGATTGTCTGTGGTGCCGAGCCGCTGTTTTTCCTCGATTACTACGCGACAGGCGGCCTGAATGTGGAAATCGCTGCGCAGGTCGTGGCAGGCATTGGCGAGGGCTGCCGCCAGTCCAACTGCTCACTGATTGGTGGAGAAACGGCAGAAATGCCCGGCATGTATCAGAAAGGTGACTATGACCTGGCTGGTTTTGCCGTCGGTGTTGTGGAAAAAGATGAAATCATCACCAATGAGCAGGTAGCCGTTGGTGACTGCCTGATCGGTATCGCTTCATCTGGCCCGCACTCCAATGGCTACTCATTGATTCGCAAAGTCCTGGAAGTCAGCGGCGCAAAACTGGATGACCCGTTTGCCGACAGCACCCTGGGCGAAGTCCTGCTGACCCCCACGGAAATCTATGTTAAAGCCATGCAGGCGCTGCAGCAGAAAGTGTCCGTACATGGCATGGCACACATCACTGGCGGTGGCATCCTGGAAAATCTGCCACGCGTCATGCCTGACTACACCGAAGCGCATATCGACACTGATAGCTGGCAGCGTCCGGCCATCTTTGACTGGCTGCAGAAGGAAGGCAATATCGCGTCTCGCGAAATGTTGCGCACCTTCAACTGCGGTATTGGCATGATTGTCTGCGTGCCAGCGGAGCAGGCGGATACCGCTGTAGAGCTGCTGAACACAATGACGCGCGGTGCAACCATCATCGGCAAAATCACAAAGGCCGAGGCAGAAAAACCCGCAGTTATCGCCAGCGGCCAATATGCATGAGCCAGCAGCACAACTCTGAACAGGTCTGCCGCGTCGTTGTCCTGATATCAGGCAATGGCAGCAATCTGCAGGCCTTGATCGATCAGCAATTAGAACACGGTTACCGGATTGCTGGCGTCATCAGCAATCGGGCCGATGCTTACGGCCTGCAGCGCGCAGCCGATGCCGGCCTCGCATCGCATGTTATTGATCACAAACAGTTTGACAGCCGCGAAGCCTTTGACCAGGAGATGATCAGGGTCATCGACGCGATGGACATCAATCTTGTTGTTCTTGCCGGTTTCATGCGAATTCTCAGTTCAGCCTTTGTTCAGCATTATCAAGGCAGACTACTGAATATTCACCCGTCGCTACTGCCAGCCTATAAAGGCACGCAGACGCATCAGCGTGTATTGGAGGCAGGCGATCGGGAACATGGCGTCAGTGTCCATTTTGTAACCGAGGAACTGGATGGCGGACCTGTCGTGCGACAGGCAGTCATCGCGGTCGACGCTCAGGATACCGTCGAGACGCTGAAGCAGCGCATCGCCGAGCAGGAGCACCGTATTTATCCTGAGGTTGTTGGCTGGTATGCAAGTGGACGCCTGACAATGACAGATTCCTGCGCCACACTGGATGGCAACACGCTGCCGCCACAGGGAGTTCGTCAGTAATTCGACCCAATTAGTCTGAGGGAGCTAGATCTATGCGATTCGACGGCCCGGAACAACATCTGTCCCCAGCACATCTCAAGGCTGGCGGCGTCAAATGGTGCTTGCGTTTATCGGCCATCCTGTCAGGCCTGTTGCTGACATCTTCGCTGGCCCTGGCCCAGGCGCCGTTGCCCGCGCCGACACCCTACACCGCCGAATACCGGGCCCGCTCCATGGGTCTTAGCACGGATGCCTACCGGGAGCTCAGACAGCTTGAGAACGGCAATTACAACCTGCGCCACGGGCTGGATCTGTCTGTGCTTGGTGCAACTCTGATCAGCGTTGAAGAAAGCACATTGTTCGAATGGTCAGATCAGGGCGCCGTGCCGCTGGCTTATGGTTACCAGCAGGGCGGCATCCGCGACCGCGACGAAAGCATCAGCTTCGATTGGGCGGCAGGATCTGCCGAACTGCGCCGCGATGAAAATCGCCAGCAGCTGAGTCTGCCGCCCGGCATTCAGGATAATCTTAGCGTGACCGCACAAATGAGTGCCGAGCTGCAGCGCCTGGCTGAAAACGATGGCATCGAATCCGCGCTGGGCACATCATTGCATTTCACCATGATCGACAGCCGTGAGATCGACCAGCACGAATATGCCCTGTTATCTCTGGAAACCATGACAACACCGGTGGGAGATCTGCAGACCCTGAAACTGGAACGGGTGCGTGAACCCGACAGTGATCGAAGCACTGTTCTTTGGCTGGCTGTTGATTATGAGTTTGCCCTGGCCAGGCTGGAGCAGGTTGAGGATGGTACGCGAACTGAGCTGGCCCTGACATCAATTACCATGGATCCCTGAACCCTTGTGGCTGCCCGAAAGGGCGGCCTCAGTCAGGCAGAGTTACCGGGTGTCAGCGTTGCAGGTCATATTTGCGCATTTTTTCGACCAGGGTCGTGCGCCGGATATTCAGTCTGTCTGCTGCACGTGCAACCACCCCGCCACTATCATCAAGTGCCTGCTCTATCAGGCTGCGCTCAAGATTGTTCAGGTACTCTTTCAGGTCCATGCCGTTAAGCGGCAACAGATGCGTATCGGCGCCGTTGATGCTGGGGATCGCCGCAATTTCTTCTGACACCGCCTCCGCAACTGAGATTTTGTGCTCGTCGGACAGCGCCGCTTCCTCAGCCAGCACCTCATCCATCAGTTGACTGTCACGGAACTGGTGAGGCAGATCATGAACGCCAACTACACCATGCGGGTGCAATATCGCCATGCGCTCTACCAGGTTGGCAAGTTCACGCACATTGCCCGGCCAGGCATAGGAAGACAGCACCTTGATGGCAGCCGAATTAAAACGGACCGAGCCTCGCTTGCTGTTCTCCAGGCGCGAGATAAGTTCATTTAACAGATAGGGGATGTCGGCGGAACGTTCGCGCAGCGAGGGCATTTCGATCGGGAATACATTCAGACGATAAAACAGATCCTGGCGGAACGTCCCCTCACTGATCATCGTTTCAAGATTACGATGGGTGGCCGCCAGAATGCGCACGTCAGTCTGCATGGTCTTGGTGCCACCGACACGCTCGAAACACTGCTCCTGGATAACGCGCAACAGCTTGACCTGCATCGGCAAGGGCATATCGCCAATTTCATCAAGGAACAGGGTGCCGCCCTGAGCCAGTTCAAACCGGCCAACCCGTGTCGAAATTGCGCCGGTAAATGCCCCTTTTTCATGACCAAACAATTCACTTTCCAGGAGATCAGGCGGGATGGCACCACAGTTGATCGGCACAAAAGGCTTGCTGGAACGCCGGGAATTGGCATGCAGATTCCTGGCAACAACCTCTTTACCAGTACCCGATTCGCCGGTGATCAGGACCGTGACCTCTGTGTTGGCCACCTGCGACATGATCTGCCGAATTCGTTGCACAGCCGGACTGCTGCCTACCAGGCTGCGGAACATGTTGTAGTCGCGTACGTTGCCTATCTCGCGCAGTCGATTGTAGTGGTCGCCGTAAACCTGAGCCTTGTGGAGGGCGTCCAGCATGGGCTGGTAACTGAGGGGCATGGGTATGGTGGCGACGACCCGGTTTGACACCGATTCGGTCAGATCAGGCATGGTCTGGTCACCCAGCAGCACAATTGGCAAACCTTCATGCCAATCAATCAGCTCCTGAAGCAGTACCTCCATCAGGGTCGGCTTGTAATGCCCGACCAGCACCAGCTTCAGCGCTTCTGGTCTGACCTGCAACTGTTCTACCTGTTGGGTCCAGCCAGCCCGCTGCACGTGAACGGGCTGCTCACCCAGAAACTCCAGCACGATGCCCAGATCGTGGCCGAGTTTCTTGCTATCTTCTATTAACAATATTTGAGTCATGCGTGCACCGGCCCGGCTGCCGCAACCAAGAGCAAAAAGATCAGTACTCTTTGTACTTTGGCAAGGGCCTTGTAGATCATCTCATGTGTGGATTGCTCTCCCAGAGCAATTAGACACTGAGCGATTACTCGACGTCAAACATCATAACGGGTCGATTGGGGGATCAATATGCAGTTTTGCGAACTGGATCAATCTCTTCCCATGTTGTTTTGACATTTCGCATCAGGTCACTGACCTCATCGATGATGGAGATGTCGTTCTTGATGTTGGCTTCCAGCAGACGGCGCTGCATGTAGTCATAGAGTCTATCCATGTTTTCTGCAAACTCCGGCGCCTGGTTGCGGTCCAGACTGCCCTGCAAGCCGCCGATGATATTGATTGCCTTGCCCAGCTGGCCTCCCTTAAGGGCTGCATCATGCCGCTCAATCGCGCCACGGGCCTTGCCAAGCCGTTCCAGTGCACCGTTCATCAACATCAGAATCAGCTGATGGGGGCTGGCCCCCTCAACGGAGCCAACATTGTTGACGCGCTGGTACTGGGCGATTGCGCTATTGGGTGAATACATTATTCCATCCTCGTCGGGTCAGATCAGGTTATTTTTTGCGGTTTGGGGTCACCAAAGCTTCCAGCATTGGCAGCTGAGACTCCAGAAAACTGGCGGTGCTGTTGAAATTCGAGATAATGATTTCGTTGGCCAGGAACGAGGATTGCAGTCGTCGTTCGGTCAGTGCCAGTCGCTCCGCAAGATCAACGCGTTTTTCGGCGATGCGCTCAAGCTCGGCATTCAGCGAATCACTTCGACCTGTCAGCACACCATCACTACCCAACATGGAATCGATCAGTGCTGTCAGTCGACTGGCGACGCCTCTGAAGTAGTCAACCGTGCCGCGGTTGCCAACATCACCATCGGTTATGCGGATACGCAGCCCGGAGGCAGGATCGGCGTCACCGCTGGCTGCTGAGCCACTTTGACCGGCAGCCCCGGCCCCGGCTGCGAAGCCGAATACTGCCGCAGCATTTCCCTCCAGCGACGAGATCGTCACCGAGGAACTGGCACCGCGGCTGCCCGATGTCATTTTGAAGCCGCCGCTATCTGCGTCATAGGCGACGGTGACCGACTTGCCGGCAGCAATCAGCGCGGGATCGTTGTTAATGGCTGTCTGCAGGGTATTGGCCACCGCTGTGCTGCTGGTGTTGGCCAGAACGCCCAGGGTAATCTGCCCGGAGAGTACACCATCGACTCGCAGACGGAATTTGTCGGCAGCGGTGCTGGTGGACAGATCTCCATGGGCAGCATTGAGATAGTAGCCTGCGGTTTCAGGGTTCTCGCCCGTCGATGCGACCAGCACCTGACCCGTGCCGCGAGCCTCGACACCATTGATCAGACCAGCGACGTCGGTGCCGCGGATCGATGTAACCGGTTCACCTCGGCCCTCAAAAAGCCCCAGGCGCGTGGCGCTGGCAAGATTGATATCGCTGAAACTGATTTCATCGCCAGCATTGGCCGTCGAAAATACCAGTCGGGCCGTGTCGTCATCACTGTTGTAAACGTAGTCGACATTGACCGTGATACCATCCCCGGCAAGCGCCGCGTCTATCTGTGACTTAAGTGCAGCGGTCAATTCGTCAGGGGTGTTATAGGTAACGGGTGTGCCAGCGTCACCGGGCAGCGTCAGCACACCAGTGGTGGCACCATTGATTGTCAGGCTGTACTGGGTATCACTGTCTACCAGCAGAGGTGTATTAAAAAGCGAGCTGCTTTGCCCATCCGAGGTGGCCAGAGAGCCAAGCTCCAGCCCCTGGTAAGGCCCCTGCCCCTCTTTGACGAGCCCCAAGGTCGCAGCCGTGGCTGAATCAACCTCGATAATGCGAATAGCCGATTCACTGCCGAAACGGTTTGAGGTCATTTCAAAGCGCGACTGATCACTGTTGTATGTCACGGTTACCGAGTTTGCAGTCTCGATCAGTTCGCTGCTGCTGTTTACCTGCCGTTGAATTTCCTCAGCCAACAGTTCTGCCGTGGCATAAGTACCCTCGGTCAGATCGATACTGACTTCTCGGCTGTTCACAAAAATATTGAAGCTGTTATTGGCATCAGTAATGTCGATATTGCCTGCCGCCAGAGCCGATACGCCTATGCCCTGATAGCGTCCGGCCTCTGCCATGCGCGTAATTTCCAGGCTGTAACTACCCGGCTGGGTCGCACTGCTGGCAGAGACATAGGAGACGTTTTCATCACTCGGAATGCCAGTGGTGGCAAACAGGGCAGTAATCGCCTTCGGATCTGCCTGAAACGCCTCCTGGAAGGCGGAGCGGTCAAACTCCATCATGTAGTCATTGAACTGGTTGGTCGTCACACCGACTTCTGCCAGCGAGCCATAGGTGGAGCCCAGCGAAAAAGAGCGCAGCGCAGAGTTAACCTGGTTCATGATCGTGCGAATACCACGATCACCGGTAAGCACGCTGCCCTGGCCGTTTTCTCCGGCATCCGGGTTAAAGGCGGTCAGCACATCAGTCATGGTTTTCAGCGCGTTGTAGCTATCAACAACGCCCTGCACCTTATCCATCAGGTCTGACGGATCTTTGCTGATGGTCAGGCTTGCGGGACCTGCAGACACGCCTTTCAGATTCAGTGTCACACCGGGGATGACGCCACCCACCAGATTGCTGTTTCGGGTGATGGCCAGACCGTTTACTGTAAATTCGGCATCCTGGGCCAGCTGGGTCTGCTGCATATCCTGGCTGCCCAGATTGTAGTTGAAGGCACCCAGCGATGCAGACCCGGTGGCAGTGATCTCCATACTGTTGTTGGCGCCACCGTCGGTTGAGGTAAACAGCAGGCGAAACCCGGTGCCATCATCAACAATTGTGGCCTGCACACCAATCTTGGCCTTGTTGACGGCATCGCGGATGCCAGCGAGCGTGTTGTTGCTGCTGTTAATCGTGATCGAGCGTGACTGCTTGTCTGGGTTGACCGTAAAGCCCTGATAGGCACTGGCCCCTTCAAACTCGGTTGTACCAAAACGGAATGTCAGACTGCCGACGCCAATGGCCTCGGTGGTAGACTCATAGCTCTGGGTTGCCAGGGTATGTTGCTGAGCCAGCTTTTGAACATTGATACTGTAGTTGCCATCAACGGCAACGCTACTGGCTGTTGCGGTGAGCACTGAGTCATTGCTGCTATTGGCCTGGCTCGCATTAAACGCAGACACACTGTTGAGCTGTTTGACCGAGGTATTGAAGGTCGCCAGCATGCTTCTGACTTCACCAAATGCCGACAGACGGGCTTCCGCAATATCCTGGTCACGATCCAGTCGTGCCGTGGCAGGCGCGCGCTCTGCCTCGACCAGCTGCTCAAGCAGATCGCTGGTAAGCAGTCCAGAACCAATACCCAGAGACTGAATTGTTGCCATATGTATGAAGCCGTTTTGATTGCGGTGCGTTTGTTGATCCTGAGCTCTGCAAAGCAAATTTCACGCCAGCAGCCTCAGGCCCGCCAATACAGGCGATTCAGTACTTATGTCGACCTGCTGCGGAGAATCTTGACCTTTGTAGCGGCAAAACCTTGCCGCCAACTGACAGGTCAATGTGCTGGTCAGGCAGGACAGTCAGGGATTGTGACTGAATCCACATAGGGCTAGAATCTCAGGCTCGACCTAGGAGAAGAAGCTATGTTCAATAGACCCTACACCCTCGCCTGCACTGCGGTTTTGTGTGCTGCACTGCTGCCCTTCGGCGCCCTGGCGCAGGAAGATGATTATGTGGTACCGCGCACCTGGGATGGCGCACCTGATTTGCAGGGTGTCTGGCGAAACGCCACTGTCACACCGCTGACCCGTCCCCGCGAACTGGGCGAACGACGTGCCTATACCCGCGAGGAGGCCTTCCAGCTGGAGCGCGCCGCGCAACTGGAAGTCGAGCAGGACAATGAGCCGCTGGACCCAAATCGCCCGCCACCTCCAGCTGAGGACCTCCCTCCAGTCGGCAACTACGACCTGTTCTGGACGGATCGTGGTATGTTCATGCCGACTATCGACGGCGAATACCGCACCTCCATCATCATTGATCCACCCAATGGTCAATTGCCCGGTTATACCGAGGAATTTCTGGCTGCGCGTGCGGAGGAACGGGCAACTGGTCCCGATCCCTTTGACGGCCCTGAGGGACGCGGTGTCGGCGAGCGCTGCCTGCTGGCATTCGGCTCCAACTCCGGGCCACCCATGCTGCCAGTTATGTACAACAGCCACTACCAGATCGTGCAGTCCCCGGGCTACGTGGTGATTGTTGTGGAGATGGTTCACGATGCGCGCATCATTCCCATACAGGATGAACATGACCCGCATGCTGACGTATTGAACAAGTGGATGGGCGATTCAATCGGTCGCTGGGAAGGTGACACGCTGGTTGTGGAAACCCGTCACTTCAACCCCTGGCAGAGCTTCAGAGGGGCGTCAGAAAACCTGACAGTCACTGAACGCTTCAGACGCGTCGCAGACGGCAAGATCATCTACTCGTTCACTGTGGATGATCCGACCGTGTTCGAGTCCAGCTTCACCGGTGAACTGGCGCTGACTGCGTATGATGACCCGCTGTACGAGTACGCCTGCCACGAAGGCAATTATGCCCTGGCCGGTACACTGGCAGGCGCCCGCCTGGCAGAACAGGAAGAACGCGAGGCTGCGCAGGAGGACTGAGGTCCCCTGCCGCCGCCCCGGCGCACTAATCAGTATCCCGACCGGGATCAAATGAAAATCAAACCTGGGTTTTAAACAGCGAGATGGACTCTTCGGAGTCCAGCTTGCGCGCCAGCTCCAGGGCTTCCTGCGAATCAAACTGACGCAGCACCTGGCGTGACTCACGATCAACCACCGTCACCGAGGGCTCCAGACTTTCTGCATCGATATCAAATATCAAATCGCGCTTTACCGTCTGCACGTACTCATTAAGGCGCGTGACAGCGCGTTCCAATGCCTCATCGTCGGCAAGTGGCTCATCAGCTGCGGATGGGTCTGTCGACCTCGCTGGACGGCTCTGGGAGCGATTTTCGCTGTCTCTTGAAGTATTGTGTTGCTGGCCGGACGGATTCTCCTGTTGACGCTTGTGCTGACCAGAAGATTCTTCGTCGTATTTGTCCTGCAACGGGTTGTGGGAAGGGTTGGCATCAAGGTCGTTGTCCACCGATTCCACGGACTTGACCTTATCCCTGGCCACCAAAGCGGGCTGGAATCGGGTAATACTGATCTCACTCACAGCACATCTCCCAAACTCGCTCCACGTCCTTTACGTTACCCGGGCACAAAAAAGTCCGCCCGGCTTCTACCGTATTATCGGTAGTCACCGGGCGGACTTTAGGGTCTCAGCTTACTTTTTGAGAATTAACCCAGAAGCTGCAGAACCTGCTGGCTGGAAGCGTTAGCCTGGGCCAGCATGGACACACCAGCCTGCTGCAGCGCCTGGTTACGGGCCAGGTTGGCTGCTTCAGCCGCGAAGTCCGCGTCCTGGATACGAGAGTTGGCAGCTGAGAACTTCTCGGAAGTTGCTGACAGGTTCTCGATGGTAGCAGAGAAACGGTTCTGTACCGCACCCAGCTCAGAACGTGCTTTGGTGATTGAACCCAGCGCGTTGTCGATTGTAGCCAGCGCGTCAGTTGCACCCTTCTGAGTAGACAGGTCTACCTCAGTCAGACGCTGACCAGTTTCGGCACCACCGTAAGTGCCAGCTTCAAAGCCAGCAGCTTCCAGAGCAGAATTACCATTCTCGCCAGCGCTGACTGTGAACTGACCGCCAGACTTCAGGGTCACTGTTGAGTAGGTAGTAACGGCTACTGTGTCGGCATCAGTTGTAGCTGTTGCATAGTCAGCAGCACCAACAGCAGAGGCGTTCAAACCAAACATCGCTGCGCTCGGACCTGCACCGGTGTTAGCAGCTGCATCGTTATCAAGAGCCATCACGATGTTGCGGCCATCTTCTGCGGTCAAAGTGAGACCTTGACCGTTGTCCTCAGCGACAACACCAGTTTGTCCGCTGACAGAGTTAATCTGCGACACAGCGTAGGCACGGTTCTCTTCCGCAGTGCCCTGCACTGTCATGGAGATATCGACGCCATTGATGGTCAGAGTACCGGTATCACCGATTGAGCCAGCAGGTGTAGCAGTGGTAGTACCTTCAACTACGTTAGCATTGGCAGTCGCGGTAACACCTGTTGCATCAGAAACTCGGTTGATAGCCTCTGCTTTGGAGATTGCAGAGCCTGTTTTTGCGCTCGAGTCTGCACCATTGTAAGAAGCGGTGTCATAGCTGGCGTAAGCAGCCCCTACGCTGATGCCATTGATTACCAGGTCACCAGAAGCAAGTGACGCGCTGGCTGAGCCAAGTGCGTTTGTCGCGCTAACCTGTTCAGTTGATGTCGCTGACTCACCTGCGGAGTAGTTACCAGCGGTGAAACCAGCGTTAGCAACGTTACTACCACCGATTTCGATGCTGTTAACACCAGACTGTGCGACCAGCGTCACGCCACCCGTGTAAGTACCGGCTGCTGCCAGACCAGTGGTTGCCTCGTCAAGCGTTGTAAAGCTCAATTCGATATTGCGACCATCGGCTGCTGCCAGAGTAACACCCAGGTTGTCGTCGCCAGAGTCGATCGCAGTAACACCTGTCAGGTCTGATTGCGCATTAATTGCTGCAACAACAGATGCACGGCTGGAGGCTGCGTCGTCGCTGGTATCAATAGCAATTGAAGTACCGTTGATGGTAACTGAACCAGAAGTAGCTGACGCCGTCATTGCGGAGCCGGCTGCGATGTTGGTATCAACAACTGCTGTTACACCAGACTCATCAGATACACGGTTGATGGCTGCCGCTTTTGCGATAGCACTGGTATTAGCAGCATCTGTAGACGCTGAGTCGTCAGAGGCACGGGTAGCGCCGACAGAAACACCATTGATAGTCAGTTCACCATTCTGCAGGGCTGAACTGGTCGCTGATGAAGTCACGCCGTTCTGGGCTGCAACACCCAATGAGTCAGCGCTCAGTTTGCCGATAGTAACATTGATGGTTTCACCAGCGTTGGCGCCAACCTGGAAAGAAGAGTTGTAAGAACCGTCCAGCAGTTTTACGCCGTTGAAGTTTGCAGTGTCAGCCACGCGGCCTACTTCTGCGATCAGAGCCTGGGCTTCTGAGTTCAGCAGCTCACGGTCAGCATCAGAGTACGAACCGTTAGCTGACTGTACCGCCAGTTCACGCAGACGCTGCAGAGAGTCGTTCATGGAACCCATGCTCGCTTCTGCTGTTTCTGCCAGAGAGATACCGTCGTTAGCGTTACGGACCGCAACGTTCAGACCGTTGATCTGGGAAGTGAAGCGCGTGGAGATCGCCAGACCAGCGGCGTCGTCTTTTGCGCTGTTGATACGCAGACCTGAAGAAAGACGCTCGAGAGCCTGGTTGGTACCAGCCTGTGAGCTATTCAGGTTTCGCTGCGCGTTAAGTGAAGCAATGTTGGTATTGATGACTTGAGCCATGCTTGTTTACTCCTGAGTTTACACATTAAAACCGGACCGCATATCACCGCGTTCAAACCGCTCACTGCTATGCGTTACCCGGTTTAACGACACGGAAAAACAAAGCTTTAGGCACTTTTCAACAATTTTTTGGGGTTCGTCAGAAATTTTTTTTCTTTAGAATTTTTTTCTGCTATTGTGAACGATATAAATGACATCACAATTCTCCCTCTCCGCACCCGGCTATTCCACCTACTCAAAGTGCAGCATGAACCATGGTCAGCCAGTATCAAATAGATCTTGAAAAACAAAAACTTGCATGGAGAGACATACTTGATATGTCTGGCCGTCTGCTGTCGCTTGCCGAACAGAATAACTGGCAACAACTTGATACATTACACGCACTGAGAGACAAAAAACTCGAACAGTTTTTTAACCAGGCGATTGCTGTCGAACTGGTAGAAATCATTCAACAGGACATCAAAAAAATTCAGGAACAGGATCGCCACATCGTGCAGCTACTGGCATCACAACGTGACGCGCTGGGTAACGAAGCGCGAAATCTCAAACAGATGAAACGGCGCCTGAACGAATATTTATCGGCAGATGACAGAAAACTTTAGCACCCGATCCATTCAGTCAACGAACAGTCGGGTACCAAAGTGAATGAAGTGAAAATACAGCGCGTATGTACGCGGCTTTATAACATGTTGAACAGCGAAAGCCGCGTGATCTTGGTAAAGGTTGCCTGAGCTGCCTCTAGCACAAAGGTCTGTTGTGTCAGCTGACTGATAGCCTCCGCGTAGTCCAGATCGGACAGCTCCGACAACGTTGTACGCACCACCAGTTCAAAATCTGCATTACTGGCTTTTGCCGCGTCAACCTGATTCAGTCGCGAGCCAACTGCAGCACGCGTATTCAGCAGCTTTTCCTGTGCGTTACCAAGATTGCCAATCGTGTTTTCGATTGAGCTGGCCAACTTGGTGCGATCCGCAGCGCTGTCTGAGAATCGTCCCAGGTCAGCCACAAAATCCTCCAGACCTTCCAGCAGACCTTTGCGCGCGGTGGATTCCAGCGTGAAGGTATCACCGACAGCCGGACGCCCTTCAATGTTAACCTGCGCACCTTTAATATTGATACCGCGCCCCGGCACAAACGGCACGTTCTCGCTCAATACCCGTCCGTCCGATATCTGTTTGACGGTGTAATTCATGCCAGGTGGCGCTACTTCATTATTCGGGCGAAATTCGATCGTGACACTTTCCGGATAGAAATTGCTGAACTGTTCCTGATCAGTAATGAACGGTTTGCTGATAGTTGCCGGGGGCTGTGCCTGATTGCCTGCACCTGCACGCGCGACAGCAGATGGCGTTGCGCCAGGCACATCCATAAACACCTTATACCCCGAATCATTGGCAGCGATAGACGTCACCGGGCCCGCCTGAATGAATCTCTGCCCCTGATCGCCGTTGTATTGATAACGGCCATCAGGCCCTTTGACGAATGGCTGGGTCTTGCCCTGGTAACCGGCAAACAGGAACTCGCCATTAGCGTCACGGGCGTTCATTTCCTGCGCCATGGCATCGATGACAGACTGCAATTCCGTAGCAATATAACCACGCTCGTTGGCACTGATGGCGCCATTACCGGCGGTCGCCACCAGTTCCTGAGCTCTCTGTATCAGGTTACTGACGCTGCCCAAGGCAACTTCTTCGCGCTCCAGCCGGCTTTTAAGCGTTGACAGGCTGTTGTTGTATTTATCAAGACCCGCCAGTTCCTGATTGAGCTGGAGTATTCGGGTCGAAGCAATAGGGTCGTCGGCTGGCGTCAAAACACGTTTTTGCGTCGCTATCTGTTCCTGCGTTTTACTCACCGCCTTCTGCACATCCAGCATCGGGTTGAGCGCTCGCGTAAACAACTGACCGGTTGATAATCGATAGCTCATGATTACATTCCTAACAAGGTATCAAAAAGATCACGCGCCAGTGTGATCAGTCGTGCCGAAGCGTTGTAATGTTGCTCCAGCTGAATCAGTCGGGCGGCCTCCTCTTCAAGGTTGACGCCGGATACCGACTGCGAGGCATCCATGGACTGGCGCAGCATGGATTCACTGGCATCCACATTGACGCGAGCCTGACTGGTCAAAATACCCACGCGTTCAGCCAGCTGGCCATAAACGTCCTGATAGTTCTGCGTGCCATTGCCCAGCAAACTGCTGTCCTGAAGCGCCAGCATCTGCGAGCCGTTGCGATTATCTGCGGTACCATCAGTGTTGTAGGCAATCATGAAACGATCGCCAGCCCTGGGTTGCCCGCCCGGACCATTACCACTTGTCATCACCAGTTGAATGCCGGTGTAGTTGGACTTGGCTTCCGGTGCCTGACCAAAGACACCATTGGCCTGGTTCGATGTAATGTCTGTATTGGCAGCAAGCCGGACTTCGACGGTACCGCCAATGGTAACTGACACCGGTGTTCCGGCCGGAGCTACCAGATCAGCAGCCTCGCCCATGCGTACTGAACCACCAGCATCAAGGTTGAAGTCAAAATCTTCACCACTGGTGCCATAGATGCGCAAATTGATGCCATCGCTTTTTGCATAGATGCCCTGAGCCTGCAGGGCTGGATCATTGTTGATGCGATCACGCAGAAAATCTGGCGTGAGCGGATCAGGAATTGCTGAGGGCTGAGCTTGACCCGGTGCTGTCCAGTTCACATCGGTCAGATTGGCACCATTGAAGCTGATCTGCAGTGGATTACCAGGCGCACCTGGTTGGAAATCCGTCAGCTCGATGAAAGTGTGTGCCGAAGCATCCACACCATTTAGACTTGAGAGACGGGCCGCCATGCTGGCTGCGGACTCATTAAGCGCCAGCGCCAGTTGTTGCTCTTTAATAAAACCGGTATCCGGATCAGTGGTCTGGATGCGCAGTGTTTCGCCGGGATATCCATTGTTGGTACTGCCGATCTGCAGTTGTGCCACCGCAGCGCCTTGGGAAACAACCGTGGTACCACCTGGTGTCGACGGCAGCATTACATTATTGGCACCCGGCGTAAACGTCAGGTTGGTTAATGGCGGATCCAGCGGTACCGGGTTGGCGGGATCCGAGTAATCCAGAACATCATAGGTCGTTGCAGACGTGAACCTGACAATCATCGGTGGACTCAGCGCACCACCATCACTGAAGGCAGGTGTGTCGATGGTATCGACCCGTGTTGTGACTACTTCAGCCCCGCCCTGGTTTGCCATCGATGCGCTCGTTTTTACGGGCGATGCAAAAGCGAACTCCTCTGCTCGGGCAATCTGCACGTTAAAAGAGGTAACGGCGCTGCTGACAGGTCGGATCAGGAAGCTGTCGCGCTGCTGGAAGGTTCCACCATCAACTTTGATGCTGAACCCGTCATCCACTTTAAGAACCTGCGGAAACGTCGTACTAAGCATGCCTGACATCATCACCTTGTCATCAGACAGACGTTTCAGCACATACTGCCGACCGGAACCGGGGAAACTCAGCTCGTAATTACTGCTGTTGAGTTTGCTGACGTCATCTATGGTGACGCTGAGTTCACGATCCGCGGGTGGGCGATTATCAGGAGACGCCACAACACGTCCAGCTGCAACAGTCGGGTGATTAATATCGGTAAAAATATTGCCACCGAGACTTCCCTCCAGATCCATACCAAGCTGGTTCTGCTCATTCAGTTTCGCCGCCAGACCGGTCGCCAGCAAGCCTACTGAACCCAGCGCTGGCTGCAGCGCGTCCTCACGAAAACGCAATAACCCACCAACACTGCCTCCGCTCAACAGATAGGTAATGTTCTGGGAATCGACTTTATTAGATATAGCCAGGTCGAACTGAGTCGGATCAGGTTCACCAGGTATTGTTCGCAGCTGAAAACTGTTGGTTCCGGCCACCAGTGGCTGCCCCTGACCTATGTAAATATCGAGACCGCCTCCCTGTCTGGCCGAGGTTGTCACATTGACATAGGAGCCCAGCTCGCGCACCAGCAGGTCCAACTTGTCCAATAGATCATTGGGTGCACCGGATTCAAAAGTGGCATCACCAATTGACTGGTTCAGGGCCGCGATCTGACGTCCAAGGGCGGTAATGTTTTCGGCGGCGCCCTGCAGCTGTTTGTTCACGGCAATCTTCTGCTCTTGAAGTCGCGCGTCAACTGACTTGAAGCCCGCTGACAACTGTTGCGCCTGCGTCAACAATAGCTCACGTCCGAGCATGGAACCGGGCTCATTGACTGACTCATTCAAGGCATCAAAGAATTGATTCACGTAGCTGGACAGATTGGTCTGTTCGGAAGCCAGCAGATTGTTGATCTGGGTCACATTGGTCAGATAGGTTTCTGAGTCGCTCAGGCTGCCAACATCACGCAGCACCTGATCCACCAGATACTTTTGCGAATTACGCACGATCTCATCGACTGAGACACCTGTGCCAATAAAACCGGCAGCCGTACGAATGGCCTGATTCGTCGACTGATTGACCGACTGTCGGCTGTAGCCTTCCGTATTGGCATTAACAATATTTTGACCGGTGACCGACATGGCGGTCTGGTTCAGGCGAATACCGGTAATGGCCGTATTCAGCAGCGTACTCATCGGACATTCACCTCAACTAACGACGAACCACGGTTTGAAGCCACATTGAGCACCGGACTTTGCATGACGCGATTAATTTTGTCAGCGTACAGAGGATCTGTAGCATACCCGGCTTCCTGCAGGTGATGCACAAAGCGTTCTGGCTGGGCAGCATGTTCAACCGCCTGACGATAGCGTGGCTGGTCCTGAAGCAACTGTACGTAGTCGTCAAAACTATCCTGATACGAGTTGTAGGCGCGGAATCCGGCATTCTCCCGCTGCATGACACCGTCTCGGAACTCCAGAGTGCTGACCGACACTGAGTCACCAGACCAGCTGCCACCTGATTTGATACCAAACAGGTTAAAGCTGGGCTTGCCATCAGCGCCAGTTATCATCTTCTGGCCCCAGCCTGTTTCCAGAGCCGCCTGGGCGATCAGCGCACGCGGGTCGGCACCCAGCTGGGCAGCTGCTTTGCGCGCCATCGGCATCAGTGTCTCAACGAAGTGGGCCGGGCTGTCAAATCGGGCCGGCACACTTGGAACCTTGACGGTAGCGGCGCTCACCGCTGGTTTGAGTTCTCGAACAGACATAGCTGTTGGCGCCTGGAACTCACGATTAGTGGCAGCCGCCGCTGGGGGCTCAACAGTGGCGCGGCGGCGCCAGTCGTCATTCATCGGCTGCTCAGTGGTCCTGGCTGCGTCAGGAATATATCGTTCCATCATTTGACGGTGCAGTGCGTCAGCCAGACCAACACCACCGCTGGTTGCCATATGCAGTGCCACCTGCTGGTCCATGTTTTCGCGGTGAAACTTCATTTCGTTACTGTTCATGAAGTTGTCAGAGAACAACGCGTCCTCTCCTGCCCGCATGCCCTTGAGCATCATGCCAAGGAACATGGCCTCAAACTGCTGCGCGACCGCACGCAGGGCCTCGGGAGAATCCTCCCTGCCCACGCGATTGATGGCATTCAGCCCGTTGAGGTTGGTGAAAACCGATGCATCTGACAGGTTCATGGCGGTCATGTCAGGTCCTCAGATCACGACCAGTTCGGCGCGCAGCGAGCCGGATTGTTTCAGGGCTTCCAGAATGGCCGCCAGATCTCCTGGCGCCGCACCCACGGCGTTGATGGCCTGCACGATGTCTGACAGCGTAGTGCCGGCATCAAACAGGAACATGCGGTTGTTTTCCTGCTCAACGGTAATGTCCGACTGGGGTAAAACAACTGTTTCGCCATCACCAAAGGGAGCGGGCTGACTGACGGCAAAACCTTCAGAAATAGTGACGCTCAGGCTACCGTGTGTGATAGCGGCAGGTGACACACGTACATGCTCACCAATCACGATAGTACCTGTACGCGAATTGACAATCACACGCGCCGGCGCGTCGCCCTGATCCACCTGAATATTCTCCAGCTCTGACATGTAGGCCACACGAGACTGACTGTCGGCAGGTGCACGTACCTGAATCGATACAGCGTCGATTGCAGAGGCTGTGCCCTCGCCCATGAAGTCGTTGATCGCCCTGGATACACGTCGCGCCGTGGTGAAATCAGCACGCTTGAGATTAAAGGTGATGTGATCGCCACTGTTGAATGCGGTCTGCACTTCTTTGACCGTCATGGCGCCACCAGGAATTCGTCCAACACTGGGGATATTGATGGAGATGCGTGAACCATCAGCACCCTCGACACCAAGACCACCAACGATCAGATTGCCCTGAGCAGTGGCATACACTTCACCATCCATACCCATCAGGAAGGTGCGCTCCAGCGTGCCACCACGGAGACTGTCGGCATTGGCCAGGGACGAAACAGTGACATCAATCTGCTGACCTGGCTTGGCGAACGGTGGCAGCTCTGCCTGAACGGAAACGACCGCAACATTGCCCAGCTGAAAGTTCTGACCCTGGGGAATCGGAATACCGAACTGATCAAGGTAGGCGCGAAACGATTCGGCAGTGAACGGTGCCTGTGTAGTCTGGTCGCCCGTACCATCAAGGCCAGTCACCAGACCGACACCTACCAGCTGGTTGGACTGCACGCCCTGCAGGTCGGCAATATCCTTGAGCCTGTCGGCCTGCGCCGGCGCTACCAGAACTGTCTGCAGCACAATCACCAGGCTCAGCGCAACATGGCTGACACGAGCCAGAGTATTTTTAGTACGTTTTGTCTGCACAGCTTCCTTCCTGTCTGTAAAAATCTGTGTGAGCAACATGGTCTGTTAAGTCCTGTAGAGTCTGTTTCAGGCGCCGCTTACAGCGGCCACCACTTGCTGACAAAAAACTTGCTCAGAATGCCCGGTTCATTCGCATCGGCCAGTGTGCCTGTGCCACTGTAGGCAATGCGCACATCGGCGATACGGGTTGAGGGCACGCTGTTGTCTGAAGCGATATCTTCTTTGCGAACCAGGCCGCTGATGCGGATGTATTCAGCGCCGCGGTTCAGTTGCAGCCACTTTTCACCACGCACTTCCAGCAAACCATTTGGCAGCACATCAGTCACTGTGACTGTGATATTGCCGAACAGCTGGTTGCTCTGATCGCTGTTTGAAGATCCATCAAACTCAGCACTGCCACCAAGCGATGAGTTAGTGTCTATATTGGTGCCAAACAGGGTCATGTCTGCCACTGTATTGCTGCTGTCACGGCTGAAGGACGTGCCGGCAGATTTACTGGCAGTGGTTGATTCGTTCAGGTTGATAGTCAGTACATCACCCAGTCGGTAGGCGCGGCGCTGATACAGGTTAGTCGCGGTGGCAGCCTGATAAATTGACCCGTTGACAGGTGCCTGCTCACGATGCTCGCCTACCCAGACAGGCGCGTAGCGTGGATCGTCCGGTGCCGGTGGTTGTGGCATTTGAACCACGCAGGCGTTCAGTGCCATCAAAGCGAACAGTGCAACTATCAGACGATGTGTTTTCATAGCGTTTCTCTCAAGCTCTGAACATTAACGGTTTACAGATTCTGCGTGACGAACTGCAGCATCTGATCAGCAGTAGAAATAACCTTTGAGTTCATTTCGTAAGCTCGCTGCGTCGTGATCATGTCGACCAGCTCTTCAACCACTTCCACATTGGAGCTTTCCAGTGAGCCCTGCTCAAGCGTACCCATGCCGTTCTGGCCTGGTGCTGCCTGCTGCGGGTTTCCGCTGGATACAGTCTCTGCATACAGGTTGCCGCCCAGCGCCTGCAGGCCAGCCGGATTAACAAAGTCCACCAGATTCATGTTGCCGATATTTGAAGTGGTAGCCTGCCCCGGCAGTCGCACACTGATCACGCCATCGTCACCAATGGTCAGGCTTTGCGCATCCTGCGGAATGGTGATTCCCGGCGCTACCAGGAAGCCCTGTGACGTCACCAGTTCACCGTTACCATTCATATGAAACTGGCCATCACGGGTGTAGGACGAGCTGCCGTCAGGCATGATCACTTCGAAAAATCCACGCCCATTGATGCCCACGTCCAACGACTCACCAGTAGTCTGCAGGGAACCCTGGCTGAACAGCTTCTGCGTGCCGGCAACCTTGACACCCGTACCGATCTGCAGGCCAGATGGCAGTTCGGTGTTCTGCGTAGAGTTGGCGCCTGGCTGACGCTGGATCTGATACAGCAGGTCTTCAAAAACCACACGATCCTTTTTGAAACCATTGGTCGCAACGTTGGCCAGGTTGTTCGATACAGTGGCCAGGCGGGTGTCTTGGGCACTGAGGCCGGTCTTGGAAACATAAAGTGCTGCGTGCATGTTGTTTACTCCTGAGCTGTCGCCCCTGTGGGCCCGTTGTGCTCGTATCTGTCGCTGACGTTACTGCCGTTTCTTGCCGTGTTTAGATCTTTGTTACTACTCTCGATTACTGCTCTCTATTACTGTATCTGCAAAAGCCGTGCCGAACTTTCAGAGTTCTGCTGAACTGTCTGCATGAACTTCACATTCATCTCGTAGTTGCGGGCCAGGCTGATCATCTCAACCATGGAATCAACCACATTGACGTTGCTGCCTTCCAGGTAGCCTGATGCCAGCTCAACCTGCGCATCTGCAGGTGTTTCGCCGCCATCGACGCGGCGCATCAGGCCGTCAGTGCCCTTGACCAACTCCTGCGGCTGAGGATTTACCAGCTTGATGCGATCGATTGCGGCAAGTACCTGTGCACCCTGTCCCAGCTCACGAACCGAGACCGTACCATCGGCACCAAACTCAACATTCTCGTGCGGCGGCAACACCACGGGACCATTGTTGCCCAGCACCGGCAAACCGCTGCCGGTCAGCAGCTCGCCAAACACACCCAGCTGCAGGTCGCCAGCACGTGTGTAGGCTTCACTGCCGTCTGGCGCCAGCACGGCAATGTAGCCTTCTCCTTTCACTGCCATGTCCAGCGAATTGCCAGTCTGCTGCAGTGGCCCGCGGGTAAAGTCAGTGCCAGGATTTTCAGTCATGCTGTAAACCCGTGACGGCATGCCAGGCCCGTAGACTGCCATGGAGCGCGCCTGCGCCAGATCTGCCTGAAAACCGGTGGTGCTGGCGTTAGCCAGGTTGTTGGCATGAATGGTCTGCGCCTGCATTGCCTGCGAGGCGCCAGTCATACTCAGATAAAGTGCTCTGTCCATGTCAATCTCCGGTTTTCAGGCTTTACTGCCAGTAATTACAGGTTGATGATGGTCTGGGTTGCGTCATCAGTGGCAGAGATGATCTGCGCGGCCGCCTGGTAGTTGCGCTGAGAGATAATCAGCTGTACCAGTTCGGTCGGCAGGTCCACGTTGGAGTCTTCCAACGCGCCTGACTGAATCGCACCCAGACCTGCTGTGCCGGCACCCGATACTGAAGCGGCGCCAGACTCACTGGTTTCAGCAAACTTCGTGCCACCCAGGTTTGCCAGGCCGCTGGCGTTTGCAAAGTTGGCCAGTGCCACTTCACCCAGTACCTGTGACTGACCATTGGAGAATCGCGCAGAGACCAGACCACGTGTGTTGACTTCCAGGCCCGTCAACTGACCTTTGGAGAAACCATCCTGGTTGTTGGACTGAACCGAGAAGTCACCACCGAAAGCTGTCATGGAAGACAGATCGATTCGGAAGTTGGAGTTGGTGGTCTGGTCAGACACGTTGGCGTTTCCTGGGACAGGGCCAGCACCAATACGTCGACCGGAGCTGTCGACCGGATACCAGTTGGTAATCTCGATAAACTGCTGGTTGGGGTCGAAACGACCAGTGTCATCAAAGCGCAGATCAAATCGCGCCAGTACCGGGTCACCAGTCGATGAGTTGGGATCGTAACCGATGTTACGGCCATCAATCTGGAAGTAGACGCTCCACAGGTTGGTGTCACCGGTATCGTCCGGACGTTCTTTGACAAAGTACATGGCCAGCGAGTGCCGGGTACCTACTGAGTCGTAAATCGAAATTGCCGTGGAACGATAGTAGGTTTCCGGGTTGCGCGGATCAAACTGGTTGGATTCGAAGGCGGTGCCGGTCAGCGCGTCTTCGGCAGAAATATCGCCAAAGATGGTGAATGCGTCTGATGGATCAACCGGGTTTCCTTCCAGGTCCTCGTCGGTGGTCCGCAGGGACACGTTCTCGTCCAAGGTGAACTCAACAAAACCACCCATGGTCATGATGTCGCCAGCTGACACGTTAACCACGGTAGGAACACCCACCGGAGAATAAACGCCCGTAGTTGCATCCCGGGTTGAGCCCTCGAAGCTCAACGCACCACTGGGGTTGCCACCCGCGTTGATGCGAATATCCGCACCAGTAGAGTGGGTTACCCTGACACGTGTGCCATCGACCGTTGCATTTAGATTGTTGAGCAGTGCGTTAATTTTGTTGGCCAGATCCTGCAATGGGTTCGTGGCAGTCAGATCAACAACAATGTCCCGGCCATTGATGGCGAAACGCATCTGGTTATCCGCATCCGCGCCGTCCTGCAGGTTGCTGATGTAACCCACGGTGGTACCCACCGCCGCCACGCCTTCAACGCCGGCGAACTGTTGCGCTACCGCGTTGGCCGATGCACCCGCTGCGATGTCGAGCTGCTGGGTTTCACCGCTTGGCGTGCGAACTACCAGGCTGGTGGCAGTGTACGGGTTGAGCTCCGAATTGGGGTCACTGTCCGGTGAAATCATGGCGCCGTTCAAACGCGGCTGGCTGCTGTTGCCACCATTGGAGATATAGGTAGATCCGATCACTGCGGATGGCATGGCCGCCGCATCCAGGTTGATTTCACTTTCAACCAGCGTGGTGGCGCGCGGCTGCAATTCGCCTGTTGTTACGCGCAGGTCAGTCAACGGACCACCACCAGTTGCCTGACCGGATTCTGAAGGTGCAAAACCCTGCAGGCGTTCGCCTGTGTTGGTCACAACGTAACCAAAACGGTCAGTACCGAATGCGCCGGCACGTGTGTAAGCAGTACCTGACTCGCCTGAGAGAATAAAAAAGCCTTCGCCGTTGATGGCCAGGTCAAGGGTGTTTTCGGTGAAGCTGATGTTGCCCTGGTTAAAACTCTGCTGAATACCCTGCAAGGTAACACCACTACCCTGCTGAGTGCCGCCGCCACCCAGTACTGATGCCGCGTATACGTCACCAAAAACCGCCTTGGAACTCTTGAAGCCGTTGGTTCCGGCGTTGGCGATGTTGTTACCGGTGACGTTGATTTCCTGTTGTGCCGCGTTAAGCGCACTCAAACCGATAATAAAGCTCATCTGACACCTCGCTGATTAATTACTTTTCGTTTAGTTGATTTGCAAAATTTCAGACATCGACACAGGGCCGACACCGGCCAGGTTCAATGTCAGTGAACCGGATTTTTCTATCGTGACACTGTTGACGTTGGCACTCAGATAGGTGGGCACCTGCTCTGTTATGCCGTTTCGGCTGACACTTAGTTCAAAGCTGTATTTGCCAGGCGGATAACGCTCGTCATTCGCATCTGTGCCCGTCCAGAAAAACTCCTGACGGCCATCGGTCTGCTCGCCCAGACCGAACTGATCAACAACTTTGCCGCTGGCATCGTAGACACGTAATGTCGCCGACTGAGCGCCGCCATCGAAGTCAGCCAACACACTGATCGCCCCGCTTTCACCCAACTGCGTCGTGTTTGTTTTGACATGCACAGGACGACCCACCAGCGACGTTGCCTGCAGGTGCTGGGCGGACTGGAAAGCAGACGAGAACTGCTCGAAACTCTGTGTCATCTTCTGGGCTTCTTCCAGAGAGGAAAATTGCGCCAGCTGGGAAATAAATTCGCCATTATCCTGGGGGTTGGTAGGATCCTGATTCTCCAGCTGCGCTATCAGCAGTCGCAGAAACTCGTCGCGGCCCATTTCGTTTTTGGTTTTCTTTTCTTCCTGATTACCATAGTCCGACAGGATTTTACTGAGTGCATTGCCGCCTGCGCCGTTGATTTCCATCATCGTCTCCTTATGCCTGACCCAGTGTCATCACTCGCTGCATCATCGTGCGCGCGGCTGACATCACTTCAACGTTAAGCTGGAAGGAGCGCGAGGAGGAGATCATGTTGGTCATCTCCTCAACGATGTCTACATTGGGGTAGTAGACATAGCCGTCTTCGTTGGCCATCGGGTGACCGGGCTCGTGGCGGGCCTGCAGCGGACGGGCGTCTTCGACCACACCCGCGACACGAACACCGACAGCTGCCTGCTGACTGTTCATCGGACCAAACGGGTCCTGCATGGCGGCAGTCATCATCGGTGCAAAAACGGCATGGCGCGCCCGATAGGTCTGGTCGGCACTGCTGGCGGCGCTGTTGGCATTGGCCATGTTGCTGGCCGTTGTGTTCAGTCGCAGCGACTGCGCGCTCATGCCTGAGCCGGCGATATCAAACACCTGCGTCAGATTCATGCTTATTCTCCTTTCAGGGCTTTCTGCAGCCCGGTGAATTTACTGTTCAAAAACTGGAATGAAGCCTGGTGCTCCAGAGCGTTGCGGGCGAATGCCGCATTTTCGACCTGCTCATCAACGGTGTTGCCGTCCAGTGAAGGCTGTGATGGAACGCGGTACATCTGCTCAGCAGAAGCCATGGCGGGCAGCCCACTGATGTGGCGGCTGTGAGTGCGGGTAATGTCTACACTGCGTCCGGCGCCACTGGCTTCGGCCAGAAGTGCGGAAAAATCCATGTCACGCGCTTTGTATCCGGGCGTGTTGGCATTGGCTATGTTATTGGCAAGCAGCGCCGTACGCTGGCTGCGCAAGGTAAGCGCCTGTTCGTGCATGCCGAGGGCATTTGAAAAATTGATGGCCATGGGTCGCTCCACTGATTGCATTTGGCTTTTCTGGAGCTAGTGTGAGCAAATCCCGTGCCAGAGATTATTTTTTAATTATTACAGACACTTAAATCATTATTGCCGAAGTAACGGCAAAACATTGCCCAACAGCTTTGCCGGTTGGCGGCAAGATGTCGGCCAGGAAGAGGAAATCGAGGAGTTGGTGAATTAAATCACTGAGTGACGATCAACTACGGTAAACGCTGGTATTGGTGCTGACACGTTCCATCGTGTAGAGACCGTTCAGAGCACCTGGCAGCGATTCGGAAGCACCGAGCATAAGATAGGAGTTGGGATTCAGCGACCCATGCATACGCCGCAGGATGTCGGCCTTGAAGTCAGCCGCGAAATAGATAAGCACGTTGCGACAGAAAATGATGTCAAAGCGCCCCAGGCCCGCATAGTTATCCTGCAGATTGAGTTGTTTGAAGGAGACGCGCTGTCGAATCGAATCCTTCAATTTGTACCGCCCGCCCGCCAGCTCATCAAAGAACTGCCGCCGACGCGCCTCGCTCAATCCACGACTGACACTCAAACCGTCGTATTCGGCCAGGCGGGCACTGTTCAGCACGGTCATGGAGATATCAGTAGCGATAATTTCGGGCTCGCGCATCAGTGCACCCGGATTCCTTGCCTTGAATTCATCAATGATCATGCTGATTGAATACGGCTCCTGCCCGGACGAGCACGCGGCCGACCAGATGCGCAGACTGGGACGCTTCTCTTCAAGCAGCAGCCGCGGCAGAATGACATCCCGAAGTGTGTCAAATGGGGCGATGTCGCGAAACCAGAAGGTTTCGTTGGTGGTCATCGCATCGATAACCGCCTCTTTGAGATGCGGCACAGTACCCTGATGGATGCGTGACACCAGCGAAGTCAGATTGGCGAAACCATGCTGCTCCATGATGCGGCGCATGCGGTTGGCTACCAGGTACTGTTTGTTTTCGCCCAGCACGATGCCGCAGGCCTGACTGAGAAAGGTCCTGAAAGCCTGGTAGTCGGCATCACTGAACTGTGGTGACTCGTGCGTCATCGTGTGTCAGGCGGCTGGCTGGCGCAGCTCCAGTTGCTTCAGAACTCGCTTGGCAAGCTCATCCGGGTGGAATTTAGCCAGAAAATCGTCGGCGCCTACCTTTTCCACCATGGCCTGGTTAAACACACCACTGAGTGATGTATGCAACATGACATGCAGTTTGCCCATGTCCGGATGGTTCTTGATTGAGGCCGTCAGCGTGTAGCCATCCATCTCCGGCATCTCGATATCGGAAATAACCAGGATGTACTTATCAATGGGATTGATCCCCTCGTTGATCAGACCACGCAGATGATTAAGCGCCTGCTTGCCATCATTGAGTACTACCGTCTGCAGACCCAGCGCTTCGCAGCATTTGCGGATCTGCGCGCGGGCAACGCTGGAATCATCAACAATAAGCACCGTATTCAGTTCGGTTCCGCGTTTGCCACTGTCAATCAGGGCATCGCTAAGACCCACGGTGGCAGGCGATACTTCGGCCAGGATGCGCTCTACGTCTAGAATCTCGACCAGCTTGCCTTCCACCTCGGTAACCGCTGTCAGGTAGTGCGCTCGACCGGAACCCTTGGGGGGTGAACAGATGGCCTCCCAGTTAAGGTTGACGATACGGTCGACTCCCTGCACCAGAAATCCCTGCACGGAATTGTTGTATTCAGTGATGATAATGAAGCACTTGTCCACATCCTGCAGCGGACGTCCACCGGTAGCCGCATTAAGATCCATGATGGAAATGGTGCGGCCACGCACGTAAGCAACGCCGCGCACCACATGACTGCTGTGCGGCAGCACGCTCAGCGGTGGGCAAGGCAGCACCTCTTTGACTTTGAATACGTTGATGCCGTAGACCTGTCTGCCGTTGAGTCGGAACATCAACAGCTCCAGACGGTTCTGGCCAACCAGCTGGGTTCGTTGGTTAACACTGTCCAATACGCCTGCCATCTCAGTCTCCTGCGGTGTAGATTCGCTAATGTAGCGGGCCTGAGCCCTGTCTTTTCTTTATATCGACAGGATGTCGAGTTTCATAAGTGCAAAAATTGATACACGCCATGAAGCTGCTGACAATGCCTGTGGCCTGGTTAAACCACACACAGGCTGGTTGCCCTGCTCTTCCCGGCAATGCTTAGCGGCATGTTTTTTGCTTTCTTTACTCCAGAAAGCAATATCAGACCAATTACGGCCCTTTTCAGGCCGTCGATGACAAAAAGCGTCAGGGTTTTGACAGTATGAAGCTTGTTAGCACTAATTTTTTCTCGCATACTGCCGCTATTTACGCAGTGGCGCGGCACTTATTTGCCGCCTTGATGCTGCTTTGGGTGCCAGTTTCAGCTTTGGCGCAGACATCATCGGGGGCACAGCAGCTGCTGGACGCTGCCTATCAGGCATTACAGTCAAACTGGTCGGATCAGGGCGATCGTGTAGAAATCGAAATGGCGTCCATTGATCCCAGGCTGCAGATTCCAGTGTGTCAGGTACCTCTGGAGAGTAGTCTCAACTCGCTGGGTTCCGGAAACACCGGGGGTCGGGTGACCGTCAGGGTCAGTTGTAGTGACAACGCCCCATGGACGCGCCATGTGGCGGCGCAGGTAAAGGTTTATAGAGAAATCGCTGTAAGCTCGAGAGCTCTGGAACGCGGTGTGCGCATCAACCCGCCGGACGTCGTGCTGGAAGAGCGGGATGTCAGCCAGATTCGCGGCCAGATACTCGAATCGACTGAGTCTGTAGTTGGACAGGTATTGCGACGTTCATTGCGCCCGGGCGATGCCTTGACGCTGGACATATTAGAGGCCCCGACGCTGGTCAGGCGCGGCGACACCGTAGTCCTCACGGCAAGCCGGGGTAGCGTCAGCATTCGTCATACTGGCACGGCGATGCAGGATGGTCAGCAGGGGCGGCAGATACCCGTCCGCAATGACCGCTCGGGACGTGTCGTACAGGCCATCGTGATCGCTGAGGGCGAGGCAGAGGTGGTTTTTTGACGCAACACGACAAAAACACATCAAAAACACTAAAGTTAGACATTTATCGGCCGTTACATTGGTCAGGAAGGTAATACTCTTTTTGAGAAGCTCGTTAAACGCTGTCTCCTGACAGCATCTGACAGCTAATTACAGGTATTTGATTATGGCTATTTCATCGATCGGCAATTCTTCATCTGCTCCGGACAGTCGCTCAACTGTCAAGCAGACTGACGGTCAGGCAGCCACTGGCGCCAACACCAGCCACAGCCGTACCGACTCTCAGGGCGAAGCTCAAAGCCAGACAGTGGATGCTGTTTCGATCAGCAGCCGTGCCGCTGACCTGCAGGCGCTGGAAAGCAGCGTTCGTGCACTGCCAGATACTGACGCGGCGCGTGTCAGTGAATTGCGTGACAAGATTCAGTCCGGTAACTATTCAGTTGACAGCCTCCGGCTTGCTGACAAGATTCTGGCATTCGAGAAAAACCTGTAAACGGGCTGCATGAGCGACAACGAACTGCAGCACCTGCTGCAAGATGACCGCGAGAAACTGGATGCCTTGTACGAAGTACTTCAGGCGGAGCGCAGTTGTCTGGAAAAGCGGGACCTTGATCAACTCAACAGCCTGCTGCAGAAAAAACAAACGCTGCTGGGTGCCATCGAAAACAACGATTTCCGACGCCGGCAACTTCTACAGAAGGCTGGCCTGCCTGCCAGCCAGACCAGCCTGTCCCAGCTTAAAGCACTGCTCAAACAGAACAGTTCTCACGCGGTTGACCTGCTTGATGCAATTGAGCACCGGCTGCAACAATGCCGCGAGTTGAGTGAAACGAACAAAATAATCGTGCACCGCAGCAAGCTTAATACCCAGCGTGCACTGGCGATTCTTCATGGTTCCCAACCGCTGGAGAATGTTTACAATAGCCATGGCACCACCGGTTCAAGCACCATCAAACGCGATCTTGGCAATGCCTGAATAACAACGGACATACCATGACAGGCAGTGAACGATACTACACTTCGGCGGGCGATATTTTTAGTGTGCTCAGGACATTGCAGGCTGACCGCTCTCCCATCAATATCCAGTTCCAGTCACTGACGACTCCGTTCAGCACTATCGTGCTGCACGTCAATCTGCGCGAAAAAGTATTTCACCTCGATGAATTTTCACTGCCGGTTGCACACAAGCGGGCAATTGAGGGTGACCCATTTGCAATCTACGCTTCCATCAATGGCATCCGTGTTCACGCCAAGGACCTGGTGGTTAAACGGGTTGGCCTCGATCGCGACGGTGAATTCTACGAAGTCGCATTTCCGGAACGATTGCTTTATCTGCAGCGACGTGATGCATTCCGTGCCTGGGTCCCGACAACGATGTCAACAGACGTCGTTTTGACTCGTAAAAATGAACTTCCCAAGGTCAAAGGGCGGTTACAGAACATGTCGGCCACCGGATTCCGGGTTGTCGTGGAAGGAAGGCTCAAGCCAGACTTTGAAATGCTGGAGTCGATGCAGGCGAAAATGGAATTGGCTCTGGTTGAACATACCCTTGATTGCCCCGTCGAGGCGGTTTACTCACAATTCGCGCAGGAAACCAATCAGACTATCTGTGGATTCCAGTTCGGGAATCTGGGCCGCCAGGATCAGGTCAGCATTAACCGCTTTGTCACCCAGCTGCAACGCAACAGTATCGTCGATTAGCTTTCAGCCAGCAGCGCCTCCAACCTCGGCAGATCCTCAGGACGATCGACATCCCAGCGCGGTTCCAGCTCGGCCCAGGATATCCCTGCCGACTTCAATCGCTGCCGGGTCTGCTCCATAACCTGACCGCTTCCCCATGTGATTTCTGAAAATAGTGCACTCAGCGTCTCACTCGCAAGCGGTGCCGCCAAGCCGATAAGGACATAACCTCCGTCCTCGGCGGGTCCCAGCACAACCGGCACACCCTGTCTCAGGCAGTCCAGTGCCCGCCTGATATATGGCAGGTCAACCGACGGACAATCCGAACCCACGATCACCACTGCTTCCATGTGCGCCAGCGTGTGCTGCGCAGCTTGTGCCATTCTCTCGCCCAGACTCGCGCCGGATTGATAAAAAACAAATCCCGCAGCTCCCAGCCCCTCAAAGAACGCCTCTTGCCCCGGTTCAGACGCCCACAATTGTGCCGGCAGCAGGGTTTGATGGCCCAGCTCCCGCCAGGCCCGTGCTATCAGCTGCTGATGCAGACGCAGCGCCCCTTCTTCCCCCAGTAATGGCTGCAGGCGTGTTTTAACCTGGCCCTGGCGTGGCGTCTTGGCAAATAACAATAACCTGGCGCGATCACATTCGTGACGGCGCATCTGGCCGTAATATCGCTGATGCAGTCTTGCGGGCGAGACACCCAATACGTACATCAGGCGCAGCCACCACATCAATCCGATGGTTTTCCAGAACCCATGCCGGTCCCATCGGCGCCCTGAGCTGATGGCTCTGGCCTTGATATTCAAGGGCCTGCCAAATCGGCGCAGCCGCTTGCTCAGGGCGATGTCTTCCATCAAGGGCAGATCAGGCATGCCTCCGACACGTTCTAACAGCTCGAGCCTGACAAAGATGGCCTGGTCGCCCGTTGCCACTGATGTCAGCCGCGACCGCCAGTTCATCAGCCATGCAACCATCGGCAAGCCCCTGCTCTGACCATCGAGATGCACGTCAAACCGGCCCCAAAGCCGGCCACTGCTCTGCAGCCCTGAGGTAATCAGCTGCGCTGCCGCTTCCGGCAAAATTGTATCGATATGGAGGAATAACAGGATGTCGTGGCTGGCTAATTCGATGCCTGCTGCCATTTGTCGGGCACGACCTGGCGGTGTAGCGACAATTATATGATCAGCAACATCGCCCGCGACTTGCAAGGAGTCGTCATGACTGCCACCATCGGCAATTATCAACTCATGACCCGCCTGTTTCAGCCGATACAAAGCAGGAAGCTGGCGACGTATAGCCAGTGACTCGTTGAATACCGGAATGATGATACTGATCGCAGACACGCCGCGCAGATTACTCTGCCACGCAGCGGCTGTAAATGCTGATTTCCGCTGGGTGATTCAGCCTGTGTTCAGGACCGGATGCTGATAATCGGTGTTGTAAAGAAAATCAGCAAAAAAGTGTGTAACAGGGCTATGCGAAGGCAATATAAAGGCGGATAATACCGCGCCATTATCGGTCGCCGGCCACAAGCCAGCCACACCGAAATAAATTGGCTTTGCAGCCGTTCTCTTCATGAAAGACAACGTGTAGTAGCGATGAATCTGGAAAATTTTTATATCGTAGCGACTGACCCCGAAGAACCCGCACTTCAGGTCAACATCTCCGGCCCCTATCTGACCCGCAGAGCGGCCCAAGCCGACCTGGAAGCGGCTATTGATGAAGCCAGCGAGCTCGATCCCAGCGCCCGACAGTACCAGTACCGCATTTGCAAACTGGCCTGTCAGAAACCTGGCGTCATACAGCACATGGCCTGCCACGCAGCCGCCCGCTAGCTCGGGATTTACACCCTGCGGAATTCAGACTACTCTGAGCGTTTTTCCTCCAGATTAAACTTTGCGATACGTCTGCCGACGTAATTTTTATAGTATCGTGTGAGTTTTGTTTCTGGATTATCCGGAGCCTGTTTTGCTCAGTCTGTTTTCCATCCCAGCCGATCAGCGGTCACAACTATTGATGGGTCACCATCAATTCGGCCTGATGCTGCTGTCCCTGGTAGTTGCAATACTGGCTTCGGGCTTCGCATTGCAACTCGCCAGCATGAGTCGTAACGCACCCAGTCCAGCCAGTGCGCGCATCGCCCTGCTGTCAGGTGCAGTCACACTCGCCTTCGGCATCTGGGCAATGCATTTCATCGGTATGCTGTCATTCCAGCTGCCAATATCCGTCAGCTACGATCCATTCCTGACGCTCGCCTCCGTCTTACCCGCTTTGCTTGCCTCAGCCATCGCGCTGTCCATCCTTTCCGCTTCACGACAGACGCTGCCCACCATCCTGCTCGGCGGCCTGCTGGTCGGGGCGGGGATTGGCGCAATGCACTACGTCGGCATGTTCGCGATGCGGATGGAGGCAGACCTTCGCTACGATCCACTTCTGTTCGGTGTATCAATCATTGTAGCGGTGGTGATGGCCATGCTGGCACTGTGGCTGCATTACGGCCTGCGCCGACTCTTGAATCTCGCGACCAGCACATCACTGATCCTGGGCGGCATTGGCATGGGCTTTGCCATTACCAGTATGCACTACACCGGAATGCTGGCCGCCCGTTTTGTTGGCCATGAGCAACTGACACTGGGCGTGACGGCAGACAATACACCGCTGGCACTCGGCATTGGCTTTGCCGTGCTGGCACTGACCGTAGTTGTAGCCGCCACGAATGGTGCCCTTCGTTATCGCGACCTATTGAATCAGGTACAGGACAGCGAGGCCCGACTGCTGGCTGATATTGATGAGCGCAAGATACTCGAACAGCATCTGCGCAGCGCACGCGATCAGGCCGAGCGAGCTGCAGAGGCTAAAAGCACCTTTCTTGCCAACATGAGTCACGAGATCCGCACCCCGATGAATGCCATCATCGGCTTCAGCGAATTGCTGCTGGATACGCCCCTGGACGAGCAGCAGTATCGCCATGCCAGAACCGTGCATCGCTCAGCACGCTCGCTATTGCGTCTGCTCAACGACATCCTGGACACCGCTAAACTTGAACGCGGCGCCATTGAGCTGGAAGCTCAGGCATTTTCTTTAAGACAGCTGTGTGAGGACACGGCCGAGGTACTTGCTCTACAGGCAGAACATAAGGGCATCACACTGGAGCTGCAGTACCAGGCGTCCAGCGACGTTTACCTGGGCGACCCGCTGCGTGTCCGACAGGTGCTGCTGAACCTGCTGAGCAATGCAGTCAAATTCACTGAGCAAGGCGGCGTAGTCCTGCTTGTGAGTAGCACGGAAAAAGAAGTGACGCTTTGTGTCATGGATACGGGCATAGGCATTGCTTCAGATCGACTGGAGGCAATATTCGATCCGTTTGCGCAAGCCGATGCGACCATGAGCCGCCGCTTTGGTGGTACCGGCCTCGGCACTACAATCGCTCTGCAACTGGCGCGATTGATGGGCGGCGACATTATGGCCGAGAGCACCCCAGGCACCGGCTCAACGTTCACAATCAAACTACCTCTGCCGAGGGCCAGCCTGCCCGAGGCTGAAGCGCGTAGCTTAGATCGCCAAAGTCAATCATTGCGAGTGCTGGCCGTTGACGACGTTCCTGAGAATCTGGAACTGCTGAAAATTACATTGCGCAATGCCGGGCACGAAGTGGTAACTGCCAGTAATGGCGCAGAGGCTGTTGAAGCGTATAAACAGATTAAATTCGACCTGGTATTGATGGACGTACAGATGCCAGTGATGGACGGTCTGCAGGCCACAAAAGCCATTCGGGAACATGAAAGTGAAACGGGTCAACAGCCCACTGCTGTTATCGCCCTCACCGCCAGCGTCATGGACCGCGATCGCCAGGCAGCCCGCAACGCAGGCATGAACGGGTTCGCTTCCAAACCGCTGGATCGTGCGCAATTGAACGATGAAATCGAAAAAGTAATGGGACTCGGAACTGACGCTGGCCTTAACAACAATCTGCAAGGTCGATCAGCTGAAAAGTTAAACAACGATGTCATTCAGGCCAGCAACAAACCTGAGACGCGTCACTTCAACAGAGAAGCTGCGTGGCAGCGCTGGGGCTCCAATGAAGCACTGGGCAAAGCCTTGCAATCGTTTGTCAGCAACCACCAGTCAGTGAGTAAAATGCTACGGCACCTGCTCCAGCACCGCGATCAAAAAAAGCTCTCGATGCTGCTGCACAAGCTCAAAGGAAGCGCGGGCAATCTTGGACTGGAGACCTTGTCCGCTCTGTGTCACAAGCTGGAATTCTCAGCAGCGCAGTCGGCTCCTGAAGGCGATCAGCAAAAGATCATGGACCAGATTGCAGACGAGCTGGAAAAAGTTGCAACAACGGCGCAGAGCGAAGCCACTACATCACCTGAGGCCGCTGAGAAACCCAAACCAGCCGCTCTGGTTGAAGACTCCCAGAAATCGGGGCCGGACACTGCTACACATCTTGAAGCAATCAGCACGCTTCTCGACGATCTACGTAGGGGCGAGTTGAATGAAAGCAGCGTGCAGCAAGTCACAAAGGGATTAAATGCGTCGCTGCAACGTCAGTTAACTACTGCCCTGGACAACTTTGATTTCGACACAGCCGTTGAAATCCTGAATACCGAAATGAATCAGCACGGTACTGCATCATGACTATCTCTGCCGATCGACCGACTCTGCTTCTGGTTGACGATGAACCCGTCAACTTACAGGTCCTTAGACAGGTTCTGCAGCAGGATTATCGATTACTGTTTGCCCGCGACGGCAGAAAGGCGCTGGAGCTGGCTGAAAGCGAACAGCCTGAGCTTATTCTGCTGGATGTGATGATGCCCGGACTGACCGGTTTCGATACCTGTCGGCAATTGAAGGCCAATTCGCAGACCAAACGAATTCCCGTCATTTTTGTCACCGCGTTGAACGACGAAGCCGACGAAACACAAGGCTTTGACTGTGGCGCTGTGGACTACATCACAAAACCCATCAGCGCGGCTATTGTCCGGGCGCGTGTAAAGACTCATTTATCACTGGTACACACCAATGAACTGCGCGAGACACGCCTGCAGATCGTGCAGCGACTGGGCCTGGCAGCCGAGTACAAAGACAACGAAACCGGCCTGCACGTCATCCGCATGAGCCACTTCTCCCGAGTGCTGGCCAGAGCGGCTGGCTTCTCTGAGGCGGCACAGGAAGAGCTGCTGCACGCTGCCCCCATGCATGACATCGGCAAAATCGGCATACCTGACGCTATTCTGGCCAAACCAGGCAAACTGGACGCAACCGAGTGGGACGTCATGAAACAGCACCCCGTTATTGGCGCCCACATTATTGGCGAACAATCCACCGGTCTGCTGCACACAGCGCGTCAGATCGCCCTTTATCATCATGAAAAATGGGACGGATCAGGATATCCACACGGCCTGAAAGGCGAAGAAATACCCGTCGAAGCTCGTATCGTTGCGATTGCGGATGTGTTCGACGCACTCGTCAGCGCCCGCCCCTACAAACCAGCCTGGCCAGTGGAAAAAGCCGTCGCGCTGATTCGCGAAGAAGCTGGACGGCACTTCGACCCCGAGCTGGTCGAGCTGTTCCTGCAGCAGCTACCGGAACTCCTGGAGATAAAAGAGCGCTGGGCCGAACCGGAAACACCTGAGCCAGCCGCCGCCTCCTCCATGTAGGCCAACGCGCCCGAACTCCATGTTATACTTCGCCCGCTATCGAATATCCGCCGACCAAACCGAACTCGCCCCGGTGGCACAGCTGGATAGCGCGGCCCCCTCCTAAGGGGCAGGTCGCAGGTTCGAATCCTGCCCGGGGCACCAAATAAAAACGGGTCATCCATTTGGATGGCCCGTTTTTGTTTGTGCTCTGGGTAGCAGACGAGAACCTGCCGGTTCGACAAAATTGTCTGGAACAATTTTGGACGCAATCGTATGCGCCCGGAAGGTGAGGCCCAGGGATGGGCCGAATCACAAAATTGTCTGGAACAATTTTGGACGCAATCGTATGCGCCCGGAGGGTGAGGCCCAGGGATGGGCCGAATCACAAAATTGTCAGGAACAATTTTGGACGGCTGCAAGCCGCCCGAAGGGCGAGCACCAAGGATGGTGCGAGTCAATCCTGCCTTGGCAATAAACTCATTTACAGCCTGCTTAAGTCCCCTCTCCGCCCGAATAAACCAAATCAGTCTTGGCAGCCATAATATAATCATTCCGGCGCAAGCCACCAGCAGTGTGCGTCCACCAGGACACAGTCACCCTGCCCCACTCTATCAGCAGCGAAGGATGATGGTTTTCTTTCTCTGAGATATCTTTTACGTAGTTAGCGAACTGAATCGCCTCTACAAAATTCCCGAATCGGTAGGTTTTGACGAGCTTTCGGACGCCTGACTCAGGCTCCCTGCTCCAGCCGGACAGGTCACCGAATAGTTTATCCTCTTCAGTCAGGTCCATCTCTTCCGTCTGGCGTTCACAGGGCTCGCACTTCTGGCGGCCAAGATCACTATCCTTATCATTACCAGTCATCATGTCTACTACCCCTATTGGGCTTGCGATTCATTTACTGACAATACCTAAGGGCTATGCTGCCCAACGCCAAGGGGCGCCGGGCAGCAGTGTTGAAGCTTATGAATTATTGATCGTAGCGATGTTCTCGGCCACAAACAAATGATCTTCGAACATTTCCTCAGTCATCGTGCCGCTGATGACAACTTCATCGCCAACATCGAGCTGAAGATAACCCACATTATCCAGAGCGTCATAACCCAGCTCGTCAACTTCGACGATCATCAAACGACCGTCAGAGTTCAGGACAATTTCCTCCTCCAGAGGCTCAACCGCAGTGATGGTGCCCTGAATGGTCGCGTCACCATCCATGATCGGGTCTACGACAGTAACAATGGGGTCAAAGAAGGCAAATGACTCCTCATCAACTGGGCTGGCGTAAAAATAGGAGTTTATAGACTCAACGTAAACGCTACTTGCCTCGATTGTGGTCATCTCAAAGAAATCGTCATCAATCAGGCCATTGACCACTACTTTGTCGCCTTCCATCAACTTGTACCCATCTGCATCACGATCACCATCATCCATTTCTACTGTGACAGAAGCGCGCCCATAGTCCAGCAGAAATGAGTCTGCAGTGATTGACTCGACCGTGCCACTCAGGCTGATCCAGGTGTCGTCTGGCTGCAGATAAGGGGATTGTGATTGGGCTGCAGCTGCAGCAGAAAACATAAGGGCACTAACAGCACTCATTAGCTTAAAATTTTTCATGACAACCTCCTATCGTCTATAAACGATTATTGGAACTAATGGTTTGTCAATAAAAATCCTTACAAGAAATATTCTCATTGTCAAATCTTCGAAAAATTCTGTTACAACTCGAATGTGCCCAGCTGCCCTCCCGCTTCTTCCTGGAACAAAACGATGAATTACTGGTCTAAAGTCTAGCGAAACGTAGGCAAATGCAGATCCCAGCGTAGCGCTGCTATACGAAGCACAACTACCAGCGCCCCCCCGACCAGAAACGCGATCTGCTGCGACACACCAATCGCCTGCAAAATCAGATACAGACTTACGCCAGCAATGGCAGCTGATGCATAAATCTCACGCTGCAGAATTAATGGTATGCGCGCTGTTACCACGTCACGCAGAACACCGCCGGCCACTCCGGTCATAGTGCCCATCAACACAACGATCAAGGCTGGCACCGCCGCTGATTCTGCAAGCCTGGCGCCCGACATTGCAAACAGCGCCAGTCCAAAAGCGTCAGCAACACGCAGACTCATTACCGGCGGCGGACGAAATCTTACATAGGCAACGGTCAGCAATGCCGAAAAAATGATGACCAGCAGATAACTGATATCCGCGATCCAGAAGATAGGGTGCCGATCAAGCAGGACGTCCCGCAGGGTGCCGCCACCCACCGCCGTCATGGCGGCGACAACGATGACACCCAGAATGTCCAGCGCGCGATCGCGGGCCGCCAGTACACCGCTGACAGCAAATACGGCAATTCCAACAAGGTCCAGTATGTAGAATAACACCTGACTACTCGCGACTCATGACCCGCGCCGTTTCAGAAGCGCGCAACACCAGCTCCTGAACCGAATCGGCGCCATCCATCACCGCCCACCCCACCGTGTAGTCAATGGTGTGTTCCTGTGCGCTGACTCGATGATGCATGGCTACCCGGGCCAGCAGGCGATGATGGTCAGGTGGTGATACATCCACCATCAGTACCACAAAATCATCGTCACCATAGCGGGCAATCAGATCAGACTTGCGGAATGTCTCCTTGAGGACACGACGAAAATCCAGCAACGCGCGATCGCCAGCCGCCGGACCATGATCTTCATTGAATTTCTTGAAGTTCACCAGGTCAAACAAAAACAGACTCGCATGTGTGCCGGCATCCTGAGCCAGCGCCAGCACATCGCGTGCCCGAATATTAAAACCGCGTCGATTCAGCAGACCGGTCAGCGTGTCACTGTGTGCCACATAATCCGACGTCAGTTCATTCTCAAGCATCTGCGCCAAACGTTCCAGTTTCCACTTGCCGCCGTCGCTGAGTGTGCGTGGTTTTCGATCAATCAGACACAGTGTACCCAGCCGGACACCGCTGCCGGCATGGATTGGACTGCCCGCATAAAAACGTATATGGGGCTCTCCCGTTACCAGCGCCGTGCTCCGAAAACGTTCGTCTGCTGTGGCATCGGGAACCATCATCACCTCATCGTCGCTGATGGCGTGCGAGCAAAACGATACACTGCGGGGTGTTTCACGTGTTTCCAGCCCGTGTGACGACTTGAACCACTGCCGCTCGCTGTCTACCAGGCTGAACAAGGCTATCGGCACATCAAACAAGCGCGCAGCCAGAGCAGTCACTCTGTCTATTCTTTCATCTTCCTCGGTGTCCAGTAACTTTAGCGACCGCAGAACCTGCAAACGATAGGCTTCATCTTCATTGCGCCCTGCCCGCAGCCAGTCCAGTACCGCATCCCCGGGCATGGGCCTGGCGATATGAAAACCCTGCGCCAGGTCACAACCCATATTGCGCAGGTACTCAAGTGTTGCCGCCGTCTCAATTCCTTCTGCCGACGTGTACAGCCCCAGCCCATGTCCCAGTTCGATAATGGCCTTGATGACAGTTCGTGACTCTTTGGAACTGGCAGCTGTCATCACAAAGGACTTGTCAATTTTTATTTCAGAGAACGGCAAGCGAGCCAATTGGACCATTGAAGAATAGCCCGTGCCAAAGTCATCAATCGACAGGTGAAAACCCTTCATGCGTAACCGGGTAAGCACATCCAGAGAGCTTACCGGATCGTCCATGGCGCAGGTTTCGGTCAGTTCCAGAATTATTCGCTCGGGTGCAATACCCAGACTCTGGCAATAATCGTCCATTTGTTCAAACAACTTCAGATTACCCAGGGAACTGGCAGAAATATTGAGAGACAGCGTAACGTTCTTCAGGCGTCGGCGCAGGTAATCATTGTCAGCCGTTTTTTCCAGCGTGCCAGGCAGTGCAGCCAGCCAGCTGAGCGCCTGCTGCATGACCGTCTCGGTCAGTTCATCAATAAGACCATGTTGCTCAGCCAGTGGAATAAACTCATTTGGACCTACTGTTCCACGATCTGGGTGCTGCCAGCGCGCCAGTGCTTCAAATCCCGCCAGCGTGCTGTTGCGGCAATTCACCTTGGGCTGATAAACCACGGTAATCTGGCCCTGGGAAATGGCCTGACGCAGTTCGTCCACGTCGACCTGATTCTCCTGAGCACCCTGATCGCTCACGGTTTCATTATTCTCATACCAGCCATGGCGTTTTGGAGCCTTCAGGAAAGACTTAAGACTGGCGGCAGAGAACGGTTTGGGAAGCACACCCGCGATATGCAAGCCATGCTCTGAGGCAGACCGGGCTGCGGCCTCCAGCACTCGCCCGCCTACACCACTGGTGATCACTATATCCGCATCGCAGCCCATACGCGCGAGTTCGACCATGACCTGAACGCCGTCCATATCTGGCATCACAAGATCCAGAGCAATATAGTCAGGCGCCCAATCCTGCACCATCTCGAAGAACTCACCGGGACTGTCCGTGCTTCGGGTCTCGACCCCTGCTGAGCTGGCGATGGTCACGATGGTTTTCGCAGTCAGCGGATCGTCGTCGAGAATCAGTAATCGGATACTTTTAGTCACAACTGCTAATCCTCTGAGCTAGTTAGCCCTGCGAGCTTTTGCGCCAGATCGGCGCGCCGCCAGGGCTTGCTCAAAAATAATGTTCCTGCAGGCAGGTGTCCCGGGGACCCAGACTCCTGATCGAACGCATCCTCAGTATAACCAGAGGTAAACATCACGGGCAGATCTGCTTGAATCATGGTTGCCTCTCTTGCCAGCTGGGGACCGTTCATCCCATCAGACATTCTGACATCAGTGAAAAGCAGATCTACGGGTTTATTTGCGGTCACTCGCTGCCTCAACACGTCCAGCGCCTGTTCACCATGATTGGCCGACAAAACCTGATAACCAAGTTCGCGAAACTGACGCTCGGCGTACTGCAGGACCAGCTCGTCATCCTCAACAACCAGCACGACCGGTTTACGTTCCGCTACTTTAGGTGAGTTACAACTTTGTAGCCTTTTCTGCTGTTGGTCAAGACCAATTGCATCAATATCTGCTACCGGTAACAGCAAGTGAATCACGGTACCCACCCCGGGGCTGGACTGAATGTCCAGATATCCCCCGGATTGCTTTACAAATCCGTAGACCATACTCAGCCCCAAACCTGAACCCTCGCCATTTCGCTTGGTTGTAAAAAATGGATCGAGCGCATGGCGCCTTACATCCTCTGTCATACCCTGACCATCATCCTCAACCGCTATTGCCACCCAATTCTCTGCATCAAGTTCTTTTTTTACCAAAGTCATTGATTCCGCACTGGCAGAGCTGGCAACGATCCTGATACACCCATTGTCAGCTATCGCGTCGCGGGCATTCAGACATAAGTTGAGCAGAGCATGTTCAAGCTGGCCGGGATCTATCATTACCGCTGGTATTTTATCCTTAATGACCAGCTCTAACTTGACGCGAGCGGGGATCACTCGCCGGACCAGTGGTTGAATACTGTTGATCAGATCCACCACATCCGTGGCCTGAGGCTCCAGGGATTGACGGCGCGCGAATGCCAGCAATCGCTGCACCAGAGCTTCAGCTTTCTCACTGGCCTGACGAATCATGTCACTCATATCGGCCAGTTCCGGATTATCTTTGAGCGCTTCAGTCAGCAGCTCGTTATTACCCTGAATCACGGTCAGCAGATTGTTGAAATCATGCGCCATACCGCCGGTCAGTTCACCCACTGTCTGCAGGCGCTGCGCGTGACCCAACTGTTCGGCCATTTCATTGCGCTCTGTCACATCGCTCATACCGCCAACAAGGCGCAATGCCTGACCACTCTGATCCCGCACAACGCGTGCGTGCTCCTCAATCTCCGCAATGCTGCCGTCCTGACGTATGAACCGATAGTTCATCATCAATTCTTCCGTATCACCGCGAATGGCACCCCACAGTGTGTCGAGTATTCTGTCACGGTCTTCAGGATGCACGTGCGAGGTCCACACAGTGGGATCGCTCATCATGTCTTCACGTTCATAACCGAACAGCGTATTGACACCCTGATTCCACCAGATGACGTTATTGACAATATCCCAGTCGGAGATGGCATCAACAGTTGTACTGGCGACATGTTCAAAACGTTCGGCAAGCCGGTAGAGATCATCTATATCGATGGCCGAACCACACCACTTGATGATCCGTCCGTCCGCATCTTTCACTGGCGTACCCTGCACCAATAACCATCGCCACTTACCGTCGTGTCGCTGTACGCGAACCTCCAGTTCATACTCCTTGCCCTCTGCAATGACTTCCGGCCACTTTGCGATGACAAGGGGTTTATCGTCGGGATGAACGCTGCCAAGCCAGCCAGCGTGGTTGATCAGATCTTCTCGCTGGCGACCGGTGGAGCGTGCAAAGGCCCGATTCACAAAATCGATGCCACCTTCTGCGGTAGCAGTCCATATGGTCTGCGGAATGGCATCGGCAAACAGTTGAAACTGTGAGCTGTACTGAAATGGTGAGAGTGGGTTGTCCGGAGATGGCGTCAACTTTTTCAGGTTGCGATATTCCCTGCGCCACTGATGTTTTTCCATACGACTGCGCCGCAGACGAATTATGACGTATGATGTCAGCGCTGTCAGGGCTACTAGCTCGGTGATGGACATCAGACGATTGGTCAGCCAGTAGCGCATCGGCAGGCCTTCTGGCGACAACCAGATACCCAGCACAGTCAGTGCGATCGACAGACCGGCCAGCGTCCACATGAATCTGAGGCTACCAGTAAAAGCAGCCAGTAGCACGCCAATCAGATACAGATCACCGTGCGCAAATCCCAACGGTGTCTGGGAGTCCAGCCCAAATACCGCAATCAGACTTAGCACGCTGGCAATCTGCAACGGCCGTATTTTGATCAATTTCTAACACCTGCCTTCCCGGCACGTGCTTCTGCTGCACGTAATCGGATACCAGACTATCTGTCCAGCATCCTAACACGTGTCGTGCAAGTGACTGTAGCCCTAGAGTGGCAGCGCCAGATAGCGGTTGAAGCCTGATCCGCCCTGCGATCCAGCGTCATAGACAAAGCCGTAGACAGCCTGCTCACTGCCTTGACGATGCACCGAACCACGCAGCCAGCCAGCGTCGACTCCCTCAACTATAGGCTCTGGCGCACTCCACTCCCCAGGCTGTGATGATCGCGTGTGGTAGATGTCCCGGCTTGTCTCATCGATAAAAATCAGATGCAGGGTGCCTTCATGTTGTATCACATCAGCACCGACCTGGTCGGAATCAACTGCGCCGCTGACAACAGCCCGCTCAGTCACGCGAACGGCAGGACCCAGATCTTGTAATGCTGACAGACGTCGTTCGTACAACAGCCCAGAACTCTCGCGATAAACGATAACAACGTCACCATCAGGCATCGCGACCAGCGGCAGGATGGCACCAACGTCCCGCTCACGCGTGCCGATCTGATCTGAAAGCCGCTGCGGCACCGATAGTTGCCCCTGGCTATCCAGTACGCGGACAAAAGCCCGCCCATCGGTAGACGTATATCCCAGGACCACTGAATCGCTGGCAGTAGTCAGCAAGACCGCACCCGAGAACACAGGCATACCGACAGCGTCGGGATTGACGGGGTTGGCTGGCTGCCATTCTCCTGTCGACGAGCGCACCTGCCAGTAGAGCCCAGTGGCGCTTCCGTACACCGCCACCAGGCTGCCGTCACTGCGGGCGACAACATCTGCGACCTGCGTCGGTGGCTCAGACGGCTGAGCAATGGTTTCGGTGGTCACTACCCAGGCGTCAGGCTGAGCCAGGCCATCGCTCATCTCAAAGGCATGATGAACAACTTCATCACTGGTCTGATGAATAATGTGGATGGTGTTGCCGACCTGCACGGAACCAACACCCTCCAGATCGCCCAACGACGGCCGTGAGTCGCCGTCCACTTCGAACCAGCTGCGACCGTCATCGACCGACTTGACCATCATGAAGCGATTGTCTGTTTCGGATGGTTCCATAATGAAATATAGGTGCCCCGTTGCAGACTGGTATGGTCCAAGACGTGCCGGGGTCTCTACAAAGGTACCGCCTAAATGACCGGCCCTGGAGCGAAGTATGACCGGCGCGGGCTGCCTGCCTCCCAGCACCTGCCCCATGCCGTCCACAAGTCTGAACTCAAAACGCTCTTCATCCTCTGCAAAGCTGGGTCCGTCGGAAAAGCGACGAATGACCAGTGGCCACTCCCATTCCAGCGCGTCACCTGTTGTACGCCAGACCGGCGTCACGGCAGTTGCACTCAATGCAATTGCTTCATCCCATTGAAGCTCAGGCTCGCCCAACAAGCGCTCAGTCTCCTCACCAGCCTGATAGGCAGTCGCTGACAGGGTAGAGACCATGGGTGTGGCAAACGCCGGGTAGGGAAACTCAGCCATGCCAACTGGCAACCACTGACCATTGCCTCTTCGATACTGGAGTCTCAACTCGTGACCATGATCCGGAGCTGTTTTTGCGACTGTCTGTACTCGCAGACGAAAAGGATAATCGTAAAAAAGCTCAGCCGGTTGATTCTCTGCCGCAGCCCAGCCTGTAGCGCTGTTGAGAGGTGTATCAAAATCAATTCGGTAACGGGAGGCCAGAACACGCAGCTCAGCAGATGGCTCGTCTACTGTCGATTGGGAAGATGAGTACTGACAACTGTTTATGCCAATCGCGCACACCAGAGCAAGAACCATATGAGCCAGCTGTCGGGGCAGTTTTCTGACTTCTCCGTGAGCTCGACGAACTGGCTTCAATGTCGCAGCTGTCCTTTTGATCATAATCACCACAAATGCTCCTGCCCCAAAAATATGGCTGGCAATGCTAGCAAAGACCACATGACGAATTCGTGACGGAGGCAGACTCATCAACTCAATGTGTTACATTACAGAATTATTCGACATGCAGTAGATTTATTATGTTGAAACAGACAGGACGTTTCACTGGCGCCAGCCGTCACCAGGCTCGCCTGATCTATGTTGTGCTGACATTGATGACTCTCTACTTCGGCGTGATCGGGACGCTCAACGTAGTGGTCTTCCAGGACTATCTTGTCGCCGCTCTCGACTACGCTGGCGCGGTCGCAGTGACAGCTGTGCTTGTGTATTTTCACCGCAGTACACAACTCGCAGTGGCTTCCTGGCTGGTTGTCGGGGTATTGATTGCCGTGCTGCTCAGCTTCGTACATATGGCCGATGGACGAGCCTATTCGCTGATGTGGGTGACACTGCTGCCGCCTGTCACCTTTTTTCTTCTTGGTCGTCATGCCGGTGCGTGGATATGCGGATTGATATTCACGTATGTCTGCACCTTTGTGTATCTGCGATTGCCTTACTGGCCGCCTGCCGAAGTGACTATTGGCAGCCTTCTGAACATTATCGAGGTATTGACCGCGCACTGGTTCCTGTTTCGCCTGTATGAGAGATCACGCGCTGAAGCCTTCGCGGAGCTCGAGCACCTATCCACGACCGACCCGCTGACCGGCCTCTTGAACAGAAGCCGACTGGACTCTGTGCTGCAAGAGGAAATCAATCGACATCAACGCAGCGGACAGCCTCTGTCGGTAGTGCTTTGTGATCTTGATCATTTTAAACGCATCAACGACAACTACGGACACCTGACAGGTGATCAGGTGCTTATCGAAACAGCTGCCCTAATCCGCGAAAGCATGCGAAAAACTGACCACAGTGGTCGTTGGGGTGGCGAAGAATTTCTCTTGATCTGCCCGGACACCAGCACTGACGCCACGCACACGATCATAGACAAGCTGCGCAGGGCTACGGCAGGCGCTTCCCTGCCACACGCTTTGCAGATCAGTCTCAGCTTTGGGATCGCGACCTGGCGTGCATCCGAATCCAGCGACCAGTTGCTGAAGCGCGCAGACGACGCACTCTATGAAGCAAAGCGCAGCGGGCGCGACCGTATAGTTCTTGCCCCGCAATGAAAAAGGCCCGTCGCAACGGGCCTTTTTTTACTTCACACACCTGGCTGTGTCACTTACACCGATTAGAACTGCAGCAGTGCACGTGCATACAGGCGACGACCGCGACCATCGAACACACCGGCATCATAATTGATGGCACCTGACTCTCGATATGGCAGTGGTGCATTGAAGGCATCGAGCATACCAACAGTGAAGATGGTGGTTCCCAGGTTCTGGTTGGCCCACTCGTGGGTGTAGTTGTACTGCAGATCAACACTGCTGTAGCTACCAATCGTACGGCGCATGACAGCACGAACCTGATCATTGGCAGTAGCAAAGGTGTTGTCGTAAGCCAGGTCCTCATAAGATCCGATAAACCGGGTGATGATCGACACACCATGGTTGGCGCTGTTGTTCATCCAGCTAAGAGCCACATTTCCTTTGTGGTCTGGCAGCGAACGAACCAGGTTGCCGTCGCCAGTTGTACCTGCAGCGTCAAATACACCTGTCTCCAACAGACCCAGTTCCAGACCGGGCACATCTTTCAGTGTGTACTGATTGACAAAGGTGTAGTCCATACCCACGCGGAAACGACCCCAGTCATTGGTCCAGGAGTAGCTGGCCTTGAAGTCAACACCGTCAGAGATGATGGTGCCGGCATTGATGGTCGACAGTTGCGTTGTTGTCAGCGCGCCTGTGGACACACCGAATGTACGCACGACGCCCTCAATCTGGTACGCGGCCGGGTTAACTACGCAGTCCAGACGCGAGCCGGCCTTGACGTCGGTAAAGCCCGTCTGACCACCCGGATTGCCCTGGGTGTTCGGGTCTGTACCCCACTGGGCAGCCAGCGCCACAGGATCACAAGGTGTCAGCTGTTCCAGGTTAGCCCAGGGACCAGTGCGGCCGGAGGGGATGGTTCCGTTAAGTACATAGTTCTTCGGATCGGCTGCGGCCTGCTTGAACAACTCCAGCTCGTCAGCAATCGCCGAGATACCCGGTTGTGGCAGTACCTTGTCGGTCAACTCGAAACGCCAGAAGTCGGTGGTTACACTGAGTCCTTCCAGCGCACCGCCTGGCGTCCAGATAAAGCCGGCACTGAAGGTGTCCGCGTACTCATTACCAACATCCGGAGCAGGGCCACCCAGGGTGTAGGTAAAGTTGGGCAGCGCATGTTCATTGCTGACCGGCAACAGGCCCGCCCGCACCGCCTGGTTACGCAGCGGGTCACGGAAGGTATTGCTTGAAGACTCCAGACCCTCTTCCACGATTCCCACGTTAGGGGCACGGAAAGACTGGGAGAACGAGCCTCTCAGCAACAGGGAGTCCAGTGGTCGCCAGCTGGCTGCAATTTTTGGCGTGATTTCGCTGCCGATATTGCCGCCGTAGTCTTCATATCGAAGCGCGATCTGAGTTTCGACATTTTCGATCACAGGCAGCGACAGTTCGGCAAACACAGCAGAAACGTTTCTGTCGTTACTGTAGTTGAAGATACATTCCGAACACTCAAAGTTGTTACTTACATAATGCGTGGTATTGGGCTGGCCGTTTCGGCCCCACTCAAGAATCGCGTTTGCCAAGCCTGGCTGGTTCATCAGCGGCGCATTCGACTTGTTGTTCTGCATACGGTACTGACCACCCACCGCGAACTGGGACATACCGCCGCTCATCTGCACCAGGTCACCGGTCAGCACGGCGTCAATCACACCCAGTTTATTGCGTTTGTCGGCACGCTTGATGGTCGGGTTCATCCAATCCATCAACTCATCACTGTTGGCCAGTGCTGGGTTGGTCATGGAGGTCAGGAAGGGGTTGTAGAACATACAACCATCTTTGCCCTGGTTATTACTGGTCAGAGCCAGCGAGAGACTTTCACGCGTGGTGAAGACGAAGCCCGGGAAAAATGTCTGCGTGTAGCCTTTATAATAGGCCTGGTTACTGACATTCCACATGGTCGGTATAGCGCCGCCGAAGGGGCCTGGCTCATCACGGAAGTTGAAAGTGGATATACCATTCGGCGTACAGTTGGGGCCGCCCAGGCCATTCACAGCCAACTCGGCACGATCACGCTGGAAAGTCTGATACTCCTGTTCGAAGCTGGTGCCGCTCCAGGAATAGCTGACGTCGTAGTTGAAGCGCCGGTCGTTCATGGCATAAAACTCGCCTTTCACACCAGCCTGCACACCCAGCGTATGGGTCTCAGTGATGTTGGAATTGCCGCCCATACGTGGCGTGTTGCCGCGTTGCACGCTGGCGTAGAACGGCACATTCAGACCGCCATTGGCCAGGGCATTGGGTGCATTCGGGATGCTGGTCGGACGGGTCAGGCCAGCTTTCCCTGCATAGTAGCCAAGCTCTGCCGTCATACCGATGGCATATCCACCAAACGCCGGATTGCCGGCATGAGAGCCTGGGGCCGCCAGAAAGACTGTCGGACCACGCGACCCATTAGCACCTGAGTCAGAACGCTCAATGGTGGTATCGGAATACTGGAAGAATGAATAGAACTCTGCTTTGTCACTGAACACGTGGTTAAAGGCACCGGCAATGCTGTCACGCTCGGAACCAACCTGCAGGAACTCCCAGTCGTCAGTGAACTCGCGGCAGGTGCCACTGTTTGAGCCGCGACGATCCGTTCGCGTACCGGTAAAGAAGGGAGTGCCATCAGCAGAAGTCAGGTCATCGCACAGGGGGTCGGTAAGCACAGTATTGGAGCTGCCGCCCTCGGCGATGTTGCGCTGGGTGATTGCCTGGTTCAGGTAAGCGGTATTGATGCGCGAACCAAATGCAGGGTTGGCCATGGTGGCACTGATGTTGCCAGCCATTGAACCGACCACACCTGTGTATTCGACGTGCTCATTGTAGAAACGTCCATATTTTACTGGCACTGGATCACGTCGGAAGACTTCGCCTGAAATCACAAAGTGGGTATCGCCGCTATCACTGGCCCAACCCCAGATCGCACTACCCGTGCGGTCCTGACGATTGGTGGCGCTGTCCAGAGCTTGCACATCACCGTAAATCTCCAGGCCTTCGAACTCGGTTCGCATGATGACGTTGACCACACCTGCTACGGCATCCGAACCGTAGAGTGCCGAGCCACCATCAGTCAGAACCTCTACCCGCTCAACCATGACCAGCGGGATCGTATTGATATCGACGAACTCGCCACCGCTGCGGGTAACGGTAGCTGCGGATACCTGGCGCTTGCCGTTGACCAGTGTCAGTGTTGAGTTTTCACCCAGGTTGCGCAGGTTGACGTTGGCGGTACCGGACAGTGCCTGACCCTCGCCCGCGCCTTCGTTGGTAAATGAACCTGAGTTAATCTCCAGATTCTTGATGACATCCCAGACCTGGGCCGCGCCCTGGGCTTCGATGGAGGTACGATCTACAGTGGTGACGGGGGAAGGCGCATCGAGTGGGCTGCCACGCAGGTAGGAGCCGGTGACAATAACTTCTTCTACTTCGACTTCGCTATTCTGGCTGTTCTGGGTCTGAGCCATGACAGGCAGGCAGGTAGCCCCCGACACGACACCGATCATTAAAGCCAGGGACTTCTTACGGAAACCAGGCGATTTTGCCATGGAATATCTCCCTGTGATTCTTATTTTGGGAGGCGTGACTGCTGCTTAACGCCGCTTTAGCTCTAGCAATTCGGCACTACTACTGCACCATAACGGCGCCGGAAAATAGAGAGAATTACGTCAAACTGCGATCGATTGTAGCTAGCAGTTACAAGAAATAGAAGAGATTTATAGCATCGACGTTAAAAATTCATGAGTTCTATAAAAAGTCTTTGCACGTCACGACCTTAGGATACTAAGCAACTGTTTTAAAAGATTAAAATAGTCGACCTGGCTGTGGTTGAGATCGATAGCTTTACAGGCGAGACCGGTGCATGGGTGTCACATATCGATTTACCGGGTTTTGGGCTATGATGCGCGTTTCGAAAATAGAGCCCGAGAACCATCGATCATGAAGCGAAGTCTCATTTCATCTGCGCTGGCCGCCAGCCTGGTCGCTTTAACAGCGTTGCAAACTGCCAGCGCACAATTGTTCCCACGCGGTAATGGTCTGGCACTGGCCGACGTTGACCGCTTTGACATGTATGTCCAGATTCTGGACTGGGTTGATATCGAGCAGGACCAAACAACTTTCCGTCTGTCGACACTGAAAGAGTTTGAGGAGCAGCTTGCTGAGGCGGGCATTCGTCGCCAGGCAGCCAGCCGCGACTATCTGGTCTGCGCCCTGCAGGCCCGCCAGCAGGACAACGAGGTGACCTACTCGACCTCACTGGAATACTGGCAACTGGAGTCAACGGGCCCCCACAGGCTGATCTGGCAACAGAGTCGACTGGCCGACAGCCCGGCGCGACGATTCGATGCAGAGCGCGTGGCGGCAGACTGTGCCGGTGTGCTCATCGCTGAATGGCAGCGCTGGAACAACACCTGACGCACAGATGACTCTGCCTATTGACCCGCCCGGGCCTGCTCGGGCGAGTACCCCAGCACTTTCTCGCGATAGGCGCGCCGCCCGTAGTACCAGCGGGTCAGATCATCCAGGATCAGATAAAGACACGGGATCAGGAACAGTGTCAGCATGGTGCCGAAAGCAATACCGAATGCCAGCGACAGTGTCATGGGCTTGACCAGCTGAGCCTGCATACTGGTTTCAAACATGATGGGCAACAGACCAAAGAAGGTCGTCAGTGTCGTCAGCAGGATGGCACGGAAGCGACTGGTTCCAGCATCCAGCACAGCCTGAATGATTGATTGACCATCACGCCGTCCCCGGTTCACGAAGTCCACCATGATAAGACTGTCGTTGACAATCACACCCGCCAGCGCAACCAGACCAAACAGTGACATCATGCTGACCGTCACGTTAAACACCAGGTGTCCAATCACCGCACCGATGACACCAAACGGAATCACTGACATAACGATCAGGGGCTGCACATAAGAGCGCAATGGAATCGCCAGTAGCGCAAAAATCAGGAACATTGCCGCCATGAAGAACAAAGCTATACGCTGAATCAACTCAGCCTGTTCCTCACTGGCACCACCCAGCCCAAAGTTGACCTGCGGATAGGTGCGCAACAACTCAGGGATGTAATTACTCATGACATCGCGAATGATGGTCCCGGACTGGGCGACCTCAGGATCGACATCAGCGGTAACTGTCACTGTGCGTTCGCGGTCGATTCGTGTAATGGTGGCAAAACCCTGTCCCACATCCACTTCCGCCACTTCACTGAATGGCACCTCCGTGCCGTCCTGAGTACGAATCCGCATGTTCTCCAGATTCGCGATTGATGTACGCTCCGCTTCCGGGTAGCGCACCATGACTTTCAGCTCGTCACGGCCACGTAGCAGGCGCTGAGCCTCCTCGCCGTAAAACGCCTGCCGCACCTGCGTACCCATGGTATTGGCGCTCAGCCCGAGCTGCTCCGCACCGGGTTTGATCTGCAGTTTAATTTCATTGCCGCCGCGGCTATAGGAATTGTTGACGTCAAACACACCGGCGTATTCAGATAGTTTTTGCTGAAGTGCATTGGCTGCCAGCTCCAGCTGTTCATAGTCGGTGCCGGTCAGCCGCAGATTGATGGGGGTACCACCACCAGCACTGGTACTGGAGAAGAACCGAATCTCCTGAGCGCCAGGTATCTCACCTACCCGCTCACGCCAGCGCTGCTCAATTTCCATCGGCGACACAGAGCGTTCTTCCGCCTTTGTCAGTTCAACCAGCAGTGAGCCGCCGAGATCGCCGCTGGTAAACACAGCGACGTGATCCACTGGCCGCTCGCCATCAAACTCGTCGTTGAGCCCAAGTATGCCGCTTTCCATTCGCGTCAGTGCGTCATTACGCGCCTGGAACGAGGCACCCTCATTCATGGTCAGCTCTGCCTGAATGAAGTCACTGGGGATATTGGGGAAAAACTCAAACCGCACAACACCGCCAGCAATCATTCCGCCGCTGATGATCAGCAGGCCAAGAAAACCAGCCACCGCTACATAGCGAGCTGCAAGCACTTTCTCCAAAGCCGGACGGTAGACATTACTGATGAACCGGGACAGGCCGGCTGCCACCCACTCCTGATATCGCTCCAGCCAGCTGCGTTTACTCTTCGGTTTGCGACCGATCTTTGAATGCGCAAGGTGGGCCGGCAGAATCAGCTTGGATTCAATCAGTGAAAACAGCAGGCACAGGATCACTACCATGCCAATCGCTTCAAAAAATGGAGCGACCTGCCCCCCAACCAGCAGCATGGGCGCGAATGCTGCGATGGTCGTCAGAACACCAAAAGTGGCAGGAACAGCCACCCGCTTGACCCCTGCCACTACATTGTCCAGAGAGTGTCCGTTCTCCGACACCTCGGAATGCACACTCTCGGCGGTAATGATGGCATCGTCAACAACGATACCCAGTACCAGTATCAGCCCGAACAGACTGATCATGTTGATATCGACCGGGAAAGGCCCGAGCGGCATCAACCAGATGGCGCCAAAAAACGCCACTGGAATACCCACCATTACCCACAAGGCTATGTTCAGGCGCAGGAAGGTAGTCAGTACCAGAAACACCAGTACGGCACCCATCACCAGATTGCCCAGCATCATATTGAGCTGGCCTTTCAGGTAAAAGGCATTGCTACCCCAGGTATCGATGTTGACGCCGGGTGGGAAGGTCCCTTCGTTGCGTTCAATGTACTCCATCACCGCGCGCTCTACTTCGAGTACGCTCTGCTCGGGCGTGACCATGACCTGAATGTTCAGGGCACGCTCACCATCGAAGCGCGAAAAGTTTTCTGTCTCAACAAAGCCGTCCGTCACAGTGGCAATATCGCGCACCAGCAGGCGGCTGCCGTCCGGGTTGGTCCGCAGCACGATCTCGCCGAACTCCCGTCCGGTATATGCCTGCTGCTGGGTACGCAACTGAATGCGTCCGTTTTCGGTGCGAATGGCGCCGCCCGGCACATCGATTGACCCGGCGCGAACTGCCGAAGCGACCTGCGCCAGCGTCAGACCATATTCCCGCAGCGTATGTTCAGAGACCTCGATTGCTATTTCATAGTCGCGATCACCCTGTATCTGTGCCTGACTGACCTCTGGCAAAAGCAGGACATCGTCGCGAATCGATTGTGTCAGCGTTTTCAACGCGCGATCGCCCAGGTCGCCGGATACGGAAATCTGAAGCACTGGCTGCACCATTTCAATTTCGCGGACGAATGGGCGTTCGACACCATTGGGGAAAGTCGAGATTCGATCAATGCGGCTTTTAACTTCGTTCAGCAGCTCGGTCACGTCGTAACCACTGGCGACCTCAATCGAGACATTACCCGATCCTTCCCGGGCCGTGGAGCGCAGTCGATTTACGCCGCTGAGATCCTGGATTGCCTCTTCAATGGGAATGACAATGGCCAGCTCCACTTCCTCTGGCGCTGCGCCCGGATAGGCCATTGATGCATTGATGGTGCGGGTTTCAAATTCGGGAAACACCTGAATCTTGATAAAAAATACCGATGCGACACCGGCACACAGAATAAACAGCATCAGCAGATTGGCAGCTACGCTGTTGGCGCAGAACCAGGCAATCATCCCCTTGTGTTCAGTTTCAGGGATTGATTTCATGATGCAACCTGAACTGGATTGACACGCATACCATCAACAGGGACACGCACCGGCGACACAATGACCTGGTCACCCTGCTGAATGCCCTCTTCCACATACAACCAGTTAGTATCGGCATGAATGATCGTGACCGGGCGCAGACGCAAACGCTGCTCCTGATCCATGACCATCACCTGGTTGTCATTGGTCATCGCAGCAGGCGGCACCCGGTAGACTCCGGAGAGTACACGTCCCTGCAGGCTTGCACTGACAAAGGTACCTGCCAGCAGCGGAGTACCCGTGCCACCCGATGAAAGACGATAAGGATCCTGCATACGGGCAACGGCATAGTACATTCGGCTGCTGCTGTCGACGACAGCTTCAGTCCGCACGATGCTCGCACGCCACTTCTGCTTTTCGCCGGCAACCTCAGCACGCAGTTCGACGGGAACGCTCTGCCCAATCAGTGACTGGCCAGGCATCGGCAAATCCAGCCATGCCAGGTCATTTGCACTGAGTGGCAGGCGGATTTCTGCGTAGTCGGTGGCAAATACCTCGGCCACCTGAGAACCCGCGCCGAGGTACTGGCCTACGTCCACCAGCTTTTCCCGCACCAACGCATCATAGGGCGCGCGAATCCGTGTCCGCTCCAGTTGTCGCTGTGCCCGTGCCAGTTCGGATTCCGCCAGCAGCACACGTGCCTGAGCTTCTTTCAGAAATGGCGTACGCAGCGCGAGCAATGGCGCGTTTTCACGCGGGCGGCCCGACAGGTCCCACTCACGCGCCGCCTGATCAGCCTGGGCCTGTTCCTGGGTCAGCTGCGCTTCAGCCGAGAGCAGATTCGCCTCCGCCTGAGAAACGGTTACCTGATAGTCAGCATCATCCAGTGTAACCAGCACTTCTCCCTGGCGCACATAGCCACCTGATACAAGTTTTTCGGACACCGATCGCACCATGCCGGAAACTTCTGCGACCAGGGTGGTTTCGGTACGGGGTATGACCGTACCCTGCGACTGGATGACAATGGGCAGGTCACTGCGCGCGACCGTCATGGTCTGCACCGGCACAACCCGCTCTTCAGCAGCAACACTCTCTGGTTGAGGACGCAAGGACACCAGCGCTATTGCCAGCGCAATAGCTCCCACCACGATGACTGGCGGTAAAAGGCGTCGCAGCCACAACGATTGATTGGAAACGGCAGGTTCATTCATAGAGCAAGGTCCTGAAAACTGAATAGCTAATAGAAGTGAATTCGGCGAACTTGCGAGTAGCGATGCGATTGGAATTGTTATTGCGCGATGTCACACCCTTATACCGCGAATTCTGCAGGGGTGACTATTACCCATAAGTATTGATGCTACACACTACAACCACTGTTTATTCGTATACCAGTGCCAAAAGTCCTGTAGTCGATGAACAACCTTTTTTGCGCGCCAGATTGTAAACTTCTCGCGATTACTGCTGTTTACTACCGCCAAAGGCCTGAACAAGTGACTGACTCAGGTCGCTGACAACCAGGGTCATCACGGCAAAGTCCTGATCAAACTGTTGGGCAGCGTCCTCGGCATCAGCCTCTCGGGCTTTTTCGAGCACCATATCCTCAAACCGGACCCGACTGAGGGTCAGATCCGCCGATACATGACAACTCACCGCCTCGTTCCACACTACACCCAGCTTTTTAACCTGTTTGCCTGCCTCAAGATGCACAGTTACTTCCTCTGCGGTCAGGTCCTGTGACTTGCAACGTATGACATTGCCATCTTCAAGTGGGTTGATAAGCTCGCAGTCCTGGTCAATCTGAAAACCGTCTGAGCCATGGCCGTCCCGCAGCCAGCCGGTCATGACTGCCATTGGTGAATCGTTAACATCCAGCAGACGTACCGGAAACGAACCCAGGGCATCACGCAGCGAGGAAATCAGTTCCTCTGCCTGGGCAGCACTGCTGGTGTTGACGACTAACAGACGCTGCTTCAGATCAATATAGGCATGCAGCACACGGTGCCGGCTGAAAGCTCGCGGCAACAGATCCGCCACCACATCATCCTTGATCTGCAACTTTTCCTTGCGGTAGACCTTGCGATCATCTCGCGTTTCAATCTCCTGGACGCGGTTATCGGCTTCCTCATTAACGACAGCGGCAGGCAGTATCTTCTCCTGTTTGCGAAGACAGACCAGCACGTAGTTACCGAGTTCATGAGTCAGCACAGTCGACCGATCATCATCACGGTTGGGAGCGACCGGGTTTACCCAGCCAGCGGCGCTGCGCTCACCGGCACTGCAGGGGCGAAAGGCATGCTGCGCGACGGCTTCTGCCAGCGCATCTGTCGTCAGTGTCAAGTCATCAGCCAGTGCATAAAGACGAATATTTTTAAACCACATGAAACCCAGTCCTGCTTTCTTGCCAGATTAATCGAGGCTGGCATTGTACTGGAAAGTGATTGGAATCACACAAATGAATTGCCATGGAAATTAGCGTCACGCATTTGTTGACAGGAAAAATTACAGGCATAAAATGCGCAGCATCAACAGATCCAGTCATGGTAATAACTTTCATGAACACCACACGCAATCAATATAGCGCTCACCTGCAGGAAGTCCTGCTGCTGGCTGCTGCGTGCTGGTTCAGTAAATCCCAGATTTCCAACCGCATTCATGCTCGTCGTGCACAGCGCAATCTGCTGTCCATGCCACTGGCGTGTGTGCGCACGATGAAGATTAGCCGGGAGGTCCGCCCGACGACGTAGTTCTGATAACACTTCAGACCAACGGTCAACAGAAAGGCCCCTGAGTTAAGTCGATTCAGGGGCCTTTTTTTTGGCCATAAAAATAATGAACGGTAGTTCAGGATAAGAAGAGATTGATGATGGAAAATCAATTACGAAGAAATATCAAGGTCGTGTATGCACTGGCATTCTTTCACATGTTCATGCTGATTGTGCCGGTGCTGGTGCCATTGTTCCAGAGTCGTGGATTGACACTGGCAGAGGTATTTTACCTTCAGGCAATCTACGCTGCATTCATTGTGGTGCTGGAAGCGCCATCGGGGTATCTTGCCGACCTTCTGGGTCGCCGACTGGTATTGATCATTGGTGCTGCTGCGCATGCACTGGGATACATCTGGCTGAATTTTGCCACTGACTTCTGGGGCCTGTTGTACTTTGAAATACTGATGGCGGTTGCAGTCAGTATGATATCAGGCGCCGATCTGGCCCTGTTGTACGACAGTGAAAAGGCGCTGGCTGCAGAAGACAATGATCACATATACAGCGTTGCCCATCTGGGGTTCATGAAGTCTACGGCCGAAGCTCTGGGTGCGCTGCTGGGCGGCGCCCTGGCCATGGTGTCGTTCGATGTGATGATTCTGGCTCAGTCACTGACAGCCTGGGTTTGTCTGTGGATGGCACTCACCATTACGGAACCACCTGTCACTGAAGAAGATGGCAACGGAAAACGTGTCGTCAGTCTGGCGGATATCTGGCGACACCTGGCCAAAGGTGATCCGATATTAAAAATGGTCTTCTTCGCCCTGCCCGTATACAACCTGGCTACGGTACTGGTCGCCTGGCTGGTGCAGCCCTTCTGGGACAGCATGGGCCTGTCACTGGCAGTGTTCGGGATGCTCTGGTTTGCACAGAGCATGACGGTGGCCATCGCCAGCAAACTGGGTTACGAGCTGGAAAGGCGAGCCGGACCGGTTGCAGCGCTTTGCACGCTGGGGGTCTTGCCGATCATCGGAATATTTGGCATGGCCTGGCTGAGTGGCTGGGTCGGAATTCTGTTCGGCTTTGTCCTGTTTTTATCCAGAGGCCTGAGCCAGGTTATCCTGGTAAATGCCCTGAATCGTCGAATCCCGGGCAGATTCCGCGCAACAGTCAATTCACTGAACAGCCTGATATTCCGGTTTGGATTTATCGTGGCCGGACCGTTGATGGGACTGTTGGCGCAGGATCACGGTGTCGCTGTTGCGCTGAATGCTGTCGGCGTCATGCTGGTAGTCAGCTTTTTTGCAGTGATGCTGCCGTTGATACTTGCCGTACGTAAGCTATTGCTTGCCACGGCGGTACAGTCGGCGCAGGTCAAACCAGGTGCGGATGCGACACCCTGATGCCATGCCCCCTGTGAGAGTCAGCCCCCTGCAGGGGGCTGATCTCTACACTGAAGCCCTGACGCTTTTTGGCAAGGTGTTTATTGTTTGAGGCATACTCCGCCAGCAACTCTGCTGTTACACCTGGCACCTCTTCATTCGTCAGATCAAGCACACCAATGGAAAGATTGAGTAGCGGATGAGTGCGCCAGTTTCCGTCGCGATCAGGCGCCTCAAACCCGTTTGCTGTCAGGTGTTCACTGCGATACAGACGTCGACACAATTGCTGAAACTGAATGTTCAGTGTGTCCAGTCTTTCTTGCCAGTCGTCGCTTCGTAACACCAGCATAAAGTCGTCGCCACCAATATGACCCACAAAGTCGCAATCGGGGTCACATATAGACTTAAGTATCTGAGCAAGGCCCAGCAGGATTTCATCTCCTTTGCCGTAACCATAGATATCATTAAAGGGCTTGAATGAGTCGATGTCGATGTAGCACAGTCGCGCCGCCAGCTTTCCTTTTAGCAATCGATCCAGACACTCATGAATGGACACGTTACCCGGCAGCAAAGTCAGGGGATTGGCGGATTGCGCCTGCCTCACCTGAAGTTCGGTAATCTGTCGAAGAACATCAATCACACGGCCAAGTCCGGCATATTGACCTGCATCGGTGATGATAAAATCTTCTTCCAGGCGTTGCCGGGCACGGCTGGTCAAAAGCCTACTGACGCGCTGCAGACTCTGCTGGACATCTACTATCAGGGAATCTGACGCAAGCATCTGGGCAATGGGTTTTCTACCATGCAATTCCATCGCGTAGGGCTTGAGCATCACCTGACTCAGCGCGTGACAGTGAACAGACCCCAATGGCACGTTATTGTCATCCAGCACCGCCAGACTGTTAAGACTGGGCTGACGCTGAAAGCGCTGCAAGACATCGACCACTCTCTCACGATGATGCACACCCGCAACAGGAATCACCAGGCTATGAAGCCCGCCAGCCTGCCCGTCGCTACGCTCCACAGCATCAAGCTGCTGACCAAGCGCTTCGTGTGTCAATTGAGGGCAGTGCGAGGGACGTTCGAACCAGTAGCCCTGCATCCACTCCACGCCCATCTCCGACAGCGTATTAAATTCCTCAGAATGCTCCACACCCTCGGCAATGATGTGGGATCGCGAGGCTTTTGCCATGCTCAGGATTGAACCAACGAATTCACGCTTGACGGTGTCCTTATGAATGCCGTTGATAAAGTGTCTGTCGATTTTGACGTACTCTGGTTTCAGCTCAGTCCACAGCCTCAGTCCCGAATAGCCTGCCCCTAAATCATCAATGGCAATGGCAAAACCCATGCTGCGATAGTGATGCAATGCGTTCTGCAGCAAACCCACATTATCGATTGGCGCATGTTCGGTCAATTCGATAACCAGACGGTTGGCGGTCATGCCCGCCTGTTTGACCAGCTCCAGCGTTCGACCGGACGGGTGCTGCTGTTCCAGCAGACTCTCCGGTGAGACATTGATAAACAACAATCCCTCAAACTGATGCTGCGCGAATGCAAAAATCGCTTTGGCACGGCACAGCATCTCAAGTTCGGTCAACAGCCCAAAGTATCTGGCCGTCGAGAAAAGTGTCAATGGTGAGTGTAATGGACTGTTGGACGGCCCACGACTCAGAGCCTCATACCCAACGATCTTCTTTTCCAGCCCCGACACAATAGGTTGGAACATGACACTGATATCGGCTTCGCGAAGCACCTGCTGCAGAGCTTCAAACTGCTGGGCAACTGACATGGATTGACTACAGACCTGCGTTGGAGAAAAGACACAAGATAGTGTCATGCGTGCATGACAAATTTATGAATTGAGACTCCCGGCGAATTAACAAATAGATACAATCTATTAAACATATTGCTTTGCCAGCCGATGACAGAGACGACTATATTGACACCCCTCTTTAGCATGATAGGCTGCGGGTTACGCAATAGGAGACGTATTACATTGCAAACAATTGTCAGAGCCCAGCAGCACGAGGGCGCTACGGGTTGTGGCCAATGCCGCAAGAGTGCTACAGAATTTGACCTGAGCTTTGCCTTTCAGCCGATTGTAAAAGCCTCCACACGAACGGTCGTGTCTTACGAGGCTTTAGCGCGAGGAAGTAAGGGCCAGGGTTTTGCGCACGTGGCTGCGCAACTGAATGACGATAATCTTTATCACTTCGATCAGCGTTGTCGCGTCAGGGCAATCGAACTGGCGACACGACTTGGTCTTCAGGTCGACCTGAACATTAATTTTTCCCCGAATGCTGTATATCGTCCGGAATTGTGCATACGCACGACGCTGGAAGCAGCTGAGAAATACGGTTTTCCTGTCGAGCGCATTCATTTTGAAGTCACTGAAAGCGAGGAGGTCCGCGAGAAGGCCCACCTGACTACCATTCTCGCCTACTATAAAATGCTCGGATTCACGACTGCCATTGATGACTTTGGCGCCGGTTTCTCCGGGCTCAATCTGCTTGCAGAGTTTCAGCCGGATTACATCAAGATCGATCGTGTACTGATCGACCAGATAGATCTGCACGCCGTCAAACAGGCAATCGTTGATGGCGTACTGCATACCTGCAACAAGCTTGGCATCGGTGTACTGGCTGAGGGTGTCGAGAGACGTGAAGAGTATCAGTGGCTGAAAGGAGCCGGCGTGGACCTGTTCCAGGGTTACTATTTCGCACGTCCAGGGTTTGAACAGCTGCCGCAGGTGCCCGCAGAACTTTTTGATTAGATCTCTTTATTAACCCCCCGCCCGAACTCCGCCTGATCCCCTGCGACAAGCCAGCCTTAAGTTGGTGAAAAAACCCACAAAAAAGCCGCCGGACATAAACTTGTGTCCGGCGGCTTTGTTACGTGGATCAGAACTGCATCAGAACCCGTGCATACAGTCGACGGCCACGACCGTCAAACTGATAGGCATCGTAGTTCAGTGTGCCTGCATAGTGGAACGGCAGCTCTGCGTTGAAGGCATCCAGCGCGCCTACCGTCAGTGTTGTGGTGCCCAGGTTCTGATTGGCCCACTCATGCACGTAGCTGTACTGGATATCGACGCTGTGATAGCTGTCGATGTCACGATTGACAATGGAGCGCACATAGTCGTTACCGTTGTCAAAGGTGTCCTGGTAGGACAGGTTCTGATACTGACCTACGAAGCGGTTGATTACCGCAACCGAGTGTCGTGTATCGGCACTGTTCCAGGACAGCGTGATATTGCCTTTGACATCGGGCAGTGAGCGCACCAGCAGACCATCACCAGTGGTGCCAGCGGCATCGAAGATACCGGTTTCGCGCAGACCCAGCTCCAGGCCCGGTACATCAGACAATGTGTACTGACGTACATAGCTGAAGTCAGAGGCAATGCGGAAGCGGCCCAGATCGGTATCCCACTGATAGCTGGCCTTCAGGTCAACACCGTCAGCAGTCACTTTACCGGCGTTGATGGCAGCAGAACTGATGGTGATCAGGTTGGCTGTTGTGCTGCCTGCCGCACGAACCACACCGGATACCTGGTACAGACGGGGATCCACCACACAATCCAGACGTGACATCGGAATCACCTGGCCGGCAGGCGTCTTCGAGTTGTCCGGATTGCTGCCCCACTGCGCTTCGAGTGCATTTGGGTCACAGGAAGTGTAGGGGTTCATGCCGCCGTAGGCCGCAGACGGACTGCTTGAGACAGTGCCGTTGAAGACATAATTGTTGGGATCCGCTGCCGCCGCCTCGAACGCGGCAATTTCGCCGCTGATCGCGGAAATACCCGGTTGCGGCATCACGCGGTCTTCCACCTCAAAGCGCCAGAAATCAGCACCGATACTCAGACCCTGCAGGGCGCCGGCAGGCGTCCAGATAAAGCCGGCACTATAGGTATCGGCGTACTCATTGCCGATATCCGGTGCTGGAGAACCCACCGTATAGGTAGTTTCCGGCTCAGCATTGTCGTTGTTGGCAGGCACCATGTTGGCGCGCACCGCCTGGTTGCTGATCGGATCACGGAAGGTCACCGAGCTCGACTCCAGGCCTTCCAGCTGAATGCCGATGTTAGGCGCTCTGAACGACTGAGAGAAGGATCCGCGGAACAACAACTCGTCAGTCGGACGCCAGCTCAGCGCAACTTTTGGTGTCAGCTCGCCGCCAATCCGGCCGCCGTAGTCCTCATAACGCAGAGCAATCTGGGATTCGATGCTGTCCAGGAAGGGCAGCGACAGTTCCATAAATGCCGCACGGGTGCTTCGCGTGTGATTGTAGTTAAAGATACATTCGGAACACTCAAAGTTGTTCGATACATAGCGGTATTCGTTCGGTTCGCCGTTGGGGCCAAAGCCAGCGATTGCATTTAGACCCGGCTGGTTCATCGCCGGCGCAATCGACGCCGCGTTCTGCTCCCGGTGCTGCGCACCCACAGCAAACTGGGCCATGCCGCCGGCCATCTCAAACATCTCGCCTGAAACGACGGCATCAAATACGGCAAGCTTGTTGCGCTTGTCTGCCCTGCGAATGGTCGGCATCATCCAGTCGATCAGCTCCTGGGAATTGGCCAGATCCGGGTTGGACTGGCGCGTCAGGAAGGGGTTGTAGAATTCACAACCACCTTTGCCGTGGTTGTTACTGGTCAACGCATAAGACAGCGACTCGTAGGTATTAAATACGAAACCGGGGAAGAACAACTGCGTCATGCTGCTGCCAACAAAATCCCATCCAGTCGGTATGAACGGAGAGATATGTCCGCGAGCGCTGATAAAGTCAAAGTCTGGTACGCCGTTGGGCGTACAGTTGGGCCCACCAAGACCATTGGCCGCCAGGTGTGCGCGATCGCGCTGGAAGGTTTTGTATTCCAGTTCAAAGCTGGTACCACTCCATGAGTAGCTGACATCGTAGTTAAAGCGGCGGTTATTGAACGCGGTAAACTCACCGCGCAGGCCCGCCTGTACCCCGGTCGCCTCAGTGTGACTCATCTGGTTGCCACCACCCATACGCGGGGAACTGCCGATGTTCATATTGGCATAACTCGGCGCATTGATACCGCCATTGCGAATATCGGTAGGTGCGTTGGTAATGTCTGCGGCGGTGGGCCGCGCGAGGCCTATCGCAGGCGCGAAATAACCCAGTTCCATGGGCTGACCAATTGAGTAGCCGCCCCAGGCCGGATTGCCCTGATGTGCGCCGGGCTGGGCCAGAAACATGGTCGGACCCCGGCTGGTATAAGTGCCTGAGTCAGAACGTTCGATGTCGCTGCTGGAGTGCTGGGCGAATGAGTAGAACTCCACGGAATCATTGAAAACATGCTCAAAGGCACCCGCAACACTGTCGCGCTCCATACCTACATTCAGCAGGTCCCACTCGAAACTGTTTTCACGGCAACTGGTGTTGGGGTCACCGCGCTCAGACGTCCTGGTGCCTGTGAAATAAGGAGTGCCATCGGCCGAAGTCAGCGAGTAACACAGCGGGTCAGTGTAGCGAGGGTCGGCAGTACCTCCCTCTGCGATGGCTTGCGCAACCGCTTCCTGATTCAAATAGGCAGGATTGATACGCGTACCAAAAGCCGCATTGGCAATGGGTGTACCCAGCCCACCTACCGTACCGGTAAACTCAGAGCGATCATCAAAGTAACGTGCAGCGCTGACCGAGACCGGATCGCGGCGGAATATTTCCCCAGACAACACAAAGTGCGTCGATCCGGTTTCGTTTGACCAGCCCCAGATGGCACTGAGTGTCTGGTCCTGATTTTCCATCTCTTTTTCGATGGCCTGCACGTCGCCGTAAAGCTCAAAGCCTTCAAACTGGGTACGCATGATGACGTTGGCAACACCTGCCACCGCATCGGAGCCATATAGAGCCGAGCCGCCGTCAGTGAGGACCTCAAGACGCTCCACCATCACCAGTGGGATCGTGTTGATATCGACAAACTCACCGCCTGTCGGCGTCGCAGTCGCTGCTGGGGCGAAGCGCTTGCCGTTAATCAGAGTCAGCGTTGAATTTTCGCCAAGGTTACGCAGGTTGATGTTGGCCATACCGGAGACGTTACCCATCAGGGCATTACCGCCATCGGCACCTTCGTTGCTCACCGAGCCGGAGTTGACTTCCAGGTTTTTCACAACATCCCAGATCTGCGCCGCACCCTGGGCCTCGATGGACGCACGGTCTACTACCTGTACAGGTGATGGAGCATCAAGTGGGCTGCCACGCAGATAGGAGCCGGTGACTACCACTTCTTCTACTTCAGGTTCGGAATCCTGGGCAAAGGCAGGTACACAAGAAATTGCAGATATGATACCCAGGAGTAGAGAATTCTTTCGGAAACCAGGTCTTGCAGACATGGACTGTTCCCCCGTGATTCTTATTGTTAGATCGGAATGTTGCGCTATACGCATCCTGCGCAGTCAATTCGATACTACACCGACCCACTTCCTTGAGAACGGACCGGTACTTCAGGGAATCTCCGTTGACTTTAGCCAATTGAAATAGGCAATGCAAACAAAATTGAATCACTTCATTACTTTGGAGCTCCTCCTGCCCAGCTCTGATAAAGCAGAACAATATTCATCATTAACAAGACTGATATAAGAGTCATGAGACATAAAAAAACGGGCCTTGTCTCAGGCCCGTTTTTTTAAAGGATTGCCAGGCGGCTGTATCAGAACTGCAGCAATGCCCTGGCGTACAATCGACGACCCCGGCCATCAAAAACACTGGCGTCGTAGTTCAGTGCGCCCTGATAGCGGAATGGCAGCTCAGCATTGAATGCGTCCAGCATACCAACGGTGAGCGTGGCACTGCCCAGATCGGGGTTGGCCCATTCATGGCGATAGCTGTACTGCAGGTCAACACTGCTGTAGCTGTCGACTTTCTCCTGCACTACCGATCGCACATAGTCATTGCCTGCCTCGAATGTGCTCGCATAGGCCAGATCATCGTAAGAGCCAATAAATCGGCCGATCACCGAAACACTGTGCGCCAGGCTGTTGCTTGACCAGCCCACAGTTACATTGCCCTTCAGGTCCGGCAGCGAGCGGACCAGCACGCCATCACCTGTAGTACCTGCCGCGTCGAATACGCCGGTCTCCATCAGGCCCAGCTCCAGCCCAGGCACATCAATCAGCTCGTAGCTGTTGACGTAGGTAAAGTCAGAACTGGCACGGAAACGACCGACATCAGTCTGCCAGTCGTAGGCCAGCTTCAGGTCCACGCCATCCGATTCTATTTCACCGGCATTGATTGTGGAGCTCTGAATGGTTATCAGCGCAGCCGTAGTGCTGCCTACCGATCGAACAACATTGGGTACGACATAGGTAGCCGGGTCAACGACGCAGTCAAGCCGGGAGCCCTCTATGACGCCGCCCGCGGCATTGCGTGAATTGTCCGGATTACTGCCCCACTCCGCTTCCAGCGCCGCAGGATCGCAGGCCACGTTGCGCACCGCGGCATCACTGCCCAGTGAGCTGTTGAACACATAGTTGGCAGGATTCTGGGCCGCTTGCTCGAAGGCAGCTATTTCGCCTTCAATTGACGAAATACCCGGCTGAGGCAATACCCGGTCTTTCACCTCAAAACGCCAGAAGTCAGCGCCTACCGACAGGCCATCCAGGGCACCAAAAGGTGTCCACTGAAAACCGATATTATAGGTATTGGCTGACTCGTTACCAACATCAGGCGCTGGTGCACCCACTGAATAGGTCGTGTTTGGCTCGGCGAATTCATTGGTAGCAGGCCGCAGTCCGGCGCGAACCGCCTGATTTCGAATCGGATCACGGAAGGTGATTTCGCCAGCCTCCAGGCCCGCCTCGACCACACCCAGGTTGGGCGCACGGAACGACTGCGAGAAAGAACCACGCAGCAGCAGCTCATCTGTGATGCGCCAGCTTGCTGCCACTTTCGGCGTCAGCTCGCCACCGATGGAACCGCCATAGTCTTCGTAGCGAAGCGCCAGTTGTGTTTCAACGTCTGCCAGAATCGGCAGTGAAAGCTCTGTGAATACGGCACTGACATCACGATCGGTGTCGTAATTGAAAATACACTGAGAACACTCGTAGTTATTGCTGACGTAGTGAAACTCATCCGGCACGCCGTTTTCGTCATACCCCAGAATCGCATTGGGGATACCGGGCAGGTTGATGGCTGGTGCATTGGATTTATTGTTCTGCTTGCGCAGCTGTGCACCCACCGCGAATTGCGCGGTACCACCTGTCATTTCGAACATTTCGCCGGAGACTACTGCATCAAATACCGCAAGCTGGTTACGTTTGTCGGCACGCTTGACGGTCGGCATCATCCAGTCGACCAGTTCCTGAGAGTTGGCCAGATTACTGTCAGTCATCTGTGTCAGGAACGGGTTGTAGAACTGACAGCCGTCCTGCCCCTGGTTGTTACTGGTTAGCGCCAGCGACAGACTCTCGCGAGTCGTCAATACGAATCCTGGGAAAAAGGTCTGCGTCAGACCGGCTCCGTAGGCTCCCCAGAAAGTCGGGATTTGAGGCGCTATCCCAAGCCGGGTAGCCAGGGCATTGGCGGCCTGAAACGCGGCGGGGTGCTGCGCACCCGCGCTGATAAAATCAAAATCTGCGCGCCCGTTGGGAGTGCAGTTGGGACCACCAAGGCCGTTTGCTGCCAGTTCGGCGCGGTCACGCTGGAAAGTCTGGTACTCCAGTTCAAAGCTCGTGCCACTCCAGGAGAAACCAACATCGTAATTGAAGCGACGGTCGCCAAGAGCATAAAACTCACCCTTTAATCCGGCCTGGATTCCGACAGTCTCGGTTTCATTGCGGTTTTTATTGCCGCCCAGGCGAGGCGCATTGCCAATATTGACATTGGCATACATCGGCACATTGGGCCCGCCGTTATAGCCTGCGATCGGCGCATTGGGTATGGAGGAAGGTGCATCCAGACCGATCAGAGGCGCCATGGAGCCCAGCTCGGCATAACGGCCGATACTGTAATTGGCAGGTGCGCCGAGCGGAATCAGCGGATTGCCCTGATGCGCTCCCGGCTGCGCCAACATCACTGTGGGACCACGGGAGCTTACGGCACCAGAGTCAGAGCGCTCAATGTCGCTGTGTGACCACTGCATGAATGAATAAAATTCGGCCTTCTCACTGAAGCTGTGACTGAAGGCACCCGCAATACTGTTACGCTCCATGCCGACCGCCAGCAGGTTCCACTCGTAGGAATACTCGCGGCAGCTTGAGCTGGGCTCACCTCGCGGCGCAGTGTTGGTGCCGACAAAAAACGGTGTGCCGTCTGCAGAGCTTAATTCGCTGCACAATGGATCTGTGTAGCGAAGCGAGGCGTCACCGCCCTCGGCAACGGCCTGATCGATCGCCGCCTGATTGATATAGTCTCTGTTCAGCCTGGCCCCAAAAGAAGACTGATTGATGATGGTGCCAAGTCCACCGACTGTCGCTGAGAACTCAGAGCGTTCATCAAAGTAGCGGGCATCTTCGACACTGACCGGATCACGGCGGAATGTCTCACCTGCCAGGACAAAATTGGTGGCACCGGTCTCGCTCGCCCAGCCCCAGATCACACTGCCGGTCTTGTCAAACTTGTCCCCGGCTTTTTCGATACCCTGAATATCACCGTAGACTTCAAGTCCTTCGAAATCTGTGCGCATGATGATGTTCACTGCGCCGGCCACGGCATCCGAACCGTAGAGTGCTGAACCACCGTCGGTCAGAACTTCCAGCCGCTCCACCATTACCAGAGGTATTGTGTTGATATCAACAAATTCGCCACCGGATGGGGTGGTTGTTGCAGCAGCGACCTGGCGCTTGCCGTTGATCAAAGTCAGTGTGGAATTTTCGCCCAGGTTGCGAAGGTTGATGTTGGCGGTGCCGGACAGGGTACCTAGCGCTGCGTTACTGCCTTCTGCGCCTTCATTGGAAATGGAGCCAGAGTTGATTTCGAGATTCTTGACAACGTCCCATATCTGGGCCGCGCCCTGGGATTCTATAGAGGTTCTGTCGACGACCTGCACGGGGGATGGCGCATCAAGCGGACTGCCGCGCAAGTAAGAACCGGTTACTACGACTTCTTCAACTTCCTGTGCTTCATCTGACTGCTGGGCAAAAGCGGGCATAACAACAGCACCTGTTGTCAAGCCAGCTATCGCGCAAGCCAGACTCTTTTTGACAAGCCATCTGGACATGAGAGACTACTCCTCATTATTGTTATGTAAAAAACCTAAACAGCGGTTACATGTTGCTGATTTCACTAGGCCGTTCAGAACTAAACCGGGTCTTCGGCCAGCAACAGGCAGAGAAAAGACACACGGTACCACTGAGAAAAGCGCTTCAACGATAGCCAAACCCCCAATGCATTGCAAACGAATTAACGGCGAAAATTGTCGCTTTATCCTGTATAAAACCCGAGAATATTGCCTATCATCCTTTGTGATCTTTGCGTGTTGAACCGGTCTGATGAACATGACCTTAAGTAGCGCAGCGCCCAGGCGACAGAATGAGCGGACCGGAAGCAAAATTGAGCAAACTATTGAGAAAAATTCGCAACTTTATACTGACCATCGCATTGCTGGCAGGCTTGATCGCTGTTTCATTACCCGGGCTGATTGGTCTGGGCGTGCGTCATCAGATGTCAGCGCTGTTGACTGCGGCGACCAACAGCAATCCATACAGCGCCCTGCTGTCCGTGCATCTGGACAGGATTGAACCCGGCTGGTTCACCAGCAATTACTACCTGACGATTGCGGGGCCTGTATTGTCCGCTGATGGCTCACAAACCGCCACGCAACGTACACAATTGTCAGTCACTCACGGCCCCATTATCCGGCACTTGCGTGACACGCCTTTGGCAATTGCGGAATTTCAATTGATCAACCTCGATCCAGTTACCGGGCCGGACACACCGCATTTATCCGGGTCAGCGGTGCTGACCATGGAGTCGCCTACTATTGCCGCGCTCCGGGGTATCGCAGGATTCAGCGCCCTCGGCGGTGAACACTGGCTGGAATCACGTGGTCATTGGTCGCTCCCTGCTGTTCTGACCAGGGCTGCAGACGAACCGATACCCGGCAACCTTCAACTCTACCTCGATGCCGATGCCGATGCATTGGGCGCCGGGGCTGGCAAAGACCTGTTGCAGATCATTCAGTTACAGGGCTGGACTCGCATCAGCAATGGCCGTGCGCTAAGCCATATATCTGTCATTGATGGCGCCGTCACGGTTAACGGACAGTCACTGCGACTCAGTGTGGGGCCGGCTGATGGCGAATAATGACCGTACCGACAGACCTATTTGAGGTACCGCGCAATAAGCGACGCAGTTCTCCGGTCAGGTGCGCAATACAGCATAGCGCCAGCTTCAGGCTATCATTCATGTCAGGGCCACAATCGTGTAGAATGGCGCTGAATTTCTCAGGTATCCCGCGCCGACATGTCCGACTCAAGCAAACCGCCACATCTGTTTTCATATCCGCGTTACTGGGCCGAGTGCTTTGGCACCGCTCCCTATCTGCCCATGTCACGGGCGGAGATGGATGCGCTGGGCTGGGACAGCTGCGATATCATCATCGTTACCGCGGACGCTTATGTCGACCACCCCAGTTTTGGCATGGCTGTGGTTGGACGTTTGCTGGAGGCTCAGGGCTTCCGGGTGGGCATCATTGCGCAACCCGACTGGCAAAGTGCAGAGCCGTTTAAAGCCCTGGGCAAGCCGAATCTGTTTTTCGGGGTCACCGGCGGTAACATGGACTCGCTGATCAACCGCTACACCGCGGACCTGCGTATCCGCAGCGACGATGCCTATACACCGAATGCAGAACCGGGCAAGCGTCCCGATCGGTCGGTGATCGTTTACAGTCAGCGCTGCCGTGAGGCATTCTACGACACGCCTATCGTCATCGGTGGCATAGAGGCAAGCCTGCGCCGTATAGCACAGTATGACTATTGGAGCGACCAGGTTCGCCAGTCCATACTCATCGACTCTAACGCCGATATTCTGCTCTATGGCAACGCTGAGCGGGCGCTGGTTGAGGTTGCTCATCAGATCGCAAATGGCAGGGATCTGGCGACGATGACCGATGTGCGTGGTACGGCTATTGTGCGCAGAGATGTACCGGCTGGATGGACCGAGATTGACTCGACCCGCATCGACTGGCCAGGCCGCATCGACAATATTCCGAACCCTTACGAAGTGCCACACGACCAGGCGACCGACACCAAGACACGCGAACTCGCCAAAGCCGGGCAGACTGTGAGCATGGCCGGGGGCGACGCTGTAGCAGTCAAAGCGCCTGTGCCTGATGCTGAAACCGTAACGACGGTCCGCATCATACCGCTGCCGCTGCACCGACAGTTCGACAGCGATCCTGAACGCACATATATCCGGCTGCCGCCATACCACAAGGTGAAAAAAGACCCTGCACTGTATGCGCACGCCTCAAGGGTATTGCACCAGGAGTCCAACCCCTACAATGCCAAGGTACTGGTTCAGAAGCACGGTACGCTGGACGTATGGGTCAATCCACCACCGATTCCGCTGGAAACAGACGAAATGGACGGGGTGTTCGACCTGCCCTATCAGCGTCGCCCGCATCCGTCATATGGCAATGCCCGTATTCCTGCCTACGATATGATCAAAACCTCGGTGAATATCATGCGGGGCTGCTTTGGCGGCTGTACCTTCTGCTCGATAACAGAGCACGAAGGACGCATTATCCAGAGCCGGTCAGAGGGTTCCATTCTTCGCGAGATTGAAAAAATTCGCGACCAGGTGCCTGGATTCACCGGCACGATCTCCGACCTTGGCGGCCCGACTGCCAATATGTACAAACTCAACTGTAAGTCCCAGGAGATCCAGAAGCGCTGCAAACGCCTGTCATGCGTCTATCCGACCATCTGTCAGCATCTGAATACGGACCATAGCCCTACGACACAACTTTACCGCAAGGCGCGCGCCATTCCCGGGGTAAAACGTGTGGCGATCGCCTCAGGCCTGCGCTATGACCTGGCCATCAAGGATCCGGAATACGTTGAAGAACTGGTGACACACCATGTTGGCGGCTACCTGAAGATCGCACCGGAGCACAGCGAAGACAAAACGCTTTCCAAGATGATGAAACCCAGCATCAGCGCCTACGATGAATTCAAACGCATGTTTGATCACTTTTCGGCCAAGGCTGGCAAGGAACAGTACCTTATTCCCTATTTCATTGCTGCCCACCCCGGCTCCGATGATGAAGACATGATGAATCTGGCGCGCTGGCTGAAGAAGTACAAGTTCAAGCCCGACCAGGTGCAGACCTTCTATCCATCACCGATGGCGCTGGCTACGGCGATGTACTATTCCGGCAAGAATCCACTTAAGAAAGTGACCTACAAAAGTGAATCGGTCACGGTCAGCAAGGACATCGAGCAGCGCAGACTGCAAAAAGCCTTCCTGCGCTACCACGACCCCAAGAACTGGCCGATGCTGCGCACGGCCCTGCGCAAAATGGGACGTGACGACCTTATCGGCAGCGCGCCACACTGCCTGGTGCCGGACGACAAACCCGCGAGGGGTGGAAAATCCGCACCGCGCGCTGCGGCGAGACATGGCGCAGGTGGACGGCGACACACTGCTGGTGGCAAGCTGGGCAGAAAGTCCGTCAAACGCCGTATCCACTGATCCTGGAAACCCTCTGAGGCTCATTCTCAAATGCGATTTACGTTGCTAACGAGAATGATTAACACTATGATTGGCGCAATTTTTTGCATTCGTCATGCGCTCAAAGAAATCGCAGGCAATGCGCCAACACCATAGGACGATACTATCCTCAGGGGAGTTATATGAAGATTCGCAACAAGCGTCTGCAATTTGCTGTGTCCGCCATCATCATGGGATCAACTGTCGGCGCCCACGCCTCGAATGTCGAGGAATTCCTGATCATTGGCAGCCGTGAAGACGCCCGCACCGTGGCCGGCTCCGGCGCTGTGATTGATGGAGAGCAGATTCGCATTGAAGCTGCCACAGATATCAACCAGCTTCTGAAAACCGTGCCGGGTGTCTACATCCGTGAAGAAGAAGGCCTGGGACTGCGCCCGAATATCGGTATCCGCGGCGCCACATCCGAGCGCAGCAGCAAAGTCACCATCATGGAAGACGGCATCATGATGGCACCGGCGCCCTACGCCGACCCGTCAGCCTACTACTTCCCTACCGCGACCCGTCAGTCCACCGTTGAAGTCCTGAAAGGCGCGCCACTGCTTCGCTATGGTCCTCAGACCACCGGTGGCGTAGTCAATCTGGTCAGCACGCCCATTCCGCAGGAAAGTGCTGGCAGCGTGCAAACCGTGATTGATGAGCGCGGCAGCGTCGATCTGCATGCCTGGGCAGGTGGACAGGGCGAATCCATGGGCTGGTTGCTGGAAACCGTACAGCGCGATGGTGAAAGCTTTAAGGACACCGATCGCAGCAACGATGCCGGCGACTATCGTATTGAGGATTACGTTGCCAAGCTTGGCTGGCAATCCACAGAAGGACCGGCGCAAAGCCTGCTGCTAAAACTGCAGTATTCAGAGGAAACCTCTCTGGAAACCTATCTGGGTCTGACCGATGCCGACTTCGAAGCCAACCCCAACCGTCGATACGGCCTGTCATCCATTGATGATATGAGCAATCGTCACTCGTCGATCCAGCTCAGCTATGCTCTGGCGCTAAGCGACAACACAAGCTTGAGCGCGAATGCCTACCAGAACAATTTCAAACGTAACTGGTTCAAACTCGACGGCGGTGGTGCGTACATTGATGCTGCCAACCGCGGCGATGAGCGTGCCCAGGCAATTCTGGACGGATCAGGGAACGTGAATGGACTGCGTTACAAGAACAACAATCGTAGTTACGAATCACGCGGTGTTGAAGTTAATCTGACGCATAACCAGGGCGATCACTTGATCGAGTTCGGTGCGCGCACTCACGAAGACGAATCAGACCGCTTCCAGCCCGTTGATGTTTACAACCAGGCCGGCGCAAGACTGATCTACGACCGCCGTATCCAGCCAGGTTCCGGCGACAATCGTGTAGGTTCTGCAGATGCAGTGACCTTCTGGCTGACGGATACCTGGCAGGTCACGGACGCGCTGACCGTCAACGCGGCATTGCGACACGAAAACGTCACCACCAGCGAACATCGTTACGCAACTCTGGACCGCAGCTCGCTGAACCGTATTACCAACAACGAAGCCAGCGAATGGTTGCCAGGCGTGTCACTGACCTATCAGATCAGCGACAGTTTCCAGATCCTGGCTGGCGTGCATCGCGGATTTTCTCCACTGGGTGCAGGCGCACAACCTAACGAAGACCCGGAAACCAGCGATAATTATGAAGCCGGCTTCCGTTTCCAGAGCGGCACCCTGTTCGCTGAACTGATCGGTTTTTACAGCGACTTCTCGAACAAGAGTGAGAACTGCTCACTGGCCAGCCCCTGCAGCAACGGCGAAACTAGTGGCTCTTACACTACTGGTGAAGCAGTGATTCAGGGCCTGGAAGTTCAGTTTGGCAACCGGTTTGCGGTAGGCGACGCGTCTGTGCCCTTCGATTTCAGTTACACCTTGACTGATGCCGAGATCACACGTACTGATGCAACGGCTGGTGTGAACAAGGGTGACGAGCTGAAAGACGTACCACGTAATATCTTCAGTGTCCGTAGTGGTCTGGAGCTGGCCAATGGCTGGAACAACTACATCGTCGGCAAGCTGGTGCACGAAATGTGTGTGTCAATCGGGTGTAACAACTCGGTCAGCCCATACGCTAGAACTGACACTCTGTTCGTTACCGATCTGATCAGCCGCTACACCATCAATAACGGTGTTGAGTTATTCCTTAAAGTAGAAAACCTGTTCGACAAACAGAAGATTGTTTCACGCGATCCCGACGGCGCGCGCCCGAACAAGGCACGTACCGCGTCAGTTGGTTTCCTGTACGAGTTCTGATCAACTCCCAGGTGTTTACCGAACAAAAAAGGCAGCTCAACTGAGCTGCCTTTTTTTTATTCAGACTCATTGTCCAAAAAGTAACACAAGCTATTTCTTGTTCTTGAGAGCCTGCTCAAACAACGCCGCCATCGTACCGGTCTGACGCTTGTTGTCAGCCGCTTTTCCAAAGTCCTTCTTGCCACGGGTGGATGTTGCAGCCCGGGCGCCACCACGCGAGGAACGACTGCCATCGCTTTTCTCGCCAGGTTGCGGCAAGGGATCATCCAGACGCATGGTCATGGCGATTCGTTTTCTTTCACGATCAACTTCCAGCACTTTGACTTTGACAATCTGGCCGGCACTCACCACTTCGTGCGGATCCTTAACAAACTTGTCTGACAGGGCTGAAATATGCACCAGGCCATCCTGATGCACCCCTACATCAACAAATGCACCGAAGTTGGTGACATTGGTGACAGTGCCTTCGAGTATCATGCCCGGCACCAGGTCTTTTATTTCCTCAACACCTTCTTTCAATTCCGCTGTTTTAAATTCGCCACGCGGATCACGACCGGGCTTCTCCAGCTCTTTGAGGATATCCTGAACAGTGGGCAGACCGAATTTCTCGCTGACGTAATCCTGGGCCTTCAGGCCGCGCAGAAACGCAGCGTCACCGATCAGTGACTTCACGTCGCGATTGTTGCGACGTGCGATTTCCTCAACCAGCGGATAGGACTCAGGGTGCACTGCGGACCCATCCAGCGGGTTCTCACTTTCATGGACACGCAGAAAACCAGCTGCCTGTTCAAATGTCTTATCCCCGAACCTGGGCACCTTCTTCAATTGTTCACGCGACCGGAACTGACCATTCTGGTCCCTGAATTCCAGAATATTGCTGACCAGCGACTGATTGAGACCGGACACCCTTTTTAGCAATGGAGCCGACGCTGAATTGACATCCACACCCACTGCGTTCACACAGTCTTCGACCACTGCGTCCAGACTTCTGGCCAGCTTCACCTGACTGACATCGTGCTGGTACTGACCAACACCAATCGACTTGGGTTCGATCTTTACCAGCTCGGCCAGAGGATCCTGCAGTCGGCGCGCAATGGACACGGCGCCGCGGATGGTGACGTCCAGATCCGGCAGTTCCTGTGAGGCAAACTCCGAAGCTGAATACACGGATGCACCCGCCTCGTTGACCATGACTTTCTTGAGCTTGAACTGCGGGAACTGTTTGCAGAAATCACCCACAAACTGGTCGGTTTCACGCGACGCGGTACCATTGCCGATACTGATCAGTTCAACCGGGTATTTATCACAGAGCGCTTTTAATACGGCAGCCGCCTCCGCCTTGCGATGCTGAGGCGCGTTCGGAAAAATTGCACCGTGGTCCAGCACTTTGCCAGTCTGATCCACAACGCAGAGTTTAACGCCGGTGCGCAGACCCGGATCAAGACCGATCGTGACTTTCTTGCCAGCTGGCGGCGCCAGCAACAGATCCTTGATATTGCGGGCAAACACATCGATGGCGCCCTCTTCCGCCTGCTCACGCAATTGAGTCAGAAAGTCCGTCTGCAGGTGTGTATGTACCTTGACGCGCCAGGTCCAGCGCACCACATCTGCCAGCCACTTGTCAGCTGCCCTGCCCTGATCATTGATCTTCCAGTGCGAGGCAATCATACCCTCGCAGGCGTGACGCGCTGGTGGTGCGTTTTCGTCGACCGGGATATCCAGCTTCAGATTGAGGATGCCCTCGTTTCTGGCACGGAACAGGGCCATCACGCGGTGCGAGGGAATGGTCGTAACCGCTTCCGAAAATTCAAAATAATCCCGGTACTTGGCACCTTCCTGTTCCTTGCCCGGCACCAGCTCCGAGATCATATGCGCGTGCCCCCAGAAGAAGTCCCGCAGCTTGCCCAGCAGATTTGCATCTTCGCCAAACTGTTCGATCAGAATGTGACGGGCGCCGTCCAATGCTGCTTTTGCATCGGCGACCCCCTGGTCGGCATCAATGTATTTCTCAGCTTCCAGTTCCGGGTCCAGCGTCGGGTTGTCGTAGAGGCTGTCGGCCAGCGGCTGCAGGCCCGCCTCTCTGGCAATCTGTGCCCTGGTGCGGCGCTTGGGCTTGTAGGGCAGATAGAGATCTTCCAGAGCAGTCTTGGTATCCGCCTGGCGGATCTGAGCTTCCAGCTCCGGCGTCAGCTTCTCCTGCTCGGAGATGCTCTTGAGAATGACCTCTCGTCGATCTTCCATCTCACGCAGATAGACCAGGCGCTCCTGCAATTTGCGCAGCTGTGTGTCATCCAGGCCTCCGGTCACTTCTTTCCGGTAGCGGGCAATAAACGGGACTGTCGCGCCGTCATCCAGCATGGCAACAGTGGCAGTTACTTGTTGGGCTTTCGCGCCGATCTCCGCGGCAATCTGTTCATACATCGCTGTTAACACTGAATAGGGTTCCTGCACTTGATTTTGGGTTGTTGTGTTGGGGGGTTCGATAGTCAAAAGGTCACTACGCAGCGGAGTCATCCCCGGCATCATTGCGATTGGCACGTTTAACGTGATCATCAATGTAGGTCAGCACGCCGCGCAGTATGTTGATTTCCATGGCGTCCGGACGTATCCGACCAAACAGCCTGCGCATACGTGGCATCAGCAAGCGCGGGTTTTTGGGATCGTGAAAGTCCATGTCAGTCAGCACCTGCTCAAGGTGGGCATAGAACAGTTCCAACTGGTGGTTATCTGCCTTGGGCACATCCCAGTACTCATCTTCAACGCTGGCATCGTAAAAATCACCACTGTGAACCGGTTGTGCCGCCTCACCTGCCGACAGCGCATCCAGCATGGCAACCCGCACCTCATAACAGATCACCACCACAGCCGCCGCCAGATTGAGCGAGCTGTACTCTTCATTGGCGGGAATCTGTACGTGATAATGGCAGAGCTGCAGCTCTTCGTTATTCAGACCGCTGTCTTCACGGCCAAACACCAGCGCAACTTTGTTGCGACCGGCGTCTGCTGCCACATGATTCGCGCACTGTCGGGGGCTGAGCACCGGCCATGGCATCCGGCGTGACCGGGCACTGGCGCCAATCACCAGTCCGCAATCCGCAACAGCCGTCTGCAGATCGGGAAACACCTCTGCCCTATCCAGCACGTCAGTGGCCGATGCCGCACGCCAGGTTGCGGTATCACTGGGATAGTCCCTGGGATCGACCAGGCGCAGGTTGGGAATCCCCATATTTTTCAAGGCGCGCGCGGCGGCGCCGATGTTGCCGGGATGTGAGGTATTAACCAGCACGACCTGGATATTGGAAAATTCGGGCAGGCTCAAAGATCTCTCCGCGTCCGTTGATGTTTATAAAATGGGTCCGGATTATAACAGCCTGATAACAAACTATCTGCGTTGCTCTCGTTTTGCTATCATTGGCGGCTGATTCACTCCCGATTGTCGAGACTATGCACCCAGTTATCAATATTGCCCTCCGCGCCGCCCGCAGCGCCGCCGAACAAATCGCCCATGTCAGCGACCGCCTGGATCGCGTCAATGTTGTTGAAGACCATGGCGGCAACCTGGTGACCAGCATGGACCTGGATGCGGAGCGAACCATCCTCTATCACCTGCGCAAGGCTTACCCTGATTTCAGTGTCGAATCGCGCATCAGTGGTTATACCGAGGGTGCAGATCGTGCCAACACCTGGCTGATAGACCCTATCGTGGGCAACCGTAATTTCTATCGTGGCGTAGGAGCATTCTGCGTTTCCGTAGCGCTGAAAACCAGCAAGGGCATTACTCAGGGCGTACTCGTCAATCCGGCTACCAATCAGGAATTCACAGCCAGCAAGGGCGACGGTGCCCAGCTGAATGCGACACGTATCCGGGTTGGCAAGGCCAGTGAGCTTGAGCAGTCCATGATCGCGCTGGATGGTGACCCTCAGGGCGAGACCGTCATCATGCAGAAACTCCTGGCCAGCCTGCAGGCGCTGCCGGCGTGGGTTCAGATCAGCGGATGTCCAGCTCTGGACATGGCGCATGTCGCATCCGGACGACTGGATGCTGCCTGGTGCGCACAGCAGCCGGAAACCGCCATTGCTGCCGCCCGCCTGATTCTTCTTGAGTCTGGTGCTCTGCTGGGAGATCCTCAGGGCAATCCGCAGGTACAACAGAGCAAAGAGCTGCTTTTCAGCAATCCCAAATGCTTCAAACAACTCCTGAAAATACGCCAGACCCTGACAAGCTAAAACAACAAAATAACTCATCAGAACCGATGGTCGGACATGGCAGAACCCAGACGCAGTAATCGCCACAAACTGACAGAAGGCCCCATCGGTCAAACCCTCATCAATATGACCATGCCCATGATTGTTGGCATGGTCATGATGTTCAGCTTCAATCTGGTTGATACCTTCTTTATCAGTATGCTCGGCACCGAGCCACTGTCTGCCATCAGTTTTACTTTCCCCGTCACCTTCACCATCATGAGTCTGGCCATCGGTCTGAGCATCGGCACATCTGCCGTGGTCGCCAAATACATTGGTCGCGGTGAAACAGAAAAGGCCAAGCAGGCGTCGACAGTGACAAACTACGTCGCCATGGCATTGGCTGGCGTGCTGGCGATTGTCGGTTATATTTTCATGGACAGCATTTTTCTGCTGATGGGTGCACCAGAATCCATGCTGCCGGCGATTCGCGAGTATATGGACATCTGGCTACCCACCAGTGTGCTGCTGGTCGCCATCATTTGTGCCAACGCCGTGCTGCGAGCCAATGGCGACACGAGAACGCCCAGCATCCTGATGGCGGCGGCCGGTCTGATCAATGCGGCACTGGATCCCCTTTTCATTTTCGGTCTGGGACCGATTCCTGCCATGGGCATTCAGGGTGCCGCTTATGCAACGCTGGCCTCATGGATAGCCGGTGTCTGCTTTCTGTTCTATTACCTGGCCATTCGCCATGAACTGATCTATCGCGGCCTGCCCACGGGTCCGGTGTTCAAGAACTCAGCGCGCGAAATGCTGCGCATTGGTATTCCCGCCTCGGGCGCCAATATGATGACGCCGCTGGCTGCCGGCATCATGACTGCCATCGTAGCCTCATACGGAGAAACCGCAGTTGCTGCGTTTGGTGTCGGTTCGCGTCTGGAATCAATTGCCTGCCTGGTCATCCTGGCTCTTTCCAGTACCCTCCCTCCGTTTGTCAGCCAGAATCTGGGCGCCGGCAAGCTCGAACGCATTCGCGAGGCATGCCGGCTTTCCATGCGCTTTGTGCAGGGCTGGCAGTTACTGATCTATATAGTCATGGCACTCGGGGCATCGCTGATCGCCTGGGTGTTTACCCGCGACGCGGAGGTCGCCGGGATAATTCGTCTATACCTGTGGATCATGCCGTTGAGCTACGGCATGCAGGGCGTGATCATCCTCTGTAACTCTGCGCTGAATGCCCTGCACAAACCCATGGTGGCGCTGTATCTGAGCTTTGCCCGCTTTTTTGTATTTTATGTGCCACTCGCCTGGGTTGGCAGTCAACTCTACGGTTTACCGGGGTTCTTTATAGGCGCATTTACGGGCAACCTGCTGATGGCCATCGTTTCCTGGCTTACATTCCAGCGTGTACTGGCCGCCGAGCAGGCCCACATGCAACCGGCCAGCTGAAGCCCGGGCAGGCATATCCTCCCTTTGCCCACTGCGGCTTTTGTTTTATGCTTCGGAAAAACACATAAAAGGGGATTCCACATGACTAAACAGACGATGGCAGACAGCCTAACCAGTCGCACGGCCAATACTGCTGATGCAGCAGTGCGGCAGTTCTGGTCCACCCGATGAGCAAGATTACCTCCAGCTACAAAGATGCCCTGCAGGTACTACACCAGCGGGTTTCAGTATCGCGGGTCAGCGATCCGGCTCCGGATCAGGCCACGCGTGAAGCGATATTTCGTGCCGCGCTGCGGGCCGCCGATCATGGCCTCTTGCGACCCTGGCGATTTCTGATCATTGAAGGTGAGTCCCGGCACCGCCTGGGCGAGTTGTGGGGTAAGGCGAGCAAGGCTGATAATCCCGAGATGACGGAAGCAGATGTGTTGTCCGCGCAGAAAAAAGTGCTGCGGGCGCCAATGATTGTAGTCGGCATTGTCAGCCCAAAAGCCCACCCCAAAGTCCCCGAGGCAGAACAACACCTTGCCGCCGGAGCGGCCATGCAGAATATGCTTAATGCGGCGTACGCACTGGATGTTGGCGCAATCTGGCGCACCGGGCCAATGGCGACCCACCCTGTGATGCGCGAGGGGCTGGGCCTGCAAGCCCACGAATCGATTATCGGTTTTTTATATCTCGGCAGCATCGATGGCCCCGTGCGCAGCGTGCGCGAAGAGGCACTGATCGACTTTTTCCAGGAGTGGTAAATGACTCAAGCCACCGAAGCTCACACGATGCAGATTCGCAAGACCACAGTCTTCTGCACGCCCTTACTGACAGCTCTGTTACGCGGCCTGGCGACGATGATTCTGTGGATAATTGGCTGGCGGCCTATAGGCAAACCGCTCAACGACCAGCGCTTTGTTCTGATCGGCGCACCACACACCAGCAATTGGGATTTCCCCATCATGCTATTGGTTGTCCTGAAGTTGAAGCTGCGCCTGCACTGGATGGGCAAGAACTCACTGTTCAAGTTTCCATTTGGTGGGCTGATGCGTTGGCTGGGTGGCATCCCGATAGATCGTTCCCGCCACAACGGCATGGTCGATCAGGTTGTTCAGCAGTACAGAGATAACCCGGAGCTGGTGGTTCTGATTCCACCCGAAGGCACAAGGGCCAAGGTCAAGGACTGGAAGACCGGATTTTACCATATCGCCAATAACGCCGGAGTTCCGATTTTGATGGGTTATCTGGACGCAGATAAAAAAGAAGCTGGCCTGGCCGACTTCTTTTATCCGACCGGAGATCTGTCGGTCGATATGGCTGAAATTCGAAAGTTCTACGCCACCAAAAAAGGCATCAGGCCAGAGAATGCTGACTGACCGAGTCAGAGGCCTCCGCCTGGTCTGAGTTTTGACTGGCAGGTGCCTGGTAATCCAGAGCACTCAACACATGTGAAAACGCAAAATTGGCAAAAACATTGATGTCTGATTTCAGGTGCTGGAACTTCCAGCGCTTGAGATACCATTGTTGCAGTATTGCGGTGGTTGCTGCCGACAGCAGTGCCGTGTCGCCCTGATAACGGAACACACCCGCATCAATGCCATCCTGGAAAATAGATTGCAGCCGCTGGTCAAACTTCAGCTCCATCTGCATGGCAGCTTCCCGCTGGCTGCGATCAAGACCTTTGGCTTCGATAAAACAGAAGTAGTACCACTGATGCATGATGTCGTTCATGTACAGGTCTGCAAACAGTACAGCCCGGAGGTGTTCGTAAGGTGGCAGATTGTGGCTGTGAATATCCGACATGACGTCATCAATAGACTGCCGCACCACCGATTCAATCGCAGATGCCAGGTCGCTTTTGCTGCCAATATATGCGTACAAACCACCCATGCTGATCTGAGTCTCTCGGCTCAGGTCACGGAGGCTCATGGAATGAAAACCCTGGCTGTTGGCCAGACGGAATGTGCAGGTAAAAATCTTCTGGAGATTACGCAAGGCAGTCTTGCCATTTTTAATCTGCATGCGTTCGTGGTGAACAGCGAATACTCGTTCCCACAATGGTTCGCCTTCCAGCACCCAAGCCTGTTTGAACGCTTTTAGCGAAGTATTGTGTGGCCACTCAGCTTTAAGCTTGTCTTCTGACACGCCTGACATGCGCAGTCACTCCTTGATCAATGCAGGCAACGCTGCTGTCGTTGGGCACCCTCTGTTCGAGGTTCAGTGCCAGTCAACTCGCGCTTTCGATTCGCTGCCCTGGTTTATTGTTATTTCCGGCCCGTAAGGCCATCTGGAATGGATAGCACAGCAGTTTACACCAAGCTGCCGCCGTTCACCAACGCACTGATCACGGCGTAGAGTCCGGATATCGCACACAATATCAGCGAGCCACCGCGGATGACCTGAGGCGACAGACGGCCCATGGTCTGTCGTGCGACCCAGAATCCGGCGACGGTTGCGGGGATCAGAGGCAAGGACAGCATGAAGTGGGACCAGCCGAAATGTCCAACCGGCGCGAGCACAAGCAGGGAGATCAGGCAGCTGACGACAAAAAACGCAGCCAGATTGGCCCGTATCAATGCGACATTCTGATGCTGCCAAAGCAGCGCCATGGGCGGTCCACCGATGGATGTGCTGGTGCCCATGAAGCCCGAGAGAAAGCCAGCAGCAACCATCCTGCCGTTGGTAGGACTCCAGCGCAACGAACTCAGACTGACCGCCACGGCAAACAACACCGAGAGCCCTATCCACAGCGCCAGCATGTTCTTGTCCATCCACAACAGCAGCCCGGCGCCAGCCAGAGAACCGGGGACACGCCCGACCACCGCCGCCTTCAATCCGCTCAGAGACACTCCTTCACGGAAATACCAGGCATTGATCAGCGAGAGCACCAGTGCGCAGACCGTCACGGGCGCCGGTACATAGGCGGGATTCACGAAGAACAGCACTGGCGCAGCAATCACAGCCAGGCCGAAACCAACGGCGGTCTGTACGTAGGCACCGACAAAAACCAGTGCGATTGCTATCAGTATGTCCATAAGGATTCCAGAATCTGACTCAGCTCAGCTGCAGGCGCCACTGACTATAAGAAAAACCGCGTATTCTACGCCTGTTATGCCGCCTCTGCTATAATCCCGCCCCATGTATCCAATGTCCTATATCGAACCGGTTTTTCGCCCACCCAGTGAATGGAAGTCCCTGATCCTGCAGGTGACCAACGGCTGCTCCTGGAATAAATGCACTTTCTGCGACATGTATACTGCCCCGCAGAAACGCTTTCAGCCCCAATCAATCGAGGCCCTTGAGTCACAGGTGCGTGACATCATTGAGCGCGGCCTGCCTGTCTACCGGGTCTTTCTGGCTGATGGTGACGCAATGACGCTGTCAATGCGCCGCCTGAACGAAATACTGGACATGCTCAATCGATGGTTGCCACACAAACCAAGAATCAGTGCTTACTGCCTGCCGCGCAATCTGCGCAACAAGACGGTGGATGATCTGCGAGAGCTGCGCGCAAAAGGCCTTAGTCTGCTTTACGTGGGCTGCGAGACCGGCGACGACGAATTGCTGCAACTGATAGAGAAAGGCGAAACTTTTGACAGCTCACTGGACGCCCTGCAGAAGATGAAAGCGGCTGACATCAAGAGCTCGGTCATGGTACTCAACGGCCTGGGTGGCCCTGAACTGAGTGAGCGCCACGCTATCAACAGCGCCCGACTGATGAACGCCGCCCAGCCTGATTATCTCTCAACGCTGGTGGTGGAACTGCCCAATGGCACACAGCGCTTTACAAAACACTTTGGTGATCGCTGGCGCAAGCTGGGCAAGCTGGAACTGTTTCGTGAAATGGAAGTCTTTCTGGAACACCTGGAACTTAACAGCACCATCTTCCGCAGCGATCATGCGTCCAACTATCTTGTTCTGAAAGGTGTACTGGGCAAGGACAAGGACAGCTTGCTGCGAATTGTGCGCACTGCTATTCATCAGCCAGGGCAAATACCCTTGCGTGAGGAGTGGCAACGGGGGCTGTAATCAGCCCGCAGTATCCAGGTAGAACCAGCGGCCCTTGATGCGCAGGAAGCGTGAGCGCTCGTGGTGAATCTGAACCCGCCCGGTTTCGTCGCGCCAGTGCGCTTTGAACTCGACCATGGCTGTAACGCCTGACTGATTTGCGTCCAGTATCTCCAGTCTGATCCAGTCTGTGTCCTTTGCGCCCAGTTGTTCGGCGCTGACAGCTGGACGGGTGTCCGGGTGCCAGGTCTGCAGCAGATAGTCTCCCAGCCCGCCAATCGCAAAGGCACTGTAGCGCGAGCGCATCAGCTGTTTTGCGGTGCGCGCGAATTCTTTGCCCGCATGCAGGCTGCCGCAGCATATCGAGTAGCGTTTACCGCTGTCGCAGGGGCAAATCTCATTTTTAGCGATGTTTTTAATATCAGGTGTCATGAAACGTAACGGCAATCAGCTTTTCGATTTTTTCTGGCCAAGCCCCGCACTCATGATCAGGCGCAGCGCATCACCCGCGTCAATATCTGCGGGTTCGACACAGTCTCTGGGCAATACCACCATATACCCGCCAACCTGATAACTCATCGGCAGATACACGGCAATTTCCTGATCACTGATCATCTGTCCCAAACGCGAACATTCGTCGTCGCCCTGTTTTGTCACCACGCCCAGCAATTTGTACGGCGTGTCGGGCATTCTTACCCAGACGACTTTCTGGTCACTGAAATTCTGCCCGCCAATCAGGTCAAAGAAATCCTTGATGGTGTTGTAGAGGTAATTAAGAACGGGAATTCGATCGATCAGTCGGTGTCCCCATAACCAGAGCGGTTTGATGATGCGCACACGGAAACTGATGCCAGTGACCACAGCCAGCGCCAGAAAGCTCACAATCGCCAGGCCCGGAATGTACCACTCAGCCGGCAGCACCAGATCCCAGACCTGCTTCAGCCATTCTTCGACCGTTGTCAAAACCCATATCAACAATTGAATCGACAACACAATGGGCAGCAACAGCGACAGGCCCGTCAACAGATCTTTACTCAACTTCTTCAAAATTCTCTCCCCGTTTGGCATCGGCGCGCCGCGGCATCATGGACTTATAATATCGCGTTCAACGTTGATCATTCCTCATAGCGAGGACGGCGCTGATTACTCCCCGCCCTTACCCAGCCGGTTTTAACAATGGGTTTGATACCGATATCGAGATACTGATCGTTGTTATCCAGGCGCGGCCAGCGCCAGGATTTTCCAAGCCGCTCGAAAGCCGCCTCATCCAGATTGGGATCGCCGGTTTCAGCAAACTGTACCAGCATAGACATAAACGCTTCGGAGACCCAGTCGTCTCGATAATCCAGTCCCGGATCCGCCGGTATATCCTGACGCGGACCAGGCCGAAACAGGTTGCCGTAGTGGCCCGCTATGTTTTCCAGTACACCGAACAGATAACTGACATCTCCACCGTGATACGCCAGTCCGCCGTTGCTGCCCCAGCCGTATGGCAAATGCGTAAACACATAGGCGTAGACGTCACTAAGAGGTTCAACGGCCGGTGTCAGGGCTCTGGCAATATACGGAGGCGAGGTATCAGGTTCTTTTTCGCTGCCCATCAGCCCCAGAATGATTGGCACATCATGTTGCGCAGCAAGTCCCTGGAGTGACCAGTTGTCCAATGTAAACACCGAGCGGTATCGCCCTTCGCGGCTGGCTGCGGTGGTGACCAGGTCCTGCCAGCTTGTTGCCCGCATGCGCTCGAGGGTCTGCTCGCTGCTGTCAATGCCAATCCTGCTGAGCAGATCCACCCCGGCCTGCTCGGTCCGTTCAAGCGGCACATTCGCTATGCCACCACTCATGACCAGCGCACGATGGAACAGGCCTTCTGCCAATGGAGAGGCCATCAGGAACAGGACCTTTTCACCGCCGCCCGATACGCCGGCAATGGTGACCCGATCAGGATCGCCACCAAAGGCGGAAATATTGTTTTGCACCCATTGCAACGCCGCTATGGTATCCAGACTGCCGTAGTTACCAGACACACCCAGTGGCGATTCCGCTGATAATGCCGGGTGTGAGAAGTAGCCCAGCGGCCCCAGGCGATGGTTGACGGACACCACCACGACGCCCTTGCGAGGCAAAGGTGAGCTGTTGGGCGCATGGGAGTTCCCCCAGCCCGAGGTCAGACTGCCCCCATGAAACCACACCAGCACCGGCTGACGGGCTTCCGGCGACTGCGCTGCCGAGGTGACATTCAGGTACAGGCAGTCCTCACTCATGCCGGACTCCTGAATCCTGTCATTGCCACGACCAGAGGGAAAATTCTGTGCACACATCGCACTGAAAGTGGTCGCATCGCGATCGCCCTGCCAGGCGGCCGCAGCTTGCGGAGGACGCCAACGCAGCTCGCCGACAGGTGGTGCCGCATAGGGAATACCACGATAGCTCATGACATCTTCGTGGACACCGGTACCATCCTGGGTCGGCAACGCCATACCTGTCACGGCGCCTTTGTCCGTCAGGATTCGTTCCGGAAGTGCCGCCTGCACCGGCAGCGACTTTATTAAAAACAGGGGCAACAACAGTATCAGGGCGCGCCCGTTTGAAAGAATTGTTTTGCTCATCATGTGATTCTACCTTGAACCGGGCACTTGTCCGAGGGCATAGTGACCTAAACGCGGTCGTCATATTTAGCCTGAAAACGCTGGATGGACACAATCGCAGCAATACTGTATAAATTCACAGTTTCTCACTTAATCCAGACCCGATTTCCATGCCCAAAACTGACTCCAAGTCCGCCAGACACAAATCACCGGTGATTGATTCGATTGTCCTGCGCGGTGCCCGCCAGAATAACCTGAAGAACTTAAGCCTGGAGCTGCCGGTCAACAAACTGATTGTGATCACTGGCGTCAGCGGTTCGGGTAAGTCCACACTGGCTTTCGATACTATCTACGCCGAAGGCCAGCGCCGCTATGTGGAGACTTTCTCTGCCTATGCGCGGCAGTTTCTGGATCGCATGGACAAACCGGCTGTCGACAGCATAGAAGGCATTCCACCTGCAATTGCCATCGATCAGACCAATCCGGTGCGCACCTCACGCTCTACTGTCGGCACGATGACCGAGCTGAACGATTATCTCAAGCTGGTGTTTGCACGGCTGTCACATCTGCACTGCCCAGGTTGCGGGCGCGAGGTCAAACGAGACTCTACACAAAGCATAGTTGCCGAACTGCAGGCCAGCCTGCCCGCCGAGACCAGGCTGCATGTCTGCTTCCCGGCATCGGTGCCCCATAATTTCAGTGAACAGGAAGTGCGCCAGTGGCTGAACCAGCAGGGTTACACCCGCATTCAGGCCAGTCACGAGAGTAAGGTACATGTAGTGCAGGATCGTCTGCGGCTGCGTAGTGACAATCTGGCTCGCCTGGCCGAAGCGGTAGAAACAGCATTGCATCATGGCAGCGGACATGTGCTGGTTTACGCCGAACCCGAGCAGCCTGAGCAACAGATCAAAGCGTTCTCCAGCCACCTGCACTGCCCGGACTGCGAACGCGAGTTCAGCGATGCAGGCGCCGGTGCATTCTCGTTCAACTCACCAATAGGTGCCTGTGAGACCTGCCGCGGATTTGGTCGCATCATTGACGTGGATTTTGACCTGGTCATCCCCGATCACAACAAAACGCTGCGTGAAGGCGCCATCAAAATCTGGCAGAGCAAGAGCTTTCTGGAATGTCAGTTTGACCTGGAGAAACTCGCCCGCAAGCGCGGCATTCCGCTGGATACCCCCTGGCGGGAGATGACTGCTGCCGACCGGAATTGGGTACTGGAAGGCGAAGGAGACTGGGCAAAAGATGTCTGGTACGGCGTTCGGCGCTTTTTTGCCTGGCTGGAAAGCCGTGCCTACAAGATGCACGTGCGCGTGCTTCTGTCACGTTACCGTGCCTATACCGAGTGCCATGCCTGCCACGGCGCGCGTCTGAAACCTGAGTCATTGTGGTGGCGCCTGCATCAGCAGCCGCAGGCGGCCGGAGAAACCGGGATTCCTGACAATAGCTACACCATCAATGAGCTTATGCAGTTCCCATTACAGGACTGTGCTGACTTTTTCGAGAAACTGCGACTGCCCGGCAAGCTGGATGCGGCCACCGAACTGTTGATCGGGGAGATCCGGTCCCGCCTGGGATATCTGCTCGATGTTGGACTGGGATACCTGACGCTTGATCGTCAATCACGCACACTCAGTGGCGGCGAGGTACAACGTATCAACCTGACAACGGCGCTGGGCACATCGCTGGTCAATACATTGTTTGTGCTGGATGAACCCAGCATCGGGCTGCACACTCGCGACATGCAGCGCATGGTCGGGATACTGCATCGCCTGCGTGACGCCGGCAACTCCCTGATCGTTGTTGAACACGACCCACAGGTCATGCTGGCCGCCGACCTGATCATCGACATCGGACCCGGACCGGGCAAGCGTGGCGGTGAAGTACGGTTTATGGGTACACCGGCACAGTTGCTCAAACACAAAGATTCACTGACAGCAAAGTACCTGAGCAGCGAGTTGCTGGTGGCCGAAGCAGCTGATGAGCCCCTCGACGCGGTTGCTGAGCCTGCTGCAGTGTACGATTTTAAAAAACGCGTCAGCTCTGGGCAACAAGGTTCAACACTTCCTCTAATCTGTATTCGCGGCGCACGTGAGAACAATCTCAAGGGCGTTGATGTTGACATTCCCCTGCGTGGCCTGGTCTGCCTGACCGGTGTCAGCGGCTCTGGCAAATCGACCCTGATGCGCGACATTCTGTACCGCGGTCTTTGTCGTGAATTTGGTATTGCCACCGAAGCACCGGGTGTGCACGACAGTCTGAGCGGTTATGAACACATCAGTAACATTGTGTTTGTCGATCAAAGCCCGCTGGGCAAGACCACACGTTCAATCCCGGCCACGTATGTCGGTGCGTTTGACGTTATTCGCAAACGTTTTGTTGATCAGCCTCTGGCACGCGAGCGCGGATACAAACCCGGCATTTTCAGTTTTAACTCAGGCAATGGTCGCTGTCCGGTCTGCGCTGGCAATGGTTTTGAACATGTGGAGATGCAGTTCCTCAGCGATGTCTACCTGCGCTGCAGCGAATGTAATGGCAAACGCTATCGCCGGGAAATTCTCGAGGTGACACTGCTGGACCCGCATGACAGTCGCCGTGCCCTGTCCATTGCCGATGTGCTGGAATTGACAGTTGAAGAAGCACTGGCGTTTTTTGACGGTGATGCCGAGGTGCAGAACTGCCTGCAGCCACTACTTGATGTCGGACTGCACTACCTGCAACTGGGCCAGGCGGTACCAACGCTCAGTGGTGGTGAATCACAGCGCCTGAAACTGGCCGGACATCTGGCCCAAGTTAGTCACAAAAAGCTTAGTAACAAAAAGCCTGCGAGCAAAACGGTTGCCGGCAAGAAACCCTCTGGAAACAAGACATCAGAAAAAGGCATTCTGTTCCTGTTTGACGAGCCCACCACCGGGCTGCATTTCCACGATATCCATGTGTTGCTGAAAGCGTTTCGCAAACTGCTGGACGCAGGCCATTCACTGCTGATCATTGAGCACAATCTGGACGTAATCCGTGCAGCAGACTGGCTGATAGAGATTGGCCCGGAAGGTGGCGCTGAGGGTGGGCAGCTGATTGCTGCGGACACACCGAAACAGTTCATAGCCAGCGGTAAAGGCCATACAGCTCATGCGCTGAGAGACTACGAAGCCGAGTTAAAACGCAATCAGGGTAGCGGCAAAAAGCGAAGCACTGCCTTAAAAACACTATCGGGCACATCAAGCACCAGTAAACGCGTCAAGCCAGTACAGGCGATCCAGATTCACCATGCCCGCGAACACAACCTGAAGAATATTGACGTCAGCCTGCCATGGAATCAATTCACGGTCATCACCGGCGTCAGCGGTAGTGGCAAGAGCACACTGGCGTTTGATCTTGTATTTGCTGAAGGCCAGCGCCGATATCTGGAATCTCTGAATGCATACGCCAGGCAGTTTGTACAGCCAGCAAGTAAACCTGATGTGGATGCCATCCATGGCATCCCGCCTACTGTTGCCATTGAACAACGCACCAGCCGTGGCGGTCGTAAGAGTACTGTGGCCACACTGACCGAGATTTATCACTTCCTGCGCCTGGTGTTTGTCAAGCTGGGCACACAATACTGCCCGGATTGTGATGTACCCATAGAACCTCAGAGTCAGGACATGATTCTGTCACGGCTTCAGTCCGAATGGCAGGGGCGTCAGGTCACCCTGCTGGCCCCGGTTGTGGTCGGGCGAAAGGGTTTATACAAGGAACTGGCTGCCTGGGCCGCCAACAAGGGTTACACCCATCTGCGCGCCGACGGCAAGATACTGCCCAGTAACGACTGGCCCGTCCTGGATCGCTACAAGGAACACGACATCGAAGTCGTGATAGGCGACTGCGCTGTCGACAAGAAAAACGAAGCTGAATTAAACCGCCTGATCGGTGAAGCGCTGGCCGTTGGCAATGGTCTGTTGAGCGTCACCGAAGTGACAACCGGAAAGCGTCGCAAGAAGGTCAAGGCCGATGCCCTGTTTTCGACGCGACGCGCCTGCCCTGGCTGTGGCAGCAGCTTTGATGACCTGGATCCCCGACTGTTCTCGTTTAATTCCCGGCATGGCTGGTGCACATCCTGCTTTGGCACCGGCGAACAACTGGCCGATTTTAATGAAGAGCTGACTGGTGAAGAAGAAAACTTCCTGGACAAAGACGACAATGCGCAACCCGCCAAAGTCTGCCGCAGCTGTAACGGCAGCCGTCTGAACCCGACTGCGCTGGCGGTACGATTCCAGAACCAGAGTATTGCTGAACTGACACGGCTGTCCGTCGATGCGGCTGCCACCCACATTGGCAAAATCAAACTGGATACCAAGCAGCTGGCCATCGCCCGTGACATACTGCCCGAGCTCAATGGTCGATTGCACTTTCTGCAGAAAGTCGGACTGGGGTATTTAAGCCTTGATCGTGCCGCGCCCACGCTCAGTGGTGGCGAGGCTCAGCGAATCCGGCTGGCCTCACAGCTGGGCTCCAACCTGCAGGGCGTCTGTTACATTCTGGATGAACCCACTATCGGTCTGCATGCCCGCGACAATGCCCTGCTGATCGCGACGCTGCGCGAACTGCAGCAACACGGCAATACCGTAATTGTTGTTGAGCACGATGATGCCACCATGGCCGAAGCGGACCACCTGATCGATGTCGGCCCGGGCGCTGGTGTCAATGGCGGTGAGATTGTGGCAACCGGCACGCTCGATCAGCTCAAGAAGAATAAAAAGTCGCTGACCGGGCAGTTTCTGGCCAATCCCATGCGCCACCCGTTGCCTGATCTGCGCGATGACACGCTGCGTCAGCAGCAGGAAAAAGAAACACTACAGATACGCGGCGCCAGTCAGAACAACCTGCGGAATGTCGACATCGATATCCCACTGCGACAACTGGTGGTGGTCAGTGGCGTCAGTGGTGGTGGCAAGAGCACACTGATTCGTGGTGTTCTGTATGACAACCTGCGTGATCTGGTAATCGCCAACAATAAACGCGGCAAGGCCAAAGGAAGTAAACGCAAGAGCAGCTGGCAGGGCTGCGAATCCATTGACGGCTGGCAGGGTATCAACAGCGTGCTGCAGGTGGATCAGACGCCGATTGGCAAGACACCGCGCTCTTGCCCTGCAAGTTATATCGGCATCTGGGACACAATCCGCAAACTGTTCGCTGACACTGTCGATGCCAGACTGCGCGGCTACCTGCCAGGCCGTTTTTCATTCAATGTTTCCGGCGGGCGCTGCGAGACCTGCAGCGGCAATGGCATGCAGAAGATCGAGATGAATTTCCTGCCCGATGTGCGCGTGGACTGCGAAGCCTGTGGTGGCTGGCGATTCAATGATGAAACACTGTCGGTGCAATACAAGGGCAAACATATCGGCGAAGTACTGGCCATGAATGTTGACGAGGCCGTCGACTTTTTTGAGTCAGTACCGTCCGTGCATCACCCTCTGAAGCTGCTACAGGATGTTGGCGTGGGCTATCTGACCCTGGGCCAACAGAGTCCGACACTCAGCGGCGGAGAGGCCCAGCGCATCAAACTGGTCGCCGAGCTGGCCAAGGCCAAACCACACCTGAGTCTGCGCGGCAGCAAGCCGCCGCACAAGCTCTATGTGCTGGACGAACCGACCGTCGGCCTGCACATGGCCGATGTCGAAAAGCTATTGCGCGTGCTGCACCGCCTGGTTGACGCAGGCAATTCGGTAATTGTCATCGAGCACAACCTGGACATGATTGCCGAGGCCGACTGGGTCATTGACATGGGACCGGAAGGCGGCGACAAAGGCGGCAAGGTGGTAGCGCAGGGCAGACCTGAGAAAGTGGCTCGCAGCAAGCGATCGCATACCGGCCGCTACCTGGCGGAAATGCCGCTTTAATCGCATTGACTAAGTCATTGGCGCAGCTGGGCAATACCGCCCCTGCGCCACCGTTGGAGCTCACGCGATTTTCAGCATACACTGTCCGGACAGACGAGCTTCTATTCCTGAACGGCGACCATTTTTTGATATGAAACTTTGCTCAATGATTAGCTCTATAAAACATGCCACAGCAAAGCTGTCGCTACTGAGCCTGCTGACCATACTTACCTTTACATCGCACGCGCAGCCAACCGAACTGCCTGGCCCGGTGCGCGTCGTCGTTGATGGTCACCAGTTCCCCAGCGATGCCTACGCACTACTGGTCCAGGAAATCGGCAGCGACACGCCGCTATTGTCTGTCAATGCAGAGCTGCCGCTGAATCCGGCATCAACCATCAAGACACTGACAACGCTGGCGGCACTGGACATACTGGGACCCACTTACACCTGGCGCACTGAACTCTACGCGCTGGGTGCCATATCTGACGGCACGCTTAATGGCGACCTGCTGCTGCGTGGCGGTGGCGATCCCTTCCTGGTTGAAGAGCACTTCCGCAGCATGCTGAAGACACTGCAACGTCGCGGCGTTCAACACATCTCCGGTGACCTGCTGATCGATGCCTCACTTTATCATCCTTCTGTATCACAGGAAGAGAGCCTGGATGCACAATCCAATCGCGCCTATAACGTGCTCCCACATGCCGCCATCACCAACTTCCAGGCCGTGACGTTTTATTTTTATCCTGCTGCCAACGGCCGGGACGTGCGTGTCAAGGCCGACCCACCCCTTCCCGGACTGAACATCGACAATCGCCTGCGTTTGCAGGCGGGTGCCTGTACCGGGTTTCAACGCGGCATCAGTTTCAGTGAGGATCGCAGCAACCAGACAGTGATATTCAGTGGCACGTTTCCGTCGCGATGCGATGAATATGCGATGACACGCGCGGTGATGGATGCGCCCACGTATACCTACGAACTGTTTAGGCAGCTCTGGGCCGAGCTGGGCGGCACATTGGCCGGCAGTTATCGACTGTCGGAACTGCCATCGACCGAATCACCACCTGCGGCAGAGCCTTTGGTGGTCTGGCAGTCACCACCACTTGGGGATGTCGTCACATCCATCAACAAGTACAGCAATAACACGATGACCCGGCAACTGTTGCTGACATTGGGGCTTCATCACAGCGCCCCGCCTGGCACAGTCGACAAAGGCATCGCTGCCATTAACGACTACCTGGATAAGCTGCAAATCGACCGCAGCACACTGAGCATTGCGAACGGTTCCGGTCTCTCCCGCGACACGAGGCTGTCGGCCAGGCTGCTGGCTGACCTGATGCTGCATGCATGGCAGCAGCCCATCATGCCTGAGTTCATCGCCTCGCTCCCATTGGCCGGCCTGGACGGCACCATGCGGGACAGACTGTCCGATGAGTCTGCCACCGGAAGAATTCACGTGAAGACAGGTTCACTTAACGGCGTCGCCGGAGTCACCGGCTACGTGCTGGGCGCGTCGGGTAAACGTTATGTGGTCGCAGCACTGGTAAATCACCCGGGCGCCGACCGGGGCACTGGCCAGGAACTCGGGGACGCTCTGTTGCGATGGGCAGGCCAACAGTAGTAGCCTGCATCGGGAACTGAAACTCGAAAGGCAGGTCAAACTCAGCTGTTTCCCCGCATTCGGCCAGTTTTATGGATGATCGCCAACTCCCCACGCTGCAGCTCCCCGACATCGGGTCGAGTGGCGATCAGGATTGGGATTTTGATGAGCGCAACGACAGATTATCAGTCGTCAGAGACCGTCGCTTTCTGGGATTGCTACTGATCAGTGTCTGTCTGCACGCAACACTTATAGGTCTGTCATTGCGCTTCGGCCTGAACCCATCATCGATTCCAGAGACCGAATCTTTCAACCGCATTCAGATCACGCTTGTAGCGCCTGGGCCTGAACAACAGGCAGCGGTCGAGCCTCAAGCGACCATCCCGGAGTCTGCCGAAGCTGCCCCAGTGGAGCAGCCGACAGAACAAATTGCATCAGAGCCAACACCACTAGCTCCAGCTGCGGAACCACCAGCAACGATTGAAGTTGTCGAATCCGTACCAAGCATCAGCGAGCCCGAGCCCTCAGATGCACCCAGACTGCTGGCACCCACCATGCCGGACATTCGCCGCGCAGTGCAGCGCAGCGAAGCCATTCGATATAACAACAACATCGACTGCGATACACGGCAGCGCTTCAGCGAACTGATCGACTGCGGTGATGAAGATCCGAACTACGATTTCGCCAGCGCCGAACAACACCCCGCCGCCCTGCTGTTCGCAATACCACTGCCGACCGAGCCCGTTGAAACCGGTGAGGAGTTCAGCGAATCGCGAGCGCGTGTGCAGGACAACATCAATGTCGTTGACAGCACCCTCAGCTCAACCCGCACCCGCCGCGCCGTGATGGGTCAGTAACCCACTCCCTTGAATCGCAGAATACACGCTGGCTGCTTGTCGCTTCCGGCATCAGGATTACATTCTTACCAGGACGGTCCGGGAAGTGGGTATCAGATCTCGCCCGGATCGCATACTTTCACCTGTCGCCCGGCGGGGCGGAACTCGACCTCGCACGCTACGCGTGCTCGGGACTCAGACAGTCCTCCCGCTGATCGGGCGACAGGCAAAAGTATAAACGCGACCTGATTGGGCTCAATTCTGATACCCACCTCCCTCCCCTTGTGCCAGCGTCAACCCTAGACGCACTGAACCAGAACCCGGCGCCGGAAGTGGCAATACGGCCTAATCGATGTGCCGGAAGTGGCGGGAAAGGGAGCGACGAAAACTTGAGGAGGACCTTCCCGCTGATTCCGGCGCCGGACGCACTGAACCAGAACACGGCGCCGGAAGCGGCAATACGGCCTAATCGATGTGCCGGAAGTGGCAACACGGTCTAATCGAGGCGCCGGGGATAAGGGGGCAAGGAGCGACGAAAACCTGAGGAGGACTGCCCCCTTAGTTCCGGTGCCGGAAGCGTTGAACCCGATTCCGGTGCCAGACGCATTGAACGCTTCGGTTAACCGTAGCGACCGGTGATGTAGTCCTCAGTCTGCTTCTTGCTCGGGTTCGTAAACAGCGTATCCGTATCACCAAACTCAATCAGCTTACCCATATACATAAACGCAGTGTAATCAGAGACACGTGCCGCCTGTTGCATGTTGTGGGTAACAATGATGATGGTGTACTGGTGCTTCAGCTCGTTGATCAGCTCTTCGATCTTCAGCGTTGAAATCGGGTCCAGCGCCGAGGCCGGTTCGTCCAGCAGAATGACTTCCGGCTCGATGGCAATGGCGCGGGCAATAACCAGACGCTGTTGCTGACCACCTGACATGCCGAATGCGTTATCCTGCAGACGGTCTTTGACCTCGTCCCAGAGTGCTGCCGCACGAAGGGACTTCTCGACAACTTCGTCCAGCACACGGCGTGACTTCACACCCTGCAGTCTCAGGCCGTAGGCAACATTCTCATAGATTGATTTCGGGAATGGGTTCGGCTTCTGGAATACCATACCGACGCTGCGGCGCAGATCGGCCACATCCACATCGCGGTCGTAGATATTCTTGTCGTCCATGCGAATCTCGCCTTCGATACGGCAGATATCAACGAGATCGTTCATACGGTTGAAACAGCGCAACAGCGTCGATTTACCGCAGCCTGAGGGCCCGATAAAAGCGGTTACTCGCTTTTCCGGAATGGTCAGATTGATATTGTGCAGCGCCTGGTCATTGCCGTAATAAAGATTGAGGTTGTCGACTGTGATCTTCGGCGTTTCCTCCTCGATCGCATAGGATTCGCGCTCGGTCACTGAACGCGCGGATGCTGCAGACACAGTTGGCCGTTCCGTACGATTAATGCTGCTATCGGCGGTGCCTGGGTTTTCTGCTGTCATGTTTGTAGATCCTGTCATCTTTGAATCGGGTTGGCCGTGGTATACATTGCTACGCATAGGACTGCTTAGTCACCAGCACTGCGGTAACGCTCACGCAGATGGTTGCGGATACTGATCGCAGTGAGGTTCAGAATCACAATCAACATTACCAGTATCAACGCAGTGGCATAAACCAGTGGTCTGGCAGCTTCTACGTTGGGGCTCTGGAAACCCACATCATAAATATGGAAACCCAGGTGCATGATCTTACGTTCCAGGTGAATGAACGGGAACGTGCCATCAATCGGCAGTGTCGGTGCCAGTTTGACCACGCCTACCAGCATCAAAGGTGCCACTTCACCCGCAGCACGTGCGATTGCCAGAATCAGACCAGTCATCATCGCAGGCGTGGCCAATGGCACGATCACCTTCCAGAGCGTCTCTGATTTGGTCGCACCCAGTGCAAGGCTACCCTGGCGAATGGTGCTCGGAATACGCGACAACCCTTCTTCTGTGGAGACTATCACGATGGGCAGGGTCAGCAGCGCCAGCGTCAGCGATGCCCAGAACAGGCCTGGTGTGCCAAAGGTTGGTGCGGGCAATGATGCCTCGTAGAATAACTGGTCAATGTTGCCGCCCAGAAAGTAGACAAAAAAGCCCAGACCGAATACGCCATAAACAATGGACGGCACACCGGCGAGGTTATACACAGAGATACGGATGATGCGCGTCATGGTGCCCTGCTTGGCGTATTCGCGCAGATAAATCGCTGCCAGAATGCCAAACGGTGTCACGATGATAGACATCACCATGACCATGGTGACGGTGCCAAAGATGGCAGGGAATATACCCCCTTCAGTGTTGGCTTCACGCGGCTCGTCGGTCATGAACTCCCACAGGCGTTCAACATACTGCACTGACTTCTGGAACACCGACATGGTGTTGGGTGCAGTCACACGCATGATGTGAGCAAAAGAAATATTGACCTCATTGCCCTGACTGGTCTGCATGCGCAGTGTGTCACGCTCGGTAGAGTCGTAAAGCGCGTCCAGTTCCTGACGCAGCAATGCATATTCGGCTTCCAGCTGGGAACGACCGGTGGCGATTCGCGCGCGCTCCAGAGCTTCCATTTCTGGCGAGAGCGGATTCAGTTCAAGCGTGCGTTCATCCAGGCGAAGTCGCTCAAGTGCAGTATTGATGCGACCGATCTCTCCACGTTCCAGCTCATGGATTCGATCATAGATCTGCAGACTGCGATCAATGGCTGCCTGCAGTGATGACCAGAATGCATCATCTGATGGCGTGCTGACAACATTACCATCCTGCAGCAGGGCAACAGGTGTCCCGTAAAAATTACCCCATTCGCGACGTTCGACTACAAATATATTGTCCGGGTACTGCCAGGGTTCCATGTACAGGTCGAGATGCCAGACGAAATCCTGGCCAGTCTGGTCACGATTACCCACCTTGATAAGGTGACGAACAACCAGCTCTTCCGATTCCGGTACCACTTCACCAGAGTCTCTTGCAACTGCGGCGGGAACGGTCTGACTGCGAACAAGCTCACCAATCAATTCCCGTCGCTCGCCATCGGCGCCGACCATGGCGATTTGCGCAACATCCGCCGGCCAGAAGTGTCCAAAGCCCCGGATGGCGATCAGACCAATCAGGCCAACCACCATGATCATACACAGGGACACGGCACCGGCGTTCAGCCAGATCCACGGTGAGCCACTTTTAAACCACTGTTTCATGCAATTGTCTCTCAGTCGTCGTTCAGCCAGACCAGCGCGCGCTTACAGATTGCTGTAACGATGCCGCAGCCGCTGTCGAATTATTTCTGCCAGTGTATTTACTACAAAGGTAAGCGCCAGCAGAACCAGTGCTGCCAGGAACAACACCCTGAAGTGAGAGGACCCCACCGCGGTTTCCGGAAGCTCCACTGCTATATTGGCAGACAGTGTGCGCATGCCTTCAAAGATATTGAAGTTCACCACCGGGCTGTTGCCGGTTGCCATCAGCACAATCATGGTTTCACCAACAGCGCGGCCAAAACCCATCATCACGGCGGAAAAGATACCGGGGCTGGCAGTCGGCAGCACGACGCCGACCACAGTCTGCCAACGCGTGGCTCCAAGCGCCAGTGACCCCTGGGTCAGGTGCTTGGGTACTGTAAAGACGGCATCTTCAGCAATCGAAAAGATGGTGGGGATGACGGCAAAGCCCATGGCAATCCCCACAATAAGAGCATTGCGCTGATCATAGTTGATACCAATATTGGTAAACCACTGACGCATGCTGCCGCCGAACATCCAGACTTCCACCCAGGGGCTGGCAGCCAGACAAAGGTATCCAAAAATCAGGATAACCGGCACCAGCAGCGCTGCTTCCCAGCCTTCAGGAACCCGACTGCGGATGTTGACAGGCAATCTGGACCAGGCGTAGGCGAAAACCAGCAACATGACCGGCATCAGGAAAAGTATACTGAACACCGCCGGCAGATTGCTTTCCACAAATGGCGCCAGCCACAAACCAGCCAGAAAACCCAAAATGACGGTGGGCAGTGCTTCCATGATTTCAATACTGGGTTTGACCACTCCACGTAGCTTGGGCGTCATGAAGTAAGCGGTATAGATGGCCCCTGCGATACCCAGCGGCATGGCAAACAGCATCGCGTAGAATGCAGCCTTCAGTGTTCCAAGACTCAAAGGCACCAGACTGAACTTGGATTCGAACTCATCAGAACCAGAAGACGACTGCCAGATGAACTCCGGATCTTCACGTCCCTCATACCAGACCCGGTTCCACATGGCTGCCCAGGACAGTTGTGGATGTTCATTCCACAGCTCGGCTTCGGTGACCGTGCCCTGCTCGTCCATGTAGAGAACGCGTTGATTGATCTGGGAAACAGCAACATGAGTCAGGGGTACATCTGAAAATTCGTCGAGCAGCAATGTTCGCGACGAGGTTCCGTAGTGAATGCCTATCTGGCCGGCACGATCGACAGCAATGAATCCCTTACGTGTGTGTTCCGGGGCGATGGCGGTAATTTCCGCTCCATGGGAGTCAAAGCGCCGAATCTCTTCAAGCCGAAAATTGTTCTGCTCATTGCGGACCAGAAACCATTGACTCAATTCACCGCTCTCGGTACCCAGAATCAGCGACACCGTGCCAACCAGAAATGCCGCCGCTGTAATACGCTCACCGTTTCCTGCATCAACTGTCTGCACCAGTCGTGCCGCTGTTGGTGTGGAAATATCATAGTAGTGAACACTACCGGTGGTATCGATGACAAAGAGATTGCGCAGTGACTTATCCAGCAGCAGTTGTTGTGGCGTTGCAGGCAGGTCAGGCAACTCATAGGTCACTGACGATATCTGCACCTGTCCGGTCAACAGGTTGTTGCGGGAACTCACCGAGGTGAGCAGCATGCGCCCGTCACGGGTGTAGGCCGCCAGTGCACTGGCCGTGACGCCACGGGTATTGGTCTCCACTGCAACCAGATCCAGTGGCTGCCCTTCGGTATCAACCGTAAGGGGCTGCTGCCCCAGTGGGTAAGCCAGTCGCGGTGTCAAAACACGCTCGTCTACCGGGAAACTGATATCGAACTGATGCTGAACGACCTGAGCCTGGCCGTTACTGAGACCGTACACATGCATATTGGAAATGGGCTCGGCGGCGTAGAAGCTGGTTGCTTGCGCGCCATCTGGCAATGGCACGGCAAAACGCTGAAGGGTTGCTCCCGTGTCAGAATCGAAAAAGACTACCTCAGCATCATCGGTGTATTGCACACCCATGGTTTGATAACGTTCCAGCAACAGTTGACGTGTTTCAGCCTCGGATACCGCAGGTTGATAACTAGCACCTGCATCGACGGTGGCACCGCGAAATATCGGCGCTACCTCGTAAAACAGGTATATGAAGATGGTAGCCAGTGCCAGAACGACACCATAACCCGCCGCCGTAATGCCCCACTTGGACAGCTTGTCACGACGTGCACGCCGTTGACGCATGAGCTGGCGTTGTTCCGCGCCGGGCAACAGACTGACCCTGGGTTTGTCGGGAGTTGGGATATCCGGGGCAAGATCAGACATGAGTGAACGCGGTCCTGTGCAGGTGGTCTGTAAAGGCTCTGATTCTTATTTAAGCAATGCCCGGCTGAACGATTCAGCCAGGCATTTATTCAACGGCGCGCAGTCTACGACAGTATTGTGACCGTTTTATGACAAAACTGTCTTATTCGATTCCCAGCTCAGCCAGGTAACGATCTGCTACTGCGGCAGGCAGTGTCACGAAGCCATCGCGATCAACAATTTCCTGGCCTTGCTTGCTATAGACCATCTTGATGAACTCGCGGGTCAGGGGATCCAGCTCGCGATTCGGGTGTTTGTTGATGTAGATAAACAGGTAGCGCGCCAGCGGGTAATCACCAGTCGCGGCGTTGTCTGGCGTCGGCTCAAAAGCCTGGCCACCGTGACTTGCAGCGATCGGCAGAGCGCGCACACCCGAGGTACGATAACCGATGCCGGAGTAACCGATACCGTTGATAGATTCGCTGATACCCTGCACTACAGATGAGGAACCGGGCTGCTCATTGATGCTGGACTTGAAGTCACCGCCGCACATGGCGTTGTCCTTGAAGAAACCGTAGGTGCCTGATACCGCGTTACGGCTGTACAGTGCAAAATCACGGTTCGCCCAGGCGTCGCCCAGACCCAGTTGTCCCCAACGGGTGATATCTTCAGCAAAGCCACAACGACGGGTCGCAGAGAAAATAGCGTCGATCTGCGGCAGGCTCAATGATTCGATGGGGTTATCCCGGTTAACAAAAACCGCCAGCATGTCGACTGCAACCGGCAACTCTGTCGGCCGATAGCCGTGCTGTGCTTCGAACTCCTGAATCTCGGACTGACGCATACCACGGCTCATTGGAGCCAGCATGGCAGTGCCCTGTGTCAGAGCGGGCGGTGCAGTGGAAGAGCCAGCACCCTGAATCTGCACGTTAACATTAGGGTAGTAGGTGTTGAAAGCCTCTGCCCACAGCGTCATCAGGTTGTTCAGGGTATCTGAACCGATGCTCGACAGATTGCCAGACACGCCTGAGGCGCGTTCGTAATCCGACAGAGCAGGATCTACATCGGCCAACAGCGATGCTGAGAATGTCGCGGTACCAGCAAATGCGACAACAGCAAACAGTTTTTTCAGTGGGGCAAATTTCAGAGGGGTCATACGTCAATTCTCCGTTCCGTTGTGGATTCGAATCCAACAAATTTCGGTCTCGGACTATACCGACTGCTTATGACAATTATGTGACAGCATTGTTACGCAGTGATCACTTTCCAGCCTGATCACTACCAGCAAGCTGCGTTTCATCCCGGCCGGATTTACGGACTTCCGGCAGCGACTGCGCCAGCTCCCGCATGCGGCTGGCAATGCGCGTTACACGCTCGGCCACTCGCAGCAGAATGCGCAGATTATCAATCGCAGGGTTCAGACTTGCAACCGGAAGTTGCCGATTGGCCCCAGCCTCCAGCAACTCTGTCTTGAGCGCCCGCCACTGCTCGCGCAGCGACTGATAACGCGCTTCCATGTCGCTGACATCAAAACCTGGCAGTTGTGGATCACAGTACTCAATCATGGCGACGACCGCCTTTTGATAGTCGATCACCTGGTCACGCATGACGCCCTTCAGCAAAACCTTTACATCCTCATGGTGCTCGACGTTTTCCTGTGCCTGCGCCACCGCTTCATCAATATATCCGGCAATGCGCAACACCTGCGGCAACTGACGCGCAATATCAGAATGCAGGCGGTCTGTTTCCAGCCGTGTCACAGCCATCTCCACGGCCTGGGCCAATTGCCGCAGACCGTCATGTTGGTCCTGCAGCGACTCCAGGTCCTTGGCCTGATGACTGGCTGCCATCGCCGCGTGTTGTCGGGTCAGGGCAGCCATACGCTGCAGTTCAAGTAAAAACGCGTCCATGGCCAGGCTGGGTGAAGCGATCACGTTTCGGTCAAGATACTGAGGCCTTCCGAGTTGTTCCACAAAGTTTGTAAAACGTCTCGCCAGCCAGTTGCTGAATCGTCCACTCAGGGGTTGCTGCAGAATGACGCCCAGGGTATTGAATACGGTGTGAAACAGCGCAACTGCCATGGCCGGGTTGCCTGACAGGCTGCCGCCTGAATTAAACGCCATGATCGCCAGTGGCAACAACGCCAGTCCCACCATGGCATTAAAGCTGTTGATCAACACATGACTGGCAGCAACCCGTTTCGCATTGGGTGTGGCGCCGATCACCGCAAGCGCCGAAGTGGAAGTCGTGCCCACAGTAGCCCCGATGGTGGCGGCCGCCGCCTCCGGGAACTGAATCAGACCACCTGCCATTGCTGTCAGCGCCAGAGCAATTGCGGCGCCAGAGGATTGTGTCAGCACGGTGGTTACCAGCCCAATCAGCACAAACATTGCTATGCCCATCAGCCCCTGGGGACGCAGGGACTCGAGGTCGATGCTGGCAGACACATTTTCGAAAGCATCACCCAGAAAATCGACCCCGATAAAAAACAGGCCGAAGCCTGCCACCGCCTCCCCTACTGCGCCCAGCCGTCTGCTGGGTCCAAAAAGGCGCATCATCATGCCCAGCCCCACCATCGGCAGCGCAAAGCTGGCAATATTCAGATCAAAACCAACAATCGACACCAGCCAGCCCATCATGGTGGTTCCGATGGTAGCCCCGAGAATAATGCTCATCGCCTGTTTGAGACCCAGCAGCCCGGCATTGACAAAGCCTATGGTGGCAATTGTCACTGCGCTGGATGACAACACCACACTGGTCAGCAGAAATCCCGATGCTATACCTCTGACTGGTGTCCGCGTCGAACGCGCCAGGATATCTCGCAAGGCCCGTCCTGCCGCCAGCTTAAGACCATCCGTAATCATCGACACGGCCAACAGGAAAATACCCAGGCCGCCCAGCAATGTCCCTAGTGTCACCAACATCCTATCGTTATCCCTGTCTCAGTATGGCGCCAACTGTGGTCACCAGTGTACTCGCTGCCATCCGGGAATTGCCAGCCTCGCCCCTACTGGTATAGATTGGAAGGCCGGGCTGACGTCTTCAAGGCACTTATGTCCAGATACGATCTGTGGAACCTCTTCCTTTGCGCGGTGCTCCTGCTCACCGGGCTGGCGATTTCATCTCTGGCCGCCTGGCAGGTATCCACCAACGACCAGCGTCTCTGGCAGCTGCAGTCTGTAACCAATGCCGAACGCCTGAGTGCCGAACTCAGATTCCGGATTCTCGCTAATCGCGAACCACTGATAGCCATCGCAAGCCTTTACTCCGGTTCCGACGACGTTACCCAAAGCGAACTTGTTGCTGCGCATGAACTTATCCTAGAGACAACGGATAACCAGATCGCCCATTCCGTTGCATTCGTCACAAACCAAAACGGAGACTATCTGGCCGAGCAGGCAAACGGCGAGCTGGCACTGCTGCCAACTCGCGCCAGCAGCCCGCTGGACACGCAGTTGCGGGCAGCTGTCGACGCAGCCAGGATGATGCCTGGCGCTGTGGTGATTCATGCTCCGATACGGAAAGATGGCGACAGCTATCTGCCAATGGTGCTGACTGCCAGCAACGGCGACACTGGCGGTGTATTGATGCTTTTGCTGGACTTCAGTCGACTGCTGTCTATTGTCATGAGTGATGTACTGAACGGTCACACAACCGTCAACATCTACCACCCACTGACGCCAGGTGTGAATCACGCCAATCTGCCGCCGCTGAGTACCGAGGCTGAAAATCGACATACTGTGCGTGTACCAGTCGGCCTGGATATCTGGCAACTGGAATGGCTGTTTGACGCCGATCAGGCACCTGACATTGATATCAGCCAGGCTTATCTTGTGCTCTTTGGCGGTATATTGATAAGTATGCTCTTAAGCCTGGTTTTCTACACCCTTTTGCAGCAAAGAGCAGTGGTCAATCAGCAAATATCGCAGCGTACTGAAGAGCTCAGACAGACACAGCACCAGTTGTTGCAGAAAGAAAAAATGGCAGCCCTGGGACAACTGGTCAGCGGTGTTACCCAGGGACTCGACAGGCCGATCAACCAGATACGGGAAACAGTCACAGAGCTGGAGCAGCGCCTGGCCGGTGACTCAAAAACAGGCAGCGCACTGACCGCGCTTGACCAGAATGTGCGACGGGCCATAGTGATACTGAATGGGTTTCAGCGCATTGCCAGTGACCAGAGCACTGAACAAAGACGCAGTTTCAATCTGCTTGAAGCGATAGAGGAACTGGCAGAAACGCTGGGGCCGGGGCTGCAGACCAATAAGCTTAAATTGCAGCTTGATGTACCGGGCAATATCATACTGGACAGCTATCCGGGCGCGCTTTATCAGGTGCTCAGTGCCTTGATAGGCAATGCATTGGTCCACGCCTATCCCCCCGGACACAAGGCTGAAGGCATCCTGTCTCTGTCCGCAGAGCTGCAACGCCAGTCAGTGAGCCTGCGCTTTGCCGACGATGGTGTCGGCATTCCTGCAGAAATGCACAATCGCATTTTCGAGCCGTTTTTCACCACGCAGGCAGCCGCTGGCAGCGGCCTGGGGCTTCATATCGCTTACACGCGAGTTGTAGATTTGCTGGGCGGCTCTATCTGCCTTATCCCCAGCGAAACGGGTAGCTGCTTTGAAATTATTCTGCCGCTGTCGGCGCCCATGCGGGCCGACGGACATTAAACCTGCCAGCCTGGAAAGCCTGCTGCCTATTTGAACACGACGGTCTTGTTGCCGTTGACGATAATGCGATGCTCGCAGTGCCACTTTACTGCGCGGGCAAATGCCGCACACTCTGCATCCCTGCCGATCTGCATCAATTCATCAATGTCGAAATTGTGATCAATGCGTTCAACCGCCTGTTCAATGATTGGACCTTCATCCAGTTCGGTGGTGACGTAGTGTGCCGTCGCGCCGATTATCTTGACGCCTCGCATATAAGCCTGACGATATGGATTGGCACCTTTAAATCCGGGCAAAAACGAGTGATGAATATTGATGGCCCGACCCGCCATGGCCTCGCACATGGTTGGTGAGAGAATCTGCATGTAGCGCGCCAGCGCCAGCAGATCAACCGACTTGTCGCGGATGATGTCGAGAATCGCGGCTTCCTGCTGCTGCTTTGTTTCAGCGGTCACAGGCAGGTGATAATAATCAAGGCCATACCACTCGGTGATGCCCCGCATGTCATCGTGATTGGATACCACACCCACCACGTCTGCCGGCAGTGCCCCGCTGCTCCAGCGATGCAGCATATCGATCAGGCAGTGCCCGTGCTGGGAAACAGCCAGCAGGACTCTGGGCCGCTTTCTGAGGTCGAAAAAACTCCATTGCATGTCGAACCGGGCGGCAAGCTCGGAAAAGTCTTCATCAAGCTTTTCTGATGACGGCAGATCTACCTCGACCTCTTCGAATTCAACACGCATGAAGAAGCGATCAATGACAGGATCTCGATGCTGTGCTGCCTCGCTGATTGTTGCCCCCCGCTGATAGAGGAAATCACTGACGGCACGCACTATGCCATTGGCTTCGGGGCAGGAAACTGTCAATACGTATTTGTGGCGGTCATCTATGCTCATCTTGCTCAAATCTACTCGTTTTCGGGGCAGCCGCGAATAGTAGCATTTTTTGCAGACGATGAAACTTACCCCGTTTTCCGCCCCCTTTTCAGGGGGTGCCGGCAATCAGTGCGATTCCTTACGCTATGTCGTCACTACACTTAGGAATTCTGGAGTTAACGTAATGAAGCTGTTCAACCGATCTCTCGTCGCCGCGGCCATGCTGCTTAGTGGCAGTGCCGCCTTGGCTCAGACTGCTGCCACTATCCCCGCGTCCATGCAGGGCACCTACAATGTCACATTCGGCTCCGCACAGCCGGGCGCGCCATTGACCAACGGCACCACGGCCACCATGGTCATCGCTCCGGGCGGCGCCATCTGCATCGCCGAGTACCTGTTCTCTAATCCAGTGCAGGCAGACAACTCCACTGCAGAAGCTGTCTACACCTCAGCAGCGCTGGGTCTGAAACTGCGCCTGTCCAACATTCAGAGCGGCAGCTTCAACGAACTCAACGTCATGTCATCTTCTGACGCTTTCCTGGGTCAGCTGAGTGGTTCCAAAGTCAGCAACGAAACCAGCTGCGCCATGCTGGGTGGCACACCACCCGACATGAGCACGATTGCCGATATCTTCAAATATGCCGAACAGGCCTATGCATCGCTATTCCCGAACGCCCAAGTGGATAACACTTTTGAGATTATCGACGGATTTATTGCCCGCAGCTATGCCTCAACAGGCACTTATATTGGCATACGCAACGGCACTGTTTATGTGCTCGGCGGCGAATTTGGCAATCAGCCAGTCACAATCGGTACCGTCGCTAACACACGTGCACAACTGATCTCTACGGTGACTGGTGAGCCTGTGACGCCGGTTGAAGAACCCAAAGTTGACATTCCCTCAGGTGATTACAAACTGACCATCTCCGGTGTTGTTGGTGCCACCGTGTTTGGTGTTACCACATCATCAAATTTTGGTCTGACCATCGACTCTATTGAAGCCCCTGACTCAACCACGGTCGAGGAACTTGAGAAGGATGTCAAGGATGCCTTTAAGGAAGTCGAGAACGTGGATGTTGCAACGTTTACTGACTTCCAGATCAGCGAAATCAGCGTTGGCGACAACCGTGTCTTCTTCCGTGCGCAGTTCAAGGCAACCACCACGTCATCGGGAGTCACTGTTAACCAGTCCTACAACATCACTTACGAGTACTTGAAAAAGTAAGTGTATCGGGGCTTGTCAAAAAGGCTGCGGCATCCACCGCAGCCTTTTTTTATGCCTTGTCGCACGCTATGCTTGCGGTCTGTTGTCAATCAGGACGCAAGACATGACTCGCACATTTATATATCACCGACACGTGACTGCATTGATATTGCTGACCCTGAGCAGCCTTGGCATCGCTGACGAAGGCCTGCCATCGCTGGAAGGCCGCTGGCAGGGAGAGCTTGTTGCGGCGCGCTATCAGCCGATACCGCTGATACTGACCATCACCACCTCGGCAGATGACCAGTACACCGGCGCCCTGGACATCCCCTCGCAGTTTCAGGCCGGTGTGCCGGTTAATCCATTCTCGCCCCGCGGAAACAATATTACGCTTAGGGTCCCAGCTCTTCAGGTTGAATTCTATGGCAACCTGGTTCTGAATGATGCTGGCACCGAAGTACTTGCGATTGAGGGGGACTGGAGCCAGTCTGGCGAATATGTCCCGCTTCGCCTGACACCAGCAGCAGACTGATACCAAAGCAAACCGAGACGTTTGAGGTTGATACTATGAAATACCTGCACACCATGGTCCGCGTCAGCGACCTGGATGAGTCGCTGGACTTTTACTGCAACAAACTGGGCATGCGTGAGATACAACGCAAGGTCAATGAAAAAGGCCGCTTTACCTTGGTGTTTCTGGCCGCACCCGGTGATGAAGATGCTCAGATCGAACTGACCTGGAACTGGGATCCGGAGGAGTATGGCGAGGGTCGCAACTTCGGCCATCTCGCCTACCGGGTAGAGAACATCTACGAGCTGTGCCAGTCACTGATGGATCAGGGTGTCACCATCAACCGTCCACCAAGGGATGGCCGCATGGCCTTTATTCGATCACCGGATAACATCTCCATTGAGCTTTTGCAGGCAGGCGACCCTCTGCCTTTGGCGGAGCCCTGGGAAAGCATGCCAAATACCGGCAAATGGTAAGTGCATTCAGGCACTTGCCAGCTTGAGACGAAAGCAGTGCTCGTTTAATATTGCGACCTTTCAAAGATGGGTCAACGGCCAGGGGCAGAATCATGCAATTACTCGACGGAAAACAGACAGCTGAGCAGATAAAAGCCGAGATCGCGCAGCAGGTCGCCGAGATCAAGGCAGCGGGTGGAAAAGTGCCCCACCTGGCGGCCATTCTGGTCGGCAATGATGGCGCCAGCGAAACCTACGTCAATGCCAAGGTGCTGGACTGTGAACAGGTGGGCTTTGATTCCACACTGATTCGCTTGCCCGAAGATGTCTCTGAAGCAGCCCTGCTGGCAGAGATCGCCAAATTGAACGAGAACGATGACATCGATGGATTCATTGTTCAGGTACCGCTGCCCGCCCATATCGACGAGACTCGCGTCACCTTGACCATCGACCCTGCCAAAGACGTAGACGGCTTTTCTCCGGCCAGTGTGGGTCGTATGTGCCTGAGTCTGCCAACGTTTATCTCGGCGACACCCAATGGCATCATGGAGCTGCTCAAGCGCTACAAGGTCGAAACCAGTGGCAAGCACTGCGTGGTGGTCGGTCGCAGCAATATCGTTGGCACCCCCATGTCCATTCTGATGTCGCGCAACAGCAATCCGGGTAACTCCACAGTGACACTGGTGCACAGCCGCACACCGAACATGGTTGAGGTATGCCGTAGCGCTGACATTCTGATTGTCGCCATTGGCAAGCCGGGTTTTGTAACTGGCGACATGGTCAAGGATGGCGCCGTTGTAATTGATGTCGGCATAACCCGTGTACCAGACGAAACCCGCCCGCGCGGCTTCCGGCTGACTGGCGATGTCGACTTCGCCTCGGTCAGTGAAAAATGCTCGTTTATCACTCCCGTGCCCGGTGGCGTCGGCCCGATGACCCGGGCATCCCTGCTCCAAAATACCCTGAAGGCGCAACAGTTGCGCGGCCAGTTCTAAGGACCACATCATGTTCCAAAACACCAAAAGCCTGCCCGCAGATCCGATTCTTGGCCTGCTGGCCGCCTATCGCGTTGACAGCAATTCACACAAGATTGATCTGGGTGTAGGCGTTTACAAGGACGAGAACGGCAACACGCCGGTGATGCGTGCTGTGAAGGCTGCGGAGCAGAAACTGCTGGAAACCCAGGACAGCAAATCCTATGTTGGCCCGGCTGGACAGGAAGCATTTAACCACCTGACCGCCGGTCTGGTGCTTGGTGATAGCCTGCGCGAATCTCTGGGCGCTCGACGCGTGACATTCCAGACGCCGGGAGGCTGCGGTGGTCTGCGCCTTGGTGCCGAGTTCATTCAAAAGGTTAAACCTGGCGCCAAAATCCTTGTCAGCGATCCAACCTGGGCCAACCACATTCCCCTGCTGGGCGAAGCCGGCCTGCAGATTGAGAAGTACCCCTACTACGACTACCAGCAACATGCGATTCGCTTTGACGACATGATGCAGGCGCTGCAAAAAGCCGGCCCGGGCGACCTGGTATTGTTACATGGCTGTTGCCACAATCCCTGCGGGGCAGATCTGGATCAGGATCAGTGGCGCAGTGTCACCGATCTGGCAGAAAAGAACGGCTTCACACCGTTTATCGATCTGGCTTATCAGGGCCTTGGCGACGGCATTGATGCCGATAGTTTTGGTGTCCGCCTGATGGCTGAGCGGCTGCCGGAATTGATCGTGGTCAACTCCTGTTCAAAGAACTTTGGCCTGTACCGTGAGCGCACCGGTGCCTTGACGGTAATCACAGACAATGCCGACGCCACCCGCGCCGCTGCCAGCCAGATTGCGGCAACCGCCCGCGGCATTTACTCAATGCCACCGGACCATGGCGCAGCAGTTGTCACAACAATACTGCAGGACTCTGCCCTGAAACAGGACTGGGACCTGGAACTGAAAGAGGTTCGTGAGCGAATCAATGCGCTGCGCTCCGAGTTGGTCAACGCTTTGACTGCAGAGGGCGTAGACCGGGATTTCAGTTTCATCGAACGCGAAAAGGGCATGTTCTCGTTTTTGGGGCTGAGCGTTGAGCAGGTTCGCAGCCTGATTGACGATTACAGCATTTACCTGGTGGACTCCAGCCGTATCAATATCGCTGGCATCAACCACAGCAATCTTGCCTACCTGACTCGTGGCATCGCAGAGGTGCTGACTCGATAAGTTCGAGCCAGCACACTCCAGCAGCTACTTACTGTTTAGTCGAGGACTGCTGGGCTGTTTAGACGCGGACGGTCAGGATATCGCAGGGTGTGCCGTGCAGGACGGCGTTTGCGGTTGAGCCCAGCATGGCCCTGACCGGGTTCTGGCCGTGGGTGCCAATTACGACCAGATCAACGCCCAGCTTTTCAGCCAGCGCCTTGATTTCGGTAGCTGGTTTCCCTCGCAGAAAGTGTATGTGATCTGCCTTGACGGATGGAAAGCGAACAGCCAGCTCGGCAGTCATTTTCTCAGCCACCTGAGCCTGGTGGTCCTGCTGGACTTTTTCGAAGTCTGCCATGTTCAATTCGAATGAGTAGCTGCCCAGCAGGGGCTCGAATACCATTACAACATCGACCTGCGCATTACTGTCGGCAGCAATAGCCAGGCCTTTGTCCACGATCCTGGCTGATTCCTCGGAACCATCGACGGCAATCAGTACTTTCTTGTATCCAGCCATGTCTGCTCTCCTTTTTTAAGTGTCCACCCTTGAGGTGTAACTTCATCATAGTGAAAAGCTTGAGGTCGATCAATTTTTGCAGCGTTCCTGCAAATCTGTTGCTGAACTCGTTGATCCAGATCAATTCCGGCAGTCCTCGGTGGTATCAATATGACATCACCGACAGGCAATTAACCGGAGTTAAAAAATGGAAGACAAGATTGTATTGCGCAACATGGGCATCGCTATTGGTACTATCGCACTGGTCGCGGTGATGCTTATTACCATTTCCACGCTGCTGGGAAATGCAATTGGCTGAATCCGGGATGCATCAGGAACTGTTTGCCAGGGCCGGTTATCGACGCCCTGGCAATACGGGTTTCAGCGCTGCCGCCAGCTTACGCAAGGCAGCCTCCGTTGCTGGCCAGTCGATACAGGCATCGGTGATTGAAACGCCGTAGCGTATTTCTTCCAGATCATCGGGAATGGGCTGATTACCTGCGTGAATATGACTTTCCAGCATCACACCGATAATGGACTGGTTACCATCCACGATCTGCTTCGTTACATCCTCCAGCACCGACACCTGACGCTCATGCTGTTTGCTGGAATTTCCGTGACTGCAGTCAATCATGATGTTTTCTCTGATCGCAGCCTTGCGTAGCTCCTGCTCACAGACCTGCACATGCTCAGCCTGGTAGTTGGGCTGCTTGCCACCACGAAGTATGACATGACAATGCGGGTTGCCTGAGGTCCGAAACGCCGCCACCTTGCCTTCATCAGTAACGCTGATAAACGTGTTGATGGCAGACGCTGCGCGAATGGCGTTCACGGCAACAGTCAGACCACCATCAACGTTATTTTTGAAACCCACGGCTGAGGAGATACCACTGGAGAGCTTGCGATGAGTGGGCGATTCTGTGGTACGGGCGCCAATGGCTGTCCAGCTCACCAGATCCTGCAGATACTGCGGGGAGATCAGATCAAGCGCTTCAACACCAATAGGCAGTCCCAGTTCATTGATATCCAGCATCAATTGTCGACCGATGCGCAAACCATGCTCGATGCGATGACTGCCATCAAGATAGGGATCGTAAATCAGACCTTCCCAGCCCACGGTTGTGCGCGGCTTTTCGAAGTAGACGCGCATCACAATCATCAGTGTGTCTTTCAGTTCTTCGGCGAGTGGCTTGAGAAGTCTCGCATAGTCCATCGCCACCTTAGTGTCATGAATTGAGCAGGGGCCAACAATCACCAGCAATCGCTGGTCGTTGCCGTCCAGAATATCCTTGACGCTCTTGTGCCCGTACAGCACCGTATCGAGCGCCCTGCCCTGCAGTGGCATTTCTTTCTTCAACTGCGCTGGCGTCGGCAGCTCCTCGCTGGCAATGATATGCAGATTTTCGACCTGAATTGCGGATTTGGACATGTTGGACTCTCAAGCAAATAGTTGTCTTTTGCCAATAATGAAGGCAGGTGGGGCCTGTTTCAAGCGCGTGAATCAGGCGTGACGACGAAAATGCGCCACGCGCATCCCGGTCATAAACAACATCAGTGCGTATAACGCCATGCCGCCAAAACACAATAAGGCCATCACGCCCGCCTGGTGCCAGGTGCTCCACACAAGCCACTGCTGCCAGTCACCCGCCAGCCAGACCAGAAACAGGCACATCATTGTGTTGGCAAACGCTACGCGCAGCGCAAAGACCAGCCACCCTGCCTGGAACTGGAACACCCCCTCTTTGCGCAAGCCTGCCAGAAGCAGTCCGGCATTGAGAAAAGCAGCCAGGGATGTCGCCAGCGCCAGACCTGTGTGGGCCATATCAAAGACGAACACCAAAATGACATTCAGCACCATGTTAACGACCATCGCAACAATGCCGATTCGCACTGGTGTGCGGGTATCCTGGCGGGAGTAAAATCCCGGCGCAAATACTTTGATAGCCATGAAGGCGACCAGTCCCAATGAGTAGGCCTGCAGACTACTGGTCACCTGGATGACGTCATTGGTATTAAAGTTATCACTGCCAAACAGGGTGATGATGATCGGTTCTGCCAACAGAACCAGCGCCAGACTGGCCGGTACTGCGATCAGCAGAATCAGGCGAAATGCCCAGTCCAGCAAAGCCGCAAAATCCTCAACAGAACGATCAGCATGTCGGCGGGACAGGCTGGGCAACACAACTGTCGCCACTGCCACCGCAAATATGCCCAACGGCAGGTCCATCAGGCGCTCGGAAAAATACAGCCAGGAGACACTGCCGGCCACCAGCAAGGAGGCTATGAATGTGTCGAACAGAAGATTGATCTGGCTGACTGACACGCCAAACATGGCGGGTATCATCAGTTTGACGATCCGGCTCACGCCCTCGTGGTGACGGATCAGGCGGGGGCGCGGCATCAACTGCATTCTTACCAGGAATGGCAACTGGAACAGCAGCTGACTGATACCTGCGAGCAGCACCCCCCATGCCAGCGCAACTTCCGGCTGGGCAAAATAGGGGCTCAGCAGCAGTGCCGAGCCAATCAGGGAAAGATTCAACAGCGCTGGCGTCAGAGCTGGCACAGCGAAACGGTCGTAGCTGTTAAGTATTGCGCCACAAAATGCCGTCAGAGATATCAGCAGCAGATAGGGAAAGTTGATGCGCAGCATGTGCACAAACAGATCAAATTTTTCGGGATCAGAGGTAAACCCGTAGGCTATTGGCCAGGCAACGAAGGGAGCAGCCGCCACCACGGCGACTGTGATCAGCAGCAGTACCGTGCCCAGATAACCCGCGACGGCATCAATCAGTTCCCGAATCTCTTCACGTGATCGCTGATTGCGATACTCCGACAACACCGGCACAAAAGCCTGATTGAAAGCACCCTCGGCAAAAAGCCGTCGCAGAAAGTTGGGAATCTTGAAGGCCAGAAAGAAGGCATCAGCGCCATCGCCGGGGCCAAATGCACGGGCCAGCACCACGTCACGCACCAGCCCCAGAATTCTGGAGACAAAGGTCATACTGCCGGTGACGGCGCTTGAGCGCAGCAGTCCGCGCTTCTTCGGCGGTGAGGTCCCCTGCGACTGGGACGGCGGTTGTTCAGTCAAAGCTTACTGGTTCCTGTTAGGTCTGTACCGGCGCTCGGCATTCCATTATGCTGCGTCTGGCGCATTATCGCACTGCCGGACACTCCGGCGCACCCACGATCTGCGCTGAACATGACGACTTGGAAACATTAAAGAACAATAACTATGGATACATCTCGAATACTGGAACGCTGGCGTGCAACCGGACCAGGGCTGGTGATGGCGGCGGCCGCGGTTGGTGCTTCACATCTGGTCGCCTCAACCCAGTCTGGCGCGCTGTTTGGCTGGCAGCTATTGTGGCTGATTGTTGCCGTCAACATTCTCAAATATCCTTTCTTCCGCTTTGGAGTCCAATACACCCTGCTGAATGACGAAAGCCTGGTGGAAGGATACCTGCGCAAGGGTCGTGGCTGGCTGATCGCCTTCACCTTACTGAACCTGCTGGCGGCCGTGGTCAATACCGCCGGTGTCCTGCTGTTGACGGCCAGCCTGCTGCAATATTTCATTCCGGGCAATCTGTCGCTGACGCTGCTCTGTCTGCTATTGCTGGCGATCTGCCTGTTGATCCTGCTGGCGGGTCATTACCGGGTGCTGGATGGGCTCTCACGTGTGCTGATGCTGGTTCTGACCGTATGTACCTTCGTGGCCCTGGCGATTGCCTGGCAGAACGGACCTATGGCGCCGCCAGATTATGTCAGCCCATCACCCTGGCAGCTGTCGGCACTGGCATTTATTGTTGCCACCATGGGCTGGATGCCGGTACCCATCGAGCTCTCGGCGATCAATTCGATGTGGCTGCGTTCCAAGCAACGGCTGGCTAAAGTCAGCCTGAGCGACGGACTCTTTGACTTTAACCTGGGATATGCGGTTGCCATAGTGCTGGCTGTGGTTTTCCTGGCGCTGGGAGCACTGCTGCAACACGGCACCGAGCAGGAAATTCAGATGGCCGGAGCGGCGTTCGCGCAGCAGCTGGTGGCTATGTACTCGGCAACCATCGGGGACTGGGCACGGCTGTTTATCGCCTTCATCGCGTTCATGTGCATGTTTGGTACCACGCTGGCGGTGCTGGATGGTTATGCCCGCACACTGAACGAGTCATTTTACCTGCTCAGTCGCAAAGACAAAGATCGACCTCGCTGGCCGTTGAGCGCCTGGATTGTTGGACAGTCCGCCGCAGGCATGGCCATCATTCTGTTTTTTCAGACTGCGCTGAGCCCCATGCTCACCTTTGCAATGACACTGGCCTTTCTGACTACGCCTTTCTTTGCCTGGTTGAACTTCAGTCTGGTGAGACGGAATCAAATTTCCAGCGGTATGAATGTACTGGCCTGGGTGGGTATGGTGTATCTGACGGGCTTTGCGCTGGTTTATCTGGTCTGGTACCTGTTCTTCTGAACAGGTACCAGACGCCGCAGAACAAATGCCTGCTTACTTATTGAGAGCGCGCAGCATCCACGCAGTTTTTTCGTGAATGCGCATACGGTCGGACGCGAGAGCCGCGGATGACTCGTCATCGCCCTGCTGCGCCAGCTTGACGACTTCCCGACAGGTTTTAACGACCTGCTCATGTCCTTTGGTCAGCAGATCAACCATCTCCTTGGCTGACGGAACACCGTCGACTTCCTTGATAGAACTCAGACGGGCAAACTCTTTATACGTACCTGGCGCGGGTACATCGAGCGTGCGAATACGCTCGGCAATATCATCTACCGCCTGCGCCAGCTCCACATAGTGTTCTTCGAACATCAGGTGCAGCTCACGAAACGACGGTCCTTCCACGTTCCAGTGGAAGTTGTGTGTCTGCAGATAAAGGGTATATGAGTCGGCCAGCAGGCGTTTGAGACCGTCTGCAATACTCTCTCTGTCAGCCTGTTTGATTCCGATATCAATCTTACTCATGAATCATACTCCTTGGGTCATGGGTTCTGTGAAATCACACACCTTGTCTGGTAGCTTAACATATGAGACCAGCCTGATAAGCGTGAATTCGGCCTTGACAATCGGAAGCTGAATCGGCATAGTACCGCGTCTTGAATTTTGCCACACGTTGACAGTATCGTAAGGAGCATCAGTTGGCCAACACTGCACAAGCCCGTAAACGCGCGCGGCAAAATGAAACCGCACGCCGTCACAACGCCAGTTTCCGTTCCATGGTTCGCACCTACATCAAAAAAGTAGTTGCTGCCATCCAGGAAGGCAACTATGACAACGCCACAGCCGCCTACAACAAGGCTGTGCCTGTCATCGACCGCATGGCCGATAAAGGTATCATCCACAAGAATAAGGCTGCTCGTCACAAGAGCCGTCTGAACTCTGCCATCCTGGCTCTGAAAGCTTAAAAACCAGCTTTGCAGAACAGCATCGGGGACGCCTCCGGCACTCAATATAGAGTATCCGGCAGCGTCCCCGATTTCGTTTTATATTCAGACGGTGTCTTGTCTGTCAGTTGTCTGTGATGACCATGTTATCCCGATGGATCATCTCGGGATCCCCGGCATACCCCAATAAGGTCTCGATCATACGGCTCGGCTGACGCGCCAGCTGTTCGGCTTCGCGGCTGTTGTAGTTAACCAGCCCGCGCGCGATCTCTTGACCAGTCTCATTGACACAGGCGACCACCTCACCGCGGTCAAAGTGCCCCAGCACCGCAACCACACCAACTGGCAGCAGACTGCGACCTGACTCCCGTAAAACTTTTTCGGCACCAGCATCAACGGTCAGCTGACCTTTTACTTTCAGTTGTCCTGCTAGCCATTGCTTGCGCGCGGCCATGGGCTGCTTTTTAGGCAACAATAGCGTACCAATCGACTCACCGGCCGCCAGGCGCAATAAAACGTCGTCTTCCCGCCCAGAGGCGATAATGGTGCGTGCTCCGGAGCGCGCGGCCAGTCTGGCCGCAGTGATTTTTGTGGCCATGCCACCACGACCAAGACTGCCACTGCCTCCAGCCATGGCCAGCAGGCGACGGTCATCAGCCATGGCCTCGGTGACCAAAGGGGCATCTGGCTGAGTGCGCGGATCGGCCTCATACAGGCCTTTCTGATCGGTCAGGATAACCAGCGTATCTGCACCCAGCAGGTTGGAAACCAGAGCGCCAAGCGAGTCATTGTCACCGAAACACAGTTCAGCGGTCGCAACCGTGTCATTTTCATTGATGACAGGCACCACACCCATTTCGACCAGGCCGGTCAATGTGCTTCGGGCATTCAGGTAACGACGTCGATGAGCAAGGTCATCATGAGTGAGCAGTACCTGGGCCGTGTGGACTCCATACTGCTGAAAGCTGGTTTCATAGGTCTGGATCAGCCCCATCTGGCCGACAGCAGCGGCTGCCTGCTGCAGATGAACTTCCTTGGGACGTGATTTCAGCCCCAGTCTGGCAACACCTTCTGCCACGGCACCGGAAGATACCAGCACAACCTCTATTCCCTGCTTCTGCAGCCCCACCAACTGGGCAACCCACTCACCTATGGCCTTGCGGTCGAGGCCAGTGCCATTATTGGTAATCAGGGAGCTGCCAATTTTGACAACCCAGCGGCGCGAAACCATCGATTCAGATTGCTGCATACTCATTCACGTCAGTCGTCATAATCATCAAAATCGTCGAAATCGTCTTCAGCACTTTGACGTGCTGCCGCATGCTGCGCGCGAGCCCGCTCGACGCTCTGACGAATTTCCAGCTCCATGGCGCGATCGCGCTCTTCCTGCTGCTCTCGATAATTTTCGTCGCCCTGCATCAGTTCGCGGTGTTTTTCGACGGAAAGCATGATGTCATGACACAGCTTCTGACAGCCGGTGCCGCTGATTGCGGCGATACGGTAGACAGGCAGATCCCAGCCCAGCTCATCGATAAATCTTTGCTGTAACGCCAGAATATCCTCTTCTGCCACCAGGTCAGTTTTATTGAGCACCAGCCAGCGCTCTTTGCTGGCAAGTGTCGGGCTGAAACTGGCCAGCTCGTCAACAATCGCACGCGCCTGCTCAACCGGATCCGAATCGTCGAGCGGCGCAGCGTCAACCATATGCAACAGAACGCGGGTGCGCGCCAGATGTTTGAGGAATCGAATACCCAGTCCGGCACCTTCGGAAGCCCCCTCAATCAAGCCAGGGATATCTGCCATAACAAAGCTGCGCTCCAGCTCGATGCGAACAACACCAAGCCCGGGAACCAGGGTCGTGAACGGATAATTGGCAACCTTGGGGCGCGCAGCCGATACCGCGCGCAGCAATGTCGATTTGCCGGCATTTGGCATTCCGAGCAGCCCGACATCGGCGATAACCTTCAACTGCAACTGCAGCGTTCTCAGTTCGCCTTCGGTGCCTTTGGTTGCCTTGGTAGGAGAACGGTTGGTGCTGGATTTAAACCGGGTATTGCCCAGGCCGTGAAAACCACCCTTGGCGACCATAACGGTCTGGCCGGGTTCAGCGATGTCAGCAATAAGCTCTTCGGTATGCTTGTCGACTACCGAGGTGCCGACGGGAACCCGCACATACAGGTCTTCACCCGCCTTACCGGTACAATTACTGCCCATGCCCTGCTGACCTGACTCGGCCTTGTAGCGCCGCTGGTAGCGAAAGTCGACCAGTGTGTTGAGATTGGCGTCGCCAACCAGGTAGACACTGCCACCATTGCCGCCATCTCCACCATCGGGACCACCCTTGGGGATGAATTTTTCTCGACGGAAACTCATGCAGCCGTTGCCACCCTTGCCGGCTTCAACGGTTATCTCGGCTTCATCAACAAACTTCACGTGTTTTCCTGTCCCATTCGCTTGTGGGGAAAAATCTACCCATATAAAAAAGCCCTGTCGAGTGACAGGGCTTTTATCCGTGACGCATCATGCCACTGGTCTTGCTAAACCTCTGTTACACCGCCCGACTGGCAGCGCAGCATGAGGACTGCCTATCAGGCAGTGACGATGCTGACAAACTTGCGGCTGCGCGAGCCTTTGACTTCGAACTGCACTTTGCCTTCCGCTGTTGCGAACAGAGTGTGGTCCTTGCCAATGCCTACGTTTTTGCCAGCGTGGAAACGTGTACCGCGCTGACGCACGATGATGTTTCCAGCCAGAACGTGTTCACCGCCGAACTTTTTGACGCCCAGGCGTTTGGAAATGGAATCGCGACCGTTACTGGTACTGCCGCCTGCTTTTTTATGTGCCATTTTCTACTCCCGGCCCAATCAGGCCTTGATACCTGTAATACGAACTTCCGTAAACCACTGACGGTGGCCCTGACGCTTACGGTAGTGCTTACGACGATTGAACTTGATAATGGTAACTTTCTTGGCGCGGCCCTGAGCGACGACTTCAGCAGTAACCTTGCTGCCTTCAACGTAGGGAGCGCCGATCTTTACAGATTCGCCTTCACCCACCATCAGCACTTTATCAAAGTCGATTGATTCGCCGGTTGCCACTTCAATTTTTTCCAGCTTCAGCGTTTCGCCCTCAACGACTCGATGCTGCTTGCCACCACTCTCAATAACCGCGTACATAATTAACTCCAGAATTTGGTCACGCCGGGCCCGGCAGAAACTTCAGGCCTGATGCTTTAAGGGCGGGCATTTTACGAGAATAGGAGATTGCAAGCAAGTGTTTGTGCCGCATTAATTGCAGCTTTATGGGATTGAGGCGCGTCAACCCGCTTTTGTCCACTGCAGTTGCTTGACACCGCATGGCAGCCCCCCTAGCATTGCGGCGCATCCCGGCACTTCAACAGCAAGGCAATTCAAAAGCAACATACCCATGCACAATCAGATTCGCGCAACTGTGGCAGACGATTTTGACGCCGTCAATGCGTTCATTATCGAACAACTGCACTCCCGGGTAGACCTGGTAGAGAACATTGGCCACTACATTATAGGCGCCGGCGGCAAACGCATGCGCCCGCTGCTGGTATTACTGGCCGCGCGGGCCTGCGGAGCCCGGGATGACCGCCCGGTAAAGCTGGCCGCCGTCATAGAGTTCATTCACACCGCCACCCTGCTGCACGATGATGTGGTGGACATGTCCGCCATGCGCCGTGGCCGCCCGACAGCCAATGAACAATGGAACAACCCGTCCAGCGTGCTGGTCGGTGACTTCATTTATTCGCGTGCTTTCCAGGTCCTGGTTGCACTGGGCCACCACCAGATCATGCAGGTGATTGCCGATACGACCAACACCATTGCGGAAGGCGAGGTCATGCAGCTTCTGAACAAGCACCGCATTGAAACCTCCGAAGAAGACTACATGCGGGTGATCCGCGATAAAACCGCTGTGCTGTTCGAAGCGGCGGCGCACTGCGGCGCACTGATCGCCGGTGCGCCGGAAGCAAGCTGTCAGGCACTGAAGAGTGCCGGCCTGCACCTCGGCCTGGCCTTCCAGCTTGTCGACGATGCACTGGACTATGATGGTAACGCAGAGGATCTGGGAAAGAATGTCGGCGACGACCTGGCGGAAGGCAAGCCAACCCTGCCACTGATCCACGCCATGCAGCACTGCTCCGAGGATCAGAAGGCTTTGTTGAGCCAGGCGGTGCAGAGCGGTGGCAGTGAGCATCTGACAGAGGTCATCGGCATCATCCAGCAAAGCGGTGCTCTGGAATACACCCGCAGGCTCGCCAATGAGCAGGCCGATCTGGCACGTGCACAACTGTCCGTGCTGCCAGCGTCCGACTATCGTGACGCCATGCTCACCATGTGTGATCTGGCCGTAGCTCGCGTCAACTGAGCCAGATTCGAACACTATCTGACTGAACAGTAGTTTTTCACGGCCAGGTATGTTAAATCATTTCTGATCGCCCGCGTCCCGACACCTGGACTACAGGACCCGGAAAAAAGGAGATGATAAGAACATGACCCGGCCCATGCTGGACACCCTGGCAGATATAATCGAATTCGAAAAACAACCCCTGGCTAAGCGCTTCCCGTTGACCAATGCCCTCGCCCTGATTGAGGAAAGCGCTGAAAAGTATGGCAGTGATCCTGTCATAGATTTCATCCTCACCGGACGTCGCGACGATCCGTCGGTCACCCTCAGCTACAATGACCTTCTAAGCCAGACCCGGAAAACGGCCAATCTGCTGGGCCATCTGGGCTTACAGGGAGATCAGGCGGTATCCATCATTCTGCCGACCCTGCCGCAGTCTCACCCACTGATACTGGGAAGCCAGGTCGCGGGTATCGCCAACCCGATCAATCCACTGCTGGAGCCAGCTCATATCGCCGAGATCATACAGTCGGCAGGCGCCACCATGGTGGCATGCCTGGCCCCGTCACCACACAGCGATCTGTGGCAAAAGCTGAGCAGCATACTGCCATCTCTGCCTCAGGTGCACACGGTACTGGTGATTCACCACCCGGGGCTGACCGACCCGCATGCCAGCACGGCCCTGCCCGGAAACGTCAAGACCATCGACTACAACAGCGCGGTTGCGGCGCAGCAGGGTGACTCACTGACCCACGCCCGCAAGCTTGACAAAAACACCATCGCCGCCTGCTTCCACACCGGTGGCACGACTGGCAAGCCCAAAATAGCTCAGCTTACACATGGCAACATGGCCTATCTGGGCCAGCTAGCCCGTGTCCTCAACGCCCATCTGGGAAGACAGACGGTACTGTGCGGTCTGCCGTTGTTTCATATCTTTGGCGTCATTATTCTGGGTATCGGAGCGTTCTCGGCGGGTAATCGCATTGTGCTGATGACACCCTCTGGCTTTCGTAATCCCGAGGTAATCAAGAACCTCTGGCATCATGTCGCCCGATTCAAGGCCAACAGCTTCTCTGCCGTGCCAACTGTGCTCGCGGCGCTGTCGCAGATTCCCGTAGGCGACGAGGATATCAGCAGGCTGCGCCGCATCAATTCCGGAGCCGCCCCGCTGTCACCCGCCTTCGAACAGCGCTTTGAAGAGAATTTCAATGTGATTGTCACCAATGGTTACGGCATGACCGAAACAACATCCCTGATCAGCCGTGCCCCGGATCAGCAGCCGCCCGGCAGTGTCGGGCTGCGCCTGCCCTATTCGCAAATTCGTATTGCACATCTGGACGGAGTCCAGGTCACGAAGGATTGTCCACTGGGAGAAAGCGGTGTGGTACTGGTCAAAGGCCCACAGGTGTTTGCTGGATACAAAAGCGAGGCGGATAACGCCGAAGCGTGGATTGATGGGGAGTGGTTCAACACTGGAGATCTGGGTTATCTGGACAAAGACGGCTTCCTTTACCTGACTGGACGCGCGAAAGACCTGATCATCCGCAGCGGGCACAACATCGACCCTGAGACCATCGAAGAACCACTGAATGGCCATCCCGATGTTGTCAGCGCTACCGCGATCGGTATGCCTGACCCGTATGCCGGTGAGTTGCCCATGGCATTTGTTGTACTGAAACCTGGCAGCGAGACAACAGCTGAAGAGCTGCTGACCTACAGCGAAGCTCATATTCAGGAGCGCGCCGCTATCCCCAAACGCCTGGAAATCATTGAGGCCATGCCCATCACCGCCGTCGGCAAGATTTTTCGGCCCGCGTTACGGGAGAAGATTACTTCAATCGTGCTGACCGAACACCTTGAGCGCGAAGGTATCAATGCCAGTGTCAGCGCGCGAATGGATGGCAAAAAAGGCATGCTGGCCAGCGTGACGCTCGATGACCGCACCCAGCAGCCAGCCGCACAGGCACTGCTCGAGACTTACAATGGCCTTCGGAGTGACTTCGCGAACACCTGATCAGTTGGCGACTTCGATGCGGATGCCGGCACTGCTCGAGCGCAAAATGGTGCGACCATCGAGGCGGCGCACCCGGCTCTGGGTTGACCGGTAGGTCTGATCCCCCAGCTCCAGGATGGCGGTTGCCAGCTGTATCGCCTCTTCGGCCGTCTCCTCGTCACCCAGTTGCCGGTAGGTGCTGCCGAGTGCGAAATAGAAGTCTGGCTCCAGATCATTGCGCCGAATGGCGCGCTGAAAATGGGTCAGCGCCTGCTCGAAGTTCTCCTGCTCGAATGCAATATTCCCCTGCACGTAGTGAAAGTAGGGATTGCGCTGATTGTAGGCCTGTACTGCGCGCCGATACCGCTCGGCTTCATCCTCATTACCCTGCATGGAATAGAAACGGGCCAGGTTGTTGATGACACTGGCGCTGCTGCGATTCAGTGATGCTGCGCGCTGATAGCTGTATTCAGCGAGATCAAAGGCTTCCTGGCGGTTCAGAATACTGCCCAGGGTGTTCCAGGCGATATCCAGCTCCGGGTCAGTGACGATGGCGTAACGGCCATACTGCAGAGCCTGCTGCAGGTCGTTCTCCAGCAGACTCTCCACTGCCATATTGTTGAAGTACAGCGCCAGTGCCTCTTCATCGCTGACCTGCTGGGCGGTGTCGCGCTGCAAACGAATCTGCGGTGTAAAATCGACAATGTAGTGGTCATAAACACCCAGCCGACCCAGTGCATTAACGTGCTCACTGAGTATCAGAATCTCGCCCCGCCGGTCCCAGACCGGTCTGACCTGCACTGTCTGATAGTTCACCTGCAGACCAAAGTGCCGTGCCATGGTGATGTAAAGCCCAACCAGTGACAGGCAATTTGCGCGTCTCTCCTGAAAGGCCTGCGCAGCCGTCAGATTGGCTGCATCATCGTACTGGATATTCAGATACTCTGGGTCGAACAGCAACTCCTGCAGGCGACTGACCAGATCCCAGCCCCTAAGCCTCTCGTCTACATGTTCATCGAGATAGGCCTGCAGCGCCGGGTCCATATCAAGCAGCCCCACTTCGGGCACATCCAGGGGTTGATCACCCAGAATGCGCCGCTCCAGTTGTGGATCGGGTTCGAAATCAGGATTGAGGTTGAATACCTGACAGGCAGCCAATGAGACAGCAAAACCTGCCATGGCAACAGATTTCAGGACGCGCCCGGTCAGCGCGGATGGACCTGGTAGTGACAACGATGCTAGCAACTTCATTCTCCTCCCGCCTCTCTCCCCAGAGAGCGGGTCGATGAAAACCGCCCCGGCCATTGCGTCCCTCCATGGCCATCCCCATAGTCAAGCGATTCTCGACGCTCTGATATCAGACCGTCAATCCTGAAGTTTCATTCCAGCAAGCCTGGCGCAAGTGATGCGACGACCTACATGTTTGGATAGCTTGGACCGCCGCTGCCCTCAGGGACTACCCAGCGAATATTCTGCGCCGGATCCTTGATATCACAGGTCTTGCAGTGCACACAGTTCTGCGCATTGATCTGGAAGCGGCGCGTACCATCGCTTTCCTCCAGAACTTCGTAGACACCGGCCGGGCAGTAGCGCTGCGCTGGTTCGTCATACAGCGGCAGATTGTGCTTGATTGGCACTTCCGGATCGATCAGCTGCAAATGGCAGGGCTGATCCTCTACATGGTTGGTATTCGAGAGAAACACGGAAGACAGCTTGTCGAAAGTAATCTGACCATCCGGCTTGGGATACTCAATCTTGCGGCACTGATCGGCTTTTTTCAGCTGGGCATAGTCCGGTGTCGTGTCATGGAAGGTCATCGGAAAATGACCAGCAAAAATATTGTGCTCGATGAAGGTCAGACTGCTTCCAATCCAGAAACCGAACTTGTGGAAACCAGCACTGAAGTTACGGGCCTTGTGCAGTTCGTCGTGCAGACTGGACTTGCGGAAGCGTTCGCCGTATTCAGTCAGGTCCTGACCGGTTGCAACTTCATCCTGCTTGAGCGATTCCATGATCGATTCGGCGGCCAGCATGCCAGAACGCAAGGCTGTATGGCTGCCCTTGATTTTGGCAGCGTTAAGAGTGCCGGCATCACAGCCAATGATCAGACCACCCGGGAAGCTCATCTTTGGCAGCGAATTCAAACCACCCTTGTTGAGGGCACGCGCGCCGTAGCTGATGCGTTTGCCGCCTTCCAGGTACTGTTTGATGACAGGGTGAAGCTTGTACTTCTGAAACTCGTCATAGGGGCTGATGTGCGGATTCTGATATCCGAGATCGACAATAAGCCCCACATAAACCTGATTATTTTCAGCGTGATACAGGAAGCCGCCACTGGAACCAGCATAGCTGTCACCGATCATCGGATAGCCGGCGGTGTGCACGACTAGCCCTTCCTTGTGTTTTTCCGGCGGAATTTCCCAGACTTCTTTTAGACCTATACCGTAATGCTGTGGATCGCTGTCCTTGTCCAGCTCAAATTTGGCGATCAACTCTTTGCCCAGGTGTCCCCGGCAGCCTTCTGCGAAAATTGTATACTTGGCGTGGAATTCAAAGCCGGGCTCGAAGGCGTCTTTCTTTTCGCCATTCGCGTCAACGCCCATGTCACCCGTGGCGACACCCTTCACCGAACCATCTTCATTGTAGAGAATTTCGGCAGCGGCAAATCCGGGAAACACCTCGGCGCCAAGCTCCATGGCCTGGTCAGCCAGCCAACGGCACAGGTTACCCAGTGAAATGATGTAATTGCCGTGATTGCGCATGGGTTTGGGCACAATCATGTCAGGAAAACGCACGGATTTCTCTGCTCCGGGCAGGTAATATATGTCATCGCCTGTGACGGCGGTATGCAAGGGCGCGCCTTTTTCCTTCCAGTCTGGAAACAGTTCAGTCAGTGCTGCAGGTTCGAAAACCGCACCTGACAGAATGTGAGCACCGACTTCAGAGCCCTTTTCCAGAACGCAAACCGATATCTCTTTCTCTGCTTCCTGTGCCAGTTGCAATAACCGGCAGGCAGTCGCCAGACCCGCAGGACCCGCTCCTACGATAACGACATCGACTTCCATAGATTCGCGCTGCATAAACTCACTCCCCCTGACTTTCGCGGCATTACGCGTGATGGCCCTTACATGGGCAGCGTATTATCCTTAATTCAACCCTAAATCGCAAAGGCAGGCCTGTAGCGCCCCATGGATTTCCGGGTATTGAAATGTAAAACCGGCATGTTCGAGCCGTGCCGGCAAAACCTGCTGCCCTTTCAGCAGCAGCTGGTCACCCATCTCGCCAAACATCAGCAGTACCATGGCGGGAGGCTGGTGGAACACAGCTGGACGGCGCAGCAGATCCGACAGAGTATCATTAAACTTACGGTTGCTGACCGGATGCGGCGCTGTGACGTTGAATACACCTGTCTGCTCGTGGTCCTGCAGAACCCATTGCAGCGCGTTTATCAGGTCAGTTCGATGAATCCAGGACAGCATCTGTTCACCGTGCCCCAGGCGACCACCCAACCAGAATCGATAAAACGGCAACAGACGCGCCAGCATACCGCCACCAGCTCCCAGCACCACACCAAAGCGCATCAGGCAAACTCTCACTCCCAACGACTCCGCTTTGCGGGCTTCATCTTCCCAGCGCTTGCACAGCTCATGCGAGAACCCACTGCCTCCACTGTCTCTTTCGGTCAGCGGTCGATCACGCTCGGTCCCGTAATACCCCACGGCGGAGGCGTTGATCAGACACTCGGGTTTGTGGTCGAGGCGTTGAAGCAGCTGAATGACCTCTCGCGTTGTGTCCAGCCTGCTATTCATCAAAACCTTCTTCCGCGCAGCTGTCCAGCGTTTTGCCGCAATACCTTCTCCCGCCAGATTGATGACAGCGTCAAAGTGTTCGTCCTGCCCCAGCTCATCGAGGTTGCGAACCAGTTCCGGGCCAGCACCCAGTTTGACTCTGGCAGCCGCATAATCGCGCACCAGAATGGTCAGTGAGTGGCCCGCAGCAAGCAGTTCACGAACCAGCACCTGACCTATAAAACCAGTGCCGCCTTTCATCAGAATCCGCATTCAAATTCCTCCGTTGCCGCCTCAGGCAGCTTGCCAGAATTATGCCCACATTATGGCAATTCGCCCTCAGAATCTCACAAATTGTCACAACAGTGCGATGCATTTTTTTGATAATATTCGGATTATTCTAAATTACACCCCGTAGATTCGATCCACGACTAACCCGAATAGCCGCATCTTTTTGGAGTATTCATGACGCGCCAGATCATTATCTCGCCTCTAATTCGTGCCAGTGCACTCAGTCTGGTTGCATTCAGTCTGGGCGCGCTGGTTAACCTTGCCTACGCCACCGAACAGAATCCAGATCTCGAAGCACAGGACGAATCGTCCACCGTTATTTACCCCGCCTCATTTTTTCAGCCCTACAATCCAGTGTCGGTCAACGACATGATAGACCGGATACCCGGTGTAAGCATCAGTGGCAATTCCGGCGGCCGGGGTCTTGGCAGTGGCGGCGACCTGCTGATTAACGGTCAGCGTCTGGCTGGCAAGGACAATTCTCCGAGAGATCAGCTTAGCCGTATTGCGGCACGTGAAGTAGAACGTATTGAAATTATTCGTGGCACCTCTGGCGAACTCGCGGTTCGAGGCTCTGGCCAGGTGGTCAACGTTGTTCTACAGGACAGTGGAGCGCGTGCTTCCACTTCTGTGGAGCTTAGTACTGATCGCCAGATTGACGGCTCTCTGCAGCCCGGCGGATCCATTTCACACAGTCGTCAAAGTGGCGGCCTCAGCGTCATGCTGAGCGCTGCAGCAGACCCGCAGTACTGGCATGAAGAGCGTCTGGAGCGCAGTTTTGCGCCAGACCTGACACCCACCCAGCTGATGGAAGAAGACAAAGTCCGTGATCGCATGCGTTATCAGACCAGCGCCATCATGGGCTACCAGATGAACCAGCACCGCATGCAGCTCAATGCGCTGTACGCCACCGCAGACCACCCCGTCGATGTAGACCGAAGTTATTTTGCCCCAGGCACCAATAATCAACTGACGCGCCTGGAGCGGGAGCAGTTCGATAACGTAAACAACAACTGGGAAGTCGGTGGCGACTACGAATATACCTTCGACGACGGTTCGCGTGCCCTGCTTCTGTTCATCGTGAACAGCGACACTAATGACTACACACGCAATCGATTTGACAACGACGCACCCGGCCAGATTGATGGCGAAGAGCGCAAGACGCTGTTTATCGACTCTGACCGACAGACTCAGGAACGCATTGTGCAGACAACCTACAACTGGGGTCTGACGGATACGCAGGACATGCAAGTGGGGGTTGAACGGGCTCAGACCATTCTCGATTCAGCTCTGCTGATCGGTCGCGACAGCGGTTCTACGGCGCCATCACCAGAATTCGGGGGCCTGCGCCCGGCACTGGGTGTCTCCAACCTGGGGTCTACCGTCGAAGAAATGCGCTACGAGGGTTTTGCCGTTCACAACTGGACACTCAATGACCGTATGACACTGGAAAGCAGTGTTGAATATGAGACTTCTGAGATATCTCTGTCCGGCAGCGCCAGCAACTCGCGCGAGTTCAGTTTTATCAAGCCTTCTGTGGACTATCGTTTCAATATCACTGAGGCACTGCAGCTGCGTGCGACTGTTGGCAAGGAAGTGCAGCAGCTTAGTTTTGAGAATTTCTCGGCCACTGCCAACACCTCAGACAACGAGCAGGACGCCAATGCTGGCAACCCTGATCTGGTCCCGACCCAAGAGGTTCGCTATGAACTGACGCTTGAGTATCGCCTGCCCAATGAAACAGGCGTTGTCAGTTCACGCTTTTTCCTGAGAGACCTGGAAGACCAGATCGGCCGTGTTGACGCGACCGTGAACCCCAGCTCGCCGATCTCTGCTGCCGGCAATATCGGTGACGCAAAACGTTGGGGTGTTTATCTCGATGGCAGCACACGGCTGAACATGCTGGGCCTGCCAGATGCGCTGATTTCCACCAGCCTGTATCTGTTTGACTCGGAAGTGACCGACGCATTGCTTGGCACGACAGAGCGCATCAATGGGCGCGGGCGTTTTCAGCTGGGATTCCAGCATGATGTTACACGCTGGAATTTCAATTACGGCTTTAATTACGGCATGCCATTGAATGGCGGCAATCGCAATGTCGACATCAGCAGCATTGACTGGTCACACGATCCGACCAGCCTGACCATGTTTGTATCCACCGTGATGTTTGATGATGTAACGTTCCGTCTGGAATCTAACAACACACTGGGTGACGAATGGTGTCGTAACCGGGTTCGCTATGATGGTACGACAGCGTCCGGCCAGATCCGCGAACTTGAGGACGCCTGCTGGAGTGCTGGCCAGAAACTGGCGCTGAAGGTAAGAACAACGTTCTGAAGAATGCTCCGGTTCTGATCCTGTGGTTCAGAACCGGAGCAAGCAGACGGGCCTTGCGGCGCTGAACTCTCAGGTGCAGCGCCAAACCGAATCAGGACTCTGGCTTGGAGAATACGAACATATGCTGCCAGGGCAAGAAGTCCAGCGTGTCGTCCCATTCCAGACCAAATACACTCATTTCCCGCACCACCTGCTCCACACTCATCTTGTGAAGTGGTCGAATTGGCACCGTATCGTCTTCCGCGCGATATTCAACCAGAAATACACGACCACCCGGACGCATGGCGTCATAAATAACCTGCATCATTTCAAACGGGTGCGAAAACTCATGGTAGGCGTCAACCAGTAGCACAGCATCTACACTATTGGGTTCCAGGCGCGGGTTATCCACTTCACCCAGTACCATTTCCACATTATCCAGCCCCGTTTCTGCCTTGCGCTGCTCGATAATGGCCAGCATTTCTGGCTGAATATCCACAGCGATCACCTTGCCCTGTGGTACCTGCTGTGCCATGCGGAAGGAAAAATATCCGGTGCCAGCGCCAATGTCTGCCACCACATCGTCGGGTTCCAGATTCATATTGGCGACCACTTCATCTGGCATTTCTTCGTGTGTGCGCTGGGTGCGCTCCAGCCAGCCGGCCCCTTGATGCCCCATCACACCGGAAATCTCGCGTCCCATGTAGAACTTGCCGATTCCGCCCTGGCTTCGGCCTGGATCGTGCTCATAACCCGGGTGTTCCGCTGACTGGGCTGACGCGGCAAGAAGGCCGGCAGCGATCAGCGCAAACATGCCCATCTGTCGCGCGATTAGTTTCTTCATTAGCAATACTCCTGTGTGAACCGGACCCTGATTGTAATGCAAACACCTGACTAGAGTCCTGTCTGGTTAGTTCGCATAGTTTCAGAGTGATTGTCAGCTGCCAGGACTCTGACGAGACACCGCACAGACAGCCATGGACTTGCCATGAAAGTCAGCTGTAAAATCGAGCGCTTGTCTTATGACCATTCGAGTCAACCACAGCCGAGGAAGAAGAAATCATGAGCAAGGTGTTGGAAGGTATTCGTGTACTGGACTTCGGTCGCTATATTGCAGGGCCCTTTTGTGCCAGCCTGCTGAGCGATATGGGCGCGGAGGTCATCCGCATTGAGAAAGTTCAGGGCAGCGAGGACCGCTTCCTGTCGCCAGTCTCAGATGCGGGTGACGGCGCCCTGTTCATGCAGATGGGCCGCAACAAACTGGGAATGACCCTGAACCCGATGAAACCGGAAGGCCGCGAGATTGTCCGCAAGCTGGTCGCCAGTGCCGATGTTGTAGTCGCGAATCTGCCCCCCGATACTCTGCAGGCCATGGGGCTGGATTACGAGAGCCTGAAGGCAGTAAAGCCCGATATCATTCTGACCATGATTTCCGCATTCGGTACCGGTGGCCCTTACAGCAATCGGGTAGGGTTTGACGGACTGGGCCAGGCCATGTCTGGCGCGATGTATATGTCAGGTACACCTGATCAGCCGGTTAAGTCCTATGCGCCATTTATTGACTTCGGCACCGCCAGCCTGAGCGCTGTCGGAACCATGGCAGCCCTGCTAGAGCGACAGAAGACCGGTCGTGGCCAGGTTGTCGAAGCCTCGCTGTTCAATACGGCCCTGACCATGATGAATGGCACGCTGATCGAACAGGCCATGATTGCACCCGATCGCGTCGCCACTCTCAACCGCTCGCAGACCTCCGGACCCGCAGACACGTATCGTACCAGGGACGGCTGGGTGCTGGTGCAGTCAGTAGGCGGGCCATTGTTTGAACGCTGGGTCGAACTGATGGGCGAACCGCACTGGCTGGAGGATCCCCGCTTCAAGGACGACATCAGCCGTGGCAACAACGGTGAGGTGATCAGCGAGCGGCTGGCAGCCTGGTGCGCTGAGCGCACATCGGCCGAAGTACTCGAGACCATGGAAAAGGCGCGTATTCCTGCCGGGCCGGTCATGTCACCCCAGCAGGTGCTGGACGACCCGCATGTTGCAGCAAGACAGATGTTTGAAAAACTGAGCTATCCGGGGGCAGATAAGCCCGCGCCAGTCATGAAGACGCCATTCAGTCTCTCCGCGACGCCACCATCAGTGGAACGCCGCGCACCGACGCTGGGCGAGCATACTGATCAGATCATGGCTTCTCTGGGTTATGATGCTGCCCAGATTGACGAGCTACGTGGCAAACGGGTTATCTGATCAGAAAGACAACTGTCGCTGTCACTTGAAGTCGAAACCCTGCTCGGCCAGAAATCCTCGCATATGCGGCCTGGATTTTTCGCTGAGCAGTGTTGAAACCTGCTCGCTCCAGCAAATGCCGTGTCCACCGCCCGTGCGGTTACGATAATACTCGCGAACCGCCTCATCATAATCCTCAATAAGCGCCGCGTCCTCACTGTCGTCGTAGGTATCCTGCTTGAGTATCACTGGCAGAGGCAGACGAGGCTTGGTTTCAGGGTCCTGATCCGGATATCCGAGACACAGGCCAAAAACCGGATACACTCCGCGTGGCAGTTTCAGCAGGTCCGACACCTGACGTGGGTTGTTACGTAAACCACCGATATAACAGATGCCCAGCCCTTCCGATTCAGCGGCTACCACAACATTCTGTGCGAACAGGGCAGCATCAACCGTTGCGATGATAAATTGCTCGGTATATTCGCCCGAAAATGGCTTCTGGTACTTTTCACAGCATTTGCCGGCGCGACGCAGGTCGGCACAGAACACCAGAAACTCTGCCGCCGCAGCGACATAAGGCTGGTTGCCGGCGTAAGCGGCCAGCGCCTGACGGCTTTCCTGGCTGGTGACGCGAATGATGGTGGCACCCTGCAGGAAGCTTGATGTTGCCGCGCACTGCCCGGCCGTTATGATCTGCTCAAGCAGGCCATCGGCCAAAGGCTGATCTTTGAATTTTCGTATGCTGCGATGCGCCTGCAGCAATTCCATGGTTGCATTCATTGTGATGTCACTTCTGCCAGAACGGTATCAAGAAACTGGGGCACAACGTCATTGGCCAGTGAGGTCGTGGCATTAAACAGCACGACCATGCCGACGTCGTATTCGGGGATCAACACCATTTCCGAACGGAAACCGCGAACACCACCGCCATGGTGCACAATCCTCACCCCATCGTAGTCCATGATGCGCCAGCCCAGGCCGTACCAGGCCTTCTGTACCTTTGGCCAGCGGTTGAAATAGTTGCCGTAGGGGGTTTCCACAACCGGAGTATGCTGCATGGCCAGCAGCTCCGGGGATAAAACATCCGGTACGCCGCCCAGATTGGCCTGGACCCAGCGCGCCATATCAACAATCGTGGCATTTACACCGGCAGCCGGGCCGGCTGTGTAGTAGGCAGGATTGGTTGTGCTGACGCGCCAACCGCCTCGCCCACGCTGATGCGGCTCACTGGCATACGGGTTATTGATATAGTCCTCGTAGCCCATGGAGGCCGAGCGCATCTGCAGCGGAGCAAAAATATTCTCACGCACAAAATCGTCATAGTGGGTCTGCAGACTGGCTTCTACGACATCGGCAACCAGCGAGAACACCACATTCTGATAACCGTAGCATTCCCCGGGTGCACAGACTGTGGGAATCTCGTGAAATTTTTCCTGAATCTTCTGATAGGCCACGCCAGCATCAAGCATGTTGGAAAATGCATGCGGCATCAGCCCAGTTGAATGACTTAGGACGTGACGCAGGGTCATACTCTGCGTGGCAGGATCGGTGCCAATCGAGTATTGCGGCAAAATACCAGCGACAGGGTCATCCCAGCTGAAAATATTATGGCTCACCAGCTGTGAGGCCACCGTACCGGCAAAGGTTTTTGACACCGAGGCGATGCGGAACACTGTTTGGGCGTCTACTGTCTCATTTTCTGCAACACTGCGCACGCCAAGCGTCTGGACATCAATCAGCCCTCGCGAAGAAACGATTGCCAGAGCGACACCCGGGATTTCCAGCTCATTGACCTGGGCCTGTAACCAGTTTTTGTAGGCACTGTAGTCCAGCTGCTCGGCCGGCGATACGGGTTGTGGTAATTGCCCTGGCGATAACTGCTGAAACGTGGCCGGGCGATAGTTACCGGTGCCTGGAAGTTCCTCAGCGTGTGTCATCCCGGAGATGGAGAGGCCGGCAACCGCTGTCAGCATCACTGACGCCAGCAGTCGCGCCGAGCCATGCGTTCGGCCGCGCCTTGAGCCCGGATTATTCGCAGAAATGTGATGGAACGGTTTTCGGGGCAAAAACAAAATACCAACCTGCCGGGCGAAATCGAGTTGCCATGGAAAATACCATGACAAGCAAATATTGCAAGTGTGAGGCTGCGAATGGGGCGATTTTGGGGTGCCTGACAGTCACAAAAAAAAGGCCAGTCGGCGGCAGACCGACTGACCTGAAACGGGCAGAGAGCATCTATCAACACGCTGCTATATGCCCATCACAACGTGCCTCTTGCGGGATTCAGCTTGCCTGTCAGGGCATGATCACCAGAATCTGCTGACCGTCACGCTCTACTGTCAGTGCCATGACCCGTGGTTCAGCGTTGATCAACTCGTTAATGTCAGACAGGGCGTCCACCGGTTGACGGTTGAAAGCAGTGATCAGGTCACCAGGCCGCAATCCAGCGGCGAATGCCGGGCTTCGCTGATCAATATTAGCCACACGAACGCCGTCCGATGTCTCATCCAGCAGCGCACCAAAGAAGCGATTGTCATTCAGGTCGCGACCCTGGTCGGCATCACCACCGCTGTTGTCGGCGATCGCACTGCCGCCCCCCGGAATGGCAACCACCACATCACGGGCACGACCATCACGAATCACTGACAGGGTCAGCTCACGTCCAACACCTGCCAGTCCGACAGCATTGCGCAGATCACGACTGCTGGCCACCGGTTGACCTTCAATGGCCACCACCAGATCCGACACCTGCAGGCCTGCACGCGCCGCCGGAGAATCCGGGGCGATCTGCATGATCAGCGCGCCCTGTTCGGCACCCAGCCCCAGACCTTCTTCCAGTACCGGGGTATGGTCGCGGATGATCACACCAATCTGACCGCGGCGAACCTCACCATCTCGAATCAGGTGGTCCATGACCGTGCTGACCATATTGGCTGGCACAGCAAAGCCAACACCTGAGTTGGTGCCCGAGCCAGATATGATTGCGGTGTTGATGCCCACCAGCCGTCCATTGAGGTCGACCAGCGCACCGCCGGAGTTACCGACATTGATGGCGGCATCGGTCTGAATGAAGTCCTCGTAGTTCTCATTGTTAATGCCGGCGCGACCCAGCGCACTGATGATGCCCGAGGTCACAGTCTGGCCGATGCCAAACGGATTACCGATAGCCACTACGTAGTCACCAACCCGGTAGTCATCTTCGGAAACGAAGGACAGTGCCTGCAGATCATCGGCATCAACCTGCAGCAGAGCGATGTCGGTGCGCTCATCACTGCCGATCAATTCCGCTTCAAAGACGCGGCCGTCCTGCAGTGCAACACTGATGGTATCCGCGCCGGTCACTACATGATGGTTAGTAATGATGTGTCCCTGTTCGGCATCAACCACGACGCCAGAACCGGCACCGCGCGATCGACGCACGGGAGGCTCACCGGAAGGACCACCGAAGAAATTGAAAGACTCGGGCAGCCGCTGGGATTTGACCACAGCAATATTGACGACTGCTGGCGTGACCTGTTCAAGCATGGGGGCAAGCGATGGCATGGGGCCTGCCACGCGACCCTGTACATCAAGCTCTGCACGTGATGGCGTGGTGACTCCCAGGCCGACCACCAGCAGTGCGAACAGTACTAGTGTTGCGACGCCTGAATGTCTGATATTTGCTACTGACTTCACTTTGACCATGAATTGCGTCTCCCGTTGATATTTCGACGCTTGTCAGAATACGGACGGCCATCAGTAAATAACTGAGGAAAAGCGGAAAAAAACATCCAGAAAATGTGAAATTGCGGCGATTGCAGGTGAAGGACTGCCAAAACAATCGCCGTTATGTTACAAATATTCACAACAGGAACTTTGCCGCATGGCCAATGCCTAAGCAGTACTATGAGTAAAATCAGCCACCTGGAAAACAGCTCGGTAGACAACAGCATGAATTCACAGAATTCGCGCCTGTGCGACCTTGAAGGCTTCTGGCTGAACAGCTGGTGGGTGGCACCCGAGCACCATACATTGACGCTGGTGACTGGCGGTGCCAAAGCATCGGCTCAAGGTTTCGGCGACCTGCAGGTGCTGTGTGAACGCACACTTGAACCACGCCTGATGAAACTGCTGTGCCGCCTCGCAGAACAGCCTGGTCGTGTGGTCAGTCGCGAGACACTGGTCGAATACCTGTGGCCCCGCGTCATCGTCAATGATAATTCTCTGACGCGGGCAGTCTCCGATCTGCGCAGAGCGCTGACGTTGCAGACCGCATCGGTCACTGACTCCTCTGTCAATGCTGATGCGGATACCCGGCCAGTGCGGATTGAAACCGTCCCCAAGCGCGGGTACTCCCTGTCTGGCACTGTCGTCGTGCCAAACAATACCAGTCAGGGTAGCCCTGCCGGGCATTGGAGCGACAACGGCAGCAGCGAAACCGTTAACAATCTGGCAGGCACTGGCCACGCCCTTAGTGTTGGTTTGCTGAGCAGCAGGGTCTGGCGGTGGTTGCCGGCTGCGGCAGCGGCAGTTCTCCTGACAGGCAACATTGCGCTGGAATTGTTCTCTCAGTCGAACCAGAACCCGGTTGCTCCGCTGGCCTCCGGACAGCCTGCGCAAGTGGTGCCAGGTGAGACATCACCCGGCATGCTCGACGAAGTTCGCAGCAATCGGTCATTGCCAGCCCAGGCAAGCTCTGCGTCGATGATCGATTCAGCGGCAACGGCCACCATGACAGGCAGCGAGCTTGCATCAGGCGCACCGACGCTGCATCTTTCTCCATCCCCGCTTCTGTGGGAAAGCGATCAACATGATTTCGCGATCGAGGGTGATGCCTTACACCAGCTGACAATGCTGGCACCGGATGGACATATTCTGGCCTATGTGGAAAAACAGGGCGGTGTGTCCAGCCTCAAACTGAAACCCGCGTTTGCGGAATCAACGGAAACCTGGGTCGCCTTCACGACAGACGAACAGATTACATCAATGCAATGGTCTCCGTTGGGTGACGGCATCCTGTTCACCGTCGTCAACAAGATGCTGGAAGCCAGTGACGCGGCATACAAGCGATTGATGCTGCTCGATATGGGAACGCTCGCGCTGCACGAACTATACCGAAAACCGGTAACACCAGTGCAGCTGCATGAACCTGAACAGAGTGGAAAGTTGACCTGATACCTGCCTAGCTGACGACGGCCTCAGGTGCCCGGCGACTTGTCGCGTCGTGAGCCGCCGATTGGCGCTCACTCAGTCTCGTCACCACGCGCAGCGCGCTGACCACCCCATCCTCATGAAACCCCTTGCCCCACCATGCCCCGCAGTATGATGTGGTCGCGGTATTGATCTGCTCCCAGCGTCCCTGTGCATCAGCCGCAGCACGGGTGAAAACCGGGTGTGCGTAATCATACCGGCCAAGAATCTGCGTCTCGTCTATCCGGTCCGTGTCATTCAGACTCACCAGAAAATTCACGGGCGCATCGATGCCCATCAAACGGTTCATATCGTAGGTGACTCTTGGCAGCCCTTCTGGTTGTGCCGGCAGATAATAATTCCAGCTGGCCCAGGCGCGCCGATTGTCCGGCATCACCCGGACATCGGTATGCAGTACAACATCGTTGGCCTGATAGCGGATCGCCGATAGCACATCTGACTCAGCAGAGCTGGCATCTCCCAGGATCTCAAGGCACTGGTCGCTGTGACAGGCAAAAACAACATGATCAAAATGCTCCTGCCCGCGAGCACTGCTGACCAGAACGCCTCCCTCGTAGCGACGCACCTGTGTGACGGGTGTGGATAGATGAATACGATCCGAGAATGGCGCTGACATTGGCTTCAGGTAGGCCTGCGAGCCACCCACCAGTGTCCGCCAGCGCGGTCGGTTGTGCACATTCAGCAAGCCGTGCCGATACATGAATGGCAACATGAAGCGCACTGGAAATTCGTACATCTGCAGAAACGGTGTCGACCAGATGGCCGATGTCATTGGCACCAGATACTGATCACGACAGCGATCACCGATACCGATATGCCTCAGGTATTCAAGCAGTGTCATGTCCGGAATTGTGTGGTTTTCAACATCAGCAATTGCCGCCTTGTTAAATGCAAGTATGTCCAGCAGCATCTTGATATAGGCGGGTGAGAACAGATTGCTGCGCTGAGCAAACAGACCGTTGTACATGGCGAACCTGCCAGTGACACCTGCATACTGAAGTCCCGTCTGCTGACACTGCACCCCGAAACTCATGTCTGATTCGCGCCAGGCGATCCCAAGCTCGTCCATAAGCGCAATAAAGTGCGGGTAAGTCCAGTCGTTGAAGACGATAAACCCGGTATCTACCTGGTAGTGTTGACCATCAAGTTCCACGTCAATGGTCGCGGTGTGACCACCGATACGGTCGGAGGCTTCGAACACCGTCACGTCATGATTTGGGTTTAACTTGTAAGCGGCAGTCAGGCCGGCGATACCGGTCCCAATAATGGCAATTTTCAACGCAGCATTCCTTGTAATTCTGGCGACTCGATGGATACGTCACAAATCTCAGCTTGGACTAGCGGCACAAAAAAACCCGGTCGGTAAATACCGCCGGGTTTTCTTTATTCACACACCAACGCGCGTGGTCAGGGCGTCAATCGCGGTGCTTTAGTCGCGGTATTGGGCGAGCTCCTTGCGGGCCACAACGCGTCGGTGCACTTCGTCCGGGCCGTCGGCCAGTCGCAGCGTACGCTGTGATGTCCACAATGCTGCCAGCGGGAAGTCCTGTGACACACCTGCAGCGCCATGTACCTGGATAGCGCGATCAATGACGCGCAGCGCCATGTTGGGCACGGCCACTTTGATCTGGGAAATGGCATCACGTGCAGCTTTGTTGCCGATGGTGTCCATCAGGTAGGCAGCGCGGAATACCAGCAGACGACACATTTCTATCTCGATACGGCTATCTGCAATAACATCGTAGTTACCGCCCAGCTCGGCCAGCGGCTTGCCAAATGCTTCCCGATCAACTGCGCGTTTACAAAGCAGCTCCAGCGCCTTTTCAGCTGCACCAATCGAACGCATACAATGGTGAATGCGACCCGGCCCCAGACGTCCCTGAGAGATCTCAAATCCACGGCCACGGCCGAGGATGATATTTTCTTTTGGCACACGCACGTTAGTAAAACGGATGTGCATATGGCCGTGCGGTGCATCATCATGCCCGAATACACACATTGGCCGCAGCACTTCTACTCCGGGTGTATTCATAGGCACCAGGATCTGGGACTGACGGTTGTGCTTGGGCGCATCCGGGTCCGTTACCACCATCACGATCATGATTTTGCAGCGCGCGTCGCCAGCACCGGAGATGTAGAATTTCTCACCGTTGATGACCCACTCGTCGCCATCCAGCACAGCGCTGGTTGAGATATTGGTGGCGTCTGATGAGGCAACGGCCGGCTCTGTCATTGCGAAGGCAGAGCGTATCTTGCCCGCCAGCAGTGGCTTGAGCCATTGTTCTTTCTGTTCCTCGGAACCATATCGCTCCAGAACTTCCATATTGCCAGTGTCCGGTGCGCTGCAGTTAAACGCCTCAGATGCCAATCGGCTGCGGCCCATGATCTCTGCCAGGTGAGCATATTCGAGATTGCTGATGCCGGCTCCGCCCTGACTTTTTGGCAGGAAGAAGTTCCACAGGCCCAGAGAGCGTGCTTTTTCTTTCAGACCTTCCAGGATTTCGTCCTGTCTTGGCGTGTGCGACCAGCGGTCACCGACACTGACCTCAGCCTGGTATTCTTTTTCTACAGCGGCTACATCTTGTTCAACAAAATTGCGGATTTTCTCCCGCACTTCCTGCATTTCTTCGGACAGGCCCAGATTCATGGTCAATTCCTCAGTACTTGATTGGATAGTCGTGTTATTTGTTTGTTCGGGTGGTTAACCGGTAATGGTGCCACCGCCGTCTATGACGATTGTCTGGCCAGTCGTAAAACTGCCGGCCGATGAGGCCAGGAAGATTGCTGCTCCGGCGATTTCATCAGGCTCACCAATTCGCCGTAGCGGATATTTGGATACCGTTCTTTCGTAGGTCTCAGGGTTTTCCCACAAGGCGCGCGCAAAATCAGTTCGAATCAGGCCGGGTGCTATACAGTTCACCCGTATGTTGCTCGGACCCCACTCGACGGCAAGGTTGCGTGCTATCTGCATGTCGGCAGCTTTGGAAATGCCATACGCTCCCAACACATCGCTGCCCTTGAGTCCGGCGATCGAAGACACGATGATCGCCGCCCCGCCGCCATTGGCGGCCATGCCTGGCAGCACCATCTGGCAAAGGCGATGGGCGCTGCCAACATTCGAGCTCATGATTTTGTCGAAGGCTTCGTCGGGAATATCCTGAGATTTTCCATAAAAAGGATTCAGGGCTGCATTGATGACCAGAATATCGATACTGCCATAGTGCGCCAGAGTCTTGTCTACCAGCGCCTGCAGCTGCTCCTTGTAATTAATGTTGCAGGCTATTGGCAGTGCTTCGCCACCGCTAGCCTTGATCTCGGCTGCCACTTCGTCACAGGCATCCTGATTTCGACTGGAAATAACAACTTTGGCGCCCGCGTCAGCCATTCGCTCCGCGATTGCCTTGCCGATGCCCTTGGTTGAGCCAGTAATCAAGGCGACCTTTCCGGTCAGATCGAACAACTCCATTTTGCCACCTCCTCCAACATGATTTTAGTTTTATTGCTTGCCCGTTGTGACAAGTATCTGAGCGCCAACAACATTATAAACAAAGTGAATATAACCACCTTGGATTATAAGTCAGACCTCACGCGGATTCAAAGGCACATTTTTCTACAAGGAAGCTAGACAACCCGCATGACAGATCAGACATCTTCATGCATCCATGGTCTGCTGCCTTTGCTTATATGCGTTCCGCCGTCCACAGGAACAACTGCACCTGTCGTATAAGCGCCAGCTCGTGTGACCAGATAAAGCAGCACACCGGCAATTTCTTCAGCCTGCCCTGCCCGGCCAAGCGGGCTGTCTGCGGCGATATCATCACCATATTCAGACAGAACGTAGTCTGTCATGCGGGACTGAAAAAAGCCGGGTGCAACGGCGTTCACCGTAATATGACGCGCCCCAAGGTCGACAGCCAAAGCACGCGTCAAATGATGCAGCGCAGCTTTACTTGCCGAATAGGCGAATGTCGGCACACGCTGAACAATCGGGACATGCAGCCCATCCATTGAGCCAATATTGACAACGCGGGCAGGATCCTTCTCGTGCGCCGCGCGCTGCAGTGTCGGCAGCAGATCACGCGTCAGAGAAAACACCGCATTGACATTAGTGCTCATGACCTTGGCAAAGGCCTCATCGGGGTAGTCCTCGATGCGCGCCCCCCAGTTGGCGCCTGCATTGTTGACCAGAATATTCAGGCCCTGCTCACCGCACCATGAATCGAGTTCCTGCACCAGGAGCTGCCGATGATCTGCCGCAGTCACATCGGCCACTACTGCCTGACAGTCGCCAAGCGGCGCCAGCATGGCCAGCGCCTCATCACAACGCTGTTGTTTGCGCGAGGCAATCATGACCCTGGCTCCGCCGCGCAAAAGAGCTTCAGCCATAATGAGACCAAGCCCACTGCTGCCACCGGTCACCAGCGCTGTTTTGCCTTTTACCGAAAACAGCGATGTTACACTCAAATCCTGGCTGTTCATGTCATTCATCTGCGATTTTCACGAGTTGCTTGCCAAAATTGCGCCCTTTGAGCAGCCCCCTGAACAACTCGGGAGCATTCTCCAGGCCTTCACCAACAGACTCTCGATACTTGATTTTGCCAGCGTTGACCCATGCGCCAAGCTGCTCCGTCGCCTGCTGCCATTGGTCCTGCCACTCGGTAACCACAAAAAAACGATGCTCAGGAACGTGTCTGGCAGACTTGAGAATCTGGAACGGTGTTTCTGCTTTGGTGATATCCTGGTCGTTGTAGTTGGAAATGTAGCCGCAGATCGGCACACGTGAACCTTCATTCAACAATGGCGCGACCGCCCGGGTAACATCCCCCCCCACATTCTCAAAGTAGATATCGATACCGTCAGGGCAGCATTCCTTTAACCGCGCAGACAGATCCTCGTTTTTGTAATCAATGCATTCGTCAAAGCCGAGTTCTTCCCTGACGTACTGACACTTTTCAGCACCGCCTGCGATGCCTATGACACGCAGCCCCTTGAGTTTGGCAATCTGACCCACTACCGAGCCTACTGCGCCTGACGCTGCAGCCACAACAAGTGTTTCTCCTGCCCGTGGCTTGCCTACTTCCATTAAACCAAAATACGCCGTCCTGCCGGGCATTCCGACCACCCCAAGATGCGCGGAAAGGGTGCCGTTTTTCAGATCGACCTTCATCAGGCGCGGCTCATCATCATCAGCAACAATCAGGGACTGCCATCCCATATGAGCAGTAACATAGTCACCTGCCTTAAATCGCTCAGACTTTGATTCAAGCACAATGCCGGCCGACTCACCTGTCATGACGTCGCCAACTTCCAGCGGTTTTGCGTATGACTTCACGTCATTCATGCGACCGCGCATGTAAGGATCCAGGGACAGCCAGATAACCTTGATCAAAATCTGCCCCGTGGCGAGCGGCGCAACGTCTTCCTCAACCAGTCGAAAACACTCGTCTGCTGGCTCGCCCAAGGGGCGCTTGGCCATTAACATTTTCTGATTTTTCATAACTGCTCCCAATGAATCGTGATTTTCAGGCTGACCGCATACTAGCCCACTGACCCTGAGCCCACAAGTTTCCCAGCGCGAGCTCCAGCAGCCCGACACCCTGCTGCCACTCGTCATTCGTGATCAGCAGCGAAGGTATCAATCGAACAACACCATTTCGCGTCGGCGTTACCAGCAGACCCTGATCCAGGCATTGCTCTGAGAATGTCCAGACATCCACCGAAGCAGTCAGCTCCAGTGCCAACAGCAGACCTTCGCCACGGACCTCCTGGATCAGATCCGGATATTGCTGCTTGAGTCGTTTCAGATCTGCCAGAGCCCGTTCCGACAGCCTGGCGACACGCCTGGACACCTGCTCTTCTCGCAAGTACTTCACGACAGCCGCTGCGACAGCAGACACCAGTGGGTTACCGCAGTACGTGCCGCCGTGGTCGCCCAGTTGCACACGGGCAGCAATCTCGGGACGCATCACCAGTGCAGCAAATGGCAGACCGCCCGCAATGCCTTTACCCAGGGTCATCATGTCCGGGGTCAGCGCAAAGCGGTCGCAAGCGAAGAAATGGCCAGTCCGGCAAAAGCCGGTCTGCACTTCATCAACTATCAGCAGACAGCCGTGCTGTTTGCATTTTTCTTGCAGGGCGTTGATATAGTCCGAGGTAAGTGGGCGGACACCACCCTCCCCCTGAACCAGCTCCACTATTACTGCGGCAACGGAGCCATCTATCAATTGCTCGAGCTCTTCGATGTTGTTGAGCTCGGCGAATCGATGATCGGGCAGTCTTGGCAGATATCGGGCCGCATTGTCGCTGCCTCCTGATGCTGACAAAGTGGCCAGAGTCCGCCCGTGAAAAGCACCACCGATTGACACAATCGCCTGACGCCCCGTCACCTTTCGGGCCAGTTTTAGTGCGGCATCATTGGCTTCCGCACCACTGTTGGCAAACCACATTTTGGACAGTCCCTCCGGCAGGACTTTGGCCAGTTCCTGCATCAGGGCTGCGCGCGCTGGCGAATAGGTGAACCCTGAATTGGGATTCTGCATTACTTTGGCACTCTGTTCGGCGATGGTGTTTACCATCACAGGATGACTGTGACCGAGGCAGGTGACACCCCATCCGGAGGTAAAATCCACTATTTGACGGCCATCCTGATCCCACACCCAGACCCCCAGCCCGCGCTCCACAACCAGAGCTTGTCTTCGGCACACAGACAGCCCGTAATAATCCTCAACTTCTTGAACATTCATGCTTTTTCTCCTCGTCTACAGGTTAGAGTCCTGACGAAGTCACCTCTGGACAGGCAAAAAAAAACCTCCGGGGCCTATGGCCCCGGAGGTTTTTGGTGCTTAGTCAGTCTTTGGTTTTAACTACTTAAATCGACTATGCTGCAATCCTCAACCCCGGTGCCACTGGCATACGCGCACGCGCTGCCGCACGCGCACGACGTGCCGCTGCTGCCAGGGCAACAGTTGCAGAGACGGGCATGAAACAGCTGAAAGAGGTCATTTAAACGTCTGATTTAGGTAAGTCCAGGCGCGGGACTGTATTTGATCTGAAGCGAACTTGTCAATAAATTCTATTTAAAACCAGTGGACTGTGTACATACGCCTGTAGCCCTGTGTTAAGGAAAATAGTACATTAAACCTGACAACCTGTGTCGCAAACCTGCCAGGTGGCCTTTGTGATGACACGATTACCAGCCCGTCGACAACCACGCTTGACCCGAACTAAAAGGGCCACGCACTCTCTCGCCTCGATAGCATCAGCTATCGCGTTAAGCACACTCATACCCATTGCCGCCCAAACAGTCGACCCTGCTGACACAGAGGCTCTTATTGCTCAGCTTAATGAGCAGCGAGACGCACTTGCGACCATGCAACAGGAACAGGGCACATTTGGCCAGAACAGCGATGATATGCTGGCTCTACTGCAATCTCTGACAGAGACCCTGCTGCTGGCGAGGGCAGAAGGTGAGGCGCTTGAAGCTCTGGATCAACAATTGCAGATTATCAAGGTACACGACGGACTCTATTCAGACGCACAGATTCCGGTCCTGCTGCAGATAGTGGATGTGCTCGCTGGCCAGCGGCAATGGGAGGAAGTTTCTGATCGCCTGGATTATATCCACTGGATGCTGCCGCGCGCCCCAGAGATGCCGCTGGAAACAAAGCTCACTGTTCTGCAGCAGACAGATGAACGCCTGCGCTTTGCATTACTGCACGGCCCGCGCGAGCGCGAAGCCCGTTACCTGCTTCAGCTTCGGGAACAGCGTGAACAGGCCCTCGAACTGGCCCTGGATGCAGGCAACACAGAACAGATAGACGCATTGCAATACGACCTGGCGCTTGCCGAGCTGTACATTGGACTGGCAATGGTCACAACCACAGACACCAGCCAGGCGCTGATTAATGAAGAACACGGCATTCCGTCGACGACGCCATTGCGGCCACTTCAACGCATAACATCTGTCAGTGACCTGGAAACAATGTACGGCTCGCGGACGACAACCGTCATTGAGCGTGCTCATCGATCCGCCATGACACGTCACTATCAGTTGATCGAAGAAATTGGTGAGCGACAGTCAGAGGAACCCGAAGTTCAGGCGATGCTGAAATTGTATCTTGGCGACTCGGTGTTACTGCGCCAGCAATACGAGTTACGCACCGGCACACTGATCAGCGATGCACGGGGCAGCAACAACATAGGTAACGCCGCAACCTATTATCGAGACGCCTGGGAACTGTTCAAAGAGGCCGGGTACAGCGACTCAGAGCTAAATGCCTACTTTGCCTGCCCCGCTCTGCTGCCCCTGCAAACGCTGTCACTTGAATTGACAACCGGGAGCAGCCACTGTGAGATCACTGATGAAGATGCATTGATGACGATTAACAACGTCGTCATGACAGAGGGCGCATTGCCTGCATTTGCCTACGAAGAGTTGCCACAGACCCAGCGTGAAATGACCACGGACGGCGTCAAAACCCTGTTGGAGTTTCGTATCGGTATCAATGGACAGGCAGAGAACATCGACATTATCGACGCAACACCGGACACGACTGGTGCCCGTATTCAGGGAAGGGATGCTTTACGAAGCCTGCAGTTCCGACCAGTCCTGATTGATGGCGAAGCTCAGCGACGGCAAAATGTTCGACTGACCCTGATCAGTCTGAATCAGGATTGATCAGATACGGAACCCGGCCTTGGGTCTGGCCGAGGTCTTCTGCTTTCAGCGCTTTCGTTGCGCCGGCACAACACCGCTTGACTGAAGCTCATCAATCTCTGAATCCGAATAGCCAATTGCGGCCAGCAGCTGACGACTGTGCTGACTGAAGACAGGAGGCAATTCCCGAACAGAACCTGGGGTCCGCGAAAACTTGATCGGTATTCCTGTCATTTTATACCAGTCATTATCGATAAACATCTGGCGATGGCGCGTGTGCGCATGCTCAACCACCTGCGCAGTGTTGTATATCGGTCCTGCCGGCAAGCCCAGGCTCAGAAGCTTTTCAGCCAAAGCTGCACCATCGATTCGCATCAGTCGCGACTCCAGCTCGACCTTGAGTGCTTCGCGGTGCTCACAGCGACTGGCATTACTGGTAAATCTGCCATCATCCAGCAATTCGCGCGCGTCCAGGGCAGAGCAAAGTTTATCGAAGGCGCGGTTGTTGCCTGCGCCGATAAAAATATCGACAGTGCGCGTGCGGAAGGTTTCATAGGGACTGATGTTGGGGTGTGCATTACCGGTAGGCTCAGGCACTTTGCCCGACATGGCGTAATTGACGACATGAGGGTGCATCAGCGACACCGCACAATCATATAGCGTCATATCAATATACTGGCCGTGCCCGGATCGCTGACGCTCTATGACAGCCATCAGTATGGCAACCGCGGCGTACAAGCCGGTTCCCATATCAACCATGGCTACGCCCAGTCTTGTCGGGTCACCGCCTTTGATACCATTGACACTGAACCAGCCAGCCATCGCCTGCACTATGGCGTCGTACCCTGGATATCCACCTAATGGACCATCCGCACCAAAGCCGCTAATACGGCAGTGAACAAGACGGGGAAAGCGTTTACTCAGGGTCTCATGGTATCCAAGGCCCCAGCGCTCCATCGATCCCGGTTTATAGTTTTCTATCAGGACATCTGCGTCGGCCAGCAGTTCGAGTAACAGCTGCTGGCCGCGCTCGCTGGACAGATCCAGCGCCATGGCGCGCTTGTTGCGATTGACACCTATAAAGTAGGCAGCGTCCTCACCATGGAAGGGAGGCCCCCAGTCACGCACTTCATCGCCCTGCGGAGGTTCAATCTTGATAACCTCGGCGCCGTGATCGGCCAAGACCTGTGTGCAATAAGGCCCACCCAAAACACGTGTCAGGTCGATTATCTTGATGCCATCCAGGGTGCCCATTTACTAAATCTCCATGTTGACAAGATGATAGCGCATTTCTGGCAGAAAGAATTCAGCGACCAGTAACGGGCGCTGCTGCAGAGAAAACAGGGATCGACGTCCCCAACATTCACTGGATCGCGTAATTTCTGGTGGCTGTCGCGACAGGTCAGGCTGTTCGAAAAGAAATCCACCCAATGGCTTGTCCCGAAGACGTGACAGCTGTCGCAGATGACCGCGCATGCTGTTATAGGGAATCAATGAATGCGCGGCAACCCAGGCTTTACCATAGAGGCATAACTCGACGTGCCGGCTCCAGAGCCAATGCCCCGGCCTGTGACTGCCCAGCAACTGCATTTGATGGCTGCTGCCTCTTATCCAGCCCTCCGCAAGCACCCTGACCTGAAACGTATCATCAGATACAGCCTGCAGACGGCGTGTCAGTGAGCCTGATTCGAGCAACCAGTCACGCCAGAAGGCATCGGGACCGGGCAGGCATTGTTGGATTGGCCGCCAGGCCTGATTGAGGTCGGCCCTGAAGGGTCTGTGCTTTAGAACATCCTGCACGGCATCTGCTCAGCTAAAGCAAAACTCCCTGCCACCGCGTCGACGGTAGCAGGGAGTTCGCTGTCATATCATGTTTGCCTGACAATCAGTTGCGCAATTGCGGACGCTGAACTGTTGTCGACATTACGCTCTCAACGCGACGGTTTTCTGCGCGGCCAGCTGAGGTGTCATTGGTCGCAACAGGCTGGGATTCGCCGTAGCCACGAGCCGAGATACGCGCAGGATTGACATTGAAACGTTCAATCAGCACGTCACGCACAGCATTGGCGCGACGCTCAGACAGGCCCAGGTTGTATTCGTCAGTACCAACGCTGTCAGTGTGGCCACCAAGCTCTGCCATCACATCATCGTGCTCGCTCAGGAAATCTGCCACCTGGCGAATGTCGTCGAAGTATTCAGGCTTGACGACTGCCATGTCAAAGTCGAACTGGACATCAAGCGTGATTCGCGCCACTTCTTCCAGCATGATCGGACAGCCACGGTCATCCACAGCGTAGTTGCGCGGGGTGTTCGGGCAGTCATCACGGCTGTCTGGAACGCCATCACCGTCGGAGTCGCGTTCAACCGGTGCAGGGGTAGGCTCTACTGTGGCCGGCGCAGGGGCCGCACCCAGATGGAACACCAGACCTGTGTCGATACCAAAGTCGTAAGTCTTGTCGTCAAAACCGTAGAAAGTGCGGGCTGCAGCTCTCCACTCGACGCGATCGCTGAAGCGGTATTTTACACCAGCGCCAAGATTTGCCGTGGTGTCGTGGTTGGTGTCGAACTTGGTATCACCAAGGCCAGCTACGAAGAACGGAGAGAAATCACCGATTTCATTGCTGACATTGTAAAGGACATCCAGTCGCAGCGCGCGCAGACGATCACGTCCGGCAAGAGTGTTCATGTTGATACGGGAGTAAGTCAGCTCAGTTGACACATGCTCTGACAGACCATAACCGGCACCCAGTGAGTATCCAGTTTCGTGATCCGATTGACGCGTGCTGTCGAAGTCCATCCACTGAACGCCAGGCACGATGTAGAATCGCCCCTCATCTGCAGCAGCAGACTGAACACCGAGCGCAAGCAGCCCTGACGCCATCGCGGCTGCCAGACCAATTGCTCGTAGTGGTTTTGTAATCATGACTTCTCCTCTGCCCCCAGGGCACTTCGTACATAAAATGGTGGATCTGCATCGGTGCAAATCCGGACCGGCATTATATATCAGCAGAATATCTAATACACATATGTGTATCGTTTTTACGCTTCAACTCACAAATAATCTTTGTTTTACCAGCGTGTTGGCGAATATTTGCCACTACTCCGTCATAAAATTGTAATATTTCAATGTCTACAATGCGGGCATCACAAATAGATTGCAGGACGAATCAGATGACGACCGAGCCCACCATTCTTATAGTTGACGACGAAGCCGCCATACGCGACATGATCGGCGTTGCTCTGGACACGGCCGGCTTTAACAGCATGGAGGCTGAAAGCGCGCTGGAAGCCCACGTCAACATTGTGGATAAACGCCCCGATCTGGTGCTGCTCGACTGGATGCTACCCGGTGGCAGCGGCATCGAGCTCGCCCGCCGACTGAAGCGCGAGGAGCTTACGGCTGACATTCCAATCATCATGCTGACGGCCAAGACCAGTGAAGACAACAAAGTCCAGGGACTTGACGTGGGTGTTGATGACTACGTTACCAAACCCTTCTCGCCGCGCGAGCTGATCGCCCGCATCAAAGCGGTGCTGCGCCGAAGCACCGGCAATCTGCGTGACAAGCCGATTCGCGTTTTTGACCTCGAACTCGATCCAGCCAGTCATCGTGTGACCATCGAAGAAAAAGCAGTAGACATGGGGCCCACTGAATATCGATTGCTGAACTTCTTCATGACACACCCCGAAAAAGTGTTTTCCCGCGACCATATTCAGGACCAGGTCTGGGGCGCCAATGTGTACCTCGAAGAACGCACCGTTGATGTCCATATCGGTCGCCTTCGCAAAGCGCTGACGTCAGCTTCGAGCCCCGGTATCAACTACGCTGGTCTTATCCAGACCGTGCGCGGCGCCGGCTATCGCTTCTCGACAAAACCCGAATAAGCGCCTACGCTTTACAGTCATTTAAAACAATCACTGGATGTAACGTTTGTTCTCCGACTGGTATTCCGCACTTCGTCGACTTTTGTTGATTTTTTCGGCATTGCTGCTGGCTGGCTGGCTGATTGGCCAACCAGCACTGGTGGTGCTGGTTGGCACACTGATTTACCTCGTTTATCACCTGCTGCAACTGCGTCGACTTTACAACTGGCTTAAGCGCAATGAAGGCGCACAACCCTCACCACCCCCTGAGGGCCGAGGTATCTGGGGTTATGTCTTTGACGCCATGTACCTGCTGCAGCGACGTGAGCGCGAAGCCCTGCTGGAGCAAAAGAGCATTATCGACAAAGCCCAGGAGTCGACATCAGCGCTGGAAATGGCAGTAATCATGATAAGCGGCAAAGGGTCTCTGGTCTGGTGGAACCCCGCTGCCAACCGACTGCTGGGTCTGCAAAGCCCCAAGGATCGTCACCAGCCGGTTACTAACCTGATTCGCGAGCCGCAGTTCATTGAGTATTTCAATCGTGGACTCTACAAGAACCCCCTCAAGCTGAACTCCCCAGTGAAACCGTCCGTCATGCTGGAATTCCAGATCACCAGTTTTGGCGAAGGTGAACGACTGATGCTGGTACGGGATATTTCCCAACTGCATCGACTGGAGATGATGCGCAAGGACTTTGTGGGCAATGTGTCGCACGAACTGCGCACCCCCATCACGGTCATTACCGGGTATCTGGAAACCATGCTGGACGACAGAGACAATCTACCAAAACGCTGGGTACGCCCAATCGAACAAATGGCGCAACAGTCACACCGGATGGAAAACATAATCCGTGACCTGTTGACCCTTTCGCAACTGGAGACCCGTTCAGCATCCAAACAACAGAGCGCCATCAACCTGCTGTCGCTACTGCGGGATATAAAACAGGATGCCGAACAGGTGTTTGCCGAGAAAGGCCAGACCTTTTCGCTGAACTGTGATGATGAACATTACCTGCGCGGAAATCTGAATGAACTGTACAGCGCCGTGTCCAACCTGGTGCTTAATGCCGCCAAATATACTCAGCCGGGCGGACAGATCAGTCTGACAGTCGTCATGGGAGAACGCGGGCTGGATGTCAGCGTTGCTGACGATGGGCCGGGGATCGCACCGCATCATATTCCCAGGCTGACTGAGCGCTTCTATCGCGTCGACGAAAGCCGTTCAACTGATACGGGTGGCACAGGCCTCGGCCTGGCCATCGTAAAACACGTACTGGCACGCCACGATGCTACGCTGGAGATCAAAAGCCAGGTTGGAAAAGGCAGTCAGTTTATCTGTCATTTCCCCATCGAACGCCTGAGTAATGGCAGCGAGCAAAACCCCGAGAAACCTCAGGGTTGAATCGGATTTCAGGATGGGCGGGAAAACCGGAGTGCAGGCAAATCAGAGCTCTGACTTGACCTGCTCTTCCATACCGGTGAGGCCGGCGTGACGTACGTCGGTACCCATGACCATGTACACCACGTGCTCAGCAATGTTTTTGGCGTGATCGCCGGCACGTTCCAGCGAACGCAATGCCCAGATTATATTCAACACACGGGTGATACTACGCGGGTCTTCGATCATGTAGGTGATCATTTCGCGCATGGCGCTGCCGTACTCCATGTCAACGTTGACGTCTTCCTTGGCCACCGCCAGCGCCGCCTCGGCGTCGTAGCGCGCGAAGGCGTCAAGTGCCATATTGACCATGTGACGGACGCGTTCGCCAATATGACGGATTTCGACGTAACCTTTTGAAGATTCATCCTGTGAGGCCAGTTCCATCGCCAGCCTGGCAATTTTAGCGGCCTCGTCGCCAATTCTTTCAAGGTCGTTGACCGCCTTGATAATACCCATTACAAGTCGCAGATCACTGGCAGCAGGCTGGCGACGCGCTAGAATACGATTGCAGGCTTCGTCGATGGTCAGCTCCATCTCATTGACAACGTCATCGGTCTCACGCACCGTATGACCCAGATCGCTGTCGGCGGTAATCAGGGCAACCAGGGCATCGGCCAATTGCTTCTCCACCAGGCCGCCCATCTCAAGCATACTGCTCTTGATTTCTTCCAGCTCGATATTGAATTGTTGGGAAATATGGTGGCTGTGAACGCCGGCATCGGTTTTCATGATAGGGATCCTTGCAGTTTGCACCGCACTATAACGCTGAAATATGACACTTATGTGACAACGACTGACAAAAAACTGTCACACCGTAACAGTGTGTATTGATCGCCCACTACGTTAGAATACATCGTTAAACGCCACCTGGTAAGCCCTTTCAGGAAGTACGCATGAGTACCCGCGATCAAAGTGAACGTATAGAGCCACAACCACTGCCCGATGCACCGGAATCGATTGGCTGTCCTGCTATCGCCGAGGATATTGATCTGGATGACAGTGCCTATTATCTGAATCGCGAGCTGAGTTATTTGCAGTTCAATCTGCGCGTCCTCGATCAGGCGCGCAATACCAGGCATCCGCTGTTGGAACGACTGATGTTCCTGCTCATCTTCAGCTCTAACCTTGACGAGTTCTACGAGATCCGCGTTTCTGGCCTGAAGAAGCAGTTGGGATTTGGCCGCCAGCGACCTGGTCCCGACGGAAAATATCCTCAGGAAGTACTCAGCGAAATTCACGCTACAGTGCGCCAGGCCCTGCAGGAACAGTATCGAATACTGAACGAAGAACTGCTGCCTGCCATGGCAGGTCAGAATATTCGTTTTTTGTACCGCCATGAATGGAGTGCCAGCCTGACAGAATGGACTCAGGAGTACTTTCGCAATGAGGTCCTGCCTGTCATCAGTCCGCTTGGTCTGGATCCGGCGCACCCCTTCCCGAGGCTGGTCAATAAAAGCCTGAACTTTATCCTGTCACTGGAAGGCAAAGATGCCTTTGGTCGTGACAGTGGGCTGGCTATCGTACCAGCCCCGCGCGCGCTGCCACGTTTGATCAAGGTCCCATCACATATCATGCCCGATGGCGACAACTTCATCTTCCTTTCGTCGGTCATTCATGCCCATGTCGAGGAGTTTTTCCCGGGCATGCGCGTCAAGGAATGTCACCAGTTCCGGGTCACACGCAATTCGGACCTGGAAATGAGTAATGTGGAAGTTGAAGACGTTGCCAGTGCATTGCAGGGAGAGCTGCACATGCGCCGCTTTGGCGCCGCCGCAAAACTCGAAGTCGGATCTGGCTGTCCTGCCGAATTGACGGACTTTTTGCTTGAACGTTTCAATTTGACTGAAGAAGAGTTGTTCAGGCTTGACGGCCCCGTCAACCTGCAGCGGCTGATGGCACTGAACAGCATGATTAACCGCCCCGACCTACAATTCCCGCCGTTTTCGCCAGGGCTGCCGTCGGCACTGGAGGAGAATAATTGCATCTTCACTGCGGTGACGCGTGAGGATCAACTGCTGCTGCATCCATATCAGTCATTTATTCCCGTTATAGACTGGGTTCGTCAGGCAGCACGAGACAGCGGCGTCATCTCCATCAAACAGACACTGTATCGAACCAATGAGTCTTCAGAACTGGTAGAGGCGCTGTCCGAGGCTGCTCGCAATGGCAAAGAAGTTACCGTGGTCATTGAATTGCGAGCCCGATTTGACGAAGAGGACAACATCCAGTTTGCCAGCATCCTGCAGGAAGCTGGTGCCGTAGTGGTTTACGGCGTCATGGGTTACAAGACACACGCCAAGATGCTTCTGATTGTGCGACGTGAGAGCGGTCGACTGAAGCGCTATGCGCATCTGGGCACCGGCAATTATCATCGCAAAAATTCCTTGATCTACACTGACTACAGCCTGATGACCTGCGATGAAACTTTGTGCGCCGATGTTCACAAGGTGTTCCAGCAAATCACTGGCATGGGAAAAAAGATCTCTCCTGACCTGATTCTGCACGCGCCATTCAAACTGATGAAGGGTCTGGTGCAATTGATTACGCAGGAGAAACAGGCAGCCCTGGATGGCAAACCGGCGCGAATCATTGCCAAAATCAATTCCTTGACCGACCCTGCCATCATTCGCGAATTGTACTGCGCCTCTCAGAGTGGCGTGAAAATCGATTTGATCGTACGCGGCATTTGCTGCCTGAAACCAGGTGTACCCGGCGTTTCAGAGAATATACGGGTTGTGTCTACCATCGGTCGATTCCTGGAGCATTCTCGAGTCTATTACTTCTCCAATGCGACCTGCCCGCTCTATTGCTCAAGCGCGGACTGGATGGAGCGCAATCTTATCCGACGAATCGAAGTCGCCTTCCCGATTCTCAAGAAGAAGTGGATCAACCGCATCGTAGAGGAAATGGAACTGCACCTGTCTGACAAGCGACAGACCTGGGAATTACAATCGGATGGCACCTACCTGCGCCCGGATGTTGACGGTGTCGAGGAAGTCGGCGACGGGGTGCAGAACCAGCTGCTTAATTCGCTCTCAATTCATGCAACGGTGAATCGCCGCTGATCGCAGCTTTGACCATGTAGTGCAGCATGCCCTCGCGCAGAGCTGATGGGCTGAAGCGCAGCGATTGCACACCTGTCGCCTGCATGAATCCACACAACACCGCCCAGCCTGGCAGCACCAGCTCGCGTCGGCCATTTTTCAGACCGGGGAGCACATATGTCGGGTCACAGGCCACCTGCAGAATGTCGGGTTTAAAAGACTTCAACAGGGGCAGGTTAACTGAATTCGGCGACGAGCCCCCCATTCGCTGTGCGCAGACACCGGCCAGCATCTTGGCCGTGCCGGATGACGCATAAACGTCTGACCACGGATTGGCAGCCAGCGCCTGGGTAACTTGAGCAAAGACCTGTTCAGCACTTTGCAGAGCGAGATCGAGACGTTTTTCCAGCTCATTCGCGTCTGCAGGCTGTTCGGCGAACCAGCGGTCACGCCAGCTGATACAACCTATTGGCATGCTGTGCGACTGCAGTCGCGTGTCGTCCTGGCCTATGACCAACTCCGTGCTTCCACCACCGATATCAATGATCAGGCGAGGTTCGGGCGATTCAGGCAATGCTGAGGTAACACCGGCATAGACCAGCGCTGCTTCTTCAAGCCCACTGACGATGTCTATATTGATACCCAGCTGAGATGCCGCTTTGAGAAACTCGTCGGCATTCGACGCAATGCGCAATGCGTTGGTACCAACTGCCCAGCAGTGCTGGATGGGGTAGCGATCAAGAGCATGTCGAAAGGTATGCAGACAGCGCAAACCACGAGCAAAGGCGTCATCAGTCAGCCTGCCGCCGTCAGCCAGACCCTCACCCAATTGGACTTTGTCACTGAAGCGCTCCACGATATCATGCCGACCATCGTGCCAGTTGGCAATCAGCAGGTGGAAACTATTGGACCCAAGGTCAATGCATGCGTACATTTGCTGGTTTTCTGCCTCCAAACAGCGGTGATTAAAGCACGTTAGCCAAGCAGCCTCAACCGGAACACTCACAATGCAACCAAGCCAAGCCAAACCAACTCTGTTACTCGTTCTGATCGCCCTGACAGGCAGCATTCTGGCCACCAAACTGGCACTGGCTTTTCGGCTTGAGCTCTACAGCGATGAGATATTCTACTGGCAGGCATCCCAGTTTCCCGCGCTGGCATACAGCGACTTGCCCTTCATGACAGCCCTGCTGGCAGGACTGGGCGCCGACCTGGGCGGCAATCATGCCTGGGCAGTTCGTATACTTTTTCTTGTCATGGGGAGCAGCCTGCCGCTGCTCATTTTCTGGCTGGCACAGCCTGTAACCGGCAGCAGACGCGCACTCGAATCCGCCATTCTGACGCTGTGCCTGCCCATGGCTGCCTTTCTTGGGCTGCTGGCAGTGCCAGATGTACCTTTGATTTTCTGGGGCATATTGTTCATCGGGTTTACTGAGCGTGCTACGCGTACCAACAGAAAAGGCTTCTGGCTCGCGGCGGGTATCGCGGCAGCGCTGGGGCTCAGCAGTCACTATCGATTTGTCCTGTACCCGGCTGCCGCTACCCTGTTTCTGCTAGTAAGCAAAAGCCATTGGTGGGTCTGGCGCCAACCAGTTGTTTGGCTGGCAGCCCTGATTGCGACGGCCGGTCTGTATCCGGCACTCAGTTTCAATTTGACCAATGAGCTGAGCGGGCTTGACTACCATTTGCTTGACCGGCATCCGTGGCAGTTTCAGACTGAAGGGCTGTTGCATCCGTTCATCCAGGCAGCGGTCGTCACCCCGCTGATGTATGCGTTTTGCTGGTACACGCTCTGGTATCTGTTCCGGCTGGCTCGTAAAGGCGACTCCCGTGCAGGCCTGCTGCTGAGCTTCTCGGCGTGTAACCTGGGAGTCTATCTGATTCTGGCGCCCTGGAGTGATACCACACGAACAACCCTGCACTGGCCCCTGTCGGGTTATCTGCCGCTACTGGTTGCGATGCCTCTGGCTGCCCGTCAGTTGTTCGCCTCACTTTGCGGGCACTGGCAGCAATCTACAGCCCGACGCGCCGTTTACGCTATCCCGGTGACCGGCTTTATTGGCTCCATGCTGGTTCTTGCCGGTATTGGCTCTCAGGGTTTTAATGACCAGTTACAGCAAATTGTTGGCAGCAACGTGCTGTCCAACAAAATGGCTGGCTGGCAGCCGCTGACGGATGACCTGCGGACACTGCATCAACGCCATGCAATCGCAGAAAATTCGCTGATCGTAACAGATAACTATTACACCCAGGCGCAGATACGCTTTGCCTTGCCCGACACTTTTACCTACACCATTGATGAGGATAAAACCGTTCGCGATGGTCGCTACACACAATATGCAATCTGGCAGTTGGATACCCAGGGGCTCTTGGCGCGTCACACGGGCCGGTCGGCAGTGCTGGTCACTGAAGACAGCACTCTGGATATCAACGAGAAAACAGCAGTCATGACACGTGCCTGCCAGACCCTGGGCAGTCTGGTATTTATTGACCAGCTTTCTCTGTATCAGGGAGACAAACGCTTCAGCTATTACTATGTCCCGTCACTTGGGTCAGACAAAGACGCCGGCCAGCCCTGCCCGCTGCCGACAAGTGTGTGGCTTGATAGCCCTGCTGCGAATGCGACCCTCAGTGGCACCGTAACCGTCTCGGGCTGGGCCGTGGCGCCGGGTTACGGCGTTGAGCTTGTCAATGTTCTGCTGAACCGTGAAATAGCAGCACAGACTGAAAGACAGATATCACGCGAGGATGTTGTGGAGATCGCCGATGGCGGCAGTGACCCGCAGGCCCCCCTGCTGGGTTTCAGCGTAGAACTGGATACCAGGGAGTTTGCGAACGGGCAATATGAGCTGGCGGTGGAAACCGTATCCGGCATCGGGCAGCGTGAGCTGGCTGCCATACGCCGGATACGGATCGAGAATTGACGATTAACCCAGTTTGAACTGACTGACCAGGTTGTCCAGCGACGCCAGCAACTGGTTGATCTCCGAGTTGTAACGCTTGCACTGCAGGTAGTCTTCGGTGTTGGCGCGGCCGTCACCTGCAATCTTGACACTGCTTTTGGCAATGCCATCGGTTACTTCAGACTGCTGCTTGACGGCATTGGCAATATCCTGACTGCGGTCGGTAATCAGCGCCACTGAAGACAATACTGACTGCAGCAGCTCATTCGCAGAGTTTGCCGTGCCCACACACTCTTTTGACAGACTGACACCGCCATCCATTGCTGTGACGATCTGAGCCGTGTTGTCCTGCAGGTTTTGAATGATGGTGTTAATTTCGTGCGTGGAAGATTGAGTTTTCTGCGCCAGGCTGCGGACTTCGTCAGCTACCACCGCGAAACCACGACCCTGTTCACCGGCACGTGCTGCCTCAATCGCGGCATTCAGCGCCAGCAGGTTGGTCTGCTCGGCAATACCCTGTATCACCTCAAGAACTGAATGCACTTTTTCGTTGTGATCGCGCATATCATGTACCTGCTGCTGAATCTGCGCCAGGGAGCCTGCCAGCTGCTCAACAGAGGAGCGGGTCTTGGACACAACCTGAGTTGCCTTCTGTGTTGCACCGTTGGCTTCGCTTGCCGCGCTTACACTTGCCTGGGCGCCGTCCGCCACATCCGCGAGCGAAGATGACAACTCAGTGGTCGAGGATGCCAGCAGTTCAGTCTCCTCCAGCTGGGCCGCAGAACGTCCAGCAGTACGCTCGATCATGTCAGAGAACTGGGCAGACTTGCCACTTACCTCGGCGCTGGTCGACAGAACCTGTCCGATGATCCCCGCCAGCTTGCTGACGAAGGTGTTAAAGCTGGCGCCCAGCTCTGAAATCTCGTCTCTGCCGTCATCGGCAAGACGCTGGCTCAGGTCGCCAGAACCCTGGGCGATATCCTGCATGTAGCTCTTGGCCTTGACCAGCGGTGAAGTAATGGAAATTGACAGGTAGTATGCCGCCGCGATCAGAATGACCAGAATCACTATGACCATCATGGCTGCAGTGACCACCCACTCCATGAACATCGCATTGACGTCCTCTTCAAACAGGCCATGGATGACCACCCAGCCCCAGGGCTCGAAAAGCTCTGAGTAGACTGTTTTTACTTCCGCCAGCGGGTGTGCGAGAGGATCATCGGTGTAGGTCAGGAACCTGCGGCCAAACTCTGGCTCAGGGTAATACAGGTATTCAGCGAAACCAGTGTAGCTGTCCCCCGTGAAACTATGAATGATTTCTGTCATTGTCGGGGTTGGTTCGCGATAGCCGAGTTCGAGCATGCGCTGTTCAGGCGTGGTTGCCGTCGACGCCAGGTTTGCACGCACCTGAGCCTCTGTGTCGAGGGCAGCATCGACATTACGCAGTGGGTGGGCCAGAATAACGCCCAGCTCGTGGTAGAGCAGCAAATAATTGCGCTCACTGACCATGGTATTGTTGATCAGGAAACGTCCCATGCGCTTGGCTTCGGTTTCGGTCATGACGCCTTGCGACACTTGCTGATTCAGGCCTTCCAGGGCATCAATGACCATCTGGACCTGATTAACACTACCTGTGCGTAGCTGTCCCATGAACTGCTCGCGCGCCTGCATGAGCATTGACACGCTCAAGCCGATAATCGAGAGAACGCTGATCAGGACGATAAGACCGATACGAGAGCGAATAGTGAATTTACTGAACATGAGAACTCCTGCCTTACTGAGCCTGGCCCGCTGACACGGGCACTAATGGTGTTATTATTGTCAGTTAACGGCATTTGGCTGCGAAACATTAGCGATATTTTAAGGACCAAAAACATGGCAGCCTTATCGGGCACATCATGAAACCGGTTACGCTGACTGAAACGGCAGAAGTCTTTGGTGACACGCCGGACGTGCGTCTGCTCTGGCAATCGGAGCAGATAAAAGCTATCTACGCGGACATTATCCAGGCACTCAATGAGCGCACCCCGCTGTTAAAGGTAATCGCTGACGCTGGCACCGGTAAAACACTGCTGTGCAGAAAGATGTTCTTCAGTCTGAAAGCGCATGCCAGCCGATATGACGTCGATCTGCTTCCCTATCCTGCCATTGAAGCCACGGAGCTGAAAATTCGCCTGGCCGGACTCAGCGACTCCCGCCACTCCGTGATCCTTATCGACGAAGCTCAGGCCGTTTCAAACGATGCACTGCTGGTAATCAGCAAACACCTGGCCAAAAATGACAACTTATCGCTGCTGATGTTTGGACAACCACTGTTGGAGGAAAGGCTGGCGACTGCCAAACTGGCCAGACTGAGCGAAATATTGCAAAAGTGTTATCATCTGCGGGCACTGACCCGAGAGGAAACAGAGCAATATATCCTGGCCCGCCTCGCGCTGGCGGGATTTACTCCTGAAGGCGAATGGTTAAGCACCAAAGTGATCGAAAGCATTTATTCACTCAGCCACGGAGTACCCAGGGTGATCAATACCCTGATGCGCCGCTCAGCGGCTATCGCTTCTCAGTCGGAGGCTGCTGGCATTGAGCTGGCTCACCTGCAGCAGGCAAGCAATACGCTCGAGCTGCAATACGTGTAAGATGCGCGGATCTGCTGAGCAAACACGCCACACATCCACCAATAGAGCAAAGTAAGCGGTTTTATCTATGTCTGATACGATCTGGAACGAATTACAGGCGGAGGCGCGTGAGCTGATCGCCAGGGAACCCTTGTTGGCCAGTTACGTCTATGCCTGCGTACTTAACCACAACAGCCTCAGCTCATCACTCAGCTACCTGCTCGCACACAAACTGGCAAATTATGTGATGTCCGCTGTCGCGATTCGGGAGCTGTTTGATCGTGCATTTGCGGACAACCCGCAGATAGTGGATTCCGCCGCAGTGGATATAAAAGCAGTATATGAGCGCGATGCCGCCACCAGTGCCTATTTGCCGGTCATTCTCTACCTGAAAGGCTATCAGTCAATACAGGTACACCGCGTTGCCCACCACCTGTGGAAAAGCGGCCGTAAAGACCTGGCACTGTATCTGCAAAGTCGCAACTCGGAAGTCTTCGGCGTGGATATCCACCCGGCCTGCATTATTGGCAAAGGCATCATGTTCGACCACGCGACTGGAATCGTGATCGGCGAAACAACCGTCATTGAAGATGATGTTTCCATCATGCAGTCGGTCACTCTGGGTGGCACTGGCAACGAAAAGGGTGATCGCCATCCAAAGATACGATCTGGTGTACTGATTTCGGCAGGCGCAAAAGTGCTTGGTAATATTGAAATCGGACGCAGCGCCAAGGTCGGCGCTGGCAGTGTTGTTCTAAAGGATGTTCCGCCGCATACAACAGTTGTTGGTGTACCTGCACATCACATCGGCAAACCCTGTCCCGACAACCCGTCTCATACCATGAACCAGCTTGTTGAAAGCGAGTAGCGTCGGGTCTTACAGATACTCTTCCGCATAGGCTGCGAGTGCCGACCTGGGCACTCCCTGCAGCTGCAGGTTGCCGCCGTGTGCAAAATGCTTGAACCGTTCAGTCAGATAGGTCAACCCCGAACTGATGGGCGTCAAGTAAGGTGTATCGATCTGCGCCAGATTGCCCAGACAGATCACTTTGGAGCCATTGCCCGCCCGCGTTACAATCGTCTTTATCTGGTGAGGTGTAAGGTTTTGAGATTCATCAATCAGGATAAGACTGTGCTGAAAACTACGACCACGAATGTAGTTCAATGACTTGAACTGCAGAGGAACTCGCGACAGGACATAGTCGATACTGCCCGCACTATTCTCATCGTCCATGTGCAGGGCCTCCAGGTTATCCGTAATTGCGCCCAGCCATGGCTCCATTTTTTCTGCTTCGGTGCCAGGCAAAAACCCGATATCCTCATCCAGTCCCTGCGTGCTGCGAGTTGCAATGATGCGTCGATACAGCTTGTCGGTCAGCGTCATTTCGATAGCCGCTGCCAGCGCAAGAATTGTTTTGCCGGAACCGGCCGAGCCCGTCATGTTGACCAGATGCACATCCGGATCGAGCAACAGGTTCAATGCCATGGCCTGGTAAATATCTCTGGGTTTCAGGCCCCAGGTTTCCTGTGACATCAACCGTTCGCGATCCAGATGCTGCAGGACTATTTGGGTGTCTGTGAGAGCCACGACCCGTGCAACGAATCCGGCGTCATCCAGGAAAAACTGGTTGGGAAACACATCATGATTGATGCTACTGCGCGGAATACGATGGAAGGTCTGTCCACTGTGAGTCTGTTCAGTTTCAACATCGCCAATCTGGGACCAGAACCCCGCACCGAATTCCAGGTAACCCTTGTAGAGCTCGTTGATGTCAGTGACCAGATGATCAGTATGGTAGTCTTCCGCATCGATGCCGCAGGCCCTAGCCTTCAGCCGCATATTGATATCTTTGGTTACCAGCACCACGCTGCGCTTTGGATGCAGATGCTTGAGCAGCGCGACCGCATTGAGAATTTTATTGTCGTTAAGGTGGGGCGGCAGTATCTGCTGATCGATTGGTGTTTCGCCGGTCAGAACCGACATCATGCCGCTGGGTTCACTCTGTTTACCACCACGCTGGATGGGGACTCCCTTCTCCACAGCCTTAGGTGCAGCGTCGCCCAGGATACGGTCAATCTCGCGAATGGCCTGCCGACTGTCGGCGGCCACAGCACCGCGACCACTTTTCAGATTATCCAGTTCTTCCAGGACGGTCATGGGTATGACCACATGGTGCTCGTCGAAATTCCAGACAGCGGTGGGATCGTGTATCAGAACATTTGTATCGAGTACGTAGTAAATAGCGCGCAGTGGCACAGCAGATGTCTCGGTCATGAGTTCGTGGGATTGACACTAAACTGCCAAATTGACACCAGTGTGACAGAGGATTCCACACCAGACAAGCGTGTGTAATCCTCAAAAGCATGAACGTAAAGATTTACTGGAGTGCGCTAGCCAGCAATCTGAATCAGAATACCGGCAGCCACGGCCGACCCGATGACACCTGCGACATTGGGACCCATCGCGTGCATCAGCAGGAAGTTGTGGGGATTGGCCTCTGTGCCCAGTTTGTTGGCCACTCGTGCAGCCATCGGCACTGCAGATACGCCGGCAGCCCCGATCAATGGGTTTATCTTGCTTGCAGATAATCTGTTCATGAGTTTTCCCATCAGCACGCCTGACGCGGTACCAATCGAGAATGCCACGATGCCCAGCGCCAGGATACCAAGTGTACTGGGCACCAGAAACTCATCTGCAATCAGGCGCGAGCCAACAGCAAGTCCCAACAATATGGTCACCGTGTTGATAAGCGCGTTCTGGGCGGTTTTGGTAAGTCGATCAACAACACCACACTCTCGCATCAGATTGCCGAGACAGAACATGCCCAGCAGAGGCGCAGCGCTTGGTATGACGAGCGCAACAAGTACCAGAAGCACCAGCGGGAAAAGTATTTTCTCGCGCTGCGACACTGGCCGTAGCTGTTTCATCTCGATTTTCCGTTCGCTTTCTGAGGTCAGCGCTCGCATGATGGGCGGCTGTATCAGCGGTACCAGTGCCATGTAAGAGTATGCCGATACCGCAATGGCACCCAGTAGTTCCGGAGCCAGTATGCCGGCGACGTAAATGGCGGTTGGGCCATCTGCCCCACCAATGATTCCTATCGCAGCGGCCTGCTGCAAGCTGAAGTCAAACAGCCCCAGATCACTCAGCAATAAGGCACCAAGTACGGTGGCGAAGATACCGAACTGGGCGGCTGCACCCAGTAACAGTGTTTTGGGATTTGCCAGCAAAGGACCAAAATCGGTCATACTGCCAACCCCCAGAAAAATCAGGAGCGGAAAAATACCGGTCTGCAGGCCCATGGCGTAAAACTGTGCCAGCACGCCGGTACCAACTGCAATTTCAACGCCCGGAATGTTGGCAAGCATGCCCCCAAAGCCAATCGGCAATAACAACAGTGGCTCAAACTTTTTGGCGATTGCGAGATAAAGCAGCACCAGGCTCACAAGGATCATGATGAACTGCTTCAGCTCAATTTGATAAATTCCTGTGGAATGCCACAGCTCGATCAATTGTGACATGGCTATTACTCCAGCGTGACCAGGACATCGCCGGAACCGACGCTGTCGCCTTCATCGACGAGAATCTCCTGGACCACACCGGAGTGGTTGCTGCGAATTTCTGTCTCCATTTTCATGGCCTCAAGAACCAGCAGTACATCGCCGTCAGCCACTTCATCTCCTTCAGCTACCATCAGCTTGTGCACGGTACCTGACAATGGCGCCAACACGTCATGTGTTTCACCGCCTGATGCCTTTGCAGCTTCCTGTTTCGTCGCGGCCTGCGAGTCGGCCGACTGCTTGCGTTCAGCCAGAGCGCTGACATCACCACCTTCAGAGACCCGGACCACATAGCTGCGACCATCCACCTCGACGGTGTAGACACCACTATCTTTGCCAGTCTGTTTGCTCTGACCAGAAGAAGACTTGCTGGATTCGGTTTTTGGCTGCTCGGCTTCTGGCACCGGTTCAAACGCGTCAGGATTGTTGCGATTGCGGAAAAACTTAAGAGCCACCTGGGGAAACAGCGCATAGGTCAATGTATCGTCGATATCGTTGACCAGCTCAAATCCTTCTTCCTTTGCAATCTTAAGAAGCTGAGTCTGCTGTTTTTCAAATTCTGCCTCAATCAGGTCAGCAGGACGGCAGGTGATGGGCTCTTTGCCAGCCAATACGCGTTTTTGCAGCGTTTTATCAACCTCTGCCGGTGTTGCTCCGTATTCACCCTTGAGCACCCCTTCCGTCTCGCGAGTGATGTTTTTATAGCGCTCTCCGGACAGGACATTGAGCACTGCCTGGGTACCCACGATCTGTGAAGTCGGTGTTACCAAGGGGATAAAACCAAGATCTTCACGAACGCGCGGAATTTCTTCCAACACCTCATCCAGCCGGTCCGAAGCGTTCTGCTCTCGCAGCTGATTTTCCAGGTTGGTCAGCATCCCGCCAGGCACCTGCGCCACCAGAATGCGTGAATCTATCCCCTTCAGCGCCCCCTCGAATTTTGCATACTTCTTGCGGACCTGCCTGAAGTAGGAGGCAATTTCCTCCAACAGACCAATATCCAGCCCAGTATCCCGTTCGGTCCCCTGCAACATGGCGACCATGGTTTCTGTGGGTGTGTGACCATAGGTAAGACTCATTGACGATATTGCAGTATCCAGATTATCAATCCCCGCCTCGACCGCCTTGATGTAAGTGGCTGTCGACAGACCGGTCGTGGCATGACACTGCATGTGCACCGGGATGGAGATCGTTTTTTTCAGTCCGCTGATCAACTCGTACGCGGTGTACGGCGCCAGGAGTCCTGCCATATCCTTGATACACAGCGAGTCCGCGCCCATCTCCTCAATCTGCCGGGCCATCTCCAGCCAGCTGTCCAGGGTATGCACGGGACTGACCGTATATGACATGGTGCCTTGAGCATGCTTTTCATGTTTTTTGACAGATTTGATTGCCATTTCCAGGTTACGAACGTCATTCATCGCGTCGAACACCCGGAAAACGTCCACGCCATTCACGGCCGCACGCTCTACAAACCGATCCACAATGTCATCGGCATAATGTCGATAACCCAGAATGTTCTGTCCCCTGAACAACATCTGCTGGCGCGTATTGGGCATCGCTTCCTTGAGCTTGCGTATTCTCTCCCAGGGATCCTCACCCAGGTAACGAATACAGGCGTCGAATGTAGCGCCACCCCAGGACTCGACTGCCCAGAAGCCAACGCGGTCCAGTTTGTCTGCGATCGGCAACATGTCATCCAGTCGCATCCGGGTTGCCAGCAGGGATTGATGGGCGTCACGCAGGATGACGTCGGTTATCGCAAGAGGTTGGCTGGAGTGGCTCATTGAATCTGTCCCTTAGCTTATTATTTTCACGATTGTTTTAAATGATGGGTGCGCAACTATCCGCGCCGCGTGTTCTGGTGCTGTTTGATGGCGGCGCTTATAGCCGCCACTACGCGCTGCTGCTCATCATTTGACGATGCGCTGGATTTATTGCCTTTAGCGGGCTTACGTCCACTACTTCGGGGGGACACCGGAACAACCGGTGCGGGGAAATAACGGGCTACGATGGCAGACATGGCAGTGGTCAGGCCGACCAGCACAATAAGAAATACAAACACGAACCCCATGCCATAAAGGGCCAGGTTCAGCCCTTCCATCATTAAATCAGACATGTCATTCCCCCAGAGTTTTGTAGTTTTGTCCGCATTCTAGCGATTTAAAGGCGCTGCGTCATTGCGCAGTCGCCCACGACTTCGATATTCTGCACGGGATACCCAGCAGACACAGGATGAGCCAACATGATAATGCTAATAACGGGCCTGGTGATTTTCTTGACCACGCACTCCGCCTCAATTCTCTATCCGTCGCTGCGCAGCCGCATGATCGAGCGAATGGGCGCTGGCGGCTGGAAAGGCGTTTACTCCGTGCTGTCAGTTGTATCCCTGGTGCTGATTGTCTACGGTTACGGTATCGCCAGACAGACGCCATTCTGGCTTTGGCAGCCGCCAGCGGGCTTGCGGCACCTGGCACTGCTACTTACGCTGCCAGCATTCATTTTGCTGGTTGCGACTTACGTACCTGCCAATCGAATTAAAGCCCGAATCGGGCACCCGATGTTACTGGGTGTAAAGTTCTGGGCCTTGGCGCATCTGCTGGCCAACGGCTCACTCGCGGATATCCTGCTCTTCGGCGGCTTCCTGGCATGGGCTGTGATGGGGTTCGTGATTTTGCGACGTCGCGATCGTGTCAACGCAGTGACTTATAGCAGTGGTACGCTGAAAGGCGACATCATGACCATCGTTATCGGCATCGTGTCCTGGGCGGTTTTTGCCATGTATCTGCATGTCTACCTGATCGGTGTCAGCCCCATGCCAGGCTAGAACCATACCGGCGACGCCAGGTTTTTCTCGTTAACAGGAGGTTTGCCATTACTGAGGCTAACGAGCAATCACCGGACATCCATGACCTGAAGGACATGCTGGAGTGCCTTGAGACGATGGCGCAACAGCGGCAGGTCGTCTCAGTTGATAATGCCATGGATGTGATAGGTACCCGGACCTTCGGCCCAGTCCTGCTGCTGGCAGGTTTGATTACGATGGCACCGATTGTCGGCGACATACCGGGCGTACCCATCACCATGGGTCTGATTGTCATACTGATGATCGGGCAGGTTTTATTCAGGTCAGAGCATTTCTGGCTGCCAGACTGGCTGTTGCAGCGCTCGATTTCCGCAGACAAACTGACCAAAGCCATTGGCTGGTTCAAGCGCCCCGCCAATGCCATTGACAGCGTGCTGCGCCCCAGATTCACACTGCTGGTTCACGGCGTCGCCGCCTATATCATTGCGATCATCAGTATTCTGGTGGCGATGACAACACCAGCGCTGGAATTCATTCCGTTTAGCGCCAACATAGCCGGAACCATCTGGATGGCTTTTGGGCTGGCATTGATTTCAAGAGATGGCCTGCTCGCATTCCTGGCTTTCGGTATGACGGGCGCCCTGCTGTACGTGATACTGATCAATATCTAGTGATAGCCAGGCAGACACTGATTTGCCAGTTGTCCCGAGTTTAATTAGTATGAAGAAGCAAGTCTGAGGCTACATCCACGCCAACTCGCAAAAGGAGAGCTGTTATGGCGACTGCCAAGAAGCAAGGATCGGAAGCAGACATCAGCGTGAGCAAGATTGAGGCACGCGAAGCATTTGAAAAGCTGCTGGAGGCGAAAGCGCATTTTCGGGAAGCTGCCCGTTCGGCAGGACTAGAGCTTAAAGAAGAGGCTCTTGATGAACTGATCAAAGGTAGCGAAAAAGCCGAGGATATTGCCAAGTCTATCAGCGACTACGCTCGCGAAAAGCCCATAAATGCGCTGGCCTTCGCGTTCATCGGCGGGTACCTGTTATCTCAAGTGTTCTTCAAACGCTAGGGCGCATACGCGCATGAGCGATCAGTATCGCGATTCGCCGGAAGACGAACAGGCCCAGGCGCGCGCGACACAGCGCAGTGAGATCGACATCTGGTTCAACTGGTTGAATCAGCTTATTGTTCTCGCACGCACACTGGCGCGCCTGTTCGAAGCAGAACTTCGGCTGGCCGCCGGTGATCTGAGCCGTATGCTGTTATGCGCCTTCCTGTTAATTCCACTGGTTCTGTTGAGCTGGTTGGGTTTATCTATATTTTTATCATGGCTAAGTTACTCGTATTTTGAGGCACCCTGGGTCGGCTTCCTCAGCTTTTTTCTGATCCAGTGTCTGACTGCGTTGTTACTGATACGATTGATCTCGGTGTACCGTCGCTCACTTTCTCTTCCAGTGACACGCAAACATATCCGCGAGATGAGCAAGGACTTCTCAAATGAACCGCAAAGACCGACAGGATCACATCAGGACTCTTGAGTACCAGGTTCTGGCCGCCAGAACGCAGTGTTGGATTGGAGGCCGGCGCCCCTTGCAGCTGATCCACCGTCATTATGGGTGGCTGGCTCCTCTCGGTGGAATAGCGGCAGGGTTGATTGCCAGTAAAGCAACCGGACGCGCACGACTGTCAGCACTTTTATCAGCAGTAATTACTGCCAAGCGTTTACAGCCGCTGCTGATAAGGATTATCAACCCAATTTAGGACCCCCGTTACTCATGGATGCAACGGACAAAAAGCGACCGTCCAGCAGACGAATGTCTCCCTCGCGGATAACCGCAAGGTCTTTGCAGTTACTCGCTGCACTGGCATTTATTTACACACTGTATTTCGCAAAAACCCTCCTGGTGCCGATAGTAGTTGCATTGCTGCTTACCTTGCTGCTCGGCCCAGCCGTGAAGGCCCTGCGACGCTTCCATGTACCAGGTGTGGTGTCGGCGGTCTCACTGCTTTGTATTCTTGCGGTCCCATTTACGCTGCTGGGCATGGAACTGGCTGAACCGGCGCAAAAGTGGGCCCAGCGAGTGCCAGAACTGTCTGCGCACTTCACACAACAGATAGACACATTGACCTCCGCGCTTGAAGGCGAGACACAGGAGTCCAGCGAAAATGATCCCTCCCGGGATTTTTTTTCCAGATTGTTCGGACGTGATGACGCAGACGAAGAAGGCGCTGAGGACGACGGCAATAGCGCGGTGACAGAGAGAATCACACAGGGTGGCGTAGAAATTGTGGTCTACCTGCTCGGTGTAGCCCCGGTTTTTCTCGCGCAGCTGATAACCTGCCTGACCCTGACGATATTTCTGCTCGTGTTTGGCCCTCGACTGTTCGATTCTGCCATCACATACCTGCCACAAGTGAGCGATAAAGATGCCGCACACGGCCTGGTGGACACCATCGAAGTTGAGCTGTCCCGCTACATACTGACGGTGAGTATCATCAACGCCCTGCTCGGATTAACGACTGCTGCCGCGCTTTGGATAATTGGAGTAGAAGATGCGCTGCTTTGGGGAGTTCTTGTTGGACTGTTCAACTTCGCACCGTATGTAGGGATGTTCATCAGTCTGACTGTCCTCACATTGGCTGGGTTGGCTCAATATGGATTCACGGCATTCTCGGTCGTGCCTGCACTGATCTTTTTTGCCATCAATGGTCTGGAAGCTCAGTTTGTCACGCCCACAATTCTTGGCAAGCATATGCGGCTGAACCCTCTGGTCCTGATGCTCTGGCTGATCATGTGGGGCTGGCTGTGGGGCTTTATCGGCGTCCTGCTCGCCGTACCATTGCTGGTATGCATAAAACTCGCCGCCAGCCAGCTAAATTTGCCAATTCACTGGGTTCGCATTATCGAAACGCGGGCCTGAACACTGACACCCGTCGGCCAAAGGGGAGGAAACGACAGCACCTACAGCAGCATGAATTCAGATTCCAACCATCAATTGCGGAGGTTTTTTTATGCCAAGCAAACAGGTTATCGGTATTGTTCTTTTGGTCCTCGGTGTACTGCTGTTATTTTTTGGCTGGCAGTCATCCCAGTCTGTGGGAGAGCAAGTAACAGAGGCAGTCACTGGTCGCTTCACTGATGAAACAATGTGGTATCTGATTGGCGGTGTGATTGCGGTCGTACTGGGCGCCATCTACGCGTTTCGAAAGCAGTAAACATGACACGTGCGGGGTGGTGATTCTATTCACCATCCCGCGCCTTGGGCTTTGACTCAACGGTTGAGACAATACCAGGCCGCGCAACCCTGAAGACCAGGCCAGTCAGACTGCAGCAGGCCTACCGGGATCGCCCGGCACCAGTCTGCATATTGAGCCTTGTCATGAAAAGCCTCAAGAAACAGTCGTTCATCGAAGCCTCTACCCAATGAGGCAATCAGCTGGCCGCTGACCAGAAAGGCTCCTCGACAGCCATGCGCCAATGCCAGATCGCCACATACAGCCCCGAGAATTGAGCTGAACATGCTCATGGTGTTTACAGCAAAGGAGGTCGAGTCGACAGATTGTTTATCGTCGATCAACTGCCAACTGATGGCTTCCGGAGTCGGAGCCTCGCGCGGCGTCATTGGCTGACCTCCAAGGGTGCTGAGTGCTGCATAGATATTTGCAATCCCCGGGCCAGAAACCAGATGCTCTACAGTGACCCGCGGATACCACGACCACAACTGGGAAAGGAGCCTGACCTGCTGCTGATTCTGCGGGGCGAAAGCGACATGTCCGGGTTCACAGCTAATCACCTCGCCACCACGACTCAGGCTTGCGGCACCGAAACCGGTACCCGGGCCCGCGGTGGTGCGAAGTCCTTCGTATGCAGACTGAGCACCTTCCTGTAACCAGCGCACGGGCAGATGTTGTATCCATGCAAGTGCGTAGGCTTGAGCTTCAAAGTCATTAAGAATCTTGACCGATAGCTTAAGCTCGGCGGCCAACTCAACGGTATCAAATTCAAAGGCGGAGTTGGTGAATTTTACTTTTGACTGGTCGATTGGCGCCGCTACCGCCAGCACAGCTTTTTCAGGCGCAGTATGCTTCCTGACTTCGGGTAGTGTCAGATAGGCATTAATAACGCCCTGAATTCGCCCAAAATCAGCGCAACGCAATTTCTCGACGCACCATAGCTGGGCAGCAGCATCTTCCTGTGGCCTGGAATGCGGATAGAACAACGCTAGCCTGGCATGTGTGCCGCCAATATCGGCCAGCAGTACTGGAGCGGACATATCAGGATTTCCTCACATTAAGCTGATCCAGAAACTCAACCAGTTGTCGCGCCCGAGTTTCAATGGCCTGCCAGTCACGGTCCGCCAGCAGATCCTTTGGCACCATCCAGGAGCCGCCGGCACAGATGACATTGGGCAGCTTCAGATAGTCTGCCAGGTTCTCCCGATTTATGCCTCCTGTTGGACAGAAGCTGACTCCCTGGAATGGGGAACCAAAAGCGCTGAGTGCTGCGGCGCCGCCACTGGTTTCCGCGGGGAAAAACTTGAATGTCGTATAACCAAGCTCCAGCCCCCCGAGGATTTCCGAAGCCGTGCTGACCCCCGGCAGAAATGGCATGCTCAGATCTCGCGCGCAGTCGGACAGCAGTCGCGTCAAGCCCGGACTGACGGCTATGTCGACACCCACCGCAGCGACTGACTCCATATCGCGAGTACTGTTGACAGTACCAGCTGCAACCATGAGATCAGGCAGGGTTTTCTTTACCGCGCTGATGGCTGCCAGCGCAGCCTTTGTTCTTAATGTGATTTCAACACCTGTCAATCCACCGGCCTGCAACGCCCGGCACAAACCAACTGCCTGCTCCTCAGACTCGACCTGCAGAACCGGCAGCACCCGTACACCATCAAGCTGCTCACGAAGGTAAACCATGATTGCCATACTCCTGTTCAAGCATGCTGATACAACGTTTACAGGCTGCTCGCGCCCAGATTGCCTGGACCGACCACTGCCCGCATATTGGTAAACAACTGCCTGCCCAGGGAGGTCTGCAAGAGATCTTCTGGTGGCGGGCTCGCCAATGGTCGCTGCGCCAATTCCTGATCATCCAGGTGCACTTTAAGCTCTCCTGTCACGGTATCCAGGGTCAGCACATCTCCGTCGCAGAGTCTTGCCAGTGGACCGCCGTCCAGCGCTTCAGGGCTCACATGAATTGCTGCAGGCACTTTGCCGGAGGCGCCAGACATTCTTCCATCTGTGACAACCGCAACCTGCTGGCCATTGTCGAGCAGCGATCCCAGCACTGGTGTCAGTTGGTGCAGCTCGGGCATTCCGTTGGCGCGTGGCCCCTGAAAGCGAACAACGGCCACAAGGTCGCCGGTCAACTCGCCGTTTTTGAACGCTGCACCAAGCGCCTCCTGCGAGTCGAATATACGACAGGGCGCCGTCACGCGCCTATGCTGCTCAGCCACTGCTGAGGTTTTGACCACTCCTTCGCCAAGATTTCCCTGCAGCATTTTTAATCCGCCTTCGGACACGAAGGGATCACTGATCGGGCGCAGGACGTCATGGCGCGTGCTCGCTGCCTCGTGGTCAACCCAGCTTACCTCCCCTGAGTCCTGTAATACAGGACGTCTGGCGTAGTCGGCCATACCCTCTCCCATCAGGGTCACAACATCCTCATTCAGCAGACCTGCGCCGCGCAACTCTCTAACCAGAAAAGCCATGCCGCCAGCTGCCTGAAATGTATTCACGTCCGCCTCGCCATTGGGGTACACGCGAGCCAGTAAGGGTGTTACACGCGACAGACGGTCAAGATCCGACCAGCGCAGAGTGATACCCGCAGCGGAGGCAATCGCCAACAGGTGGAGAGTGTGGTTGGTAGAGCCACCCGTTGCCAGCAGTGCAACGGCAGCATTGACCAGCGATGACTCCGTCACCAGCGCGGCGAGTGGTCGACTGTGCTGAGAGTTGGCTGAAGCAGCGACCACACGTTGCACCGTGGCCCGGGTCAGAGCATGACGCAGAGGGTCGTCCGGATGCACAAACGAAGCTCCCGGCAATTGTACTCCCAGCATTTCAACCATTACCTGATTGCTGTTGGCGGTGCCGTAGAAAGTACAGGTGCCATGACTGTGATATGAACCAGACTCTACAGCCAGCAGCTCCTCGCGGTCTGCCTTGCCTTGCGCATAGCGCTGGCGAACCATGGCCTTTTCTTTGTTCGGAATACCCGAGCCCATTGGGCCAGCCGGGATAAATCCCGCTGGCAGGTGGCCGAACTGCAGTGCACCAATAAGCAGACCCGGAACAATCTTGTCGCAGACGCCGAGACACAAAACCCCATCAAACATATTGTGCGACAGGCTTACTGCGGTAGCCATGGCGATCACATCCCGACTGAACAGACTAAGCTCCATGCCGGGCTGTCCCTGAGTCACGCCGTCACACATGGCTGGCACACCACCAGCTACCTGAGCCGTGGCACCAATTTCAGCGGAAAACTGTTTGATCCGTTCTGGATAGTCTTTCAGAGGCTGGTGTGCGGAAAGCATATCGTTATATGCCGTAACCATCCCCAGGTTGGGCTGCTGCATGCTGGCCAGCACCTGTTTCTCATGCGAGGCACAAGCCGCCCAGGCATGAGCCAGATTTCCACAGGACAAGCCTTTGCGCGGAGGCAAACGCTTCATCGTTTCTGACATCTGGTTCAAATAACGTTGCCGCTGCTCTAGGCTGCGCTGACGGATATCTGCTGTTACAGCCTCGACTTCCGGATGAATCGTCACCATGGTGAACCCCCTGTGCCTTCAGTCTTCTGGAGTGTAGAAGATATGTGTTGTGATGCCCGGAGAATGCAGGATGGCTCTCACCGGTAGCTCTTCTACGGCGCCGGGCTGGAACGCCTGCTCAAGTACCTGGAGCTTGCGCTGACCGGTTACATAAAGAAACCGGTAACGAGCCGTCAGTAGACTTCGTAGTGTTAAAGTCATGCGCGGATAGGCCATGCCCTCAACTTCGATGACGCTACAGAACTCTGTCCGGGAAATATCCAATGCCTCACTCAGCCCCCTGGCGGACGGAAACAATGATGCCGTATGGCCATCTTCGCCCATGCCAAGCAGCACGATATCCAGCGGCATGACATGCACGCGCAGCAATGCATCCAGCTGCGGCCGAGCGGCGTGAGCCTCCGTTGTCGACAGCTTCATCGGAATAAAGCGCGCCTCGCCGGCTGCTCCGCTGAGCAGTGATCGACGCACCAGCGCAGCATTGGAATCTGCGTGGTCTTCGTCCACCCAGCGCTCATCCACCAGGCTTACTATCACATCAGACCAGGGCAGTGGCTGAGTAGAAAGTTTCTCGAAAAGCGGCACGGGTGTCCTGCCACCAGACACCGCTAAAGATACATGACCATGTGCAGCGGCGGCGGTTTTGATCAGCCGTACGACACGATCGGTCAACTCTGTGACCAGGCTGTCGTTGTTAGAAAACTCATGCAGGTACCAGCTCATCATCAATCCTGCCAGTAGCGGCCATCGCGTGCTATCAGTGCCACACTCTCCGTGGGACCCACGCTACCTGCCGGATAGAAAACCGTTTTCTGTTTGCTGCTTTGCCAGCCACTGCGAATATCGTCAACCCAGGACCACGCGGCTTCCACAAGATCCGCGCGCATGAACAATGTAGAGTTGGCTCGCATCACATCATACAAAAGCCTTTCATACGCCTCTGGCAGTCTGCGGTCCGTGAATGCTTCAGTTAACGAAAGGTTAAGAGACACCGGCTCAAGCGGATTCTGTTCGTCCAGCCCTGGCACTTTGTTGAGTAAATGCAAACGGATACCTTCCTCAGGTTGAAGTCGTATTACCAGTCTGTTCGCATTTCCTGCCCCAGTCTGATCCGGGAAGATCGCATGCGGAAGTTCTTTGAACTGCACCACGATCTCGCAGTAACGGCGAGCCAGCCTCTTCCCGGTGCGCAGATAGAACGGAACGCCAGCCCAGCGCCAGTTATTGATATGCGCCTTGATGGCCACAAAGGTCTCAGTGGCGGATCTGCCTTCTGCACCCTCTTCCTGAAGGTAGGCAGGAACGATCTTGTTGCCAATCGAACCCTGGCTGTACTGAGCCCTGACAGTGTGCTCAGCGACCGCCTTGCCTTTCATTGGTGCCAGGCTTCTTAACACTTTGAGTTTTTCGTCGTGTACTGCATGCGGGTCGAGTGAGGCCGGCGGCTCCATTGCCAAAAGACAAAGCAGTTGCAGCAAATGATTCTGGACCATATCACGTAGCGCACCGGCTTTATCGTAAAAAGACCAGCGACCGCCCACACCGACTGTTTCCGCGGCGGTAATCTGCACATGATCAATGTAAGTATGGTTCCACAGGGGCTCAAAAAGTGCGTTTGCAAACCGCAATGTAAGAAGATTCTGGACAGTTTCCTTACCAAGATAATGATCTATCCGGTAAATCTGTGACTCATCAAAGATCCCCATCAGGCTTTCGTTAATTTCCAGAAAGCTTTCACGATCATGTCCCAGGGGCTTCTCTATCACCAGACGCATATTGGGGCGTACCAACCCTACAGCCCAAAGTGACTGACAGACAGGCGCGAAAATTCCTGGAGGGGTAGCCAGATAAACTATCAAATCCCTTTTTGTATCAGTAAACACATCCCGGCTCAGAACCCGCAGCTCAGTCTCGCTGGTTGCATCAACGGCATAACTGAATAGACGCAATGCGAAATTTTGCGCATGTTTAGAATCTACGGCCTCAACATCCAGATATTCTGAGAGCTTTTCCAGCACTTTATCTCTGAATGAGTCGTGCTTGTCCTGAGTACGGGAGACACTGACAATCTTCAGACAGGGAGACAAACATCCGGCTACGTGCAGATGATACAGTGCTGGATACAGTTTTCTGTAAGCCAGATCCCCATCGCCCCCAATAACTAACATGTCACAGATCATAACGACCCCCCGCGCAGAATATTACTCTCTGAGTGTGACAGGTACTGATACACCAGAGACCAGGTACGGACTGACAGGCAATGCACAGCGCGTACGAAAGGACTACTAGCCAATAATCAGGCAAATAGCGAGCCAAGATTGATAAAGAGCGTCAGGAAGGATGGTTTGAGAGGTATTGCAGGAACGGAGGATATGGCTGACGGGCCGGCTCAGTAGCTGAGCATTTCTAGCCGACCCGGTTCAGAAAAGTGATTCAGGCTCAAACCTTAATCTCACAGATACGAACCTTGTCACCGCTTTCTGATTCGAGCAGTTTACTTAGTTCTCTCTCACTGTCCTCATCGATTATCCGTACAAACAGCAATATATGTCCCTCATCAATCTGTTGCTGCAGATAATCTGCGTCACTCTGATGGATAATTTTGCCAGCAAGAGCTCCCACCAGACCAACGGCGAGGATGCCGCTTAAAGCCGCCATCAAGGCACCACCCAGCACAGCGGAAGATGCGACAACCCCGCCCATTGCACCTGTGGTACCTATGAAGAACAGACTGCCACCAAAAGAACCCTGCTCTGTCTCGCCGTCTTTCTTGCCGACGAAGGCAGTGACAGGCTTTTGACCTGCATCCTGACTGTCATTGGTTCTGTGGTAAAAATCGCCCAGGGAGGCTTTGATGGAGTTTTCGCTTGCCAGCAAACCAATCTGATCGTTGGTGTAACCGGCTTCAAGCAAGGCATTTACGGTCTTTTTCAGTTGTTCACCATCGTAGAATACTGCCACTGCTTCTCTAATGGTCTTGTTAGTGCTTCCAGAGGTCATAAGCGTTCCCCATTGATCGTGGTCCAGTAATCTGGATGTTCACGTTGCGTGGATTTAGCCTGTATGTCACCTGAACGATTCTCGAGGATAAACGTCCTTAGTAAAATAATCCAACCAGAATCAGCAACTAACTTTATACGAAATGAGAAATCGAATTGGATTAAAAACAAAAAACCCCTACCGGCAGTGTCGATAGGGATTTTTGCTTTTTTTTAATGCCTGACAAAACGGCAGGACTGCCGTTTTGGACGCCGTTCACGGCGCCCCGAAGGGGTGAGGCCCAAGGATGGGCCGAATCACTATGGCCGACGGACATCGGCAGGCTTTGCAGAGGCGCAAAAAAAATCCCCAGCCTCAGAAGAGACCGGGGATTTTCGCTTTTTGATGCCTGACGATGTCCTACTCTCACATGGGGAGGCCCCACACTACCATCGGCGCTGAGCGGTTTCACTTCTGAGTTC
>NZ_JARYTH010000005.1:0-335286 GCF_029911965.1 Pseudohongiella sp. SYSU M77423 | reverse complement strand
GAACTCAGAAGTGAAACCGCTCAGCGCCGATGGTAGTGTGGGGCCTCCCCATGTGAGAGTAGGACATCGTCAGGCATTAAAATCAAAAAGGGTCACCCCGTCTGGGGTGACCCTTTTTTTATTTTAAGCTTTGCTGAATAGGCTGCTCTCACATGGGGTTCCCCATGTGGAGTAGGGTGAGCCACGATGCCCAAAGGGCAAAGCAAGCACTGCTTGCTTAGTGAGCGAACGACCCGCATCTGTGATGCGGGGCCGGGCCATCGTCAGGCATGCTGCGAGCTGCTGGCATTTAGTGATTCGGCCCATCCATGGGCCTCACCCCTGCGGGGCGCCGTGAGCGGCGTCCAAAACGGCAGTCCTGCCGTTTTGTCAGGCATTAAAATCAAAAAGGGTCACCCCGTCTGGGGTGACCCTTTTTTTATTTTAGGTGTCCCGTCCTGAAATAGGTTTACACCTAGAGGATCTATTATGGACAGGCCACGAACTACGTACCGCAAACGCACTCAACGTGATTACACGCTGGGCTTTAAATTGCAGGTAGTTTCTGCGGTTGAAAAAGGCGATATGACCTATACGCAAGCCCAGAACATCTATGGTATCCAGGGCCGATCGACAGTGCTGACCTGGCTGAGAAAGCACGGTAAGATGGACTGGTCGCAGCCAACTCTTCACATTATGTCTACATCACCCAAAGCCAAAGAGTCACCCGCCCAGAAGATTAAGCGCTTGGAGAAAGAGCTTGATGATGAGCGAGCCAGAAACCTGCTGTTGAACGAAGTGGTGGATATTCTGGATGCTGAGCACGGGGCAGGATTGAGAAAAAAGCTTATTGCCAAGGAGCTAGAAGCCTCCAACAGCAAGGTAAAGTAAGCCTGAGTCAATCGAGCAGGCTTCTTGGCATTAGTCGTCAAGCAATTTATCAAAGTGAGCAACGCCAGAAGCGGCGGGCATCAGAACGGGTTCCAGTGACAAACATGGTCATGGAGCTACGAAGGTTTATGCCCCGCGTGGGCACTCGCAAGCTTTACCAATTGATCAAACCTCAACTGCTCGAGTTAGGGATAAAGCTGGGTAGAGACGGATTGTTTACCCATCTGCGAGATCAGCAAATGCTGGTGAAACCTCGTAAAAGCTATATCAAAACGACAGATAGCAAACACTGGATGAAGAAATACCCAAATCTGTTGAAGGGACTTGAGATTGATAAACCCGAACAGGTCTTGGTAAGCGATATTACCTACGTTGAAAGTGATGAAGGTGTTCATTACCTCTCGCTGGTCACTGATGCGAGTAGCCGCAAAATAATGGGGCATGAGCTGAGTCGGGATATGAAGGCAGAGAATGTTGTAAAAGCCCTTCATCAGGCAGCACGGGCGTGTCACCACACCGAATCGGTAATTCACCACTCTGATAGAGGCGTGCAGTATTGTTCATCGCTGTACCAGGGGGCGCTGAAGCTAAACAGGATGGTGCCGTCGATGACAGATGGCTATGATTGTTATCAGAATGCGCTGGCGGAGAGAGTCAATGGAATATTGAAACAGGAGTTTCTTCTGTATCGCTGTAAAACCTTCGCGGAGCTGAAGGTTTTAATTGGTGAATCGATAATGATCTACAACCAAATGAGGCCGCATCTAAGCCTCGGCATGAAGACGCCGGAAGAGGTGCATAGCAAAGCGGCTGCCTAGGGCAGCCGCTTTAAACTAAAAACCGTCAACTTATTCTAGGACGGGACAAGGCGTTGCTGAATAGGCTGCTCTCACATGGGGTTCCCCATGTGGAGTAGGGTGAGCCACGATGCCCAAAGGGCAAAGCAAGCAGTGCTTGCTTAGTGAAGCGAACGACCCGCATCTGTGATGCGGGGCCGGGCCATCGTCAGGCATGCTGCGAGCTGCTGGCATTTAGTGATTCGGCCCATCCCTGGGCCTCACCCCTGCGGGGCGCCGTGAACGGCGTCCAAAACGGCAGTCCTGCCGTTTTGTCAGGCATTAAAATCAAAAAGGGTCACCCCATCTGGGGTGACCCTTTTTTTATTGCGCTCGCTTTTAGCTCTGGCCTTTCTTGACACAGGCTATGACGCTTGAGACAGTCCTGATTCCTGCTCCGTCGATCTGATGACTGCCCGCCAGGCCGTCTGAGTGCACTGATCCCGGAAAGACGCGTACACAAAAACAATTGGAGACAAGTCTCATGCGTGTTGCCTTTACTCTATCAGCTCTGGCCTTTCTGATCGTAGGTGCAGCCACAGCTGCTCTTGCTCAGACTCAACCACCAGCTTCGCCTCCAGAACACTGGGGCCCAGTTTCGATCGATCTCAATGAAGTCGACTATCCCCATCCCGTTCAATATCTGGAAAGAGAGCTTGAGGGCGAGCGTGTTCGGATTGCATACATGGATGTCATGCCAACCGGCCCGGCAAATGGCCGCACTGTCTACCTGACTCATGGAATGAGCTACTACGGCTGGTATTGGGGCGAAACAATAGCAGCACTGGCAGATGAAGGGTATCGAGTCATTGCCGAAGACAGACTTGGTTGGGGCAAGTCATCAAAACCACTGATTCCTTATAGTTGGCATCTGCACGCAGAGAACATGGCCGCTGTCATGGATCACCTGGGCATTGAGCAGGCGGCAGTGATAGGGCACTCAATGGGTGGACAGATGGTTTCTCGCTTCGCGCGTTTATATCCAGAACGCACAACGCACCTGGTAATGGTAAACCCCATCGGTTTGTCCGGTAGGAGCGGTCCGGCCCCGATGTCACCGGTGACAGGGGACGTACTTGCGCCTGACCACACACCAGAAACAGATCGCCAAGCCGTTTATGAACGTCATCTGCGTACTGAAACCCGTCGAGTCGTCGAATGGAAGCCAGAATTCCTGGAACATGTCCGTATACGGTTTGGCAATGATATCAGCGAAGGAGGCCCGCTCAAGAATGCCATACTGGCAGCCAACCGCACTGGCGACAGCATGGCTGGTGACTGGCCACTCATTAAGGCCAGGGCTCTGGTGATAGGGGGGGAGGAAGATGGTGCAGGGTTCCCGGAAGCCGTTAGAAATGCGGCGTCTATTCTCCCGAATGGAGAGGCTCACCTGATACCTGGTGTGGGGCATAATCCACACCTTGAAGCACCCGACACGCTGAACCGTGAACTTGTCCGCTTTCTTGCTCGTTAGTCCTGAAAGACGCGCGCTGGAATTTTGGTATTGCTCTCGTACCGAAGCACAATCTGGCGCACGCTAAGCATTTCCAATCCGACGCGAGTCGAATTAATCTTTGTTGATAAAGATCGGGTGGCTTGATTGTCGTAGAATCGTGCTGCAGTCACTCACAGGGAAATAGCTCACACATGGCAAAAAACACTGATAAATCGATACCCGTAAAGCTTTCCAGTAGCGTTGATGTTAGCACGGCTGCGTCAGTTTATCGCAAGCTAGGGCGTGTCCACATGCCCGACATCCTGAGTTCGCAGAGTGTCAAACAGCTTGTCGAAAGTTTGAGTCAGGATATTCCCTGGAAACTGCACTTCAACAGCAGTGGCAATGTCTATGACCTGGAGCCTGCGCAGTTTGAAGCCCTGCCTGACTCAGGTAAAAAGTCACTGACTGACGCAATTCATGCAAATGCCAGAAGCAACTTTCAGTACCTGTTCGAGAACTTTCCAGTGTCTGACATGTATGAGTCAGGATACTTTAAACAACACTACGTGATGCGCGTTTATGAATTTCTCAACTCAGAGCGGTTTCTTTCCTTTGCGCGGGAGCTTACCGGAAATGCTGACATCAGGCTGGTAGACGCCCAACTGACCCGATATCAGCCGGGGCACTTTCTGACTTGCCATGATGATCATGTTCCGGGCAAAAATCGCGTTGCGGCCTACGTACTGGGATTAACAGACAACTGGCGCCCTGATTGGGGCGGGGCTTTGAATTTCGTGGATGGGGACGGACATATTGCAGAGGGGTACATGCCCCGACTGAATGCCTTGAACGTATTCAAGGTGCCACAATTGCATTCAGTCGGGTGTGTCGCGCCATTTGCAGGCTCGCCTCGAATCAGTGTCAGCGGGTGGTTTCGAACCTGAGCTGCTTGGGCTCAACGCAGTGCGATTCGCACGTCACCTACCCCGACATCTGCACTCAGATCCATGTCACCGTCGCCGGAGCCACTGGTATCGCTGCTGACGAGCACGCGCTGACTCTCAGTGTCAGATGCTCCTCTTACCCGAGTATCACCGACGCCGGCGCTGGCGGTGATGCGACCAGTTGATGCTCGTGAGGTCTCGATATCAATCGTGCCAACACCCACCTGAATATCGAACTCGCTGTTTATGTCGACAATTTCTACGGTACCGACGGCAAGTTCAATCGAAATGCGATCGAGATCCGGGATGCGAATTACCCAGTCTGCGGACACGTCGTCGGCGTCCAGTCCAAGGTTCAGCTCGCCCGCGTGGATACGGCTTTCTATATCTATCTTGCTCAAATCAGGTTCGTCGTCAAACCAGCTCAGGCTCCAGCGGCCATCTTCGGCTTTGATGACGACTTCGACTTCGATAGATCCCGAGTCAGAATGTTCGATCAGCAAGGTTCCCACATTGGTGTCGATGTCCAGTCGATCAATCTCGTCGCTGTCGAACGTGTGGCGGCGAACTTCATCGGCGCATGCCACACTTATGGAAAATGCCAATAATAAAACAGTGCCCAAAGTTTTTACGTTGATCATCCCTTACTCCTGCCCAGTAGTTACTTTTTGTATTGGTTACGCAAGTAATTGCGCGTTGCAATAGGAATAGCAATAGTTGTGCCAATCAAAAATATTCTTTATTAACAACAGGATGGAAAGTTGTGCTCAGTCTGGTATTGGCGGGATTGACTAAAAATGTGTGGCATTCAGTAAAAAAAAGGGGAGGCCTTTTACTGGGCCTCCCCCTTTTCATTCAACTGCACCTAAGGGGCGCAGCAGGAAGTTTTACTGACGGACGTAGCGCTTGATGCCGCCGACTGGGCCAACTTCTGCACCGTAGATCACACCATTGCGGTCTACAGTTACACCTTCAGCCGTACAGGTACCACGGCAATCAGGTTGCGGATCCGGGATCAGATAATGAACTTCACCGGTACGTGCGCTGCCGACACGGATACCACGAGTCCAGTGTCCCCACTGTGGCGCAACTGAGCCTGACTCGGAGTCTGCGGCGTACAGTACGTCATTCTCGTCGATGAACAGGCCACTGTTGCGGCTGAACTGGTACCAGGTGTCCAGCAATTCACCATCCTGTGTATAGATCTGAATGCGGTTATTGCTGCGATCAGAGATAAACAGGCGGCCCTGCGAGTCCAGTGCCAGCGCGTGGGGCTGCATGAAGTTCTCGGGGCCTGTGCCGTAGGAACCCCAGGTCATGACCAGATCACCGGAAGGGCTGAATTTCAGAATACGCGCCGTTGAGCCTTCCGCGTTAGAGTGCCCTTCGGCCACAAAAATATGGCCATCTGGAGCTACCAGCACATCATTGGGCTGGAACAGATAGTTAGGGTCACGGCCACCACCGGGCATGCCCAGAGTCATCAGGTGATGACCATCAGGGCTGAATTTGTGTACCTGGTGACCGTAGACTTCAGTTTCTTCTACACCGTCGCCGCGGTTGTCGCGCGCATCAGTTACCCAGACGTTGCCCTGTGGATCAACCTCGATACCGTGAGGCCATGTGATCATGCCGGCGCCAAAACTGGTAACCATGTTGCCATCGGCGTCGAACTTCATGACTGGATCCAGATTTGAGTTCTGGACACAAGCGCCAACGTTGCCGCTGCAGCGTTCTGCGACCCAGATGCTTTCACCATCAACATCGATGTGAACGGCACTGGTTGAACCCCATTCGCGACCAGCAGGAAGCTTCAGATAGTTTTCCACGGTCTGGTAGGGGTTTGGCAGGTCATTGACTGGATCCATATCCGGATTGCTGTAGTCGGTCTGCGCGCTGGCAGCGATGGACATGGCGCCGAATGCTGCTGTAATGGTCAGCAGGACGGCCTTCAATGGCTTATTGCTATTGCTCTGACTGATGTATGACATGTGTGGAGTGATCTCCCTTCTGATAACTGTTATGGGGCCGATCAGCATAAACTACCTGTTACGCTAACTCAATGATTACCGGACGTTACCGGTTCCTCCTGAGGCCAGATCTGACTGGGCTGCAGTGGCTGCTGGTAAACGCGAGTGGCATCAAAGTTCGTCTTGTCGATGCCATAGACCTCGAACAGGGTCTCCAGGCCTGTGGCAGGCTGATCTGTTGCGCTGTTAGAGTTCAGGCTGGTAAGCCGGCCAGGGTCAGTTACGACGGCGGCGGCATGCATAAGGCCAGCATCACGGGTCCCTGTAACCAGCAGAAACTGATTGCCACTGGCGGCGGGCCATGAGGACACCAGGCCCAGATCCCTGAAGGGCTCGCCCTGTTCTGGCAGACCAGCTGTGCTCCGGTGCAGGCGTCCGGTACTCTTTTCATACAACTCGTCGAAGGTATCGCCAGGTAAAAGGCCAGATGCCGTGAAGTAAAGATTGTTAAGTTTGTCCATGGCGCTGATGTAGCCGATATATATGATGTGGTTGTTGCGCAGATCTGCGGTGGTGACGCGCGACATCATCTTGATTTGATGGCGCTTGCCCGACGCCTGAACAACGGGGCCTATATTCAACAGGGCTGAGGCGCTGCCTTCTGGCATGTAGGTCATGTCGAGGTCGCGGAAGTAACTCTGAAGCTTACTGTTCTGCATGAACAGGGTGACCAGATCCTCGCGCGAGTTGATGTAGAAATCCCGCACCATGCGTGCAATGCGACCCTGCTCGTCCAGCTCACCAAAGATATAGTAGTCGCCCATAATGACGAGAATTGGGATCTCATCATCCATCATGGCCGCCCAGGGTTTGGAGCCCAGCACGGCAGTGACAGAATCAGAGGCAGACGGCCGGGTTCTATCCAGCCATTGCCAGACATTCGCCAGCAGCAATGCAACAACCAGGAGTCCCCAGGCAAGGTTTATGGCAGTCAGTCTGCGTTTGTGAACTGGCTGAGGCAGGCCGTCAGCCACTGCCCCGTGGTCATCTGGTTGGCTGGTGGTTACTACCATGTATTGTCCTTTAGGGATGCGCAGTTTAGGGTCTGCATCGGGGGCAATGGTCAGGTAGTATTTTTCGAGTCGAGTTCGCAGTTTATGAATATAAACGCGCACAACCGAGTCCCGGGCTACATCGAAGCTGCCATCCCTGCCGAGCACGTCGACGGCAATGTCAAACTCCTTGGGCTGGCGGGAGTTTTCAGAGCAGTCAATAAGGTAATCCAGCAGTTGCGTATAGACTGGAGAGCGCCCGAGTACGCCGCTGGCGACAACTTTGTCGCGGGCCTCTCGCAGGGCTGCTGTTGCTGTGTTGTTGTCGATGCTGCTTGGCATAAATGGGCCGGCTCCAGGTTCCTGGATAGCTGGTTTCTGGACTTGAGAGCCGATATTAAACCGCTGACTACGGTGTATGTCCAATAGCATCAGGAATATCGTATGAATGCTGGAATTTACGCGATGAATGGACTCATTCAATTTAATTCGGTGTGTTAATCTCGCCGTCTGATTTGGATCAATCCGATCGCTGGATTTGCGTGGGTAGCTGCGCTATTCTTCGCGGCACTATATACGGAGCGAACGACCGGTAAACGTGCCGGAGGGTTCACAGTGGGAGGTCAGCAGCATAATGAACGAATTGCTATATCAATTCGCAGAGTGGCTATATGCAACGCCATGGAGCCGTGCGATAGAAGAGTCGTTCTATCTTTATAACTGGATTGAAACGACGCATGTTCTGACAGTCATGCTCAGCCTCGGTATGCTGATTTTCATCGATCTGCGCATGCTCGGATGGGTCATGCCGCAAGTGTCAGCCGTGAAGATTGCCCAGCGTTTGAATACAGCCATGATGATTGGCTTCGTGATTATGTTCATTACCGGCATTCTGCTGTTCTACGCCAAACCAACTTACACCATTCAGAGCATCTGGTTCCGTATCAAGATGGTCCTCCTGCTGGGTGCATTCGTGAATGCTCTGTTATTCCACAAGCGTATGATGTCATCTGCCGGATCATGGGACATGGAACCCAAAGCACCCGCGCATTTGCGCCTTGGTGCGGCTTTGTCGCTGGGTCTGTGGGCTGGAGTTGTAACAACGGGGCGACTGATTGCCTATGACTGGTTTCATTGCTATCGGGACCTGCCAGCAGCGATGGCATGGGCTGCCGGTTGCGTGGCTGACTGAACAATGGGTTCAGCCGCGGTTGCGGAATGAGAGTTAACTGACGCCGACGCATAGCAGTCGGCTTGCGAGAGACAGGAGTACCCGATGGAACTTTTACCACTAGGATTCTTTGAATGGGCCGAGTCATCCTTCCTCGGATATATTGGCAAGACATATGGTGGCATCTACGCGACGCTGGGTCAGTCCGTGCATCTGATCTCGCTGGCTGTGCTGGGCGGGGCAGTGCTGGTCAGTGATTTTCGACTGTTAGGGTGGGTGCTGCGAGATGTGCCATCTGAGGTAGTCGCGGAACAGGCTCACAAATGGTTCAAGATTGCCCTGTTCACGATCATTGCCAGTGGTGTGTTCATGGCTGCGGCGATCGCTATCAAGCTGTATTACAACGCCGCCTATTGGGCGAAGATGTATGCACTGATCGCTGGTGTGTTGTTTGTATTTCTGGTGCGCCGTCCGCTTCTTAGAGGTGACCACTCACAGATCAATCCCTGGGTGCTCAAGCTCGTGGCTGTCGCGTCCATTCTGGTTTGGGTCAGCGTTGCAGCAACAGGCCGCTGGATCGGTTTTTCCTGATTGCGGCATTTCGGAAAAGAATTGGGAGTAAAGTTATGACAGAGCCAGCAAAGCTGAGCACAATTGAAAAGATTGCAGTCGCCAGTTCCGTGTTTATTATCGGTGCCGGTATTGTCTATTGGGGGCTTCAGGTTCAGAACGTCATGGAGCTGCTGGAGATGGCATACGGCTAGGTAACAGACGGGCAAAACCCTTGAGGTAAAAGCTGCAGGGGTAAAAAGCGGCGATCAATTGGGTATTTTCCAATGATCGCCGCTTTTGTTTTTATAGTATTTTCAGGTTTAAAAGATTCCCAGCTCCATCAGGAAGTAGTCGTCCATAAACAGTTCCGATACCAGTCGGTCCAGACCTTTGCCGATGGCTGCGCTGATGTCATCGCCTTCCGAGTCCACCCGGCTAAAGACGGAGGCCTGCCAGGCATTGCGGCCCTGGTTGTTCAGGCTGAGCTGGCAGCGAATCAGTACCTGCAGACCATCCGCAGTTTCTTCAATCTGCATTTCCAGCAGTTCACCCTGCAGCCGCAGATTGCCTTCATCTTCTGTCAGATTGGCTTCTGAGGCGGCAAGTGCCTGATTGAATGTCTGTTGGATCAATGCTGCAGGCGTCTGTTCGGACAGCGTTACATTATCCTGGCCGGGGCGAGCTATGTCTTGCTTGTCTGCAATGTCGCGGGCATCAGTGAACTCGCTGACGCTAATCGGGCCGCCGAACATGGACGCCAGGCTGACACCCGTGTCGCCTTTATATTGATAATCAACGGTAACTTCTTCGCCTGCCAGCGCCTGACATGCCAGCAGCATGGCGCCAGTCACAGTAAGCGCGCATAAAGTACGTAACTTCACAGTAAAACTCCCTCACTTCTCAAGATGGCTGTAGTGCAACTTGTTGTTGGTTTTAAACCAGTGTAATCAGTTGGATGGCTAAGATAAAGCACATTGGCGAACCTGACCTGACAAACAAAAGGGCCGCGGCGGTGAAGCGCGCGGCCCTTGTGAGTGCTCTTAAGTCGTTCAAGCTTACCTGGCTGACAGAGTCTGTCTTCCGGGCAGCTGTCTCAGACTTACAGAGTACCTTCTGGCCATGGCACACCCTGGTGGCCTGATGGTACAGACTTCATGCCTTTGAAGACGAACTTCTGAATACGCTTGCCTTCGTAGGTTTCAGTTGTATAGAGGTTGTTCTGCGAGTCAGTCGCGATGCTGTGTGGCGCATAGAACTGGCCAGGCTGACGGCCACCGCCACCAAAGCTGATCAGTACTTCCAGCGACTCACGGTCAATCACGTAGATTTTGAAGTTCTGGCCATCAGCCAGGTAGATGTACTTCTGCTCTGGATCGTTCGAGAAATCGATGTCCCAGGTAGAGCCCTGAGCCAGTGTCTCTGGAGCGATGTAAACTTCGCGAACATAAGTGCCGTCTTCGCGGAACACCTGGATGCGGTCAGAACCACGGTCACACACGTAGACCAGTCCGTCGTTCGACGGGATGGCGCAGTGAACCGGGCCACGGAACTGCTGCGGACGATCGCCGGGAGCGTAGTCAACACGGACGTCTTCCGGACGGTTGCCGTAGGCACCCCAGTAGCGCTTGAATGCGCCGGTGTTCAGGTCGATAACAGCAACCCGCTTGTGACGATAACCGTCAGCGAGGTAAACCTCGTTCGCTTCACCGTCGATCTCGATCTCAGCAACCTGGCCGAAGAATTCAGTGCTGTTGCTGTCTGGCTCGCTGCCAGGAATACCATATTCGGCAACGAACTGACCGTCACCAGTGAATACCAGTACGTGCGCGTCGCCGCCGCCATTGCCGCCGATCCAGACATTACCGTTGGGTGCCACTGCGATGCCGTGGTTGGACGCTGGCCAGGTGAATCCGTCACCGGGGCCGCCCCACGCGTTTACCAGGTTGCCTTCGGGGTCAAATTCAAGAATGGGTGGTGCAGGGGTGCAGCATTCGCTGACGCCCATTTTCAAGCCGATTTCGGTGATGCCGCCGAACATGGAGTCCTGATCGCGGTGAACCATGAATACATGGTCACGATCATCCACTTCAACGCCAATAGAGCGGCCAATGATCCAGTTGTTCGGCAGAGGTTTTGGCCAGAACGGGTCCACTTCAAAAGTGGGGGTCTCGACCATCGCGCCGGACTGCGCCACGGCGGGTTCTTCGGTGAGCCATTGGGCTCCCATCGCAGCGACTGCCAGCGTAAGACTTGCGCCAACAGCCAGTTTGATTCTTTTTGTCATTATGTAGCTCCCTCCAGGTTGGTTTCCGGGCATGTTGATCTTGTTGTGCCCAGAGTATACTCAGTAATCAATGCTCAGTATACTCACGTGTCCAAAAAAGTGATCCGCTGTCGTAGCTTGGGCTGAGGTAGATATGCAGAATAATAAGATGAGGGGAGTTCTGGCGGAATTCCTGGGGAGAATGCCGCGATTATTCAGGTGGCACTGGCTGGTGTTGATGGCGCTGATTTGCAGCGCTGGGGCTCAGGCTGATGAAATTCCAAGTCGCGTTGCCGTTCAGGCTTACGTCAAGGCAGAGGGCGACCGGCTCAACCTGCTGATGCGGGTGCCCATGGATGCCCTGCTGGAAGCACAGTTTCCGCTGCGTGGCGAGATAGGCTATGTGATCTTTTCACAGGCCAGGGGCGCCATGGAGGATGCTGCCTACAACCAGCTGTTGCAGTCTATACAGATGTTTGAGGGTGACCGGCTGCTGGAAAATCCGCGTCTGGACGCTGTGCGAATCTCCCTGCCATCCAATCGTAATTTCGTAGATTACCCGACTGCCATGCAGGCGGTTCAATCAGCCCCGCTTGATGACAGTGTCGACCTTTATTATCGCCAGGGCTTCCTGGATGTGCTCGCGTCCTATCCCATTGAGTCTGAGGATTCACGCTTTTCGATCGACGCGCGACTGGGCGGCCTTGGGCTGGAAACTACTACGGTACTGCGCTACGTCCTTGATGACGGTGCTGAGCGCTCATTCAGCTATATAGGCAACCCGGGGCGCGTCTATCTGGATCCGCGCTGGTATCAGGCGACGTTCAACTTCATCGCACTTGGTTTTGACCATATTCTTGAAGGTACAGATCATCTGCTGTTTCTGTTCTGTCTGATCATACCGCTGCGCCGCATCAGAGCGCTGATCCCGGTGGTAACCTCATTCACAATAGCGCATTCGATCACCCTGATAGCATCTGCGCTAGGGTGGGTCCCGTCTGCAATCTGGTTTCCGGCGCTGATTGAGTCGCTGATTGCACTGTCCATTGTGTACATGGCTTTCGAAAACATCATTGGTGTTCGGCAGCAGCATCGCTGGATTGTGACGTTCGGCTTTGGTCTGATCCATGGGTTTGGATTCTCTTTCCTGCTGACAGAGAGCATGCAGTTCGCCGGCTCCCATTTGCTGGCGTCACTGCTGGCTTTCAATATAGGTGTGGAGCTGGGGCAGATCCTGGTGTTGCTGATTGCTGTTCCTGTTGTTCATCTGCTTTTCAAGTATGTATTGCCGGAACGCGCCGGTGTTATTTTGCTGTCAGCAATACTGGCACATTGGGCGTGGCACTGGATGGAGGAGCGCTTTGCCGGCTTCTTCGCCTACCAGCTGAACATGCCTGCGCTTGATCGATATTTCTTTGTGGGTGTATTGCAGTGGCTGGCTCTGCTAGCCCTTTCACTGGCGGTTCTGTGGGCAATGCGGGGCTTTTTCTCGCGCTTCGTGGATGCGGGCGACAAGCAGGAAATGGGTGAGTCACGAATTGTAGGCTAGAGTCGCCTTGGTTGTGTGTCTCAAACGAAACTTGCTATGATTCGGCGCTGCCTCAAGCGCCTGCAAGGTTTGTCTTGATAATAATAAATCGGGAGTTAGTAGTATGAGCGGGATCGGAATTGTATTGTTCGGGATAGCGGGGCTGGCGTTTGGCTGGTTTGTATACTCCCGGTTTATCGCGGAAAAGATCTACCGTCTGGATCCGAATTTCCAGACCCCAGCACACGAGCTCAATGATGGTGTGGACTACGTTCCCACCAACAAATACGTACTGTGGGGTCACCATTTCACGTCAGTTGCTGGAGCGGCGCCCATTGTTGGTCCTGCCATCGCCGTATACTGGGGCTGGGTTCCGGCACTGTTGTGGGTTACCTTCGGCACCATTTTCTTTGCCGGCGTTCATGATATGGGCGCGCTGTGGGCGAGTACACGCAACAAAGGCAAATCAATCGGCGCGCTGTCCGAGAATGTGATCGGCAAGCGCACACGCTCACTGTTCCTGATTGTAATCTTCCTGCTCCTGTTGATGGTCAACGCTGTATTTGGTGTTGTCATTGCTACCGGCTTTGTGAACACCCCCGGATCAGTGTTCCCTGCCTGGATGGCGATTGTGGTAGCACTGATTATTGGCCAGCTGCTACGTCGCAACTACAGCCTGATGCTGCTGACCGCAGTGGGTGTTGTGATTCTTTATCTGTCCATCTGGGCGGGTACCTTCATTGAATGGTCGCTGCCGGAAACCATGTTTGGTCTGACAGCCAGCGCCAACTGGATCATCATTCTGTTTATTTACGCAGCCGTCGCATCAATGCTGCCGGTATGGATGCTGCTGCAGCCGCGCGATTTCATCAACGGTATGCAGCTGATTGTGGGCCTGGCTCTGCTCTACGGTGCAGTATTCCTTTCTATGCCGGAGATGGTGGCGCCCGCGTTCAATTCGCAGGTGGCTGAGGGTACACCGAGCATATTCCCGCTTCTGTTTGTGACCATCGCCTGTGGTGCGATCTCTGGCTTCCACGGAATCGTGGCCTCGGGCACCAGCTCCAAGCAGCTGGACAAAGAGACCGACGCGCGATTCGTTGGTTATCTGGGCGCGATTGGCGAGGGTTCCCTGGCGCTGATCACCATCGTGGCTGTATGTTCTGTGGCTTACGCGGCCAACACTGAACAGTGGCATGCGGTATATACCCAGTTCTCTGATGGTGGGGCGCCCGCATTCGTTGCCGGTGGTGCGGCGTTGATTTCTGGCTCGTGGGGCATATCTGAGAACTTTGCACAGGTGCTTCTCGCAACCATGGTGGCTTTGTTCGCTGGTACGACCATGGACTCGGGTGTGCGACTTCAGCGTTACATCATTCAGGAGTGGGGTGACATTTACGGAATCTCACTGTTCAAGTCTGGTCTGGTGGCCACGGGCGTCGCAGTTCTGGCGTGTTTGCTGCTGGCATTCGGCGCAGGTGGTTCCTCGGGTCAGGGTGGCATGATCATCTGGCCATTGTTTGGTGCAACCAACCAGATTCTGGCAAGCCTGACATTGCTGGTGATCACAGTGATGCTGCTCAAGATGGGTCGCCCTGCTTATTACACGCTGATTCCGATGATCTTTGTCCTGATTACCTCCTTCCTGGCCGGCATGATTCAGCTGGTGCAATTCTACGAGGCTGGTAATTACCTGCTGGTCACGCTCGACTTCATCGTGCTCGTGGTCAGCGTGCTGGTAATGCTTGAAGCAGCCTCGGTAGTCAGCAAGCTACGCAAGGAGCGAGCGCAGCTGGCTGAATAAGCTGCCGCATCGCCGAATCCGGCCCGCCACGCGGGTCGGATTCGAGCGATCGTTACAAATAATTGCAATGTGAATCACTGCATCATTAGTGTTGTGAAACTGATTGACTATAATCCGTATCGATAGCCGGAACGGCAGATTGAATGGAATTATGGTTGGAATGGTCCGAACCCTCGCGGTAATCCTCTGGTTGGCATTTCTGGCATGCGCCCCTGCATGGGCCTCCCGTGTGCCTGACTTTTCTCTGATCGATCAAAACGGCAGATTTCACCAGCTGAGTCGCTACAGTGACAGCGACATCGTAGTTCTGCTGACCTACCATAAGGACTGTGAAGTAAGCCGTAATGCGCTGACTGAGCTTGTTTCTCTTCATGAGCGGTTCTCCGGCAATGAGGTCAGATTTCATGTGCTGGTTGCCGATCCGACAGAAACTCGGGCATCGCTCAGAGATCTGGCGGAGCGGCTCGAAACGGATTTACCGTTATTGCTGGATGAAACGCAGCTGGTCACTGATGCGCTGGGATTTACTCACGCCGGTGAGGTGCTGGTTGTCGATCCCGAAATGAGTCAGGAGCTCTATCGAGGCGGTATCGGGCTATACGACGACAATCCCATGCAGCTTGCGCTGGCGGCCAGTCTGCCGGGTCTGAGTTCGCACCTGCATTACATCGTCCATTCTGAGCTGAACGGTGACCCTTTCATCCAGGAAACGATGCCGTTGACCGGCAATACCCTTGCGCTTGATCAGCTGGAACAGGCGCGTAGCGAGCCGATAAGCTACGAGGAAGACATAGTCCCGATTCTTCAGCGCCGCTGCGTAGAGTGTCATCGCGAAGACGGCGCCGCGCCCTGGGTGATGGGCAGTCATCGAATGATTCAGGGTTGGAGTCCGATGATCCGTGAGACACTTCTGACACGCCGGATGCCGCCGGGTCAGGTGGATTATCAGGATGCAGCGCGATTTGAGGATGTCCATCATATGACCAATGATGAGATGATCGCCATGCTTACCTGGATTGAAGAGGGCGCCCGCCGGGATGAGGGTTCCGAAGATCCATTGCTGTCCCTGTCGCCCAGGGAGTCCAGCTGGGAGCTCGGCGAGCCTGATTTGATAGTGGATTTTCCGGCACACCAGATACCAGCTTCCGGCGTACTCGACTATATGTTCGTTCCCATCGAGCTGGGATTGCCGGAAGATAAGTGGGTGCAGGCCTATGAGTTTGATGTAGATGCGAAGACGTCACTTCATCATGTGATGCTATACACCCAGGACGAACGGCAGCAAAGACAGAATGCCAGTCGTGGAGGGAGTCGTACGAATTTTGGTGGCTACGCGCCCGGGCGCGAATATGTAGTGCTGGATAGTGATACTGGCATCAAGTTGACGCGTGACATGCGGCTTATGATCCAGTTCCACTACACCACGATTGGGCGTGAACTGACAGACCGGTCCCGCCTGGGAATATACTTCAGGGACACACCGCCGACTCACGAACTGGTGAGAACTGCAGTGATGAATGGCGAATTTGAAATACCGCCAGGCGTCAGGGAGTTTCCAGTGCAGGCAGAAACGCTGATCGATACTGACAGTTATCTGTATAGCTTTGCACCGCACATGCACTACCGGGGTAAACATATAAAGTTTGAAGCGCAATTTCCTGATGGCACCACGGAGTCGCTGCTGTCCATTCCCAATTTTCAGCACAATTGGCAAATGGTCTATCGGCTGAAGGAGCCGCTGTTTCTTCCATCTGGAACGCGCATAGTTGCCAGCGGTGCCTTTGATAATTCCATTCATAATCCGCTCAATCCGGATCCCCGTGACCGCGTTGTCTGGGGGGATCAGGTCTGGGATGAGATGTTTATTACCTGGATGCGGGTGAGTCCTGTTAAATGAACGTCGTCCCACTTCTCGAGTGCCTTGCAGACGGGCAGTACCACTCCGGACAGGCAATTGGTGAGCGTCTGGGTATCAGTCGGGCTGCGGTATGGAAACAGATGCAGGCAATTCGCGACCTGGGTGTTGTGATTGAGGCTGTTACAGGCAAAGGATATTGTATCCGGGGTGGTCTTGAGTTGTTGGACAGCGCCCTGATCGAGGCGCGACTTTACCCTCAGGTCCACGCAGCGCTGGGGACGCCCGATGTCAGATTTTCTACCGGCTCAACAAATACCGATGCGATGCAGAAGGCAATGACCGGTGTCGAGCGTTATCTGGTATTGGCTGAGCATCAGGCTGCTGGCCGCGGGCGACGGGGTCGACAGTGGGTGAGTCCGTTTGGGCGAAACCTCTACATGTCCATGTTGTGGACGTTTCAAAATGGTATCGCAGCACTTGAGGGGCTCAGTCTGGTCTGTGCTTTGGCGGTCAAGCGCTCGCTGCAGGCCATCGATCGCGATATTTCCGTCAAGTGGCCAAATGACGTTTATCTAAATGGCAAGAAGCTGGCAGGCATCCTTCTGGAAGTAAGTGGCGATGTCGCAGGGCCTTGCCGTGTAGTGATGGGTGTCGGATTGAATGCGGCGATGCCGGCTGAGCATGCTGCTGCTATAGGTCAGCCTTTTGCCGACATTGCCTCAGACAGAGATGGCAAAATAAGCCGCAATGACCTGGCAGCCAAAGTCATCAACGAGTGGGTGGCAGTGCTCGCGCATTTCGAGAGCGAGGGTTTTGAACCCTTCCGCGAAGAATGGATGGCGTCAGACTGTTATCTGGGGCAGCGCGTTGAAATCCGTGCTGGTGAGCACCTGACTCTGGGTAGGCATGCTGGTGTTGATCTGTCCGGACGTCTTTTGCTGGACACTGATGTTGGTCGTATCACCGTGGCGGGGGGCGAGCTTATGCCCAGTTTGCGACCGGCGGCCGGTTGATGCGTCGGGTACTGGCTCTGTTGCTGGCAATCAATCTGTTGATCGGCTTGTGGCTGGGCTTGCGAGCTGAGTCAGTGTCTGAAGAGTCGGAGTTTTTACCTGCGTCGGCTGCCAGGCTGGAGCTGGTGTCGGACCTGCCCCCGGATGTCCGGGAAAGCCGTGAGCGATGTGCAGAGCTGGGGCCATTCTCAAACGAAGATTTGCTGCAAGAACTGCCGGCTCTGAATGAGTCAGTCTGGTCGCTTGGAACTGTTGTTTCTGGAGAGCAGTCTCTGTATCGCGTATACCTCGGGCCGGCCGCCGATCGCGCTGGCGCCCTGGTGATGTTGGCGGAAGTCCGGCAGCGGCTTGAGGAGGCTGGTCTCAATATTGACTCGTATGTAGTGGCAGAAGGTGTGCTTGATAATGCGGTATCTCTCGGCCTTTTCAGTAACATCGATAATGCCGAGCGGGTCCGCGATCAGTTGCTTCAGCTTGGCTACGATGTGCAGCTGGAGCCAGAGACAAGGCGCTCCGAAGTTCTGTGGCTGAGTGCAAAGCTTAGCGATATACCAGAAGGGCAGCTTGAATCCTGGCGTCCCATTCTGGCTGCAGACGGCGCCATTTCTATCTCAGAAAATCTCTGCGAAACGATTGCACATCGTAAATAATTCCCATAAAATGCCGCCTCTGCTTTAGAGACCCGGGAAAAAAGATATCCCGCAGGCTCTTCTGGGAGGGGTTCCCGAGCGGCCAAAGGGATCAGACTGTAAATCTGACGCGAAAGCTTCGGTGGTTCGAATCCACCCCCCTCCACCACTATATAGCCACTATATAAAGGTATATAGAAAAGGTTAGGAAGAGTCACCTTGCAAGGGGTGATATCTGGGATTCTGGCGACAGGCGGGTATAGTTCAATGGTAGAACACCAGCCTTCCAAGCTGGATATGCGGGTTCGATTCCCGCTACCCGCTCCAATGCAGGGGCTCGGTCTCTGGCTGAGAATTTTGCTCGCATAGCTCAGGCGGTAGAGCACTTCATTGGTAATGAAGAGGTCACCAGTTCGACTCTGGTTGTGAGCACCAGATTTTGTAGTAATGTGCCGGCGCGATGTATGTGCCGAAATTTTTTTATTTGATGATCCTCTGCAGCGGTATGGGTCATTTTCAGGCATGCTTGGTAAAGAAAAGAGGCGGTCACAATGGCTAAGGGTAAATTTGAGCGTAAAAAAGTACACGTCAACGTGGGAACAATTGGTCACGTTGACCATGGTAAAACAACGCTGACAGCAGCGCTGACGCGCGTTTGCTTTGATGTGTGGGGTACTGGTGAATCGCGTGCTTTCGACCAGATCGACAATGCGCCGGAAGAAAGAGAGCGTGGTATCACCATCTCTACTGCGCACGTTGAGTACGACTCACCAAACCGTCACTACGCACACGTTGACTGCCCCGGACACGCTGACTATGTGAAGAACATGATCACTGGTGCGGCGCAGATGGACGGCGCGATTCTGGTAGTGTCAGCTGCTGACGGCCCCATGCCGCAGACGCGTGAGCACATCTTGCTGTCCCGTCAGGTTGGCGTTCCTTACATCGTTGTGTTCATGAACAAAGCGGACATGGTTGACGATGCGGAGCTGTTGGAGCTGGTTGAGATGGAAGTGCGCGAGTTGCTCGACACTTACGATTTCCCGGGCGACGACACGCCGATCATCATCGGTTCTGCGCTGATGGCACTGAACGGTCAGGACGACAACGAAATGGGTACCTCAGCTGTGAAGAAGCTGGTTGAGACTCTGGACGAGTACATCCCTGAGCCTGAGCGTGACATCGAGAAGCCCTTCCTGCTGCCAATCGAAGACGTGTTCTCGATCTCTGGTCGTGGTACGGTGGTTACTGGCCGTGTTGAGCGCGGTATCGTTAAAGTGGGCGACGAGATCGAAATCGTTGGTCTGAAAGACACCACCAAGACTACCTGTACGGGTGTTGAGATGTTCCGCAAGCTGCTCGACGAAGGTCGTGCAGGTGAGAACGTGGGTGTTCTGCTGCGTGGTACCAAGCGTGAAGACGTTGAGCGTGGTCAGGTACTGGCCAAGCCTGGTTCAATCACTCCGCACACCAAGTTTGAAGGCGAAGTGTACGTACTGAGCAAGGAAGAAGGTGGTCGTCACACGCCATTCTTCAAAGGCTATCGTCCGCAGTTCTACTTCCGTACGACTGACGTGACTGGTGCGGTTGAGCTGCCGGAAGGTGTCGAGATGGTTATGCCTGGCGACAACCTGAAGTTCTTGGTAACGCTGATTGCTCCGATTGCGATGGATGAAGGTCTGCGTTTTGCGATCCGTGAAGGCGGTCGTACTGTAGGCGCTGGCGTGGTATCCAAAATCATCGAGTAAGTCGGTCGCCGGAAAATCTGAGAAATGGTGCAAGCCGAAACGCCTGCTGGGGGTTTCGGCTTGTGCATCTTGAAAAAGTATAGGCCAGTAGCTCAATTGGCAGAGCGGCGGTCTCCAAAACCGCAGGTTGGGGGTTCGATTCCCTCCTGGCCTGCCATTTATGGCAGCGCTGAGACAAATAGTTATGTCTGACAAGTCTACTACGCAGGCACCGAAGCAGGATTTGCTGAAGTGGATTGCCGTTGCAGTTATCGTCGCCGGTGGCGTGTATGCCAATGCATACTTCGCTGCTGAATCTCTGGTATTGCGGGTGGTTGGACTGCTCGTCCTGGCTGTGCTGGCAGGTTGGATTGCAGCTCAAACGGTCAAAGGCAGTGCATTCCTTAATCTGTGTATCGAAGCGCGCACCGAAATTCGCAAGGTGGTCTGGCCAACTCGGCAGGAAACAACGCAAACCACGCTGATCGTGCTGGTGGTGGTGTTTATTGTTGCGCTGGTGTTGTGGCTGCTGGATACAGCGCTGGGTGCGATCATCTCGCGTATCATTGGATAGTCAGGAGATATCAGATGGCAAAGAATTGGTATGTGGTTCATGCCTACTCCGGCTACGAGAAGCGGGTGATGCAAGCCCTCAAAGAGCGCATTACCCGTTCCGGAATGGAAGACCTGTTTGGCGAAGTGCTCGTCCCAACAGAAGAAGTACTGGAAATGCGCGCCGGTCAAAAGCGCAAGAGTGAGCGAAAGTTCTTCCCGGGATACGTTCTGGTGGAGATGGAGCTCAACGATGATACCTGGCACCTGGTGAAAGAGACTCCAAGAGTGCTTGGCTTTATTGGTGGTAAGGCTGATCGGCCTGCGCCGATCACGACCCGTGAAGCCAACCGAATTCTTCAGCGCCTTGAAGAGGGGCAGGACAAGCCGCGTCACAAGATTATTTACGAGCCGGGTGAAATGGTTCGTGTCATTGATGGTCCATTTAATGACTTTACTGGCACCGTCGAAGAAGTGAATTACGAAAAGAATCGACTGCGTGTGGCGGTGTTGATTTTCGGTCGCTCCACGCCGGTTGAGCTAGAGTTCAGCCAGGTCGAAAAAAGCTAACTGATTTTTAAAACCCCGTCGGGCCGCCAATTCCGACGGATAACAGGGGAGTTTCTGGCTGCTTTATGCTGTCGGCAACGCTCGAACCCACAGGAGAAGTACTATGGCAAAGAAAGTCACTGCATACATCAAATTGCAGGTTGGCGCTGGCAAGGCAAACCCAAGCCCGCCCGTTGGTCCTGCGCTCGGTCAGCATGGTGTTAACATCATGGAATTCTGTAAGGCCTTCAATGCCCAGACTCAGGGCATGGAAGCAGGTCTGCCAATTCCTGTTGTGATTACAGTATACGCGGATCGTAGTTTCACCTTTATTACTAAAACTCCTCCAGCATCTGTTCTGCTGCGCAAGGCATTGAATATTCCAAAAGGAAGCTCGCGTCCTAACACTGAAAAAGTGGCAAAAGTGACACGTGCTCAGCTGGAAGAGATCGCTGCCATCAAAATGCCAGATCTCACAGCAGCCGATATGGATGCAGCTGTTCGCACACTGGCTGGTACTGCCAGAAGTTCTGGTATCGACGTGGAAGGAGTGGAATAAATCATGGCTAAACTGACCAAAAAACAGCAGGCTATTGCTGACAAGATTGATCGTACCCGTGCTTATTCCATTGAAGAAGCTATCGCGCTTCTGAACGAGTTTGCATCACCAAAATTCAAAGAGTCCATTGACGTCTCTGTTAATCTGGGCGTTGATCCGCGTAAATCCGATCAGGTAGTCCGTGGCTCAACACTGCTGCCAAACGGTAGCGGCAAAACTGTCCGAGTTGCCGTGTTCGCTCAGGGTGAAAATGCTACCAAGGCAAAAGACGCTGGTGCAGACATCGTCGGTTTTGATGATCTGGCTGACAGCATCGCTGCTGGCAACCTTGACTTCGACGTAGTGATTGCAACGCCGGACGCAATGCGCGTGGTAGGTAAGTTGGGTCAGGTGCTGGGTCCGCGTGGCTTGATGCCAAACCCAAAGGTTGGCACAGTGACGGCAGACGTTGCCGGCGCAGTCAAAAATGCCAAGTCTGGTCAGGTTCGATACCGAACTGACAAGAAGGGCATTATCCACGGTGCCATCGGCAAGATCGGATTCGAAGCGGATGCCATCCAGGGTAACCTGGAAGCATTGCTGGCTGATCTGAAAAAAGCAAAGCCTGCCTCTTCAAAGGGCGTTTATATTCAGAAAGTTGTGCTGTCATCGACAATGGGCCCTGGCGTCCTGATCGATCACGCAGCCCTGAAAGTATAAGTATTGAGATTCGCGGCAGCAGATCTGTTGCCGCTACAGACTTTGGGGTTTTGGTGCGGGCATGTCCTGCACCAGAGCTGTCAAAGACCGTAGGTGTCAGCTGCAGTACGGGGTGACTTAATGTCCTACGCAGATGGTGAAACCCGTTCCGGCCCGCCGGAGCATTCCACCAGTTAAAGGCCCACTTTTCCATCAGGTTGAGTGGGAGCAAAACAACAAGGGCTGTCTATGGCAGTCCCTATCAGGAGTAAAGCTAGTGGCTATTAGGCTTGAAGACAAAAAGCAAATCGTCTCGGAAGTCAATGAAGCTGCTAACAATGCTTTGTCTGCAGTGCTCGCCGATTATCGCGGTGTCACTGTGTCGAGCCTGACTTCACTGCGCAAAAAGGCGCGCGAAGAGGGTGTGTATCTGCGTGTTGTACGTAACACACTGCTCAAGCGTGCTGTAGATGGTACTCAGTATGAGTGCATCCGCGAAGTGCTGACAGGTCCGACCATTCTTGCGTTTTCAATGGAAGATCCAGGCGCCGCGGCTCGCGTGCTGAAGGACTTCGCCAAAGAGAACGAGAAGTTTGAGGTCAAGGCTTTGTCTGTCGGTGGCAAGTTGTTGGGTGCCGACCAAATTGATGCTCTGGCTAAACTGCCGACTTACGATCAGGCAGTGTCCATGCTGATGAGTGTCATGCTGGCCCCGGTTACCAAGCTTGTTCAAACCTTCAATGAGGTTCCGACCAAGGTTACGCGCGCAGTTGCTGCGGTACGTGACCAGAAGCAAGCAGCATAACTCTGAGATCGAAACGGTTTATTTATTCATTTTTTATTAGGAGATAAGAGTCATGGCTCTGTCTAAAGACGATATTCTGAATGCAATCGCCGAAATGTCTGTAATGGACGTTGTAGAACTGGTTAGCGCGATGGAAGAAAAATTCGGTGTTTCTGCTGCTGCAGCGGTTGCTGTTGCTGCACCTGCTGCTGGTGGCGATGCTGCTGCTGCAGAAGAAGAAAAGACTGAATTTGACATCGTACTGAAAGCTGCTGGTGACAAGAAAGTAAACGTCATCAAGGTTGTTCGTGGCATCACTGGTCTGGGCCTGAAAGAAGCTAAAGACCTGGTTGACGGCGCGCCTTCAACTGTTAAAGAAGCTGCCAGCAAAGCTGAAGCAGAAGATGCGAAGAAGCAGCTGGAAGAAGCTGGTGCTACGGTTGAACTGAAGTAATCCTTCTGTTCAAGTCAGGCAGTAAAATTGTATACCGACAGGGGTAAAACCCCCTGTCGGTATTCAATGTTTATAAGGCAGGCATAATTTAGTGCAAAACGGATTCTGATCGAATCCTATGATAGTGGGGTATATCCGGGCATCTCCAGCGCCACTTTCCGGATATCAACAGACATACTTGCTAGGAAAACATAATGGCCTATTCGTATACAGAGAAGAAGCGTATCCGCAAAGACTTCAGTAAGTTGCCGACTGCGATGGATATTCCATATCTCTTGTCAACCCAGATTGACTCCTACAGGCAGTTTACCCAAGCCGGCCTAGCCCCTGATGTACGTCAGGATGTTGGTCTGCAGGCGGCGTTCAAGTCCGTGTTCCCCATTGTCAGCTACTCCGGAAAAGCCATCCTGGAGTTTGTCAGCTATGAATTGGGTAAGCCAGTGTTTGACGTCAAGGAATGTCAGCTGCGTGGCACCACATATTCCGCGTCCCTTCGCGTGCGTGTCCGGTTGATCCTTTACGATAAGGAATCAACTACACAGGCAATCAAGGACATCAAAGAGCAAGAAGTCTACATGGGTGAGATTCCCCTGATGACCGACAGCGGTACCTTCGTCATCAACGGTACTGAGCGTGTTGTTGTGTCTCAGCTGCATCGTTCTCCCGGTGTGTTCTTCGACCACGATCGTGGCAAGACCCACAGCTCGGGCAAGCTGCTGTACTCCGCGCGGATTATTCCGTATCGCGGCTCCTGGCTGGATTTCGAGTTTGACCCGAAGGACCTGGTATACGTACGAATCGACCGTCGTCGCAAACTGCCAGCCACAGTGTTGCTGCGCGCGCTGGATTTCACCGCAGAACAGATTCTCTCCATGTTCTTCGAGAACAACAGCTACCGTGTGGGCAAATCGGTCGAAGAGCTGATGCTCGAGCTGGTTCCGTCACGTCTTCGCGGTGAAGTATTGAACTTCGATGTCAAAGACAAGAAGGGAGAAGTCATCGTCGAATCGGGCCGTCGTATCACCGCGCGCCATATTCGTCAGATGGAAAAAGCCAAGCTTCAGGAGCTGCAGGTCAGCGCTGAGTTCGCCAGTGGCCAGTCGCTGGCAAAAGATATAGTCAACCCGGAAACAGGCGAGATCCTGTTTGAGTGTAACTCGCTGGTTACTCCGGAAATGCTGGACGCTATGATCGCGGCCGGCGTTGACAGTTTCGAAACAATTTACACGAACGACCTGGACTGTGGTCCGTTCGTCTCTGAAACGCTGCGAATCGACAGCACAACATCACGTCTTGATGCGCTTGTGGAAATCTACCGCATGATGCGTCCTGGCGAGCCACCGACCAAAGACTCGGCTGAAAACCTGTTCGGCAACCTGTTCTTCTCACAGGAGCGTTACGACCTGTCGGCTGTTGGTCGTATGAAGTTCAATCGTCGTCTCGGCCGTGAGGAAACAACCGGCGAAGGAGTTCTGAGCGTTGATGACATCGTTGATGTTCTCAAGACGCTGGTAGGCATCCGCAACGGCTTTGGAACCGTGGATGATATCGACCACCTTGGCAACCGACGTATCCGTTCTGTTGGTGAAATGGCTGAGAACCAGTTCCGTGTAGGTCTGGTCCGTGTAGAGCGCGCTGTCAAAGAACGTCTGAGCATGGCCGATTCCGAAGGCCTGATGCCTCAGGACATGATCAACGCCAAGCCGGTGGCAGCAGCTATCAAAGAATTCTTTGGTTCCAGCCAGCTGTCTCAGTTCATGGATCAGAACAACCCGCTGTCAGAAGTGACTCACAAGCGTCGTGTTTCTGCTCTCGGACCGGGTGGTCTGACTCGTGAGCGAGCAGGCTTCGAGGTTCGTGACGTACACCCGACTCACTATGGACGTGTTTGCCCGATTGAGACGCCTGAAGGTCCGAACATTGGTCTGATCAACTCCATGGCGACGTACGCTCGCACCAACGATTACGGTTTCCTGGAAAGCCCGTATCGTCGCATTATCGACGGCAAGGTAACCAACGAAATCGATTACCTGTCTGCGATTGACGAAGGTCAGTACGTGATTGCACAGGCGAGTGCGACACTGGACGCAGAAAACCGTTTTGTCGACAACCTGGTGACCGTGCGTTACGCCGGTGAGACAACCTTGATGCCGAAGGAACAGATCAACTACATGGACGTGGCACCTCAGCAGATGGTGTCCGTGGCTGCGGCGTTGATTCCGTTCCTTGAACACGACGACGCCAACCGTGCATTGATGGGTTCCAACATGCAGCGTCAGGCGGTACCAACATTGCGCGCGGAACCGCCGCTTATTGGTACCGGTCTGGAGCGCAACGTCGCAGGAGACTCTGGCGTGTGTGTGGTGGCTGATCACGGTGGCAGAATCGAGAGCGTCGATGCATCTCGCATTATTGTGCGTGTGAACGATGATGAAACACAGGCTGGTGAAGCTGGTGTGGATATCTACAACCTGACCAAGTACACCCGCTCCAACCAGAACACCTGTATTACACAGCGGCCCCTGGTGAAAGAGGGTGATCGAATCAGCCGCGGAGATATCCTGGCTGACGGCCCATCGGTTGATCTGGGCGAGTTGGCACTGGGTCAGAACATGCGCATCGCGTTCATGCCCTGGAACGGTTATAACTTCGAAGACTCGATTCTTATATCCGAGCGTGTTGTCAGCGAAGATCGACTGACAACCATCCACATCCAGGAGCTGACCTGTGTGGCGCGTGATACCAAACTGGGCGCCGAAGAAATCACGTCGGATATTCCAAACGTTGGTGAGGGTGCCCTCGGCAAACTGGATGACGCGGGTATTGTTTACATTGGTGCTGAAGTTGGTGCCGGTGACATTCTGGTTGGTAAGGTTACACCAAAGGGTGAAACACAGCTGACTCCGGAAGAAAAACTGCTGCGTGCGATTTTCGGTGAGAAAGCGTCTGATGTGAAAGACACCTCGCTGCGTGTGCCTTCCAGTGTAAAAGGCACCGTTATCGATGTGCAGGTATTCACACGTGACGGTCTGGAGAAAGACCAGCGTGCCAAAGAGATCGAAAAGTCGCAGCTCGATAAAGTACGTAAGGATATCAACGACGAATTCCGTATCGTTCAGGGCGCAACGTTCTACCGTCTCAAGCAGGCCTTCCTGGGCAAGAAAGTTGCCGGCGGTCCTGGTCTGAAAAAGGGCGCAGAACTGACTGAAGAGTACCTGGATGGTCTGGGTGCTGACGACTGGTTTAAGCTGCGTCTGGTTGATGAAGAGCTCAACAAGCAGCTGGAGCTGGCTGAGACACAGCTGAAGCGTCGTCGCGATGATCTGGATGAGCGTTTTGAAGACAAGAAGCGAAAGCTGGTGCAGGGTGATGACCTGGCGCCGGGCGTGCTGAAGATCGTCAAAGTGTATCTGGCCATCAAGCGCCGCATTCAGCCAGGCGACAAACTTGCGGGACGTCACGGTAACAAGGGTGTTATCTCCGCTATCATGCCGGTTGAAGACATGCCTTTTGATGAAAGTGGCAACCCGGTTGACGTGGTCCTGAACCCACTGGGTGTACCATCGCGAATGAACGTAGGTCAGATCCTGGAAACCCACCTGGGTGCGGCTTCCAAAGGCCTGGGTGCGCGTATCGACACGATGTTGCAGGAAAAGCGCAAGGTTGCTGAAGTGCGCAAATTGCTGGATGAGATCTATAACTCTGTCGGCAACAAGAAAGAGTCACTGGACGAGTTGACCGATGATGAGATTCTGGATCTGGCAAGCAACCTGAAAAAGGGTGTGCCGATGGCGACGCCTGTGTTCGACGGTGCCAATGAGACAGAGATCAAGCAAATGCTGAAGCTGGCCGGGATGGACGAAAGTGGCCAGGTCACACTGTATGACGGGCGTACCGGTGATGCTTTCGATCGTAAGGTCACAGTCGGCATCATGTACATGCTGAAGTTGAACCACCTGGTCGACGACAAGATGCACGCGCGTTCTACTGGTTCTTACAGTCTTGTTACGCAGCAGCCGCTGGGTGGTAAAGCCCAGTTCGGTGGTCAGCGCTTCGGTGAGATGGAAGTGTGGGCGCTGGAAGCATACGGCGCGGCCTATACGCTGCAGGAGATGCTGACAGTCAAGTCGGACGACGTCGCTGGTCGAACCAAGATGTACAAGAACATCGTGGACGGCGACCATCGTATGGAGCCAGGTATGCCTGAATCGTTTAACGTGCTTCTGAAAGAGATCCGGTCTTTGGGTATTGATATGGATCTGGAAGTTTCCGGTAAATAACGAATCGCCGATATTGTGATGCCAGCTGCATGACAGCTGGCGGAGGAAAGTAGAATGAAAGACTTGCTGGGATTATTGAAGTCACAGTCACAATCAGACGAGTTTGACGCTATCCGTATTGGCCTGGCCTCGCCGGAGATGATCCGCGCCTGGTCGTTTGGCGAAGTGAAGAAGCCGGAAACCATTAATTACCGTACTTTCAAACCTGAACGTGATGGTCTGTTTTGTGCGAAGATTTTTGGTCCGGTCAAGGACTACGAGTGTCTGTGTGGCAAATACAAGCGCCTGAAGCACCGTGGCGTTATCTGTGAGAAGTGTGGCGTTGAAGTGGCGCTGTCAAAGGTCCGTCGTGAGCGCATGGGCCATATCGAACTGGCCAGTCCAGTCGCTCACATCTGGTTCCTGAAATCACTGCCGTCGCGTATTGGTTTGTTGCTGGATATGACGCTGCGTGATATCGAACGCATTCTCTATTTCGAGTCATTCGTTGTTACCGATCCGGGCATGACGACTCTGGAGAAAGGCCAGCTGCTGACCGATGAGCAGTACTATGAAGCCATGGAAGAATTCAGTGATGAATTCGACGCCAAGATGGGTGCTGAGGCTATTCAGCAACTGATGCGCGACCTGGACCTGCCCGAAGAGATCAACCGTCTGCGCGAAGAGATTCCCGCGACTAACTCTGAGACAAAGTTGAAGAAGCTTTCCAAGCGGCTCAAGCTGCTGGAGGCATTTGCTGACTCTGGCAACAAGCCGGAATGGATGGTCCTGACCGTATTGCCTGTGCTGCCACCGGACCTGCGTCCGCTGGTACCGCTGGATGGCGGCCGTTTCGCTACTTCCGATCTCAACGATCTGTACCGTCGCGTAATTAACCGTAACAACCGTCTGAAGCGCCTGCTTGATCTCAACGCACCTGACATCATCGTGCGCAACGAGAAGCGTATGCTGCAGGAAGCTGTAGATGCGCTGCTGGACAACGGTCGTCGCGGTCGTGCCATTACCGGCACCAACAAGCGTCCGCTCAAGTCACTGGCCGACATGATCAAAGGTAAGCAGGGTCGTTTCCGTCAGAACCTGCTGGGTAAGCGAGTCGACTACTCCGGTCGTTCGGTGATCGTGGTAGGTCCGACCCTTAAACTGCACCAGTGTGGTCTGCCCAAGAAGATGGCGCTGGAGCTGTTCAAGCCATTCATCTTTGGCAAGCTGGAGCGTCGTGGTCTGGCTACGACCATCAAGGCCGCCAAGAAAATGGTGGAGCGCGAAACTCCGGAAGTATGGGATATCCTGGCTGAAGTGATTCGCGAGCACCCAGTTCTTCTGAACCGGGCGCCCACGCTGCACCGCCTTGGTATCCAGGCTTTCGAGCCGGTCCTGATTGAAGGCAAGGCCATCCAGCTGCACCCGCTTGTCTGCGCGGCCTATAACGCCGACTTCGACGGTGACCAGATGGCTGTTCACGTGCCGCTGACACTGGAAGCCCAGCTCGAAGCGCGTACACTGATGATGTCGACCAACAACATCCTGGCGCCTGCCAACGGTGAGCCGATCATCGTTCCATCGCAGGACGTTGTACTGGGCCTGTATTACATGACGCGTGAGCGAATCAATGCCAAAGGTGAAGGCATGGTGTTCGCTGATGCGGCAGAAGTTAAGCGCGCTTACGATACTGGTCAGGCGCATCTGCAGGCGCGCATCAAGGTGCGTCTGTCGGACTACGAGCTTAACGAAGCGGGTGAGACCGAGAAAGTGCGTCGCATCGTCGACACAACTGTCGGTCGCGTCCTGCTGTACTCAATTGTTCCGTCTGGTCTGCCATTTGCAATGGTCAATCAGAAGATGACCAAGAAGCAGATTTCCGGCATCCTCAACGCCTGTTATCGAAACGTTGGCCTGAAAGAAACGGTTATCTTTGCTGACCAGTTGATGTACACCGGTTACAAGTATTCAACCGTCTCTGGTTCGTCCATTGGTGTTAACGACTTCGTTATCCCGGAAGCCAAAGCCAAGATCATTGGTCAGGCTGAATCCGAAGTAGAAGAGATCGAAAACCAGTACGCCTCTGGTCTGGTGACACAGGGTGAGAAGTACAACAAGGTGATCGACATCTGGTCCCGCGCCAACGACCTGGTTGCCAAGGCCATGATGGAAGGTCTCTCTACCGAGCCAGTGATCAATAAAGAAGGCAAGGAAGAGCGCCAGGAGTCATTCAACTCCGTCTATATTTATGCTGACTCTGGTGCACGGGGTTCGCCCGCCCAGATTCGTCAGCTCGCAGGTATGCGTGGTCTGATGGCACGTCCTGATGGCTCCATCATTGAGACGCCAATCACGGCGAACTTCCGTGAAGGTCTCAGCGTTGTGCAGTACTTCACCTCAACGCACGGTGCGCGTAAAGGTCTGGCAGATACGGCATTGAAGACAGCGAACTCCGGTTACCTGACTCGCCGTCTGGTTGATATTTCCCAGGATCTGGTGATCACAGAGGAAGACTGTGGCACACAGGAAGGCCTGTTGATGCGTCCAATCATCGAGGGTGGCGATATTATTGCCGCGCTGGGTGAGCGAGTGCTGGGTCGTGTTCTGATCAGTGATGTTGTGCATCAGGATACTGGTGAAGTGCTGGTTGATGCTGGCACGATGCTTGACGAGAAAATGGTTGAGCGTCTGGAAACCATGGGTATCGACGAAGTACATGTCCGCTCTGCGATAACCTGTGATACGCGATTCGGTATCTGTCGTCAGTGCTACGGCCGAGATCTGGCGCGTGGTCACCTGGCAAACGTGGGTGAGGCTATTGGTGTCATCGCGGCACAGTCCATCGGTGAGCCTGGTACACAGCTGACGATGCGTACGTTCCACATCGGTGGTGCGGCATCGCGTGCAACCGCTGCTGATAACGTGCAGGTTCGTACCACGGGTACAGTCCACCTGCACAACATGAAGACAGTGACCAATGCCAACGGTGGCCTGGTTGTGGTTTCGCGTTCTGGCGAGCTGATCGTGAATGACGAAGCAGGTCGTGAGCGGGAGAAATACAAGCTGCCTTACGGTGCCGTGATTACGCTGAAAGAGGATCGCAAGGTTGAAGCTGGTCAGGTTGTGGCTACCTGGGATCCGCACACGCACCCGATCATTACCGAGGTAAAAGGTCGTGTTGCCTTTACCAATATGGAAGAAGGCCTGACTGTCCGTCGCCAGACAGACGAAATCACAGGCTTGTCCAGCCTGACCGTTATGGATCCGGCAGAGCGGCCGTCGGCAGCCAAAGAGCTGCGTCCGGCGATCACACTGCTGGATGAGAAAGGCAAGGAACTGCCACTGCCTGGCACGAATATGCCCGCAGTCTACTTCCTGCCGGCACATGCGATCATCGCTGTTCAGGATAGCGTTGATCTGTCGGTTGGTGACGTTATTGCCCGTATTCCGCAGGAAGGTTCGAAAACTCGTGACATCACCGGTGGTCTGCCTCGTGTTGCCGACCTGTTTGAAGCCCGCAAGCCGAAAGAACCGGCTATTCTGGCAGAGATTTCAGGTACGGTTACCTTCGGTAAGGAAACCAAAGGCAAGCGTCGTCTGGTCATCACGCCAAAAGAAGGCGAGAGCCTGCCAGATGGCAGCACTCACTATGAGACGCTGATTCCGAAATGGCGTGCCATGACAGTGTTCGAAGGCGAGTTCATCGAGAAGGGTGAAGTTGTTTCAGACGGCCCGCCCTCTCCGCACGACATCCTGCGTCTGAAAGGTGTTCAGGCCCTGGCCGAATACATCGTCAACGAGGTGCAGGAAGTCTACCGACTGCAGGGCGTGCGCATCAACGACAAACATATCGAAGTAATTGTGCGTCAGATGTTGCGTAAGGTTGAGATCACCGATGCTGGTGACTCTTCGCTGATTCGTGGCGAGCAGGTCACGATCACGCAAGTGTTGGAAGAAAACGACAGGCTGCGTGAAGCTGGCAAGATTGAGGCGCGTTATCAGCGTCAGTTGCTGGGTATCACCAAGGCGTCGCTGGCGACCGAGTCGTTCATCTCGGCGGCATCCTTCCAGGAAACCACGCGTGTATTGACCGAGGCTGCCGTAACAGGCAAGCGCGATCACCTGCGTGGCTTGAAAGAGAACGTGGTGGTTGGTCGACTGATACCAGCAGGTACTGGTCTGGCCTACCACGAATCGCGGCGTCAACAGGCAGCGGCATCACGAGCCCAGGAAGAGGGTTCAGGTGTTACCGCCAGCGAAGTTGAAGCAGCGTTGACGGAAGCGCTGAAAACAGGTGGCTAAACCGGGGAAACCCGACTGTAGCGCCTAATTCAGTTGACTAGAGGATGCGAGGTCTTTAAACTCTCGCATCCTTTACTCTGGTGAGTGGTCTTTTGTCTGTGGTTCCACGGAATCGCAGTAATCGGCTGCACGCCGGAGTACAAGTATTTAAATGACTAGTTCAGGAGTAATGAATGGCAACTATCAACCAGTTGGTTCGTAAACCAAGACAGAGCAAAGTCGCCAAGAGTGACGTGCCCGCTCTGCAAGGTTGCCCGCAAAAACGTGGCGTGTGCACCCGCGTCTACACAACTACACCAAAGAAGCCAAACTCAGCACTGCGTAAAGTATGTCGTGTGCGTTTGACTAACGGTTATGAAGTCACCTCCTACATCGGCGGTGAAGGTCACAACCTGCAGGAGCACTCTGTGATCCTGATCCGTGGTGGTCGTGTAAAAGACCTTCCGGGTGTGCGTTATCACACAGTGCGCGGCAGCCTGGATACATCAGGCGTATCAGCACGTCGTCAGGGTCGCTCCAAGTACGGTGCTAAGCGTCCAAAGTCTTAATTTTCAAATAAATTTTTCCAGTAAGGCCGCGTGACATTCGTCGGTGACGGGTGTGAATCGTGGATTTACCTGAATAGTGAGGTGAGTTATGCCCAGAAGAAGAGTGGCAGCAAAACGTGAAATCCTGCCTGATGCCAAATATGGCAGCAAGGTGCTGGCCAAGTTCATGAACCACGTGATGGAAGACGGCAAAAAGTCAGTTGCCGAGAAGATTGTCTATGGTGCACTGGATACAGTGACCAAAAATGGCGGTGGTGATCCGCTGGAAACCTTTGAAAAAGCCCTTGAGCAAATTGCACCGATGGTTGAGGTGAAGTCTCGCAGGGTGGGTGGTGCAACCTATCAGGTTCCAGTTGAAGTGCGCGCAGAGCGTCGTACCGCTTTGGCAATGCGTTGGTTGGTTGAGCATGCACGCAAGCGTGGCGAGAAGTCCATGGCATTGCGTCTGGCCGGTGAGATTTCTGACGCATCTCAGGGCCGCGGCAGCGCGGTCAAGAAGCGTGAAGATGTGCACCGTATGGCTGAAGCCAACAAGGCGTTCTCGCACTACCGTTTCTGATAAATCATTAAATTCAATTTTTTAAGCATATAGGTGCGATTGTGGCCAGAAGAACCCCATTGAGCCGTTACAGAAATATCGGTATCTGTGCTCACGTAGATGCTGGTAAAACAACTACGACCGAGCGAGTCCTGTTCTACACAGGTATGAACCACAAAATTGGTGAAGTACACGACGGCGCTGCCACCATGGACTGGATGGAGCAGGAGCAGGAGCGTGGTATCACCATTACCTCTGCTGCCGTGACGACATTCTGGCGTGGTATGAGTCAGCAGTTCGATGAACACCGTGTCAACATCATCGACACGCCCGGACACGTGGACTTCACCATTGAGGTTGAGCGTTCACTGCGAGTGCTGGATGGTGCTGTCGTGGTACTGTGTGGTTCTTCAGGTGTGCAGCCGCAGACAGAAACTGTATGGCGCCAGGCAAACCGCTACGAAGTGCCGCGTCTGATCTTTGTTAACAAGATGGACCGTGCCGGCGCTGACTTCCTGAAAGTGGTCAAGCAGGTCAAGAACCGTCTGGGTGCCATTCCTGTGCCCATGCAACTGGCCATCGGTGCTGAAGACAACTTCAAGGGTGTTATTGACCTGGTGAAGATGAAGAGCATCGTCTGGAGCGAAGCTGACCAGGGTGTGACCGTGGCTTACGAAGACATTCCTGCTGACATGCAGGCTGAGTCTGAAGAGTGGCGCGAATACATGGTCGAGGCAGCTGCCGAAGCCAACGAAGAGCTGATGAACAAGTACCTGGAAGGCGGTGAGCTGACTGAAGAGGAAATCAAGGCTGGTATCCGTATTCGTACGCTGGCCAACGAAATTGTTCCAACCTTCTGTGGTTCCGCATTCAAGAACAAGGGTGTTCAGGCTGTTCTGGACGCGGTAGTTGAATACCTGCCGTCACCAACAGAAGTGAAGGACATCGAAGGTACGCTGGAAGATGGTTCTGTTATCCGCTGTGAATCCAGTGATGATGAGCCATTTGCGGCCCTGGCGTTCAAGATTGCCACAGACCCGTTTGTGGGTACGCTGACCTTCTTCCGTGTTTACTCAGGCAAGCTCAATTCTGGCGACTCTGTCTACAACTCGGTGAAGATGAAGAAAGAGCGTGTCGGTCGTATGGTGCAGATGCGCGCCAACAACCGCGACGAGATCAAAGAAGTAATGGCCGGCGACATCGCTGCTGCCATCGGTCTGAAAGACGTTACCACGGGTGAAACGCTGTGTGATCCAAGCCGTATCGTCGTTCTGGAAAAGATGGACTTCCCTGATCCTGTAATCTCGGTTGCTGTTGAGCCCAAGACCAAGGCTGACCAGGAAAAGATGGGTATTGCTCTGGGCAAGCTGGCTCAGGAAGATCCATCGTTCCGTGTTGAGACAGATGAAGAGTCAGGCCAGACCATTATTTCCGGTATGGGTGAGTTGCACCTGGACGTTCTGGTTGACCGTATGCGTCGTGAATTCGGCGTAGAGGCCAATATCGGCAAGCCGCAGGTGGCTTACCGTGAAACCATCCGCAAGGCAGTTGAAGTGGAAGGTAAGCACGTCAAGCAGTCCGGTGGTCGCGGTCAGTTTGGTCACTGTTGGTTGCGCATCGAGCCGCTGCCGGCAGACGAAGAGTACCAGTTTGTGAACGAGATTGTGGGTGGTGCGATTCCCCGTGAATACATCCCTGCCGTTGATAAAGGCGTTCAGGAACAGATGAAAAATGGCTGTTTGGCGGGATATCCGCTGCTGGCCATGAAAGTCACAGTCTATGATGGCTCTTACCACGACGTTGACTCCAGTGAAATGGCGTTCAAAATCGCTGGCTCCATGGCGCTCAAGAAAGGCGCTCTGATGGCTGATCCGGCGCTGCTGGAACCAATCATGAAAGTTGAGGTGGTTACTCCAGAAGAGAACATGGGTGACGTGATGGGTGACCTTAACCGTCGTCGTGGCATGGTTCAGGGCATGGATGACACCTCCAGCGGTAAAGTGATCAATGCTGAGGTGCCTCTGTCAGAAATGTTTGGTTATGCAACCGACCTGCGTTCCATTTCGCAGGGTCGTGCGACCTACACCATGGAATTCCTGAAGTACGGTGAGGTGCCATCGAATATTGCTGAGTCCATCATCAGCAAAAACAAAGGCTGATTTTCTGAAAATATAGACTAGTTTCACGAGGTGATATTGTGGCTAAGGGTAAATTTGAACGTAAAAAAGTACACGTCAACGTGGGAACAATTGGTCACGTTGACCATGGTAAAACAACGCTGACAGCAGCGCTGACGCGCGTTTGCTTTGATGTGTGGGGTACTGGTGAATCGCGTGCTTTCGACCAGATCGACAATGCGCCGGAAGAAAGAGAGCGTGGTATCACCATCTCTACTGCGCACGTTGAGTACGACTCACCAAACCGTCACTACGCACACGTTGACTGCCCCGGACACGCTGACTATGTGAAGAACATGATCACTGGTGCGGCGCAGATGGACGGCGCGATTCTGGTAGTGTCAGCTGCTGACGGCCCCATGCCGCAGACGCGTGAGCACATCCTGCTGTCCCGTCAGGTTGGCGTTCCTTACATCGTTGTGTTCATGAACAAAGCGGACATGGTTGACGATGCGGAGCTGTTGGAGCTGGTTGAGATGGAAGTGCGCGAGTTGCTCGACACTTACGATTTCCCGGGCGACGACACGCCGATCATCATCGGTTCTGCGCTGATGGCACTGAACGGTCAGGACGACAACGAAATGGGTACCTCAGCTGTGAAGAAGCTGGTTGAGACTCTGGACGAGTACATCCCTGAGCCTGAGCGTGACATCGAGAAGCCCTTCCTGCTGCCAATCGAAGACGTGTTCTCGATCTCTGGTCGTGGTACGGTGGTTACTGGCCGTGTTGAGCGCGGTATCGTTAAAGTTGGCGACGAGATCGAAATCGTTGGTCTGAAAGACACCACCAAGACTACCTGTACGGGTGTTGAGATGTTCCGCAAGCTGCTCGACGAAGGTCGTGCAGGTGAGAACGTGGGTGTTCTGCTGCGTGGTACCAAGCGTGAAGACGTTGAGCGTGGTCAGGTACTGGCCAAGCCGGGTTCAATCACTCCGCACACCAAGTTTGAAGGCGAAGTGTACGTACTGAGCAAGGAAGAAGGTGGTCGTCACACGCCATTCTTCAAAGGCTACCGTCCGCAGTTCTACTTCCGTACGACTGACGTGACTGGTGCGGTTGAGCTGCCGGAAGGTGTCGAGATGGTTATGCCTGGCGACAACCTGAAGTTCCTGGTAACGCTGATTGCTCCGATTGCGATGGATGAAGGTCTGCGTTTTGCGATCCGTGAAGGCGGTCGTACTGTAGGCGCTGGCGTGGTATCCAAAATCATCGAGTAAGTCGGTGAAGGCATAAGAGAGGCGGTCGATAGGCCGCCTCTTTTTATTGCTTCGCTGTGTTAGGGTCAAAGAAGACTAAATTTGCTGTAACGAAATAGTTTTCTTGACATGGGGCTGTGTCAGCCTTAGAATTCCGCTTCCTTTTTTCCGGTCCTCAACTGGGATCCGGGTAACAAAAAAAGTAAGTATTTAATTTAAAAAGTGTTTGGAGAGCAGACTAGATGCAAAATCAGCGTATCAGAATTCGGCTGAAGGCCTTTGATCATCGGCTGATTGATCAGTCTACTCAGGAAATTGTCGATACTGCCAAGCGAACCGGTGCGCAGGTGAGAGGGCCAATCCCTCTGCCAACGAACAGGGAACGCTACACGATTCTGATATCGCCGCACGTGAATAAAGATGCGCGCGATCAGTACGAGATCAGAACGCACAAGCGCCTTCTTGATATCGTAGAGCCGACAGAGAAAACAGTGGATGCGTTGATGAAGCTGGACCTGGCGGCAGGTGTGGAAGTGCAGATCAGTCTTGGGTAAGGGCTGAGTGATCCAGAATTTTGTGTTAGGCCGGGTTTGTAGATAGAAGCGAGAATGGTTCAGTAATGGTTCAACTCTGAAACAACTGATAACAGCTGGCTTGGCGGGGTCCAAAAGCCCCCAGGCAAACATGGTGTAATGCGATAGCAGCCATAGCGGGTTAAAGCCCCGTACACGATGAGGTTCAAAAAATGTCGATTGGTTTGGTCGGTCGAAAAAGCGGCATGACCCGTATATTTACTGAAGCTGGGGATTCTGTTCCAGTGACAGTGGTAGAGGTCAGCCCAAACAGAATTACTCAGTTGAAAACTGAGGAAGTGGATGGCTACAGCGCCGTTCAAGTGACTGTGGGTGAGCGCAAAGCTTCCCGCGTTTCGCGCTCTTTGGCGGGTCACTTCGCGAAAGCTGGAACAGAAGCTGGTGCCGGCCTGTGGGAATTCCGCGCTGGTCAGCAGGAGCTGGCTGAGTTCGCCCCCGGTGCTGAGTTGACAGTTGCTCTGTTTGAAGCAGGTCAGCGTGTAGACGTAACCGGCACTTCAAAAGGTAAAGGCTTCGCTGGCGCCATCAAGCGTCACAATTTCCGCGCACAGGATGCAACTCACGGTAACTCGCTGTCTCATCGTGCTCCTGGTTCAATTGGTCAGTGTCAAACGCCTGGTCGTGTCTGGAAAGGCAAGAAGATGGCTGGACACATGGGTGATGTGCGCGTAACGACTCAGTTTCTCGAAGTCGTTCGCGTGGATGCCGAAAATAATCTGCTGTTGGTAAAAGGTGCCATCCCGGGAGCTACTGGCTCACACGTGGTAGTGCGTCCTTCTGTCAAATCAGCCGGATCCAGGGGGTAAGCAATGATGGAATTGAATCTTGCGCAGCCCGGTAAAAAGGCCGGAGCAGGCACTGTTTCTGTTTCAGAAGAAACGTTTGGCAAAGAATTTAACGAAGCGCTGGTGCATCAGGCGGTCGTGACCTACATGGCAGGCGCCCGTCAGGGTACTGTTAAGCAGAAGACGCGTTCAGAAGTTGCAGGTGGTGGTCGTAAGCCATGGCGTCAAAAGGGTAGCGGTCGTGCGCGTGCGGGTACCACTCGTGGCCCTATCTGGCGTACCGGTGGTGTAACCTTCGCTGCGCGTCCCCAGGATCACAGCAAAAAACTGAATCGCAAAATGTACCGCGGTGCAATGCGCAGCATTCTGTCAGAGTTGCTGCGTCAGGATCGTCTGGTCGTTGTTGAGCAGTTCAGCGTTGATACGCACAAAACCAAAGATCTGGCGAGCAAGCTGAAAGAGTTTTCGCTGGATAACGTACTGATCGTTGCTGATGAAGTGGCAGAAAATCTGTACCTGGCAGCTCGCAACCTGCGTCACGTTGATGTATTGGATGTGTCAGGTCTGGATCCGGTCAGTTTGATCGGTTTCGAGAAGGTGCTGATGACTGTTCCTGCGCTGAAAAAAGTTGAGGAGATGTTGTCATGAACCAACAGAGACTTTACACGATTATCGTTGGGCCGCACGTATCTGAGAAGGCTGCGCTGATTGCAGACCGCAACAACCAGGTTGCGTTCCGTGTTGCCAATGACGCAACCAAGCCTGAGATCCGTGAAGCGATTGAAACACTGTTCAAAGTGACAGTGGAAGATCTGCAGGTACTCAACGTCAAGGGCAAGACCAAGCGTACTGCGCGTGGCAAGCTGAGACAAAAATCAAACTGGAAAAAGGCTTACGTGAAGCTGGCGCAGGGTCAGGAAATTGACTTTGCGGAGATGGCGTAAGAAAGGGTCGCGGTTATGGCAGTTGTTAAATGTAAACCCACCTCGCCAGGGCGCAGGTTCGTCGTAAAAATCGTAAACCCTGATTTGCACAAGGGTGAGCCTTACGCTGGTTTGGTGGCGACCAAGTCAAAGACTGGTGGTCGAAACAATGCTGGACGCATCACTCGTCGTCATGCGGGCGGTGGTCACAAGCAAAAGTACCGAATTATCGATTTCCGTCGTGATAAAGACGGCATCGTAGCCAAGGTTGAGCGTCTGGAGTATGACCCCAACCGTACGGCCAACATTGCGTTGCTGCTCTACGCCGATGGCGAGCGCCGTTACATTATTGCGCCGGCCAAGATTTCTGCTGGCGACACGCTGGTCTCAGGTGATGAGGCGCCGATCAAGACAGGTAACTGTCTGCCGCTGCGCAACATCCCGCTGGGTAGCACCGTTCACTGCGTTGAGCTGAAGCCGGGTAAAGGCGCTCAGATCGCGCGAAGCGCTGGCGGCTCAGTGCAGCTGGTGGCTAAAGAAGGTAATCACGTCACGCTGCGTCTGAAGTCTGGTGAGATGCGCAAAGTGCTGGCCGATTGTCGCGCAACGCTGGGAGAGGTTTCCAACTCTGAGCACAGCCTGCGCTCCCTGGGTAAAGCCGGTGCCAAACGCTGGCGTGGTATTCGACCGACGGTGCGTGGTGTGGCCATGAACCCGGTTGATCACCCGCACGGTGGTGGTGAAGGTCGTACCTCCGGTGGCCGTCACCCTGTGACGCCATGGGGTAAGCCGACCAAGGGCTACAAGACCAGAACTAACAAGCGCACGACCAATATGATCGTCCGCCGCAGAAATGCTAGCCGATAAGGCCTGACAACAGAGGAAATTAAAGTGCCACGTTCACTGAAAAAAGGTCCCTTCATAGACCTTCATTTAATGAAAAAAGTGCAGGCAGCACGCGATGCTAATGACAAGCGTCCTATTAAGACCTGGTCACGACGCTCGATGATTTCTCCAGATATGCTCGGGCTGACGCTGGCTGTGCACAATGGACAGCAGCATGTGCCGGTTTTTGTGACCGAAGACATGGTTGGTCACAAGCTGGGTGAATTCGCGCTGACGCGTAACTATCGCGGTCACGCGGCAGACAAGAAAGCCAAGCGCTGATAAGTGGGGAAATTGAGATGGAAGTTGTAGCAATATTGCGCGGCGCTCGGCTCTCTGCCCAGAAGGCGAGATTGGTAGCCGATCAGATCCGCGGCAAGAATGTCGAAGAGGCACTTCAGTTGCTGACCTTCAGCCCAAAGAAGGGTGCTGATGTCATCAAGAAGGTGTTGAACTCTGCGATTGCGAATGCCGAGCATAATGAAGGGGCGGATGTGGACGAGCTGAAAGTCTCCACTATCTACGTCGACGAAGGTATGTCCATGAAGCGAATCCGTCCACGTGCCAAAGGCCGTGCTGATCGCATTCTGAAGCGTACCTGTCACATCACCGTTAAAGTAGCCGATAAGTAGGAGATCAGGATGGGTCAGAAAGTACATCCAACCGGAATTCGGCTTGGTATAGTTAAAAAGCACACATCAGTGTGGTTTGCCGAAGGCAAAGATTATGCTGAGCATTTGCTGGTTGATTTGCAGGTGCGTGATTACATCCGCAAGCAACTTGCCAATGCGTCTGTTTCACGTGTTGATATCGAACGTCCGGCGCAGACAGCCCGCATTACTATTCACACTGCCCGTCCAGGTATCGTGATTGGTAAGAAAGGCGAAGATGTAGAGACGCTGAGAACCGCTCTGATTGCCAAGATGGGCGTGCCGGTTCACATCAACATCGAAGAGATCCGTAAGCCTGACCTCGATGCGCAACTGGTTGCTGACAGTGTTTCGCAGCAGCTGGAGCGACGTGTCATGTTCCGTCGCGCCATGAAGCGCGCTGTACAGAACGCCATGCGCCAGGGTGCGGAAGGTATCAAGATTCAGGTCAGCGGTCGTCTGGGCGGTGCAGAAATTGCCCGAACAGAATGGTATCGGGAAGGTCGTGTGCCATTGCACACACTGCGTGCCGATATCGACTACGCGACTTCAGAGGCTAGCACAACTTACGGGATCATTGGCGTTAAGGTCTGGATTTTCAAAGGCGAGATCCTTGGCCACAAGGAAGCCCCTGCGGCTCCCCAGAAAGCGTCCAAGTAGAGGATAGGCCAAGATGTTACAACCAAAGCGTACTAAATTTAGAAAGATGATGAAGGGCCGTAACCGCGGTCTGTCTCATCGTGGCAGCAAAGTGGATTTCGGCGAGTTTGGCCTGAAAGCCCTGGGTCGTGGCCGCCTGACTGCGCGTCAGATCGAAGCTGCCCGTCGTGCCATGACTCGTCACGTAAAGCGTGGCGGTAAAATCTGGATTCGGGTTTTCCCCGACAAGCCAATTACCCAGAAGCCTCTCGAGGTTCGTCAGGGTAAAGGTAAGGGTAGCGTGGAGTACTGGGTCGCCCAGATTCAGCCCGGTCGTGTGATGTTTGAGATCGAAGGCGTAGACGAAGGTCTGGCGCGCGAAGCGTTTCAACTGGCTGCTGCCAAGCTGCCGTTTGAAACCACTTTTGTAAAACGGACGGTAATGTGATGAAAGCCAGCGAATTGCGAGAAAAGTCAGTTTCTGAGCTGAACGAGCAGCTCAATGGCCTGTATCGTGACCAGTTCAACTACAGGATTCAGAAGCGGACCGGACAACTGGCACAGACTCATGTGCTTTCTGCAGTAAAGCAGGATATTGCCCGGATTAAGACCATCATTACTGAAAAGCAGAAAAGTGGGTCCTGATTATGTCGCTTAATGAAACAGAAGCAGTACAGACCGGTCGCGTTGTGACCGGCAAAGTTGTCAGCGCCAAGATGGACAAGTCCATTGTTGTGCTGATCGAGCGTCGGGTTAAGCACCCGGTGTATGGAAAGTTCATAACTCGCTCTTCAAAAGTGCATGCGCACGATGCGAACAATGATTGTCGCGAAGGTGATCGAGTTACGGTTAAAGAAGTCAGACCGATCTCCAAGACCAAGACCTGGTCTTTGGTATCAATTGATGAGCGTGCAACGCAGATCTGATTCTGGCGGTAAATGGGTTTCTGGCGCCAGTCGGCGTTGTTGCTAAAGCGACAGTTTAAGGGTTCGGAGAGAATCGATGATTCAGGTACAGTCATATTTAGATGTGGCAGATAACAGTGGTGCCAAGCGAGTAATGTGTATCAAAGTGCTCGGTGGCTCACATCGTCGTTATGCCCGCATCGGGGATGTCATCAAAGTGACAGTGAAAGAAGCGATTCCCCGAGGCAAAGTTAAAAAGGGACAGGTGCTTTCAGCACTCGTTGTTCGCACGAAGAAAGGTGTTCGCAGAACTGATGGCTCGTTGATCAAGTTTGATGACAATGCCGCGATTCTGTTGAACAACCAGCAGGCGCCTATCGGTACTCGTGTGTTTGGGCCTGTGACGCGTGAATTGCGAACTGAAAAGTTCATGCGAATCATCTCCCTGGCACCAGAAGTGCTGTGACAGATATCGAGGCCGCGGAATATGCGTAAGATTAAAGCTAATGATGAAGTAATCGTCATCGCCGGAAAAGACAAGGGCAAGCGGGGAACCGTGACGCGCCTGGTCGGTGAAACCAAGGTGATTGTCGGTGGTATCAATATTGTAAAACGACACACCAAGCCTAACCCCAATGCGGGTATTGCAGGCGGTATCGTTGAGAAGGAAGCTGCGCTGGATGTTTCCAATGTAGCGATCTTCAATCCGGAGACCAACAAAGCTGACCGCGTCGGCTTTCAGGTTGAAGATGGAAAGAAAAAGCGGATTTTCAAGTCCACTAACAAAGTCATTGATTAACGGAAACTCAGGTCGCCAACATGGCTCAGTTGAAAGAATTTTACAAAAGTGACGTAGTACCCACACTGACCAAACAGTTCGGGTATGACAATCCGATGCGTGTACCCCGTATCACTAAAGTGGTACTGAATATGGGTGTAGGTGAGGCCGTCGGCGACAAGAAGTTGCTGGATAACGCCGTCGCTGAATTGACCATGATCAGTGGTCAGAAGCCGGTTATCACCAAAGCGCGTAAATCCATTGCCGGATTCAAGATTCGTGCTGGCTGGCCAATTGGCGCCAAAGTCACACTGCGCGGCGAGCGTATGTACGAATTCCTGGATCGTCTGGTTGACATCGCGATTCCACGTATTCGTGACTTCCGTGGTCTGAACCCGAAGGCATTTGATGGTCGTGGCAATTACGCTATGGGTGTGACTGAACAGATCATCTTCCCGGAAATTGAATACGACAAAGTCGACAAGCTGCGTGGTCTGGATATTACCATCACCACTACTGCACAGAACGACGAAGAAGGACGCGCCCTGCTGACGGCGATGCGCTTCCCATTTAAAGCATTGACCGGCAAAGCTGCCGCCAAGGAGTCGTAAAGATGGCCAAGACCTCAATGGTTGCACGTGAAGAAAAACGTACGCGCACAGTTGCCAAGTTTGCTGCCAAGCGAGCTGCCCTGAAAGCAATCATCGCTGATGTGAATGCCAGCGAAGATGATAAGTGGCAGGCGCAGATCCAGCTGCAGAAGCAGCCACGCGATGCAAGCCCTGTTCGTCAACAGAAGCGTTGCCGTATCACCGGTCGTCCCCACGGTGTATATCGTAAATTTGGTATTTGTCGTCACAAGCTGCGTGAAGCAGCGATGCGTGGTGATGTGCCGGGACTGACCAAGGCAAGCTGGTAAGCGGAGAAATTTATTATGAGTATGTCAGATCCTATTGCAGATTTGCTGACACGCATTCGAAATGCACAAATGGCCCGCTTGTCCCAGGTGAGCGCGCCCGCGTCCAAGCTGAAAGTTGCCATTTGCAACGTTCTTCAGGATGAGGGTTATATCAGTGGTTACTCAGTCAGTGACGATGTCAGCGCCAAGCGCGAGCTGGTCATTGATCTGAAATACTATCAGGGCAAGCCGGTTATCGAAGAAATCAAACGAGTCAGCCGTCCTGGTCTGCGTCAGTACATGGGCAAAGAAGAACTGCCCCGCAACCGTCAGGGACTGGGCATTGTGATTGTGTCAACCAACAAAGGGTTGATGACAGACAAGCAAGCACGTGCTGCCGGCATCGGTGGTGAAGTTCTGTGTACGGTATTCTGATACACACGATTCTTACTAACAGTTTATAGAGCACGATTATGTCCAGAGTAGCAAAAAATCCGATTTCGCTGCCCAAAGGCGTGGAGACAACAATCGCTGGTTCAGCGGTCACTGTCAAAGGCAGCAAAGGCAGTCTTAATCTTGAACTGCATGACTATGTGCAGATCGAGAAAGACGGTGAAGTCCTGCGCGTGTCCGCGAAGAACCAGTCTCGCGAAGCAGTTGCGATGGCTGGTACATTCCGCGCACTCGTTAACAACATGGTTGTTGGCGTAAGTGAAGGATTTCAGCGCAAGCTGCAGTTGCAGGGCGTTGGTTATCGAGCCAAGGCACAGGGCAACACTGTCAATATTACAGTAGGGTATTCTCATCCAATCGATTATCAGCTGCCAGCTGGTGTCACAGCAGATACACCTTCTCAGACCGAAATCGTACTGAATTCGGCTGACAAGCAACTGCTTGGCCAGGTAGCCGCTGAGATCCGCAAGTTCCGTCCACCAGAGCCTTACAAGGGCAAGGGTATTCGCTACGCGGATGAGAATGTTTACAGAAAAGAAGCGAAGAAAAAGTAGGGCGTGACATTATGAACGATAAAAAAGTAGCTCGTATCCGTCGCGCACGACGTACCAGAGCAAAAATAGCGGAGCTCGGTGTAAACCGATTGTGCGTGTATCGTACTCCGCGCCATATCTATGCGCAGATCATTGCCCCTGAAGGCAATGTAGTGTTGGCTTCTGCCTCCACAGTTGAAAAAGACCTGCGTGGTAAGGCAACAGGAAACGTTGAAGCGGCCGGCAAAATCGGCGCACTGATTGCTGAACGTGCCAAACAGGCTGGCGTAAGCAAAGTGGCGTTCGATCGTTCCGGTTACAACTATCATGGTCGAATCAAAGCGTTGGCTGATGCGGCACGTGAAGGCGGCTTGGAATTTTAAGGGTTTAGAACTATGGCACTGAGAGACGAGGCGAAAAAGAACGAAGAAGGTTTGCAGGAGAAACTCATCCAGGTAAACCGTGTCGCCAAAGTAGTTAAAGGTGGTCGTATTTTCGCCTTTACTGCGTTGACCGCAGTAGGTGACGGTAACGGTCGAGTAGGCTTCGGTCGCGGCAAAGCACGTGAAGTGCCACTGGCGATCCAGAAGGCCATGGAAGCCGCACGTCGCAACATGATTTCCGTGTCGCTGGACGGTAATACACTGGAGTATCCGGTCAAGGCGCGTCATGGCGCGTCCAAGATCTACATGCAGCCAGCATCCGAAGGTACCGGTATCATCGCCGGTGGCGCGATGCGTGCGGTGCTGGAACTCGCTGGTATCCAGAACGTTCTGGCTAAATGTTACGGTTCAACCAATCCGGTCAACGTTGTTAACGCGACGTTCAAGGGATTGAAAGAGATGCGTGCGGCTGAGAGTGTTGCAGCCAAGCGTGGTAAGACACTTGAAGAGATCCTGGGTTAAGCGTTATGGCCAACAAAACAGTTAAAGTTACGCTGGTTCGCAGTCCGATCGGCACGATGGAGCGTCATCGTCAGTGCTTGAAAGGTCTGGGTCTGCGTCGTATGCACCAGACTGTGGAGCTGCAGGACACGCCTGCTGTCCGCGGCATTATCAACAAGATCAGCTACATGCTGCAAGTTGAGGGTTAACAGATGCATTTGAATACATTGAGCCCGGCAGAGGGCAGCACCCAGTCTCCGAAGCGCGTTGGACGCGGCATCGGAAGCGGCTGGGGCAAGACCTGTGGTACAGGTCACAAAGGTCAAAAGTCACGCAGCGGCGGTACTGTACGTCCAGGTTTCGAAGGCGGTCAAATGCCTTTGCAGCGTCGTCTGCCGAAGTTCGGTTTCAGCTCACGTATTGGTCGTCTGACCGGCGAAGTTCGTACCAGCGAACTGAATGCCCTGGAAGGCAACGTTGTAAGCATCGAAACACTGCGAGCTGCCAACCTGATCAACGGTGGCATCAAGCGAGTAAAGATCATGCTTTCTGGTGACGTGACCAAAGCTGTTACTGTAGAAGGTCTGCGTGTCACTAAAGGTGCGCGTCAGGCAATTGAAGCGGCTGGTGGCAAGGTGATCGATCCTGTTGTACCTGAGTACGCAGGAAAGAAAAAAACCAAAAAAGCTAGCGCTTAATTTTGAAACTACCGAAAGAGCTGATTGATTAAAGATGGCAAAGAAACCCAATATGTCAGGTGAAGGGATTGGAGCGGGACTAGGTGAGCTGAAGGCTCGTCTGCTGTTCCTGCTGTTTGCCATATTTGTCTATCGTGTCGGCACGCATATACCGGTTCCTGGTATCGATCCAGCGCAGCTGGCGAACATGTTCAGTCAGAACGAAGGTACCTTCCTCGGTCTGTTTAACATGTTCTCTGGTGGTGCGCTGGAGCGTATGAGTATTGTTGCCCTGGGCATCATGCCGTATATCTCCGCATCGATCATCATGCAGCTTCTGAGTGCGGTAAACCCTTACCTGGCACAGCTGAAGAAAGAGGGTGAGTCGGGTCGTCGCAAGATCACGCAATACACCCGTTATGGCGCTCTTGCGCTGGCGATTGTGCAGGGTACTGGCATGGCCGTTGGCCTGCTGGCACCGATGGCTTACAACCCGGGTCTGGGCTTCACCTTCACTGCCATTGTGTCGCTGGTGACAGGTGCGATGTTCATGATGTGGCTGGGTGAGCAGATTACCGAGCGTGGCGTAGGTAACGGCATCTCCATGCTGATCTTCGCCGGCATCGTGGCAGGTCTGCCCGCCGCAATAGGCAGCTCGCTGTCGCAGGCGTACGAAGGTCAGATCAGCGGTTTGCTGTTGTTTGTGGTGGCCATAATTGCGGTCATCGTGATTGCCGGTATTGTGTTTATCGAGCGCGGGCAGCGTCGCATCACGGTTAACTACGCCAAGCGTCAACAGGGCAACAAGCTGTATCAGGCGCAGTCGAGCCATCTGCCTCTTAAGGTGAATATGGCGGGCGTGATTCCGGCGATTTTCGCCAGCAGTATCCTGCTGTTTCCGGCTTCCATCGGACAATGGTTTGGACAGAGCGAAGGAGCCGAATGGCTGCAGGATCTCGCGCTGCTGATTGGTCCGGGTCAGCCTCTGTACGTAATTCTGTTCAGCGCGATGATCATCTTTTTCTGTTTCTTTTACACCGCGCTGGTGTTTAACCCGAAAGATGTAGCGGATAATCTGAAGCGTTCGGGCGCATTTATCCCGGGTATCCGTCCCGGTGAGCAGACAGCCAAGTACATTGATGCTGTTCTGACGCGACTGACCATGTTTGGTGCGATCTACATCACTATCGTGTGTCTGTTGCCGAATTTCTTTCAGATGATGGCGAACGTACCGTTTAACCTGGGCGGCACCGCGCTGTTGATTGTTGTGGTCGTAAGCATGGACTTTATGTCACAGGTACAGGCGCATCTGATGTCGCATCAGTATGATTCTCTTATGAAAAAGTCCAATTTGGGTAGTTTCGGTCGAGGCCGCTAGGCCGTCGGGAACTTGAATTTAGAGCGTCTCGGGCGATACCCGACGTTGAATGGAGAGTAGAAAGTGAAAGTCAGAACATCAGTCAAGAAAATCTGCCGTAAGTGCAAGGTGATCAAGCGCAACCGAGTCGTACGAGTTATCTGCGACGCAGAGCCTCGTCACAAGCAGCGCCAGGGTTAAGCACTGGTTGATTTTTAATTCGCCAGAGTATATCCTTTGCGCCCCTGAATTTAGGGGTCCAGGTTCTCTGGTAAACGCGTAAATTAAAAGATTGGAGTCAAGCTATGGCACGTATTGCCGGTGTCAACATACCAGATAACAAGCACCTGGTTATTTCCCTGAGTTATATCTTCGGGATTGGTGCCACGCGCGCTAAGTTGATTTGTGAACGCGTGGGCATCGCTCCTTCGACAAAAACCAGTGCACTGTCACCGGAAGAACTCGACAATGTGCGTGCCGAGGTTGGCAAGTTCACTGTAGAAGGTGACCTGCGTCGTGAAGTATCCATGAGCATCAAGCGATTGATGGACCTTGGCTGTTTCCGCGGTATTCGTCATCGCCGGTCACTGCCAGTACGTGGTCAGCGCACCAAGACTAACGCCCGTACACGTAAGGGTCCGCGTAAGCCGATTCGCAAATAATATTTAGAGACAATACGCTTTAATCTTATTCAGGAATTTTCTATGGCTAAGCCAGCAGCTAAAGCAGCGCCTAAAAAGAAGGCAAGAAAAGCCGTTATTGACGGTATTGCATTCATTCATGCGTCGTTCAACAACACCATCGTTACCATCACTGACCGCCAGGGCAACGCTCTGAGCTGGGCTACATCTGGTGGTTCTGGTTTCCGCGGTTCGCGTAAGAGTACGCCATTTGCCGCTCAGGTTGCTGCGGAGCGTGCGGGTAAGACTGCCATCGAGCTTTATGGTCTGAAAAACCTGGATGTTAAGGTCAATGGTCCTGGCCCTGGCCGTGAGTCGGCAGTGCGTGCCTTGAACGCCTGTGGCTTGAAAGTGGGTGTGATCACTGATGTGACACCGATTCCCCACAACGGTTGTCGACCCCCGAAAAAGCGTCGCGTCTAAAGGCGAGAGTCGTAGGATCAGTAATAGCTTATTCCGGCTAATAACCGAGATTTAGAAAACAGGAGTCAGTGTATGGCCCGCTATCTAGGCCCCAAATGTAAACTCGCACGACGCGAAGGAACCGATCTGTTCCTGAAGAGCGGCGTTCGCCCGCTCGACAGCAAGTGCAAGGCGGAAACGATTCCGGGTCAGCACGGTGCACGACGCGGCCGTCTGTCTGACTACGGCGTTCAGCTGCGTGAAAAGCAGAAAGTACGACGCATATACGGCGTACTTGAGCGCCAGTTCCGCACGTATTACAAGGAAGCAGCCCGTCGTAAGGGCGCAACAGGCGAAAACCTGCTGCAATTGCTTGAGTCGCGACTGGATAACGTTGTGTACCGAATGGGATTCGGAGCAACTCGCGCTGAGTCGCGCCAGTTGGTGTCTCACAAATCGATCACTGTTAACGGTAGCGTTGTTAATGTGCCGTCTTATCAGGTTAATCCCGGTGATGTCGTTGCTGTTCGTCAGAAATCCAAAGAACAGCTGCGGATCAAGTCAGCGCTGGAGCTTGCCAACCAGCGTACGCCGGTTGAGTGGATCACTGTCGATTCGGGCAAACTGGAAGGTCAGTTTACCCGCAAGCCAGACCGTGCTGATCTCTCAGCGGATATTAACGAAAACCTGATCGTCGAGCTTTACTCCAAGTAAACCTGCTTAAACAGGCGTTATTCGGAAGTAGAGTTAAACATTACCGGGCTAATTGTTAAGGGTGACCCCATGCAGATTTCGTTGTCGGATTTTCTTACACCACAGTTGATCAAGGTAGAAGAGTTTGACAAGTATCATTCCAAAGTGGTGCTTGAGCCTCTTGAGCGTGGTTTCGGCCATACTCTGGGGAACGCATTAAGAAGAATCCTGCTGTCTTCCATGCCTGGTTGTGCAGTGGAAGAAGTTGAAATCGATGGTGTTGTGCACGAGTACAGCAGTATCGAAGGCGTTCGTGAAGACGTTATTGAGATCCTGCTGAACCTGAAAGGTGTTGCAGTGATTCTGAACGGCCAGGACGAGGCCGTGCTCAACCTGAGCAAGAAAGGCCCTGGCGTTGTCACAGCTGCTGATATCGAGACCGACCACAATGTCGAGATCGTCAATCCGGAGCACGAGATTGCCAACCTGAATGGTTCAGGTGAGCTGAACATGCGACTGGTGGTACGTAAAGGCCGAGGTTATGTTCCTGCCGATTCTCGACGTCATGATGACGATGAGACTCGCGCTGTTGGTCGTCTGCAGTTGGACGCCACTTACAGTCCGGTGCTGAGCGTTGCCTACTCTGTTGAGAGCACTCGAGTAGAGCAGCGTACTGACCTGGACAAGCTGATTATCGATCTGCGTACGAACGGTACAATTGATCCAGAAGAAGCGATCCGTCGCGCAGCAACAATCCTGCAGCACCAGCTGGCTGTGTTTGTTGACCTGCAAAGCCAGGAAGCTGCTGCACCGGAAGAGCCCGAAGACGAGATTGACCCGATTCTGTTGCGTCCGGTCGATGACCTGGAGCTGACAGTTCGTTCTGCAAACTGTCTGAAAGCGGAAGATATTTATTATATTGGCGACCTGATTCAGCGCACAGAAGTTGAACTGCTGAAGACTCCAAATCTGGGTAAAAAGTCGCTTACAGAAATTAAAGACGTATTGGCTACTCGTGGACTTTCACTGGGCCTGCGTCTTGAAAACTGGCCGCCGGCTAGCCTGCGTACAGAAGACAAGTAATACCGTCATCGGATTAAAATACTATAGCGAGTCAGCCGTGAGGCTGCGGTTGAAATAGGAATTGTAGATATGCGTCATCGTCATAGTGGACGTCAGTTGAACAGAAACTCTGCGCACCGTAAGGCCATGTTCCGTAACATGACTGCCTCGCTGGTTGAGCACGAAATTATTAAGACCACTGTCGTCAAGGCAAAAGAGCTGCGTATGGTTGCGGAGCCTCTGATTACCTTGGCCAAGACGGATAGCGTTGCCAACCGTCGTCTGGCCTTCAGCCGTCTGCGTAGCAAGTCTGCCGTCGGTAAGCTGTTCACGGATCTCGGTCCGCGTTACCAGGGTCGTCCTGGTGGCTACATCCGTATCCTGAAATGTGGTATCCGCGCTGGTGATAAAGCACCTATGGCTTATGTAGAGCTGGTGGATCGTCCGGCAGGTGTAAGCGCTGAGGAAGGCGCTGAAGACTGAAGCAAGCTGTATTGATGCCGCGGATAATTTTCTGCGTTCAAATACAAAAAAGCCGGGACTGTGTCCCGGCTTTTTTGTTTGGGAGGAGCATATGACCAAGACATTCCATCCACCACACAGGGTTTTGATGGGGCCGGGTCCTTCTGATGTCAGTCCGCGTGTGCTGGAGGCTCTTGGCCGTCCAACGATTGGTCATCTTGATCCCGCCTTCATCGGATTGATGGATGATATCAAGCGGCTGCTGCAATATGCCTTTCAGACAGAAAATGAGCTTACTTTGCCCGTTTCAGCACCAGGTTCAGCTGGGATGGAAGCGGTTTTTGTAAATCTTGTGCAAGCAGGAGACAAAGTAATTGTCTGCCAAAATGGTGCTTTTGGCGGGCGAATGAAAGAAAACGTCGAGCGCTGCGGTGGCACTGCGGTAATGGTTAGCTCAGAGTGGGGGGCAGCTGTCGATCCCGGCAAAGTCGAGGAAGCCCTGTTGGCCAACCCGGATGCCGTAGCCGTGGCATTTGTTCATGCTGAAACGTCAACAGGTGTGCGCAGTGACGCAAAGTCACTGGCCGCGCTGGCGCATCAACATGACTGTCTTGCAATAGTCGACGCCGTTACCTCGCTGGGTGGTATCGAACTTAAAGTCGATGAGTGGGAGATCGACGCGATCTATTCCGGCACACAAAAGTGCCTGTCCTGTGTGCCAGGTATCTCTCCAGTCAGTTTTAGCCCCAGAGCAGTAGAGCGAATCAAGAGTCGACGCGAACGTGTGCAAAGCTGGTTCCTGGATATGAACCTGATAATGGATTATTGGGGGAGCGGGCAAAAGCGCAGCTATCATCATACGGCGCCAGTTAATGCCATGTATGCTCTCCATGAGGCTCTTAGCATTCTGGAGGAAGAAGGGCTTGAACAGTCCTGGGCCCGGCATGCGCTGCACCACCACACGCTGGTTGAAGGTCTGGAAGCGATGGGGCTGCAGATGGCTGTGGCAAAAGAGTCGCGACTGCCCCAGCTTAATGCTGTCAAGGTTCCTGAGGGAGTGGATGAGACAGCGATCAGAAATGCGCTACTGAGCGACTGGAACCTGGAAATTGGCGCAGGCCTGGGTCCGCTGGCGGGCCAAATCTGGCGTATTGGATTGATGGGGCACAGCGCGGACGCCACCCATGTGCGTTTGCTGATGGCCGCGCTGCAGGACGTGCTGCCTTAGAAAGCAGATACGGACCAGTTCAGTTGGGGTCTGACAATTCAGTCCCTGTGCCAGAACAGGCCAATAAATAACAGAGGCCAAAGTCCGACGTGGATGAATACGTCGGCAGTATTAAAGACGTAGTTCCAGAATGGGATTGCGCGGATATCAATAAAGTCGACAACACTTCCGTAGATTAGCCGATCAAGGATATTGCTGATTCCGCCTCCGGCGACAAAGCCGAAAAATATGAACTCGTATTGGCGAACCTGTTTTCCTTTCACCAGGTACCAGCAAAGAACTGATATCAGTGCGATACTGAAAAGCGCAAACAGCCAGCCTTTGCCCTGCGCCATTCCGAAAACACCGCCCAGATTGCGCACGTGAGTGACATTAAACACGCCATCGACTACGGCCACACTGCTGCCAATAGACAGTGAGCTGTTTACCAGCCAGCTGCTTAACTGGGACAGAGACAGGCAGGTGACTGCGATCGCCAAGAAAATAAGCAATGCCCGGGGACGAGTCGACGTCGCGTCGTTTATCAGTCGGTCCCGAAGGGATTGGGGTGAGGGTTTAGTGTGATTCAATTCGGTCTCGCGATTTTATGCCGTTGACGGTTGGCCAGAGTGTCCCGGTTGCCACCCTGCAGGCAGCAACCGGATCCAGCGGACAAGCCTACCGGAACTTCATTCAGAGTTCAGCAAAAAAAGCTCGCAGCCGCTCGGCATTTTTGCCGACGTCACTCAGACCAACGCGGGAAGTTGAACGAGCATCCAGTTCCGTCGTACCGTCCTCTGTCTCCTGAATCCGTATGACGACATCATCCTTGAAGCGGAACCAGAAGGTTGTATCAGTGGCCTCAATGCGCCCCTCATCAGGCACCTGGGACACCAGCTCCCAGCCCAATGCGTCGACTGCCGCCAAGGCGCGTTCAAACACAACATCGACAGGCTCTGAGAATGTCTGAGTGCTCACATCTGGATAGGCTTCAAGTTGCAGTTCTGCATGCTGCTCAGGTGTGTAGTTGGGGTTGCCGGTGCCATAGACTGTCGGGTTGCTGTTGCTGCCTCTTAGTGGCAGCACATCAACAAACTGCGGCGGATTGGCCACATCCGTGCTGATGTCATGGATCGGAGGAATCGTGCGACCCGCGCCCGGAAGATAGGACTGGGGAACGTACCAGGCGATTGCCGCAACTACTGTCGCAGCCAGGCAAATGGCAGTGTTTCGGCCGGCATTGCTGTCACTCTGCCAACGCCCCAGTACAAAGACGATGACGGTCGCCAGCGCGCAGCCTATCGTTATCCAGGCCACCAGTGGCTGGGCTGAACGCAAAATGGAGAAACCCTGGCGGAAGTCCCAGGCCTGCAGCCAGACACCGACAGGTGCAGCCAGGGCGGTCAATCCCAGACCGATACCTGCAATGCCCGCTAATACCGTCAAGATTAACGGTAATCCGGCTTTTGTCTTGATTTCAGTGCTCATTTTGAATCTCCACGGAAGGGTGTTCGTAAGGTTTGTCGCAATAGAGAGTGATACGACGACTGCCGTCGCGCTGGATTTGTATCGTACTGCGTGCACAGTTATGCATGGCAGGAGGTTGCCACAGATCAGCAAGGTCGCGGCCTTCGATTGCACACAGCAGCGATTTTATCCAGACGCCGTGGCTGACGATCGCGATATGTCCTGCATCAGTTTCTGCCAGTATTTTTTCCAGTCTGCTCAGCGCTCGATGCTGGATGTCGGCAAAGGTCTCCGCACCGCTCAGCAAAAACGCGTCAGGTTGATTCCAGAATGCATGATAGCGCTGCGGATCGTTTTTCTGGATGTCTGCATACAGTTGTCCTTCCCAGGGACCCATATTGATTTCCCTGAGCAGGTCGCAATATTCCATTGGCACGTCTCGCTCGCTGAACGCGATCTCGGCCGTTTCGCGGGCGCGCTGACTGCTGCTGACAAAAACAGCCTGCACTGGAATGTCGCGTAATGCCTGTCGCAGTTGTCTGGCCTGCTCACGGCCAGTGTCAGTCAGAACAGATTCCTGCTGTCCCTGTGCGCGCCGCTCGCGATTCCAGTTTGTTTCGCCATGCCGAATAAGATGCAAGGTTCTCATGACTGGCTCCGGGTTCTGCGCACGGCGTCCAGCCAGCGGGCGTACTGAGCATCGCGCCACTCTTTCGGCTGGGTAGGCTCGAACTGACGCTCCAGCTGCCACAGCACTGAAATGTCTTCGAGTGAGCCATACAGGCCAGCCTGCAGACCTGCTACAAAGGCGGCGCCAAGGGCGGTTGTCTCCGTGATCTGTGGTCGGTCGACAGGGCCGCCCAATAAATCGGCAAGTCGTTGCATCGCAAAATTGTTGGCTGCCATACCGCCGTCTACGCGCAGCATGGTTGGACGCTGACCATCTGACTCCATGGCCTTTTGCAGGTCCTTGGTCTGATAGGCCACCGACATCAGTGCGGCAGCAACGATCTCTGGGATACCTGCATCACGTGTCAAACCGAAAATCGCACCACGCGCATCGGCATCCCACCAGGGCGCTCCCAGGCCAGTGAATGCTGGCACCAGCATGACAGACAATCCAGGGTCAGCCTGATTGGCCAGGGCCTCAGTTTCTGCGGCTGACTTGAACAGGCCAAGTTTATCGCGCAGCCACTGCATGGTGGCACCTGCCATGAAGATGCTGCCTTCCAGTGCGTAAACAGGCTTGTCGTCAAGCCGGTAGGCCACGGTAGCAAGCAGGTTGTGGCGAGATTCCAGAATTTGTTCGCCGGAATTCATCAGCAGAAAACAGCCAGTGCCATATGTACTCTTTGCCATACCAGGTTGAAAACAGGCCTGCCCGAACGCTGCAGCCTGCTGGTCTCCAATCATGCCGCAGATTGGCACGGGCGCGCCCAGCAGCTCAGACGAGGTTTGCCCAAAGTCGGCAGCGCAATCCTTAACCTGAGGTAGCAATGAGGCTGGGATATCAAACAGATCCAGTAATTCTTCATCCCATTGCTGCGTCTGGATATTGAACAGCATGGTGCGAGAGGCGTTCGTGGCGTCGGTGCTGTGTTCCTTGCCGCCAGTCAGGCGCCACAACAGGAAAGTGTCGATTGTGCCAAAAGCGAGATGCCCTGCCTTTGCCGCGTCGCGTGCGCCGGTCACGTTTTCAAGCAGCCAGTGGATCTTGCTGGCCGAGAAATAGGAGTCGATAAGAAGGCCGGTTTTTTTCTGGACGAGATCGGGACGTCCCTCACGCTCAAGGCGTGATCGAAGCTTCTCACAGAAGGCTGCAGTGCGACGATCCTGCCAGACGATGGCTTTATGGATGGGTTTGCCGCTGCGACGATCCCAGATCAGCGTGGTCTCGCGTTGGTTGGTGATACCGATACCGGCCAATTTTGACGGCTGGATTCCACTGGCAGTGAGAGCCTCACGACAGCTCTGGACAGTTGTTGTCCAGATATCTTCGGCTTCATGCTCGACCCATCCGTCATTGGGGTAGTGTTGTGGGTAATCGTGCTGACCAACTGCGACGCGCTCGCCATTCCGCGTGAAAATGATGGCCCGACTGCTTGTCGTTCCCTGATCAATAGCCAACAGATAGTCACTCATAGGTGTTTTCCGTTTCCATCGCACCGGCCTCCTTTTTCGCTTATTGTTGCGTGCTACTATAACATACGTTCGATACGTAATCGGTGTACAGGGGGACAAAGTGCCGGATCAATCAGGCGTTATACAAACTGACTTGCTGGTAGTCGGAGCAGGTGTCAATGGAGCCGGCATAGCCGCGGATGCAGCAGGCAGAGGTCTGTCAGTGGTCCTCTGTGACCAGGCAGACATTGGCGGTGCGACTTCTTCGTCCAGTACCAAGCTCATCCATGGTGGTCTGCGGTATCTCGAAACCTGGCAGTTCAAGCTGGTCCACGAGTCGCTCGAAGAGCGCGAGGTGCTGCTGCGTGCCGCCCCTCACATCATCTGGCCGATGCGGTTTCGGCTGCCTCATCACAAGCAGTTGCGCCCGGCCTGGATGATTCGCATCGGCCTGTTCCTGTACGATCACCTGGCTCGCCGTGTCACTTTACCCGGATCCCGCAGCATTTCCTTCAGTGGCGACGGACCACTGCGCTCCGATTACCGGCGTGGCTTCGAATATTCAGACTGCTGGGTGGATGATTCACGCCTGGTCATTCTTAATGCCCTGCAGGCTGCCAGCAATGGGGCCCAGGTCCTGCCGCGCCATCGATGTGTCAACCTGACAGCGCAGCAGAAAGGAAAACAAGGTCGCTGGCTGGCTGAACTTCTGAATGAGCGCAGTGGTGAGGTCACAAAAGTGAGTGCTCGCTGTGTGGTTAATGCAGCAGGGCCATGGGTAACACGTGTCCTCACACAATCAGGCACCGACAACCGGGCGGTGAGACTGGTGAAAGGATCGCATATTGTGGTACCAAGAATGCATCCTGGCGAGGAGGCATTCCTGTTGCAGAATGCTGATGGCCGGGTAGTGTTTGTCATTCCCTACGAAGATGACTACACCTTGATAGGCACGACCGAGGAGGATTACGCCGGCGATCCAGCAGATGCCAAAATCTCGTCGCAGGAAATCGAATATCTGTGTGACGTGGTTAACCAGTACTTCAAGCGGAATATATCACCAGCCGATGTTGTTCATACCTACGCGGGTGTCCGGCCGCTGGTAGAAGAGGAAAGCGATAAGGCAGCCGGAAAATCCGCCAGTAAAGTCTCCCGTGATTACTCGTTTCAGCTCGACAGGCGCGAGGCACCACTGTTAACGGTGTACGGGGGCAAGATCACAACCTACCGGCATCTGGCTGAGTCGGCACTTCGCCAGCTTCGTGAGATATTTCCCGACATGGGGGAGCCCTGGACCAGGACCGCCAATCTGCCGGGAGGTGATTTTACTGACCAGGCTTCATTGCTGAGCGTTTTGCAACAGGAGCACCCGGCTTTACCAGCGCAACAGATTGCCGCCTGGGTGAAACGCTACGGCACATCAACTCGAAAGTTACTTGATGGTGTGAATGGAGTAGCTGATCTTGGCCGGCAGTTTGGCCCGGGTCTTTATGCTCGCGAAGTGGACTACCTGATCGCTAAAGAATGGGCGATGACGGCCGACGACATACTCTGGCGACGAACAAAGCTGGGTATCCGTTTTACGCAGGAACAGGTTCTTGATTTAGAAGGTTACATGGCACGTGATACCTGATAAACGGCGTCTGCTCTGGTGATCTGATCTGCACACAGCTGGTGCGAATGCCTGATTCAAGTGTCCGCGTTGGTGCAGACTGGCTTGCACCCGGGAGTGACAAAAGCTCTACAGGGGACAGCAGGAAGCGTGTTCGCTCCAGCCGGGAACCCGCGCAGATTGCTGTCAGTCTCAGCAAGCCCTCGTATTGTCGGCAAATTTTGCGTCGTATGTCATAAAGTGAGCGCGATGACACGCGAATGGCACTTAAATTGCTTCAGTCAATACTGTGTGATCGTGGCATCAGAAGCAGATATCAACAAGCAGTAGTCCACGGAAGGAGTTGCTAATCATGAAGTTTTTGTCGAACTCTCGGCTTCGCGGCAATATTGAACAGTCAATTGACGAACTGGCAAGGAATCTGGATCTCGGCGCTGGCGCCGGGGCACAACACGACGCTGCGTTGACTGCACTGAAACAGACTTTGCACAGCCGAATCAAACACTGCATTGAGGCTGCCGTGACCATCGCCTGTCAGGCGCCTGAAATGTCCGCCATTGCCAGTGACACTACGCGCACGGGACAGCAACTGGCGCAGTCGTCGGAAGCCATCGCCAGCAGCAGTGAGCAGGTTACCACTGCTATTGAAGCTGAACTGCTGCCAGCGACGCAGGATGTTGCCAAATTGTCGGCCGAAGTGGCGGATGCCATACGTACTTGTGAAGCTGACAGTAGCCGCACCCGGTCGAGCATCACTCGCATCAACGCCACTGAAGAGCATCTCGGCAGTGTCATCGCGAGCCTGCAGCTGCAATTGCAGGAAGTCGTCAAGGTAATCTCGTCCATCTCCGATATCTCCAGACAGACCAATCTACTGGCCCTGAATGCTGCCATTGAAGCCGCTCGGGCCGGCGAGCACGGGCGTGGATTTGCTGTCGTTGCGGAAGAGGTCAGGGCTCTGGCCAACAACACAACAGATGCCACCAGCCAGGTTTCAATGATTATCGAGAATTTTACCGAGCAGGTGGCGGGTCTGGGCGTCGCGGGCAAGGAGATGCGTGAAGCAGTGACAGCAGGTTCGGATAGTGTGGAGCACATTGGCCAGGAGCTCTGCAAAGTCCGTGAAGCCATGGATAACCTTGATCAGCGATTTCATGGCATAGTATCCAGCACCGAGCAGATGAGTCAGGCCATGCAGGCGGTCAACCGTGACGTGCACACAGTCTCAAGTGTAGCGGCGGATATGAAGACCAAGGCGGCGCGCGTGAATGAGCTCGGGCATGCAATTCATGTCCAGAGCGACTCGCTGCTGGAAGGTCTGGGTGGTTTCCGGTTGCAGATTCACAGGCTTGCCGGTGAGGTTATTGCGGAGCTGGCTGCGGCACCCGAGCTTGTCAGTCACGATCGTGGAAGCATGGAGTCCCGACTGGCTACAGCGCTCAACCAGCACCAACAGTTCGAACTCATGTACCTGGTTGGTGCCGATGGAATTCAGGTTTCCGAGAATATTTTTGCCGCTGATCTGTCGGCGACAGCGGACAGGGCATCGGCGCGGGGTAAAGACTGGCGTTCACGGGAATGGTTCAAGCGGGTCGTTGACACCGGAAAGACCTATATATCCGAGGTGTACCGTTCGTCGGCCACCGACGAGTTCTGTTTTACGGTATCGGTTCCGGTGTTTCAGAATGGCAAGCTGGTGAGAGTGCTGGGTGCAGACGCCCGGCTATCGGCATTGCTGTAGCGCCTCAGTTCGGGCGCGAAGCTTATTCCTCTGCCTGTGGGAGCCAGGTGTCCCTGATCCACTCCCACAGGTTTTGCCACTCTTTGTTGCCTTCCGGATCCTTGCCCAGCTTTTCGCCATTCCAGTAAAGGATTACACCGTCTTCCCTGATGCAGTAGCAACCCGATCCAGCCTGGCAAACCGGCAGCAGGTGGCGCGGCATACCTTCATTCCACATGATCGCCGCGACTTCAGGCAGATAGGTATGTGAGCGCGGATCGGTTACTGTTACCGGCTCAAAGGATCCGAGCACAACGTCGCTGGCCTCCAATAAGTAAACCCGCAGGTCGTCGGGTAATGACAGCAGCAGCTCTTCCTCAATCTCGACAAGCAGATCGTCATCAGGCAACTCCAGCGCAACTGGTACGTCCTCACTCATTTCATGCAATAGATCGATGATGTCTTCCATGGTGTTTACCTGATTAGATACCTGGGGGGCGATTACAGAGAGTCGGCCGGTTTGCGGGCACGCAGCAGGAACTGGCTGGTTCCACGATTGAGCATGGGATCAAAAATTGATCGACGCGGGTTGTCTCCTTCAGTGAGCAGCAGCTCGCTCTCCGCCTCGATGATAAAGCCCGCATCAGTTATTACCTGCTCTGCATCAGACTGCACCATGCGGTGCAGTCGGCGGTTGTCATTGCCAGGTGCACCATGATGATCAATGATGCCGATAATGCCGCCTGGTCGAAGCAAACGATGCAGCTCGACCAGCAGGCTGTAAGCGCTTGCGGGGCTGCGGTTAAAGTAATCGTGCAGAATCTGCGATACCAGCACAAAATCTACAGAAGCCTCTGGCAGTCCCGAGTCCTGGATGCCGCGATCGATCCGCTCGACATTCTGCAACTGGCCGTCCCGTATCTTGTTGGCGAGCGCGTCGCCCTGACTTATGTCAGTGCGATCTTCGTCATAACGAAGCGCCCTCGGCGAGTTCTGCGCGTACACGATTCCATCCGGGCCGACCGCTTTTGAGAGTATATAAGTGTAATAACCGCCTGCGGCATACACATCAAGCACCGTCATGCCTGGTTCCAGACCCAGAAACTGCAGTACCTCCACAGGTTGTCGGGCTGAATCACGCATTCGATCGCTGATGTCGCGATCACTGCCACTGATCTGTGCCTTGAGCGCCTCGCCGTCCAGGCTTTGCGCGAACGCCCCGGTCATCAGACCAGCGAGAAGGCATACCGCGGTAAGCATGTGTGCCAGGTGCTGTGTCGACTTGTTCAGCATGGTTGTTCCTCTTGCGTGGTCGATTGACCCTAAAGTTTCCTATAATGTCGAAATTACCTAAATCAACAATTGAACCGCGAAGGATGCTTGATGACTAATTTGCCCGCGCTTGTCAGAGAAACCCGCCCGGATGGACACGCCGATGCGGCGGTTATATGGCTGCATGGCCTGGGTGCCGATGGCAGCGACTTTGTCCCCATTGTACCCGAGTTGCGACTTCCGTCTGACATGGCGGTACGCTTTATTTTTCCGCATGCACCATCGATCCCGGTATCCATAAACCAGGGGTATGTCATGCCGGCATGGTATGACATTCTGGAAATGGATGTCAGCCGGCGGGTGGATGAAACTCAGCTGCGCGCATCGGCTGCAGCCGTGCATGAACTGGTTGAAGCCCAGATGGCGGCTGGCATCGATAGTCGACGCATTATCCTTGCTGGATTCTCGCAGGGCGGAGCGGTTGTGCTGGAGGCGGGCCTTAGCTGTCCACATCCGTTGGCAGGTATCATGTCGCTGTCCAGTTACTTCCCGACGGCCGACACCGTGACAGTCAATCAGGCGAATCGAGAGCTGCCAATCAGAGTTTTTCATGGCACGGCCGATCCGGTCGTGCGAGAGGCGTTGGGACAGCAGGCAGTCGCTGCGCTGCAGGCCAAAGGCTACAAGCCAGAATACAGCAGCTACCCAATGCAGCATACCGTTTGTCTGGAGGAAATCAGGGATATCTCAAGCTGGCTTCAGTCGACGCTGAATACCAGGTCCGCCTGATGGTCGACTAGTATCCTATGCCTCTTGCCACCAGCCAGCCCAGAACCGGGGTCACGATAGCTACTGCCACGGCGGCTTTTTGTAGTCGTGTGATGGCGCCGGGGGTGTCCTCGATGTGTTTGTCCGGTGTCAGTGTGTGCCGCTGACGCCAGAAGAATGCGGCAGGCCAGACTGTCAACAGAATGAGCAAAGCAACCAGGGACAGTTTGGCGTGAAACAGTGGGTTGTTACTATAGAATTCTGCCGGTTTTCCAACCATCAGCCACAAGGTCAGTCCTGCAGTGATTGCTGTCAGCAAGGCGATTAATGTCCATTGATAGACTTTTACTATCCCTTTCAGGTCGTCGTGGCTGACAGCTTCACGGGGCGCCATGGCAACTATTAGCAAGCCGATTGCCCAGCCGAGTAGCGCGATGATATGCAGGAAATCAATTGCCGCCGTGATCATGTCAGTTCATACCGTCAATTTTGCTGCCGGGCGACCAGCTGCGCATTAAGCAGTTCCTGCAGTTTTCCACTCTGAGCTGCCTGCCTGGTCTCTGTATAGCCACCGATGTTATGTGAGGCTCCCACAAAAACCTGCGGCAGTGTCCGGCTGCTGGTCATTTCCAGCAGTTCACGCCGCATTTGTTGATGGCGGTCTGGGTTGGCGTACTCTCCGGTATCCAGCTCCACAGTGGTGTATGCAATTTTCAGATGATCCAGCAACTGTCTAACTGCGTGGCAATAGCTGCACCAGGACAGCGTGAACACTGTCACTGGCGTTTTGCTGACACCCAGCAGGGCATTGATATCTGAGGTTTGTGGGGATAGATCGGTCTCACTCATTGCTTTTCCCGCGGCAAATAAACGCTATTGTGTCATAACTGAGTATGGTAATCTTTAGCGCCGTTAAATTACGGCAAGATAAATCAGGTGTTCATACATGGCAGACGACACTAAATTCCGGGCCTCGGACAAGGTGGTCGATATGACGGTAAACCCTGCCGACGATCCTGCGTTCGCAACCCTGGGTTTGCGTGAGCGCAAAAAGATAATCCGCTTGCAGCGGATCGTCGCGGCGGCCCGTATCCTTTTTGTCGAGAAAGGCTTCACCAATACCACGATTCAGGATATTGCGGCGGAAGCCGATGTCGGCCTGGGTACACTCTATCTGTATGCCAAGAGCAAGGAAGATCTGTTGGTGATGGTCTTTAAAGACGACATCATCAGCATGATTGAGCAATCCTATGCGGAAATTGAGCCAGATGCGCCATTAATTGACCAGTTGATGGTTTTCTTTGATGGGCATATCCGCTACCACAGTCAGGATGAGGTGCTGTCCCGCACTGTGCTCAAGGAGCTGTCGTTTTCTGCGACAGAGCAACGCCGCGAAGATATCGATCAGATCATGAACCGCACCTACGCCAAGCTGATGAAACTTATAGAAAAAGCCAAGCGAGACGGGCGTTTGTCGAAGAATCTGTATACCGGTACCGCCGCCTGGAGCGCTTTCGCCCTCTACTATCACCTGTTGCAGGGTTATCTGTGCGGATTCCACTCAGAAACCGAGTTCCGTAAAAGCCTGCGCAACGCGCTTCACGCGCTGCTAAACTGAACTATCCGACCTGTCTATGGCTGTGGTCGCCAGGTGTGCTGTACGCCGGCAATCCAGCGCCTCAGAAAATGACTTTCGTCATTTGACTTTGTACCGCACGGTGGTACGATCAGAATCCTGAATAGACTCAGAATTATAGTTTAATCGCCTGATTTTCAATGTCTTAGTAACGCTGCGAATAAGCGGTATCAGTTAATCCGATAATGGTCGCCGCCCGAATGGACTAGCGGCTCAAGCGGGTCTTTTAAACTAAGGTTTGAATCGCATCAATTTTTGGCTCAGCCAGAGTGGTTTTGGCTAGCTGGTTTTAGTCGGAGGGGTAACATGATCAGTTGGATTCGAAAGAGCAGCAGGATGGCAGCTGGTGGCGCCATCACTGCCCTGGCACTGGGTTTTAGCGCAAGCTTCAGCCATGCTGCCGATGAGCGGGTTGGGGATTTTGCCCTTCTCGATCACGAGGGTTATTACCACCACATGGCGTGGTATGACAACAACAAGGCCATCGCGTTTCTGGTGCAGGGTAATGGCGCCGAAGAAACCCGTGCGGCACTTGGCCAGTTCTCCGCCCTGAAAGCGGAATACGCTGACAAGGGTATTCAGTTCATGATGATCAACCCGTTGGGTGAGGCTCGTGACGAAGTGGCAGCAGATGTTGCCGCGCTGAATACCGAAATACCTGTGCTGATCGATGATGTTCAGGCTGTTTCCGAGTCCATGGGTATTGAGCGTTTTGGCGAAGCTGTCATATACGACCCCAAATCGTTCTCGGTTGTTTACCGTGGTGATGCTGGTCAGCCATTCGCTGATGCACTGGCCCAGGTTGCAGCCGGCAATGCCGTCAGCACCGCATACGTGGCAGCCAGCGGCGCGGAAGTTGAATATGTGGAGCGTGATCCAAGCTCAGTGTCCTACGAGAAAGACGTAGCGCCGATCATTGCTGAAAACTGTGCAAGCTGTCACCGCGAAGGTGGTGTAGCACCGTTCGCTCTTAATAGTCATGCGATGGTGCAGGGCTGGAGCCCGATGATCCGCGAAGTACTGATGACCAAGCGTATGCCGCCGGGTCAGATGGACCCGCATGTGGGTAACTTCCGTAACAGCTACGTTGTGCCTTTCGAAGATCAGCGCAAGGTGCTGGACTGGATTGCGGCAGGTTCGCAGAAAGATGGCTCCACAGATCCGCTGGCCATGATTGAGTGGCCACCAACCGAGTGGGCATTCGGCGAGCCGGACTACGTAATCGAGATTCCGGAGCAGCAGATTCCCGCAACCGGTGTCCTGGATTACCGCTATGAATTCATCCCGATCAATCTGCCGGAAGGCAAAGATCGCTACGTGAAGGCCAGCCAGTATATGCCTGGTGACCGCACTGTGCTGCACCACACGCTGAACGCACTGTTCAAGCCGGGTGTGCGCCCTAGCGGAAACGGCTTTGTAAGCACGCCTGATCCGAATCAGGCTTACATCACGCCCTACATCCCTGGTGCTGCGCCGTACGTGGAAGAGCCCAATACCGGTGGTCTGTTGATGGACGGCTCTACCATCGCTATTCAGCTTCATTACACAACAACCGGCCGTGAGTCAGTAGATGCCAGCCGCATTGGTGTCTGGTTCTACGATGAAGATGAGATTCCGGAAGAGCGTATGACAGGCGAGTGTGCGTGTATCTTTACACCTACATGGACCAACATTCCTCCGTACGATCCCAATTTCGAGCAGCAGACCGAAATCGTGATCCCGGACGATGCGTATCTGCACAGCTTCCTGCCGCACATGCACTTCCGTGGCAAGTACATGCGCTTCGAAGCACACTACCCGGATGGTTCTACTGAGCTGCTGGCCAACATCGCCAATTACGACTATAACTGGCAGATGGAATACAAACTGGCTGAGCAAAAGCGTGTTCCCGCAGGTACTCGTATTGTAGTTACCGGTGCATTTGACAACTCAACCCAGAACAAAGCCAACCCTGATCCTGCACGTGAAGTGCCATGGGGTGACCAGAGCTGGGATGAGATGTTCTTCGGTCAGGTCTACTACAAGTTCGTAGACCAGAGCCGCTACCAGGCTCAGGCCGAATCAGACGACGCTAACCTGGTCAGCAGCACAAACTAAGCTGAGCAAGTTGCAGTAAGAGGGCGACCGACTGGTCGCCCTTTTTTTTGCCGGAACCGAGGTGGATTGCCAGGAATTCTGCTCAGTCTGCTTTGCAGTCTCCAGCCAGCGGCGCTGGGCTGTACAGCACTTGCCGGGATCGATTAACATCGAAGCAGCTCAACACAGCAGTAACAGACCCATGCCGTGATCCGATTCCAATCTGGAAATGTGAATGAACATATTGTCAGCAAGCCGTCCTGTCCTGATCACTGCTATGGTTGCACTGGTCCTGTCTTCCTGCGGGGGTGGCCCCAGGTGGCAGGCACCTTCCGCTGATGAGCTTCTCATCCCGGAGATTTCGGCAGACGGCACAAAGTTCTTTGTGTTTCAGCGTAACTATCATCGACCACAGCCCGCCACCGTCCAGACACCCGTTGATCCGTCGCGGCGACAACAGCTTCCAATCGGTGAATATGATGTCACAGAGCGTATTGATAACGTCCTTCTCCAGACTGAGTACTGCCGCACCGGCTTCTTTGAGCTGTATCGTGAGCAGGGTCTGCAGCATTTCGAAGTGCGAGGTGAGTGTCGAGAGGCGGCAACCGAGGAAGATCGGCAACGCTACGACGGGCCTTTACCAGTAGACTCACTGGCACCACCGCCACAGTAGGACTGAAAGGAGATTCTCAGGTGTATTCTCTACGACAAACACTGCTCCTGGTGATGTGCCTGAGCTGCTTCTCTGCAACCTTTGCCCAGTCCCCGCCCTCTGCACCACTACCAGATGGACTGCAGACGATCAGCTTTGACAGTCCTGCCGTTGGCCGCCGGATGAAGTTCGATATCGTTTTGCCGCCTGACTACGAACAAAGCGACAGACGCTACCCTGTGCTGTATCTGCTGCATGGGTACATGCAGAACTATACTGTGTGGGGACGAAACCTTGGGGCTGCGTTCTACGCCCGCAATATCGGTGAGCTGATAGTGGTGATGCCGGATGCCGGCAATAGCTGGTATATCAATTATGCGGAAAGTGCAGGCGGGCAGCGCAATCACTGGGAAGATCATGTTATCGAGGACGTTATAGGCTACGTCGATGCGAATTTCCGGACTCATGCCCGACGCGAAGGTCGGGCGATTGCTGGTTTGTCGATGGGCGGCTATGGTGCGCTGATGCTGGCGCTGCGTCACCCGGACATATTTGTGTCAGTGGCCAGCACCAGTGGTGCGTTGACTCATGCCAGACAGCGCGCAGACGCAATCGCACAGCAAAGACCAGCGCCACAATCGCGTACCGCAGCCGATTCGCCCGAGTTGGCGCGGGCAGACGCCGTCATATCCCAGATTATTGATATCCCCGGATTCAGCACGCAGGAAGAGCGCAATCCGCTAGGTGTGGACTTCGCCACCGTGGAGCAGGCGCAGGCCTACGACCCGTTTCAGATCATCTATAATGTGCCAAAGAGTCAGCTGCCACATTTTTATTTCGATGCCGGACTCAGTGATGGCCTGATCAATGACGCACGCGAATTCATGCAGGTACTGCTGCTGAACGACGTCCCATTCACCTACATGCAGACAACGGGCCGTCACAACTCCGAATACTGGCGGCGCTCAGTTGGGCAATTCATGCCGGTACAGAACGAAATCATGCAGCGTGCGCTGGGCAACCGTCCCTGAGTTTAAGGGCGATGACTGATCAGGCGTTGTTTTCAATCAAGAACCTCAACTGCAGGGTTACCAGCCGGTTGCAGTTGCAGGTGGATTTCTTCGAAATCCGGGAGGGCCAGCACTGGTGTCTGTTTGGTGGCAACGGTGCTGGCAAAACGCTGTTACTTGATGCTCTGCTTGGTAAACTCCCGCTGGCCCGCTCGCACATAACGTATCACGATGGTTTTGATCCGCGCGTCGACGTGTGTGTTGTGTCATTTGAAGAGCAGCAGCGTTTATGGCAGCGCGACAATCGATTTGATGTCAGTGAGTTTGAAGCCAGTGGGGCAGACAGTGGGACGACGGTCTGGGCGCTGGCCTCCGGTCTCGCTCGGGTCAACGACAGTGAGGTTCAGTATTACCTGCGAGCGCTGGGTATCCATGATCTTGCTGAGAGGGGGATTCGCTTCCTGTCCTCAGGGCAGTTCCGGCGTGCACTGATCGCCCGTGCACTTGCCCAGCGTCCGAGATTGCTGGTTCTGGACGAACCGCTGGAAAGTATCGACAGAGACAGCGTAACCGTCATCACGCAGGCGCTTACCGAATGGATGACGCCTGGAAATACTACCCTGTTGCTTGCTCGACGCGAGAATCAGCTGTTTTCCCGGCTGAGCCATATGGCCCTCATTCGTGATTCGAAAATGATTACTGAAGGCGAAGCAGGGCCTGTCAGCCAACACCCTTATTGCCAGCAGTTGTTGTCTCCACAGTTGCCCAGTGACATCACTTTGCCTGAGACGCCGACAATGACCGTCAGTAACCGATTAAAAAGTGCCATCTCGCCCAGTCGATCACAGCCATTGATTGAACTGAAACACGTCAGTGTCCAGTACGGCGACAAGTATGTATTTCGTGATTTCAGCTGGCAGATGAACTGGGGCGATCACGTGCTGGTGGAAGGTCCCAACGGCTGCGGGAAATCAACACTTCTGGCCATGCTCGACGGCGACAACCACAAAGCCTACGGCCAGCATGTTGTTATGTTCGGCCATCGCCGTGGCACGGGAGAGTCTGTCTGGGATGTGAAGGCGCACTTCGGTATTGTTTCCAACGAACTACAGCGTCAATACGTCAGCGGTTGGCGGGTGCTTGATGTTATCTGTAGTGGTTTTCACGACACCGTGGGGCTGTATGCAGATATTGGTGCGACTCAGCGTGCTCATGCCAAAGCCTGGATGCAGGCCCTGGGTCTGATTGGTGCCGCTGAAAGTTTTTTCAGTGAGTTGTCTTTTGGTGAACAGCGGCTTGTGCTGCTGGCCCGTGCCATGGTAAAGCAACCACTGATCCTGATACTGGACGAGCCCTGCGTCGGCCTCGATGATGTATACAGGGCGAGACTGCTGCAGCTACTGGACCTGATCGCAGCACAAGGACAAACACATTTGATCTACGTGAGTCACACTGACGAAGATGCACCACGCAGTATTAATCACCATTTAATCTGCGCAATGGATGAGGAAGATTCAGTCGGTCGCTGGCGTAGCCGTCCAGCGTTCAATCAGGCGTAACAACTCTCTTTTACTGAATGGTTTGGTCAGGACATCATCCATGTCCGCCTGCAGGCAGCGTTGTTTGTCCTGTTCCAGGGCGCTTGCGGTGATGGCGACTATGGGCGTCCGTGGCCCTGATAGTTCCCTGATCTGGGCTGTGGCCGCATAACCGTCCATCACCGGCATCTGACAATCCAGCAGAATGAGGTCGAAGTCATGATTGCGGACGGCGTCTACTGCGGCTTCCCCATTGGGGACAATATCAAGAAGGCAATGACTGCTGGCCAGAAAAGCTTTGGTTAATTGCTGGTTAATGGGGTCGTCCTCGGCCAGCAGGATGCTTAGAGGGCGACTTTTGACGGGCGCTCCGTCGGCAGCAATATCTTCTGTGGCCTGGATGGCGGCGCGCGGTGCGCGCAACCGCAGCGTAAACGTGGAGCCTTTACCTTTCTCGCTGGCGACAGCGATTGTGGCATCGAGTTTGTTGGCCAGTTGATGGGCTATTGTCAGCCCAAGCCCGGTGCCGGAGTACGAACGGCTATCGCGGTCATCAACCTGATAAAACGCGTCAAACAGGCGAGGTTGATCGGCGCTGGCGATACCAATACCGGTATCCGTCACACTGAACAGTAAATCCTCATCTTTAACCGTGGCACTCACGGACACAGAGCCCATGCTGGTAAATTTGATCGCATTGCTGACAAAGTTGTGCAGTATCTGACGAATGCGCAAGGCGTCGCCGATTCGTGGCATGTGGCCAGAATCATCGAGATTCACAATCAGTTCCAGGCCCTGCTGTTTTGCCAGTGGCAAAAACATGCGACTCAGTTTCTCCAGAATATCGGCGGGACTGAACACGACCTTTTCGATGGTGATTTCATTGGCCTCAACTTTGGAGAAATCGAGAATGTCATTGATGATCTCCAGCAGCGTTGCGCCGGCATCATGAATGGCATGTAAGGTCTGTCGTGACCGGCGGTCGTCGACATGCTCCAGTGCGATATCTGTCAAACCCATGATGGCATGCAAAGGCGTGCGAATTTCATGACTGACGCGTGCCACAAAACGTGATTTAGCCTCATTCGCAGCTCGCGCATCATTGGCCAGCCTTTCGGCTGTATCCCGCGAATTGCGCAGTGCTGCATTGGCCTCCTGCAGCGCTTGCTCATGACCCCGTCTGCGCTCGGCATTCACGAGCAGCTCGGCAAGCAGCTTGAGAATGGTGATATCAACTTCCGTCCAGTGACGTTCCTGGTGTACGGCATCAAAGCCGATGAATCCGGTGCAGCGATCATTGTCGATCAATGGAATGGTGACGATGGAACGAATCTGCTGGGGTTCGAGTATATTGCGCAGGACGTTGTCCTCAGGGAGCTCGGATACGCGAGTGCAATAGAATGGCAGGCCGCTGGTATGGGTGTTTACCCATAGAGGGATGTCATCGATAGGCACGTTCTGCAGGTTGTCTATTTCCGGCGTTATACCGTCCCGACACCATTCGTGGGTGTTGCGTATGATACGCTCGTCAAACAGATAATCCATACGATAGGCACGGTCCGCACCAACAAACTGACCAACGTCGCGCAGAGCTTCAGTTGTCAGATAATCAATTTCCGTGGCATCGGCCCTGACCATTTTCATTGACAGCGTGATCAGCAGATTTTCCAATTGTGATCGGTAAAGCGATTGAGTGCGCGCCAGCTCAAGTTCGGTAATATCGTAGTTGACCCCAATGATCTGCGCTGAACCATCTTGCGCTGTCGTCAAGGAGGCATAACCTGCCAGCTTTTTAGTCACGCCGCCTGGCGTTGTGATGCGAAATTGATATTCGGCTGGTTCTTTGAGGTCCAGCTTGATCAGGTTGCCAAGCAGGGTAACCACATCGGCCGCGTCTGCTGGGTCAAGCCAGCGCCGGAAGTCATCTATACCGCCGCTGAACTGTGCCGGGTCGACTTCAAACAGCCTGAACATTTCCTCGTCCCAGTTCAGTGTCTGCGAGCTTAGTTTGTACTCCCAGACACCAATGCCACCAGCATGTGTGGCAAGCGACAGGCGGCGGCTGCGCTCGATTTCACTCAGACGATTCTGCGACTGCTGCAGCGCGCTGCCCAGTTTGTCGAGAATGCGCATGAATTGGTGGCTGTCGGTCTCCGACAGTGACCAGGTATCACAATGAATAATCAATGTGGCATTGTCCGCAACAGGAAAGTGGCGCATCGCAGTCGGTGTTTCATCTGCATGTCGGGACAAAAGCTGTCGTGTTGTTGAATTGTCGGGGACCAGGACAACAGTTTCGTCGCCAGGAACGTGCATGACAGGCTTTAGCTCGAGGGCAGCGTAGCCTTGAGCGCAGCGGACCTGTATGTGTTCGAAGAGAGTGGAAAGAAATCGTCGGCATAACACATCGGCACGATCTTCAAGCGAAATGGCGAGTGCCAGGTCCAGTAACAGACGATGTGTTGACCCGGCATCATGTGTTGGAGGAATGTTTTCAGTCACAGGGACATCTCACATTAAAGCCTCGCGCATTGCCTGACAGGTTGCTGGCCATGCCTCTTGCAGTTGAGCCAGCAACTGCTGGCATGTCTGGCTGTCTCCTCGTTCACCGTGTGTTTCCAGTTCAGCCATCAACTCAGCCACCCGTCGCGCGCCGATGCTAATGCTGGAAGCACGCACGCTGTGCGCCAGGCTGGCAGCCCGGGCCAGGTCCTGATCAATGTTAATGGCCTTCTGCAAAGCAAGGATGATCGCGGATAAGTGGGATTGATAATGCTCGTGTAGCGACTGCAGTAAAGCCTGTTCATCGGACTCGAGTTCCTGCGGGAGCCGTTTGGCATCAAACAGCGCTGAGGATTTGCTTCGAGCCGGAAGCGTATTCATGTCAGTCACCCCAGGGAGAGTTCATAACCTTCGCCACGCCGGGTACGAATCCTGAAAGACGGATCTGCCGTTGCCAGCTTGCGGCGCAGGCGGCTGATGAGAATATCGATAGATCGATTGCTGGGATCCATTTCATAGCCATAAAGGCTCTGAAACGCCCCATAGCGATTGATAAAATGCGGCTGCTGACAGAAGAACAGCTCCAGCAAGGCGGCCTCCTTCTCAGTCAGTGGTACGGATTTCCCATTATCACCGATAATACTGTGGCTCTGGCGGTCCAGCCTGAAGGTTTCACTGAGTGGGATGGTCATGGCCGAGCGTGCCGCGCCCTGATGGTCGGAGACCCGGGACAGTCGCTGTCGATTGCGATTCACTACCTCGATGCGTGCCACCAGTTCTTCCAAGTCGCATGGCTTGACGATGTACTGGTCGGCACCGCCGTTCAGGCAGGATACTTTGATATCTGTGGTGTCGTCGTTCGATAGCATGATGACGGGCCTGTCCAGATAAACGCGTATCTGCCGACATAAATCCAGTCCGGATTGCGACTCATTGCCCAGGTGGTAGTCCAGAATAAAGACATCGGGCAACTCACCATCCGTCACGCCGTTCAGGCTGGAAGCCTGAGTGGACGGCAAAACTTGCGTGGCGTCATTACAGACGAGGCATTGATAGCCTCGATTTTTTAACTGATGCGACAGTATCCGGGTGTATACCGGGTCGTCATCAACAAGCATTAATACCGAATTGTTATTATTCATACCGTAAAGCAGGTAGCGTACATTTTTTTACAATGACTGTGAACTGGATCAACGACAAACGATGCCGTTTTTAGCACTATCGAAACTGCGAGCCAGATAATAACAGAAAAAAGCGCTGGAAATGTGGGGAGTATGAAACTGATGAAACAAGAATTTTGCGCGGTGGTGAAAGCCAGGCGATCCTTCGTCTTTGTGATGGCCGCCTGGCTGCTGACGCTGGGGGTTGTGCAGTTGCTGGGGCAAATCTAGCGCCCTGTCCTCAGTAGGGCGCCCCGGCGATGCTGCCATCTCCTGGCAGAAACAGCATGGCCTCGTCAGGAGCCTGGTAAAGGCGTGTCACCATCAGCAGGACACCCGGGACGTCAAGAAGCTCTGCGTCAGACAGCACCAGCTTGCCGCGGATCCGCTGCTGCTCCACGAAGGCCAGCCCATTCCGGGAGAACCGCAAGTGACTGAAGTATTCGCCGGAACGTCCCCACTTCGATGAAATCATTTCCTGGCCGACTTGCCCGTCCAGTCGCGCGAACGGATAAAACCAGCGTGCACCCTGCACACCTGCAAGGTAAGTAATAATATGCCCGTCAGGGTAGTACCACGCCTCCTGCTCGGTCCGGAAGCTGAACGTGGCAGGGTTTCCATTCGGCCAGAAAACGGTTTCTTCACCGCGTGTCCAGCCATATGCCAGCAACTGACCATTGGGGTAGTAGATGGCTGAATTGCGGCCTGGATGTGTTGTGAAAACCTGGCCATTCGGGAAGTACCAGGCCTGATTGAACAGATCAATGGATACCTGGCGCCCATTGGCATAGGTGTTCTGATAGCGTGTCCCGCCATCGTGCACAACCGGCTGGCAGGCAAGGCGATTCAGTTCGCGCATTTGTTGACTGGCCAGCTGCAGTTCGGCGACATCATCATTGTTGGCAGGCAACAGCAGGTTCAGTGCAGTCATCTTCGCCATGAACTCAAGCGTGGCGCAGGCACTTGCAACATGCTCTTCGTCTGCATGACTGACACTGACCGGTATCAGCAGGCAGGCTGGCAGTATAATGCCGAACAGGCGTCGTATATAACGGTTTCGGATGGTCTTGACTTCTCGCTTGTTACTCATGCCGCTGCTCCTTCGCATTGCCTCTGACTGTGCCCAACTAGCGATTGGGCGCTTACAGAGACAGCCTAGAAGCCTGAGTATTAACCTTTGCTGAACAGCCTGAATTAACGGGCAGGAAGATTCAGAATGCCGCCCCGGATGTTGGCAACTTTGTCAAAGCCAGCGCTTTTCAGAATGCTGTAGGCCAGCGATGATCGTTTGCCTGAGCGGCAAAGAGTCACTATCGGTTTGTCGCCGGGTATTTCTGAAAGACGATCACGCAGCTGATTTAATGGGATGCTGATGGCGTTGCTGAGAATTGAAATATCCTGTTCAACCTCTTCGGCTTCGCGAACATCAATGATTGTCACAGATGGCTGGTTATGTACTACCCATTCTGGTGTTACCTCGGGGATGCCTGCGAAACTTATGCGAATATCTGCCCAGTCGGGTTCGTCAGGTAACTTGCCGTCTTCTGGTTTGCCACTTCGCATGTTCGCAGGAAGTGCCTCATCTATTTTTTTGGGATGAGGTAATTGCATGGCTTTCATGTATTGTACAAAATCGGTTTCATTTGCATTTCCCCCTACTCTGGGATTGTGCAGCTTTTCTTCCGCGACGGACGAGCGTGTGCGTCCATTGTAGTCATGGGCGGGGTAGATGGCGCAATCGTCAGGCAGTGAGAAAATCTGCTCGGTTATGGAGTGGTACAGGCGAGATGCATCGCCCTGCTGAAAATCGCTGCGTCCGCAGCCGCGGATCAATAATGCATCACCAGTGAATGCCATGCTGTAATCGTCCAGCACATAAGTCAGACAACCGGCGGTATGGCCCGGTGTGGCCCTGACTTCCAGCTTTACACCCTGCACGCCAAATTTGTCGCCGTGCTTTAGTGGCAGGTCAACGTTTTCGGCTCCGGCAGCAGCTGACGAGGCTATCCAGCAGCCTGTATGCTGCTTCAAAAGCCATGCTGCAGTAACGTGGTCGGCATGTGCGTGGGTATCAGCAACGATCTTTAGTTTGAGCTCCAGTTCTCTGAGCATGGCAAGATCGCGGGTCACCTGTTCGAATACCGGGTCGATCAGGATCGCCTGACCCGAGTGTTCATCTGCCAGTAGGTAAGTGTAGGTGGAAGATACCGAATCATACAGTTGTCTGAAGATCATGCTGCGTTCCTGTTATTTACCAAATTGTCATGATTTTGTCATGTAACAGTGTCATTACTATCCCTCATATCGAAACACAAATCATTGATAGGCATCAATAAAGCGTCAGTCTGAAGGCTGAGACCGGGAGCCGTGGATTTTTCGAGACTTGTCACAGTTCTGACAAAGAACTCGTTCAGTATACGGCCATTCAGGATTCTTGATTCCATCCCGGAGAGAGCTAAGGTATGAATATTAAAACAATCTTTGGTGTCAGTGTATTGGCCGCAGCAGTCGCAGCTTGCGACGGTGGTGGTGTCACGCTGGCTCCTTCCACAACGGTTTCAAACTCAAACAACACCACTAATAGCGGTGGCAATAGTGGTGGCGGTACAACCAACCCCTGCGCTAGTTACACCGTGTCCGGGCAGGCAGTTCAGGGAGCGTTTAGTGGTGGTAACTGCACGTACTCTAACACCTTTGTCAGCGATACACGCCCTCTGACCACCGACCTGGTTATCAATGAATTGCCAAATGGCGGCCTGCACATTTTTGAAGACAGCCTGTTCGTTGGTCGCGATGTTAATGCGAATTCTGCAGCGCAGGGTGTCCGTATTCCTCAGGATGGCGAGGGTGCAACCCTGACAATTGGCGCCGGCGCCAAGATTGCCTTCTTTAATGCGGAAGACTACGTCAGAATCGCGCGCGGTTCGCGAATCGTTGCCGATGGCACGCGTAGCAAGCCGATTATTTTCAGTGCGGTCCGTGACCTGCGCGACAACCAGGCTACTCAGTCTGATCGTGGCCTTTGGGGCGGCGTTCAGATCAATGGTAATGGTCTGACCAACAAGTGTACCGATGCTGATCGTCAGGCAACAGCCAGCAATCCGCACAATTGCCACGTGACCTCAGAAGGTCGTCCGGCCACTTACGGTGGTAACAACAACTCAGAAAGCTCCGGTCTGTTGCGGTACGTGCAGATTCGTCACGCAGGGTTTGAGGTGGTTGATGGTGACGAGCTGAATGGTCTGACTCTGAATGCGGTAGGTTCTGGAACGACGATTGAGTACGTGCAGACTTACACCACGCTTGATGATGGTTTCGAAATGTTCGGCGGTGCAGTTGACCTGAAGAACGTCGTGGCTGTCAACGTAGGCGACGATTCCATCGACTACTCAGAGGGCTGGGTAGGCGATATTCAGTTCGCACTGATTGTTCAGACCTCTGGCTCCAACCGTTGTATCGAAGCCGATAACACCGGCGACTCACAGCCCGATAATATCGCTCCTTACACCAAAGGCCGTGTCTCCAACATGACCTGTATCACCTCAAATGTCGATACCAACGCAGGTACTGCGCCTTCCTCCAAAGGTGATGCAGAAGGCCCGCTGTATCGTGAGGGCAGCTACTTTGAACAGTACAACTCGATCATTACCTCCAATGCCAGCGGCATGGCCAGTAACGAGTGTTTTGAAGTGGAGAGCTCACAGACAATCGCTGGTATCAACAGTGGTATCAGTGCTGCCAGTGGCAACGTGATCGCCTGTACCGAGTCACTGAAAGTGTCTTCAAGTGCCGGTCTGGACCTGCGCAACTGGTGGACAAGCAATGGCAACGCCGTCGTTGATGCATCAGCCAATCTGCCCGCTACGGTGCTCACTGGTCTGAGCCCGTCCAACCCGACGGCTTATGTCACTGCTCCCAGCATGACTGATGCCAACGGTGCGGCGATCAATGTGACTGTGTTCGATGTGACACGTCTGCAGGATAACTTCAGCGCTGACGCAGCGCCGGCTCTGGGTGGTTCCGGCAGCAGCTCATTCTTTGAGTCTGTGGACTTCATCGGTGCTGTGAAAGCGGGTGACGACTGGGTATCTGGCTGGACAACCGGCCTGTAACAGTCAGCGCAATCAAGCGCAGCCCAGAGCGGGGATGAGGCCGAACAGGACTTGTCCCCGTTCGGGTTTCCAGAAAGGCATAGATTAAGGTAAAGGTGATGAATATGATGAACTGGCAACCACGCAAACTGACGTGTGCGATTGCAGTCGTAATGTCAGGTGCAGCAACCGTTTCAGCTAAGGTCCTGGCGCAGGAAGAGGCTGGACAGGCTGCCCAGGTCCCGGCACCCCAGGTGGAAGAAATCATGGTCATGGGACGCCTGCGTGATGCGGCGCGCTCCATCATCATGGAGCGGGTGGAACAGCCCTTCGCTGCCGAAGTGGTCGGCGTCGAGCAAATCTCACGCGCCGGTGACTCCGATGTGGCCATGGCTTTGCGCCGCGTGACTGGTCTGTCGCTGGTGGACGGCAAGTTCATTTATGTGCGTGGTCTGGGTGAGCGCTACTCCAGCGCAACACTGAACGGTGCAGAAATTCCTTCACCTGAGCTGAGCCGCAACGTGATTCCGCTGGACTACATTCCTGCCTCGATTCTGGAGTCAGTGAAAGTTCACAAGGCCTATTCATCAGACCAGCCGGCAGCCTTCGGTGGCGGCAACGTTGATATTCGTACTCGTGGCACCCCGGATGACCTGGTATTCGATGTGTCGGTGGGTGCAGGCTGGAACACCGAAAACAGCGGTGACGGCTTGCGCAACCTGGGCGACCAGGGTGACCTGCCAGAAGGCATCATGAATGCGCTGAATACTTATCAGGGCGATATCAGTCCTTCCAATATCACGCGATTTGAGTATCCAGGTGTTGGTACGCCGACGGAAGCACAACGGCTTGAAGGCATTCGCATCAACCGCGAACTGCTGCGCTCAATTAACCGCGATGTTGATATCGAAAGCACAACGTCCCTGGATCCGGATACCAATGCGTCCGTGACGCTGGGCAATGCATTTGATATCAACAATGATCTGACATTTGGTGTACTCGCCAACGGCGCAATTGGTACTAGCCAGAGCAACTCCGATCAGTTCGAGCAGAGCTTCAGCAACCCGGATGAAACCTTCCGCAATATTCAGCGAACATTCACAAATGACAGTCTGACTGCTGCACTGAACCTGAGTCTGTCGTATCAGGACCGGCATACCATTTCCACCAACACCTACCTGTTGCAGGATGATGAAGATCAGGCGTCCATAGTGCTGGGCTTCAACCCCGATTTCCAGCAGGCCAGTGGTCGCCAGCGCAAGACTAATGTGTCGCGTCTCGAACAGCGCGAATTGTTCGTTAACCAGGTTGTAGGAGAGCATTCCCTGGAAGCCTACGACCTCGAACGTCTGCCAATGCGCAGTCTGTTCAGCTTCGTAAACGGAGTTGATCTGCGCTGGTTCTACTCAGACGCCCAGGCCAGCACCAATGTGCCTAATTCAAGCTCGGTACAGTCGACCAATATTCTCGACCCGGGTTCACAGCAGCTGATTTCAACCCAGGTCAACACTGGCTCGTCGGCTCAGTTTGCCTTCCTTGAACTGGAAGACAGTGTAGAAAGCTGGGGTTATCAGGCTGATGCACATTTTGACCTTGGTTTCACAAATGGCACCGTTTCTGGTGGCTACAACTACAGCGAAAAAGCTCGTGAGTACTACGGCTATACTGCCAACATCGTGATGGGCCCGACAGGTCGCGAAGGACTGCCATCGCAGGTTTTCAGCGATGATAACCTGGCGGATCTGGATAATGGCTTCTTCCTGAACATGGGTTCCAACTTTGGTACCGAGAGTTACGTTGCCGGTGAAAGCAAAATCGCTGCCTTCGGTATGGTGGACTCTTACTTTATGGACAACTGGCGGATGACGGCGGGTGTGCGTTGGGAAGATTTCTCCCGCGGCGTGATTCCATTGAACCTGCTTGACTACTCTGGCGACTTCCTCAATGAAGTAATCGAAGATATTAACCAGCCAGATAGCAATGCGCTGCTGCGGGATGATGATTTCTATCCGTCTGTAGCACTGACCTATATGCAGGATGGCCTGTTTGGTACAGATAATTTCCAGGTACGACTCGGCTATGGCAAGACGGTTGTCCGTCCTGACCTGCGAGAGTACGCAGACATTCAGTTCATTGACCCCGAGTTGAATGACCGTGTTCAAGGCAACCCGAACCTGAGTTTCTCGGACATTGATCATTTTGACCTACGCACCGAAATGTTCTTTGATAACGGTGACAACCTGACGGTTTCACTGTTCTACAAGGATATCTCCAGTCCGATCGAGCGAGTTGAACGACCAGGTCCACAGGACGCGCGTTTGCTGAGCTTTGACAACGCAGAGGCTGGCGAGATCTACGGTGTGGAGTTTGAAGGCCTGAAGAACATCGGCCGCGGCTTCTTTGTCAGTGGCAATCTGGTGCTCAGCGATTCCGAGCTGACATTTGACGCTGCCAGCTCGCAGACCAGCCTGGACCGTCGTTTGACTGGCCACTCGGAATATGTGGTCAACACGCAATTGGGCTACGACTCTGACAACGGCAGACACGCCGCGTCATTGCTGTACAACGTGTTTGGTGAGCGGGTCTTCTTCGGTGGCCGTAATGAGTCACCAGATGCGTTTGAAAATCCGTTCCACTCACTGGACCTGACGTACTCTTATTTTCCGACAGACCGCATTACTGTCAGATTGCGTGCGCAGAACCTGCTCGACGAAAACCGCGAATTCTATCAGGATGATGTAAAAATCATCGACGTTGCTACCGGTTCGCGTTTGCGTCTTGACCTGCAGTGGAAACTGTAAGGTTTATTCGGAGACGATGCTGAACAAACTTGCGCAAACCCGCCTGTGGGTGTCCGGACTTGCAGTACTGCTGACTCTGGCAGTGCTGATCTGGTCCGGATACTCGCTGGCGAGACTGTTCTGGTTGCTGGTTCCCGATGCCGCGGAAGGTATTGCGCCGCCGTCGGTAACGCGCGCCGATAATGTTGCGACTCAGTCCCGTTCTGTAGATCTTGCCCGCATAGCCCAGGCATTCACATTGACGGAAGCCAGGGGACTGTCTGCTTCAAACATGGTCAGTGAAACTGCTACTGCCGATGACACTCGCTTACAACTTGTGTTACGCGGAGCCGTACTCAGCACTGAGCCGTCCTCATCCCGAGCCATCATTGCCAGTGGTGACCAGCAACAGGTTTATCGGCCTGGCGACGCGCTACAGGGCACCTCCGCCGGTGTGACTCTAGAGCAGATCTTCAGTGATCATGTCACGCTGAACAACAATGGTCGGATAGAGCGACTTCGGCTTTACGATCCTGCTGCAGCCAATGGGGCGACTTCAGCAGTTGCACCAGTTACGACTGCCCAGTCGAGCTCCGTGAGTGAGGACACGACGGAACCAGTGTCCGGCATGGACCAGGCAGCAGAGTTGGCTCGCGTCATGCGGTTGCAAATGGTCAATCTGGAAGGAGTTGCTGGTCTGCGCATCCGTCATGGCAGTCGCGCCGATCTTCTGTCAAATGCCGGTCTGGCAATCGGCGACATCATTACTGCCGTCGATGGTACGTCCATCAATGACCTTGGTCAGCTGCAATCCCTGCTGGGTCAGCTGCAGCAATCACAAACGGTACAGCTGCAGGTGTCACGCGACGGCACCCTGCAGACTGTCAATCTGAACAGGGCCACGCTTGGCCTGCCGTGATATGAGAGAGTTAATGAAAGCGAATCCTGCCAATCTGCTTATCCGCAAGATCCAGCCTGACTGGATGGCTCCTTTGTGCCTGTCATTCATGCTGGCATTGTCATCCGTGACAGCCATTGCCCAGGAAGCCATGTGGACGCCAAATTTTCGTAACAGTGACATTCTCGAGGTTATTCGGGCTGTTCAGGATGTGACCGGGAAAACGATGATTCTGGATCCGCGCGTGCGCGGCGAGATAACCGTTATCAGCAGCTCGCCTGTCAACGCTCAGGACTATTACCGTATCTTTCTCAGAGCCCTGGACATCACCGGGTTTACCGCCGTGGAAACCGGCGACAATATGGTCAGCATCGTACCGTCGCAGGAAGTGCGCTCGGCGCCGCTGCCATTCTCGAGCTACGACAGCAACGACAGCAGTCGCTATGTCACCGAGGCCATCCAGCTCGACAATGTGTCTGTTAATCAGGTGCTGCCAGTGCTGCGTCCACTGGTGTCGCAAAGCAACGGGCAGATGTCTGCCTACCCCGATGGAAATATGATCATTCTGGTCGACACGGTTGCCAATGTGCAGCGTATTCGACAGATTCTGGATCGCATTGATCAGTCTTCAGTGCCGGAAACCGAAGTCGTCAGCCTGCAGTTTGCGCAGGCCAGCGACATTGTTGCCCTGCTTCGCGAAATGAATGAAGACCAGGTGGCCGCTGATCAGGAACCGGTCACCTCGCGGCTGCAGATCAATGCGGATACACGCACGAACTCAGTGCTGGTGACAGGTGGCAAACGACAGCGGGACACCATCCGGGAACTCATTACCTTGCTTGATAAGCCGCGTGAGCAGACCGGCAACACTCGTGTTGTCTATCTGGAATACGCAAGTGCCGAGCGTGTTGCGGAGGTACTGACCTCGGTCATACGTAACACTTTTCAACTGGGTGGTGTGGCGCCGGGGCAGGGTGTCACCGAGGGAGCAGCAGCTGATGGTGCGCGCCGTGCCAGTGTTGAAGCTGACCCTGACAATAACGCGGTCATCATTACTGCAGACATGGACATCATCGATTCTCTGATGGATGTAGTGCAGCGGCTGGACATCCAGCGCGCCCAGGTTCTGGTCGAGGCCATTATCGTCGAGATAAATGATGATGTGGGGCAGAACCTCGGAATCCAGTGGCTGTTCAGGGACGAAAGTGGCGCGTTTGCCGGCAGCTTTGAGCCCGGCGCCAATCTGCAGCGACTTGGACTTATTGCCGATGGCGCACTCAATGAAGACCGCGAGGAAGGCCTGCAAAACCTGGCGGCTGGTCTGGCCAGTGCTGCCGGACAGACCATTGGTATCGGTCGCCTTGGCGGCAGCACCGACCTGCTGGCACTGATAGACCTGTTACAGGCCAACTCTGGCGCCAACATTCTGTCTACGCCAAATATCCTGACCACGGATAACACCGAAGCACTGATTACTGTTGGTGAAAGTGTGCCGTTCATCACGGGGTCCTACACCAGCACGGGCAACAGCGGTAATGTTCAGAATCCGTTCCAGACCATTACCCGACAGAATGTTGGTACCACCTTGCGAGTCACGCCACATGTCAATCGTGGTGACAAGGTGGCGCTGGACATCGCTCAGGAAATCTCCAGCATTTCCCAGAAAGCAGGTGCGGTGGACCTGATCACCAACGAACGCAAAATTGAAACTCGCGTAACGGTAGCAGATGGTGAGACCGTGGTGCTGGGCGGCCTGATTCGCGACAATGTGGTTCAGAGTGAAAGTCGTGTGCCGGTACTGGGCAGCGTCCCAGGCCTGGGCCGATTGTTTCGTTCCACCTCCAGTTCGGTGCAGAAAACCAATCTGCTGGTATTCATACGACCGACTATCCTGCGCGATGACAACGCCCTGCGCGGCGCAACCGCTGAAAAGTACGAACACATCCGTAATCAACAGCTTCTGCAACAGCCTGTCCATGGTGGTATTTTTGGCGACTCACAAATGCCACTGCTGCCTGCCTGGGAGACGCTGCTGGACGCCCCTGATGCCGAGGCGCAGGAAGATCAGCCGTGAACCAGCACTATGTTCTGCCTTATGATTTTGCCAACGGCAAAGGTGTGCTGCTTGATGACGGCGAAGTGATCTGTCGGGGTGAACCTGCGCTGAATGTGCTGCTGGAACTGCGTCGCATCATGGGTCATGGATTCACGCCGGTCGTAATATCAGCAAACGAATTTCAGCAGCGGCTGACCACGCTTTATCAAAGTGGGGCAGATGACGCCCAGCGTGCGGCTGATGAGCTGGGTGGCGATATCGACCTGACGGCACTGGTTGATGATATTCCCGGCAACAGTGATCTGCTGTCTGATGCCGACAATGCTCCGGTGATCAGACTGATCAACGCCGTGTTGTCGCAGGCCGTTCGCGAACAGGCATCAGATGTACATATCGAGCCTTTTGAACAGCGTGTCGCAATCCGCTTCCGCGTGGATGGTGTTCTGCGCGATGTGCTGGCGCCACGCTCTGAGTTGGGACCTGTGCTGGTCTCGCGTCTCAAGGTCATGGCGCGTCTGGATATAGCCGAAAAGCGACTGCCTCAGGATGGGCGCATCAGTGTCAGGCTGGCGGGTCACGCGGTGGACATTCGCCTGTCCACCATTCCGTCTGCTTTCGGAGAGCGAGTGGTGCTTCGCCTGCTGGATCAGGCTGCCGGTCAGCTGAAACTCGAACAACTGCAGATGCCGGCACCCATTCATGCGCTGTTTGCCAGTGCACTGGCCAGACCTCACGGCATCATACTGGTCACAGGACCGACTGGCTCTGGTAAGACCACGACGCTATATGCAGGTCTGCAGCATATCAACAGTCGCGAGCGCAATATTCTGACGATTGAAGATCCAGTTGAATATGTGCTTCCCGGCATCGGCCAGACACAGGTCAACACCAAAGTGGATATGAGTTTTGCCCGCGGTCTGCGCGCCATTTTGCGACAGGATCCAGACGTGGTGATGGTGGGTGAAATTCGTGACCAGGAAACCGCGGCGATTGCCGTGCAGGCCTCACTGACCGGACACCTGGTGTTGTCGACCCTGCATACCAACACGGCGGTGGGCGCGGTCACTCGACTGCAGGATATGGGCATCGAGCCATTTCTGCTGGCGTCCAGTCTGCAACTGGTGTTGGCGCAGCGTCTTGTTCGACGTCTCTGTAACGACTGCAAGCAACCGGTTGCAACCGATGCGGCAGAGCAGCAGCGTTTCGGATTTACGGAAGGGACGCAGGTATGGCGAGCCGCCGGCTGTGATCAGTGCAACCACACCGGTTACCGCGGCCGAACCGGCCTTTACGAGGTGCTGGAGGTGGACGCCACCATGCGTCGACTGATTCACGATCAGGCTGGAGAGCCAGCCCTGGAAGCCCATGTACGCGCGACCAGTCCTGCCTTGTCCGAGCATGGAAGGCAGCGAATACTGGCCGGCGAAACCAGTCTGGAAGAGGTGCTGCGGGTGACTGCCATGGGCACGGGGATCTAGGTCATGGCTTCGTTCCGCTACAAAGCACTGGGCGCCGACAGCAAGCCGGTGAGTGGTGTGCTGGAGGCTGACAGCGAGCGCCAGGCGCGTGCACGGCTGCGCAGCCAGGGCATGAAACCCATGACAGTTACCGTGACCAGTGCTGCCAATGATGCCAGTGGCGGTCAGTCTCTCTGGTGGCGACCGCGCCGCCTGTCGGTCGCCCAGCTTTCATTAATTACCAGACAACTGGCGTCGCTGGTGCAATCAGGCATGCCGCTGGACGAGGCACTGCAGATCAGTGCCCGGCAGTCACGGCAGATAAAAGTGAAAGGCATACTGTCTCAGGTCAGGTCGCGGGTTGTCGAAGGCCATTCGCTGGCACAGGCAATGTCAGAGCACCCGGCGGCGTTTGACCGAATGTATTGCGCCATGGTGCGGGCAGGTGAATCTGCGGGTTACTTGGGTCCGGTGCTGGAGCGCCTGGCAGAGTACACAGAAACAGGCCAGCAGGCGCGTCAGAAACTCAGCACCGCCATGATCTACCCTCTGGCATTACTGTCGGTCAGCCTGCTGGTAGTGGCCTTGCTGATGACCTTTGTGGTGCCGAGACTGGTCACCATGTTCGCCACATCGGGACGTGACCTGCCTGGTCTGACACAGGCTTTGATCAGCGTCAGTGAGTTTATGGGCTCACCATGGGCCTTGCTGTTGCTGTGTGCCATTGCATTAGGCGGGGTACTGTTTCGCTGGTGGCTGCAGGCTGTCGAAAACCGCCTGCGCTGGCATGGATTTTTACTCAAGGTGCCAGGTGTTAGTGAAAACCTGCGGCAGCTGGAAAGTGCACGTTTTGCATCGACGTTGGCGATACTTCTTGGCTCCGGAGTGCCATTGCTGGAATCAGTCCGCATTGCGGCACAGGTTCTCAATAACGAGGTCATGCGCGCCGCGGCCCGCACGGTGGCCACTGCAGTCCAGGAGGGTGGCAGCTTCAGCAAGAGCCTGCGTCAATGCGCGGCGTTTCCTCCACTCCTTGAGCAGATGGCCGCCAATGGAGAAGCGAATGGCAGCCTGGGGCGTCAGCTGGCCTATGCTGCCGAAAACCAGGAACGGGAATTGAGCATCAGGCTCAGCACCATGATGGCATTGATGGAACCGCTGACCATTGTGCTGATGGGCGGTCTGGTGACATTGATCATGCTGGCAGTTCTGCTGCCAATTTTTGATATCAACACATTGATATAACGAGTTCAGACGATGGGTGATTCTATGTTGGTTAAAAATGCTGCCGTTAACAGCACAAACAGCTCAGCTCTGGCGCTGCCAGAAGCAAAATCTATCAGGAAGCAACAAGGCTTCAGTCTCATCGAGATACTGGTAGTGCTGGTCATCATGGGCCTGCTTATCAGCATTATTGCGCCCAATGTTCTCGGCCGTGCCGATGAGGCACGAGTGCAGAAAGTGTTCGCCGATTTCAGCGCCATCGAAACTGCGTTGCGTATGTATCGCCTGGATAACTATGTCTATCCCAGCAGCGAGCAGGGGCTGCAGGCACTGGTAGACCGACCGACGCTGGAGCCGGTGCCGACAAACTGGAAGCAGGATGGCTACCTGGAAGCTCTGCCAGTCGATCCATGGGGGAATCCCTATCGCTATCTGAGTCCCGGTCAGAACGGACAGTACGATGTCTTTACCTTTGGTGCCGACGGAACGCGTGGTGGTGAGGGGCAAAACGCTGATTATGGCAACTGGCAGAATCAGGAACAGTAAGCCGATGAGCCCTGGCGCGGCCCGTGGTTTCAGTCTGGTCGAGCTTCTTGTGGTGATGGCAATCGCTGCGCTGCTGGTCAGCACGGTGGCGTTCTCCGTGGGGCGGGGTTCAGACGCTGACGACCAGGCTCTGGATATCGCAGAGGATGTGAGCCAGCTGATTGGCCTTGCGTCAAATCGGGCAGTCGTCATGGCGCAACCGATAGGAATGCATCTGAGGGCACCTGAAGATTTGGCTGATGAAGGCTGGCAGCTCGTGTGGTCTCGTTGGCGTAACGGTCAGTGGCAGATTGATGACGACATGGAATTACAGGCTGAATTACCGCCATCCCTTCAGCTCGATTTATGGGTCGAAGAACAGCCTGTTGATCTGGCCCGCCGTGGGCTCCAATCTGGCGATGAATCAAATGAACCTGTGCTGGTCATGTATCCGACTGGCGAAACGACGCCATTCATCTTGCAGTTGTCAGTGCAAACGGCGAGTGGAGAAACACAGCTTGCTCGTGTCGCCACTCAGGAATCAGGGGTCATTGAAACACAGTGGTAGCGAAAAATTTCCACAGCCCGCTGGTTCGGACAGTTCAGCTAATGAGCCTGCAATGGTGAGCGCATGATGCACAATCAGCGATCGGAACAGCTCGGCTTTACCCTGATTGAGGTGATGGTGGCATTGCTTGTCGTCGGAATCGCGCTGCCGGCGCTGATGTTCCAGTTGGGCGCACAACTGGATGCTACCGACCGGTTTCGCCAGCAAACCATTGCCAGCTGGGTTGCTAAGAATCAGATGTCACATTTACAGCTGGATGCGGCGGCGGGAATCATGTCGACTGCAGCGTTCCGGGAGGGCGAAACTGAACTTGCCGGGCGTCGATGGTCATGGCAGTTGTCGGTGGAAGAGACACCTGTGCCGGGTCTGCTACGCCACCGGCTTGATGTGGCAGCCATGGAGCGGCCTGCCGACACGCTGGCCAGTCTGACCAGCTATCTGTCTGCTGCTCAGGCGATTGGCCCCTCAGCGCTCAGTGGAGATGCCGATGGTCAGGACTGAGGGTGGATTTACGCTGGTCGAACTGCTGATCGCGATGTCAATCACGGTCATGATTGCTGCAGTGTCCTATCAGTTTCTGGACAGCGCGATAGAAGCCCGTGAACGCGGCGATCAACTCATGCAGGAAATAGAGCAGATCGAGCGGTTCTGGCAATTATTGAACGGTGATATCGAGCACATTGCCAATCGCCCATTACCGATGCCGGCCACTGGGGTTGATCCGCTGCAGTCAGTGCTTGGTGACACCGATGAGCGGGTGGTAATGCTGGCAGTGCCACATAATGCGTTTTCTCTGGAAGCACTCAGTGGTCGACAGGGTGCCATGATCTGGTTCAGCAGACACGCCTGGCACAACCCAATGGCGTCTCCGCGATCGGAGCTGCAACGGGTGCTCTACCGCCTGTCACCTGACGGCACGCTGTACCGCGATTCTTGGCAGGAAAGCAATCAGGCGCTGGGCACACCTCCAATGCAGTCCATGCCACTGTTGCAGGCTGTAGAGCAGGTCTCCTGGCGGTTCCTGCCGGTTGGCGTCACTACCCAGGGCTCATCAATCGATGATGCGGGCTGGATATCGGGTTGGCCGCTCGCTGCTGCTGCCGGGGACAACGAAATTCTGCAGCGCCAGCGCCGCTTACCGGCGGCCATCGAAGTCAGTTTGCGCGTTTCGGGTCTGGGTGAGGTGCGCCGGGTGTTTGTGTTGCCGATGGCGTTTTCAGCGGGCGGAGCATCAACGTGAGCGATCAGCATTCAAAAGCTGCAAGCCAGCGTCTTCAGCAGACTGGTAGTGCACTCATACTGGCCATGCTGGTGACTGCCATGGTCGCAGTGCTGGCGACTCAATTTGCTGAGTCCTTCGTACGAAGCGCATCGATGGCGGAGGCAAGATTAATGCAGCAACGATTTGATACCTATCTGCAGGGAGCTGAAACCCTGGCTGCTCAGGTATTGCTTATGGACTCGCAGCGGGCAGGCGACAGGCCTGCAGAGCCGGTTGATCACCTTGGTGAGAGCTGGGCTGCGATGTTGCCCCCCATGCCAACCGACGATGGTTTTCTGCGCGTATTCATTGAGGACGCGCAAGGGCGGTTCAATATCAACAATCTGGTATACAAAACAGAAAATTTTGACGATCTGGGCGCATTGAGCTCAGTTCGTTTCAGTGCTGCACAGCGGCACTTTATACGCATGTTGCAGAGCCTGCCCGAAATGGCTGTCACCGAAGCGCAAGCGGTCGCGATCACCGAGGCTATTGTAGACTGGATCGACGAGGATGACCGAGTTAGTGGCCTGTCAGGCGCCGAGTCACTTTATTACACAGGCGCTGGCACGGTCGCACAGTCTGCGAATCAGCTCATGCATGATGTGAGCGAGCTGGCGATGGTGCGACACATCACGCCGCAGCTTCTGAAGGCATTGCGGCCACGTGTGGTTGCCCTGCCAGTTGCGACATCCATCAATATCAACACGGCATCGGCATCAGTGATGTCAGGCGTCAATGACGAAAACACCCTGACCTTTGCTGAGCAGGCCGTCGTGGACACGTTTTTGGAGCTGCGGGATCAACAGGCCTTTGTGTCTGTCACTGAATTTTTGCAGTCCGCGCAGCAGTCTGGCCTGCAGTCTGATCCCGGACAGTCAGGGGACGCCGCAGGTCAAGTGCCCACATACAGCGTAAGCAGCGAATATTTTCTGGCCTACATACAGGTCACAATCGGTGAGGTTTCCCGTTACCTGACATCACTGATTCATCGTGACGGGAGTGGCGTGACGACGCTGGCGCGCTATCACAACTCCTTTCACGAAAATCCGTTTGAAACACTGGTGAATTGAAAAATGAGTGTATTGATAATCAGGCCGGAATCGACTCCGGGTCATTATCGCTGGCGGCGATACGACCGACGCGCCGGTTGGCTGGCTGCTTCTCAGAAAGGATCACTGCAAACGCTGTGTAAGCAGCACCCTGGTGCTCAGGTCTGGCTGATGCTGGACGGACCACAGTTGGTCATGCGTCGCCTGCCCTACAGACCGGAGGAGAGAAAACATCTCAGTCGACTGATTCCGTTTGAACTGGAGTCAGACATTGCCGGTGATATTCAATCCCTGCATATTGCCATTGGTGCTGTTGAGCCGGAGACCGTCACGCTTGCCTATGTTGACCGGGAGTGGTTTGCAGAGCAGATAGAAGCCCTGGAATCAGCGGGCCTTGAAGTATCACGCTGTTTTGTTACCGGTCAGTTGATAGATGGCGATAACGATGACTGGAAAATACTGGTCACGGACGGAGCTGACGATGGTTGGCTGCCGACACAGCTCAGCGGTCTCGGGCTATCTGTTGATGTCAGTATGCTGCCTCTCGTTGCAGAACGAGTCCAGCGCGAAGCCGTTGCTGGAGCCAGCCCGGCGTTGCACGTGCCGGCGTTGCACGTGTTTGCGAGTTCACAGTCCGAAGCTGACGATATCGTCAGTATGTTGCCAGAGAGCATTCGGGGCGAAGTCCGGACGAGAGTATCCATTGTTAACGAGCCCTGGGATGCATTGACGTTTGAGATGCCGGGCGCCATCGAACTGCGTCAGGGACAGTTTGCGGCGCCGGTACGCTGGCAAAAACTGTGGCGACCGGCGCGGATTCCTGTCATTGCAGCGGCGGCAGCCTTGCTGATTTTTATGTTGTCCAGTTTTATAGAACTGCAGATCAATAACGCTGATTATCGCCGCATACAGCAGCAGGTGGAACAGGTTTACCGGACTGCCGTGCCGCAGGGTGTACTGGTAGATGCTGAGCAACAGCTGCGCAGCCAGTTGGCGCAACTTCGCGGCTCTGGTGCCAGCGCATCGGTGCTGCCACTGCTGGATCAGATCGCGCCGGTGCTTTTGCAGCACGGCGATGTGCGTGTACACCGTGTGAACTTCCTGGCGGCGCGCCAGGAGTTACAACTGGCGTTGACTGCGCAGAGCAATTCCCAGCTGCTCGCCTTTAGCGAAGCACTCGGAAATGCAGGGCTGTCAGCGCAGGCGCGCAATATCAGTCAGGCTGGCAGTCGGCAACAGGCCAATCTGCTTGTCAGCGGGGTAGCGCCATGAAACTGAGAGCATTGCAGGTCAAGTTGATACAGCGCTGGCAGCAATTTACCGGACGTGAGCAATTGTGGCTGCTGGCATGTGGTGCGTCGCTGCTGGTGTACCTGCTTTGGGCTGCCATCGTCCAGCCGCTGAATGCGGCCAGAGAGCTGTCAGAAAGACGGGTCACAGAGGCGCGCCAGCAGGTACTTGCTGTACAGAGTCTCGCGCAGGAGTTGATCGAGTTGCGCGATGAGCGCCAGCTTGGGACCGCGATGGCAAGTCTGCCGCAGTTTCTCGATGATGCGGCAAGCGCAACCGGCCTGCGGGTAAGCACACTGGAACCTGCGATTGATGGTCAGTCGGCCACCATTCGCATGGAGCAGGTGGCCATGAACAATCTGCTGCAGTGGCTGTCAGCAGTCGAGGCGGGTGGCCGTAACCGTGTCGAGAGCATGACCATAGTGCCATCAGCGGCCGCGGGCCTGTCTGTAAACGTCACAGTGAGAGGCCGTTGACGTGACCAGCACTCGCGTTCTATGGCTGGTGGTTCCAATGACGCTGGTATGGATCGTACTGCTTGCACCGGCGACTTTGCTGGTGGGGCCTGCCCAGGTTGCCGGCCTGCAATTGTTCGGTGTTGACGGCACATTGTGGCGGGGCGCAGTGGATCGAGCAATGCTACGGCAGCCACAGGTCGTGCTGGATATCGGCGAGCTGCAATGGCAATGGCTTCCATCCCGACTCATCCAGGGTCAATTGTGTGCAGATGTGCAGTCGCGTGCCCGCCCGATAGCCGGCCAGCTCCAGTCCGTAGACGCCCGCGCCTGCCTGCAAACCAACGGAACTGTGTTGCTGAGCCAGGCCTCCGCGGACATGCCCGCCGCCGTCCTGTGGCGGGAAGAAAGCGTCCGATTGCTGGGCCACCTGGCGCTGCAACTTGTTGAGCCAGTGGCCTTGCAGGCCGGGTCTGCGGTAGCCCGCGCACGTGGGCTCTGGTCGCAGGCTGGCATCACGGTGCTGGGGCAGGGGACGAGGGATCACATTGACGTTGGTGAAGTGGCACTGGACGTTGCTGTTACGATGAACAATGGTCAGGTTTCAGAGGTTCAGCTTCGCCTGTCGCCGATTGGTAATCAATCAATCACATTACCTGAGTGGCTGGCGCTTATGCTGGAACAGGATGAATCTGGCAGTTATCTGTTTAACTGGCAATCCTGATACCTTCCTCTCGCAAGCTTGTGACAAGACGGCTGGCGAAAAGCAGTGCTTCTGGTGTGTCGCCGTGCACACAAAATGTTTCGGCATTCACCGAAAGCCGCTGCCCCGTTACAGTCATCAGGTAACCATGTTTAATGATTGACAGGGCCTGCTTAATCGCGGCATCGGCATCATGAATTAGGGCGTCAGGCTGTGAGCGTGGCACCAGCGTGCCGTCTGTCTGGTAGCGCCGGTCCACAAACGCCTCCGCACGGGTTCTGATGCCAAAAACTCTGGCTGTCTGCAGCAATGCACTTCCCGCCAGTCCCACTACTGTCAGTCTGGTGTCGAACTCCCTTACCCAGTCGCAGAATTTTTCAGCCAGCGCCTGATCAGTGGCCATGTCATTGTAAAGTGCGCCATGTGCTTTGACGTGACAGACGCGAGCACCTTCAGATGAAGCCATGTCGCACAGATATTTCAATTGTCGCAAGATGCTGTCGCGCAGCTCATTTATCGGGATGTCCAGCGAGCGCCTGCCCATGTGTTCCCGGTCCGGATATGAGGGGTGAGCGCCAACGACAACACCAAACTCGACAGCGTTTTGCAGCGCGGCCCGGATACTGTCAGCGTCGCCAGCGTGAGCGCCGCAACTGATATTTGCAGAACTGATCAGCTGCAGCAGCTCTCTGTCATTGGGGGCGCCTTCACCCAGGTCTGCGTTCAGGTCTACCTGCGTTGCCTTCATCTTGCCTGCTTCCGGTACTGTATCTGTTGCCTGAGTATCTGCAGCTCATGCTGCCCGGCGCTATGTAGACCCTGCGCTTCAGCAACGCTTACTTCCGTGAAATAAAGAAGCGTGCCAGGTGTTGCATAAGCAAGCTGGTGGAAGTCGACCTCGATGACGCTGGCAATGACCGGATAGCCTCCGGTTGTCTGGGCGTCGCAGCCTAGCAGAATCGGCTGACCATTGCCTGGCACCTGCAACAGTCCGGGCAGCACTCCGGCTGACAGACGCAAGGTGTCTCCCTGATATCTCAGGGTGGGGCCTGACAAACGTAGCCCGGTGCGGTTGCTGTTGGCCTGCACTCGCCACGGAAACTGCCATAAAGCATTCTGGCTTTGGGGATCGAAATGCTCGTAGTCCAGCCCGCGTATGGCGCGCAGTGACATGGTGATGGCTGGTTGCCGAATGCCTCCGGAAGAAAATTGCTGATTTGCCGCTTCGCCAACGGGCAATCGATCTCCCGCCCGCAGGGCGCGCCCCTGATAACCGCCAAGCTGATTATTCAGATCAGTGCTGCGGGAGTTTAGTGTGGGGGCAACATCAATGCCTCCGGCAATGGCGAGAACAGCGCGTTGTCCGGGAATCTGAGGGCGGTTGAGTAGCAGTCGTGTTCCTGCGGGCCAGCGCATAATGAATCCTGGCGGCAGATAATTTTGCACCACGGTTTGCATATCGGCCTGCAATAGCTGAGCTGACATATCTGCGCCAGACAGAACAATATGCTGGTCCCGATCGCTCTGCAGGACCACGGGTCCAGCAGAAATTTCCAGACCAGCGGCCAGCGGATCATTCTCCAGTAGCAGGTTGGCCCGCAACAGGGCTGGGGCATCCATCATGCCGCAGCGAGGTACACCGAGATGGCGCATGCCGAATCGGCCCTGATCCTGCACGGTCAAAAGTGGCGCTGTGGTGATGACCTCTATCATGCCGGGAGCTCCTCATTGACCGCTACAAATCGAACCCAGTCGCCTGGCTGCAGCAGGCTGGGAAGCTGCTTCTCAGGGTCGAAGAGTTTGATGGAAGTGCGTCCGATGATATGCCAGCCGCCCGGACTCGCCGAGGGGTAAATGCCGGTTGTGGCGCCACCAATGCCAACGGCGCCAGGCATCACGCGGGTTGCCGGATTATCCTTGCGAGGTGTGGCCAGTGCCGGATCCATGCCGCCAAGATACGGGAAGCCCGGCATGAAACCCAGACACAATACAAAGTAGTCTACCGAACAGTGGCGCTGAATGACTTCGCGCGGGGAAAAGCCCGTGATTTCAGCAACCGCCAGCAGGTCAGGGCCATGGTCGCCACCGTAATGCACCGGAATATCATGTCGTTGACCTGCGCTGGCATTGAATTCTAGGTGTTGCCAGAGCTGCTCAGCTTCGCGCAGCACACGACGCGCCGCATGTCCGTCTCGCAGCGCCAGCAAAAGACTGCCTGGCCCCGGTACCGCATCGGTCACTAAGGGGCCAATCTGAAGGTGTGCCTGCAGGGTACTGGCCAGCTGACAGATTCTGGCCTGCAGCTCGACATCAACGCTGTTCAGCGAAGGTTCAGCGAACTGCAGGAGAATAGCACTTTCAGTAACAAAACTGATTCCAGGTTCTGATATGCTCATATCGCTACTTTGCTCACGATGACGGCTCATGGCTAAGGTCTAACTGGTTGATTGCATACGTGAGAATAAGTTCACTGTTATGGATGTCGAAGACTTAGTCAACAGCCAATCGTGACAGGCATGTTTTAGCTGGCAGAACCTGCAACTGGTGACGTTGTAAAAAAGCGACGAATGAAAGGAGTTTCATATGACTTTTCGCAAGGGGATAAGATTCACGGTAATGAGCGCCACACTGGCATTGCTGGCTTTGTCCGCAAATGCACAGCAATCAGTATTACCGCAACTGCCGGAGGGGCAGACGCTGATCAATCTGTCAGTCACAGAGCGGATCAACGTGGCTCAGGACGAGATTGTTGCCGATCTGCGAGTAGAAGTAGAGGACCGCGATGCGAGTGTTGTCCAGAATGCCATCAATGAGCAGATGCGTGAGGGGCTGATCGTGGCGCGTGCCGTGACAGGAGTAGATGCTGCGACAGGTCACTACAGCGTTTATCAGATCAATCGCCAGCCTCAGGGTGGGCGCGCTGATCCGGTCTGGCGCGGTTCCCAGAGCATCACACTGGAGAGCAAAGACCCTCAGACTTTATTGTCGCTGGCGGGTGAGCTGCAGGATATGGGTTTTGTCATGAGTCAGTTGTCCTATCGCCTGAGCACTGAACGTGCGGATGAGGTACGCGATTCATTGATGGAAACCGCCATCGCCAGGGCTCGTGCCAATGCCGAACGCGCGGCGGCAGCGCTGGGCCGTCCTGAGGTAGAGATCGCTTCATTAACCATCGAGACAGGCATGTCATACGCGGCACCGGTGATGATGCGGGCCATGGACACAGGCTCGCGCGAGATGGCAACACCATCTGCGGAGGCAGGCGAGTCCGAGGTTTCGCTGACGGTCAATGTGCAGGCAGTCGCGCGCTGATCATCACAAGCTGACCCCTCGTTACGGGTTTGGGGCACGTCAAAAGTCATTCATCGAGCGCCTGCTCTTGCCTTGCCGTGCCCCCCTGTTTATGCTCCGAAATCAAAGCACAAAAATAAGCAGCGGAGATTTCAGGTATGCAAACCCACAACCCACCGGCGTCGACCCCTTTTTTGCGCAAAAAACTGGCGCTGGCCATGATCATGTCAGGCGTGCTGCTGGCAGCATGTTCCAGTGAGGAGACGACTCCCCCGGTAGAAACCCTGAACGAAACCACAGGCAGTGCGTCCGTTGACCAGATGGCGGCCGATCGACCTGAGGATCTGCGGCCGGTAGATGCCAGCCGTATCATCAATGCGGGGAGCAACACTGCTGACTGGTTAAGTCATGGGCGGACCTATTCAGAGCAGCGTCATAGCCCGCTGGATACCATTAACCGCAGCAATGTCGAACAGCTGGGCCTGGCCTGGGACTTTGAACTGGACACGGATCGCGGCCAGGAAGCCACACCACTGGTCATTGATGGCGTAGTTTATTTCACCTCTGCCTGGAGCAAGGCGTTTGCTGTTGATGCGCGCACTGGTGAGGAAATCTGGCGTTATGACCCTGAGGTACCTGGTGCGAAGGCGGCTGATGCCTGCTGTGACGTTGTCAACCGGGGTCTGGCAGCCTGGGGTGACATGGTATTCCTGGGTGCCCTTGATGGCCGCCTGATTGCGCTGGATCGCGAAACCGGTGCCGAAGTCTGGTCAACCATGACCGTCGATCCGGAGGGTCGCTACACAATCACTGGCGCGCCTCGAGTCGTCGATGGCAAGGTTGTGATTGGCAATGGTGGTGGTGAGCTGGGTGTTCGTGGCTATGTATCTGCATACGATGCGGAATCTGGCGATATGGTATGGCGCTTCTACACGGTGCCCGGTAATCCGGAAGAGGGCTTCGAAAGCGACGCCATGGAAATGGCCGCCGAGACCTGGGCCGGCGAATGGTGGCGAATCGGGGGCGGCGGTACAGTCTGGGATTCCATGGCCTATGATCCAGAATTGGACCTGCTGTATATCGGCGTTGGTAACGGCAGCCCCTGGAATCATCACATCCGTTCCAATGGAGAGGGTGACAACCTGTTCCTGTCATCCATTGTTGCATTGCACGCTGATACCGGTGAGTACGCCTGGCATTTCCAGACCACACCTGCGGAATCCTGGGACTACACAGCAACGCAGCACATGATCCTCGCAGATATCGAAATTGATGGACGCATGCGTCAGGTGATCATGCAGGCGCCCAAAAACGGTTTCTTCTACGTGATTGACCGCACCACTGGTGAATTTATCTCCGGTAACAATTACGTTGAGATTAACTGGGCCAGCGGCCTGGATCCGGTGACCGGACGTCCGATAGAAGCGGAAATCGTGCGCTACGAGCGCGACCCTGCCGTGGTTATCCCCGGTCCCCTGGGTGGTCACAACTGGTACCCGATGTCATACGATCCCAATACTGGTCTGGTCTTCATTCCGAGTCAGAACACTTCCTATGTCTATTCGAACCCGGGTGACTTCGAAGAGCAGGAAGTAGGCTGGAACCTCGGTGTTGGTGGCGTCAATGCGCCACCCGCAAACCCTGAAGATGCGCAGCGAGCCCAGCAGCTACCGGCATCAGCCCTGTTGGCCTGGGATCCTGTTACACAACAGGAGCGCTGGCGCGTCGAATATCCCGTCTATGGAAACAGTGGTCTGTTATCGACAGGTGGCGGCCTGGTCTTCCAGGGCTCTGCAGATGGGCTCTTCCATGCCTATCGCACGGACAATGGTGAACGCCTGTGGTCCTACCCCGTTGGTGATGCCATTCTCGGCGGTGCAGTCACTTATGAACTTGATGGTGAACAATATGTGCTGGCGCTGGCTGGTCAGGGCGGTGCGATGCCATTGACCATGGGGCTGCTGTCTGGCAATTATCCGCGAGAGCGGAATGGTCGCCTGATGGCATTCAAACTGGGTGCTGAGGGCCAGATGCCAGAAATGGCAACGACCGAACGAGTGCCATTAAACCTGGAAGGCATCAGCAGCGATGGCAGTGTTGAGTTGGGTGCGGCCATGTATGGCGCTTACTGCTCTGTGTGTCATGGCCCAATGGCCCTGAGCGCTGGCCCGATTCCTGACCTGCGTTACAGCCCGATGCTGCTGAGCAGTGAAGCCTTCCATGGCATCGTGCTGGAAGGCACGCTGGAAAGCCGTGGCATGCCGAATTTCTCGGCTGACATAGGTGAAGCGCAGGTGGAAGGCATCCGGGCGTTTCTGCTACAGCGCGCCGCAACCGTGGCGGCTGAGTGACACTACTGTGATTCAACTCCTCCCATCGAGCTTCGATGGGAGGAGTACTGAATGTTGATCAATCCAGCAGGTGCTGATTGAACCATTCCAGGCGAGCCCGGTAATCATGTGGGTGCCACCAACCTGATGGGCAAGGCGTTGGGGATCGTCACCCGCTGTATCGTCACAGACCTGATCCACAGAGCCGGCTTCGCCCACAACACGGCCCGCAGCAGTCTGTTTGCCTTGCCCATAAATGTTAACGTTATGTATTAGGTCGGGCGGAAAAACTGGTACTGATTCCGGCCGGCGGCCTTGGCCTGATACATGGCGTGGTCGGCCTTGGTCACCAGTTCCTTGAAATCTAGGCCGTGATCCGGCGCCAGCGCTATGCCCATGGACAGCGCAGGGATCAGGGTCTCGCTGCGGATGGTGACAGGATTGGCGACAGCGCGGCGGACCTTTTCCAGAATAATCTCGACATCCGCGCTTTTGGAAATATCGGATAGCAGGATCAGGAATTCGTCGCCGGCGATGCGGACCAGTCGGTCGGACTTGCGCAGCTGCGAGCTGATGGTCTGGCCCAAATGGCGGAGCAGCTCGTCGCCCAGGTCGTGGCCATGTGAATCGTTGAAGGTCTTGAAGTTGTCGACATCAACAAAGACCAGACCCACACCCGCCGCTTCTCGCTGGGCGTGCTGCAAGAGCTCCTGAAAGTACTGCTCGGCCATCCGTCGGTTCGGCAGCCCGGTCAGATTGTCGTGATTGGCCATGTGCTCGGCCCGCAGTTTCGACTGAGTGACATCGTCCATTTGCACATGCAACGCGGCCAACAGCGCAAGCAGGTCTGAAGCCAGCACGCGAATAATGAAGGCCGCGGCAATCAGAATAACTCCGTAGTCGCCCAGCCAGCGATAGGCAGTGGCGTCTTCCAGGCCGGTTCGCCAGCCGTTTTGGGTGGCATATAGCAGAATTGGCATGTACACCAGCATGGCGATCAGGGCCATGTAAAACGTCCGTTTGCCAATCATGATCATGGCGAACAATAAAATTGCCGGGTAACCCATCAAGGCAGATGAACGCAAACCTGCACCTCCCCACATGGCCTGTGCCACACAGACAAACATGACTATTACGGTCAATGCGGCAGCCGCCTGCGGATAGCCATTACGTAAAAGCAACAGGGCAAGTAACAGAAATATGACAGTAAACAGCAGCGCTGTTACAACAACGGGTCGATTGTCCAGGAAGTTGACCAAGGAGAGGGTGATGATTGCCAACAGCATAACCATGATGCCCTGGCCTATACGTTTGGTGCGGATCTGTCGAATGGGGTCTGAGCGACGTGACGTGTTCAGCGGGTTGGGCAGGTTATTTTTATTCAGCTCTTGCATCCTTTGAGTCCCGGTTCATGCTACAAGCGTGTTGCTACGTTAGGAACTATGCAGTGGATCAACGGAGAAGGCAATCCCCGGTTTTGCCTCCTGCCAAAGTCATGTGGCAAAAATGCCGGAATCAATGACGAATCAGGCTATGACCAGGATTCAGGCACCAACAACAAGCTGGACCGACTGCGATGGACTGATCCCGGTTTGCCAGACACTTCTGGCCTATAATTGGACAGATCTAGGCCTGCGCCACTGTGGCGGCTGAGTAACTCTGCTGTGATTCAGCTCCTCCCATCGAGCGTCGATGGGAGGAGTACTGAACGGTGATCAATCCAGCAAGTGCTGGTTAAACCATACCAGGCGATGATCAATCCAGCAGGTGCTGATTGAACCACTCCAGGCGAGCCATGGCAGCTTCCTGCGCATCGTCGCCACGAAAACCATGCGCGCCGCCTTCGATTGTGATGAACTCACTGACCACGCCCGCTTCCTGCAGCGCCGAGTACATTCGCTCGCTGTGACTGATATTGACCAGTTCGTCGGCATCACCATGGATCAGCAAGACGGGCGGATCGTTTCGGTCTGCAAGCAGCAAGGGTGAGATACCAGCGGCCAGTTCCTGGGGAAAATCCAGGGCCGGGAAGCGGTCGTTCGGACCGGTCATTTGCCGCAGATCCACCGGTGGGAAATAGGCGACCACGGCGGCCACGCCATTGCCTGCCTGCATAATCGGGTCGTCGCTGTCTGCCATGCCATCATCGGCGTCCAGTCCCAGCATCAAGGATAGATGGCCCCCTGCGCTGCCATGATGGACAGCAATCACGGTATAGCCCTCGGCCAGCATGGAGGCAAAGGAAGCCAGGCGATTCTCGGGTTCAGTCCAGCGGGAGAACCATCCACCACTGACCATGTAGACAATCGCCGCGCCATTGGCGTTCTGTTCGGGTTGAAAGACGTCATAAATCAAGGCCATGCCGTCTTTGTGCCCGTATACCACATTCGGGATGATCCGGGCCTGCGCCTGCGCGCCTGCCGACAACATCATCAGGCATGTCAGCAGGCAAGCGGTCATTATTCTTATCGTTTTACACCTCAAAGTTTTTAATTGTTGTGTCAGGTAAACCCATTGTACTCGCCATTGCCTGTCGGCATAGCCCTTTCAGCCTGCCAGGCGTGCAGTCTGTCTGCGGTCAGGGCAAAAGTCTGCGCAGATAATGACCAGTGTGCGAGTGCTGGCTCTCGGCAATCGTTTCCGGCGTGCCCTGTGCGATTATCTCGCCACCACCACTGCCACCTTCCGGCCCCAGGTCAACAATCCAGTCGGCCGTCTTGATGACATCAAGATTGTGCTCAATAACCACAATGGTATTGCCCTGGTCCCGCAGACGATGCAGCACAGTCAGCAGTTGCTGAATATCGTCAAAATGAAGCCCTGTTGTAGGTTCGTCCAGGATATACAAGGTCTGACCGGTATCGCGCTTGGAAAGTTCACGTGCCAGCTTGACGCGCTGCGCTTCGCCGCCGGACAGTGTCGTCGCTGCCTGGCCAAGACGGATGTAGGACAGACCAACATCCATCAGGGTCTGCAGTTTGCGCGCAACGACCGGTACCGGATCAAAAAACTCACGGGCGTCCTCAATGGTCATGTCCAGTACTTCGGCGATATTGCGACCCTTGTATTTCACTTCCAGTGTTTCGCGGTTGTAGCGCTTGCCGTGACAGATGTCACATGCCACATAAACGTCCGGCAGGAAGTGCATTTCGACTTTGACAACACCATCGCCCTGACAGGCTTCGCAGCGTCCACCTTTAACATTGAAACTGAATCGGCCAGGGGTGTAGCCCCGTGAGCGTGCTTCCTGGGTGCCGGCAAACAGCTCGCGAACTGGCGTGAAGATACCGGTGTAGGTCGCCGGGTTGGAACGGGGGGTTCGGCCGATAGGGCTCTGGTCAATATCAACCACCTTGTCCAGTAGGTCCAAACCGCGTATCTCTGCATGCTCGGAGGGTGTCAGGGTGGTGGCACCATTCAGACGCGTTGCAGCGACCGGATAAAGGGTGTTGTTGATCAGTGTTGATTTACCCGAACCAGACACACCCGTGACACAGGTGAACAGACCCAAAGGAATTTCCAGGTTTACGTGTTTAAGGTTGTTGCCACTTGCGCCGATCAGGCTCAGCGTTTTGCCTTTTTTGGGTGTATGCCGACTGTCAGGTATTTCGATGCGGCGTTTATTGGACAGGTACTGGCCGGTAAGCGAGCGCGGTTCGGCGATAATATCGTCAATAGTGCCTTGTGCCACAATTTCACCGCCGTGCACCCCGGCGCCAGGTCCGATGTCAATCAGATGGTCGGCGCTGCGGATGGCATCTTCATCATGTTCGACTACGATGACTGTATTGCCGATGTCACGCAAATGGAACAACGTGTTCAGCAGCCTGTCGTTGTCACGCTGGTGCAGCCCGATGGACGGCTCATCCAGGATGTACATGACTCCGACCAGGCCAGCGCCAATCTGGCTGGCCAGGCGGATTCGCTGCGCTTCGCCACCAGACAGGGTGTCGGCACTTCGACTGAGCGTCAGGTAGTTCAGGCCCACGTCAATAAGAAACTGCAGGCGCAGTTCCAGTTCTTTCAGGATCTTGTCGGCAATGGTCGCACGTGCTCCACTTAATTTGAGCGAGCCAAAATAGTCCCTCGCCTGTGCGATTGTCATGTGTGTAATGTCGGGCAGGGTTGTTCCTTCGATATACACATGGCGAGCATCGGAACACAGCCGTGTGCCTTCGCAATCCGGACAGGCGTGTGAGTTCAGAAAACGCGCCAGGTCATCGCGGACGGCCTGAGATTCGGTTTCCCGGTAGCGACGCTCCATATTGGGCAGAATGCCTTCAAACGCATGGCGCCGGACCATGGTGTCGCCCCGGTCATTGGCAAACCTGAAGTCGATCTGTTTGCCCTTGCTGCCGTAAAGGATCAGGCTTTGATGGGCATCACTCAGCTCGGCAAATGGTGTGTCCACAGCAAATTTATAGTGCTCAGCCAGTGATGTGAGCATCTGGAAATAATAGAAGTTGCGACGATCCCAACCGCGAATTGCGCCTTCTGCCAGCGATAAAGATGTGTCAGTGATAATCCGCTGCGGGTCAAAGAACTGTTTGACACCCAGGCCATCACAGCTGCTGCAGGCACCTGCCGGGTTATTGAACGAGAACATGCGGGGTTCCAGTTCGCTGATGCTGTGGCCGCAGACGGGGCAGGCAAAGCGCGCAGAGAACATGATTTCATCGCGTTCTTCGTCCATGAAAGCGATCGTGACCGTACCGTCACTGAGTTGAATGGCAGTCTCCAGACTTTCTGCCAGACGCTGCTGAATATCATCCCGAATTTTCAGCCGGTCGATGACAGCCTCAATGGTATGTTTCTTGTTTTTCTCAAGCGCTGGCGGATAGTCGAGTTCGGTTACGGTGCCATCGATACGGGCACGGATGAATCCGCTGCTCTGCAGTTCCTTGAAAACGTGCAGATGTTCACCTTTGCGCTCCCTTATCACGGGTGCCAGTACCATGATCTTGCTGCCCTCGGGCAGGGCCAGCAGCTGATCGACCATCTGACTGACGGTTTGCGCCTGCAGCTTCTGATGGTGTTCGGGACAGAATGGTTCGCCGGCACGAGCAAACAGCAGCCGCAGATAGTCGTAGATCTCGGTGATGGTACCGACAGTCGAACGTGGGTTATGAGACGTCGATTTCTGCTCTATGGAAATGGCAGGAGAGAGGCCTTCGATATGATCAATGTCCGGTTTGTCCATCATGGACAGGAACTGCCGGGCATAGGTGGACAGCGATTCCACATAACGGCGCTGGCCCTCGGCATACAGCGTGTCGAATGCCAGCGAGGATTTTCCCGAACCCGACAGCCCGGTGATCACTACCAGTTTGTCCCTGGGGATACTCAGACTGACGTTCTTCAGGTTGTGGGTGCGCGCCCCCCGGATCGTGATTTTATCCATGCTGTTCCTGCTGCTCCCATCGCAATACAACAGCCCATTATGGTCAAATCCCTGTCCCAGCGCAAAGGGCACTGAACGTAAATCTGCTGTCGGCGCAGTCCCAGGAAACATGCTATGCTTAAACCGAACGTAACGAATTTATCTTCAGTCTGACAATAGACGGCAGAAGACGCCAAGGGCACGGGAGGATTAGAAAAGGTGGCAAGTCGCGGCATCAACAAAGTTATTCTGGTAGGCAATGTAGGCAAGGATCCCGAAACCCGCTATATGCCCAGCGGTGGCGCGGTCACCAACCTGACCCTGGCAACTGGCGATACCTGGAAGGATAAAAATACCGGGCAACAGCAGGAACGTACGGAATGGCACCGTATTGTTTTCTTCAACCGTCTCGCAGAAATTGTGAATGAATATGTCCGCAAGGGCAGCAAACTGTATATCGAAGGCAGTCTGCGTACCCGTTCATGGGAGCAGGATGGCATTACCCGCTATGCAACTGAAATTGTTGCCAACGAAATGCAGATGCTGGATTCACGTGGCGCGTCCAGTGGCAGTGACGATCGCTTTGGACAGGACATGAATCAGGATATGCCGTCTCAAAATGCACCGTCGCAACGCAGCGGCGGCCAGGCAGCCCAGGGCAGCTCGCGGCCGGCGGACTTCGATAATTTTGACGACGACATTCCTTTTTGATCCGTTGGGCGGGGAGTGAACTCAGTCGGTGAAGGTCTTAATTCTCGGGGCGGGCAGTGGTATCGGACAGGAGTTGTGCCGACTGTTCGACGAACGCCAGATTCAATGGGTTGCGGCTGATCACAAGAGTGTCAATGTAGATGACCCGGTTGGCGCAGCTCGGGTCATTACCCATGCTGGCGCGGGTCAGGTGATAAACCTGACCGCCTATGCGGCCGGCCGCCAGGATGCTCTGGAGCTGGCCGAAGCAGCACCCGACGATACAGATAAACAGAACCACCAGCTGGCCGACCTGTTATCACAGGTCTGTGATCATCTGCATATACCCATGATTCACCTCTCCACAGCGCAGGTGTTTGGTGGCGACAAGAAGCTGGCATATAACGAGCAGGACACCCCGGCACCGGTAGGTGTTTATGGTGCAGCGGCATTCGCAGGCGAGCAGGCCATCCAGAAAAACCTCAAGCAGCATATTATTATCCGTTCAGGATGGCTGTTCGGCCCGGGGCAGGACCAGGATCTGCGTCGCTGGCTGGATGAGCTGCGTGACGGCGACGGCAATGTCCGGGTGATGCGCCGCAAACTTTCACCAACGCCCATTGAGGACCTGGCGCGAGTCATTCTGGCGGTTGCTCTGCAAGTGGATTGTCATGCCGATGTCTGGGGTGTGTACCATTATGCGGCACTGGAACCGCTGCGTGAAAGTGAGTTCGTCCAGCATCTCGTCAAGTTTGCCGCGCAACATGACGAGCGCGTGTATGCGCTGCTTGACCACCTCAATATCAACCTGGTTCGCGTCGAAACGCCACATATTGCCAATAACACGCTGGCAACCAAGAAGATTTTCGAGACCTTTGGTATCAAGCAGCGACCCTGGCAGGGCAGCCTGCAAAAGCTGATCAAATCCTGGTACAAGGGACAGCCTGCGTAATGGCCAGCTCCGGCGCTTTCATGTCAACGGCCACCCTGAAACCCGTCGGGCAGGTTCGTGACCATATTCTGCAGGTGGCGCGTACTCGCCTAACGCGTGAAACCATACCTTTGTCCGAGGCGCTGGGCCGGATCCTCGCCACGGACGTGATTGCGGCAGTTGATGTTCCGCCGTGGGACAACAGCGCCATGGATGGTTATGCCATACGGGTTGCTGAACTGGCGGATGGCGATGTACTGCCAGTGAGTCAACGAATCACCGCAGGCAGCTCTCCTGTGCCACTGCATCCGGGCACTGCAGCCCGCATTTTTACGGGTGCGCCCGTCCCAGATGGCGCTGACGCTGTGGTCATGCAGGAAAACTGTGAGCAGTCAGGCGTCGAAACCAACACACAGTCTGTTTGCATTCTGCAGGTTCCGCAGGCAGGCGCCAATGTCCGGCGCCGAGGCGCCGACATTCAGAAGGGTGAGTTGTTGTTCGCGGCCGGCTACCGATTGCAGGCAGCCGATCTTGGACTGCTGGCGTCAACAGGGGTATCGCATATCGCAGTTGGTCGAATGCCCAGAGTGGCCATTCTGACAACTGGGGATGAGCTGGTTGCGCCTGGCGAGGAGCTGGCGCCCGGGCAGATCTACAACAGCAATGCAGTGACGCTGCAAGGCCTGCTTAACGGATTGGGTATAGTGCCGCAGCAGGTCAGGCACGTCGCTGACACTCTGGCACAGACTCAGGGCGTGTTACGCGAGCTGGCGCAGACCTGTGACTGTATTATCAGCAGCGGAGGTGTCTCGGCAGGCGAAGAGGATCACGTCCGTCGTGCACTTCAGGAAGAGGGCCAGCTTGATGTCTGGAAGCTGGCTTTAAAGCCAGGCAAACCATTTGCCTTTGGGCATCTTCACGATACGCTGTTCTTTGGCTTGCCGGGTAATCCCGTGTCTTCGTTTGTAACATTCGTTCTGCTGGTACGTCCAGCGCTGTTGGCGTGGATGGGTGCGGCCCGGCCGCTACCAACGTCCTGGCCTGTGCGCGCGGATTTTGAGCGCCCGGTTGCCAGCGAACGTGAGGAGTATCTCCGGGTAACATGTCATGAGAGGGACAGTCAGGTCTGGGTAACACCGCTCGCTGATCAGAGTTCCGGCGTATTGAGCTCAATTCATACAGCTGACGGGTTGGCGATTGTGCCCAGCGGCCAGACGCTGGCAATTGGCGATGCATTGCGATTTATCGCGTTTAGTGACATAGTTTAGACAAGTAATTACCCCCACTGTGAAGTCATCATGCATTACGCGCCCTTCTGTTTTCCGTCGCCTCACGTTTTACGGTCCTTTGCGAAATATGGAAAACAGGGTTTCGTCAGTCTGTTGTTTTTGACTGGAGCGATCGGCTGCACTGTGCAGCAGGCGCAACCGGCTCCACCGGCGCAGGAACCTGTCGTAGAAGTACCTTCTGACGATCTCGACAGTGTCAGCGCAGAAAGGGATGAAGCAGAACAGCAGCGACGAATCGTGGCTGATATTCTGTATAGCGGCATGCGAGCCCTTCGCGCCGACCGACTGCTGACGCCACCCGAGGACAGTGCCTATCGGTATTTCAGTCGCGCACTGGCTCTGGATCCGGGAAATAGTGTGGCGCTGGACGGCATGCAGGATATCGTCCTCCGCTATCTGCAACTTGCCGAGCTGTCATCGCGGCAGGGCCAGTTCGAAAATGCCGAGACCTACCTGCGCCGCGCCGCTCAGGTTGATCCCGGGCATGACGGGATTGTCGCTGCCCGCAACAACCTTGCTGCCGAGAGAGAGCGGACGCACAGCGTTCATACGCTGGATGGCCGCGCTCTATATGCCCGCAATGAGGCAATGGTGAACCAGTTGCAACAACTGGCACGCGTTGTTCACGAGACTCAGGCCTTTGTCTTGATTACAGCACCCAATGATGAACTGGGTCGCTGGATTTACGCACGAATGCAGGACGCCTTGACGGATTACCGTGTTCGCGGTGATATCGAGATTGGTGACCAGGCCACCGTCAGACTGGTCAGGACTGGCAACAGCTGAAGCCAGAAGTTGGTTTCCGCAATTTCGAATTCACTTCATCATACTGTCACACCTCATTGCTAGAGTACTCACCAGAACCGAATGCCAAGGTTGGTCCTGGAGTCGATTCTTTTTGTTCATTCAGATAGACCTTTTTGCTGTAAGTGGAATTCTCCCCGCCTACCACTGCCAGGCTTTTCGGCCCTTACCGAAAAGCCTGTTTTTTTATGCGGAAGAGGAACTACCTTTACATTTTGTGATGCTCTATTTAGGCTTGGCCCTCAATAATGAAAAGACATTGAGGTCATCAGACAGCTATGAGCAAGTCGATCGCCGCGCTATGGCAAAGCCTTTGGACATCCCACCGCCAGACCAAGAATGCGCTGCGAGGCAGGCCACCTGAGGACACTCCACCACAGGCCTATTCCCGCTCACAAATTGTCGGGCTACTGCTTGGACCGCTGCTGTTTATCCTGGTTATGCTGGTTTTTGAGCCACAGGGCCTGAGCTACGAAGCCAAAGCCGTGCTTGGTGTCACCTTGTGGATCGCGACCTGGTGGATAACTGAGGCGATTCCCATACCAGCCACATCGCTGCTACCTATACTGCTACTGCCGATTACGGGTGCCGTGGACAATGCCACGGTTACCTCAGCCTACGGTGATGACATCATCTTTCTGTTCCTGGGTGGTTTTTTTATCGCCACAGCGATGGAGAAGTGGAATCTTCACAAGCGGATGGCGCTGGCCATCATTGCCTACGTGGGTACCAGCACACAGCGCATACTGCTGGGATTTATGCTGGCCACCGCATTTTTGTCCATGTGGGTATCCAACACTGCCTCGGTGATGATGATGGTGCCGATGGCGCTGGCGATCACGGCGCAGGTTGCGCATACCCTGCGCGGCAAGCCGGGGGAAGAAGACATCCCGGTATTTGAAAAGTCACTGATCTTTGGTGTTGGTTATGCCGGAACTATCGGTGGACTGGGCACTCTGATTGGTACGCCGCCCAATATTATTCTGGCCGCCCAGGCGCGCGAGCTGTTTGGCGTTGAGATCAGTTTTGCGGGCTGGATGCTGATTGGTGTACCCATGGTCGTGGCCCTGCTGGTCATCACCTGGCTCTACCTGGGTCGTGTGGCGTTTCGAATGCATATCAAGTCACTGCCTGGCGGGCGTCAACTGATCCAGCAGGAACGCGACGCGCTGGGCATCATCTCTTTTGAAGAGAAGGCGGTGGCAGCGGTGTTTGCGTTTGCTGCCTTCATGTGGATCAGTCGAGGGTTCATCTGGGCCGATCTGGTCCCGGAAATCAGAGATGGCATGATTGCCGTTATGGCCGCAGTACTTTTGTTTGTCATTCCGTCACGTTCCGAGGCGGGGTCACGCGTGCTGATGTGGAAGGACAGCAAAGAAATCCCCTGGGGCATTTTGTTGCTGTTTGGTGGTGGCCTGGCGATAGCGGCAGGTTTTCGCTCGACCGGCCTGTCTGACTGGATGGGCAGTCAATTGACCATTCTTGACGGCGTGCATCTGATGGTGATGATCGCCACGGCGGCGCTGCTGATTCTGTTCCTGACCGAAATCACGTCCAATACAGCCACTGCCACCATGATTCTGCCGGTTGTGGCGAGTCTCGCCCTGGCGCTGAATGTGCATCCATTTGCCTTGATGATTCCGTGTGCCATGGCGGCCAACTGTGCCTTCATGCTACCTGTGGGTACGCCTCCCAATGCCATTATTTTTGCCACGGAAAAGCTGCGTATTGTCGAGATGATGCAGGTGGGTTTTCTGCTCAATCTGATAGCAACCGTGCTGATCACCTTGATGGTGTACTTTGGTGTGCCCCTGCTCTGGGGTATTGATCTCACTACAGTTCCTGCTGCATTCCTTCAGTAAGGCTTTGTTTTAATTTCAATAATCAGCGTTAACGATTTTCGTTAACGCTGATCGACAACCGTTTCGTAACTACCGGCTTCGTGCCACCAGCCTCCGATGCACCTATAGTGCAGCAACCGAAATTTCGCAGATTCAACAAGAACTGTATCGGGAATAATGATATCGACAGTGGCCGGCTTTAACGCCAGGCCGCTGCGCATTCTATTGCTACAAGGGGAAGCAGTTATGAACACCAGGCACGACGCTTACAGGTCCGCTAACGCGTCCACTCAATTGCAGCATGCAGTGTCCAGATCACTGCCCGCTGCAAAGGTCACCAGCACCTTGATCATTTCTGCCTCGCTGATGGCTTCCTGTCAGCTTGCCATGGCCCAGAACAGCGATGACCCGCAGATCCAGGAGATGCTGATCACCGAGCGCAGCATTGAGAACACCCTGCCGCTGGAGCTGGCACGCTATGGCGCTGATCTGGAGATTGTGACCGAGCAGCAGATCCGTAATCACGGTTTTGTGGATGTGGCCCAGGCGCTGGAAATGCTGGTGCCAGGTCTGTCACTGACGACGCAGGCTGGCGCATTCAGCTATGTGAATGTCGCCATGCAGGGTTCACGATCCAGCGATATCCTCTGGACCGTAGATGGCGTGCGGATCAATAACCGTCTGTACAACTCAACCAGTCCTGCCGACACACTTCCGTCCAGCATGATTGAGCGCACCGAAGTGCTGAAGGGCAGTCATGGCCTGATGTACGGTACCCAGGCCATCGCCGGTGTGATCAACGTGGTAACCCGCGGGTTCTCCGGCACACCTGATGGGCAGATAAGTGTAGGCGCGGGCAGTGACGGTCTGATGCGCGTTAACGGCTATGGTCGTGGCGCCATCGGTGACCACAAGTTTGTTGGCTGGGCATCGCGCGATGAAAGCGATGGCTATGAGATCTACGACAACTACCAGCCCGCCTCGCAGTTTCGCAAGCGCGGCTACAAAGTTGACAGCGCCGGTCTGAAATACGGCTACGACTTCACGCCCGATCTGAGTCTGTCAGTGACCGGCATTCATACTGAAGGTCGTATCGACTATCCGAACGTCAGTAATGTCAGTATCAATGACAGAACTGAGAACATTGTCAGTGCCAAACTGGACTGGCTGCCGTCAGAGACAGCCCAGTTCTACCTCAAGAGTTACTACCATACCTGGGATACCGACTATTACACACCAGACAATCCCTCTGATTACTGGGGGTATGAAGACAAGGGCGTGAACGCCGCGGCGGTGTTCAAACCCGAGGGTTTTCTTGAATACCACGTCGGTTATGACTTCCAGACCTACACCGGCCAGGATGATTACCTGCTGATTGCCCGCCAGCGTGAAGACGTGCACGCGGTTTTCACCCAGCTGCGCAGCACCGATGATCTGAGTGAGCACGCGCGTTTCTCTGCCGGGTTCCGTCGTGATGAGACCGGTGGCAACAGCTCCAACACCTGGAATGTGACCGGCGTGTATGAGTTCACGGACACCCTCTATGTAAAGGGCATGACAGGGACGTCCTTCATGTTGCCGAGTGCCGAGAACCTGTATCGTATTCATTGTCCCAGCGGCAGTGGCTGTACCCACGGCAATCCAAACCTGGCGCCAGAGGAAAGTTTTGCCATCAACGCGTCAGTGGGTGGTTTGCTGGCACTGGCAGAGCGCGAAATCGGCTGGCAGGTATCCGTGTGGGACCGCTCGGTGGACAACCTGATCACGCGTGCGCCCATACCGGCTGGCATGCCCAACCGACCGGGCCCCGAGTTCGACAACACCTTCATCAATATTGGCGAGGAGGTCGAAGTTCGCGGCGCCGAACTGTTGCTGAATGGTGAGCTGACCAGCACATTGTCCTACGACCTCAGCTACACCTACAGTCAAGAGGAAGTACGCAACACCGGGCAGCAGATACAGGATCGTCCACCGCGCAGCTACAAGGGTGCGCTGGCCTACAGCGCTCCCAGTGGTCGTTTTGGTGCCAACGTCGCCTTCAAATACATTGGTCGCAAGTCTTCCGATGTGAATGGTTTTGGGCTCCAGTACTATGGTGACAACCACGTGCTCGACATGGGTGCTCACCTGTACCTTGACCGGGATCAGCAACACCGCCTGACCCTGCGACTCGAAAATCTGCTGGATGAGGACTATGCCAGCAGCCTGGGCTCAGCGGTACTGGCCGGCTCCAACCCATCCGAGCGATTCCTATGGCAGCGCCTCGCACCACCACGCACGGTGCACCTGAATTACAGCTATAACTTCTGATAATGCGATATATCCTGATCACACACCGTTACCTGGCAGTTGCCGTAGGCCTCTTAATGAGCCTGTGGTGCCTGTCAGGCTTCGTGATGATGTATCAGGCCTTCCCGGAGCAGACCCTGGCGCAGCGCCTGCAGGGTCTGGCTCCCCTGGACCTGCAGGAATGCTGCGACCTGTCTTCCCTGGCGGCGGTGGATAGCAGTGTGGCACCGCCTTTCCGCATTGAAATGTTACTGGATGATCCGGTGATGCGGACGCCGGCTGCCGTTATCAATCTACGCACGGGCCAGCCCATTACACTGCTAGGTGATGCCGAGCTCATGCAGGTTGCGCGTCTCTGGGCGGAAGGAAACAATCTTCAGGATGCCAACCTGAGCTTGCAGGGTGAGCTGGAGATGGACCAGTGGATTATCCAGTCTGCGCGTCGCAACCGGCCAGTTCACCACGTGTTGATGGGCGATAGAGCCGGTACCGAGATCTACATTAACGGCAGCACAGGCGAGGTGTTTCAGAAAACCACCCGGCGCGAGAGAGTGCTGGCCTGGCTTGGCGTGATACCTCACTGGCTGTACCCGACTGCGCTGCGTCAGAACGGCGCCTTGTGGTCCGAGATTGTCATCTGGACGTCGATTGCGGGTACGTTTCTGACTGCAACCGGACTCTATGTCGGTATCGCCCGCCTGCGAACCCGACGTGCCAGACGTGACGCAGGAGCCCAGCCAAGAAGCCAGATATCCCCGTTCAGGGGGCTCTGGTACTGGCATCACATGCTCGGACTGGTGTTTGGCATTCTGACTCTCACCTGGGTGTTCAGCGGGCTGCTGACCATGAATCCATGGGGTGCTCTTGCAGGTGACGGAAGCTCCTACCGCCAGGATTTTGTGGGAGATGCGTCCTGGCAGCAGGTTCGCAATCTGCTCAGATCGGCAACACAGGCGCAGCAACAGGGCGAGCTACCGCAAAATATGGTTTCCCTGCAGTCAGGTGTTTTTGCAGGAGATTTGCATGCTTTCGTGGGTACCGCTGATGGTGAGCAGTCACTTCGAATTGACGCCACGGCACGACCCGCTGAGCCGCTGACCGAGAGTGTTATTCGACAGCATACTGCAGCTGCCGGAGTGCCGCTGGAGTCACTAAGGCTGCTGACTGAGGAAGACGCGTATTACTACGCGCACAAGAGCCCGATTGAGTTGCCTGTCTTGCGCGCGCAACTGATTGATTCCGATAACACTGCCATTTACATCGGGCCGGAGTCGGCCAGCGTGCGGGTAATGACCGAGACCAGTCGCACTTCGCGCTGGTTGAGGGTGGGTTTGCATCGCCTGGACTTTGCCTTCATGAAGGACAGGCCGCTGTGGGATATCCTCGTGATTATTCTGCTGGCAGGCGTTACCCTGTTATGTCTGACTGGAACCTGGATGAGCTTTCAACGCATTCGCCACGACATGCGATCCGCGCGGCAGCAAAAGCGCCGCGCATTTTAAAATTCCCAGCCGGGTTAGCCGCACCGGGAATTGCAGACTCGCGTGATCCGGTTCAGTTGCCTGCTGACAACTGCCGAACCGCGGCGAGTATCTGACGGCAGGTAATCTGTCCGACCAGCTGACCGCTGTCATTGACGACGGGGCGTCGCCGCTGCCCTTTTGACAGCATGTCGGTGGCGATATCAATGATGTGGTCGCCGGGCTTGGCGGAGTTGATGTTGGCTGACACCATATAGTCCTGCACCAGGCCTATCGAGCCCTGATCATAACTGGCTCCAAGAATACCCCTCAGGCAGTCCAGCTCTGACAGAATACCCAGCAGTTGACCCGTCTCGTTGACCACACACAGACCGGATACCCGGTTTTTGGTGATCAGATCGACTGCCTCGATCAGTGGTGTCTCAGGTGCGACCGTGATCGGCTTGTCGACCATGTAATCTTCCAGATTGACAGAACGCAGCATCGAACTTTCTCTTTTGATTATTGGATGAACAGTCTATCAGTCAAACGAAAACGCTGACAACAAATGCTGAGGAATGCAGACAAACACCTGCTTGCATCAAGATATATACTAAACTATATTTCGTTTTATGAAAAAAGAAGATCAAAACAGGAGTGTTCCGCATGAGCGCGGCGACTTCGTTGCTCCATGGATCCTGACGACGTCGGCGGGGGAAATTTCGCCGCGGCGGCTGGCCCTGCTGGAGGCAATTGGCGATTGTGGTTCGATCAGCGCTGCCGCGCGAAAGGTTGGCATTACCTACAAGGCCGCCTGGGATGCGGTCGATGCCATGAACAATCTGGCGGACTGCCCGCTGGTCAGCGCCCAGCATGGTGGCCGCGGCGGCGGTGGGGCAGAACTGACCGACGAAGGCAGGCAACTGGTGCGCGATCTTCAACAATTGCGCAACCTGCAGCAGGCGTTTATTGAAAGTGTGACCACGGGTAAGGACGGGGAATTTGATTTGGATGATTCATTGCGCATGCTCCGACGGCTGACAAGCAAAACCAGTGCGCGCAACGTACTCAGTGGCAGGATTGCCGGGGTCACGCATGGCGCTGTTAACGCCGAAGTGTCGATTCGGCTGGGTGGCGATGATCAGTTGATTGCGATCTGTACAGAGGAAAGCACACGGGACCTGGGGTTGGCTGTAGGTCGCGAGGTGCAGGCGCTGATCAATGCGTCCTGGATTATTCTGGCCGATGCAGACAGCACGGGCAGAACCTCTGCCCGCAACCGTCTGTGCGGAATTGTGCAGAGAATAACCCCTGGGGCTGTGAATGCCGAAGTTGTGATTCGCCTCGATGGTGGTAACACGCTAGCGGCCATCATTACCTCGGAAAGCCTTCAGGCCATGGAGCTGGAGGAGGGGAAGCCAATCTGTGCTCTGATTAAGGCGTCAAATATAATTCTTAGTGTACAGGAAGATTGAGCACACCTTGCCGCATCTCACGACAGGAACACTTATGATGTTTTTCAAACTGCCAACTGTCCGATTGCGACTCATCCTGCTTTTGGTTCTGACAGGCTTGCCGTCGGCCTGGAGCTGGGCGGAGTCAGCGACGGTTGCTGCGGCCTCCTCCCTGCGCCCGACTCTCGACCGGATTGCTGAAGCCTATATGGAGGCCAATCCAGAAGATTCGATCACTATCATATATGGCGCCTCCGGGAGACTGACCGCGCAGATTTTGAATGGCGCCCCTTTTGATGCGTTTCTGTCAGCAGACACTGCATATCCAGCGGCACTTTTTGAACAGGCGCCCGGCACCTCCGAGCCGGTGATTTATGCGCTGGGCCGTCTGGTGCTGTGGAGTGCCAATCATGATGTTACGGGTCTGGCGCTGACTGATCTGACTCAGGACAGATTCCGGCGCATTGCCATTGCCCAGCCGGCCATTGCGCCCTATGGCCAGCGCGCCAGAGAGGCTCTGGAGGCACAAGGGGTATGGTCAAAGATTGAAAGCCGGATTGTGTACGGGGAGAATATCTCGCAAGTTGCGCAGATGTCTGCGACAGGAGCAGCGGACCTCGCAATCACTGCGCTGTCGCTGGCCATGCAGGATGGTCTGGCGGAACGACCCTATGCCTTGATCGATGACATGCTGCATGAGCCACTTGCCCAGTCGGTGGTGGTAACTGCGCGTGGACAGGATAACAATGCGGCGCGCCGCTTCGTTGAGTTTATGCGTCATGCGGTGGCAGCAGACATTCTCGTGCGGGCGGGATTCCAGATGCCGGTCCCCGGCATGGCAGCAGGGAGCTGACGTCAGGTGTTGGGATTGAGCCCTGAAGACTGGCAGGCCATTGAGCTTACGTTGCGGCTGTGCCTGTATACCACCCTGATACTGCTGTTGCTGGCGACACCGTTAGCCTGGTGGCTGGCCAGCGGACGCTCATGGCTGCGCACGCTGGTACAGTCGGTGGTGGCTTTGCCACTGGTATTGCCACCAACTGTGCTTGGTTTCTATCTGTTGATCGTCCTGGGACCGCGAGGTCCGATTGGCGCAACGCTGGAACAGATGGGCCTCAACCATCTGGCCTTCAGTTTTGAGGGAATTCTGCTCGCCTCTGTCATCTACTCCATGCCGTTTGCAGTGCAGCCACTGCATGAGGCCTTCTCCACGCTGGGCCGCAGGCCAGCAGAAGTTGCATCATCACTGGGCGCAGGCCCGATCGACCGGTTTTTCAGCGTGATTCTGCCGCTCACCAGCGGGGGGTTTATTGTCGCAGCCACGCTGACCTTTGCTCACACCATCGGCGAGTTCGGTGTCATTCTTATGCTCGGTGGCAGCATACCGGGAGAGACGCGCGTGCTGTCCGTGTTAATCTATGATCACGCCGAATCCATGAACTACGCGGCAGCGCACAGATTGTCGGCCATGTTGCTGATATTTGCGTTTGTTGTGCTGTTTGTTGTTTATGCCTTCAATCGTCGATTCCGGACGGTCAGATTCTGATGAGTAACTTTTGGCTGCACTTGACGGATGGGTCAACCCTTGCCCTTACTCAAGGAGTATTGCCATGCAACTGAGTATCAAGGTCGATTGGCGGCGCGAACAGTTTCTCCTGAACGTTGCGGAGCAGTTTGAAATGACGGGAGTGACTGCGTTGTTTGGTCGCTCTGGCTGCGGCAAAACCAGCCTGCTTCGAGTTATCGCAGGGCTCGATCGCGTGCGGGGAGCGGAGGTCCTGCTGGGCGAGTCAGTATGGCAAAAGGGCAGCGCATTCAAACCCACCGAGCAGCGTCGCGTTGGTCTGGTGTTTCAGGAGCACAGTCTGCTGCCGCACCTGAATGTTACCGACAATCTGCTTTATGGCTACAAACGGACCAAACCAGAACATCGTCGCCAACACCCAGAGCAGGTTTTCAGTCGCCTGGAGCTGGAACCACTGCTGGGTCGGCGCATTGATCAGCTGTCCGGAGGGCAGCGACAACGGGTGTCACTGGGTCGCGCGCTGCTGACCAGCCCTGATCTTTTACTGCTGGATGAACCTCTGGCAGCGCTGGATACCCAGAGCAAGCGCGATATTCTGCCCTTTCTGCTGGATGTGACCCGCGACAGCGAAGTGCCAGTTATTCTCGTGACGCACTCACCCGATGAAGTGCAGCGCCTGGCGGACCGTGTAGTATTCATGGATCAGGGACGTGTTACCAGGACCCTGGCAATTGAACAGGCAATGGCAGACCCGGCGTCTCCACTGTTCGCTGATGAGGGCCCGGCGAGTATCCTGCGGGGAACTCTTGATGAAGCGGATGCATCCGGCCTGCGGACCTTCACGACCGATAATATCTCCCTTTTGGTCCGAGCAGGATCCGCTCGCTCCGGAGAGGCGAGGGTTCGGGTGCTGGCACGAGATGTCAGCGTGGCGCTGGACGACCCTGGCCGCATCAGTATTCGTAACCAGCTGAGAGCCACTATCGTGGCAAGCACGCCGATCGCCGATCAGCAGCAATTGCTGACGGCCCAACTGGCAGACGGTCAGGCTCTCCAGATAGAAGTCACCGCCTGGTCTGCAGAGCGACTGGGGCTCAATGTCGGTACCGAAATATGGGCACTCGTAAAGTCGGTGGCATTAATGGAATAAAAGACTGAACCGATTCGTCTTACTTACCGTAATCACTGACAAAGCCTTGCTGGCAGTTCGCAATAGTTTGGTATGAGACAGTCTTGGCTTTCAGCACGTAAAGGAAGGTGTAAAGGTACAGTTCTCTCCCTTGGCCCGGCAGACCCGCTCTGCCGGGCCTTTTATTTGTCACGCAATTGTCACTGCTTGTTTACGGTTCTGTTATGTCCGGTTGTTAAGCTGTGCTTCCATCAAGATGGCAACAGGAGTTGTTCTGATGGAAAAGCGCAAACATTACCGCACAGTTTTCCTGTCTGATATCCACCTCGGTGATCAGGACTGCAAGGCAGAATTTCTGCTGGATTTTCTTAAGCACACTCGTATTGATCGCCTGTATCTGATCGGCGATATCATCGACATGTGGGCCATGCAGCGCCAGTTCATGTGGCCTGACAGCCACAATCGTCTGCTTCATAAACTCATCAGCCTCTCCTCAGAGGGAACCCAGGTCATTTACCTGCCTGGCAATCACGATGAACCGGCGCAAAAATATGACGGCATGGCACTCGGTGATGTCGAGATCCACCGGGAGTACATTCACACGCTGGCAGATGGTCGCAAATTGCTGGTGCTGCATGGTGATCAGTTTGATCAGGAAGTCTGTTTCGGGCCCTGGCATGCCTGGCTGGGCGACAAAGCCTACCGTATGCTGATGTTCATCAATCGCTGGTACAACCGTTACCGCGTCTGGCGTGGCCGCGACTACTGGTCGCTGGCAGGCTACATAAAACAGCGCATCAGTGGCGCCGGCGAAGCCATTGTGCGCTATCGCCAGACAGGATGCGCGCATGCCCGCAGGCGTGGGCTTGATGGCATTGTCTGCGGCCATATTCATCACCCTGAAATTACTGAGCTGGATGGTGTTCTTTACTGCAACGATGGTGACTGGGTGGAAAACTGCTCGGCGCTGACCGAGGACATGCAGGGCAATCTCAGCCTGGTGTTCTGGGCACGTGAGAGCGCGGTGTCAGCGCTGCGCCCAAGAGCAGATATTGCCGTAAGCGGCAGCAAACAGAAGGCCGCCTGAGCAGTCCTCAACACTGGCGGCGGCGATTGACCGCTGCAGGCCCAGGCGTCATGATAACCACTGTTTCAACATGAACAGCGGGGATCATGTCATGACTACCAGGACACACTTCGATATCGTGATTGTGGGTGCCGGCGCCGGCGGAATTTCTGTGGCTGCCAGTCTGCTAAAGCGCAAATCCGGTCTGAGCATCGCGCTGGTTGATAAATCCGAGAAGCATTACTACCAACCCGGCTGGACCATGGTCGGTGGCGGTATTTTTGACGCAGCCCAGACTGAACGTACAACTCCCTCACTGATTCCCGATGGCGCCAACTGGATAAAAGCTGCGGTTACCGAGTTTGAGCCTGACAATAATACTGTGAGGCTTGATGACAACAGCCAGTTGACCTATGAGCGGCTGATTGTTGCCCCGGGTCTGAAGCTGAACTGGGAAGGAGTCGAAGGCCTGACCGATACACTTGGTCTGAATGGGGTAACCTCCAACTACAGGTATGACCTGGCGCCTTATACCTGGAAGCTGGTGCAGGGTCTGAAATCCGGCCGCGCCTTGTTTACCCAGCCACCCATGCCCATCAAGTGCGCCGGCGCTCCGCAGAAAGCCATGTATCTGTCTGCAGATTACTGGCTGCGCCAGGGTCTCCTTAAGAACATCGATATTGAGTTTTACAATGCCGGAGGTGCGCTTTTTGGCGTTTCCGACTACGTGCCTGCCCTGATGGAGTACGTCAAACGCTATGAGGCAGAATTAAAGTTCAGTCACAACCTGGTGAAGATAGACGGCGAAGCCCGTAAAGCCTGGTTCGTGAAAAGCGATAGTGACGGAAACAAGGAAACTGTCGAGACAGAATTTGATATGATTCACGTCTGCCCACCACAGCAGGCGCCGGATTTCATTCGCAGCAGCCCGCTGGCAGACAGTGCCGGATGGGTTGATGTGGATCAGCAAACCCTGCGTCACAAGCGCTACGATAATATCTGGTCGCTGGGTGATGTCATCAACGCGCCCAATGCCAAAACGGCAGCGGCCGCCCGCAAGCAGGCACCAATTGTGGCCTGCAATGTTCTGTCTGACATGGGCGTGCTGAAGGGTCATGCGCATTACAATGGGTATGGTTCATGTCCGCTCACGGTTGAACGGGGCAAAATCGTACTTGCAGAGTTTGGTTACGGTGGAAAGCTGTTGCCCAGTATGCCGACATGGCTGCTGGAGGGCAGGCAGCCGACACGCCTGGCGTGGATGCTAAAAAAGGACTTCCTGCCCTGGCTCTACTGGAACGGCATGCTGAAAGGCAGGGAGTGGCTTGTTAAGCCCGATGTGGTGTGACTGCCCAAGGGCGTAAATTTATGAAGAACATGGAGTAATGTATATGAAGGCAAAACAGGTGACTGACGAATTCGCGGTCGCGGAGCAATTGACAGCAGATGATGTCGACATGATGGCCGCTGCCGGCTTCAAGACCATCATCTGCAATCGCCCCGACGGTGAAGCGGCCGGTCAGCCGTTGCGAGCCGAGATTCAGGCCGTTGCTGAGGATCATGGCATGCAGTTTCGCTATATCCCGGTTGTATCCGGGGAGCTTAGCCTGGAAGATGTGGCGGCTTTTTCCGAAGCACTGGACAACGCACCACGTCCGGTACTGGCTTACTGTCGCAGTGGTACACGTTCCATCAAGCTCTGGGGATTGGCATCAGGCCTGAAAGGCATGGCTCCGGAAGCTGTTGTCACTCATGGTGCGGAAGCTGGCTATGACCTGAGAGGGGTCGCGGGCTGGCTGGCGCAACAAAGCCAGGGTTGAACCGTTACCTGCCCATTCTGAACTGGGGCCGCCAATACCGCGCGGCCCAGTTCACTGACGATCTACTGGCGGCCGTCATCGTCACGGTCATGCTGGTTCCCCAATCACTTGCCTACGCACTGCTGGCTGGCTTGCCACCGGAGATGGGCCTGTACGCCAGTATTTTGCCGTTGATGGTATACGCGGTTTTCGGCACCAGCCGCTCACTGTCTGTGGGACCCGTCGCGGTGGTGTCACTGATGACAGCCGCTGCGGTAGCCAGACTGGAACTGGCTGATGCTGCCCAGGTGATAGCTGCGTCAACGTTGCTGGCGATGATGGCGGGCCTGTTTCTGGTATTGCTGGGTTTATTGAGGCTGGGTTTTCTGGCCAATTTTTTATCGCATCCAGTCATCGCGGGCTTCATAACGGCGTCAGGTGTCATTATTGCATTGGGGCAATTGCCGGGTATTCTTGGCATACAGGCAGGTGGCCAGACACTGCTACTGCTGGTGCCATCGCTTGTGGCAGGGCTTCAGTCTGCGGCTGGCAGTCTAAACTGGCCAACGATTACAGTTGGTGTAGGGACGCTGGCGTATCTGCTGTGGGCAAAACGTTACCTGGCGGCACTACTGGTTCGGTTTGGTCTCAATCAGCGTCTTGCCGTCATACTGTCGAGACTCAGCCCGATTGTCGCAGTGATTGCAACAGCAGTTGCGGCGTGGTCGCTGGATCTTGGCAGCAGGGGGCTGGCACTGGTCGGTGATGTACCGGCGGGGTTGCCGGCACTGTCCCTGCCAGTAATGGATTCTGAGCTGTGGCTGGCGCTGGCGGGTTCTGCAGCCCTGATTGCCATTCTTGGGTTTGTGGAGTCAGTTTCCGTGGCTCAGGGACTGGCCGCCAGGCGTCGCGAAAGGATTGATCCGGATCAGGAACTCATAGGTCTGGGGGCGTCAAACATGGCGGCCTCGTTCGCCGGCGGGTTTCCGGTGGCGGGCGGTTTCGCACGCTCGGTAGTAAATTTTGATGCGGGCGCAGCGACCCCGGCTGCCGGTCTTCTCGCCGCTTTACTGATGGGACTGGCAACCTTTTTCCTGATGCCTTTGCTAGCGTGGTTGCCAAAAGCCACACTGTCGGCAACCATTATTTCCGCTGTGCTGTCTCTGGTTGATTTCAGTATTGTAAAAAAGGCATGGCAGTATTCACGCGCCGATTTTCTCGCTGTCTGCAGTACCATTCTGCTGACCTGGCTGGAAGGTGTTGAGGCCGGCGTGGCTGCCGGTATCATCGTCTCAATACTTGTTCACATGTACAAAAGTTCGCGCCCGCATGTTGCCATCGTGGGACAGGTGCCCGGTACAGAGCACTATCGCAATGTTGAACGACACGAGGTCATCACCTATGACACGATACTGTCGCTGCGCGTCGATGAGAGTCTTTATTTCGCCAACTCGCGTTACCTGGAAGACCTGATATACCGTGAAGTGGCGGAGCGACCCGCACTGCAGCATGTCGTTCTGATGTGCAGTGCGGTTAATGAGATTGACCTGAGCGCGCTGGAGTCGCTTGAGGCCATCAACAGCCGCCTGGCTGACAATGGCATCAGGCTTCATCTATCCGAGGTCAAGGGGCCGGTGATGGATGCACTTGAGACCACGCATTTTCTGCAGGCCTTGAGCGGTCAGGTCTATCTAAGTCAACACCAGGCCATTAGCGATCTTCAGCGTTCCACGGCGATAGCGACGCCCTGACCACCACCGATACACAGTGTCGCCAGCCCGCGCTGTACATCCCGACGCATCATCTCGTGTATCAGAGTGACCAGCACGCGACATCCCGACGCACCAATCGGATGGCCAAGCGCGATGGCGCCTCCATTCACGTTGACCTTCTCCATATCCCACTGCAGTTCTTTGCCAACGGCGAGTGACTGTGCGGCAAAGGCTTCATTGGCCTCGATCAGGTCCAGCTGGTCCAGTGACCAGCCGGCCTTTTCCAGGCAGCGACGTGTGGCAGAGACGGGTCCGATCCCCATGATGGCCGGATCGACACCTGCATTCGCCCAGGCCTTGATACGCACCAGGGGCTCGAGCCCGTGTTTTTCTGCGGTTTCGCGGCTGCAGACAATCACCGCGGCTGCGCCGTCATTTAATCCTGAGGCATTGCCGGCAGTCACGGTGCCATCCTTTTTGAAGGCAGGTGACAGCCGCGCCAGGCGTTCGATGGTGGTGTCGGCTCTGGGGCCCTGATCCTGATTCACGATGATGGGGCTGGCTTTACGCTGTGGTACTTCGATGGGCAGGATTTCCCGGTCAAAATAGCCATGCTGCATGGCAGCGGCGGCTTTCTGCTGTGAGGCCAGCGCAAACGCGTCCTGCTCCTCTCGGCTGATCTGATACTTGTCGACCAGGTTCTCGGCAGTGATGCCCATGTGGTAGTGGTTAAACGCGTCCCACAGGCCGTCGTGCAGCATGGTGTCGATGGCCTGCCAATGACCCATTTTCTGGCCTTGCCGTGAGCCAGGCATCACATGGGGCGACTGGCTCATGTTTTCCATGCCACCCGCCACAACCATACCGGCGTCTCCAAGTGCAATGGCCTGGGCCGCCAGGTGGACGGCTTTCAGGCCGGAGCCGCAGACTTTATTCACTGTCATGGCGGGGGTTTTCACGCCCAGTCCGGCATTGATGCTGGCCTGGCGGGCGGTGTTCTGACCACAGCCGGCGGTCAATACGTGGCCCATGATCACTTCATCTATCAGCTCTGGCTTAATGTTTGACTTGACCATCAGCTGCTTGATGACTTCGCTGCCAAGCTGGGCGGCGGGAATGTCCGCCAGGCTGCCCTGAAAATTCCCGATGGCGGTGCGTCCCGCCGCTACAATAACGATGTCCTGCATATGCTTACCTGTTGACTCGGTTTTCGATCAGATTGTCGACCACGGAGGGGTCGGCAAGTGTTGTGGTATCGCCCAGCTGTGAGGTCTCGTTGGCAGCGATCTTGCGCAAAATTCGGCGCATGATTTTGCCTGAGCGGGTTTTTGGCAGGCCCGGGGCGAACTGTATGATTTCCGGTTTTGCAAACGCACCAATTTCATCAGCGACAAACTGGATGAGCTCGCGTCGCAGTGCGTCGGATTCTTCGATACCTGACATCAGTGTGACATAGGCATACACTGCATTGCCCTTGATATCATGCGGATAACCGACCACGGCTGCCTCGGCCACTTTGGGATGCAATACCAGTGCGCTTTCCAGTTCTGCCGTACCGAGACGATGACCAGAAACATTGATAACGTCGTCCACCCGCCCGATGATCCAGTAATACCCATCCTCGTCGCGGCGCGCACTGTCACCGGTAAAGTAATAACCCGGATAGGCAGTGAAATAGGTATCCACGCAGCGCTGGTGATCACCGTAAACCGTCCTTATCTGTGCTGGCCAACTCTGGGTTATGACCAGGTTGCCTTTGCCGGCACCCGTCACTTCTTTGCCATCAGCGTCCAGCAATGCGGGCTTGACCCCAAAAAACGGCAGGGTTGCCGATCCGGGCTTCAGGTCTGTGACACCCGCGATTGGACTGATCATGGATGAGCCGGTTTCCGTTTGCCACCAGGTGTCGACGATTGGGCAACGCTGTTCACCGACTACCTCGTAATACCACTCCCAGGCTTCGGGGTTGATCGGCTCACCAACCGAACCGAGCAGGCGCAGCGAATCTCGAGAGCTGCGTTTTACCAGTTCGTCACCCTGACCCATCAGCGCGCGCAGGGCCGTCGGCGCGGTATAAAAAATATTAACCTGATGTTTGTCTATGACCTGCCAGAAGCGGCTGGCATCTGGGTAGGTGGGGACACCCTCAAAAATAAGTGTCGTGGCGCCATTGCAAAGAGGGCCGTAGACAATATAGCTGTGTCCGGTCACCCAGCCAACGTCAGCGCTACACCAGTAGACTTCGCCTTCCCGGTAATCAAAGATGTAGCGGTGTGTCATGGCTGCCTGCAGCAGATAGCCGGCTGTGGTGTGCAGCACGCCCTTGGGTTTGCCGGTGGAGCCTGAGGTGTAGAGGATAAACAGTGGATCTTCTGCATCCATGGGTTCTGCAGGGCAGTCAGTGTCCGCTTCGGCAGCCACTTCGTGGTACCAGACGTCGCGCCCGACAGTCCAGTCGCACTGCGCATCGGTATGTTTAACAACAATCACGCTGTGCACATCGGGGCAATGGGCGAGTGCTTTGTCTACGTTCTGTTTCAGGGGAATCTTCTTGCCACCACGAACGCCCTGATTGGCAGTAATGACAGTGCGGCAGTCGCTGTCCTGAATACGATCGCGAATAGAGTCGGGCGAGAATCCGCCAAAGACCACAGAGTGGATTGCACCAATACGTGCACAGGCCAGCATGGCATAGGCTGCCTCCGGGATCATCGGCATGTAGATACAGACACGATCGCCTTTTTTGACACCACGCGCCTTCAGTACGTTGGCAAGTCTGCAGACGGCCTCATGCATTTCTGCATACGTGATTCGTGTGCTTGTATCTGGTTCGTCACCTTCCCAGATAATGGCGGTCTGGTCGGCACGTTCTGGCAGATGTCGGTCGATACAGTTCCAGCAGACATTCAATTTTGCATCTGCAAACCAGCGGACATCCGCTTTTGCGAATTCGCCCTGGTACACGGCTGACCAGGGTTCAAAGAAAGACAGGAACTGTTCTGCCTGCTCGGCCCAGAAGGTCTCCGGTTGGCTGATCGATTGCTGATAGAGCTTTTTATACTGCTCAAAGTCGATCAGACTGTGCCGGTCTCTGGCGGGATCCACCGGGTAGAGTTTGTCTTCAGCCATGCGATTCTCCTCACGTGTCGACGTATTGGGTCTCACTGATTATTGTTAGTGTCGACTTCAATGTTATCAATCAGCCGGGTCGACCCGGCGAAGGCAGCTGCCAGGATGACCAGCGGACGGTCGTTGTGCTGCCCGGGAGCAGCTGGTTGCAGGTCATCCTGAGTGCATATGACAAAATAGTCAGACTTCAGGCCCGACTTCTGAAGGAGCTGCAATGCACCTGACTCCAGCGCACGATAGTCGCGCTGACCTGACTGAATTTCTGCGGCCGTCTGACGCAGCACCTGACCAAGTGCCAGTGCCTGTGTCTTTTCGGCATCACTCAGGTAGGAGTTGCGTGAGCTCAAGGCCAGGCCGCTCTGCTCACGCTCGGTGCTGACGCCAGTCAGTGTGATATCAAAACACAGGTCTTCGACCATTTTACGAATCACCTGAAACTGCTGATAGTCTTTTAGTCCAAATACAGCATGGTCGGGCTGCACGATGTTGAACAGTTTGCTTACCACTGTTGCGACCCCGTCAAAGTGACCCGGGCGACTCGCACCACAGTGACGCTCAGCGATGTCCGGCGTATGGACAACCGTGTGATTACTCAGGCCTCTGGGATAAATCTCGGAGACCGGTGGTGTGAACAGGTAGTCACAGCCGGCTGAGGTCAGTTTTTCGATATCAGCATCTGGAGTACGCGGGTACTTGTCCAGATCTTCGCTTTGACCAAACTGCATGGGATTCACGAAAATGGTGGCAACAACGATGTCTGCCTTGGCGCGAGCCGTGGTCACCAGTTTGATATGGCCTGCGTGCAGGTTGCCCATGGTAGGCACCACCGCAATGGTCTTGCCCTGCTGACGAAATGGTTTGAGCGTGTCGCGCAACTCGCGAATGAGGTAACAGATCTGCATAGTGTCCGTGGTCCGCTTTATTTGGCAGTATTCCTTTTCAGTTGATGCTCAGGGTCGGTGAATAGAGGCGAAGCGCAGCATCAATCGAAACAGTGTTCCGGTGCAGGAAACTGGCCGATTTTTACAGCTTCGGCGTATGCCTTGAGTGCCGCTGGAATACTGCTGTCGGATTCAGCCAGAAAGTTCTTCACGAACTTGGGTTTGATGGGTGAGATACCCAGCAGGTCATGCAACACCAGCACCTGTCCGGTTGTGTGTGGTCCGGCGCCTATGCCGATCACGGGGATGTCCAGCGCGTCGGTAATGCGTTTGGCCAGAGCTGTCGGTACGCACTCCAGCAGAAGGATGCTGGCGCCGGCCTGCTGCAACTGCAGAGCCTCTTCTACCATCTTGTCGGCCTGTGCCGGGTCCCGCCCCTGGACCAGATAACCGCCAAACAGATTGATTGACTGCGGTGTCAGCCCCATGTGGACGCAGACAGGAATGCCACGCTCGGCCAATAGCCGGGTGGAGCTGGTCAGCCAGGCGCCGCCCTCAAGTTTGACCATTTCTGCACCAGCCCTCATCAGGGCAGCTGCATTTTCCAGTGTCTCGATTTCGGAGGAGTAGCTCATGAATGGCATGTCGGCCATCAGGAAGGCGCGGCTGTTGCCACGTTTGACACATTCGACATGGTAGATCATGTCGCTCATCGTGACGGGTAAGGTGCTGTCATGTCCCTGAAGAACCATGCCAAGAGAGTCGCCCACCAGGATCACCTCTACCCCGGCCTCATTGACCAGAGAGGCGAACAGCGCGTCGTAGGCGGTCAGACAGGCGAATTTGTCGCCAGCCTGGTGGATCTTGTTCAGAGTGGCCAGCGTCACGTGCTGGCGACCGGACTGTGTACTCATGTTTCCCCCTTGTTGATGGTGAGCTTAGCCTGACGCTGTAGTCACAGCAAGGTGGGCTTAGGATTGAAATAGTGTACACCACGCAGCCCTGATTTGATCTGGTTGACCAGTTGTTCGTAGTCGTCATCGCGACCGACCAGGTCCAGGTCACTGCAATTAACGATCAGCAGGGGAGAGCGGTCGTAGTAGTGAAAAAAGGTGGTATAGGCGTTGTTGAGTCGCTCCAGATAATCCGCCTCAATCGCCTGCTCGGCAGCAATACCGCGTTTCTGAATGCGGGCCAGCAATACGGGTGTAGGGGCCTGCAGATAAATCACCAGATCGGGTACTGGCGCATCAATCGTCAGGTGTTGATAGACGGTTTGATAGAGTTGAAATTCATCCGGGTCGAGGTTCTGCTGTGCAAACAGCATGTCTTTCTCGATCAGAAAGTCGGCCACCCTGACCGGCTCAAACAGGTCATTCTGTTTCAGTCCCTGTAACTGCTGTGAGCGCTGGAACAGGAAGAACAGCTGGGTGGCCAGCGCATGCTGTTTGGGGTTGCGATAAAAACGTTCCAGGAAAGGATTGTCTTCGGGTTTCTCCAGCACTATATCGTAGTTGAACGATTCGGCCAGTCGTTTGGCGAGGCTGGTTTTGCCGACGCCAATCGGGCCTTCCACTGCGATATAGCGAGGCAGATAGTACATCAGTTGCTGGGCTCCGCGGGTTTACGGGGTTTGCGGCGTCGCCGTTTTGGCGACCGCGCCGGCTGCAGATCGCCAATCATGCTCTCCTGCAGGGCATGATCGCCATCCTGGAACCGTGTCCACCAGTCACCAATACCACCAAGATTTTCACCGGAAGCTTCTCGCAGCAGCAGGAAGTCGTAGGCAGCCCTGAATCGAGGGTGAGCAATCACACTCTCCACATTGCGCCGGCTTCGCGGCTGCAGACGCCACTGCAGCTCCCAGATTTCTCGCATCATGGCAGTGAAACGCTTGGGAATTGACGTGTACGTCAGCTGTCGACTGATAACTTCCGAAGCTTCGCGCTGAATAACCGGCATGGCCGGTGGTCTATTGCCATCCGTGTCCGTCAGCGCATCCTTGAGAGCGGGCCACAGCAGCGCCGAATACAGGAACGCGGGAGTGACTGATTTACCGTCTGCCAGTCTCTGGTCTGTGTTTCGCAGCGCCAGAGAGATCAGTTTGCTGTCGATGGAGTCCGCATCCTTGAGATAGGGCATGACCGGTTTGAAAAGGTAGTCGGCGACTCCATAGTGACGCAGTAGCGCAAATGTTGCCTCCGCCTTGCCAGTCGTAAACAGTTTGACCGTCTCATCGAACAGACGGGCTGGGGATATCAGTTTCAACAAACCTGCCAGTTCTTTAAGAGGTGCCTCGGTGGCAGCTTCGATCTGGAAGTCCAGCTTGGCGGCCAGGCGTATCGCACGCAGAATACGCACAGGATCTTCGCGATAGCGGGTTTCCGGATCGCCGATCATACGAATCAGGCGCGCATCAATGTCTGCCAGACCTTTGACAAAGTCCAGCAGCAAAAAACCCTTGGTTGTGTAATACAGCGCGTTGACGGTGAAGTCGCGTCGCATGGCGTCTTCGTTGATAGAGCCATAAACGTTATCGCGCAGAATCATGCCGCCGGTGGTGTGGGCCGAATCCAGGTCGCGGATATGTTTGCGCGGCTGGTCATCTTCCACTTCAATTTCAATCTCGTGGTGTGCGCGGAAGGTAGTGACCTCAATAATCTCCCGTCCAAAACGAACGTGAGCAATCTTGAAGCGTCTGCCAACCACGCGGGAATTACGGAACAGATCTTTGACCTGTTCGGGTGTCGCATTGGTCGAGATGTCGAAATCTTTAGGGTGGCCACCCAGCAACAGGTCGCGTACGCCACCACCCACCAGAAAGGCCGGATAGCCGGCATCGTTGAGACGATAAAGCACCTTGAGTGCGTTGGCTGATATGTCCTTGCGTGAAATATGGTGGTCTTCGCGGGCGATGATGTCGACGTCGTGCAGGTCCATACCCAGCAACTTGGCAGGTGAAGTCTCTGCTACTGTTTTTGCGCTGGGTTTGCCGTGACGGGAAGTGGCCTTCTGTCGGCCCGGTTTCTCTGATGAAGGATGCTCCAGACGCCTGGTTTTGCGACTCTGGTCGTGTTGGCCAGCGGCACTGTTGGCACCATCCGTGATTCCCGTGTCTCGCCACGGGCGACCTGTCAAAAGGCGGGTTAGCTTTTTAAACATCTAGGCATCTGTGTCCGTTCACTGTATGACCCCGATCAGCCCTTATGGACTGTAAAGCACGCATGATGCACTAATACAGGATCTGTAACAAAGGCCAATAATACACTGAAGTGAACGAGGAGTGCAGGGTGAAATGCTCTGGGGGGTGACTCGACCCCCCCGCAAGGAAGGTATTTGATTATTTTTATTGTTATTTCTTTTTGTTCTTGTTTACAGGCAACTTTTGGATGCCTTTTGTTGTTGGTGACAGTTCTTTTCTGTCCAGCCACAGTGTCGGTAGTGATCAGCAAGACCTGACTCATTACCTTCCTGTCAGATTATTTTTATTATTTTGCACCATAAGCGATGCGAATTTTTATTGTTTTTAGCGATTTATTTTTATTGTGTCTTTTTATTGTTATTGCGCGTACTAGTGCACGTAGTGTGCCAACAATTAAATATCTTTGTTTATCAGTTACTTGTGATTTTTGTGACTGTTTGGTGACTGTGTAGATCAGGGAATCTGTTACCCCAATTCACACTTGACTGGGTAGTTGAGTATCGGTAACACAATCTCAGGCTTGTTTTTTCTTGCGCGGCAGGCCGAACCGCTGGCGGCGCTCCCAGAGACATTTGCGGCTGATACCCAGCTTCTTGGCGAGCTGTGTTTCATTCATCTGGTCCTGATGCTCAAGGACGAATTTCTGGAAGTAGTCCTCCAGAGAGAGTTCTTCGGCAGAATCATCTTCTTCGCTTGCCGTATGCTGAGTGCGCTCGGTCATCGGCCGAATGGCTTTTTTGCTGTTAAGGTCGATTGCCAGCAGTTCGGCACCTATTTCGTCGGTTTCAGCCAGCACAACAGCACGTTCGATGGCGTTTTCCAGCTCGCGGACGTTGCCTGGCCAGGAGTAGTCGGCAATCGCCTGGGTTGCATCCCGGGTAAACGTCAGCAGCGGCGACTTAAGGCGTCTGCAGGTGCGGCCGAGGATGGAGTCAGCGAGTTCCAGGATGTCGTTACCGCGCTCCCTGAGCGGTGGCAGAATCAGCGTCATGACGTTGATTCGGTAATACAGATCCTCGCGGAAATCGCCGTCGATAACCAGCTGCTTGAGGTCTCGGTGGGTGGCTGCCACCAGGCGAACATCGACCTTGCGCGACTGTACAGAACCCACTTTGCGAATCTCGCTTTCCTGCAGTACCCGCAGCAGGCGGGCCTGTGCGTCAAGCGGTAGTTCACCTATCTCGTCCAGGAACAATGTGCTGCCATTGGCAGCCTCGACCAGGCCGGTGCGGTTGGCTGTAGCGCCAGTGAACGCACCTTTCTCATGACCAAACAGCTCTGACTCGATCAGGTTTTCCGGGATGGCGGCGCAGTTGACCGATATCATTTCGGAATCCTTGCGGTCGCTGAGTTTGTGTATTGCCTGGGCTACGAGCTCTTTGCCAGTGCCGCTTTCGCCATTGATCAGCACAGTTGAGCTGGTCATGGCGACTTTGCGAATACGTCTGAACAGCTCCATCATCTGCGGGCAGCTGCCGATCATTCCTGGCACGGGTGGTTCTGAGATCTCCTGAACCGGTGCTCTGACGGGTGTCTCGGGGACTCTGGTGCCGTGATCTTTAATGATGCGGGCGACAGCCTGAAGCATTTCTTCATGCTCGAAGGGCTTTGGTATGTAGTCCACCGCACCCAGCTTCATTGAATCGATGGCAGAACGCAGGCTGGAGTAGCTGGTCATGATCAGGACTGGCGTGCTGGTGGCCTTGATCAGATCTGTGCCAGGTGCGCCGGGCAGACGCAGGTCACTGACAACAATATCAAATGTCTGCGCTGCCAGAAGTTCAAGAGCGTCTTTGACTGAGCCAGCCTCACTGACCTGATAATCATGACGTTCCAGCAGCCGGCGCAATGCCGTACGAATCACCTGTTCGTCTTCTACTACCAGAACCTTGTGCTTTGCTGTCATCGTCATACTCGGTTGGCGGCGCTCTTTAGTACTCAGGAGTTGGGAGCGTGTTGCGCATCATAACAGGGAAAACTCAGAATTACCTTAGCACCGGGGTTATCGGTGCGCGCCGAAGCATTCATTATATCAATATGTCCGCCAAGGTTTTCAACCAGGCTGTAAACCAGTGACAGGCCCAGTCCGGTTCCTTCTCCTGGCTCCTTGGTCGTAAAGAAGGGCTCAAAAATGCGGTCTTTGATGGAGTCCGGGATGCCTGTGCCTTCATCACTGACGCTGATCTGTACCGAGGCGGCTATACGCTCACAGTTAACGCTTATCGTACTTTGCTCCGGGCTGGCATCGCGGGCGTTATTGATCAGGTTTACAAGTACCTGCAGCAGCTGCTGTGAGTCCCCCAGAATAAAGGCCGGCTCATCGCAACGCACATCGAAGTTCATGTACTTGCCCTTCTTGTTAAGCGACACCAGCGTAATGGCCTCATCGATGCACTCAGATATTGATACCCGTTCTTTGCGCTGGTCAGATTTGTTGTGACTGCCGCTGTGAGCGAAGTTAACCAGCGACTGTACGATGCGCGAGGTGCGATCTGTCTGTTCGATGATCTGGCGGGCCATGTTCCGTATTTCATCATTCTGCGTTTCATCACGGACATTCTGTGCCAGGCAGGCAATGCCGGTAATAGGGTTGCCGATTTCATGCGCTACGCCTGCAGCCAGGCGACCAATGGAAGCCAGACGTTCACTGTGCGCGAGTTCTTCTTCTAGCAACTCGGTTTCCGTCAGGTCTTCCAGCAGAATGATCACGCCGTCCTGACGTATCCTGGGGCTGGCTGACTTTTCGATGACAGCCTTGTGCAGACTGACATAGCGTTTGCTGCCATGGATGTTGACGGTGGCTTTATGCTGATGCGTGTTGTCGCCCGTTCTGAATTGATTGAGCAGCGAGAACCAGGGTTCACCGATTTCTCCCAGCTGCAGACCGGCGGCCTCGTCAGGAGTGATGCCGGTCAGGCTCTCCATGGCATGGTTCCACATAATGATCTGGTCTTCCGGTCCCAGTGAGCAGACGCCCAGCGGCAGATCCATTAGAATCTGGCGATGATAGCGGCGCAGGTTGTCCAGGTCGGCCGCCATGCCCGACAGATTGCTGCGATAGGCCTCAATTCGATTCTCGATCGCAGCGACGTCGGATGCGCCGGGTTCACTGTTGGCGGTGTAGGGCAGGAATCGATCAATCAGGTCATGTGCAATGGCGGGGCCGAGCAGACCCGACAGGTTGGCCTCCAGGCGGCCGCGCAGTAAACGCAGCGACTTGGGGCGTTTGTCTTTTTTATCCATGTTGAGGTCGCGAAGAGCCTGCATGACCTCTCGTGTTGCGGTCCGCTCGCCCAGCGGCTTGGTGAGCTGGGATATGAACTCATCGGCCGAACCGGCGCTGACCCTGGCGCGTCGCTGGCGCCGCAGGTTGTCGACGGAGCAGATATCCGCAGACACTTTTTCTTCAGTCGAACTGCGTGTCATCAGTGACACGGTGATGAACAGGATGATGTTGCAGATCAGCGACAGGGCTATGATGACGCGTGTGTTCATGCCATCCAGCACCACCAGATTGAATCCGGTCGCCACCGGCAATACCAGCAAGGTCACCCAGATTACCGTGCCTGCCGCCACACCGGCCATGAAACCTTTTTTGTTGCCACGCGGCCAGTAAAGTAGCGCAATAACTGCCGGCAGAAACTGCAGGCTGCCCACCAGGCCAATGTTACTGACGGCACGAATGCTCTGGCTGTCTGAGGGGATGTAGTAAAACAGGAAGCCACCCCATATCAGTGCAGCAATCAAGGCTCGACGTTTCCACAGCAGCCACCGGTAAATGTCCTGGTTTGCCCTAGGTTGCCAGATGGGCAGGATCAAGTGGTTCAGACACATCGTCGACAGGGCGAGGGTGATAACAATAATCAGACCACTGGCTGCTGACAGTCCGCCCAGAAAGCCGATCAGCGTCATCAGGGGTGTGTCGTAGTCAATACCCAGAGTGACCGGGTAGTACTCCATGGGCGTCAGGCTGCCCGAATTCAGACCTGCCCAGAGAATGGGCAGCACCGGCAGGCTCAACAACAGGAAATACAGGGGCAGACCCCAGCTGGCAACATTCAGTGCTCTGGGATGATTGTTCTCGTGAAAGGTAATGTAAAACATGTGTGGCGTTGCCACAGCAGCCGTAAAGAATATCAACATCTGGACCTGAAACGTGCCGGGAGGCGCTGGCTCTTTCAAGCGTCGCAGCAGTTCCGGCTGGTCCTGCAACCACTCCTCCATGGCGGCGAAGCCCCCAAATCCCTCATGAACGGCAAACCAACCGACCAGCAATACGGCCAGCAATTTAACCAGGGACTCGAACGCAATGGTCATGACCAGACCGTCATGACGCTCGCGGCCGGAGCCCTTGCCGGTGCCAAAAAATATCGCAAACAGCGTGATCAGCAGGCAGAAGGTCAGTGCCAGAGTGGTCTGAGTCGCGTCTGGTGATAAAAGGCCTACTGTATTGGCTACTGCCTGAATCTGCAGGGCGAGCAGTGGCATGACACCGATCAACATGATCAGTGTCGTCAGCGTGCCGGCCCAGGGGCTGCGATAGCGAAACGCCAGCAGGTCTGCGAGTGAGCTGAGCTGATAGGTCTTTGTCAGATTCAGAATGGGGCGCAGTATGAGCGGCGACAGCAGGAAGGCCAGGGAGATACCAATGAACGGAGCCAGATAGCCAAAACCGTCCCTGAAGGCATTGCCTGTAGACGCGTAATAGGACCAGACACTGGCAAACACACCGAGCGAGAGAACATACACGATGGGATGGCGCACCACGCGCTCGGGTATCCAGCCCTTTTCTGTAATGAAAGCGATGCCAAACAGAATGGCCAGATAACCAATACCCAGCGCGAATAATGTACTGAGTTCAAAGCTCATCGGAGTTCTGTTCCCGATATGCCCATGCGCCCGCGGCTATTACCAGAAAGCACAACACAAAGGGGCGATACCATGCGCCGTCCATCTGCATGGCCCATTCCACGCTGACCAGAAACACCAGGTAGGTGAACAGTATGACAATCAGTGTTGCAGGTGGCAGATACATGACGTTTCCGATTCTGGTTCGGCATTCAGCTCAACATGGGTGAAACCGGGATATTAGCCAACTTGGGCACGTGATGTATATCCCAATGCTCGACGGCCCAGTCAATCTGAATTGATGCAGCCTCGCTGGCGAGCTCAGTTGGAGGTTGTTGACCGAGAAATTCCAGCGCTTTATGAGTGGCCTGTCGAGACTCACTGGCCAGTAACGGTCGCGCAAAATGCTGCTTGCTGAGCTTTTGCCCGAGGTCGTTGGCGGCGACGGGAATATGAGCATACTCGGGCGTAGGGTAACCCAGCAAACGCTGCAGAAACACCTGGCGCGGTGTCGATTCAAGCAGATCGTAGCCGCGCACAATATCAGTTACCTGTTGCCATGCATCGTCAACAACCACGGCCAGTTGATAGGCGATCAGCCCGTCGCGACGCTGCAGAATGAAGTCGCCACAGTGGTGAAGCAGGTTCTGTACGAAGTCGCCCTGAATCTGGTCGGGTATACAAATAAGTTCGTCACTCACTTTCACGCGTGTGGCAAAGTCATACCGTGGAGGGCTTTGACGCTGTCGACATTTGCCATCGTATACGCCCCCCGTGGCTTTAATGCGCTTGCGGGAGCAGGTGCAGGGGAAGGTAAGGCTCTGGCGCTGTAGTTGCTCGAGTGCCTCAAAATAGGCTGCCTGTCGCTGGCTTTGGTAGATTACCTGACCATCCCAGAACAGCCCGAATGCTTCAAGTGTCCGGAGGATCTGATCAGCAGCTCCGGGTGGCTCGCGGGCGGGGTCAAGGTCTTCCATGCGCACCAGCCATTGGCCGCGGTGCGCACGCGCATCAAGATAGCTGGCGAGGGCTGCCAGCAAGGAGCCGAAGTGGAGAGCGCCACTTGGTGAGGGAGCGAAACGGCCTATGTAGCCGTGTTCAGGCTCCCCACTGCTTTTCGCGGATCTCATCGAGTGTTTTGCAGTCGATGCATTTGTCGGCCGTCGGTCGGGCTTCGAGTCTGCGAATGCCGATCTCTATGCCACAGGACTCACAGTATCCGTAGTCATCCTGGGCGATCTTTTCGATAGTAGAGTCGATTTTCTTGATCAGCTTGCGCTCGCGATCACGGGTGCGCAGCTCGAGACTGAACTCTTCTTCCTGAGTGGCTCGATCTGCTGGATCCGGATAGTTCGCCGCATCGTCCTGCAGGTGATGCACTGTGCGATCCACTTCTTCCATGAGCTGATTGCGCCAGCTGCGAAGTATGGCCTTGAAATGTTCCTTCTGAGCCTCGTTCATGTACTCCTCGCCCTTCTTGATCTTGTAGGGCGTGAACGTTTTCAGAACCGAAGCACTGTCAGTTGCGATGCTCGTTTGTGTCTTGGACATGGTTAACCAGGCCTCGTACCCTTGCGGGTTTTCCATAATTTCGGTGCCGTCGCCGGTGACCGAAATCTGACTCTTAACAGTAGCGCGATCCTGCACGCTTGCCAACAGAATTACTGCCTGATCCCCGCGCATCCTGCTCTTATTGACTGGCAGAGCGTCCCTGACGGCGGTGTCGGATTCAGCAAGCGCAGTAAGCTACCAGATTATTATCGTCCAGGCTACAAAAAATGTTATGTTGCGATGCTGAATTTTGACCACTGCAGAGCAGGAAAAAAAGCATGACAAAACTGCCGTTTCAGGCGACCGATCGGGCCAAAAAAGTGAATCCATTCAGGGTCATGGATGTACTCGAGCGAGCCATGCAGCTTGAAGTGCAGGGCCGTGACATCATTCATCTTGAGGTCGGTGAGCCTGACTTTACGACCTGCGACCCCATTGTTGCTGCGGGCGTTCATGCATTACAGTCTGGCCGGACCAGTTACACGGCAGCATCAGGCCTGTCTGCTCTGCGCGAACGCATTGCCCGGTTTTACGCTGAGCATCACGAAGTAGATGTTGAACCATCTCGCATCATCATTACGCCAGGTGCCAGTGGCGCCCTGGTGCTGTTGTCCAATCTGCTAATCAACCCTGGCGATCATGTACTGATGCCGGATCCTGCCTACCCATGCAATCGGAATTACGTGCAGTTGGCTGGCGGTCGATCGGTGCTGCTTGCACCGGAAACACCTGGCCAGGCGGCGCCATCAATCAGTCAGCTGGATGCCATCTACACCGATAGTGTCAAAGGTCTGTGGCTGGCTTCGCCCGCCAATCCAACAGGCGCGGTCATTGAATCTGCTGCCTTGCAGGAGCTTAGCGACTGGGCGCAGCGGCGCGGTGTCCACCTGCTGGTTGATGAGATTTACCATGGACTGGACTTCACCCGCGCGCGGGAACAGAGCCGGCCCATGGGTGACCTGCCGACAGCTGTTGCCTTCGGTGAACAGAATTTTGTCATCAACAGTTTTTCGAAATATTTTGGTATGACCGGGTGGCGTGTTGGTTGGCTGGTCGTGCCGCAGAGCTTTGCTGCCACCGCCAATGTACTGGCTCAGAACCTGTTCATTGCTGCCTGCACAGCTTCGCAGCACGCAGCCCTGGCCGCATTTGATCCAGCATCGATAGAGATACATGAGGCCCGGCGCGAGGCATTCAGGCAGCGGCGCGACTTCCTGGCCAGTGCCCTGCCTCAACTTGGATTCAGCCTGCCGTGGCAACCACAAGGTGCGTTCTACTGCTATGCCGGAATTGATCAGTTTTCGGACGACTGCGAGGCGTTTTGCCAAAACCTGCTGGAAAACCATGGCGTGGCACTGACGCCAGGTACGGATTTTGGTGAGCATAATGCCAGACGTTATGTCCGATTCGCCTACACACGGTCACTGACCGATATGGAGCTAGCGGTTGAGCGTCTGGCCAAAGCCCTGCTGTCTGGCTGAAAAGCGCCTGCGGACCTCAGAGGCGACCAAGCAGGGCGACCTGCGATTCTTCAACCATCATGAAGCCATTGCCCAGCTCAAAGGGGATTGGTTTTAGCGACTTGCCTTTGCAGGGGCCCTGAATACACTGACCGTTCTCGATCTGGAACAGGGCGCCATGGGTGGCGCATTGAATAAAGACACCATCCGGATCGAGAAACTGATCCTCCAGCCATTCCAGTGGGGTGCCAAGATGCGGGCAGTAGTTGTAATACAGAAAAAGCTGCTCATCTTTTTTAACCGCGAACAGCTGTTTGCCATTCACATCAAATCCCTTGGCGCGGCCTTCCTCGATGTCGGACTGGTGGCAAAGTGTAATCATATAGCCAACGCCTCGTCAAAATCTTTAATAAGGTCATCAATGTCTTCGATTCCCACAGACAGTCGGATCAGATTGTCACTGATACCCATTGACGCGCGGCGCTCGGCACCCATTTCATAAAAAATTGTATGAGCAACCGGAATCGCAAGTGTGCGGACGTCGCCGAGATTGCTTGAAGCAACCACACAGTTCAGTTTGTTGAGAAAGTCGAAGCAGTCAATGCTGTCATCCAGTTCAATACTCATTAGAGCGCCGGGTTTGCGAAACAGCTCGCGTGTGCGCTCATGCTGCGGATGCGATGGCAGTCCGGGGTAGAACACTTTATTGATACGAGAGTGCTGTTCACAGAACTGCGCCAGTTTCAGAGCGTTGTCGGCCGCCCGTTCAATGCGCAGGGGCAGGGTTTCTGAACCTACCGCCAGGTGATGGGCAGCCTCCGGTCCGAGCGTGGCACCAAAATCCCGCAGGCCTTTTTTGCGAATCTGGGTTGTTCCCCATAGCGCCGGGTCACCTTTTTTGTAGGTGTCATCAATGCCCGGGTATTCCTGCCAATCATACAGACCTGTGTCGGTCAGCATGCCTCCAAGTGCATTACCGTGACCGCCTATAAACTTGGTGAGCGAGTTAATAATCAAACTGGCCCCAACATTGACCGGCTTAAAGAACCACGGCGAGGTCATCGTGTTGTCGACGATATAAATGATGCCGTGTTTGCTGCACAATTCGCCAATACCTTTAAGGTCGGCGACCTGGGTGACAGGGTTGGCGATCGTTTCCGTAAAGACAAGCCTGGTGTTGGGTTGAATCGCCGCCGCAACAACCTCGGCTGAGGTTGTATCGACAAAGCTGACTTCAACCCCAAATTTTTTGAACGAGTTAAACAGGCTGTTGGTGTTTCCGAACAGGAATGCGCTGGAGATAATATGGTCGCCATGTTTCAGCAGGGCGAACATTGCCGAACCAATAGCCGCCATTCCTGTCGCAAATGCGGTGCTGGCAATGCCGCCTTCCATTTGGGTGACGCGGTCCTGCAGAGCATTGACCGTGGGGTTCTGTTGACGGCCGTAATTGAAGCCTGATTTTTTGCCCTGAAAGACTGCCGCCAGATCGCGTGCATCGTCGTAGCTGAATGCAACTGAAGTGTGCACAGGCTTGTGCAGCACACCGTGTTCAGGTTTGGCATTACGGTCGGCGTGCAGGTTTGCCGTGATGAATCCCTGCTTGTCTGATGTTGTCATGCTGAATGATCAGTCCGTGTAAACCGGCAAAGCCGCTATTAACTCATTGATATCGGAAAGCCTGCTATTGTAAACGTCGCTGCTCCGATCTACAAAGCGTTGCGCGAATTCCTCCTCGGTCATTCCGTCTGCATCGGTCCTTGGGGTGGGCATATAGTCGGTCTCGGCCTGCGCTGCAGCCATCCGGCGTTGCAGTTGCTGTGCACTTTCGGGCTGTGTGGCCGCCTCTCCCAGCGCCATGCCTGACAGATTGGCTGTCAGGTCGCTGAAACTGAAACCGCTGCGCTGTCGAGAATCATAGACTTCCTTGGCGGTTCCCAGAATGTCCGCCAGATCAACGCCGGCCGAGGCGGCTATCGCCGCCGCGGTGGTAAAGTGCAGACTGAGATCGTGACGGTAGAACATCATTGTGCGCAGATCAGTGGCCCGGGTATCGGCCTCGCCGGGCTGAATGTCGGGTTGGGGCCCCAGCAGGTCACTTACAGGCAGTTCATTGGTAAACATGGACAGGGTCAGCAGTAAAGCACGGTTCTCCGCGATAGCGTCGTCTGCCGAGTCGCTGCGCTCGACCGCCAGCGTGAACAGTGATGGCAGGAAGCGGTGCAGAGATACAAAGCGATTGTCGACGGCCTGCTGTTCCGCTATGCGGACGATTTCCTGATAATAGGCACGCACTCGTTCACGATCTTCAGCGGAAATCGCCCACTGCCGCGCCTGGCTGCGCAAACGTTCCAGAGTCTGTTCGTTCCATTGCAGCCTGAGTTGCAGCTCATCATTGGCCAGCGCGGTGTTGTCCAGATTGCGTCTTAACACCAGCAACTCTTCTCTTGGGGTGCCAGCCGCCTGCAGACGGCTGGCAAGCCAGGCTTGTGCGGCATTGGTGAAGTAGCGCGGTATTGGCAGTCTGCCGGCTCGCAGTGACGTCAGTTGAACGCTGTCACCCTGCTGGGCAAAACTTGCGCTCAGATTGAGATAAACGGTGCCGAAGGGGCCGAGAGTTTGCGGGATGCTGATCTCGCCATCAGCCGTTGCACCGCTGATTGCCACTTTCATTGCGGCTGGTTGCAGGCCGGGAACGCTGTTCAGCAGGACGTTGCCGAGCATGGTCAGCTCGTGGGCATTCAACGTCAGTTGTTGCTCGCCGCTGCCCCTCAGGCGGTTGGGGCTGTAATCGGCAATCAGCTGCTCGACTTCGCGGCGTTCTGCTTCATTGAGAGACCCATTTCCAGTCACATTCGGCGATGTGCTCAAGATCAGCGTGCCCAGGCCCAACAGACATGCCATTAGCAGACCGAGTATGAAAATGAAATGTCGTAGAAACGTTCTGGGCATGATGCACGGTATCGGTGAGTTGGCTCGTGGCCTCTGTGGCGCACTCGATTATAGAGTAAGTTGGTGGTCAACAGCCAATCTGGACTGAGCGCTGCTCAATAGTCTGATGGGTGTGGTAAAGTATGGAAATCGTTCTATTTGATGCGGCAAGCCCGCTTGCCTGTCCCTGATCAAGATTGAAGACAAGGGTATGAAGATGAATAGCTCAAACAAAGCATCGCTGCGCCTGTTGGTCGGAGCAGTGAGTTTATTGGCGCTGGCGGGCTGCGCGTCGCAGGCCGGGCATCAGGAAATGATGGAACAGCAGGCGGCGGTTCAGGCTGAGGCCAGAGAACTGGCGGTTCAATTTCAACAGGCTGAGCGCGCGCGACTTGAGGCTGAACGCAGCGAGCGTGAATTGCGCGAGCAGCTGGCAATTATTCAGCGGGAACGTGAGGCAGCTGAGGCGGCCCGAGAAGAAGCAGAACAAAGAGCTGAGGAGCGGGCTCGCCAGGCAGCAGTGCTGCAGCAGCAGCAAATGGCAGCCGAGCGGGCGCGCATGGCTCAGGCCGAGGAAGAGCGTATTGCTGCGATGGAACGGCAACTGGCCGAGTACGAGGCCCGCATCAGTCGGCGCGAACAGGCCAATGCACGATTGCGTGAGGCGATTACGGCCGCCGAGGAACTGCTGCAGATGCTGGCAACCGAGCAGAGCAAGTACGACAATGTGGATGCCAATGGGCAGACCGCCGAGCCCCTCCAGAAGGCTCTTATCTCCGAGCTGGAATCGCGCAAGGACCGTCTGGTCAGAGAGGCGCAGTCGCTAAGCAACTAAGCAGAGCAGGTAATCTGCAGGTACATCAGTCGATGGGCAGCCGTTCAAAGTGGTACATCAACCATTGCGGGCCTTCTCCGCTGATATCCTGGTCGATGTTGTGCCAGTGTGCGCGAACGCTGCGTACGCACTGATAAATTCGAAATGAGCGGGTGTTTTCAATAATCAGACCACGCACCGACGGATTAAGCGTGTAGTTGGAAATTTCCACCAGCTTCCAGTCATCCTCCATGGTGCGTTCCACGCAGTCATTTCCGGCCAGAAGCTCCTGATAGTCAACCTGGGTCTCGGCCCAGCCGTGGGCAGGTACCGTCAGGTTCAACAGCAGCTCCGAGGGCGGCTCCTCCCCCGACTCATCTGTGAACACAACCTTTTTCAATTCGATGGCTTCGTCGCTCTGGTTCTGTGCAACGATGCGCAGGCCGGCATTGGTGCTGAGGTGCCATGCTGGGGAGTAGATTGCATACTTGACCGGGTGCTCGAAGGATTGCTGGGCATTGGCCAGTGGGTCGTTTCCCATGCTGGAGGGTTGTTCCTCAGCTGCGACTGCGATGCTGCCCAGCAGCGCGGAGGTCATGACAAATGCCACCGTGTGTCGTAAACAGTGTCTCAAGCCATAGCTGCTGCGGGCAGCCTGGCTGTTCTCGACTCTTGCAGTGTGTTTAACAGACGTTGTCATGATCCAACCAGATTTACCGGATTCTATTAATGTACGATGTCAAATAGAACATGGTTTTGCTGCCAATATCAAGACTGCAAGTGTGTCTAAGCGCAACAGCCTGCTAAACTCACGCCTCTTACAGTTACAGCAATTAAGCCAGGCAGTGTCTGTCTGAGCGGGAGGGTCGCATGGAGTCGCTGGCAACCATTAAACACATTATCTGTATTGCGTCCGGCAAGGGTGGAGTAGGCAAGTCAACGACTGCGGTGAACCTGGCGGTGGCGCTACATCAACAGGGTTATAAAACAGGTTTGCTGGATGCGGATATTTACGGGCCCAGCCTGCCGCTGATGCTGGGAGTTCCAGACGGAACACGTCCGCAGGTCAAACCTGGAAAAATCATGTTGCCACTGGTGGCCCACGGCATCGAGACCAATTCAATAGGTTTTCTGGTCGATGCGAAAACTGCCATGGTCTGGCGCGCGCCAATGATCGTTGGTGCCTTCAATCAGCTGCTGCTCAACACCCAGTGGTCGGCACTGGATTATTTGATCATTGATCTTCCGCCCGGGACCGGTGACATACAGTTGAGCCTGACGCAGACTGCGCGTGTCAGTGGTGCTGTGATTGTCACCACGCCTCAGGATGTGGCGCTGTCTGACGCTCGCAAAGGCATGGAGATGTTTCGCAAGGTGAGGGTTCCATTGCTGGGCGTGGTAGAGAACATGAGCCAGCATGTCTGTTCCAATTGTGGGCATATTGAGACGATTTTTGGCGAGGGCGGCGGCGATCGCCTGGCGCAGGACTTTGATACCCAGCTGATAGGATCCCTGCCGCTGGACAGGCTGATCCGATCACAGGGGGATGCTGGCACACCGGTGACAATAGCCCAGCCGGATGGTCCGATCGCCAGGGCCTATCATTCTCTGGCCGACGCATTGCGCGATCGCCTGGCGCGGCAGGTCGAAGCCAGACCCGCCGCGCCCACAATCGATGTTACGGATGATTGACTGCTGCGGGCACCGCGCCTGGCAATCGAATTTCCTCAACCATGTTCTGGATGTCACGCGGTGGCGCTGGATACATGCGGCTGACAGTCAGTGCCACCACGGTATTGATCAGTGTGCCCAGGGTGCCAATGCCCTCTGGTGATATTCCGAACCACCAGTGTTCAGGTGTGCTGAGTTCGGGTACCACAAATTTGAAGGCGACAATGTAACCGGCAGTGAACAGGAAGCCTGCCAGCATGCCGGCGATCGCTCCTTCACGGTTCATGCGGCGGTAGAATATGCCCAGTACAATTGCCGGGAAGAATGACGCGGCCGCCAGTCCAAACGCAAATGCGACCACCTCGGCGACAAACCCGGGCGGATTGATGCCGAAATAACCTGCAATCAGGATAGCGACAAAAATGGCAAGCCGGGCAAATAACAGTTCCTGCTTTTCGCTGATGCCCGGCATCAGACTGCGTTTAAGCAGGTCATGCGAAACAGCCGTTGAAATGACCAGCAGCAGGCCGGCAGCCGTTGACAGCGCCGCCGCCAGCGCCCCGGCTGCTACCAGCGCAATCACCCAGTTGGGCAGTTGGGCTATCTCGGGGTTGGCGAGCACCATGATGTCGCGATTGACCTGCAATTCGTTGGTTTCTGCATCGCCGGAGTACTGCACGCGGCCATCCCCGTTGCGGTCGTCAAAAGAGATCAGCTGGGTTGTTTCCCAGGTGCTGAACCAGGATGGCAGCTCTTCGTATACGGCGTTGTCGACGGTATTCAACAAGTTGGTGCGTGCGAATGCTGCGACAGCCGGTGCCGTCGTGTACAGAATGGCAATAAAGATGAGCGCATAGGCCGCTGACTTACGCGCGTCCCTGACGCTTGGCACGGTGAAAAACCGGATGATCACGTGTGGCAGTCCGGCTGTGCCGAACATCAGCGCGGCTGTGATGAAAAAGACGTCCTGCGTCGCCCGTTGACCTTCTGTATAGGTTGCGAAGCCCAGGTCCTGGCTCAAGCTGTCCAGGCGGTCAAGCAGATAGCCACCACCATACTCTGCAGTCAGTTCGGAACCAAAACCAAATTGAGGAATGGGGTTGCCTGTCATCATCAGCGAGATAAAGATGGCTGGCACCATGTAAGCGAAAATCAGTACGCAGTACTGAGCAACCTGCGTATATGTGATGCCTTTCATGCCACCCAGAACGGCATAGAAGAACACAATAGCCATGCCTATTATCACACCGGTAGTGATATCAACTTCCAGGAACCTGGAAAAAACGATACCTGCCCCCTGCATCTGGCCGCAGACGTAAACAAAAGACACCGAAATGGCGCAGAAAATTGCCACCAGGCGCGCGCTGCGAGAGTAATAGCGATCACCGATGAAGTCCGGCACGGTGTACTTGCCAAACTTGCGCAGGTAGGGAGCCAGCAGCAGCGCCAAAAGCACATAACCGCCAGTCCAGCCCATCAGGTAAAACGCACCGTCGCGTCCAAGAAAAGAGATAAGGCCTGCCATGGAGATGAATGACGCTGCCGACATCCAGTCGGCGGCAGTTGCCATGCCATTGGCGAGAGGGTGAACACCACCGCCAGCTACGTAAAAATCATTGGTTGAGGCGGCGCGCGACCAGACGGCAATGCCTATGTATAAACCGAAAGAGAGCGCAACAAAAATATAGGTCCACAGCTGAACCGTCATGACTGATCCTCCCTGGATACACCTTGCTCGCTATCGCTTCGGTAGCGCGCATCCAATCGGTCCATCAGCACAACATAAACAATGATCAGCACCACAAAAACGTAGATGGATCCCTGCTGTGCGATCCAGAAACCGAGCTTGAAACCGCCGAACCGGATTGCATCCAGCGTGTCGGCCAGCAGGATGCCACAGACGTAGGAAATGAAGAACCAGACAGACAACAGGCCCGCCAGTATTCTGACGTTGGCCCGCCAATAGGCTCGTGCGTGTTTGTCGCGCATAACACACCCTCAGTTTTTATTATTGCTTCGATGGTAGCACTCGTCAGTCAACCGAGGCCAGCCCCATTTCCGCCAGTGGTGCCACCAGCTCTCCCATGCGCAGCGCTCGCTCATTAGAGGCATTGCCGTCGAGGCCACGTTTGTAGACGCCCTGCAGAATTGCTGCCAGTCTGAAGAAGCAGAATGCCATATAGAAGTTCCAGTGTCGCGGTGAGGCTAGCTGGCGCTGCTGGCAGTACAGGTCAATCAGCTCCGCTTCTTCTGGGATATTCAGATCCTTCAGATTCTTGCCCTGCAGGCCCCGAATCTCGCCTTCGCCGGGCAGCCGAAGCGCCATCAGGTAGTAAGCAAGATCAGCCATTGGGTGTCCCAGCGTCGCCAGCTCCCAGTCCAGTACTGCGCGGATCTGTGGTGATCCCTTATGGAACATGACGTTGTCCAGACGGTAATCACCATGAATGATGCTGCTGGCACCGTCATCAGGCGGCATATTGCGCTGCAGCCATGCAATCAGAGAATCCATGGCAGGCAGTTCGGTGGTTTGCGAGGCCTGATACTGTTTGTGCCAGCGTGTCAGCTGGCGCTCAAAATAGTTCCCTGGCCGGCCAAAGTCCTGCAGCCCGACACTCTCATAGTCGACATCGTGCAAGGTTGCTAGCGCGCCTATCAGCGAGTGATAGTACGCCGGCCGTAAAGCTGTCTCAGCATCGGGCAACGCCGGGTCCCACAATATGTCGCCCGGCTCGTAGCTCATCACATAAAACATGCTGCCAATCACGCTGTCGTCGGTACACAGTGCCAGGGCCTGGGGCACCGGCACGTCAGTGTGCCGAAGTGCACTGATAAGGCGATACTCGCGATCTACTGCATGAGCCGAAGCCAAAAGTTCGCCAGGCGGTTTACGCCTGAGGACAAACTGCTGACCTCCGCACTGCAGCAGAAAACTGGGATTGGATTGTCCAGTTGCAAACTTTTCAAGTTGATACTGGCCGTCACAGCCATCGATATGAGTGTTAAGCCAATTTGCCAAAGCATTATTGTTGTTCATGGTGCCAGTTCCGGTCGGGCATTGCCTTCAGGTCTCATTTCGCTGTCAGAAGTCCTGCATTCAGGTGTAGGTAAGCGCGTGCAAGCGGTCGCGTCTCTGCAGGTGCGGCAGCGCGTTGAAAGTGGTCAGCTGAAAGCCGCGCTGACTGAAATGAAAATGGTGTATGCCGGTGTTGCGTGTCTGCATGTTGAGGTCGATCAGCGTATCGACTCCGCACCCCAGAATCTGTGACACGGCCATGGCCATTGCGCCGCCAGAACTGACAACCAGCACAGTTTCGCCCGATTCAAGGGCGGTCAGGGAATGCAAGCTGTTGTGCACCCGATCATGGAACTGTTGCCAGCGCTCCAGTGAGTGTGATGAGTTGTCATTGTGGCTCGCATGCAGCTCATCACGCGACCAGGTATGCATGGCCTTGCGCAGCATCTGGAAAAACAGACGTCCACCATCGCTGACCGAGGGTACTTCCATACCGGCACTGTGGCAATAAACTGCGGCCAGGGTATGGAAGTCAAACTCATTAAAGCCGGCATCGATGGAAACGCTCAGAGGCTGGTCGGCGCCGAGCAGGATGCCCTGTGCTGTCTGCTGCTGACGCTTCATGGAGCCTGCGATGGCGCGGGTAAACGTCACACCCAGTTCGCGAAAATAATCACCAAGCCAGACGGCCTGCTGCTCACCCAGCTCCGATAATTGATCATAATTGTCGGCACCGAACGACGCCTGTCCATGGCGGACCAGATACAACTGACTCATTTAAATTTATCCATACTATTGATTTGTATTATTGCGGAATTTGAGTATCATTCACGAGAATAATACATAAAGCAGGGCAAGTCACACATAGGTCTCAAGCCTGGAAACAGCACAAGGACTGGCGACTGCGACAATAAAAGGGGGCCGTGCTCTGAAAAAGCTGGATCTTAATCTGTTTCTGGTATTTGACACGATCTATACCGAGCGTAATCTGACTCAGGCCGCGAAGGCTCTGTCGATCACCCAGCCGGCGGTCAGTAATGCACTGTCGCGGCTGCGACGAGTGTTCAACGACGAGCTTTTTGTTCGCACCTCGAAAGGCATGTTGCCGACGCCTGTAGCAGACAGTATTGCCCAGAACATCTCTGCTGCATTGGGGATGTTGAATGCGAGTGTTCTTGAGCGCGAGGACTTTTCACCGGATTCTGCAGAACGTACCTATCATTTCAGCATGACGGATCTGGCCGAGGCGGTCATCCTGCCCAGGCTGTTTCCGCATTTCGAGCAGCATGCGCCACACCTGTCACTGCAGAGCTACTATACCAAGCGTCACGAGATTGTACGTCAGTTGTCACGAGGTGAGCTGGACTTTGCTGTCGATGTACCCCTGATAGAAGATACCCAGGTGTCACACCAGTCCTTGATCAAGGATGACTATGTGTGTGCCATGCGCCCCGACCATCCCATGTCACAGCAGCCACTGACACTGGATGCTTACCTCGCCCTGAGTCATATCCATGTGTCGAGCCGTCGAAGGGGACTGGGGCAGGTCGATATGGCCCTGCTGCGCCATCAGGCTGAACGTCGCATCCAACTGCGAGTTCAGCACTACCGGGTCGCTGCCGAAGTGGTGCGTGGCACCGATCTGGTACTGACCGTCCCACGTTACCTGGCGTCCCAATACCAGCTGACATTGCGCAAACTTCCCTTCGAAACCATGCCCCTGGACTTGCACCTTTACTGGCACCGCCAGTCGGACAGCGACCCGTCACATCGCTGGTTGCGTGAGACCCTGCTGGCGCTGTTCAAGCACTGAAGGTGACACAGCATGGGGTGCGGGCATCATCAACCAGAGCATGTTCTGCTGAGAGTGCCGGGAAAGTACCGTCATAACGGCGCTGGCGCGATCGTGCTGCGGATCATGGCGCTTGCTATGGTGCTGCTGTCTGAATCCATCAGCGCACAGCCGACAGCCGACCCCTTTCGGTGGCTTGAGACAGATAACGGGCAAAGCCGGGCCTGGCGCCAGGTTCAGCAGGCACGCACCGTTGAAATGCTGTCCAGACTGCCCAGCCGTGAGCAATGGCAGCGATTGATGGCTCAAAGCTGGGACTATGCCCGCATTCAGGCAGTTGCTGTCGCCGGGCAACGTTATTTCTATTATTTCAATCCAGGCATGCAGGACCATTACGAACTCTACTGGTCTGAGCTGCCGGCACCCGGCGATGCATCCCGCAACTCATTTGATGTGGCTGCTGCTGGACAGACTTTGCCGCCAGTCGCTGGTGTGACATCTGACAGCTGGCGCTCGGTATCGGTGAATGCGAATGGGTCGGCAGTCCTGTTGCAACTGGCTGACGCCTGGCATGTTGGTTTTGTCGATTCGGGTGACAGTCTGGCATTGAGTGCAAACGGTCAGAACCCGGTTCTTGCCGCCTGGGCTGGCAGTCAGGACGGGGTCTGGAGCAGCGATGCTCAGTCGCTTTATTATCATCAGCTGCGATCTACACCATCAGACTCAGCAAACAGCGCGACGGTATATCAGCCTGAGGAAGGCTGGGTTATTGAGGCTTTGCTGCCGGTACCGCAGTCCGAGCGGGTCATTGTTGCTGAATCGCATCAAGGTCGCCATCGCCTGACACTGCTGGCCGATCGCTCCGGCACTCAACTGGCGCGCTGGATTACCGGTATGCCCGTTCGAGGCGACGGGTTCTGGCAGGGCGACGATGTCGGCTTATGGTTTGCCGGCGCGATTGGCGATGAGTTTATTTTTTATCGTCGTGAAAGGCGTCGACCGGCTGGTGATCGTGTCATTTACACGGCCTCTCTGGCGGATACTGCGCTGCGACCCCTGTCCTTGGATGCGCCACTCGAAAACGCCCAGCTGTCCTCCGTGCAGGTCGTGGGCGACGTTTTCCTTGTGGAATACCTTCGCCATGGACAATCGTTGCTCTACCAGCAACGCCTGGATGGCGTAATAGTGGGGCAGGTGGCACTGCCAGAACCGGTGCGACTTGATCGAATGCGCGCCATAGAGCCCCAGCAGTTATTGCTGGCCTATAGTGGCCTGACCGTACCGCCGCAGGCGACCTTGCTGGACCTGAGCACGGGTAATACGAAGTTGCTGAGCCAGGATATGCCACCTGCCGCTGATCTGGATGTCAGGCTTGAATTGTCCAGCATGGGCCATTCAGCAGGCGAGAATGGCACTGTCCCGTACTTTGTGGTTTCCCCTCAGAAAGAAACGGATGCTGATTCGCAGATTCCGGACATCAATAATCATGTGCTGGTCGAAACCTATGGTGGTTTCGGTGCGCCAATCGAGTTGGGGTTCTCCATTGCTCGTTATGTGTGGCTGCTGGCTGGTGGACATTACGTCGTCGTGGGGCCTGCTGGTGATCTGCCTCAGGCTGTTGATGAGTTTGTCCATGTAGCGTCAGCTTTGCAGACGCAAGGGAACAAGGTATCCGCGATGGGGCGCAGCCATGGTGCGCTGCTGGTCACCATGGCCATGTTAAAGGCGCCTGATGTCTTTAGTTCGGTTGTTGCCGATTCAGGGTTGCATGACCTGCCGTCCTTTCTGCGACTGGGAGGGTCGCCGTCCTGGGTGGCGGAATACGGTGACCCCGGTGTTGAGCAGTCAAGAGAATGGCAGCTTGCCAATTCTTCCTACCACCAGGCACTGACTCGCGAGAATTCACCGACTTTACTGCCGCCAGTTCTGACGGTCGCACGGCCTGGTGATGACATTGTTGCGCCTGCGCACAGTTACAAACTGATTGCCGCGTTGCAGCGTCGTCATGGTGACAAGGCTACAGCCTGGTTATATGCCGCGGAGGGCGAGGGCCACTCGCCAGCGGGGGCTGTGAATGCCCTGATCCTGGAATACGCAGACAGATGGAGTTTTCTGGCATGGTCACCAGACGTCAGACAATGACCTGACCCAGGTAGTCGAAAAGGCGACGGCGGGCTTTTCTTGCGGCGACCACCGCAGGAGAGGAGCTGTCTGCCTCCGGAGTGTTTTCCATCGCGGCCTTTGCGGAGCCAGTTTCCTCAGACGCTGACAAAGGTTTCACACCAGCATCGGTGCAATTTCTAAGTAATTGCCTGAGCGGCTGACGTTCGGCATGCTGCCATTCAGCCAGAAATGCCTCGACCGTCTCATCGTCGCCCTGCAGCAAACGCTCGCCCCAGGCTTCAATCTGTTGGGCCCGGCGCATTTCCTGACGATCAGGCGCACGCAGTTTGTCCAGTGCTTCACGGATAGCATCGTGGTCGGCGGCACGCATCAGTTTGCCAATGAACTGCATCTGTCGGCGTTTGGCTTCGTGGCGGTTAGGCAGGCGCTGGTATTCTCGCATAGCCGACAACAGATTCTCGGGCAGATCAATAAGATCCAGCTGGCGCTTGTTCAGAGTCATCAGTTCCGCACCCATTTTCTGCAGCTCGGTCATGCGCTGCTTGCGGCGGGTCTTGCTCTCTGTCTCGTTGTCGTCATCCCAGGGGGATTCGTTGTAATCAGTCACGCTATCGCTCACTCGCCTTCTTCAAATCGGTTGTTTACCAGCGCCACGATGTCTTCCAGTGCCGCTGATTCGTCATCGCCATCAACCACGATTCGCAATGTGGTGCCTTTGCCGGCAGCGAGCATCATCAATGACAGAATGCTGTGTGCATCAACAAGCTTTTCGTTGCCGATGTGCACCTTGCTCTGGTACTTGTTTACGACGCCAACCAGTTTGGAGGCGGCACGGGCATGCAGACCCGCCTTGTTACAGATAGTGATGGTCGATTCGATCATGTTGCGTTGGTGTTGTCCTGACGTCGTCGCAGCTCTCGATGGAGAACCTGCAGATTGTTGATCTTGTCGGCAAAAGCCAGTTTCAGCTGTTCACACAGGAATACAGATCGGTGCTGGCCGCCTGTGCAGCCGATTGCAACAGTCATATAGCTGCGATTGCTGGCTTCAAAGCGTGGCAGCCACCGATCCAGAAATGCCTCAATATCCTGCAGCAGTGCCTGCACATCCGGCTCATTGCTCAGGTAATCGGCGACAGGTGCATCCAGCCCACTGAGAGGGCGCAGCTGGCTGTCCCAATACGGATTGGGCAGGCACCTGGCGTCAAATACAAAGTCGGCATCAATCGGCACACCATTCTTGAAGCCAAATGATTCAAACATCACGGACAGCGATGAATCCTTTTTTTCGAGAATTCGTGAACGAACGACTTCACGCAGCTGATGTACCGACATTGTACTGGTGTCGATCGACAGCCCGGCCATAGCGGAAATGGGCTCCAGCAATTCGCGCTCCTGAATGATGGCCTCGCGCAATCCAACCGTGTTGCTGGTAAGCGGGTGACGCCGGCGGCTTTCGCTGAATCGCTTGATCAGCGTCGGGCTGTTGGCATCAAGGAAAATGATTTCAATATTGAGCGCCGACAGCTGCAGCTCGTGCAGGATCTGCGGGACGTTCTTCAGGTCTTCAGGAATATTGCGCGCGTCAATACTGACAGCAACGCGGGGCAGTTCGGGTGTGTCGCGGCAAATGCGCGACACAAATGCCTGTAGCAGGCTGGCAGGCAGGTTATCAATACAGTAATAACCATGATCCTCGAGCATATTGAGGGCGGTACTTTTTCCCGAGCCGGAGCGACCACTGATAATCAAGAGTTTCACGACGTCTCACAGCCTGCTTCAATGAATCGTTGGGTCAACTGTCAGGCTTAAGCCTGTTGTTCCTGATCAAATCGTACGGCGATGTCGTACAGTTCCTGATTGCTGCGAGCGCCCCGCAGAGCCTGACAGAATTCATCCTGATGGAACAGGCGTGCCAGTGCGCTAAGCACGCGCAGATGTTCATCGGTTTCCTCGGCCGGCACGATCAGTACAAAAAGCAGATCGACCTGTTGTGAATCGACGGCATCGAAATCGATGCCCTCATCCAGCTTTACCAGGGTACCGGTGATTGTTGTGCATTCGGAAACGCGACAGTGGGGAATGGCAATACCATTGCCAATACCGGTGCTGCCCAACTGCTCACGTGCCAGCAATGCGGTGTAGATAGCGTCAGCCGACAGGTTGGGCGTGGTTTCTGCGATGGTTTCACTGATCGTGGTCAGAAATCGTTTCTTACTGACACCCGGCAGGTTGCACAGGGCGCGTTCCGGGGTAAGTATGCTGCTTAATTGCATTGCTGTGTCCTGTTTTCCAGAGCCGCCATTCTAGTGCCTTGGGCAGGCGCTGGCAACGTGCGCCGAGCGGACTGGCAAGGTGTCAGACCAGCCGCTTGCGTTCATTGGAAGGGGGGATGGACAGGGATTCGCGATATTTGGCGATTGTCCGGCGGGCGACATTAATGCCCTGGTCTTCCAGCAACTGAGTGATTTTGCTGTCGCTGAGTGGTTTGCGCGGGTTTTCGCCAGCAACCAGCTTTTTGATCAGTGCGCGTATCGCGGTTGATGAGCATTCGCCTCCGCCAGCGGTACTGACGTGACTGGAGAAAAAGTACTTGAGCTCGAATATCCCGCGCGGCGTGTGCATGTATTTTTGAGTGGTTACCCGGGAGATGGTTGATTCATGCATCTCTACTGCTTCGGCAATGTCATGCAGGACCAGCGGTTTCATGGCCTCTTCGCCCTGCTCCAGGAAACCCTGCTGATGCTCGACAATGCGCGAGGCTACTTTCAGCAGTGTCTCGTTACGACTTTGCAGGCTCTTGAGGAACCAGCGTGCCTCCTGCAGGTTGTCGCGCAGATAGTTGTTGTCGGAGCTGTTATCGGAACGTTTGACCAGCGCTGCGTAATCGGCGTTGATACGCAGCTTGGGCGCTGTTTCCGGATTGAGCTCGACACGCCAGCGCCCGCTGCGGGTGTCTTTGCTGACAATCACATCAGGGATAACGTAGGTGGCGCTGGATGGTGCGATATCGGCGCCCGGACGTGGATTAAGTTTTTCGATGATGGCAATCGCATCGCGCAGCTCCGGCTCTTTCAAGCGTGTGAGCCGCATGATCTGGGCGTAGTCCCGATTGCCCAACAGGGCCAGGTAGTCCCGCACCAGTATCTTGGCGTGCCGCACGGGATCGGTCTCGAGTTCGGACGGGACCTGATTTAACTGGATCAAAAGGCATTCCGACAGGTCGCGGTAGGCGACCCCCACCGGGTCGAACTGCTGAATGCGATGCAATACGGCGAGTACCTCATCCTCTTCCAGCTCTTCGATATCATCCATCAGGCCTTCGTGAATGGCCTCAACGCTCAGCGACAGCTGGCCGTTGGCATCAATGGCATCAATGATTGCCATGCCAATCAGCCGGTCGGTATCCGACATGTTGGTAAGGTTCAATTGCCAGTTGAGGTGGTCCTGCAGAGTTTCTGAGGCGGAGTCACGTGATTCGAAATCATCCGTGTCTGCCATCGGGCTGCCCGTGGAGTAGGTGGTCTGGTAAATATCATCCCAGTTGGTATCCACAGAAAGCTGCTCGGGAATGTGTTCCTCCCAGCCGGCTTCGCCAGTATCGCTGTCGGTATTGGAAGGTGTGGCCGCAGTGACCTCGTCGAAGGCGTTCTGGCGCTCCTCGTAGGTGCGTGAGTCGGTTGCTTCATCAGCACCATTGGCCTTATCAGTGTTATCGCTGTTCTCGTAACTATCGCTGCTATCGCTGTCGGGAGACTCATCTACCTCCAGCATTGGATTTGATTCCAGTGCCTCGTGAATCTCGTTCTGAAGGTCAAGCGTCGACAGTTGCAGCAGGCGAATTGCCTGTTGCAGCTGGGGGGTCATGGTCAGCTGTTGACCGAGTTTGAGCTGGAGCGAAATCTTCATGACATCAGGCGCATCGCTAGAACGGGTTCGGTCTCGTGAATTACTGGGCCAGATGTGGGCCGGTTAATTAAAGCAAACATCATGCCGATATTGAGTGGGATTTTCAAGATTTTGTCACGACATTTGATGGTCAGATCTGGAAATTCTTGCCCAGGTACACATCGCGCACACGCTGGTTGGCAAGTATCTGTTGGGCGTCACCCTCGGCAATAATGCCACCATCGCTGACAATATAAGCTTTCTCACAGATGTCCAGCGTTTCACGAACGTTGTGGTCAGTCAACAGCACACCGATGCCACGATCCTTCAGGTGTTGAATAATGGACTTGATGTCACTGACCGATATGGGGTCAACACCGGCAAATGGCTCATCCAGCAGGATGAAGCGTGGGTCGGTAGCCAGCGCCCGGGCAATTTCAGTCCTGCGGCGCTCACCGCCGGACAGGCTCATGCCCTTATTGTCGCGAATGTGATTGATGTGGAATTCCTGAATCAGGCTTTCCAGCTTTTCTGCGCGCTGCTGGGCACTCAGTTCCTTGCGTGTTTCCAGAATGGCCATGATGTTATCGGCCACCGTCAGGTTGCGAAAAATGGAGGAGTCCTGAGGGAGATAACCCAGCCCCAGGCGCGCTCTGGCAAAAATGGGCAGCCCGGTCAGGTCCTGATCATTGATGCTGATCCTGCCTTTATCGGCATTTACCAGGCCCACGATCATGTAAAAACATGTAGTCTTGCCTGCACCATTGGGGCCAAGCAGACCAACAATCTGACCGCTGTTTACAGTCAGGGATACATCCCGGACAACCTGGCGACCCTTGTAGGACTTGGCTAGATGGCTGGCGCTCAGCAGATCCATCAGTTGCCCGCCGAATCGTCGTCAGATGTTTCATCGGGTGCAAACACGCCGCTGCAGGGGCCGGGTGAGTCCGTTGCCGCTGTTTCAATGACATGTTTGATTTCCGAGCACTCCAGCGCCGTGCCGCCGCGGGTAAAGCTGGCGTCGCCCACAAATTCCACCACGGACAGCAGCGTCTCGACCGTGGCGCCTGGCTCGTTGTAATAGATGATGGTGTCACTGCTACCGGTGATCGTCTCCGACGCCAGTGGTGCTTCACGCGTGAAGCGCGCGGGTTCCCCGGCCACGGTGACGCGAATCAGCTCACCGGTTTGAGTGTTCTGTATCAGACTGGCTGTGTTGCCGAAGATCGTCACCATGCCCTGCTGGATGCGAACGTTCTCGCGCAGGGTGGTGGTTCGGACATTCCCTTCGGTTTCGATACTGCCACCGCCATCAGAGTGGTATCGGATGTCTTCACCACTGTCAGTGGGTGCCATGGCCGAAAATGCAGGCAGCATAAGTGTGAGGCACACGCCAAAGGACAGTGCTTTCACGCTGGAAAGCACAGCAGGCCGTCGCGACTGGCGTGCCTGTTTACGGTGATATGTCTGTAAAACGTCCTTCGACATCTGATAAAAATTCCAGTGAATCCAGTGAGAAATTGGCCCGCAGGCCCATAGAACGCTGTTCGATGCGATTGCCGTTGATCAGTACCTGCGCGTCGGTATACAGCCGCTCGGCCTGCGGTTCGACTATTAGCCAGGCAGTCTGCACCTGTATGGCATCATCGGCACCCATCTGGTGGCGCACCTGAACTGAGTCCCGAAGTTCCAGTTCCTGAATATCGCCGCCCGACGAGGCTCGAATTCTGCCTGATACCGCGGATATATTCCAGCGTTCCTGGCCCTGCTGAAACATCCGGATCATAGGGTAATCGAGCTCTGTCACCTCGTCAGTGTACAGGCGTTGGGCTTCTGCTCCGATCGTGTACTCCAGCTCGCCGCTGTCATTGTATACACGGCTGTGAATGTCACGGCCGAATCCCTCGTACTGTTCGCCCGACGGCAGTTGCACCTGAGAGCTGCTCTGGTCGGGATTGGAAACATCCAGATCGCCAGTCATCAGCCATGCCAGCAGAACGGCTGGGGCCAGCGCCACCAGCCAGCCTTTCAGGCGCAATGAAATCAGTCGATTTATCAGGTATCGCAGCGCACGCATCAGGAATCCTGTCCGCTCTCGCAGGCAGCGATGATGGCGTCATACTTGCCTGCCGCCTGAAGCAGAAAGTCCGCCACCTCGCGAACTGCACCGGTGCCGCCGCCACCGTCTGTGCAAAGGTGCGCGCGTTCGATAATGCTGGGATGTGCATTGGGGACAGTAATTGCCAGTCCGCAGCGCATCATGACCGGCAGGTCGGGCAGGTCGTCACCCATGAAAGCAATGTGTTCAAAGTCACAGGGGTGATCTGACAAGAGCTCGCGAGTGGCAGTCAGCTTGTCTTCGCGTCCGCTTTTGATCAGGGTGATGCCCAAAGCGCTGGCACGTGTGGAAAGGGCCTGCGAGTGGCGGCCGGATACGATGCCGACACGAATACCATTGGCCTGCAACAGCTTTATGCCATGGCCGTCCAGCGTATTGAATGCTTTGAAAATCTCGCCCTGATCGCCAAAGTAGAGCTGGCCATTGGTCAGGATGCCGTCCACATCAAGCAACAGCAGCGATATGCTGGCTGCGCGGCGAGTGGCATCGGCAGAGTCGGTCAGAAACTTCATCGGTACTCCTAGACCACATTGGCCTGCAGCAGGTCGTGCATACGAATGATGCCGCTCAACTGTTGATTGTCATCCAGCACCACCAGTGTATAGATTCGGTTCTCTTCCATCAGTCTGGCAGCTTCAGTAGCCATGGCATCCACGGACACAGTTTTGCCGTTAACGGACATGACATCGGTGATAAGGGTGCGGGTAATGTCCTTGCCGGCATCCAGGGTCCGTCGCAGGTCGCCATCGGTAAAAACTCCCTGCAGCCTGCCACTGTCGTCAACAACCGTGGTCATACCCAGCCCTTTGCTGCTTATTTCAAACAGCGCGTCCTTCAGCAGGGTGCCAGCCTTGACCCTGGGGATACTGTCACCACTGTGCATGATATCCCTGACTTTGAGCAACAGGCGTCGACCCAGACGACCGCCCGGGTGTGAAAATGCAAAATCCTCTTCGGTAAACCCTTTGGCCTCCAGCAGTGCCATCGCCAGTGCGTCGCCAAGAACCAGCGCGACGGTCGTACTGGCGGTCGGGGCCTGTCCCAGCGGGCAGGCCTCTTTGGTCACGCTGGCATCAATATTGACGGTAGCGGTGGTTGCCATACTTGAGTGAGGATTTCCGGTCATACTGATAAAGGGAACACCCTTGCGTTTGATCAGCGGCAGGATGTTTACCAGTTCCTCGGTGGTGCCGGAATTCGACAGTGCCAGCAGCACGTCCTTGCCGGTAATCATGCCGAGATCGCCGTGGCTGGCCTCCGCCGGGTGCACAAACATGGCTGGAGTGCCCGTGCTGGACAGGGTGGCAGCTATTTTGCGGGCGATGTGGCCGGATTTGCCCATGCCGGTGACAACAATTCGGCCTTCGCAGTCGAGCATGATCTGGCAGGCGCGTGCGAAAGCCTCGTCGATGCGCGGCAGAAGTGCCGCGATCGCATCATGTTCAATACGAATAGTGCGCAACGCACTGTCGATCAGTGATTGGGGGTCGGCCATGGAATTCTCGCCAGTCTAGTGAATCTGATAATACATTATGCCGAACCATGCCAGGTAAAGCATTATGAATGCCAGCCCGCTGAGGCGTCCCAGCTGGCGCCGGGCGCGGATGGCTGGATAACACAGCGCGACCAGCAGGGCGGTCAGTACCATCATGGCAACGTAATCACGTGTCAGCAGGGAGCTGTCGAAATACCCAGCGGCCAGCAGGCCGGGGAATGGCAGTACAACCAGGATATTGAGGATGTTGGAGCCGATGATATTGCCAACTGCCAGTTCGTGGTGTCCACGCAGTGCACAGGTGACGGTCGCGGCCAGCTCGGGAAGACTGGTACCCAGTGCGACCAGCGTCAGGCCGATAATGCCGGAGGTGACACCGAGAATGGCGGCGATTTCAATGGAGGCGTCAACCAGATATTCGGCACTGACAATCAGCAGTGCCAGCCCCAGCAACAGGAACCCCAGCGCCTTGCCGGTACTGACATTGTCTGGAATCTCTTCCTCTTCAATCGCCTCTTCCTCGCCCTTGCGATGACCACGGAATAACTTCCAGATGAAAAACGTCACCACTGCAATCAACAGAAGTGCGTCGATGGGCCCGATATAACGATTGAACATCAGCAGGCCGCAAATAACACTGACCAGAATCAGCGCTGGCAGTTCTTTGCGGGCCAGCGATTTTGGTGGAGTAATTGGTTTGATGACAAGCGCTACGCCGAGCGCGATGCCTAGATTGAATATATTGGAACCAATAGCGTTGCCAATAGCCAGTTCCGGCTCGCCTGCCAGTGCAGATGCGGCGGAAGAAAAAATTTCGGGTGCTGAAGTGCCGAAAGCGACGATTGTCAGGCCGATGACCAGGGGTGGTATGCCCATATTGCGGGCGAATGCCGAAGCGCCGAAAACGAATTTGTCGGCACCCCATATCAGGCCGGCAAATCCAAGGCAGATTATCAAAATGTTTACGAGCATAGTTGAGGTTGCAGGATAGAAATTCCAGTTAATTGCATACTGTCCAGCTGCTGATGGCACCAAAAAACGATGAACGCAGGCTGTGTCTGGGCCGCCCATTAGACGGAGTAACACCCTGCATTGCAAGTAGTAATTTATAGTCTTTCTCATTTGAGGTACACTGCAACGCTGTGGAAAACGACCGTTACCACGCGTCTCGTCAGCCCGCACGGGCCAGGAAGGAGAACAGAGATGAAATCGAACATGCGTCAATATTTAATGTCACTGCTGACTGCGGTATCACTGGTAGCGCTGTCGCCAGCACTGGCCCAGAACGATCAGCTGTCTGCGGTTGAAGCTGCCGAGCAGTCGGTAAACGATCTTTTAGGGCGAGTCGAAGAACTAAGACCTTATTTTGAATCCGACCCGGCTCGCTACTACGCGGGAATTGAGGAGGAAGTCGGCAAGTTTGTGGACTTTCGTGAAGTTGCACGCGGCGTGATGGCTAGATTTTCGGAAGACGCCACTGACGCGCAGCTCACAGCGTTCGGAGAGAAACTGCGCAGCACCCTGACGCGTTTCTACGGTTCTGCCCTGGTTGAATACGGTGGTCAGGAACTCACTTATCTGCCACCTCAGGATCCACCGGAAGATCCCAATGCGCCGACCAACGTGCGCATGCAGATCAACTCCGAAGGAGCCCGGATAGAACTGCAGTACGCGCTGTTCAAAGACGATCAGGGCGAGTGGAAACTGCGCAACCTGTTTGTTGGCGGGATCAACCTGCGCAGACAGTACCATACCCAGTTTGCCGCGCTGATGGCGCGCAACAACAATGATATCGACGCAGTTATTGAGGCGTGGCAGTAAGGTCCCGACCCCGGTCACGCCGTTAGAGGTTTTCGAATGAGTTTAGATGCACAGTATATTTCAGAGCTGTTGAGTGCTGCCCTGCCGGATTGCCAGATCACAGTGGATGGCGGGGCAGGCAAGTTCCAGGTTATTGCGGTGGGAGACGTGTTCTCGGGTCTCGGCGCTGTAAAGCGTCAGCAACTGGTGTATCAGCATCTTAACCCGCACATTCAAAGCGGCGCGGTGCATGCGGTGACCATGCGACTGATGACACCGGCCGAAGCCGCTGCCGCCTGATCCAACCCTTTCCTCTTAACGGGACCTTTCATGGACAAGCTCTTGATTCAGGGCGGTGTCAGTCTTAGCGGTGAAATCCGTGCAGCGGGCGCCAAAAACTCTGCATTGCCAATTCTGGCGGCGACGCTGTTGACAGACGAGACAGTCAAAATCAGCAATCTGCCGCATTTGTACGATATCACCACAATGCTGGAGCTGCTGGGCAGCATGGGTATAGAACCCATGCTGGACGAGACGCTGACTGTAGAAGTCAATGCATCAACAGTGAGCAAACTCAGCGCGCCCTATGCGCTTGTCAAAACCATGCGGGCTTCAATTCTGGTCCTGGGGCCCATGCTGGCGCACTTCGGCCAGGCAGAGGTCGCTTTGCCAGGAGGCTGTGCCATCGGCAGCCGGCCGGTCAACCTGCATATTCAGGCCCTGCAGAAAATGGGTGCCAATATCGTCGTCGAAGACGGTTATATAAAGGCTTCGGTTGATGGCCGCCTTAAGGGGGCCAGAATTTTCTTCGATCTGGTCACCGTCACTGGTACAGAAAACGTATTGATGGCGGCTACCCTGGCCGACGGGCAGACGATCATTGAGAATGCCGCCAAGGAACCTGAAGTTGTTGATCTGGCCAATTGCCTGATTGCAATGGGTGCCGAGATCAAGGGGCACGGAACTGACACCATCGTGGTCAGCGGCAAACCCCGTCTGCATGGCTGCAGTTATTCCGTCATGCCCGACAGAATTGAAACTGGTACCTATCTGGTAGCCGCCGCCGCGACACGCGGCCGTGTGCGAGTCAAGGACACGGTGCCAGGCATACTCGAGGCGGTGTTGTTGAAGCTGGAGGAAGCGGGTGCCCAGATTCAGGTGGGCGAGGACTGGATTGAGCTCGACATGCATGGAAAACGTCCAAAAGCAGTGTCGCTGCGTACCGCTCCACATCCGGCCTTCCCAACCGACATGCAGGCCCAGTTTGCAGCGATGAACGCTGTCGCATCAGGTGTGGGGATCATTACCGAAACTGTTTTCGAAAACCGCTTCATGCACGTGCATGAAATGAACCGGATGGGAGCATCCATGCAGGTCCAGGGCAATACTGTCACCATCACTGGTGTTCCGACCTTGCGTGGCGCACCCGTCATGGCAACGGATCTGCGTGCCTCTGCCAGCCTGGTCATCGCTGGACTGGTTGCTGACAATGAAACGCTGGTAGACAGGATCTACCATATTGATCGCGGTTACGAATGTATTGAAGAAAAAATGCAATTACTGGGCGCGAGGATCCGTCGCCTGCCATAAGGAACGCATGATGAAAGACAACAAGGGCCAATCGCTGGTCATGGCCTTGACCAAAGGACGAATACTGCAGGAAACCCTGCCCTTGCTGGCAGCTGCGGGAATCGAGATGCTGGAGGATCACACCACCAGTCGCAAGCTGCTGTTCGAGACCAACCGCCCCGATTTGCACATCATGATCGTGCGCGGCTCTGATGTTCCTACCTATGTGGAGTTTGGTAGTGCAGACCTCGGTGTGGTTGGCAAGGACCTGCTGATGGAGCATGGTGAAGGCGCTTTCTACGAGCCGCTGGATCTGAAAATCTCGCGTTGTCGACTCATGACAGCTGCACCGGTTGGCGCGCCGGCGCCGACTGATCGAGTGCGTGTAGCCAGTAAGTTTGTGAACATTGCGCGCCGCTATTTTGCTGACCAGGGGCTACAGACAGATATCATCAAACTCAATGGCGCTCTGGAGCTGGCACCGTCCATGGGTCTGGCTGACTGGATCGTTGATATTGTGGATAGTGGCAATACGCTGAAAGCCAATGGCCTGGAGCCGCTGGAGCTGATCGCCAACATCAGCTCGCGGGTGATTGTGAACAAGGCTGCCATGAAAATGAAGCACGCAGCTGTCTCGGATCTGCTGGAAAGGCTTCGCGCGGCTGTGGAAGCAGGGGAAAAATCATGAGTGATGCAACTGAGCCAACATCGCTGAGTGTTCGCCGGCTTGATGCGGGTCAGGCTGATTTTCACGAGATCCTGACAGCGCTTCTTGACCGGCGCATGATTGAAGACAAAACTGTCAGTGATACGGTGGCCGAAATTCTATTGCAGGTCAGAACGCGTGGTGATGAGGCTGTGCTCGAATATACGCGTCGATTCGATCGCCGCGATGTTGGCAGCGTCTCAGATCTGGAAGTTAGCCGCGAGCAGATGCAGGCAGCTCTGGATGCTCTGGACACTGAACAGGCGGACGCGCTTCAGGTGGCTGCAGAGCGCATCCGTCGTTATCACGAGCGTCAGCGGCAACCATCCTGGCAGTACGAGGAAGAGGACGGTTCGGTCTATGGTCAACACGTCGTCGCCCTGGATAGAGCAGGTCTGTATGTGCCAGGTGGCAAGGCGAACTATCCCTCATCAGTGCTGATGAACGCCATCCCTGCCAAGGTGGCAGGCGTGGAAGAAGTGATTGCCGTTGTACCTACTGCCTACGGTGCAGATGCCGGTGGTGATGGCCGCCTGATATTTGCGGCTGCGGCAGTGGCCGGTGTTGATCGCCTGTTTACCATCGGCGGTGCGCAGGCAATTGCCGCGCTGGCATTCGGCACGCAGACCATACCGAGAGTCGACAAGATTACCGGGCCGGGTAATGTTTTTGTGACGGCTGCCAAAAAACAGGTTTTCGGTGAAGTGGGTATCGACATGATAGCCGGCCCATCCGAATTAACCGTGGTCTGTGATGGACAGACTGACCCCGACTGGATCGCGATGGACCTGTTCTCACAGGCCGAGCACGATGAACAGGCACAGTCCATTCTGATCAGTACAGACAAAGATTTTCTCGATGCAGTCAGCGCCAGTATCGCACGGCTACTGCCGACGATGGAGCGGCGCGACATCATTGCAACGTCCATGGGCAATCGAGGTGCATTGATCTACGCCCCGGACAAAGAAACGGCGCTGGCAATCTGCAACGAGATTGCACCTGAGCATCTGGAGTTGTCGGTCGAAGATCCGGATCAGTGGCTGCCGGGTGTACGGCATGCTGGTGCCATTTTCATGGGGCGTCACACGCCGGAAGCGCTGGGAGATTATTGTGCCGGACCCTGTCACGTCCTGCCGACCTCGGGTACCGCAAGATTCTTTTCACCACTGGGTGTTTACGACTTTCAGAAACGCAGTTCCATTCTGAAGTGTTCTCCACACGGTGCGGCAGCGCTGGCGCCGGTGGCAGAAACGCTGGCGCTCAATGAACGCCTGCAGGCGCATGCGCTGTCTGCCGCCTGGCGTATTCCTGGCCGCCATTCGTCCGATCAGTCTTAAGTCAGAGGCTGAGCGCCGGTGCCGGCGCACACCAGAAAGGCTGCCTTATTGTGAGTCCAGACGGGTCCGGTACTGGGCAGTGCCGGTTCCCAGCGTCACTGTTCTGTCGACAGACTCGCCGGCACGGTAAAGTGTCAGGACAACCTGTTCCCCTGGCGGCTTGCGGTTGATCTGCTCGATCGCGCCGATAACACTTTCAATGGCCTGACCATCGATATGTGTCATGACATCCCCGGCCTGAATACCAGCCTGTTCTGCGGGGCTGTTGGCGTCAACCTGCTCAATCAGCAAACCCTCAATATCTGGCGTACCGAAAAAGGTATTACTGGTTTCGTCATTGAGCAGCTCGCCGGTAATGACGCCAAGATAGCCAGGTGTAAATACGCCCTGCTGGCGTAGCTGCTCCACCACAATCATGGCTTTGTTGATTGGCACCGCGAAGCCAATACCGTCAGAGCCGCCAGATTGAGAATATATAAAGGAGTTGATGCCAATCAGCTCACCATTGGCATTTATCAGGGCGCCGCCGGAGTTGCCATAATTCATGGCCGCATCGGTCTGTATATATTCCACGATGGGAAGGCCGTCCCTGGGGATACCCAGGGCGCTGACAACGCCGGCGGATACCGATTTCTGATTCATCAGGTCGCGCCGCGGATATCCTATCGTCAGGACAGTGTCGCCCACATTGACGTCGTCCGAAGATCCAATCGGCACAGCAGGAGGCAGTTCTGCGCTGTCCACCTGTAAAAGGGCAAGATCACTGTCAGCGTCGGCACCCAGCAGGCGAGCCCGGGCGGTGATGTTCCTGCCCTGGGAATTGTTGAAGTGGACCTCAATATCCTCGGCGCCTTCAATAACATGCAAAGCTGTGAGAATATGCCCCTGGTCGCTGATGGCAACGCCTGAGCCAAGGCTGTCCCAGAGACGTTCCGATGGCAGATTCTGCAGTAAATCACGTAGCGCCGCAGGCAATTCCTCGACAGGCGGAAGTTGAATCTGCTCGCGAATTGTTGAGTGAATGCTGACAACCGACGGTGATGCTTTGGCGACAGCACTGGCGTGAGATGTCGTCGACTGGGCGGGAGCAGGCTGAGAAATCTGTGCCTGGGACTGCAGTGCCAGTTCGTCGATTCGAACCGACAATTGGCGAATTTGCTGGTATTGCAGCAGCACAAGTGCCAGCAGTACACCAACGAATGTGGGCCAACTGATAAACTGCAAAAAACTTTTCATATAGTTGCGCATTATGCGAATAAAAACCCATTAAGTGAAGGTAAATCGTTATGCCGATAGATCGCCGCACCCTGCTCAAAGAACTGGACTCTCTGCTGAAGACGGACCAGTTCAATGATTATTGCCCAAACGGACTGCAGGTTGAGGGAAAAGACCAGATTCGGCATGTTGTATCGGGTGTGACAGCCAGTCAGGCAATGATCGAAGCGGCTGCCGCGGCCGGCGCAGATCTGCTGCTGGTGCACCACGGTTATTTCTGGCGTGGCGAGTCGTCTGTCATTACAGGTCTGAAACAGCGGCGGGTGCGCCTGCTGCTGGAACACGACATCAACCTGGTGGCTTACCATTTACCGCTGGACGCACATCCTGAGCTGGGCAACAACACAAAGCTGGCAGCCGTGCTGGGTTTGCCTGTCAGTGGCGAGCTCACCAAAATCAACAGACAACCGATGGGCCTGTACAGCGAGCTGGAGACCCCCATGACCGGCGAATCGCTGCGAGCGCGCATTCATGAAGCACTGCAGCGTGAGCCATTGCACATCGCGCCACAGTCTTTATTGAGCGGCGCCGGGCGGGATATGGCAGACCGTCCAATCCGACGCATCGCCTGGTGTACGGGCGCCGCGCAGTCGTATATCGAGAGGGCGGTTGAGATCGGTGCAGACGCCTTCATATCAGGCGAGATTTCCGAACCTACTGTTCATATGGCCCGTGAGCACGGTATCCACTATTTCGCTGCCGGACATCACGCCACCGAGCGCTATGGCGTCCAGGCGCTGGGCGAATGGATCGCCCAGCAGTTCGACGTTAGCCATCAGTTTATCGACATCGATAATCCGGTTTAGCGGCCGTTAAGAATACCTTTGTCGCGCATCATATCCAGCACCTGATCCAGGCATTCATCGACGCTGAGGCTGGCGGTATCCAGTTCCAGCTCGACCGTTTCAGGTGGCGAGTAAGGGAAGGAGATGCCAGGGATATCGGCTGATCCTGTTGCCTCTGCAGCTGCGTAGATACCGCTGGGGTCACGCTGCTGGCAGACCTCAATGGGCGGATTCAGATAGACGATGTAGCAGTTGTCCTTGCCAATGACACTGACCGCATGCTCACGTGAATCCGGGTTTGGCGCGACGAAAGCGGCACAGCAGATCAGTCCCGAGTCGTTTATGAAGCGGGCGATATGCGCACTGCGGCGCAGGTTCTCAGCGCGGCCCTCTGCGTCATGTGGCAGGTCTTTGCTGATACCCAGTCGCATGGCCTTACCGTCCAGCACCGTGCTGACCCTTCCCATGTCGAACAGACGACGTTCCAGGCCGTGAGCCAGTGTTGACTTGCCGGCACCGGAGACACCGATGAACATGACCGTTGCCGGTTTCTGACCGTAGCGTGCTGAACGCTCTTCACGGGTAACGTGAGTAATTCCACTGCGCTTGCGGCGTTTGGCGGCGGCCGCATCCAGATTGATCATGCCCGCGCCGACTGTGACATTGGTGAGGCGATCGATGACGATGAATGAGCCGGTATTGCGATTGCGATCATAACTGTCGATGCACACCGGCTGATCTACCGATACATCGCACACGCCGATTTCGTTCAGTTCCAGTGCCGGGGCCGGACTCTCTTCCAATGTGTTGACATCAATCTGGTGTTTGATGGTATTGACTCGGCCGCTGACCGTTTTTGTACCCAGTTTAAAGTCATACATCTTGCCTGGCAGTAATGCGTCTTCGGTCATCCATACTACCGTGGCATCAAACTCTTCGGCCACTGTAGGCATGTTGTCCCGATGCACGATCATGTCGCCGCGGCTGACGTCGATTTCGTCCTCCAGGGTCAGTGTGATCGCCATATCAGAGTGTGCCAGCTCCAGTTCTTCTTCAAAGGTCACAATCGATTTGATACGACTCTTCTTGCGTGATGGCAGCACTATAATCTCGTCGCCCTTACGAACGACACCTGACGCTACTGTGCCACAGAAGCCTCTGAAGTTAAGGTTGGGGCGATTGACATACTGAACCGGATAGCGGAAGTCTTCATAGTTCCGATTCTCGGTGATCTGAACATTCTCCAGCAGGTTCATCAATGTCGGGCCTTCGTACCAGGCCATGTTGGCGCTGGGGTTGACGACATTGTCGCCATCCAGTGCTGACATCGGTATAAAGTGAAACTCGGCCGGTTTCAGTTTTTCGGAAAACTTCAGATAGTCGGCGCGGATTTTTTCAAAAACGTCCTGGCTGTAGTCGACCAGGTCCATCTTGTTCACTGCCACAACGATGTGCTTGATCCCCAGCAGCGAGGTGATGAAGCTGTGGCGTCGGGTCTGAACCTGAACGCCATGGCGAGCGTCGATCAGGATGACCGCCAGGTCACAGGTTGACGCACCTGTGGCCATGTTGCGCGTGTACTGCTCGTGACCGGGCGTGTCGGCGATAATGAATTTTCGTTTTGAAGTCGAAAAATACCGATAGGCAACATCGATGGTGATGCCCTGTTCACGCTCTGCCTGCAGACCATCGACCAGCAGCGCCAGATCGAGTTTGCCGCCGGTCGTGCCGACTTTGAGGCTGTCTTTCTGAATGGCGGCCAGCTGATCCTCATAGATCATCTTGGAGTCGTGCAGCAGTCGACCAATCAGGGTGCTCTTGCCGTCATCAACGCTGCCGCAGGTCAACAGGCGCAGGAGTTCCTTGCGCTCGTGTTGCGCAAGGTATGCAGTGATATCAGTGCTAATCAATTCGGACTGGTGTGACATATCAGAAATACCCCTTGCGCTTTTTCTCTTCCATGGACCCTGCCTGATCCGAGTCGATCAAGCGGCCCTGGCGTTCGGAGCTGGTTGTTAACAGCATTTCCTGGATGATCTCGGGCAGAGTGGTGGCCTTGGATTCAACGGCACCTGTGAGCGGGTAGCAGCCCAGGGTCCGGAACCGCACCATTTTCTCCTGAATTTTCTGACCCTCGGGAATTGGCATACGGTCGTCATCGACCATGATATCCACCCCGTCGATGTTGACGATGGGCCGCTTCTTGGCGAAATACAAAGGCACGATGTCGATGTTGTTCAGGTAGATGTACTGCCAGATATCAAGCTCGGTCCAGTTTGACAGCGGAAAAACTCGAATGCTTTCACCCTTGTTGACCTTGCCATTGTACGTGTTCCAGAGCTCCGGACGCTGGTTCTTGGGGTCCCAGCGATGGTTCTTGTCGCGGAAGGAAAATACACGCTCTTTGGCGCGGGACTTTTCTTCATCGCGGCGGCCGCCACCAAAAGCGGCATCAAACTTGTGTTTGTCCAGTGCCTGGCGCAGGGCCTGTGTTTTCATGACATCGGTGTGTTTTTCGCTGCCGTGAGTAAACGGTCCGATGCCTGCCGCAACGCCTTCCTGGTTGGTGTGTACGATCAGGTCCAGACCCAGCTTCTTCATCTGGGTATCGCGAAACTCGATCATCTCCCGGAACTTCCAGGTTGTGTCTACATGCATCAACGGGAACGGCAGTCTGCCAGGATAGAACGCCTTAAGCGCCAGGTGCAGCATGACCGAGGAATCCTTGCCAATGGAGTAAAGCATGACCGGATTACTGAATTCCGCTGCGACTTCGCGAATGATATGGATGCTCTCGGCTTCCAGTTGCTTGAGGTGTGTCAGGTTGTAGTCAGCCATAAGTTCAGGTTCTAGGTTGCCGCAAGCCGCGGGCTCCCGGCCATGGCCAGGAGGCAGCATATTTGCTCATTGAATTTGGAGTGCTTTGCTTACGATGATGGGGAGGTCGCCGTGGCCTGATGGCCGCTGCGATTCACTCCTCTGCGCGAGACGTGTTTCTGTCCAGCCCGAACTCCTCAGACAGAGCGCCAGGGCCAGGCGACTTCTTGGGCGCGTAATCCTTCGGCGGCTCCAGTGTATCGTTCTGGTCAGCATCGCTGACAAACATCGTCTGCTCACCTGCCGGCAGCAATTTGCTGGCAACATCTTCGGTGCAAAGCTGTTGAGCGCCGGTGGCCAGATGCTGATACACATCGCGATAACTTTCTGTCATCTGTTGCACGAGTTCTGCCGTTGTATCGAAGTGACTGCTGACGTGCTCGCGATAATCGGCGTGGCTGCGCTGCAATTCCTGAATCTGTGCTTCTAGTTCAGCAATTCGCGTCGGGCTGCCGGTCTGTACTTTTTTACCAACAAGCAGTCCGGCTACCAGACCAACTGCCAGACACGCGATGCCTGTCAACCACAACATACGGATCCACCTTCGCTTAACGGCGATACAATAATGAAACTTTTAAAGCATGTATAGCTATATAAAAACATATACATATTGCTTTTTTGAATATAAGGATGTTCGTTCAGTCATGGCGATTCTATCACGATGCAATCGTTCTGTGTTGCCTGCCTCCGTGCTGCCTTTGTCTACAAACAGGCATTCGCTTAGAATGCCCGGCTTAACGTCAGGAGAGAACAGTCTATGAGCGGCGTACCAGTGTCGGGGATTTCTGCGCCAACAGCGTCGCCGCAGCAGCGCTATCAGAATGACCTAAAATCTGGCCTGCTGCAGCCGGACGTTGCGCAGGCCGCAGCCATCGAGGCGGTAGAGCGGCTATATAAACAATTGCTGGCGGGCGGGCAGTCCAATGGTCTGGGGCGCTGGGTGAACCCTATGCAGTGGTTCAGGGCTGCATCACAGGAGCCAGTCAAGGGCATCTACTTTTATGGCGGCGTAGGGCGCGGCAAAACCTACATCATGGATCTGTTTTATGAAAGCCTGCCGTTCGCTGACAAGCAGCGCACTCATTTCCACCGGTTCATGCAGCAGGTGCACACACGGCTTGCTGCGCTGAAGCATCAGAAGAATCCGCTCGAGCGGGTGGCTGAGGATCTGGCGGAAAGCACCCGGGTTCTCTGCTTCGATGAGTTTTTTGTCTCGGATATCGGTGATGCCATGATTCTGGGTCGGCTGCTGGAACATCTGTTTGAGCGCGGAGTTGTGCTGGTGGCTACTTCAAACATCCATCCTGATGGTCTGTATGCCAATGGATTGCAGCGCGACCGGTTTCTGCCTGCCATTGCACTGCTTCACAGGCATACGCAGATTATAGAGCTGGATGGCGGGGTTGATTATCGCCTGCGCGCCCTGAAACAGGCATGTCTGTATTTCTCGCCGTTGGGAGAAAAGGCTGATACAGCGCTGGATGACGGTTTCAATAGGCTCTGTACTGGTCATGAAGAGGTGTTGAGCGATGTTGATATTGATGTTCTGGGTCGACCGGTGCGTGCGCGCAGGGTAGCCGAAGATGTGATCTGGTTTGACTTCGACAGGCTTTGTGCCGGTGCTCGCAGCGCATTTGACTATATAGAGCTGGCCAAGATCTATCATGCAGTGGTGCTCGCGGATGTTCCGCAGATGGGGGTGGCCAGTGATGATGTGGCAAGAAGATTTGTCAGTCTGGTCGATGAGCTGTATGATCGCCATGTAAAATTGATCATCTCGGCAGAAGTGCCATTGCGTGATTTGTATGTTGGCCAGGAGCTGGCCTTTGTATTTGAGCGCACCCGCAGTCGCCTGTTAGAGATGCAGTCCGAGGAGTATCTGGCCCGCGAACATCGCCCCTGATCTGTTGGAAAGAAATACTCCATAAAATACTTGATGTTTAATAGGCTCTTCGGTAGTATTCGCGCTCCCTGAAGAATATGCCCTTTTCGGTGATGTTACATGAAGACTTTTAGTGCCAAACCACAAAATGTTGAACACAACTGGCTGCTGGTAGATGCAGAAGGCCAGACGCTAGGTCGTCTGGCGGCAGAGATCGCAACCCGTTTGCGCGGCAAGCACAAGCCTGAATACACGCCTCACGTGGATACCGGCGACTTTGTCGTGGTGGTTAACGCTGAGAAGGTCAGTGTGACAGGCAGGAAATCTGCCAACAAGATGTACCACCATCACACCGGCTACCCGGGTGGTCTGAAATCTTTCAGCTTCGAGAAGCTGATCGACCGTTCACCTGAGAAAGTGCTGAAGCTGGCCGTAAAAGGCATGCTGCCCCGCACTCCGCTGGGTCGAGCAATGTTTAAAAAGCTGAAAGTGTATGCCGGTAACGAGCATCCACATGCGGCGCAGCAGCCGCAGGCTCTGCAACTGTAAGAATTTTAAGAGGTTCACGGAATCCCCATGGCAACGACTCAATACTACGGCACCGGCAGACGCAAAACCGCAACCGCGCGCGTATTTATCAGCAAAGGAAGCGGTGAGATCACGGTCAACAACCGTTCACTGGACACATTCTTTGGCCGCGAAGTGGCACGAATGATTGTCAAGCAGCCCCTGCAACTGCTGGAGCTCGACAACCAGTTTGACATCAAAGTGACTGTCAATGGTGGTGGCAGCTTCGGCCAGGCAGGCGCTATTCGCCACGGCCTGACCCGTGCATTGATTGCCTATGACGAAGAGCTCCGTTCGCCGCTGCGTAAAGCAGGTTTCGTTACACGAGACGCGCGTGCCGTTGAACGTAAGAAAGTGGGTCTGCGCAAGGCGCGTAAGCGTCCTCAGTACTCCAAGCGTTAATCGTTATTTTTCTTCGCCGACTACGAGTTGGGAGGCGTTAGAATCAAAAAAGCGCTCTGTCTCGCGACAGGCGCTTTTTTTTCGCCTGGTGGAAAATAAATTTCTGTATTTTATTCAAGTGCTTAACTGTGTATTGGGTGATCGGGCGCTTGAAAAAAGTCGCCAAATTAACTACCATTCAGCCCGTTTGCCGGTTTGCGCCACTTCCGACTCATAAATACAGATTGCCTCACGATCTGATAACAAAGGCGAGCCCAGACAAGCGCAGCAGCATTTTGCAGATTTCGTCCGTGACATGGCTTATAACAGTCGTGCTGCGGTCTTGATTCTTTTTTGATAGACGACAAAGCTCAGGAGAATACACGGTGAGTGAAGACGGTACTGATTCTGGCCGCAGACGGTTTTTATTGGGGTCAACCTCGGTTGTGGGCGCAGCCGGTGTCGTAGGCGCGGTAGTGCCCTTCGTCGGTTCCTGGAATCCCAGCGCCAAAGCGCGCGCAGCGGGTGCCCCGGTTCGGGTTGATATCAGCCAGATAGAAGAGGGTGGTATCCTTGGTCCTATCCCGGCATGGCGCGGACGACCTATATTCGTGGTCCGTCGAACGCAGGCGGCGCTGGAAGCGCTTCCGACTATTGCTGATGATCTGCAGGATCCAGATTCTTCTCAGCCAGAACAGCCCGAGTATGCGCAGAATGCATACCGTTCGCGCGAACCAGAGATTCTGGTGCTGATCGGTCTGTGCCCGCACCTGTTCTGTTCTCCAACGCCTCGTCTGGAGATTCGTGCTCAGCCATTTGAAGAAAACTGGAAGGGTGGTTTTTACTGTCCCTGCCATGGCTCGAAGTTCGATCTGGCCGGACGTGTTTATGTCGGCTCTCCCGCATCCCGTAATATGGAAGTGCCGCCTTACTACTACGAATCAGATACTGTTCTTGTGATTGGTGAAGACGAGGTGGGTGCATAATGAGCGATACGAAGAAACAAGGCTGGATTGTGTCCTCACTCGTAGGCCTGCGCGACTGGACTAATGATCGTCTGCCGATCATGACCGCGTGGGAAAAGCACATGAGCAAGTACTACGCACCGAAGAACTTCAACTTCTGGTATTTCTTTGGTGTCCTGTCACTGGTCGTGCTGGTTATCCAGCTGGTGTCCGGTATATTCCTGACCATGCACTATACCAATAGTGCTGAAGGCGCATTCGCGTCCGTCGAATACATCATGCGTGATGTGGAATTTGGCTGGTTGATCCGCTATATCCACTCCACAGGTGCGTCCGCATTCTTTATTGTGGTCTATCTGCACATGTTCCGCGGTCTGATGTACGGCTCCTACAAAAAGCCGCGAGAGCTGATCTGGGTATTTGGCATGGCCATCTACCTGATTCTGATGATGGAAGGCTTCATGGGCTATGTTCTGCCCTGGGGTCAGATGTCCTACTGGGGTGCCAACGTGATTGTATCCCTGGTAGGCGCTATTCCGGTCATCGGTGAAGATCTGCTTGTATGGGTTCGTGGTGACTTCCTGATTTCCGGTGCGACACTTAACCGATTCTTTGCTCTGCACGTGGTCGCACTGCCGATCGTCCTGATCGCGCTGGTTGTACTGCACCTGCTGGCTCTGCACGAAGTGGGATCCAACAACCCAGACGGTATCGAAATCAAGAAGAACAAGGATGCCAACGGCATTCCTGTTGACGGCGTGCCTTTCCACCCGTACTACACGGTCCACGATCTGGTCGGTATTACCGTCTTCTTCTTCGTGTTCTGTGCAATCATCTTCTTTGCTCCGGAGATGGGTGGCTACTTCCTTGAGCCGCCAAACTTCCAGGAAGCAAACCCGCTGGTTACACCTGAACACGTGCCGCCAGTGTGGTACTTCACACCTTTCTACTCCATGCTGCGCGCAGTGACAGTGCCTCTGTTTGGCATTGACGCGAAGTTCTGGGGCATGATCGTAATGTTTGGTGCGATCGCCATTCTGTTTGTGCTGCCATGGCTGGACAGGAGCCCGGTGAAGTCAATCCGCTACAAGGGCTGGTACAGCCGAATTGCGTTGCTGATTTTCATCTCCAGCTTCCTGATTCTGGGTTATCTCGGTACGCTGGGTACAAGCCCTGCGCGAATTGCCCTGGCTCAGTTCTGCACAGTGCTGTACTTCCTGTTCTTCTTCCTGATGCCCTGGTATACGAAGAAGGAGCAGGTGTTCCCTGAGCCGCAGCGTGTCACAGGGCGCTGGATCAGCAACAAGCAGCTGGTCATCACCCTGGCTCTGCTGGCGTTGCTGGTTGTTGTGCCACTGAAAGCTGTGGGTGCCGAGTCCTCCAACGTTCATCTTGATGAGATCGAGCTGGACCTGCGTGATGAAGCATCGCTTCAAAACGGCTGGAAAACCTACATGAACTACTGCCATTCCTGTCATTCGCTGCAGTACGCGCGTTACGAGCGTACAGCGACTGACCTGAATGTACCCAACAATCTCGTAATGGATCACCTGATCTTCGGTGATGCCGCTATCGGTGATCTGATGGAAAACGCCATGCCCGCGGACCGCAGCAACAACTGGTTTGGCAAAACGCCACCAGACCTGACGCTGATCGCCCGCGTGCGCAGCCCGGAGTGGCTCTACACCTACATGCGCTCGTTCTACGAGGATGAGGCGCGTGTATATGGTGTCAACAATAAGGTGTTTGCTAACGTTGGTATGCCCAATGTGCTTCACAGCCTGCAGGGTGACGTAATCTGCACGAATAATGCGGAGTCACCCGATCAGTGCGAACTGGCTCATGTCGAAGGAACCGGTGAGCTGACGCCTGAAGAGTTTGATACCGTGATACATGACCTGGTGAACTTCCTGTATTACATCGGCGAACCAGTGCGTCTGAAGCGTCAGGCCATCGGTGTCTATGTACTGGGATTCCTGGCATTGCTGTTCATCCTGGTTGTGCTATTGAACCGTGAATACTGGAGACGTATTCACTAAAAGCCCATGCACACGTGTGCAGGCTGACGGTATTATTTGAGGAAGCAATTTATGGGTGTTGTAGCTAAGCGCTCTTCCATGACGTTTTATTCTGATGGCAACAGTCAATACAGTCATCGAGTGAGAATCGTGCTGGCGGAGAAAGGTGTCACCGTTGAGACAATCAGCGTGGATCCAGCCAACCCGCCTGAAGACCTGTCTTCCCTGAATCCGTACAACAGCCTGCCCACGCTGGTAGACCGGGATCTGGTGCTGTATGAGGCGAACATCATGATGGAATATCTTGATGAACGCTTCCCGCACCCGCCTCTGTTTCCGGTCTATCCAGTTGCACGTGCCCAAAGCCGCCTCTGGATGTATCGCATCCAGCGCGACTGGTGTGCGGTGGTGGACGAGCTGTCAGTGGGCAAGGGTACCGCTGCGCAACAGGAAAAAATGCGCAAGGAACTGCGTGAAAGCCTGATTTCCATCGCTCCAATCTTCTCGGAAAAGCCCTTTTTCATGAGTGACGAATTCACCATCGTGGACTGCTGTGTCGCGCCGATTCTGTGGCGGCTTCCGTCGCTGGGTGTGGATCTTGGCAGCCACAAGGCTGTCCAGCCGCTGTTGGAATATCGCGCTCGTCTGTTCTCACGGGATTCGATACGAAGCAGCTTGTCGGATCAGGAAAAAGAGATGGTATAGGTCCGTTTATGGCCATGACTTCCAGTCGTCCGTATCTGTTACGCGCCTTGTACGAATGGATACTGGAAAACGAATGTACACCATACATCGTTGTGAACGCCTACGCTGAGCATGTGCAGGTGCCGCAGGAGTATGTAAAAGATGGCCAGATCGTCCTGAATATTTCTCCAGCTGCGGTTCATGCCCTGCAGATGAACAATGACGCAGTGGACTTTAACGGCCGCTTCGCAGGTATTCCGACGCCAGTATATGTGCCCGTTAGTGCGATTATGGGTATTTATGCCAGAGAAAATGGCCAGGGCATGGTATTCGAGACTGAGGTTCCATCGCCGCCGCCACCTGATGCGCCAGTATCGGATGACTCTGGTAAAGCCGGCAAAGCCAAACCCGCCGGCGCACCCAAATCAGAGGGTAAGCGCCCATCACTGCGGGTCGTCAAGTAAGCCTTTAGATTAGCTGTTTACAGGTATTCGAATACCGTCACCACGCGCTGAACACCACCTACACTGCGAGTGAGGCTGGCGGCGCGGTCTCCTTCTGAGCGATCAACAATGCCCATCAGATAAATCGTGCCGTTATTGGCGACCACTCGAATCCGGTTGGCATTCACATCGTCGTTGGCAACCAGCTGCGTGCGCACCTTGGTAGCCAGCCAGGAATCATTGCCTCGCGCCAGCATGCTGCGGCTGCCAGCTACTTCCAGTTCGTTGTGAACTCTGCGAACGTGCACGCTGGCATCGGCGGCGATGCGGGCGGCCTGCTCTTTTAGCGCCTCGGACTGGACCTGACCAACCAGCAGCACAACGCCGTTGTGACTTGTGACGTCAAAGCTGGCATCACGGAACTGTGGTTCCTGGGATCGCATATTGACCGCTACCTTGGTCTCAATCGATTCGTCTTCAACGATGGTGCCGGCGGTCCGCAGATACGGATCTTCCTGCAGTCCCTGGTCTCCCGTGGTTTGCGTCAGAATGGTTGTACAGGACATCATGCTCAGTATCAGGCCCATGCATGCAAAATGTTTAAGGCTCACAGTTCATCTCCAAATATCTGAATATCGATCAAGTCGCAAAGGCAATGGCAAATAAGTACCTGAATCTCGAAACACCGGTGTGAGTGTCTGGACGGTGCCCGTATTTCGTACGACTCAGAGTTTAACACTTCGGCCAGTCCAGCGCTCTGCTCACCACTCAGCAGTATGACGGTCAAACTCCGGTCGTTGGCTGCAGTGATGGCCTCTCTCAGGTTGGCTGCCTCGGCATCGCCACCAAATATCACCAGGACATCCAGTGGCTGCGAGAGAGTCCGAATCTGTTGCGCGTAAACCGATGCCGAATCGTGGTTTTGGTACAGCCCGGTCAACTGTGTCGCATTGGCGCTCAGACAGATGGCAGGCAGGCCTGGCCGCTCGCGGATAAACCGGCTGACCAGTGCCTGTACAAAATACTGCGACAGTGCAGCGCCGCCGCCGTTGCCGCAAGCCAGTATGCGGCCACCCTGCAGTAATGCACCTGCCAGCGCCTCGGCCGCCTCGGCAATCGGGTTGGCCAGCATATCGTGGGCTTCGCGCAGTTTGTCGGTACCCTGTTGGAAGTGCTGTTGGATGCGTAGCTGCAAACTCATTGATAATACCCGGCGTCGATGGTTCTGATGTTAAGTCTGATGGCCGTCCTGAGCATTCTACCGGAATGTGCTTTCAAGGTGAGTCTCACGCAACAAGAAAATTGGTTCTTGAAGTAAATTACGTCTGGATTGCGTTTTTAATCCATTCAAACTGATAGTTGCCGGCGGAAGCGGACGAGATGCCCAGCACATCGATCCTGCATCTTGCTGAATTGCTTATCTTATTTCGTTGCAGATAATACAGGGCAGTTTTAATGATACGTTGCTGCTTCTTTCGATTGATACTGCTTATCGGATCAACGAAGCTGGTGCGGCTGCGGAAGCGGACTTCGATGAACACCACTGTGCCCTCATCCATCATGATCAGGTCGATTTCTCCAACCCGGCAATAAAAATTCTGTTGGACGAGTTGCAGGCCTTGCTGATCAAGCCAGCTGGCGGCGAGAGATTCCAGTTGGTGACCAGCCTGACGGCGGTCTGCAGGCTTAATAACATTATTTCTTGTGGCTGACATCCATGTCCTCCAGTATTGATTGGCGCTGCTCCGGGCGCTTACTCCATTAGTTGCTCGGCAGGTATGATCTGCGGAACGTTGTCGTCGAATTGTGCGACGACCAGGTCGCGCGCGATACTGCCATCAGCTCTCATGTGGAGCATTCCGGTTACGCCCTGAATGCGGGTTTCTGGAAAATTGGCGAGCTGGCCGGTGCGCGCGTGCAGTCTGAATGCATCAACTCCCATGGCGCGCAGTCGCTGCACAGCAGCCGGCGCACCTGGCCAGGTCTGTTGAGCCTGTCGATGGGCCGGGTCAGCCGTGCCCAGCATCCATGGTGCATCGATGAAGATGACATCATTGAGGTCCCGGTTGGCAACGGCGTTGAACTCGCCATTGAAGATTGATGGCATCGCAAACACCGGAAGGTCGCCAGCGAAATGAAAACCAAGGGTGGATTTAAGCTGTCGACCCTCGCTGGGGTTGCCCTGCATAAAAATGAAGTCTGTGTCCTGGCGCCGGCGGGGGATGAACTCCATGTCCTGCCTTGGCAACACACTCAGCAATCTTTCTGCGCGCGCCTCGCTGGCATCTATGTTCAAAAGCTGTCTTATGGTGTCTGAGTAGGAGCCAGGTCCACCATAAGTGGCAGAGCTGGTCACGCGTCCATTCTGTTGTTGCCACTGCAGCGTAAAGAACTCCCGGAAACGCTGGTACTCGGGCCCGGCAGGGGTGAGCAGGGCGGCTGATTGATGGCCGGCCATGGCGGCCAGTCTGGCGATCTGTCTGATTTCATCTTCGGGTGCCAGGCCGAACTGATAGAAGCCAGCGGGATTGATGACACCCTCATCACCATAATTTAGTGCCAGTGTCGGGATCTGGAGCGAGGCCTGCTGCTGCAGTTGTCGCACTGACTCTTTGCGCAACGGGCCGACCACCAGATCCACGCTGGCTTCAACTGCCTGCTGGTACAGAGGCAGCACGTCAACGACTCCACTGGTGTCAATCACTGTGACATCGGGGACCTGTTGCTGCTGGGCCACAGCCTCGTAATACGCGGCCAGAAAGCCCTCTGCGACCGCCTGACCGGCAGCCTCGGCCAGCGGTACCATCAGGGCGATACGCTGCGGTTTGTCACGGATTAACTGCACTGTATAGGCCAGGGACTCAGGCAGGCGGCCGGCGGCGCGGTGCTGGGTCCAGCGCGCCTGCCAGCGATTGACGGCTTCGACCTGTTCCTCAATATTGTCCTCACGCGCGTTTACGACTGTGACCAGATCGATCCAGCCGCGCAGCTCGTAGGAGTCGATAATATTGCGCTGAGCGTTGAGGCTTTCCTCGGGTGCGGCTGACAGTATCTGCCAGATGCTGTCGATGTTCTCACCCTGTTCTGAAGCGGGCAGCATCGGCGCGACACGGGTCAACTCCCTGGCGGCCGCCAGGTACTGGTTCAGAGCCAGGTAGAGATCGGCTCGACCGCGCATGAAGGCGATGCGCGTGTCAGTTGGCAGTTGACTGACATCCTGCTGCTGTTCAAGCAACCGGGCAGCCGTTGCTGTATCGTTTCTGGCAAGCGCCAGGCGTGCTTGCAGCAGCAACTGGCGAGCTTGCAATTGTCCGGACAACGGTCGAGTGTCAACAGCTTCCAGCAATTGCGCTGCAACTTCGCTGTCACCGTTGTCGAGCGCGTCGGCGGCAGCCTCCATTAACAGGATCTGAGCTTCTGGTCCGTCTGTCTGTGCTGCCTGTTGCAGAATGATGTCCAGCTCTCCCACTGCAGCTGGCATGGACGTTTCCGTGACAGTCTGTTCCGGCCACGTATTGTCGGAGATCGGATCTGATGCACAGGCAGCCAGAATTCCGAGCGAGATGATCAGAAGGGGGCGGTGGGGTAAAAGTGTGCGGACAGTGACGGTCATAAATGCGGGCTGCTATGATAGGCGTTCAGAAAATTTAGTCGCTAGTGTCTCGAATAACGCGTTATATCTAGGCGTAAATAATCATAGCAGGCGCTGATGCCGGATGCGACATAACGCCTTCTCAAAAGTCAGGAGTTGCCATGGAAAACGCAAATGCTTCGGCAGTTGCCAAATCGACACTGTACGTCGTTGCAACACCCATAGGCAATCTGCAGGACATAAGCCAGCGGGCGATAAGCGTACTGCAGGGCGTGGATGTTATTGCCGCTGAAGACACCCGCCATAGTGCCCGCCTGTTGCAACACCTGGGAGTTTCCACCCGTATGGTCGCCTATCATGATTTCAGCAATGAAAGGCAGGAGGCTGCGCTGTTGCAGAGACTGGTAGAAGGGCAGTCTATCGCGCTGATCTCGGATGCTGGCACGCCGCTGATTTCCGATCCTGGTTACGGGCTGGTGATGCGCTGCCGGGAGCGCGGTATCGCTGTGGTGCCGATTCCCGGGGCAAGCGCGCTGATTGCTGCATTGAGCGTGGCAGGCGCACCCAGTGATCGATTTGTATTTGAGGGGTTTGCTCCGGCCAAGTCTGGCGCGCGACAAAAATACTTTGGTGCTCTGGCTGACGAAGCTCGCACGCTGGTGTTTTATGAGTCGCCCCACCGCATTCAGGCATCCATCAACGATATGGCTGGCGCGTTTGGGGGTGATCGCCAGGCGGTGATCTGCAGAGAGCTGACCAAAACCTGGGAGACCGTGCACGGTGATTCACTGGCGAATCTGTGTGACTGGCTGGCCGATGATGATAATCAACGCAAAGGCGAGTTTGTTGTCATTGTGCATGGAGCTCCCAGGCCTGAAGCTGCAGAAGTGGACGGGAACGCGCAGCGGGTATTGGGAATACTTGCGCGGGAGTTACCGCTCAAGCAGGCGGCTGCCCTGGCATCTGAAATCACCGGAGCCAAAAAGAATGCGCTGTATCAGGCGGGTCTGTCCATGGCTGCTGAATCGCAGCAGGGCTAGCACCCTGCTTATGGCTTTTTCACCCATTGCCCATTCGCATCTTCGACATAATGACCGGGCCGTGTCGCCTGTACCGCGCGCGCGTACGCGAGCTGCGCGACTTCATTGACACTAATGTTGTTCTGTTGCGCGATTTGCTCGTAACGTTCGCGCCGTTGCCGATTGACGTTTTCAACCAGCGAGACCAGTTCGGGCGACACGCGCTCGGCGACAAAGCCGATATAACCATCGCTTTTTTCGCCAATCAGACCGTCGGCTTTAGCCTGGTCCAGTGTCTGTGCGCTGGCGATGCTGCCTACAGCTAGCAGACAGCTCATCAGTATCAGCTTCACAAGTATTTTCAAATGTCGGCGTGCATACATATTTGTGGCTCCAGTAAAGACGTGTGATCAGCAGCTGCAGTTATCAGAACAGATCGCTGTCTTCGGAAAAAATATCATCGAGTTCGCGATCAACCCGCACGCGTACCTCATGTTCAATGCGGACATTCAGGTTTATCGTGATCGGCTCTGTGGGCGCAGCGACCTGAACTGTCGGAGTGCATGCCACGGGCACGCCCAATACGGTGCCCGCAATCAGCAGGCTCATCCGGAAATTGCCGAGCTGGCGTGTAATCGCGCTGATATCCATGTTCAGATTTACCTCCGTTGCAGATGATCGCTTAGCGCATCCTGAACGGAACGTCCAGCCTGCAGGCTGCGTAATAGTTCAGGAACATTATCCGCTATGGTCAGGTTCAGATTAATACGTTGGCCGTTGTTGAGCAACGGGCTGATGCCCTGCAGGCCAATGTCCAGATTCAGATCGCCGGTTGCAGTATAGTTGATGGTGGCATCCAGCGAGCTGTAGTCGTAACGCTGCAAGGCCTGGTTGACCAGCTCCATATTCTGGTTGCTGCCGCCGAATCGCCCGCCCTGATAGCGAATGGAGCCGCCAGGCGGAACTGAAGTGACCTTTCCGCCATTGATAACAGCGGTCGTATTAAGCAGTTCAACTGGAAGGCTGCCATCCAGGCGGCCTGTCGCCTGAACCTGTTGATAGGCACTCAGGCCCAGTATCCGGGCGACATCGATTTGCTGCAGCTGGATCTCGAAGTGCTCAGGCGTGTCCGGCTGCCAGTTGATCTGCTCAGCGCTGACGATGCCGTCAAAAACCGTGGCCTGGGGGCGTATCAACTGCACGCTGGTATTGCGTGTATCCAGCGTAAAACGGGTGCTTAGATACTCCAGTTCAATACCGGGATCAACGGCGGTAAGGGCTGCGGAACCAAGCTCGCGGGTGCGCAGCTGCCAGTCAGGCAGCAGCTCTGCCTTCATGTAAACGCCCAGCCGGGTGAACACGGTATCGTCAAAATAACCGCTGAGATTTTGTGCCTGAACATCGATCGGGCCCTGTAGTTCAAATTCGTCTCCAGCCGGGCGGAGCCATGTTAACTGAGCCTGTACTGCGAGCTGGCCGGCAATGATATCGGTTTCGTCTGGCAGCGAAACGAGAGCGGACAGGGGAAACAGTTCGGTGAAAACAAAACCATCCGACGTGAATTGGCCGTTACCTCTGCCAGTGCTTATTTCGTGGCTGGCATTTATCTGCAGGCTTCGGTCGGCCGGCAGATGGGCGCTTGCATCAATCCGCAGTTCCTCGCCGGATCGGGAAAGGGCCAGATCAAGCTGAACCGGCATCGATTGCAATGGCAGTGAGGGCAATGCCAGGGAGTCGGCCTGCAGCGAAAGCGAGGCAGTGAATTGGCTGGCGCTGACCCAGCCTGCCCGTATCGGTTGTGTCCAGTCGAACTGCAGAGGGGTCGGATCTGGTGAGCCCGGCAGTAGAATCTCGATATTGACCGAGCCGCCACCGTCGGCAACGACTTGACAGATGCCAGTGCGTGCACAGTCGACACTAACGCGGCCGGTTTGCAGGGTGCCTTCAGTCAGGCTGTCTTCGCCTTGCAAAAGCGTAGCCCGGATGTCATCGATTCTGACAGCCTCGACCCGGCGCGCAAGCAGGCTGGCCCAGCTGTAGCTCAGCTCAACCTGATTGAGAGTCAGTTCTATTGCGGGCTCGCTCAGCACCACGCTGATGCTATCGATTGTGGCGTGTTGTGTGTCAGCGTTCAGTCCGGACATTTCAGTGATGCGCGCCGGCTGGTTGCGAAGCGCTCTGTCCAGCAAGGTGTTGGCGATTTCAGTCTGGTATTGATGGATTACAGCGCCGGCGGCAATAACTGGCAGTAAAGTGCCTGACAATAGGATTAGCCACCGGCGGGTGGTCCGTCCTGTCGTTTTGGGTGTCTGGATATCCCTGTCGTTCATGCCAGTGCTCGAAGATCATCCCCTGGAATTTCAGTTTGCCATGCGGGAGGCGCGAAGGCCATGACATGCATATTGCGGTTCAGCCTTTAATTCCGCTTGAGTTTGCCAGGGGACTCACTTAAGCTGCGCTGCGAGTTGGCCAGACAGTCGCTGCCGTCATCCGCTTTTGCAATCGTGCAATCGATCGCAGAGGCCGCCGGTGGAGGAAAGTCCGGGCTCCGCAGAGCAGAACGCCAGGTAACGCCTGGGGGGTGAAAGCCCACGGAAAGTGCAGCAGAGAGTAGACCGCCGGTACGTCACTTCGGTGTCGAGCCGGTAAGGGTGAAAGGGTGCGGTAAGAGCGCACCGCGCGACTGGTAACAGTTCGTGGCACGGCAAACCCCGTTCGGAGCAAGGCCAAATAGGAACCCAATGGTGTGGCTCGCACTGGGTTCGGGTAGGCTGCTTGAGGTCAGTAGTGATACTGATCCCAGATGAATGACTGTCCCCGACAGAACCCGGCTTATCGGCTGACTCGTTTGTTTTTCCGCTTTTGCGGCCGCTCTACAGCACTGTAGGGCGGCTGCAGATGCCGGCCAAGGCCAATTCTGGCTGACTTTTGGAACTCCTGGTTACACGCCTTCCTCACAATCTACTTTAAGTTAATTTTATAGCTTTTTGATAATAAGTTTCTTTTGCTGAGACTTGTTCTCCCACTTCAGCTTCGAGCCATTTTTCCTTGAAATTTCAGGCGCTTCTAGCCGCCAAAAAGTACAAATAGTGCTTGCGCTGGGCTATTTGTGTGCATATAGTGTCGCAATGTGGAGTTTAGTGGGTCAAAGTGTAGTTCAGTGGGGAATTTTGCAGGTCCTGGATCGTTAGACTGATCTGACTGGCAGGAGCGAGCGGCGTGTTCAGAGGTGTGAATACAATCAACCTGGATGCTAAAGGGCGTATGGCAATGCCAGCGCGCTACCGCGAACTATTGTCTGACAAGTACGCCGGCCGACTGGTGGCGACTGTGGATTTCTCGGGTCAATGCCTGCTGCTGTATCCCATTGATGAGTGGGATGTCATTCAGCAGAAAGTTGAGGGCCTCTCCAGCTTTGATCGTGCCAGTCGGCAGGTTCAGCGCATGCTGATTGGTCACGCCCACGATGTGGAAATGGATGGTAGTGGACGGATTTTGCTACCGCAGATTTTACGTGCCCGGGCGCAGCTGGATAAGCATGTGGCGCTGGTCGGCCAGGGCATGAAGTTTGAGATCTGGAGCGAAGAACGTTGGAACGAGCAGGCGGACAGCTGGTTCTCCGGTGATACCGGACAGGATGAGCTGCCGTCGGAATTACTTAGTCTGTCACTCTGATTGGTGTGGTGGACATGATGTCTGAGCGGTGTGCTATGACTGCAGCGCAGGTACATGAAACCGTGTTGTTGCATCCGGCAGTGGATGCACTGGTGACAGACTGCGCCGGATTTTATGTAGATGGTACTTTCGGGCGTGGCGGTCATTCGCGGCTGATTCTAGAACGACTTAATGAAAACGGGCGATTACTGGGTATCGATAAAGATCCACGAGCGATTGAGGTCGGCAGGGATCTCGCTGCCAGTGACGCCCGTTTTGTCATCCGGCAGGGCACTTTTTCTGACATGGATGACTGGGTCAGCGAATATGGCATGAAGGGAGATGTGGCCGGAATCCTGCTGGACCTGGGTGTGTCGTCCCCACAGCTGGATGACGCCGAGCGCGGGTTCAGCTTTATGCAGGATGGTCCGCTAGACATGCGCATGAACCCGAATGAAGGAGAAAGCGCAGCGCAATGGCTGGCACGAGCGCCAATGGAAGATATCGCCAACGTGATGTATCAGTTTGGCGAGGAGCGATATTCGCGGCGAATTGCCAGAGCCATCGTTGAACAGCGCGACCTGGCGCCTATAACGCGAACGCTGCAGCTGGCAGAAATTGTGAAGAAAGCCAATCCGGCCTGGGAAAAGCATAAGCATCCGGCGACCCGCGCCTTTCAGGGTATCCGGATCTATATCAATCGCGAGCTGGAGTCATTGCAGTTACTGCTGGAGAAGGCGGTGGCAATGCTTCGTCCTGGTGGTCGGCTTGCAATCATCAGTTTCCACTCGCTGGAAGATCGGTTGGTAAAGCAGTTTATAAACAAGCAAAGCAAGGGCGATGACTACCCGCGCGGTTTGCCAATACCGCAGTCCGCTTTAAACCCTACACTCAAGAAAGTGGGGGGTGCGGTCAAACCGACAGCCCGGGAGATCGAGGCTAATCCTCGTGCCCGCAGTGCTGTTTTGCGAGTTGCGGAGCGTCTCGACTAAAACAAAAAAACAGACAGGAAATCCAAATAAAAGACACGATGTCATGACAACAGCAAACCAACAAACAGCAAACCGGCAAGGAAAGGTTACACCAGTGCAACGCTGGCTGGGACTGTTTGTGCCTGCCAATCTGCTGGTGATGGGGCTGGCGACTGCGGTTTTGTTGACGGCGCTGGCGGTTGTTGTCTACACGTTTGAATCCCGGACCGTCTTCTTTGCATTGCAGGAGGAGCGTGATCTCTACAACCAGCTTGATGTGGAGTGGGGTCAGTTGCTGATCGAGCAAAGTACCTTCGCGCTGGAAAGTCGTATCGAGCAGGTGGCCGTGGAGCAGTTGGGCATGAAGGTGCCTGACTGGTCACAGATCGTGGTTGTTCAGGATCGTTCGCTAAATGAGGTGGACGATGAGTAATCCGGAACAAAAAAGCATCACTCAATCCTGGCGCATCTGGCTGGTCTGGATAGCGCTGGCTGTCGCCATGCTGGCTGTAGTATGGAAGTTGTTCACGCTTTTGCTGGTGGACGGCGATTTCCTGCAGGGGCAGGGCGACGCCCGTACTATCCGCACCGAGCCGATTCTCGCGCACCGCGGCATGATCGTCGATCGCAACGGCGAGCCTCTTGCCATCAGCACGCCGGTATCCACTATCTGGGCCAATCCGCGCGAACTTTCCCCGGATGAAGCTGATATTCGTCGTCTGGCAGAAGCGGTCGGCATGGATGCAGAAAGCCTTGTCGCTACCGTAATGGACAATGCAGAGCGTGAGTTCATGTACGTTCGCCGGCGAATGCCGCCAGCAGAGGCGGAGGCCGTGCTGGCGCTGGACCTTCCGGGTGTCTACGCAAGACAGGAGTATCAGCGCTACTATCCGCAGGGCGAGGTCACGGCTCATGTCCTGGGATTCAGTAATATTGATGATATCGGCCAGGAAGGTATTGAGCTGGCCTACGATGACTGGCTCAAGGGTGTGCCTGGCCGCAGGCAGGTGATCAAGGATCGTCGTGGCCGCATCATCAGTGAGCTGAATACAATCGAGCCGGCGCAGCCTGGAAAGACATTGCAGCTCAGCCTGGATTTTCGACTTCAGAATCTTGCCTATCGTGAGCTCAAAGCGGAATACATTTACCGACGTGCGCGTTCTGCTTCTGCAGTTGTTCTGGATGCCCGCAATGGTGAAATTCTGGCCATGGTCAATCAGCCGTCATTCAACCCACACAATCGTGGCGCCATCACGGATTTTGGCGCCTTGCGCAACCGTGCTGTGACGGATTTGTTTGAACCGGGATCGACCCTGAAAACATTTACCGCTGTGGCCGCGGTGGAGTCCGGTCTGTATGACCGCAACACCCTGATCAATACCAGCCCGGGTCGCATGCGTGTAGGGCGCGACTGGGTGGAAGACCGTGGTCTTAATTTTGGTGAGATTACACTGGAAGAAATGCTGGTCAAGTCCAGCAATATCGCATCGGCCAAAATCGCACTGGCGCTTGGCCATGAACCGCTGCGTGATGTGTTACTGCGTGTCGGATTTGGCGAAAGCCCTGCCAGCGGCTTCCCCGGTGAGCGCGTGGGTGTGATGCCCGATCATCGTATTTGGCACGACATAGAGGTCGCCACGCTGTCATTCGGCTACGGCATCTCCACATCCGCACTGCAACTGGCGCAGGCATATTCGGTTATTGCCAATGACGGCGTCCGGCGACCGGTTACCGTATTAAAAGACGGCAATAACGTTGATGGAGCCATTGCCGGGCAGCAGGTCATCGATCGCAATGTGATCGCTCAGGTTCAGGACATGCTGCGCTCGGTTGTCGACCCGGAAGTCAGTGGCTCTGACAGCTCGCTTGTACCGTTCTACTCTGTAGCCGGTAAAACAGGTACCGCCAGAGTCGTCGGGCCCAATGGTTACGATGCCAGTCTGCACAATTCGATGTTTGCCGGTTATGTGCCAGCAGATGATCCGCGCATTGTGGTTGTCATCATCATCAATGAACCGCAGGGTGCACAACGCTACGGTAGCCAGGTGGCTGCGCCGGTCTTTGCGCGCATCGCTAATGGCGCCATGAGAATTCTTGAAGTAAGTCCAGACAAAATTGATTCATCCAATGTCATGACGCTGACGGCCAGGTGATGTCATGAATACTCTACAGAAATCAATGAAATCGATAACACTGGGTGAACTGGTCGGCGATACGCTGCCAGCATACGAAACGCTGCTTGCTCCATTCGCGTCGATCAATGTGGAAGGCTTGACTCAGGATAGTCGTGCCGTCCAGCCAGGCCACATTTTTGTCGCCCTGTTTGGCAAGAATCACGATGCACGTGACTACATCCCGGTGGCTATCGATCGCGGTGCTGTTGCCGTACTGGCCGACGCTGGAGGCGAGTGGCAGGGTATTCAGACTATCGATGGTGTGCCAGTCATCGCCATCGACTGCCTGCGCTATCAGCTCGGCCGCCTGGCGGCGCGCTTTTATGGATATCCGTCGGATAAGTACACCGTTGTTGGTGTCACCGGCACCAATGGAAAAACCAGCTGTACGCAGTTTATAGCTCAGATTCTGACGGGCCTTAACGCCAGCTGTGGTGTTGTTGGCACTCTTGGTTTTGGTGTGTATCCGAAGCTGAACGACACCGGTTACACAACACCGGACGCGATTGCACTGCAATCAGCGCTGGCTGATCTTGCCAGTTCCAATGCCCGATTTGTGGCGATGGAGGTCTCATCGCAGGGCCTGCACCAGTATCGAGTGACAGGTGTATCTTTCCGCGTCGCGCTGTTTACCAATCTTACCCGTGACCACCTGGATTATCACGGCAGTATGCAGGCATACGCTGAGGCCAAGCGCCGACTGTTCGAGTATGAAGGCTTGCAGGCCGGCGTAGTCAACATGGATGACAGCTACGCGGTGATGATGCTTAACGCAATGCCACGACAGGCTCGATGTATCACTTACAGCCTGGGAAATCGACACGCCGATGTCTACGCTGAGACGCTGACTTTTACGGCTCAGGGTTATGTTGCCCGCGTTTATACTCCATGGGGCAGCACTCAGATTTCCGGCAGCCTGCTGGGTGCATTCAACTTCAGTAATGTGCTGGCGGCACTGACGGTGGTGATGACAGCGTCAGGCGAATTCACGCTGGAGCAGGTGGCCGCGCAGGTGGCAGCCTTGAAGCCAGTGAACGGAAGGATGGAGCTGATTGGCAGTGCCGCAGGCGTTTCTGCAGTAGTGGATTACGCACATACGCCGGACGGCCTGAAGTCCGCCCTGGAGGCGATGCGTCAGCATGCTAATGGACGGATCTGGTGTGTTTTTGGTTGTGGTGGCAATCGTGATCAGGGTAAGCGTCCGCTGATGGCTGAAGTGGCGGATGAGTTGGCGGACGAGATCATCGTCACTGATGACAATCCCAGAAATGAAAATGCAGACGACATCGTGCGACAGATCATGTTGGGCTTTTCTGACCCGGATAGTGTTCGTGTCGAGCGGGACAGGGCCAAAGCAATCAGCCTGGCAATTACCCTGGCCAAACCTGGTGATCTGGTATTGATCGCGGGTAAAGGTCACGAATGTTATCAGGATGTGGCAGGCCAGCGCATGGCGTTCAGTGATGCCGCGCAAGTACGACTGGCCCTGCAGAAGCGCGCACAGCATTCAACAGACACTAAAGGTAATCAGCCATGATTGGCAGCATTCGGTTATCAGACATCGCCACGCAGATGGATGCCCAATTGATTGGTGAAGACGTCAGTTTCACTGCCGTCAGCACAGACTCGCGTACCCTGAAAACAGGAGAGCTGTTCATTGCCTTGGCCGGGGCAAGTTTTGATGGTCACCGATTCATTCCGCAGGCTGTCGATCGCGGCGCTGTCGCAGTGGTTGTATCGACCAGACAGAGCATTGACCTGCCGCAACTGCTGGTCGACAACACGGAGAAAGCGCTGGGTTTCATCGGCAGCCTGAACAGACAGAAGTCCGGTGCTACCGTGATTGCATTGACCGGTAGTCAGGGCAAGACCAGTGTCAAGGAATTCACCGGAGCAATTCTGAAGACTGAGTTCAATGTGCTGGTCACTCAGGGAAACCTGAACAACATGATAGGCGCTCCTCTGACTTTGCTGCGACTGGAAAAGGCACATGATCGAGCTGTGATTGAGCTGGGTGCCAATGCAGCTGGCGAGATCGCGTGGACAGCCCGTATCACTGATCCGCACATTGTGCTGATCAATAACGCCGCTGAGACACATCTGGAGGGCTTCGGCAGTCTGCAGGGTGTGGTGCGGGCCAAGGGTGAAATTATTGATTCCGGCAAGTCAACGCACACCGTGATACTCAACGCTGACGATGATAATTGTGAGGCTTGGCATGATCGCGCTATTGCGGCGGGTCGTCAGGTTCGCCTGTTTTCAATAGCCAAGCCGCAAAAAACCAAGGTTGATTATCAGGCGCTCAATATTCAGGCTGATGCCGACGGATCACGCTATACGCTCACTACGCCCAGGGGATGGGTGGATTGCTTCATACCCATGCCGGGTCGACATATTGTTGCAAACGCAGTTGCAGCTGCTGCGCTTGCGGTGGAGGCCGGCGCCAGTCTGGAAAAAGTCGCAGAAACACTGGCATGCGTCAAACCCGTGCCAGGTCGACTCTATCCACTGATGGGTGTACAGGGAGCTCGTCTGCTGGATGATTCCTACAACGCCAGTCCATCGTCGTTCAAAGCCGCCATCGACGTATTGGCAGATGTTTGTCATGCCAGTCAGCGGCGGGCTGTAGTGATCATGGGTGACATGGCGGAACTCGGTGACAAGGCAGAAATGCTGCATTCAGAGATCGGTAGTTATGCCCGTGAGCGTGGCGTCAATCAGGTATGGACTGTTGGTGCCTTCAGTAGTCTGGCGACGCAGGCATTCGGGGACGGTGCGCATCATTTTGACAGTCAGGAATCGCTTTGTGTCTACGCTCGTGAGGCGATGGCCAACGATATGGTGGTGCTGGTGAAAGGTTCCAGAAGCGCAGGGATGGACGCCGTTGTGGCACAGCTGACAACAGGAGGACCGCACTGATGCTGGTACTGTTAGCCGAATATCTTATGCAGTACAACAGTGGCTTCGCAGTGGTGCAGTACATCACAGTGCGCGGCATCATGGGAATACTCACAGCGCTTATCGTGTCGCTTCTGGTAGGGCCCGCAATGATCCGCCGGCTGAACCGTTACCAGATTGGCCAGGTGGTGCGCACTGATGGGCCAGAGAGCCATTTCAGCAAGGCTGGCACGCCGACCATGGGCGGCGCGCTGATTCTGGTTGGCATAGCCTTCAGCACATTAATGTGGGCAGATCTGCGCAATCATTACGTCTGGGTCGTGATGGCAGTAACCCTGATGTTTGGTGCCATTGGCTGGGTCGATGACTATAGAAAAGTCATCCGCAAAAATTCGCGCGGTCTGCCTGCCAAGTGGAAGTATTTCTGGCAATCGGTAGCTGGCCTGGGTGCTGCGCTGTATTTGTATCTGAATGCCACTGACCCGGTCCAGACAGCCTACATCGTCCCGTTCTTCAAGGATGTCGCGATAGACGTAGGCCTGCTGTATGTCGTCATCACTTATTTTGTAATCGTCGGTTCCAGCAATGCTGTCAACCTGACTGACGGTCTGGATGGACTGGCGATTCTGCCGACTGTGATGGTTGGTGGCGCGCTGGGCATTATTGCCTATCTTGCGGGTCATGCGGAATTCTCTGTTTATCTTCATATTCCGTTCATTGCCGGTTCTGGTGAGCTGGTCATCTTCTGCGGAGCGCTGTTGGGTGCCGGTCTGGGATTCCTCTGGTTCAACACCTACCCTGCGCAGGTGTTTATGGGTGACGTGGGTGCTCTGGCGCTGGGCGCTGCACTGGGCATCGTGGCTGTCATCGCGCGCCATGAGATCATTCTGTTCATCATGGGCGGCATATTTGTCATGGAAACGGTGTCCGTCATTCTGCAGGTAGCTTCCTACAAAATGACCGGAAAACGCCTGTTCCGGATGGCGCCTATTCATCACCATTTTGAATTGAAAGGCTGGCCAGAGCCGAGGGTCATCGTGCGGTTCTGGATTATCACAGTCATGCTGGTTCTGTTCGGACTGGCAACTTTAAAACTCAGGTAAGGCCAAGAGGTCATGGCAGTGACATCAGCTAAGGTGGAAAAGTACAAGGTCATCGTCGGTCTGGGCAAGACTGGGTTGTCCTGTGCGCGTTACTTTCACTCCACTGGTCAGGCTTTTCGTGTTGTCGACAATCGCTTCAGCCCACCCTGTCTGCCCGAATTCGAAGTCGAGTTTCCATTTGCCAAAGTCAGTCTTGGAAATTTTGATCAACAGCTGTTGCTGAATGCTGAAGAGATTGTATTGAGTCCAGGTGTCGGCCTGAAAACACCAGAAATCGCCGCTGCTGTTGCAGCTGGCGTGCCCGTTACTGGTGATATCGACATTTTCAGCCGCCAGGCAACAGCACCGGTAATTGCTGTAACGGGCTCAAACGGCAAGAGCACCGTCGTAACACTGCTTGCAGAGATGGCTCGCGCAGCCGGTATGGAAGTGGGAGTAGGCGGCAATCTGGATGGCAGGGCCAGCATGCCCGCGCTTGATCTGCTGCGACTCGGGCCGCGTGACCTCTATGTCCTCGAGTTGTCCAGTTTTCAGCTGGAAACCACCCAGAATCTTTGCGCGGAAGTGGCGACCATACTCAATTTGAGTGAAGACCACATGGATCGCTACGACAGCATGGACGAATATAAAGCTGCAAAACAGCGGATCTACCGTGGCTGTCACCAGGTCGTGGTCAACACCGATGACGCGGCAAGCGAGCCCGAAGGTGAGACGCAGTTCAGCCGTCGATTCACCTATGGTTTCAGCGAGCCCGCTGAACAGCAGATGGGTATCACCATGCATGAGCGCGAGCCATGGCTTGCGATGGGCGAACATCTCGTCATGCCGGCACGTGATGTGCGTCTGGTAGGGCGACATAACCTGGCCAATGTGATGGCTGCCTACTGCCTTGGCTTTGCTGCCGGAATACCGGAATCCGCCATGATCGCGACCCTGCGCGAGTTTGCCGGACTGCCACACCGCTGCCAATTGGTCCGCTCCCTGCGCGGGGTCGATTACTACAATGACTCCAAGGGAACCAATGTGGGTGCTACCCTTGTGGCGATTCAGGCCATCGCCGAACGAACACGCGGCGAGTTGGTACTGATCGCAGGGGGCATCGGCAAGGACCAGGACTTTTCTCCCCTGCTGCCGTCACTGGATCGTTTCGTCAAGCGAGTCATCCTCATTGGCAAAGACGCGGACAAGCTGGCAAGCGTGATCGGCAGCGCCGTCGACATCATGCGTGCATCGAGTATGGAAGAAGCAGTCGCTGAAGCCGCTGAAAGCGCGAATAGTGGGGATGCTGTGCTGCTGTCGCCAGCCTGCGCCAGTTATGACATGTTCAAAGACTTTGCACATCGTGGCCGGGTATTTGCGGCCGCTGTAGAGGCGCTGTCATGAGTACGCTGATGACAAGAAGCCGCGGTGCCGTGCGGGTCGCTGCCAGAGAGCCGGCACAACCTGTCAACACAATGCTGTTGATGATGTTGATGCTGACCGGCATTGGCCTGGTCATGATGACTTCAGCCTCTATGGAAATTGGCAACAGTCAGATGGGTGACCCTCTGTACTTCTTCAAGCGCCAGGTATTTTTTATTATCGTGGGCCTTTGCCTGGTGGCTGTGGCTCTAAAAATACCGATGCGGCTCTGGTACCAGGCGAGCGCGCCGCTTCTGGCGGTAGCCATCCTGCTGTTGATTCTGGTGCTGATTCCGGGCGTGGGTACTGTCGTCAACGGCAGCGCACGCTGGCTCGACCTGGGGTTTTATCGTCTGCAGCCATCCGAGATGACCAAAGTATTTATGGTCTTTTTCATGGCAGCCTTTCTTTCCCGTCGCCGGGAGGAAGTGCAGCTGAGCTGGTCTGGATTTCTCAAGCCAATGGTCATCATGGGTGGCGCAGTTGTCTTGCTGCACTTCGAGCCTGATCACGGCGCAATGGTCATACTGATGGCCACGACGTTCACACTGCTTTTCCTGGCGGGCGCCAAACTGCACAGATTCATGTTCCTGGTGATGCTGTGCTTTGCCGCATTTGCCTGGCTGGCGATCAGCAAACCCTACGTCATCAATCGTCTGACCTCGTTCCTCAATCCATGGGCAGCCGAGTATGTATATGGCGAGGGATATCAGCTGACACAGGCATTGATTGCCTTCGGACGTGGTGAGTGGTTTGGGGTTGGACTCGGTAGCAGTATTCAGAAGCTGTATTTCCTGCCGGAAGCGCACACCGACTTCGTATTGTCCATTCTAGCCGAGGAGCTGGGACTGGCGGGTGTTCTGGTCGTGCTGTCGCTGTTCTGCATACTCATTCTGACCGCATTCCGGGTAGGCCGCGCTGCCGAGGCGCAACAGAATTATTTCAATGCGTATGTGGCCTACGGCCTGGCCATGATTTTTGCGACACAGGTGTTTATCAATTTTGGGGTGAACACCGGTCTGTTGCCAACCAAGGGTCTGACGCTGCCATTCCTGAGTTATGGTGGCAACAGCCTGTTGATCAGCTTTTTTATGATCGGGGTGCTTATGCGCATCGACTATGAGCTGACAAATGGCAGTTCTGCAATGGAACAGGAGGATGCTGCATGACGCACCCATCTGTTCTGATCATGGCAGCCGGCACCGGTGGTCACATTTTTCCCGCACTGGCTGTTGCCAGAATTCTTCAGGCCGAGCAGTACCAGGTGCACTGGCTCGGCACGCCAGCCGGCATGGAAAATGACGTGCTGTCAGGAACTGACGTGCAGCTTCATAAATTGCCAGTCAGTGGTCTGCGTGGCAAAAGTCGCCTGTCGCTGCTCAAGGCTCCTTTTATGGTGTTGAGTTCCGTGTGGCGTGCGGTTCGATTACTGCGCAGTTATCGTCCCTGCTGCGTGATCGGGTTTGGCGGCTATGTTGCCGGTCCTGGTGGAGTGGCGGCCTGGTTGACGCGGACGCCGCTGATCATTCATGAGCAAAATGCGATTGCCGGGACTACCAACCGACTGCTCGTACCGTTCGCGAAAAGGGTGCTTGAGTCATTCCGCGGAACGTTTCCGGGCAGCAGCAAGACGATATGCACCGGGAATCCTGTACGCGCCGATATCGCCAGGATGTCGGTCAGTACCGACCAGTACGACGGTCAGCGTGAGCTGAGGTTACTCGTGTTGGGTGGCAGCCTGGGCGCCGCCTGGTTGAACTCGGTGATGGTCGAGTTTGTGTCGCGTACAGCCGATGCCAATATAAAAGTCTGGCATCAGTGCGGCAAACAGAAATTTGTGGAAACCGAGCAGGCGTACGCCAGTGCCGGACTTGCCGGATCTGATCGTGTTCGTCTGATGCCATTCATTGATGATATGGGTGAAGTGCTGCAATGGGCAGACCTGGTGGTCTGCCGCGCTGGCGCCGGCACCCTGGCCGAGCTTGCCATCGCTGGCCTGCCCTCGGTGCTGGTACCGTTCCCGCATGCGATTGATGATCATCAGACAGCCAATGCAAAACATCTGGTTGAAGCGGGCGCTGCGGTTATGTACCAGCAGAAAGATTTGAACGTTGACATGTTGGTCGCGCTTTGCCGCGAGTTTCTGGCGGAGCCTGCCCGTCTGGCGGAAATGGCAGTTGCTGCGCGACGTGCGGCTACGCCTGATGCAAGCCAGCGTGTTGCTTCGATTTGTAAGGAGGTCTGTCATGGATAGTCATCGCTCGCGTTATTACCAGGTTCCTGAGATGCGGCGTATCAAGACCATCCACTTTGTTGGTATTGGTGGTGCCGGCATGTGTGGTATCGCTGAGGTACTGCTGAACCAGGGTTATCGCATCAGTGGCTCCGATATCAAATCATCAGCTGTAACGGATCGTCTTGATCAACTGGGAGCGACCATTTTTATCGGTCACACCAGCAGCAATGTCAAAGATGCCGATGTCGTTGTTTACTCCAGTGCTGTCAACAAGGAGAACCCCGAGCTCGTAGCAGCCAAGCAGAACGGCAAACCAATTATCCCGCGTGCAGAAATGCTCGCTGAACTGATGCGGTATCGTCACGCAGTGGCGATTGCCGGCACTCATGGCAAAACGACTACAACCAGTCTGGTCGCTTCCATCTTTGCTCAGGCTGATCTGGCGCCGACCTTTGTTATCGGCGGTCGACTGAACAGCGCAGGCGTGAATGCGGCGCTGGGTGAAAGCCGGTATCTGGTCTGTGAAGCTGATGAGAGCGATGTGTCATTCCTCCATCTGCAACCTATGGTGGCAGTTGTCACAAATATAGACGCCGACCACATGGGTTCCTATGACGGCGATTTCAACAAGCTGAAAAGTTACTTTATTGAGTTTCTTCACAATCTGCCTTTTTACGGTCTGGCGGTGCTCTGTATTGATGACCCGGTAGTGCGCGAAATTCTGCCGCGTGTCGCCCGCCCGGTGATTACCTACGGGTTCTCGGATGATGCGGACTATCGCGTTGCTGACTGGAGTCAGCAAAAGCAGCACACCCGCTTTGTGGTGCATCGTCCCGATGGTCACGATGCCTTGCCAATCAGCATGTCCATACCCGGGCGTCACAATGCCCTGAATGCTGCCGCGGCGATCGCGGTGGCGACTGATGAAGGTGTCGACGACGAGTCGATCTGCTCCGGCCTGGCTACCTTCCAGGGTGTCGGGCGGCGCTTCGACATTCAAGGCGAGTTCGAGATTGCCGGTGGTGGCAAAGTGATGTTGCTGGATGACTACGGTCATCACCCAAGCGAAGTCGCAGCGACCATTGCAGCACTGCGGGCTGGCTGGTCGCAGGCGCGTATCGTGATGATCTATCAGCCACACAGATACACACGGACCAAAGACCTTTACGAGGACTTTGTTACCGTGCTGTCAGAGGTCGACGTGTTGTTGATGCTCGATGTTTACTCGGCTGGTGAAGAGGCAATTCCGGGCGCTGATTCGCGCAGCCTGTGTCGCAGCATTCGGATGCGGGGCAAGATTGACCCGGTGTTCGTCAAAAGCGAGGACAGTGTCCGGGACGTTCTTAAAGATATCGTCAAAGACGGTGATGTTGTGATTACACAGGGCGCTGGCAGTGTCGGTGCACTGGCCAGGGCTCTGGCCGAGCAAGGGTTGATGAAATGAGTGATATGAGTCGTTTTGGCAAAGTGGCAGTCCTGATGGGCGGCAAGTCGGCGGAAAGGGAAATTTCTCTTCTCAGTGGTCGTGCTGTGCTTGATGGCCTGGTGCGCGCTGGCGTCGACGCAATCGGCATTGACGTCGATGACAGCCTGCCTGCTCAGCTGCTGGATAAAAAGATCGACCGTGTATTCAATATTCTGCATGGCCGCGGAGGTGAAGACGGAAAGCTTCAGGGCATGCTCGATCTGATGGGTATCCCGTATACAGGCAGTGGTGTACTGGCATCTGCGCTGGCAATGGACAAAGTCAAAACCAAATGGATCTGGCAGCACAGTGGACTGCCAACGCCAGCCAGTGCCGTCCTTGATGAGGCAACTGACTGGCAGGGACTGGTGGACAGTTTTGGAGAGCTGGTGGTGAAGCCCTCACATGAAGGCTCCAGTATAGGAATGTCCATGGTCGCCGATGCCGGCGCGCTGAAAGCTGCTTTCGATAAAGCCCGTGGTTTTGACACTGAAGTCATGGCAGAACAGCGTATCCGTGGCAGAGAGTTTACCGTCCCGATTATTCGTGGTGAGGTGTTCCCGGCGATCGAAATGTCCACTCATCACGAATTCTACGACTACGACGCCAAGTACAAGTCAAACGATACAAAGTACCGCTGCCCAGCGCCGCTGAGCGATGAAAAAAGCGATGAGCTGGCACGACTTTGTCTGAGAGCTTTCGAGGTGCTTGGCGCTAATGGTTGGGGACGCGTTGATGTCATGCAGGACGGCGACGAGAACTTCTGGCTGCTGGAGCTGAACACAGTCCCAGGTATGACAGACCATAGTCTCGTGCCACTGTCCGCAAAGACAAACGGGCTCAGTTTTGAGCAACTGGTAGTTCGAATTCTGGAGACTAGTCTGTGACCGGAAATCGTCGATCAACATCATTTTCTGCATACTCAGCCAGTGCTGACGTGCCGCAGGACTTTGCGCCAATTCGGGCAGAGAGTGCAGCCAGAGGAGCCTCTGCAGAGGTGTCGGCTGATGATGTGAAGCGTCGCAAACCATGGTGGTTGCTGGCTCTGGCACTTCTGGGATTGGCTGTGGTGCTGGCCAACCACTATCGGGGCATCATCTCCGATACCGTGGCGGAGTACGCCGCACTTGTGCCTGATTTGAATATTCCGGTGATCAACATGCCGGAGTTTGATCGCCCTGTCATAAACAGAACGATCAATACCGTGCGAATGGAGTCGCCACTGACAAACGTTACCGAGCAGGAGGTACGAAGCCTGCTTGCACGATACACCGAGTCCGGATTTCTGGGGGTGGATGTTCAGGATTTGAAGCAGGAGCTTGAGCAGAATCCCTGGATACATCATGCCAGCGTTCGTCGGGTCTGGCCGGACGCGCTGGTAATTCGACTCGAAGAGGAGCAGGGAATTGCGCGCTGGGGTGAAAGTGACCTTCTGAATATCGAAGGTGAAATATTCAGTGCGCCGTGGCGCGGCGGAGAATCTGAGTTGCCGGGGCTGTCGGGTCCGCAGGGTATGGAGTCTCAGGTTTTGCAGCGCTACCGCCAGTATGCGGACATGTTGGCGGGTATTGGAATGAGTGTAGAGGCTGTTGCACTGGACGAGCGCGGGTCCTGGCAGATAGAAACTGCCGACGGCCTGACGCTGAAGCTGGGTAGAGCTCAGGCAGATGAGCGGCTGGCACGATTTGTCTCAATTCATAATCGGGGCATGGCAGCAGAAATAGCCGCAGCCGACATAGTCGACTTGCGGTACAACAATGGATTTTCAGTAAGTAAACGCTCGGCACCCACCGATACCGTGGCGAGCCGATAGGCAGGTAAAAGTTATGAGCGCTGCAGAGAACAGCAACATGATCGTAGGTCTGGATATAGGTACATCCAAGGTTGTCGCCATTGTGGGTGAGATCAAGGCCGATGGTGCGCTGAATATTGTTGGCATAGGCAGCCATCGCTCGCGCGGACTCAAGAAGGGCACGGTCGTCAATATTGAATCAACGGTTGAATCGATTCAACGTGCCGTGGAAGAAGCTGAATTGATGGCAGGCTGTCGCATTCACTCGGTTTACGCGGGAATCGCGGGTAGTCATATTCGCAGCATGAACTCACACGGAATTGTTGCCATCCGTGACCGGGAGGTCACTCGCGCTGATATAGACCGCGTCATTGATGCTGCACAGGCGGTTGCCATTCCGGCTGATCAGCGCGTGCTGCATATTCTGCCACAGGAATACATTATCGACTCTCAGGAAGGCGTGAAAGAGCCGCTGGGCATGTCTGGTGTTCGCCTGGAGGCAAAGGTGCATCTGGTAACCTGCGCCATCAACGCTGTCCAGAATATCGAGAAATGTATCAAGCGATGTGGTCTGCAGACTGAAGAAATCATTCTTGAGCAGCTGGCGTCCAGCTACTCGGTATTGACAGAGGATGAGAAGGAGCTGGGCGTCTGCCTGGTGGATATCGGTGGCGGCACGACAGATATCGCAATCTTTACAGAAGGCGCCATTCGTCACACAGGCGTGATTGCTGTTGCCGGGGATCAGGTCACCAACGACATTGCCATGGCGCTGCGTACCCCGACTGATAACGCCGACGAGATCAAGATCAAGTATGCATGTGCGCTCACTCAGCTTGCCAGCGCCGGTGACATGATCAAAGTGCCAGGTGTTGGTGAAAGACCAGCGCGTGAACTTTCCAGACAGGCACTGGCAGAAGTAGTCGAGCCACGTTATGACGAACTGTTCACGATGGTGAAGGCCGAACTGCAGCGCAGTGGTTATGAGAATCTGATGGCTGCCGGTGTTGTACTGACTGGCGGTACCAGCAAGATGGAAGGCGTCATTGAACTGGCTGAGGAAATTTTCCACATGCCGGTCCGGCTTGGCATGCCGCAAAGTGTTAAAGGTCTTTCCGATATTGTACGCAACCCGATTTACTCCACAGGCGTTGGTTTGTTGATCTGGGCAATGAAACAGCAGCAGCACCAGGAAAGGAGTCACAAGCCGGTTCCGGTCAAGGAGCCGAAAATCAATGTGTTGAAGCGAGTCAAAGACTGGTTGAAAGAAAATTTTTAGAAATGAACGTTTTAAAACCGATAAATTCTTTTTGATGTAGAAATGGGGGCCAATATGTTTGAACTATTAGAAAGCGTTCCGCAAAGTGCAGTCATCAAAGTGGTTGGTGTTGGTGGGGGCGGCGGAAACGCTGTTCGCCACATGATCGCGAATCAGGTTGAAGGCGTTGAGTTTGTGTGTGCCAACACTGACGCACAGGCATTGACTGATGTGCACGCCAAAACACTGCTGCAACTGGGCAGTACGGTAACCAAGGGTCTGGGCGCTGGTGCCAACCCCGAAGTTGGCCGCCAGGCTGCACTTGAGGACCGAGAAGAAATTGCGGAGATCCTCAGCGGTGCCGACATGGTGTTTATCACCGCCGGCATGGGTGGCGGTACTGGTACAGGCGGCGCGCCGATCTTTGCTGAAGTCGCCCGAGAGCTTGGTATTCTTACAGTGGCGGTGGTTACCAAACCATTCCCATTCGAGGGGCGCAAGCGTTCCCTGATCGCTGAACAGGGTATTCAGGAGTTGTCCCAGCACGTCGACTCGCTGATCACCATCCCCAACGAAAAGCTGCTGGCGGTGCTTGGCAAGCAGGCTTCGCTGCTGGAAGCATTCAAGGCGGCCAACGATGTGCTGCTGGGAGCTGTGAAAGGCATCGCTGATCTGATCATTCGTCCCGGTATGATCAACGTGGACTTCGCGGATGTGCGTACCGTGATGTCTGAAATGGGTATGGCGATGATGGGTACCGGCTACGCAACCGGTGAAGACCGGGCACGCGAAGCAGCTGAAGCAGCCATCCGCAGCCCATTGCTGGAAGACGTAAACCTGCACGGGGCACGCGGTATTCTGGTCAATATCACGGCTGGTGAGAACATGTCACTTGGTGAGTTCTCGGAAGTGGGCGACACCATCTCTGAATTCGCCTCCGATGACGCAACAGTCGTGGTTGGTACGGTAATCGATCCGAATATGACTGACGAAATCCGTGTCACTGTCGTGGCCACTGGTCTGGGTGAGATTCGCGCCGCAGAGCAGCGTCCTACCAAAGTGGTGGATAACACCCGTGCGGTGGCATCTGGCGCGAGCCAGCGCAGTGCGGAGCGGGCTCCAGAGCGCCCCATGGCAGCACGTTCGCGACCGGCAGCGACTGGTCACACGATGCCAGGCAGCAGCTTTGCCAAGGCTGTGGGTGCTGAGGATGGTATGGATTACCTGGATATTCCTGCTTTCCTGCGTCGCCAGGCCGACTAAGCCCGGCTGGACCCGGGAGGTGGCTCCGCCCGGGTCCAGATTTGCGCCAATTCAACATTTGGGTTATTTGTTGATCTTTGCTATCATCCGGCGAAATACCATTCCCGGAAAAATTTCCCGATATGTTGAAACAGCGCACCTTAAAAAATGTCATCCGAGCCACAGGCGTTGGCCTGCACACGGGTGAAAAGGTCTATCTTACGCTCCGACCTGCACCGGTCGACACTGGCATTGTGTTTGTAAGGACAGATCTTGAGTCGCGCCCCCACATTCCGGCTCGCGCTGAGCTGGTCGGCGATACGACGCTGTCAACCTGTCTGGTCAAGGACGGGGTACGGGTTTCCACCATTGAACACCTTATGTCGGCCATGTTTGGGCTCGGCATTGATAACGCCTACGTTGAAGTCAGCGCCGGCGAAGTGCCGATCATGGATGGCAGTGCGGGCCCATTTGTATTCCTTATTCAGTCTGCTGGTATAGAAGAGCAGGATGCCGCCAAACAGTTTATCCGCGTGACCAAGCCGGTAAAACTTGAGGAAGGCGACAAATCTGTCAGCATCGAGCCATTTGATGGCTTCAAGGTCAGCTACACGCTGCTGTATGACCATCCCGTATACCGGCGCTATACCAAATCCGCAACTATCGATTTTTCCAGCACTTCCTTCGTCAAGGAAGTCAGCCGGGCGAGAACCTTCGGCTTTATGCATGAGTTTGAAGAGCTGCGGAACCGTAATCTGGCTCTGGGTGCAAGTATGGACAATGCCATTGCCGTTGGCGATTACAAAGTCCTCAATGAAGATGGCCTGCGCTACGAAGACGAATTTGTTAAACACAAAATCCTCGACTCTATTGGCGACCTTTACCTGCTGGGTTACAGTCTGCTGGGTGAGTTCAAGGGCTACAAGTCAGGCCACTCGCTGAACAACAAGCTGTTGCGAGCCTTGCAGGCCAACCCGGACAGCTGGGAGCGAGTCAGCTTTGACTCGGAATCACAGGTGCCGATTTCCTACATCAAACCGGTGTTAGCCGCCTGAGCGACAATGACACGATGACACCGACCTCTCTATGAAACTGATTCTGGTAAACCAACGCTACGGACACAGCCGGACTATTGTGATCCGGGGATGGCTCAAGGGGCTGCTGTCGCTGTGCCTGCTTGGTGCGCCTGTAGCGCTGGGTTACCTGGGTTATCAGCTGGCGGTCAGTGATTCCGACGCCAATCAGCTTGTCAGCCAGGAAGCTACCGAAAAGTGGCAGCAAAAACTGGATGAGCAGTCCCAGACGCTTGCCCAGTTGAAACGTAACGCCGAAGTGCAGCTCGAAGCGCTGACCACCCGCCTGGCAACGCTGCAGGCGAGAATGCTGCGCCTGGACGCACTGGGTGAGAGACTGACCACGGTCGCAGATCTCGATACCAGTGAGTTCGACTTCAGCCAGCCACCAGCGGCCGGCGGCATCCTGATCAGTGATTCCGGCACGGTCTCGACCCCCGACTTTCTGTTTGCCATTGATCAGCTGGAGAACGATATTGCGCGTCGCAGCGAACAGCTCGAGACGCTGAGCCAGCTCATTAATGGTCAGCAACTCCTCAAAGAAGCGGAGATCGCCGGACGTCCGGTGCGCAGCGGTTGGCTGTCCTCGGGCTTTGGTCGCCGGGCCGACCCATTCACTGGTGCCATGGCCTGGCACAGTGGTGTCGACTTCGCAGGCGCTGCCGGTGGCCCAATTGTATCAGTCGGTGCGGGAGTGGTTACTTACGCTGGTGACCGCGACAATTATGGACTGACTGTTGAAGTTGATCATGGCAACGGTTACCTGACACGCTACGCGCATGCGAAAGAACTCAAGGTCGAAACGGGTGACATCGTTACCCAGGGCCAGACCATCGCATTGATTGGCAGTACCGGTCGATCAACCGGCCCGCATGTCCATTTCGAGGTTTACAAGAACGGTCGCGTCGTTGACCCATCCTCTTATATCCGCCGCACACACCGCTGACGCGGTACTCAGACACTCCCTTATTTAACAATGCCGTCGCCCCTTGATGAGCCGGCGCCGTATACCGTCATTTACGATTCAAGCAGGACACCATGAGTACATCATTTCTAAGCAGAATTTTTGGTAGCAGCAATTCCAGAAAGTTGAAGAAGCTGCAAAAAACTGTCAGGCAGATCTACAGCCATGAGTCGGAGCTGGAAAAACTGAGCGATGCCGAGCTGCGTGCCAAAACGGAAGAGTTCAAATCGCGTTACGATGGCGGCGCGTCACTGGACAGCCTGTTGCCCGAGGCATTTGCGGTGGTCCGTGAAGCCAGTAAACGAACACTTGGCCTGCGCCACTTTGACGTACAGATGATTGGCGGCATGGTGCTGAATCACGGCGATATCGCCGAGATGAAAACCGGTGAGGGCAAAACCCTGGTGGCTACGTTGCCTGCCTACCTGAATGGTCTGACCGGTGAAGGCGTCCACATTGTGACTGTCAACGACTATCTGGCCTCTCGTGACGCCAACTGGATGCGCCCGTTATATGAGTTCCTGGGTCTGACCGTTGGTGTCATCAAGAGCGGCCAGCCGCCTCAGGAAAAACGCGAGGCCTACCAGGCATCCATTACTTACGGCACCAACAACGAGTTTGGCTTTGACTACCTGCGCGACAATATGGCGTTTCGCGTTCAGGACAAGTTCCAGCGTCAATTGAATTTCGCCATCGTCGACGAAGTGGACTCCATCCTGATCGATGAGGCGCGAACTCCTTTGATCATCTCGGGTGCGGCAGAAGACAGCTCACGCCTGTACCAGACCATCAACTCTTTGGTGGACAAGCTTGAGAAAGGCGATGCTCCGGTTGAAAAGACACCAGGCATCTCGCTGGAGCGTGAGGAAAAGGTTGAGTCAGGTCACTTCATGGTGGATGAGAAGACCCGACAGGTGGAGCTGACCGAAGCAGGTCATGAACATCTTGAACAACTGCTGTCCGAGCGCAACCTGCTCAAAGAGGGCGAGAGCCTGTATGCGGCTGCCAACCTGGGCCTGCTGCACCATATCCATTCTGCGCTCAAGGCGCATTATCTGTTTAACAAAGACGTTGAGTACATCGTCAAGGAAGGCCGTATTGTGCTGATCGACGAGCACACTGGCCGCACCATGGAAGGGCGACGACTGTCTGAGGGTCTGCATCAGGCCATCGAGGCGAAAGAAGGGCTGGAGATCCAGAGCGAGAGTCAGACGCTGGCATCCACCACCTTCCAGAACTACTTCCGTCTGTATCAGAAACTCTCCGGGATGACCGGTACTGCTGACACGGAAGCGTTTGAATTCAAGCAGATCTACGATCTGGAAGTTGTCGTGATTCCACCCAACAAACCCATGCAGCGACGTGACATGAACGATCTGGTGTTCATGAGCATGGAAGAAAAATTCGAGGCGATTGTCCGCGATATCAAGGAATTCAGTTCACAGGGCGCGCCAGTACTGGTGGGTACTGCCTCAATTGAAACCTCGGAATTGCTGTCCGCCTTCCTGAAAAAAGAAAAGGTGCAGCACGAGGTCCTCAACGCCAAGTTTCACGAAAAAGAAGCGCAGATCATTGCGCAGGCGGGGCGACCGGGAGTCGTCACCATTGCAACCAATATGGCAGGCCGGGGTACCGACATTGTACTGGGCGGCAACTGGGAAGTTGAAGCGGCTGCAGCTGGGGAAGTGACGCCGGAACAGCGCGATAAACTGAAAGCAGAGTGGCAGCAGCGCCACGACCAGGTGCTGGAAGCGGGCGGCCTGCATATTATCGGTACTGAACGTCACGAATCACGTCGAATCGATAACCAGTTGCGCGGTCGAGCTGGTCGTCAGGGCGACCCGGGCTACTCACGTTTTTATCTGTCGCTGGAAGATAATCTGATGCGTATTTTCGCGTCAGAGCGCGTGAAGAACATCATGCAGGCGCTGGGTATGGAGCGTGGCGAGGCGATTGAGCATGGCATGGTCTCCAAGTCCATTGAAAAAGCTCAGCGCAAAGTGGAAGGTCGAAACTTCGATATCCGCAAACAGTTGCTTGAATACGACAACGTGGCGAATGACCAGCGAACCATTGTCTATCGTCAGCGCAATGAGATCATGGCCAGCGATGACATCAGTGAACTGGTCAGCAACATGCGCGATGACGTGGCGGATGAAGTGATCAGCAGCCACGTACCGCCGCAGAGCATATTTGAGCAATGGGATATCCCGGGTCTGGAAAAGGCGATTGAAGCAGAGTTTGCCATTCACCTGCCGATTGCCCAGTGGCTGGAGGAAGACGAAAAGCTTTACGAGGAAACCCTGCGCGAAAAGATCAAGGTGGCGCTGGCGGATGCGTATACGCAAAAGCGCAATACAGTCGGAGAGAAAATGCAGTTGCTGGAAAAGCAGATCGTACTGCAGATTCTCGATACGCTGTGGAAGGAGCATTTGCAGGCGATGGACCATTTGCGCCAGGGTATTTCCCTGCGTGGTTACGCGGGCAAGAATCCCAAGCAGGAATACAAACGCGAGGCATTTGGGCTGTTCCAGAGTCTGCTGTCTCGCCTGCAGCACGATGTGATCCGCTTCCTGAGTCATGTGCAGGTGCGTTCGCCAGAAGAGATTGATGCGATTGAGCGCGCCCGTGAAGCAGAGCGTGCCAAAGAGAAAATGCAGTTCGAGCACTCAGAGGCGAATGCCATGCAGGCCGCAGCTGCCGCAGAAGGAAGGGCACAGGAAAACAATGATGACCAGCAGTCACCATTTGTGCGCGAAACGCCGAAGCTGGGCCGAAATGATCCCTGTCCCTGTGGCTCGGGCAAGAAATACAAACAGTGTCACGGCCGATTAAGCTGATAACCCAGGAAGGGTGCCCGCTGGTCGGGCTGATGATTGTGTTCACGAACAGAAAAAACGTCAGGGTGTAAGTTATGGCAACTGGAAGTCATGAGCTGGGTCAATTATTGCCGGTAGACGGCATCAATATCGCTACTGTCTGCGCCGGCGTGCGCTACAAGAACCGCCGCGACCTCGTGTTGTTTGAACTCGCCGAGGGCACTCGCACGACGGCTGTCTTCACGCTGAACGCGTTTTGCGCGGCACCGGTTACGCTGGCGCGTCATCATATCGCCAGCGCGAAGGGGGATATCCGCTATCTGCTGGTCAACACCGGCAATGCCAATGCCGGCACAGGCCCGCAGGGTATGAAAGACGCGGAAACCTGCTGTCACGCTGTTGCCGGGCTCACGGGCGTTGCGGATCATCAGGTATTGCCGTTTTCCACCGGTGTTATTGGTGAGCGATTACCGGCTGAACGCATTGTCGCAGCACTGCCAGAGGCCAGACAGTCGCTGGTGGCTGACAACTGGCTGGCAGCTGCCAGCGGTATCATGACGACAGATACGCGCCCCAAAGGCATCTCTACTGTTGTTGAACACCAGGGCAAACGCATAACCCTGACGGGTATCACCAAAGGTGCCGGTATGATCAAACCCAACATGGCGACCATGCTGGCCTTTGTTGGAACCGACGCGGATATCGAGTTGCCTCTGCTGCAGTCGCTGCTGCAATCGGCGGTCACCTATTCGTTCAATCGCATTACCGTGGATGGTGATACCTCTACCAATGACTGCTGCACACTCAGTGCCACCGGCAAGAGCGGTGTCAAAGTCAGTGAGGCAGATCCGGCACTGCTGGATGCGTTCACAACCGCGCTGCATGAACTTATGATCGGGCTGGCAAAACTCATTATTCGTGATGCAGAGGGCGCCACCAAGTTTGTCACTGTTGATGTTCGTGGTGGCGGCACGGTTCAGGAATGTCTCCAGGTAGCCTACGCAATAGCTGAGTCGCCACTCGTTAAAACTGCGCTGGCCGCCTCGGACCCGAACTGGGGCCGTATTCTGGCAGCCATCGGTCGGGCTGGCGTGGAGAGTCTGGATGTCACTAAAATCGATATCTGGCTTGGCGATGTGCAGATCGTTGAAAAGGGTGGTCTGGCGCCTTCCTATACTGAAGAGCAGGGGCAGCGCGTCATGAACCAGGTCGATATCACACTGACCATCAGCCTGGGTCGTGGTGACGTCAACGAGCAGGTATGGACCGCCGATCTGACAGAGGAATACGTGCGTATCAACGCTTCCTATCGCAGCTGATCAGTCAGCTGCGAGCAGGCAGTCATTCCTGCTTTCTGTACATACTGATGCCGGCGATGCCTCTGGCGCCAGCCTGCTTTGCTGTTTCCAGATCGGCTAACTGCATTCCCCCCATGGCGTATACTGCCGCAGGAAAATCGCTCGCCAGCTGTGAGAATGCCGGCCAGCCCATGCCCGGCTTGCCGGGATGACTGGTGGTTGGCAACACGGGTGATACGATGGCAAAGTCCACCGCAAGTTCTGCAGCATGATGCAACTCCACTTCTGAATGGCAGGATGTGCCCAGTAGCAGATCGTCAGCCCGTTCCAGTTGATGCCCGACTGGTATCTCTTTCGCTGCATGGCTGTTCAGATAGAAGCCGGCGACATGCAGCGGAAACTTTTTCGCCAGCTGCAGCGTTTCGGGGTGACTGTTTAAATCGGTATCCAGCAGGAATCTGACAGGCTGCGTATCAGTTGCATTGTGGCTGTACCGCTGGATTAGTTTGCTCGCCATGGCGCAGTAGTTTGATGGCGACGGATCTGAGTCGGTTCTGCGCAATCGGACAAGTGCTGAGTTGGCCAGTGCGCCGGTCGGCAGCGGTTCTGCAGCAGGAGTGCCACAGTCGTAAATCATGACATGATCGGGAAGGTGCAATGCACGTATGATGGCTCGATTGGCGGCCGGAAACTGATCAGACCGCAGCTCTCTGCGGTCGAGCCAGCGCATAGGCTGGTTCTCCATGCCACGAGGTTCACCTTCAAATGCGATCACTTCATGCACATCAAGTAACACGGATTTGTCCGGGTAATGATGGGTAATTCTGCATAGAGGTTGATGGCTTATAACACGAATATTGAGTTCTTCGAGGAGTTCCCGCGCCAACGCCTGCCCAACGGATTCGTCGGGCTCTACTTTGCCCCCCGGAAATTCCCAGTAACCACCGAGATGCTGTCGCGCGTGCCGCTGGGTAATCAGGATTTTTCCATCCGTTCCCAATATTACACCGACGGCCACGTGAACGGTCGTACTGGTCTGTGCAGTTGCGGTGTCAGTCATTTCGCTCGGAGCTGAAACTGGCCAGGGCGTCAATCTGCTCAGGGTCTACAGGGTCACCGGCAATAGTGTGGCGCTCATTGGCCCACTCGCCGAAGTCAATCAGTTTGCAGCGTTCGCTGCAGAACGGCCGGTATTTGTTTTCCTCTTTCCAGACAACCATACTGCTGCAGGTAGGGCAGTTCACTTTGAGGATTCTTTCAGTCATTGTGTCATTTCCAGATATCTTTGGTGCTGAGCCGTTACAGCGTCTTTGAGTTGATTCAGGTCGCCGTCATTGACAATGATATCATCCGCGCGTTCGATCCTGGCGTGGCGTGCCATCTGGCTTTCCATGATGGCCTTAACGGTCGCTTCACTGCTGTTGTCTCTGACAATCGTGCGTTCGATCTGCAGGGATTCAGGCGCATCTATCAGCAATACGCGTGAGCACAGGCGCTGCTGATCGGTTTCCAGCAGCAGGGGTGAAGACAGCAGTGTGTACGGCGACGTGCTGGTGGTCAGACGAGAGATGATCTCCTGCCGGATTAACGGATGAAGCAACTGTTCAAGCCACTTTCTTTCATTGTGGTCATCAAAGATTCGCTGGCGAAGCTGACGCCGGTCCAGTTGACCGTCGTCCAGCAGCACGCCATCTCCGAAGTGCGCAACGATGGCCTGCAATGCAGGCTCGCCGGGTTTAACGACTTCCCGTGACAGCTCGTCTGCATCAACGACGGTGATACCCAGTTCGGAAAAGAATCGGGTCGCTGCAGACTTGCCGCTGCCGATACCGCCCGTCAGGCCTATAATCAGACGTTCTGATTCGAGAGTTTGTGTCATGTGCGCCTCCCAGCTTTTTTTAAGCAGCTTTTTGCTGATCGGTTTTTTTGCAGGACATTAGGCGCCCGCGACTGTCAAAAGGTACCACTGATTGATGGCATCGCCCCAGATGAGCGCAAGAAACCCGGCGATGGCCAGATAGGGACCAAACGGCATGGGTATGTTGCGATCCTTGCCGGCGATGACAGTCAGCGCAATGCCAATGACGGCACCTGCGAGTGATGACAGGATAACGATAGTCAATAGATGCTGCCAGCCCAGCCAGGCGCCCAGTGCCGCCAGTAATTTGAAATCACCATACCCCATACCCTCGCGACCAGTCAGCAGTTTGAACGCCCAGTAGATGCTCCAGAGACTGAGGTATCCAATGCTGGCGCCCAGGATCGCCTCAGTGGGTGTTGTTCCCAGCCCAGCCGGAGTCAGGGTCAGGACAAGACCCAGCCACAGCAGGGGCAGGGTAATATTGTCCGGAAGCAGTTGGTGATCAACATCAATGACTGTCAGGCTTATCAGACACCAGGTCATGACCAGCGCAGCAAGCATGGTGGCAGTCGGGCCAAACTGCCATGCAACCAGGCCGGACAGAACGGCAGTCACCAGCTCAACAACCGGGTAACGCCAATGGATGGGCGTCTGGCAATTTGAACATTTGCCTTTCAGCAATAAATAGCTGACAACTGGCACGTTCTGCCAGGGTTTGACCTGCTTTTTGCAGACGGGGCAATGTGATGCAGGCACGCTCAGGTTGAAAACCTTGTGCTCTGGTGCCGGATCATTGATCTTGAGTGTTTCAGGGTCTGTCTGCAGAAATTCGCAGCACTGCTGCTGCCATTCGCGCTGCAGCATCAGCGGCAGACGGTAAATGACAACATTCAGAAAACTTCCCACCAGCAGCCCCAGCAGTGTTGTCAGCAGAATGGTTGCGAGGGGTGATTGGGCCAACAATTCAAGCAGCGTCATATTGCGCTTCCCAGTGTAAATACGGGTAGATACATCGCCAGCATCAAAATACCAATGACAATGCCGAGAAAAGCCATCAGGCACGGCTCAAGCGAAGCGGTAAACTGCGCGATACGCGAATCCAGCACCTGCTGGTAGTGGGCAGCGCATTTGTCCAGCATGGAGTCCAAAGTGCCTACCTCTTCACCGACCGTGACCATTTGCTCAATCATAACCGGAAACAGCCCTGTCTTGCGAATGCACGACGACAGCGTATTGCCCTGAGAAACCTGGGCAAGCAGTGAGTTCACGGCATTCTGATACACCTCATTGCCGACGGTCGGTGCACTGAGCTGCAGCGCCTCCACCAGAGGTAGCCCGCTACGCAGCGCCACAGTAAGCGTATTGCATAGTCGACTGATGCAGGCCGCGCGGATGGTGGGTCCGATCAACGGGGAATTAATGATGAGTCGATGCCAGGACTGCGTTCCGCATGTCGTCCGCCTGATTATCAGACTTGTTGAAACCAGCACCGTTGCTACGCCAACAGCGATCGACATTCCGTGCCGGATGGCAAAATCTGAAACACTCATGACATGCTGGGTCAGCAAGGGCAACTCAGCACCAAACTGTGAAAAACTGTCTGCAAAACCCGGTACCACCTGTGTCAGCAAAATACCGCACACCGCGATGGCCGTCATCAGCACAATCGTTGGGTAGCGCAGCGCCCGCCTGAGTTGCTGGCGTGTGTGCAGCTGGTGCTGCGCAAGACTGACCACGCGCTCTAGCATGGCATCCAGCTGACCAGTCAGTTCACCGGCCTTTAACAGGTTGATCGTCAATCGTTCAAAGCACTCTGGATGTTTCTCCATTGTCTGATGCAGCATGCTGCCGTCTGTGACATCCTGATTCATTGTTCGCAGAATCTGCTGCAGACTCCCGTCATTGCAACTGGCAGTGCAAATCTGCAGTGCCTTGTTAATTGGCAGACCCGCCCTGGCCAGGCTGGCAAGTTGTTCCAGCATCACCATGGTGGCGTTTGTGTCGGGGCGCCGGCGCCAGGGGCTTGCGGCTTTTTCCTCGACACCCTTCAATGGGCTTTTCTGGCGAGACCTGGAAAGCACGTGGGCAATAATGCCCTGTTTCAAAAGCATCACTTTGGCGTCGCTTGTTGAATCTGCCTTTATCTGGCCAGCCAGGCGGTTGCCCTGAGCATCCTCTCCCTGCCAGCAATATTGCCGACAGCTCCGCTTCAACATACGCGTTCAACCTCTGCCAGACTGGTTATACCAGCGGCGACCTTTTGCAGGGCGGCCTGTCTGAGGTTGATATGTCCTGACTGGGCTGCTGCCTGGCGTATGTCGATGGTACTGGCACCTGCGCTTATCAACGACTCTATATCCCCGGTAATGGGTAACAGCTCAAATATGGCTACCCGTCCGCGATAGCCTTTGTGGCAGGCATGGCAGCCAAGCGCCTCAAAAACGGTGGCGGACTTGATCTGTTCGGTGTTCATCCCCGCAGCAAGCAGCCTGTCAGCGCCATCCTGCCTGCAAGGGTCAATAGCCATCTTGCAGTGTTCACATAGTCGACGGCACAGGCGCTGGGCCACAACCAGCGACAGCGCACTGCTCAGGTTGTAGTGCGCGACGCCCATGTTGAGAAGTCGCCGAACCGTGTCTGCCGCACTGTTGGTATGTAATGTTGACAGCACCAGATGGCCAGTCTGGGCTGCTTTTACGGAGATGTCTGCCGTTTCCTGGTCACGAATCTCACCCAGCATGATGATGTCCGGGTCCTGCCGCAGAAACGCTCGCAGCGCGGTGGCAAAGCCAAGTTCGACGGCAGTATTAATCGCAACCTGGTTCGCGCCGGCCAACGTCATCTCGACCGGATCTTCCACGGTAAAGATATTCCGGTCTCGCTGATTGAGGTGCTGTAGTGCGGCATAAAGGGTTGCGGATTTGCCGCTGCCGGTGGGCCCGGTAACCAGAACCATGCCCTGAGAGCGAGTCAGCGCTTTTAGAAAAACACTGGTTTGCTGCTCATTCATGCCCAGGTTCCGACAGTCCAGTTGTTCGGGGTTGTCGTTCATGATGCGAATGACAATTTTCTCACCCCAGATAACGGGGATGGTGCTGACCCGCAGACCCACCTGTTGCCCCGGGCGGTAGTCAAACTGGATTCGACCGTCCTGTGGCTTGCGGCGCTCGGTGATATCGAGATTGGCCATCACCTTTATCCTGCCGCTGATTCGTGGCGCCAGATAAAGCGCGGTACTTTCGATTACGTGCAATAAACCATCGCAGCGAAAGCGGATGCGGTAGTGGTTCTTGCCGGGTTCCAGATGAATATCCGATGCGCCCGCGTCAATCGCCGCGCTGATCGTCCGATCAATAAAACGCACAACCGGTGCCTCCTGGTCATCACTGCTTGGTGACTGGTCGCCGCCAGATAGGTGCCGGTCGTCATCCGGACGATCCTGTTCCTGCAGGCTGTTAACCGGGCTGAGCCGTTGGTGCAATTGATCATGGGCTACGATAACAAGCGGCAGTGGAGCGTGGCTGCGCTGCACAACTTCTTCAATGAATGTCACGCAGGCGGGGTCGAAGAAGGCAAGAGTGGGCGTTTCCGGGTGCAACGAAAGTGGCAGGATTTCATGCTGGCGCAATATGTTCAGACTGAGCTGGTATGGCTCAAGCTGACTGTCGTCAGAAACTGATGCACGAATGTTGCTCAGATCGACCCATGGCAATGCCAGTTGTCTGGCAATGAAACGTGCCAGAATATTGGCAGGAATACTCTGGTTGCGTGCAACCAGACTAAATAATGAGACATGCTCCGTTTCCGCCTGGCGCACCATCTCCCTGGCCGCTACTGATGGCAAAAGACCTGCCTTTACCATGGAATTGGCAATACTCTGGTTGAACATCAGTTCGCCTGTGTGCTGATCGTGGTTCCCTGTTCAGTTGTATAGCAGGCAATCGTCGCGGCTGCTATAAATCGATGAGGAAGCGCTGGCGCTGTTCAGCCATTCCGGAGGTTTACTCGTTCATAGCAGACTTGGTCATCATGGAGGATGGAGTATGGATACAGGAACACTTAACTATTTCACGCGATGTCGTAAGATCATTCGGGCCAGGGGTTTTACCCTGATTGAGCTGATGATGGTGGTCGCCATCGTAGGCATTCTGGCAGCTGTGGCGCTGCCGTCATATCAAAGTTACGCGGCGCGAGCCAGTTTTGCAGAAGTGATCGCGGCTGCGTCGCCAGCGCGGGCAGCTGTGGATCTTTGTGTTCAGTCCCGGGGAGCGGAACAGTGCACGGATATACCTTCCCAGGATGGCTGGTCAGCATCCGGCGGTGTTGACTCGGTCGCTGTCTCCATGAACGAAGAGGATTTTCTGGTGACTGTCACACCTGCCGGGACAGCAGCTGGTATCGCAGCGACAGATACCTACATTCTTCTGGGGCAGGCCGCCACGGGATCGGTGCAATGGCAGACCCACGACGACTCAGGTTGTCTTGGCAGTGGATTGTGCTGAGTAGCTACCGCGTCGGCTGTATTTTTGCTACATTACGGCCTTCCTGAAGAATGCAGATATCTGTTAAGCAACGGTTCAGCCAGATGTTTCTATAGTGAAACTGTCAACGGATCAGACGAATCAAGGTCTACCGTGGTTTAACGGGAACAGAAGACGTAAAGACACAAAGGGTGTCGGAGTAGCTATTATGAATAAGTTCAAGTTTGGTATGTTGTCTGTAGTGTCAGCCGTGGCTGCCGTTGCCGCCTTTGGTCTGAGTGCTCAACCCAAGACAATTGCGGATGGTGTGTATACCGAAGAGCAGGCCGCAGCGGGTCAGCCGATATTTGAAGAGCGCTGCTCAGCGTGCCATAACGCGGACTTCTACAAAACTGCACTGTCCAACCGCAACAACCAGCCGCTGGTGTTCCTGTTTGAAGAAATTCTGGGCACCATGCCGATGGACATGCCCGGCTCGCTGATGGATGAGGACTACCAGAATGTGCTGGCTCACATCCTGCAGATTACCGGCTTCCCGGCTGGTGAAGAGCCCCTGGACTACTACGGTGGCAGCATGGAAACCGTCGTAATCATTCCGCCGGAGTCCTGATCCGCGATTCCAGCTAATGTCTCCGGCGGCCTGACCCTCGGTCAGGCCGGCGGAGACAGCCTGATCCCAACTCTGGATAACCTGGCGTCAGCTCCGAGCCAGGCTCCCGATCTCCTGAGCGCCATCCAGCGCGGGCATCACATCTCCGATCTTGAGCGCTCAGAATCTGCTCAAGACTGCTGCATCGTCAGTCGCATGGACAGATCAATCGCCCGCACATCCTTGGTCAGGGCGCCAATTGAGATGTAGTCAACGCCAGTCTCGGCAACCGTTACCAGAGTATCGCGGTTGATGCCTCCTGATGCTTCCAGCTTGCAACGCTGGTTTCCGCGATCCGCATTGCGGACCACCGCTGTGCGCATATCTTCCAGCGAGAAGTTATCCAGCATGATGATGTCGGCGGCCGCGTCGGTGGCCTGTCTGAATTCCTCCAAAGACTCCACTTCAACTTCAACCGGCCTGTCTGGGGCGATCTGGCGGGCCTGCTGCACGGCTGCGGCAATCGAGCCACAGGCACTGATGTGGTTTTCCTTGATCAGGAACGCGTCATACAGGCCCATGCGGTGATTCCCGCAGCCCCCTGTTCTGACGGCGTATTTTTGTGCGGTGCGCAGCCCCGGCAGGGTTTTTCTGGTATCGAGCAGGGTTACGCGGGTATGGGCTACCAGCGCGGCATACTGACGAGCAAGCGTGGCTGTGCCGGATAATGTCTGCAGGAAATTGAGCACACAGCGCTCGGCAGTCAGCAGCGCGCGCGCAGGACCTCTCAATGACAACATGGTCTCATTGGCCGCGATCTCATCACCATCCTGCTTGTGCCAGGTCGCCTTGATGTCCGGGGAGACCTGGCGCAGGGTTTCCTCTGCCCACGCAATACCGCAAACAACTGCCGGCTCCCGGCTGATCACTCGCGCCTGGGCGGCTGTATCGGCGTCAATGAGCATTGCCGTAATATCACCGCTACCGATATCTTCCTCAAGCGCTCGAGTGACGCAGCTGCTGATATCGCTGGGGAGTGTCAGTGAATCCAGACTCATGTCGATTTACCTGTCGGGTGCTATACTGGTGCGCGACTTTAGCATATCTGACAGGAGTCATGCTTGATAGCAAACCATTGGCTGGCGGATGTCACGCAGGTGCAATCGCCCAATTGCAGTGATCGCCCGGCAGGCGAAGAAATAAGCCTGCTGGTGATACACAATATCAGTTTGCCACCCGGTGAGTTCGGCGGTCCGTGGATCGACAAGCTGTTCACCAATGAGTTGCCACCCGATGCGCACCCGTACTTTGCAGACATTGCAGCCCTGCGTGTGTCTGCGCACCTGCTTATCCGGCGGGATGGGGCTATCATTCAGTATGTGCCGTTCAACAGGAAAGCCTGGCATGCGGGACAGTCCTGTTTCGAGGCGCGAGAAAACTGTAACGAGTTTTCAATTGGCATCGAGCTAGAGGGATGTGATGATAAGCCCTTCACAGATGAGCAGTACGACCGCCTGGCCACGGTGACGCGCTATCTGATCTCTCACTACCCGGCAATCGGCTCTGGGCGTATAGTAGGGCACAGTGATATCGCTCCAGGCCGCAAGACAGACCCAGGCCCCCACTTTGACTGGACACGTTATCTGGCCAACTGCCTATGAAATTCCTGACAATTCTGATCGTCCTGTTATTGAATCACTATTGGCGTCGCGATCGCCATCTGGCCGTGGATTCCTGGTTTGTCGCCTGGCAGCGCTGGCTGCTGAATCATCGCCATCGCCTGCCGGAGTGGCGGGCACTGATTCCGGCGATGGCGGTTATCCTGCCGCTGTTGCCATTGTTGCTGCTGATCTGGCTCGCCCAGAGTGTTTTCTTTGGCCTGCTGACGCTGGGTATCCATGTGCTGGTAGTGCTTTACTGTTTCGCGCGACATAACCAGGATCTCCTGGTGGAGCAGTACCTGGAGCTTTGGGAGGCGGGTGACTACGAAGCCGCCTGCCAGATGGTCGAGCCGCTGGTGCAGGAGGCTGGTGAGCCCGCGGCTGATGACTACGCGAGAATCCATAGCCAGTTCATGACATACCTGCAGCGCACGGCATTACGAAAGCTGTTTGCCGTGCTGTTTTTCTACTTCCTGCTCGGGCCAGCCGGCGCGCTCGCCTATTGTCTGCTGGTGGCCATGTTCCGGGACGGTCGCCTGCTGGATGACGTGGACGAATTTGCCCTGTTCGAGCGCACGCTGGCGGCCGTAGAGTGGGTGCCGGTTCGTGTTCTGGCATTCAGCTTCGCCCTCGCTGGTGATTTTGTTGGTGCCTTCAGGGCATTGCGCAATCATTTCTGGCAGGCACCGGATCTGCTTACCAATTTTTCGTTGCTGGCGGCGGCGACCGACGGTGCCGCGGGTCTGGATGACGTGGAGGCAACTGCTCAGGAATCGAGGCTGCGGGCTGCGCACCAGCTGAAGGCACTGCAGGATCTGTTGCTGCGCACTCAGGTCGTATGGGTCATTGTGTTGTCCATGCTGGTTTTTGTAGTCTAACTACAAAAATGCCGTGTCCGACTTGAAATCTGCGTCGCCAACGGGTAGCATTTGCCGCCAGATGTAATTGATTTACAAAATTGCCGGCATTTATTCAGAAGTGACCGGCAACCGTCACATAATCAAAACCAACCGACAGAATATGACGCATATGACCGACCTTAATGATGATCTGAACCCTACCGAAACCGAAGAATGGCTTGACGCCCTTGGCGCAGTGATTGAGCACGAAGGCTCCAATCGGGCACACTTTCTTCTCAATCGTCTGACCGATAAAGTATCTCGAGTCACCCAGACTCTGCCCTATGCTTCGGTTACCACGCCGTATCGCAATACCATCTCGTCCAAAGACGAAGACCGTATGCCTGGCGACATGTTCATGGAGCGTCAGATCCGCGGCATCATCCGCTGGAACGCGCTGGTGACGGTAATGCGCGCCAACCAGGACAATTCCGATCTGGGTGGCCACATTTCCACTTTCTCCTCATCGGCGACACTGTACGATGTAGGTTTCAACTATTTCTTCCGCGGTCCAACCGAGAATCAGGGCGGCGATCTGATTTACTTCCAGGGACACTCCGCGCCGGGTATCTACGCGCGATCCTACCTGGAAGGCCGTATCACCGAAGAGCAGCTGGACAAGTTCCGTCAGGAAGTGGACGGCAATGGTCTGTCTTCCTACCCGCACCCCTGGCTGATGCCTGATTACTGGCAGTTCCCGACCGTTTCCATGGGTCTGGGGCCGCTGCAGGCAATTTATCAGGCTCACGTCATGAAGTACCTGTCGGCGCGTGGTCTGCTGGAACACGAAGACCGCAAAGTCTGGGCATACCTTGGCGACGGTGAGATGGATGAGCCGGAATCACTCGGCGCGATCAGCAAAGCCGGTCGAGAAGGCCTGGATAATCTGATTTTTGTCATTAACTGTAACCTGCAGCGACTGGATGGCCCGGTGCGCGGTAATGGCAAGATCATTCAGGAACTGGAAGGTGTATTCCGCGGTGCCGGCTGGAATGTCATCAAGGTAGTCTGGGGTCGTCACTGGGACGCACTGCTGGCTGCCGATAAAGACGGTATTCTGCAGGCGCGCATGGACGAAGTCTGCGACGGTGAGTATCAGAACTACTGGGGGCGTGGTGGTGCCTACACGCGTGAGCACTTCTTCGGCAAGAGCCCCGAACTGCTGAAAATGGTTGAGCACCTGTCCGATGACGACATCATGGCGCTGAACCGTGGCGGCCATGACCCGTTCAAAGTGTATGCGGCGTACAAGCAGGCCGTAGAAACCAAGGGCAAGCCCACCGTGATTCTGGCCAAGACCGTCAAGGGTTACGCCTTTGGTTCGGCTGCAGAAGCGCAGAATGCCGCCCACCAGACCAAGAAGCTGGACATTGAATCGCTCAAGCGCTTCCGCGACCGTTTCAATATTCCGATTCCTGATGACAAGCTGAAGGATCTGCCTTACTACCGACCTGAGGAAGACTCGCTGGAGCTGCGCTACATGCGCAAAATGCGGGACGCACTCGGCGGAGCAGTGCCGCAGCGCCGGGCGCAGAGCTACGCGCTGCCGGTGCCGGATATCAGCGCATTCGACGCTCAGCTGAAAGGCACTGGTGAACGTGAAATCTCCACCACCATGGCCTTCGTGCGCATGTTGAACACACTGTGCAAAGACAAGGAAATCGGCAAGCGAATTGTACCGATCGTGCCTGACGAAGCTCGTACATTCGGTATGGAAGGCATGTTTCGTCAGCTGGGTATCTACTCCGCCGTGGGGCAGCTTTACGATCCCGCCGACTCCAATCAGGTCATGTACTACCGCGAAGACAAGAGCGGTCAGATGCTTGAAGAGGGCATTAGCGAAGCCGGTGCATTCTCCACCTGGCTGGCGGCCGCCACATCTTACAGCGTCAATGATTACCCATTGATTCCGTTTTACATCTACTACTCCATGTTCGGTTTCCAGCGGATTGGCGACCTGGCCTGGGCAGCGGGCGATTCGCAGGCGCGTGGTTTCCTGATCGGTGCCACCGCTGGCCGGACAACATTGAACGGTGAAGGTCTTCAGCACCAGGACGGACATAGCCATCTGCTGGCTTCCACGATTCCGAACTGCGTGACCTACGATCCGACTTACGCCTATGAAATGGCCGTGATCATTCAGGACGGTCTGCGCCGGATGTACCACGAAAAAGAGTCCGTGTATTACTACATCACCAGCATGAACGAGAACTATGTTCATCCGGAGATGCCCAAAGGTGTCGAAGAAGGCATCATCAAGGGTATGTACGTGCTGGAGGACAGCAAGGCGAAAGAATACAAAGTCAGTGGCAAGGCCCTGACCGACAAGCCATTGCGCCTGATCGGCAGTGGCACAATTCTGCGCGAAGTACGTGAAGCAGCAGCAGTGCTGCGCAGCACCTACAAAGTGCCGGTCGAGGTATGGAGCGTCACCAGTTTCAATGAGCTGCGGCGCGATGGTATCGACGTCACACGCTGGAACATGCTGCACCCTGGCAAAAAGGCTAAAGTGCCTTATGTCACCAAATGTCTGCAGGACGGACAGGGTCCAGTGATTGCTGCCACCGACTACATGCGCATTTACGCTGACCAGATTCGCGAATACGTGCCGGCATCTTACCGGGTGCTGGGTACTGACGGATTTGGCCGCAGTGATACGCGTCAGAATCTGAGAAGGTTCTTCGAGGTGGATCGTAACTACATCGTGCTGGCAGCACTGACAGAGCTGGGCAAAGAGAATCTTGTCAGCGCCGACGTGATCAGCAAAGCCATCAAGGAAATGGGCATCGATACCGACAAGCCCAACCCGATGACGGTGTAATGGTCAGAAACAATAAGAATCTGAATTGAACCTAACGTTCAGGAGCATGCCAAGTGGCTGTAGAAAGTATAAAAGTCCCCGACCTGGGGGACACCAAAGACGTAGAAGTTATCGAGATACTCGTCAAGGCGGGGGACACAGTCGCGGAGAACGATTCGCTGCTGGTGCTTGAGAGTGACAAGGCAGCGATGGAGATACCGTCGCCGAAATCGGGTGTCATCAAGAGTATCACTGTGAAAGTTGGCGACCAGGTCAATGAGGGCGATGAAATTGTCACCATGGACGTCGAGGGTTCCGCCGATTCTGATGACAAAGGTGCTGAGGCTGACAAGGCTGAAGCTGCCAAGTCAAAAGAAGAGTCCGGGAAATCCGAAGCCGCTGACAGTTCAGAAACCGCCGACGATAATGAGCCGGCTGATGAATCTGGAGGCAGTGACAAGCGCGTCGAGACAATCAAGGTGCCTGACATTGGTGGTGACAGCGATGTTGAAGTCATCGAGATCCACGTCAAGGAAGGCGATGAGATTCAGAAAGAAGATGCTCTGATCACGCTTGAGTCCGACAAGGCTGCCATGGATGTTCCGGCACCACAGGGTGGCGTTGTTAAATCGCTGAAGCTGAAGGTCGGTGACAAAGTTTCCGAAGGCTCCGCAATTCTGGAGCTGGAAATTGCAGGCGTTGCGCCGGCAAAGAAAGCCGAAAAGGCGGATGCCGACAAGCAGGACAAGAAGTCAGAGAGCAAATCGTCTTCAGAGCCGGTGAGCCAGCCGTCCAGCCCAAGTGGGTCTGGTGACAAGAGTCTGGCTCGCAAACAGGCGGAGTTCGCTGAAGAAGTAGCCAGCCGCAACGACGGTAAGGTTTATGCTGGCCCAGCGGTAAGAAAGCTGGCCCGAGAACTGGGAGTGGATCTGACCCAGGTGCAGGGTACCGGCGCTAAAGGTCGTATCCAGAAAGAAGATATCCACTCATTCGTCAAAGCACGCCTGAGCGCTCCCGCGTCTGCCAGCATGTCTGGTGGTGGTGCTGGCATTCCCGCGGTACCGGATATCGATTTCAGTCAGTTTGGCGAAGTTGAAGAAGTGCCAATGAGCAAGCTGCACAAGGTCACGGCGGTCAATATGCACCGCAACTGGCTGAATGTTCCTGCCGTTGCACAATTCAATGAAGCCGACGTCACTGAGCTGGAAGAGTTCCGCAATGCCCAGCGCAAGGAATCTGACAAGCGTGGTGTCAAATTGACGCCGCTGCCCTTCCTGCTGAAGGCCTGTGCCAAAGTATTGGACGAATACAAGCAGTTCAATGTGTCGCTGCATTCCTCTGGTGAAAAACTGATTCAGAAGAAGTACATCCACATCGGTGTGGCTGTTGCCACCGAAGCCGGTCTGGTAGTGCCAGTGCTGCGCGATGTTGACAAGAAGTCGATCTGGCAATTGTCGGCTGAGTTGGCTGAGCTGACTGACAAGGCCAAACAGCGCCGTCTGACCAAAGAAGACATGCAGGGTGCCTGCTTCACCATTTCAAGCCTTGGCGCATTGGGTGGTACGGGATTCACACCGATTGTGAATGCACCGGAAGTAGCAATCCTGGGTGTATCAAAAACCCAGGTCAAGCCAGTGTACATCAACAATGAATTCGTACCGCGCCAGATGCTGCCGTTCTCACTGTGTTACGACCACAGGGCGGTCAACGGTCTGGATGCGGGCCTGTTCGCGACGCGTCTGGCAGAACTGTTGTCAGATATTCGCCTTTTGATGATGTAAGACGGTAACTGCCAGAAAACAAAAAAGGGGCCTTCAGGCCCCTTTTTTTTTTGATTGGGAGCGGCGCCCGTGGCCCCGTTCCCATCGACTCTATAGGCAATCAGTCGTCACGACCTGCGTGCTCGCGTGCGATTCTCAGGTTAGCCTCAGTGCTGCCGGAGATACCAGCATCGCCCCAGTAGCCCACTGTCGGGAACAGGAAGCCCTGATCCAGTCGTGCCTGAATGTCGCTGGCGTTGGTTGTGATGCCACATGGTACGTTGTGGCGCTTGCAAAGTTCTACCACAGAGTCAATCGCTGCCTGGACTTCAGGGTGATTGCCGGGCAGTCCCATGGACATGGACAGATCAGCCGGTCCAACAAAGACCGCACCAACGCCAGGTGTAGTAATAATGTCTTCAGCGTTTTCCACGCCCGCGACTGACTCGATCTGCATGACCGCCAGCAACTCGCCTTGTGGATTCAGTGGCCAGGTGTCGGCGCGCTGCACGTAGTCGGCGGCGCCCCAATACCATGAGGCAACAGCTGGCGACGCACCACGGACACCTGCTGGTTCAGCGATCTCAGAACCGCGTGGCTGCGGATAGCGCATTGCCTTGACCGCACGCAGTGCCTCCTCACCGGTCTCGACGTAGGGGAACATGATGCCAAACGCGCCGATATCCAGGATCTGTTTTACCAGCCACTCTGGATCATTGCGACCATTCGCAGGCAGTCGAACGATTGGCGTCGTCCGCATTTGTGCATTGCCCTGACGGACGATCGAGAGTTTATCCGTCATGCCAAGCAGAAACTCCTGCAGAGTCTCCATGTCATGTGCCGTGTGCTCCATGTCGATGAGGATATAGTCGAGGTTGGAGCGTGCCAGTGCGCGCGCATTGGCCAGTGAAAAATTACCAGTGAACAGGCCGAAAACCGGTTCTCCGTTTTCCAGTGTCTGAATGCTGCGATTAAGTCGCACATCATCCTGGGCGAGAACTGGCGTTGCGGCCAGTCCAGCGACTGTCAGCACGGAAAAAAGCGCGGAGAGACATGTCTTTCTCATTGTTGGGTTCCTTGAATGTTACAGCTGTAAAGGTTTGTAATATTTTGAAATAACAACAATTTCTGTTGAATCGGCAGGAGAGTAAACCACACTGAGCGTTTAATCAATCATTCGCTGCAATTGGCTGGCTGGCGCCGGGACACAGTATCAGGCAGGGAAAAACAGACGCCGCTCAGGGGTGACAATCATGTCGACACGACACTCAAATGCGTCAGACAGAGTGGTGCTGTCGAGGACTGACGCTGTATCGCCAAATCGATATCCCCCTTTGCCATTGAGTAGCAGTACATGAGTACAAAATCGGGCCGCCAGGTTGATATCGTGGGTGGCCATGATCAGCGCGGTGTTATCCTGTGATACTCGCTCGCACAGCAGATTCAATGCCTGAATCTGGAATGCGATATCGAGGTGATTGCTGGGCTCGTCCAGCATGAATACCCTCGGTTGTTGTGCCAGCACGGCAGCGATCGCAACACGCTGGCGCTCGCCACCGGAGAGCGTGTGAATGTCGCGTGTCGCCAACGAGCTAAGATTCAGCAGTTTGAGTGACTGTTGCACAATGTCGTGATCCTGCCGTGACTCCCAATGCCATTGCCGGGCATGTGGCAGACGCCCCAGCATAACCACTTCGTAGACTGTCGCTGGCATCGGTTCCGCCTCGTGCTGAAACAGCATGCCGCAAAGCCGCGCGGTCTGCTGGCCAGACAGTTCCCTGAGGTCAAGGCCCTCGAAACTGACTGCCCCTGCAGTGACTGGCTGGAGTCCACACAGTGTGTGTAGAAGCGTGGTCTTGCCGGTACCGTTCTTGCCAAGAATTGCCAGTCTCTCGCCGGCATTCAATGACAGTGAGACTGGTTCGCAGAGGATGCCGCCAGGCGAGCAAAGTGACAGTTCTGATACATTGAGCAGCGGACTTTTCATGATGTCTCCCGTCGGTAGCCCCGGTGCAGAATGACCAGAAACAGAGGAACACCTATCAAGGCTGTCAGAACACCTACCGGCAACTGCTGGGGCGCCACTACGGTGCGAGCCAGCGTATCAGCAAGCACCAGGAAGCTGCCGCCCAGGAACAGCGAGCCAGGGATCAGCCAGCGATGATCTCGGGCTCCAAGCAGGCGCAGCATGTGTGGCACAACCAGGCCGACGAATCCGACAGAACCGGCCACAGTCACCGCAGTGGCTGTCATTAGCGCTGCCGAAAAATAAAGTATCAATTTTAGTCGAGCGACATTGACGCCAAGTGCTGCCGCAGAAAGGTCGCCGCGTGACAGAGCGTTCAGGTGCCGTGCCTGACTAAGCAGTATCGCCAGGCCACCGATCAGTATCAACAGGTGCCACAGGTTCGGGCGGCTCTGACTAAGATCTCCCATCAGCCAGAACAGCATGCTCTGTACGGTATTGGCCGTGCTCGTGGTCAACAGTATGTTGATCAACGCGCCCCATCCGGCTGATACCACAACACCGGTCAGCAGCAGCCGGGTTGATGACCAGTGCCGACTGCGGGCAGCCAGACCAAATACCAGCAGCACGGAAAACATGGCGCCAGCAAAGGCCGCCTGGGTCATCCACAATGCGGCCGCCCCCAGTGTAATCGCTATCAGTGCTCCCACTGCAGCGCCGCCGGACACGCCGAGAATATAGGGGTCGGCCAGCGGGTTGCGCAGCAGGACCTGCATAACGACGCCCGATAAAGCCAGCAGGCCTCCACACAGGAAAGCCGCAAGAGCCCGTGGTATACGTATATCCCAGACGATCAGGCTGCTGGCATTTCCGTCTGGTAGTCGCACCGCCTGCCAGAGTTCTGTCATCGATAGCGTCACACTGCCCGTGCCGACTGCGACCAGCAGACTGACCACGCTTAGCAAGATCAGGGCAGTTATCAGGTACATATGGCGCTTCACGCCTGGAGGAGACATCGGCGTCATGTTTGGTCCGCGCTTTTTTCAAGGGCCAGCACCTGATCCAGTACCGACTGGTTGCGGGGGCAGGGCAGATTCTGTGCGCTTGCCATCTCACAGAGGTAGCCGTTCAATTCACGAATTTCAGTCTGTCTGCCATGCCGAATGTCCTGATGTGTGGATGAGTGATTGCAGGCGGTAATGGTCAGCACCTGTTCGACGGCGCCGTACAGGTCGGCGACAGCAGGCGCCGTGTCGATGCGCACCAGCAATTGCGAAATTTCTGTGCAGAGGCTGTGCAGTTCCGCCAGATAGTCAGGGTTGGACAGCAATTCACCATTGCGACAGTTGTGGATAGCCGTCAGTCCATTAATCGCGCAGTTGATCGCAAACTTGCGCCACAGACGCTCAACAATCTGTTTGTCCGGGTGAATGTTCATTGACTGCCAGGGCAGGGGCAAGCTGTCTCTCGACAGGTAAGACGAGTCCTGGTTTGCCTGCTCCAGTGGCCCCACCCATGCCTCGCCGTGCCCGGCATGCACCACATGAAACGGGGCACGTTGCCAGGCACCGTGGCTGGTACTTAATGCGCACAGATTGCTGTCCGGGTACTGACTCATTATTTGCAGTTGCGTGCGGATGCCGTTCTGCAGCAAGACAATCGGAGCATCCTTCGCAATGGCGTGCCATACGCCTTTCAATGCACTGCAAGTTTCGTGTGCCTTGGTGGCCAATAACAGCCCTTTGATCATGGTGCCGTCGTCGGCCGACTGCTGATCCTTATTTACAGCACCAGGCCCGAGCCTTTCCGCCACTGTCGCCGTGACGGGATAATGCGTCGAGCGACCGTCGACTTCCAGCGTCAGGTAACCTTGAAAATCGGCCAGCGTTTCTTTATTGCGCACAATCATTTGCACGGACCCCGGCCCCAGCGTCTCAAGCAGTCGGCATGCCCATAAACAGCCCATGGCGCCTGCACCCAGGACGTGCCACTGAGGGGCGCTGCTGGTCTGGTCTGATGTGGGGAGGATATGGACTGGCTGCGACATGATGATAGTATAGGCGCCATTGTCGAGATTGTCGTGAGGACAGGGGTTTTTATGCCATCGTTTGATGTTGTATCTGAAGTGGATCTGCCGGAAGTACGCAATGCTGTTGACCAGGCGAGCCGTGAGGTCGGCACGCGCTTCGATTTTAAGGGTGTGGATGCAAGTTTCGAGCTTAAGGAAGCCGAGATCACACTGTCTGCTGAATCAGATTTTCAGGTCCAACAGATGCTGGATATCCTGAAAGGCAAACTGGTAAAGCGCAATGTTGATATCAAAAGCATGCAGGAAGGCGAAATCGTTGAAACCGGCAGAAAGGCCTCCATGCAGGTAACCATTCAGCAGGGGATTGACGCGGATACTGCGCGTAAACTCGTCAAACTGATCAAAGACGAAAAAATGAAAGTCCAGACTGCCATTCAGGGCGACAAGCTTCGAGTGACAGGAAAGAAACGCGACGATCTCCAGGCAGTGATTGCCATGCTGCGGGAAGCGAAGATCGATATTCCACTGCAGTACAATAATTTCCGGGATTAAGTGTTTAGTCGCCAATCCTCAGACGGTCAGGTGACTTCCATGCGGGAGTCCCTGGCCCAGTTGCGCGATCGACGTTTTATCGCGATCTTCCTGCTGGGTTTTTCAAGTGGTTTTCCCTGGGTATTGCATGGCTCGGTATTAACGCTGTGGATGCAAAGCGCTGGATTGTCGCGCTCTGCCATTGGTTACATCGGTGCTGTCGCGACCGTGTACGCCATCAATTGGGCCTGGGCGCCCATGGTCGACAAACTTCGCCTGCCCATTCTTTATCGATATTTTGGCCAACGACGCAGCTGGATATTGCTGACTCAGGCGGCCATCGCCTGCGCCATTCTGGTTCTGAGTACCGGCGATCCGGCGAGCAACCTTTGGCTGATCAGCATCAGCGCACTGGCTGTGGCGCTGTTTTCTGCTACGCAGGACATAGCGGTAGATGCCTATCGAATCAGTATCTTCAAACGCGAAGAAATGGACGAAAAAATGCCATTTGCCGCCGCCGTCACTACTACAGGCTGGTGGGCAGGCTATGGCTTTATCGGCGGTGCGTTTGCGCTGGCGCTGGGCGGAGAAACCATCGGTCTGGAGTGGCCGCAGGTGTATCGCACATTGCTATTCTTGTACCTGCTGTTAATGGCCTGTGTGGTTCTGATCAGGGAACCCGATGAAGAAGTGGAGGCGTCTGCCAGGACGCTGCAGGCGCCCAGGGCCGCACCCTCAGCATTGCGAGCACTTATTAACGGGTTTACAACCTACGTGGTGGGGCCGTTCAGGGAGTTCTTTGTTCGATGCGGCTGGAAGCTGGCCCTGTCGATTCTGGTGCTGCTGCTGGTGTTCCGGCTGGGTGATGCCATGCTGGGCCGTATGTCGCTGGTTTTCTATGTCGAGATCGGCTTTACCCGAGATCAGATAGCCTTTTATTCCAAGTTTTTTGGTGGCGTCATGACCGCCCTGTTCTGCCTGGGCGGCGCACTGATCAACACCCGTTATGGTGTCATCAAGGGGCTGATGGTGGGTGGTGCGGCCATGGGGGCCACCAACCTGATGTTTGCCTGGCTGGCGCTGGCCGGTCCAAGTATTCCCATTCTGCTGGCAACCCTGGTGCTGGATAACTTCACTGGCGCCTTTGCCACCGTCGCGTTCATATCATTTATTTCCTATTTCACCAGCCGGACTTACACCGGAACGCAGTACGCCCTGATGTCATCGGTGTCGAACTTTGGGCGCACCACACTGGCAGCCAGCAGTGGCCTGATCGTGGATTCAATGGATGGAAACTGGCCATTGTTCTTTGTGATGACAGCTGCGATGGTGATTCCCGGCCTGTTGATGTTAGGCTGGATAGGCAAGCAGATTGATCAATACAAAGAACGTCAGGATGCCCTGGCCGAAGAGAATGCCTGATGAGAATACCGTTTTTAGCGCTGGTCGTTGTCCCACTCGCCGAGCTTTACCTGCTTTTCGCAGTGGCTGACCTGATCGGCGGGCTGGCGACGCTGGCACTGGTGATACTGACTGCGGCGGTTGGCCTCAGCGTGTTGCGTTATCAGGGCTTCAGTACCCTGAACCGCGCCAATCAGCGTATGGCCGCCGGGCAACTACCGGGTCAGGAGATTGTTGAGGGAATGATGCTGGCGGTCGCTGGTGCGCTGCTGCTGACTCCCGGCCTGATAACGGATACGATTGGGTTTTTGCTGCTGACTCCAGTTGTGCGCAAGCGACTGGCGAAACGCGCGATCAGCAAAGGCAGCGGCTTTTTTGTTGGCGGCTTTACGTCCGGCACCCACTGGCAGTCCGGGCCCTCAAACAGTCGCGGCCAGGGCGACATTATTGATGGTGAGGTTGTGGACCGGGACGCGCCGCCGCGAGACTCGACGCTTGAGCACAACAGCGACGATGAACGCTTTCGCCATTAAAACCCCGATGCAAACCTGCGACTCCGGCCCATAAGCGTTACTCAGAAAAACCCGCAAAAAGTTTAAAAATTTTTTGCCCCAGCCATTGAAATCCTGCCGGTCATCCCCACATACGCTGTCACAAGGTAGTAAGTTTTGCCGGCCTGGCACCGCCAGTCTGGCGATTTTCAACATCGATAATCAATGTTTCAGTCAGGAGAGTACGAATAATGAACATTCGACCTTTGCAAGACCGTGTTGTCGTCCGACGCAAGGAAGAAGAGACCAAGACAGCAGGCGGTATTGTTCTGCCGGGTTCTGCAGCCGAAAAGCCGGCTCAGGGCGAAGTGCTGGCAGTGGGTCCTGGTCGCATTCTGGAAAACGGTGAAAAGCGTCCGGTCGACGTAAAAGTGGGCGATGTCGTGGTCTTTGGCAAGTATGCCAGCAACACCGTAAAGATCGGCGATGAAGAGCTGCTGATCCTCAACGAAAACGAAATTTATGGCGTGATTGAAGGCTAAACACCTGACTCAGAGGTACTCCTGAGTCACTCGCAATCACACTTTGTTTGTATTCTGGATTTAAAAGGAAACATAGAACATGGCTAAAGACGTAAAATTCGGTGATCCAGCCCGTCAGAAACTGCTGAAGGGTGTTAACGTACTGGCAGACGCAGTCAAGGTAACCCTGGGCCCCAAAGGCCGTAATGTGGTCCTGGACAAGTCTTTTGGCGCACCTACCGTAACCAAGGACGGCGTATCTGTAGCTAAGGAAATCGAGCTGAAGGACAAGTTCGAGAACATGGGCGCGCAGATGGTGAAAGAAGTCGCTTCCCAGACCTCCGATGTGGCTGGCGATGGTACGACCACTGCAACTGTTCTGGCTCAGGCGATTCTCAACGAAGGCCTGAAGTCTGTCGCCGCTGGCATGAACCCAATGGATCTCAAGCGCGGCATCGACAAGGCTGTAAAAGCTCTGGTTGAGGAAATCGGCAAGATCTCCACGCCCTGCACCGACTCTCGTTCCATCGCTCAGGTTGGCACAATCTCTGCCAACTCTGACTCCGATGTCGGCAAGATCATTGCCGAAGCAATGGAAAAAGTGGGCAAAGAAGGCGTCATCACTGTTGAAGAAGGTTCCGGTTTCGACAACGAACTGGACGTGGTTGAGGGTATGCAGTTCGACCGCGGTTACCTGTCTCCCTACTTCATCAACAACCAGGACAACATGAGTGCGGAGCTGGAAAATCCGTACATCCTGCTGGTTGACAAGAAAATCTCCAACATCCGCGAAATGCTGCCGCTGCTGGAAGGCGTAGCAAAGTCCAGCCGTCCGCTGCTGGTAATTGCTGAAGACGTCGAAGGTGAAGCGCTGGCAACACTGATCGTCAACAACATGCGCGGCATCGTCAAAGTGGCTGCGGCCAAGGCGCCTGGTTTCGGTGACCGCCGTAAGGCCATGCTGGAAGACATTGCTGTGTTGACTGGCGGTACCGTCATCAGCGAAGAAGTGGGTCTGAGCCTGGAGCAGGCTGACCTGTCACATCTGGGCAGTGCCAAGAATGTCACGCTGTCCAAGGAAAACACCACCATCGTTGATGGCGCAGGCGACAAGAAGGCCATCGAAGCGCGTGTGAATCAGATTCGCAAGCAGATCGAAGATACCTCGTCTGACTACGACAAGGAAAAGCTGCAGGAGCGCGTGGCCAAGCTGGCTGGCGGTGTTGCGGTCATCCGTGTTGGCGCCGGCACTGAAATGGAAATGAAAGAGAAGAAGGCTCGCGTGGAAGACGCGCTGCACTCAACTCGTGCTGCGGTGGAAGAGGGTGTTGTTCCTGGCGGTGGTGTCGCACTGGTTCGTGCGCTGCAGGCCGTTGAAGGCAAGCTGAAAGGCGACAACGAAGATCAGAACGTGGGTATCGCGTTGCTGATGCGTGCTGTTACTGCTCCGCTGCGTCAGATCGTACGCAACGCCGGTGATGAGCCATCAGTTGTTCTCGACAAGGTGAAGTCTGCCACTGGCAACCAGGGCTACAACGCAGCCACCGGCGAGTATGTAGACATGGTTGAAGCGGGCATCATCGACCCGGCCAAAGTGACTCGCAGTGCATTGCAGGCTGCTGGCTCCGTGGCTGGCCTGATGATCACTACTGAGTGCATGATCACTGAAATCCCGGAAGAGAAGCCTGCTGCTGCTCCTGATATGGGCGGCATGGGTGGTATGGGCGGCATGGGCATGATGTAAGCCCGGCTTCCTGAGCCAACAAAAAAGGGCCAGCGCAAAAGCGCTGGCCCTTTTTTTTGCCTCGTTGAAAAAGGCCCAGAAAGGGCCTTTTCGTTTATGGTTCGCGGGTTCCGTCGATTTCGACAACAACACGACGATCTGGCTGCAGACACTCGATGGTTGCGGCATTGCTGCCCAGACCACGGCAATCAGATGGAGACAGCAGGGATTCGTCGTTCGCTACCCCTCGGGCCGTGATGGTGCCTGCCGGAACACCGCCCTGTACCAGGTATTCGCGGACTGCTTCTGCGCGGCGCTGGGACAGTCCAAGGTTATATTCACGGCTACCGATACGGTCTGTATGGCCGACCACAATGGCTGCGTCGTAATCCAGTTCGTTGAGCTGGCGCAGCAGGGCATCAAGCTCCTGACGTCCGGACGGTCTGATCGTTGACTCGTCAAAGTCAAACAGCAGGCTGGCATCCAGAGTGATGCTTACCGGCTCAGGTGCTGGCTCAGGGGCAGGCTCGGGCCGTGGTGCGGGTGCAGGCGTTGGAGCCACTGGTGCTGGAGCCGGGGCAGCCCGTCCGAAGCGGTAAACCACACCAACTGTCGCCATATGGGCACTGTCGCCAATCATCTGGTTTGAAGGCAGCTTGTAGTAATCCAGCTCTGCGCGTGCTGACAGGGCATCAGTAAAGTCATATTCCAGACCAACGCCGGCCTTGCCCTCGAATTCACGATCGGTCCGGCCGTCAAAGCTGTTGGCAGGCGTCGATGGGAAACGGGAGAATGACTGCGCGACTGCAGTACGTGCCACACCGGCGCGGAGCAAGGCTGTCAGTCTGTCGGTTACCGGCATTTTGGTGACCAGATCGAGCCCGAAGCCGTCTACATTGGCTCTGCCTCTCATGTTCTGAGCGGGAGCGAGTCTCGTATTGAAATCATAGTCGCCAAGGCGAAAATAACTGAATTCGGCAGCGAAGATCTCGTTGATATCGTAGCCCAGCAGAAGTTTGCCGGCGCCGTCCTCGTCATCCTTGGTCAGTGACAGTACCTGCCGCCCATTCGCCTGAAAGGTTTCTGAGACCTCTTCGCGAGACAGACGACCATAACTTTCGCCATAACTGCCGCCGATGTAAAAGCCGCTATCCTGAGCCATAGCAAATGAGCTTGTCAGCAGCAGGGGGGCTGATACGATAGCAGCAGCAAGTGAGCCTTTAATCGGGTGGAATGGGTGTTTCATGTCTTTGAACTCCCTTGTGGGTTAGAATTCTCACGTCATTCTTTATTATCAAGACAGTAAAAGCAAGAAATGCCCGCTCAGTAAGTGATTGATATCACAGTTGCCATGGTAGTTTCTGCGGATATGGCTCTCTAATTCGGCGCGATCGCGAGGATAATGTGTCATGGGCTGGGATCCAGTCGTTCTGTTCTTTATTTTTGGCCTGGTGGCGGGCCTGCTGCGCAGCGAATTGAAGCTGCCGCCTGCGCTCTACGAGACTCTGTCCATCCTTCTGTTGCTGGCAATCGGCCTGCATGGTGGCGTGGAGCTGGCCGCTCAGGCCAGTCCCGCCCTGCTTTGGCAAATGCTGGCGGTGTTATTGATGGGCGTGGCCTTGCCACTGATTGCCTTTCCGCTGCTGCGCATCCTGCGCTTCGGGCGTATTGATTCTGCAAGTATTGCTGCGCACTACGGCTCTGTCAGCGCCGGTACCTTTGCCGTCGTGGTGGCCTATATGGTCACCGAGGACGTTTTTTTCGAAAGCTATATGCCGCTGTTTGTAGCCATTCTGGAGATCCCGGCAATCATCGTCGGTATTATTCTGGCAAGAGGGCTTTCAAAACAGACCCACTGGGGCGAACTGGGCAGGGAAATACTGCTCGGTAAGAGCATCATGCTGCTATTGGGTGGCCTGGTTATAGGCGTGCTGGCGGGCAAAGAAGCGGTTGCACCCCTGGAGCCGCTCTATACCAGCATGTTCCCCCCGGTACTGGCGCTGTTCCTGCTGGAGATGGGGCTGATAGCCTCCAGGCAGATGTCAGCGCTGCGCTCCGTTGGTCTGCGCCTGGTGTTTTTCGCCCTGCTGATGCCATGGCTGGGCGCCGGCGTTGGTCTGATGGTAGGCGCAGGAATTGGTCTGTCGATCGGTGGCACGGCAATGCTGGCGACTCTGGGTGCGAGTGCTTCCTACATCGCGGTGCCTGCCGCCATGCGACTGGCCCTGCCGGAGGCGAACCCTTCACTTTCGCTGGCAGCGTCGCTGGGCATCACATTCCCGTTTAATATCCTGATTGGAATCCCTCTTTATCTGCAGGCAGCGCAGTGGCTGCTGACTGGAGCATCATCATGAGCGAACACAGTGGCGCTGCGACACGGACATTGGTGACCATCATCTGCGAAGCTGTCCTTGAGTCCCGGCTGCTTAAAGACCTGGATGCGCTGGGGGCGCCTGGCTGGACGATCTCAGAAGCGCGCGGCAGTGGCAGTCGCGGCGTCAGGGCATCGGATTGGGACAACAACAGCAATATCCGGGTGGAGGTTGTCTGCGGTCGACCCGTGGCAGAAAAAATCATGCAGTACATGCAGGAGCACTATTATGCAGACTTTGCCATGATCTGCTTCCTGTCAGACGTGGAAGTGCTGCGATTGCACAAGTTCTGATATATACTACGCGCTTTTTCTTTCTGAGAGGAAATGCCAATGACCGCACCGGCAAAACCTTTGGTGGGTGTCATCATGGGGTCCAAGTCTGACTGGTCGACCATGAGCCATACCGCCCAGATGCTGGAGCAGCTCGGTATCCCCCACGAAGTCAAAGTCGTCTCGGCACACCGTACGCCTGATCTTTTGTTCAGCTACGCGGACACTGCCGCCGAGCGAGGGCTTGAAGTCATTATTGCAGGTGCAGGCGGCGCAGCCCACCTTCCGGGTATGTGTGCGTCGAAAACGCATCTGCCGGTGCTGGGTGTTCCGGTGCAGTCCTCCATGTTGTCTGGTGTAGACTCTCTTCTCTCAATTGTGCAGATGCCAGCGGGCATCGCTGTGGCTACTCTGGCCATCGGTCGCGCCGGCGCAGTCAATGCGGCGCTGCTGGCTGCCAGCATTCTGGGTAACAAATACCCCGAGTATCAGCAGGCACTCAAGGCCTTTCGGGACAATCAGACCCGGACAGTGCTGGACAATCCCGATCCCAGTCAGGCGTAACTGGCACAACGTGACGGTCAACTTATGAAAATAGGCGTGATTGGTGGTGGTCAATTGGGGCGGATGCTGGCTTTGGCAGGCACTCCGCTGGGTATGCAGTTTGTGTTTCTGGATCCAGCGTCGGATGCCTGCGCAGCCGCTCTGGGTTCGCACATCTGTGCAGATTACAACGACTACGATCATCTGCAGCAGCTGGCACAGCAGGTTGACCTGGTGACCTTCGAGTTTGAGAACGTGCCGGCCGACACAGTCGCCTTTTTGTCGCAACTGGTGCCTGTCTATCCCGGTGCTGAAGCGCTGCGCATCGCGCGCGACCGACTGCTGGAAAAGACGCTGTTCAGGCAGCTGGGTATTCCGGTTGCTCCCTTCGCCGATATTCACAGCCAGGCTGACCTGGAAGAGGCTGCCAAAACCCTGGGTTTACCCGCGGTCCTGAAAACACGGACACTGGGTTACGATGGCAAGGGACAGCGCGTACTGCGTCAGCCCGAAGACCTGCAGGGGGCATTCGCGGCGCTGGGTTCCGTGCCCTGTATCCTGGAAACCTTTGTGCCGTTCAGTGGCGAAGTTTCTCTGGTTGCTGTTCGCGGACGCAATGGCGAAACCCGCGCCTACCCGCTGGTTCATAATACCCACACCGACGGTATCCTGCGCCTGTCCATCGCCAGTTCCGAGCATCCCTTGCAGGCTCAGGCTGAGGACTACGTGAATCGCGTGCTGGAGCATCTGGATTATGTCGGGGTTCTGGCATTTGAATTCTTCGAAATTGATGGCGGGCTAAAAGCCAATGAAATTGCGCCGCGCGTGCACAACAGTGGTCACTGGACTATTGAAGGGGCCGAGTGCAGTCAGTTCGAAAATCATCTGCGGGCGATTACCGGACTGCCTTTGGGTGATACCCGTAAAGTAGGCGAAAGTGCCATGATTAACTTCATAGGTGAAGTACCCGACGCCAGCGCGGTTCTTACCGAACAGTCATGCCACCTTCATCACTACAACAAGGCGTTTAAGGCCGGTCGCAAGGTCGGACACGCTACCCTTCGTTGCGACAGCATGGACCAGCTCCAGCAGGCCCTGCAACGCATGCAACAGATCGTTTGACACCAGTCGCCAGCTGAGCAAGCATTGAGACAGACGCGATGGCCCGGATGCGCCGGGCCGCGACAGGAGATGTCTGTATGTTGACCCGCAAGACCGTCAAACGTCGATCACTTCGATCACGCTTCATCAGCTGGTTTCTAAAGCGCAAATTCAAGCCCAAATTGATGGCCGACGATTTTGACCCGATACGCTTCCGCAAAACCGTTGAACGCGATATGGGGCAGGGTGGCCCAGCGGACGGTGTCAGCATTCGTGAAGTTGAACAGTCTGGCCTGAAGGGCGAGTGGCATGAGCCGGCTGATGCGGATCCGGCGCGATGCATCCTGTATTGCCATGGTGGCGGTTATCTGTTTGGTACAGCTGCCTCCTACCGTCCATTCACCACGCGACTCGCCAAACAGTCCGGTGCCAGGGTGTTTTCCCTCGACTATCGTCGTGCTCCGGAGGCGCCTTTTCCAGCGGCCGCGGATGATGCCATGGCTGCCTGGCATTACCTGTTGGAGACGTTTCAGCCAGAGCAGATTTATCTGGCGGGCGATTCTGCGGGTGGTGGACTGGTACTGTCACTGCTGCACCAGATCCAGCAGGCTGGTCTTGCCATGCCCGCGAAAGCTGTAGTGTTGTCCCCTTATGCTGATTTGAGGTGCACGGGAACGTCGCTGGACAGCAATGATCGCAGTTGTGCCATGTTCAGTGGCGACGCGATTCGTCGTGCTGCGGCGGGGTACCTAAATGGCGCTGATCCCAAAGATCCCCGAGCTTCACCGCTGTATGCGGACTATACTGGGTTTCCGCCACTGCGAATTTATCTGAGTGACACAGAAGTGCTGCGCGATGACGGTATCAGGGTTGCGGAGCGAGCCGCGGATGCTGGCGTCAGCGTCGAAGTGCATACCTGGCGCGGCCAGCCTCATGTCTGGCCACTGTTTGTTCCAGTAATGCCCGAGGCAAACACCACGCTTCAGGAGATGGCTGATTTCTGCCGGACCTGATTTTTGCTCAGGGTTCGCGTAGCACCAGTTCGACACGACGATTGCCAGCCCGACCCTCTGCGCTAGCATTGCTCTGCAGGGGTTGAGTGTCAGCGTAACCAATAGCGCGCATTCGTGATGGGTCGATGCCATCACTTTCCAGAAAACGCAGTACAGAGATTGCGCGTGCGCTGGACAGCTCCCAGTTGGAGGGGAAGCGGGGAGTGCTGATCGGTATATTGTCGGTGTGGCCCTCTACCGAGATGTTGCCACTGAATGCTTCAAGTACTTCAGTCAATTGGCTGATCAGAATCATGCCCTCGTAACGCAGCTCTGCCTCGCCGCTGTCGAACAACAGGTTGTCGGCGATACGCAGGGTCAGTCCTTCTGTGCCAGGCGTCGCGTCGACGCCCTGCAGCGACAGGGCATTGAGGCTGTCCTCAAGATCACCATAGCGTTCATCGTAGTCTTCTGTGCTCTGCTCGTTGGTGCCGGTGGCGTCAGCATCGGGATTGGTTTCGCCAGAGTTGCCGGCAATTATGGCGTTGTACTCGGGTAAAACACCAATCCCTCCCGTCAAGATGCCGTCACTGGCCGCCTGGACGCTGGTAATCTGATTGGAGTTGGTAGACGTGCTGCCAGTCACCTGTCCGTCGGCGCCGGGTGCTCCCGAGGTGACCAGGGTCTGCAGGACGGGCTCCTCTTCGGTTTTTGGTTCAGACATTGCCAGCAACAGCACAAAAAAGGCGATCAGCAACGTCAACACGTCCAGGTAGCTGAGCATCCAGGAGTTGTCCTGCTCGGGTGGTGCCCCGTCGTCGCCAACCTGGTCGACGGAATATCGACTCATTTCCATAACACAGTTCCAGTGCCGTCAGGCGTCCGCCCGACGCTTCATGGGTGGCATGCCTTTGTCGCGAATTTCGTCTTCATAAGTTGCTGCAAACCCTTTCAGCGTATCTTCGATGAAAGACGGCGGGCGGCGCTTGCTCATCATGGCGACGCCTTCAAGCACCATGTTCATGGCAATCAGGCGTTCTTCTGTGCGGCGCTCCAGCTTGACGGCAATCGGCTGAAAAAACACGTTGCCCAGCAAAATACCGTAAAAGGTGGTCAGCAGCGCAACCGCCATCTGCGGGCCGATCATATCCAGGCTGCCTGAATCCATCACCGCTAGCATATTCACCAGCCCTACCAACGTGCCTATCATGCCGAAGGCGGCAGCGTAGGTGGACATGGTTCGGAAGATATGCGCTTCGGCTTTCTCTCTCGCCTTCACGCGGGCGATCCGCCAGCGCATGGTATCGATGATTTCCTGCTCGTCAGTATTGGCTATCACTAGCTGTATGCCATTGCGCAGGAAGGGGTTTTTTATCTTGACCAGCGCATCGTCGACATCCTTGATATTGCCCTGAAACCACAGGCGCGATACTTGCACCATCTCTTTGATGTCGTCACGTGTATAGGTGTTTTCGCGCCGGAACACCAGGCCGACCAGTTTGAATACCCGCAACACCTCTTTCATGGGGTAGCTGATGAATGTCGCCGCCATTGTGCCGGTGATCACGATGGCCAGCCCTGGCAGGTTCAAAAAGCTGGTCTCCGACTCAGCAGAGAAGAACAATACGCTGGTCAGCAGCGCAACGCTGGACAGCATGCCGATGATGGTAGACGGATTCATAACAGGCTCTGGATTACGGGTTAACTCCTTAAGGATCGGCCGGCGACGGTCAATCTTTAGCGCCAGATCTGCATGTCATTGAACCGTCATGGAAGTTACATCAATTGGTCACCAAAGCTTCATAGCATGGTCGCGAAAAATAAAACCGACAAATTCCCACATGCTTCTGGAGTTTTTTGATGAGCAATTCTCACGCATTCACATACCGCAAGCTTTTGATTGCCATGCTGGCTGTGAGCGGCGCAAGCGGCGCCAACGCACAGTCATCGGGCGAAATGGAAGAGATCCTGGTATTCGGCCAGCGCGCCGCCCAGAACAAAGCGCTGGACGAGTACCGTCGCGCCAACTCGATCACCAACTATATCGCAGCCGATGACATGGGGCAGTTCGTGGACCAGAACGTCGCCGAATCCCTGCAGCGTCTGCCTGGTATCTCCATTACCCGTGACCAGGGCGAAGGTCGTTTTGTCAGCGTGCGTGGTATTGATGCGGGGCTGAGCACGGTTACCATCAATGGTGTGCGTATCGGCACGCCGGAAGATGGATCACGTGCTGTGCCGCTGGATGTGATTCCCACTGGCTCAGTTGATCTGCTGGAAGTCACCAAGGTACCAACTCCGGATATGCCAGGTGATGCCATTGGTGGCGCCGTCAATGTGCGCTCTGCGTCAGCATTCGACCGCGATGAAAGGCAGGTCAGCTACCGCGTACAGGGTACGTATAATGAACTCAGTGGCGAGACCAGTCCCAAAGGGCAACTGGATTTCAGCGACGTGTTCAGCGCCTTTGGTGGAACCGAAAACCTCGGAGTGACCTTTGGCGTCAACTACACTGAGCGCAGCATGGAGTCGGACAACATTGAGCCGCTCTACGATTTTATGGACTTCAACGGTGAAGATGTATTTACGCTGCTTGAGGTCAATGAGCGCAAGTATGCTCTGACACGTGAACGTATCGGCATGAACCTGAATCTGGAGTATCAGGCCAATGACCAGACACGCCTGTACGCCAACACGGTATACAGCGAATTTACAGACGCCGAAAGCCGTCAGCGTAACGTATTCGTGTTCGAGGACGGCACCATTACCTCCTATGACGGTACAAACGTCACCTATGCGGATCTGCCGGAAGACAGCTTCCGCCGCCGTATCCGCTTCCGCACCAAAGAGCAGGATACGCTGGCCTTTAACGTGGGCGCTGAACACGCTTTGCGTGCCTGGACACTCGACTACAATGTTGGTATCTCAACCACCAAAGAGCGTGTACTGGACGAAAAGGAGGGCCGTTTCGAAAAAACCGGCAACGAACTGGACGCCAACGTTGTAATCGGTCAGGGCATCGCACGTTATACATTCCTGGAAAACGGTTCGCCGGCCGTGGGTTATCTGGACAATGCAATCTATGAGATTGACCGCGTGGTGATTGAGCCCATCCTGGTGGATGACGACGAAGTCAACTTCCAGCTCAACATGGAAGTGCCCTATGCCTTTGGTATGGAGTCGCTGACATTAAAAGCAGGCCTGGATGGGCGCTATAAAGACAAAACCACCGACATTAGCGAAATCGAAGAACGAATCACACCTGATGTCATGCTGTCGCAGTTTACCAGCGCAGCTCCGTCATACGGCCTGGGTAATCTGGGCCAGGGTATTGATGCCCGCGGATTCATGAATTACTACAACCAGAACCGCAACCAATTTGCTGTTCGTCCTCAGGATCGGGATGAAACTCTGGTATTGAATACCGTCAACGATTTTGACGCTGAGGAAGATGTGACAGCCGCCTATCTGATGGGCACCTGGGCGCTGGACCGGCTGCAGGTCATCGCGGGCGCGCGTGTTGAGCGCACCAGCTACAGTGCCGACGGCAATCAACTGGTGTTTGATGAAAATGAAAACCTCAGCGTCAATGCCCGCTCGGTCTCATCGGACTACAGCAATTTGCTGCCGGGTCTGCACCTGCGTTATGAGCCGCTGGACAATCTGGTGGTTCGTGCGGCGTGGAGCAACACCATTGCACGGCCCAATTTCAATGATATCTCGCCACGTTCACAGATCAATCGTGAATCACTGGAGATCGACATGGGCAACCCGGATCTGGATCCGTATGAATCCAGCAACCTGGACCTGCTGGCAGACTGGTACTACGGTGAGTCTGGTGTGATCTCTGCAGGTGTCTTTTATAAAGATATCGACGACTATATTGTTGAATTCACTACACGTAACAGCACAGCATTCAACGGTTATGATGTCACTATGCCGATCAATGGCACCAAAGCATCGGTAACAGGCGTCGAGTTCAATGCACAGCAGGGACTGGATGTTATCAATGCGCAATTGTCCGGCCTGCTGGTGGGACTTAATCTGACCGTGCTGGATACCGAGTTGAACGTTGCGGAACGTGCTAACGAAAACTTCATGCTGCCGCAGGCCGCAGAACGTTCAGCCAATGCCTATCTTGGATTTGAGAATGAGCGTTTAAGCACTCGTCTGAGTATTACCCATCGTGATGAGTACCTGGAAGAGATAGGTGACGACACTCGCTTCGACATCTACGTGGCGCCGCATACACAAGTGGATCTGACCGCGGCATATCGAATCAGCGACCAGCTTGAAGTAGTCGCGGAGTTGACCAACCTGACCGATGAGCCTTTGGAGCTGTATCAGGGAAGCAAGGCCTATACCTTCCAGTTTGAGGAATACGGCCCGACATTTGCCGTGGGTCTGAAAGGTCGATTCTAAGTACTTCTGGTCCAACGCAATAGTACAAGGCCCGGTTAACACCGGGCCTTTGTGTTTATGCCTCCAATTGAACCCGGCCGGTAATTACATTAATCTGCTGGAATACCGGGTTATTGTTATGAACGGGCTTCCAATCTATGGGTGACATCACACCTGTCCTGCCCTCACACTGCCTTAACTGTGACACTGAGTTGCAGGGGCAGTGGTGCCATCATTGCGGCCAGAAGGCCAGGAGCGAAGTCCGCCATTTTGGATCGGTTTTCACCGATATCCTCGACACTGTCTTTGAGTACGACAATCGCATCTGGCGAACACTGGTGCCCCTGTATTTTAAGCCCGGGCGTTTGACGCGCGACTATATGGCAGGCAAACGAGCTCGTTACGTATTGCCATTTCGGCTGTTCTTTGTCCTGAGTATCGTCAGTTTCCTGGCATTGCAGCTACTGGCATTGCCTGATGAAGTAACAGAACTGAGTGCCCGTGCGAATTATGAAATATTTGCGGAGCTCGAAACCGCAGACGCCGTTATCGCAGAACGTGATCGCTTGATATCAGAAATCCAGCAATCGCTCACTCAGCTGGAAGCCGGTTCGGTTGATGGCGGTGGACTTGCCGGCAACACGCTACGAAGTGCTAGAGACGGTATTGAAACTGCGGCCCGATCGCGGCTTGAAGAGCTTGGAGTCACAACTGAGCCGCCAGCTATTCCGCCGCCCGAGCCGGTGACGCCGCAGGAGCCAGCCGAAACCGGCCTGCCTGATACGACTGGCGAATCAGCAGAGGACAGCTTCCGCAGTGAGCTACAGATCGACTGGTTGCCGCAAAGTGCCAACCAGTGGCTGAATGCCATGGTCGAGCGTGGAGTCGGCAACCTGGAGCAGGTGAATCAGGATCCGGGCCGGTTGATTGATGCCATGTTCAGCCTGTTGCCTATCGTGCTTTTCTGCATGCTGCCCATTTTTGCGCTGTTGCTGAAGTTGTTCTATGTCTTCTCTGGCCGTATGTACATGGAGCATTTTGTGGTGGCTCTGCACAGCCACAGTTTCCTTTTCATGGCGCTGTTGATCGGTCTGCTTCTGAACTGGGTTTCCGGATTGCCGCCGGCTGGCTCGTTTCTGGACGGGGTTCTTTCCACCATCGGAAGGGTGGCTACAGTTTGGGCGCCGCTTTATCTTCTGCTGATGCAAAGGACTGTGTACGGGCAGGGCTGGGATATGACGGTAGCAAAATATCTGGTGATAGGGGTTCTGTACTTCATGCTGCTGGCAATGGCGCTGCTGACAGCGGCCTTGCTGAGTCTGGTCAGCCTTTAGCGAACGCTGTCAGGCTGACCTCCTCAAGATCACTGATTAAGCCAGGTTTTCGTTAGCGAAATCCCAGTTGATCAGGTTGTCGACAAAACTGTTCAGGAAGTCAGGGCGACGATTCTGGTAATCCAGGTAGTAGGCATGTTCCCACACGTCGCAGACCAGGATGGGCTTGGCGCTGGTGGTCAGCGGTGTTTCGGCATTCGGAGTCTTGACGACTTTCAGTTTGCCACCGTCTTCAACCAGCCATACCCAGCCGCTGCCGAACTGGCCGGCACCGCCATTCACGAATTCTTTCTTGAAATTTTCATAGCTGCCAAAATCAGCATTAATGCGATCGGCAATTGCGCCGGTTGGCGCGCCACCACCATTAGGTGTCATGCTTTTCCAGAAGAAATTGTGGTTGTACACCTGGGCGACGTTGTTGAACAGTGGGCCGCCTACTTTGGCTGATTCGCGGACCAGATCTTCCAGGTTATCGGCGTCGATGCCGGCGTCAGCCAGCAGTTCATTGCCTTTGACGACATAGGTGTTGTGGTGTTTGCCATGGTGGAAACTGAAGGTTTCCGCCGACATATGCGGCTCCAGTGCATTGGCCGCATACGGGAGTTCAGGTAGTTCTAATTTCATAGCATCCTCAGCTTGTTTTGGATTGAACTAGACCCAGTGAGCATAATGCACAAAGGCCGGTGATTCAAGGCAAGCCACTGTTGGACAGGCTTTGCTGGCAGCCCCTGAATGCGTCTACAATAGGCGGTAACCCTGTACTGAGGAATTGAGTGATGCGAGATAACGACGATATTGGTGATGATATTCCTTCGATGTCGGTGCCGAAGGATGAGGTAGCATCCCGCCAGAAAGGCCGTCGTCAGCCAGACCTGGTAAAAACGACCTCCTATGTCGAGCAGGTAAAGGTATCCACCTGGCCGGTACGCATCATGCTGGGTATATTGTCGCTGGCGCTGATAGGTGGTGCCTACGCCGGCTATACGGTTTATCAGGCCACCCTGCAGCAGCTTGATCAGGCAGAGCGCCGTATTCTGGACCTGGAAGACAGACTTGCCCTGGTCGGTGACAGCGCGGAGGAAACCACAGGCAATATCATTGAGCGTCTGGACTTTAATTTCTCGGAGATCGATAAACTGTGGGCGGCACGAAATGCCACCAACAGCAATGTCGACGATCTCACCGGGCGAGTTGCCAATGTTGAGACCCGTTCACAGGAAAACCTCACGGCGATTGAAGAAACCAACCAGCGAGTGGTCAATGTGTCCTCACTGGCTGAGGGCGCGCAGCGAGACATCGCAGCCGTGCGTCAGGAGACCAGTCAGGTGTCGCAGCGCCTGAATACACTGAACGGGCAGGTGCAAAACCTGCAGGGCGTGGCTCAGGAGCTGGTCAATCTACGCGCAACCATCAGTACTGCCGAGAATGCCTCAGGTGGTCTTAACGATCGCCTGATGCGCGTTGAAGAGGCGATTGAGGCGATTGATGCCTACCGTCTGCAGTCCAACCAGGCCCTGCAGCGACTGCAGCAGCAGATTGAAGCGGTCGCCCAGGATTAATCGAAACCAGAGCACTGGCAGAGCAGGCCGCGCCGCTATATAATGCGCGGCCTTTCTCAAGGCGGACGTGGTGGAATTGGTAGACACGCTGGATTTAGGTTCCAGTGCCGCAAGGTGTGAGAGTTCGAGTCTCTCCGTCCGCACCATTAAATCGGTTGATACCCATGCTGACCGAAAACCTCTTTGATGCAATCCCCGAATCTTCAGACGCCGAACAGTTCGACGAGATACTCAATACACCTGGCGTGCGCATAGAGCGTATCGTCTCGCAGGGTCACACGTCACCTGCGCAAGGCTGGTATGACCAGGATGAACATGAGTGGGTCATGGTGCTGCAGGGTGGTGCTGTACTCGCCTTCGAAAACAGTGCGGATGTGCGCCTGGCTGCTGGCGACTACATCAATATTCCTGCGCACTGCCGCCACCGGGTCGCGTGGACAGATCCTGATCAAAAGACGGTCTGGCTGGCTGTGTTCTACAGCGCTGCAGGCATCTAAACAACAAACTCTCCTAACTTACGGACCAAGCCTGTCAGAGCCCCTGGCCTGACCCCGCCCTGCTGTTTCTTATCGGTGTGTTAATTTATTAGCAGAAATCGCTTGACTTTGATTCTTGCATGCTATTTTATTAGCACTATGTTAAATATTTAACACTCGCTGCAATCCAGCGGCGTAGCTACCGGAGCACCGGGCAGGAAGCCAGGGCGCCCGGACAGGAGAGGATCAATGACCAAAGCAGACAAATTAAGCCGGCGTGAACGTCAGATCATGGACATTCTCTATCGACTGGAGCACGCCAGCGTAAAGGATGTGATGGAGGCAATGGAGGATGCGCCCAGTTATTCATCAGTGCGCACGTTGCTGGGCAAACTGGTGGAGAAGGGGCATGTCGGTCACCGTGAGAGTGGCCCCAAGTATGTCTATTTTCCACTGGTCGCTCGAGAAAAAGCCTCACGATCGGCGCTGGGTAATGTCGTCAGGACATTCTTTGATGACTCTCCCTATCTGGCCGTGAACTCATTATTGGATATGTCACTGGATGAGCTCTCCGATGAGGAGCTTGACGAGCTCAAGTCCATGATTCAGGCACATAAGCGCCGCAAGTCATCCGGTGAGGAGGTCTGATTATGGAACAGGCAATCTGGTTGATGGACTTGCTCGGAAAATCGGTGTTGCTGGTGCTGGTCTTTGTGCTTGCAGACAAATTGCTGAGCAAGCGGTGCGTCGCGGCGAGTCAGCACCTTTTGTGGCTGGGCTGTCTTTGCTGTCTGATCATGCTGCCCGTTACGGGAGTTATTTTGCAAGGCATTCAGGTTGAAGAGACAGCTGGCGCTCCCGCTTCGGCACTGTTCGAGTTGCGCGTCAGCACTCTGCAGAGCGCATCGGCGAGGAGCTGGTCTTTTGTAACGCTTCTGATTGCACTTTACGCCAGTGTGGCAGTGCTGTTGGCGTCCCGGCTGCTGATAGCCGCAGTGCGTCTTGCCAGCATTGTACGCCAGTCTCAATTACCGGCCGACTCCAGAACAGTGACGCAGCTCAGTGAGTTGAAAGATCGCCTGCAGATAAAAAGACCTGTTGTGCTGCGGGTAAATGATTCGCTGGATTCGCCGGTTTCATTCGGGCTGCTCAGACCAACAATTCTCCTGCCAGGCGTGTCATCAAAGTGGTCTGACTCGGTATTGACCGATGTGTTGTTGCATGAGCTTTGCCATATTAAACGACTCGATTGGTTGACTGCTCTATTGTCCTATCTGGCCGCCTGCGCCTTCTGGATAAATCCGCTGGCCTGGCTCGCCGCGAAGCGCCTGCATGAGTCTTCCGAAAACAGTTGTGATGCGGCCGTGCTGCAAGCTGGCCGCATGAATACCGACTACGCAGAAAGTTTGCTGGGAGTGGCAACCGGCTGTATCCATGCCCGGCGTTCCAGACGCATCAGCAGCCTGCTGGTGCAGACCATGCACGACCGCCACACACTAAAACAAAGAATAAGCCGAGTGCTTGAGGAGAACGTGATGAACGCACAACAATCAAAACGCCATATGCGCAAATCGCTGGCTGCTGTTGCCTTACTTTCAGCAACAGTGCTGGGGGTGATGGGAAGTCATCAGATGCTGCAGGCCCAGGAACAGCCCAACCCGGAAAGTCGTGACGTCGATCAGGAAATGATACCGCTGAATACTGTCGAGCCGATGTATCCGCGGCAGGCAGCCGACGAGAGAATTGAGGGCTGGGTGCACGTAAGGTTCACTGTGACAGCTGATGGCGTCGTCGATTCAGACTCTATCCGGGTGCTGGAGGCTGAACCTCCCTATATGTTTGATCACACAGCTGTGGCCGCTACCAGACAGTTCCGTTTCCGGCCACGCGTGGTCGCCGGCCAGGCGGTGGACGTACCGAATGTGCAGTATGTGTTCCGTTATGAGCTGGAGGCTCCGGCCTCCGCTGAGTAATGGTTAGTCGATATTTATCGATTACGTGGTGTAACGCGCTGCCGGGTTTGACCTGTGGGTCGGCCCGGCATTTTTTTGCGCAGACGCTATGAGTTTTTGATGTCGAAGGTGCGCGCTGTTAGCGGATCAATAAATCCCGGTTTGCTTCCCGCTTGATTCATCTCAATTGACTCTCATGAAATCGGTGTAGAGTGAATCTGACGACCATAGCAGAGGCGAAGCAGATGACAACCGAAAACCGGCTTCATGAGGAACAAATATGGGATCGATCCATTCGCATCTTTCATTGGGTGAATGTGCTCTGTGTCCTGGCTCTGATTGTTATTGGTTCGGCTATACTGAATTCCAGCTCACTCGGTGTAAACAGCGAAGGCAAGATAACGCTTAAAATCATGCACGCCTATGTGGGGTATGTATTCGCCTTCAATCTGCTCTGGCGCCTGGTATGGGGATTTGTGGGCAGCAGCACGGCGCGTTGGGGGGCGGTAATGCCGTTCAGCAAATCCTTCAGGAGCGACCTGAAAGTCTGGTTGCACGGTGTGCGCACGGGCCATCCTCCAGAGTATCGCGGACATAATCCGGCTGCCAGACTGATGCTGCTGTTTTTGTATATTCTGCTGGTCGGGCAAATGGCCACCGGCTTGGTGTTGGCAGGCACAGACCTATACTTCCCGCCTTTCGGGCACGAGTTTGCCGAGTGGGCAACTGGTGCCGGTGAAGATCACAGCCAATTGGTTGGTCTGGTGCCTGGCGCCAAGGAAATGCTGGATCCGGAAGGTTACGCGGCAATGAGAGAATTCAGGGCGCCATTCATTGAGATCCACAAAAGATTCTTCTGGCTGTTACTTATATCGGCTTTCCTGCATGTCCTGGCCGTTGTAGTTGAAGAAGTACGTTTTGGTAATGGTCTGGTTTCCGCCATGATTTCCGGCAAGAAGGTATTTCGTCGCCAGCCCCAGGATTGACATGTTTGGCAGATCCGGATGCTTGAGAAAGGGCCTGTTAAGGTTGAGGCAGCCGCGCAACATGCACAAGTTGACTCACAAGCGCCAGTGCAGCATCCACAAGCTACGCCGTTGCGAGATTTATGGTACTGATTTCAAGGCCAACAGCGTGGGACAATTTCCTTCATACAGGGTCGTTTGTTATGCTGAAATCACTGTATCGGCGTTGTTACGAAACATAGCGTTGATTTTCGGCGGCGTGAGCGGGCTCATCACCAGCGAGCCCATCAAGAGGTAGACCATGAAGGATCTGAAAAGTCTCATCAACAATAAGTCACCAGCCCGGCAGCGCGACGCCGACTCGCTTCCGGCATCCCGCCCGGACGTCAGCAACTTCCTGCAGCAGGTAAAATCCATGCCGCCGGTCAATACCAAAGGACGCAGTGGCCGCCTGATTTTTGCACTGGATGCCACCGCCTCCCGAGAAGCAACCTGGGACAAGGCAATGCAGTTGCAGGCCGACATGTTCGCCAGTGCAGGCAGCCTGGGCGGCCTGCAGATTCAACTTTGTTATTTCAGGGGCGTTGCCGAGTTTCGTGCCAGCGACTGGTACGGTGACTCCTCACAGTTGCTACCACAGATGACAGGCATTCGCTGCCAGGCGGGCATCACCAAGATCGAGAGACTGCTGGAGCACGTAAAGACTGAAACACGCCGTGAGAAAGTGCATGCAGTGGTATACGTCGGTGATTGCATGGAAGAGAGCATGGATGTGTTGTGCCAGCATGCCGGCGAGCTGGGCTTATTGCGTGTTCCTCTGTTTGTTTTTCAGGAAGGTCAGCATATTACTGCACAACGCTGTTTTGTTGAGATGGCGCGGCTTTCCGGCGGTGCCTATTCGCCCTTTGATCACGGCAGTGCGGAGCAGCTGCGTGACCTGTTGAATGCCGTTGCGGTGTACGCCAGCGGCGGGATCAAGGCGCTGGAGGATTTCAGTCGTCGTGCCCACCCTTCAGTAAAATTGCTTGGCCAACAGCTATCCGGTTAAGCTTCCAGCCTGATTGTTCCACCTGCTGCTTAAAACGATTGGGAGACTGCATCGTTGTTGATTTTCAGACTGCTGGGCCCGCTGTTGCTGATCGGGCTTGCCTGGTGGGGGCTGTTGCGCGTCAGGCAACATTACTCACTCACAAAACAGCAGTTTCGCTGGCTGGTTGCACTGACGTCGGTATTGGTGCTTGTACTGGCCCTTATCCTGATGGGACGACTGCCAGTGCAGGCAGTACTGGCACCAATCATATTCCTGCTTACCTTCGCGATGCGCAATGCCCACTGGCTGATGCAGCTCGCGTCCATGTTACGTCTACGGCGCTCCTCGACGGGTTCAGGGCCTGCTGGCAGCGGTGGACGTCGCTCTGGCAACTCTACAGTTAAAACTGACTGGCTGGCGATGGCGCTGCAGCACAGCACTGGGGCAATGGACGGGCGAGTCCTGCAAGGTCAGTTTAAGGGCAAGCGACTGTCGCAACTGGGTCTTCCGGACCTGTTGGAACTGGCGCAGGAGAGCCAGGACGACGCTGATACCCTGCAATTGCTGGAAGCCTATCTGGACCGGATGCATCCAGACTGGCGTGAGCAGGCCGATTCGGCTTCAAGCCAGACGGGCGGTGAACGTGCACATCAAGACAGCGATACAATGTCCGAGTCACTGGCGCTGGAAATACTGGGGCTTGAGGCGGGTGCCACCCGAGAGCAAATCGTGGCGGCCCACAGGCGCCTGATGCAGAAGCTGCACCCGGACCGGGGAGGTTCGCCTTACCTGGCGCAGCGGCTTAATGAGGCTCGTGATGTTTTGCTGGGAAAACGAGCCTGATTAATAACAGCTGGGCCAGTTGCTAAACCGGGGCTTATTTCTTTTTGTTAAGAAATGCCTGGAAAATCGCCTGGGCGTCAGGTGATTGCAGCAGTCGCGAAAATTGCAGCAGTTCAGCCTGAATCGTATCGTTCATTGGCGATGCCTGGTTGCGCTTTATCAATGCTTTTGAGGTGCGTACCGCATCGGCAGGCAGTTTCGCCAGTTCTGTCGCCTTGGCCATGGCGTGCTCCAGATATCCGGCCGAAGGCAGCACCTCATTCACCATGCCATACTGATGGGCTTTGGCGGCGGAGAAACGATCACCCAGCAACAACAGCTCGCTGGCGCGCTGGTGGCCCAGGATCTGCGGCAGCAGGGCACTGGAGCCGGCCTCTGGGCACAGACCCAGACGAGTGAATGGCAGCTGGAAGTAGGCATCCTCAGCCGCATACACAAGGTCACAGTGCAGCAGCATGGTGGTGCCAATACCGATGGCAAGCCCCCCGACCGCCGCCACAACTGGTTTGCCCGCATGTGCGATGGCCTTCATGAACTGAACAGAGGGACGCTCTGTGCCGACGTCAGACGATTTAACAAAGTCATTGACGTCGTTGCCACTGGTGAAGCAGTCCTCAGAACCCCGAATCAGAATCACCCGCGCGTCGTCGTCTTTTTCAGCAGCCGAAATGCCCTGAGCCAATGCCTGGTACATGGTCTGTGTCAGCGCATTCTTTTTTTCAGGGCGCTGAATCTGCATTACAAAAACGCCGTGTGTCAGTTGATAGCTAATATTCGGATCGGGTGATGTGATCATGGGTACCGCTCTGATAAATGAATGATTAGGCCAGCCAGACACCCGATTGTAGAGCAAGCAGTCAGCTATTGGTAGGGCTGGTGATACGCTCAAGGCGCTTGCGCACGTTGTCAGTCATAAGGCCCGCAGAGCTCATGTTCAGGCTGAGTTGCCGCAGCCTCTGGCGGGCAATTTCAGGGTGGCGAATACGGTATTGTCGCAGGTGCAGTCGGAGGTGTGCGGCATCCCAGCGACCTTCACGCGCCAGTACTGCGCTACTGTGTGTTGTATCGATCAGCAGCAGGGCGCTGTGTAGCAGATGGCTGCCCCTGAGTTCTCTCTCCTCTGCTGTGAGATCTGCAAAAGCTTCATGCAATGTGTCAGTGCCGAACTTCACATGCCTGGCTTCATCCTGCAATATCAGCGCAAGCCCCTGTTGCAGAGCCGGTATGCGGCTACTGCTTTTGAGCTCCCTGAATCTGGCCAGAGCCAGGCTTTCAATCAGGACCTGGCATACACTGAACTTATAGCGCCAGTCCGGGCTTTGCAGCGCGCCATGAATAAGCCTCGCGAGCTGATTGTTGGGCGCGGAAACAGGAAGCTTCGCCGCGACCATATACTGAATAAAAAAATCTACGTGACGGGCCTCATCTGAGACCTGACTACTCATGAACAGTCTTGCTGCTGGGGTGGGTACAACCGACAACAATTGCGCTGAAAGTAACAGAGCGGCCTGTTCGCCGTGAAGTATGTCGCTGAGCTCCATCGCATGACGACGCCAGCTCAGCGCACGACGCCGTTCTCGGGAAAGTGACTGGTAAGGCTGGTAGGCGTCAAGAGGATCATCGCTTTTACACTCCGGAAAGGCAGAGCTGCGTTTCGACATGTCCCAGTTAATCTGTTGCTGCACATTCCACACCCGTGCGTTTGCCAACTCGTAAAGCATACGTTGGCGAGTCTCAGTGCGCGTTCCGGACGTGTCTGGGTTTTCATCAAGATAGCCCAAGAGGAATGAGCTTTGAAGCGAAGTTGAATAGCTTATATTTGTATGACTCATGGCCCTTTTATTGCTGACACTGGTGCCTGTGTACATATTGATTACCGCCGTCATTGCATAGATACCTAACCTGGATGTTAGACAGGAAGATGGAGGTTTGCCGGAAATTATTTTTAGGAAAATCTCAGATGCCTGTGCTTAAACTCTTGGTAACCATGGCGGGAATTGATAGTCACAAGGAACAGTGATATGCAAAATCGGCTTTTAACAACGGCAGACCATGACCGCACTGCAGAGTCGGAGACACTTCCGGGGTTATTGCGATGCCGCACGGCATCAGAACCTGAAAAACTGATATACACGTTTTTGAATGCTGACCTCAAACCGGAGTGTCAGATAACATTGTCAGGCCTGCTTGAGCAGTCGCAAAAACTGGCCTGTGGCATGCAGCGTATTGGCTTAAAGGGAACGCGGGTAGGCCTTATTTATACACATGGCCCGGAGTTCGTGCAGGTATTCTGGGCATCAGTGCTGGCGGGAGTCACGCCGGTACCGATGACAAAACCACGAGGCACATCCTGGACCGGGATGGCGGCGTTGCTAAGTAAACATGGTGTCCGCGCTGTGCTTACAGGGCAGACCCTGGCAGCCTTGATCAAGGTTGATCATGTACCGGTATACACACTTCAGTCGCTGCTTGAGTTCAGTCATGAACAGCCACAGCTTGAGCTGCAATCGCCACAGGCGTCCGACGTCGCTTTCATACAGTTTACTTCGGGATCCACCAGCCAACCCAAAGGAGTGGCAATCTCTCACAGCAACATATTGGCTAATGTCAGGCAGATTAGCAGTGCATTCCAATGCAACAGGGATGATGTCGGTCTTTCATGGCTACCGTTTCATCACGATATGGGCCTGATTGGACATGTCATCCAGCCAGTCTATGCGGGTATCCACAATTATTTTCTGTCGCCAAAGACATTTGTTGCCAGACCACTTAAGTGGCTTGCCGCGATCGACAAATACCGCGTCACCATTTCAGGTGCTCCAAGTTTTGCCTATCGTCGATGCCTGCAGCAGATATCCCAGTCTGGACAGCTGGACACGGATCTGGATCTGAGTTGCTGGCGCCTGGCTTACTGCGGCTCAGAGCGAGTCAGTTACCGGACACTCCGGGAATTTCTGATAGCACTGCGTCGATATGGCATGCAGGAACGGGCACTGTTTCCCTGTTACGGGCTTGCCGAGGCAACATTATTTGTCAGCGGAGTGCAAGGCTTGAAGGCAGACAGGGAAAGCCTCAATAAGAGGGATGATCAAGCCGTTGCTGTTGGGAGTAGCAGTCGAGTTATCAAGGTAGTGGATACCGTCAGGCGACGTTGTTGCGAAGACGGTCAGGAAGGTGAGATCTGGGTTAAATCGGCATCAGTAGCGCGCGGATATACCCTTGAAACTGAAAGTGATGGCAGGGTTTTTGGTCAAAAGCTTAACGACGTTTCCGGCAGATTCTTGCGTACCGGTGATCGCGGATATTTCAGAGCGGGACTGCTGTATGTCACCGGGCGAGAGAACAGTGTGCTCAAAGTCCGCGGTAGACCACTTTGTGCAGAGTTCATCGAGGGGCAGGTTGAACACAGGTTTACCAGACATGGCATTGGCAGATGTGCAGCTGTTGCAGTCAACTGTGACGGCTGTGAAACATTGGGGCTGGTTCTGGAAAGTACTCGGGCCATAGCCAGTCTCGACCTGCATCGGATTGTTTCCTTTGTGCTTGAGTTGACCGGGGTAGCGCCAGAGGGAGCGCACGTTCTCTCAAGCGGACGTATGCCGTTGACGACCAGTGGAAAAATCAAGCGCGATCAGTGCAGATCGCTAATGCAGAGTCTGCTGGACAAGGAGGTCAACTGTGCCTGAGTCTCTGATAAGGGCCGGCATCGAGAATAAATTGCTGGAGCAGATTAATGTCACCGCGTCCCAATCAACTGGTAGTAAGGAGCCATGTCTGCAGTCCTATGACAGGGATATTCGCGTTGCCGACCTGGGGCTCGATTCCCTGAAGCTGGTAGAGGTTGTTTTTGAGCTGGAAGCTGAGTTCGGCATAGATGTGGATGAGTCCATGCTGATTCAGGTGTCTACTCTGGGTGACCTGGTGGAGCTTGTATTTTCCGCTATTCATACCGAGATTGCGACGTGATGCCTTGTGCCCGACCCAGAAAACAGCCAGCGGGGAGCGTCGGGCTGATGGCCTCCTGCCAGGACTTTCAACTCCGTTGTCAGCAGATTGAGGACCGCATGGCACAAAGCCTCCAGCTCAGGAGCCAGGCATTTATAGAGCACTCGATTCGTGCTGGGGATTTACCAGTCGATGGTTTGCGGATTCTAAGGACTGAGCGTGGAGCACAGGTCTTTGCTGCTTGCAGAAACGTCGAGGGTCCCACACAACGCGAAGAACATTTCGAGAAGTTGAAAGCACAGCTGAGCGTCATTGAAAAGCTGATGGCGCAGCCAATGAGTACTCTTGAGTGGATACATGTGTCATGTCGCAGGAAGTTACACGATTCGATAAAAGCCGCCATAGTTGAGCACCCGTTGCTGAGGGGGTACTTAAAACTCGTCAGCAATTGCACAAGCTATTCTGAGGCGCTTTTGAAAGAGGAACGTGTGACCAGGCAGCTGCGACGACAGATAATAGGTGTTCTGCTCGGCGAGCCTGAAAGGCGTGTGGCCAGGCTGCTGATTCAGCAGCAGCATATGACCGCGTTGTTTTACTGTTGGCGCCTGGCGCACTATCAGACTCGTAAAACTGATAACGCTCAGTTGAGCCGCTTCATCTGGCCTGAAGAAAGTGCCTATCAACGAATGATACAAGAGAATCAGGAATCTCGCGTACTGGTCACTATTCATATGGGAGATTTTGTGGGCGCCATGAAGCGGATAGCCACGCACGCATCTCCAGAGCGCAGTGTCATCACATTAAAACGTGAGCATGACAGCCCAGCACTGCAGCACCAGTTCCAGGGTGAAAAGGGTCAACATCATGTACTGCTGCATGGTCAGTATGACCCGGTGGAGATAGTGGCCAGAATGCGCCAAGGTAACCATACCCTGAACATTCTGTTCGATCTTGGTGACGATTTTGGAGAGACGACAGAAGTAGACTTTTTTGGATATCGCGCGCGTTTCGTCAAGGGGCCCGCACTGCTGGCGATCATGGCTAAGGCGCCAATACTCCCGTTCTGCACATTCGAACAAAGTGGGGCAAGTTTTATTGACATGCAGGCGGAGATTGATGCCAGGCCAGTTCATGGGGAGCGTCTGGACGTCGCCTGTCAACGAATTACCCAGAAGCTTGCAAAACTGGCGGAGACATGGATACGACGCCATCCGGAGCAGTGGAAGTTTCTACCTGAGCTGCCAAGATATCTGGACCGGCAATCTATAAGAGTTTGCAGTCAACAGCGTGCCGGAGGGTGACTGACATGTTGTTTCGGGAAGAAGCCCTGCAATTTAGTCGCGGTTCTCAATTTGGTGATGGAATACTGTACCAACCAGTCTCGGTGAGATTGATGGTGGCTGGTGCGCTAACGGCCTGTATTGTGTTTGTGTTGTTTGCCACCTTTGCGACATTCAAGCAGGTTGAGCGTGTGCGTGGTTATCTCAGTCCAGTAGTCGGCGAATCGAAAGTGTTTGCAAACACTGCTGGCACAATTTCGGCGATCAATATTAAAGAGGGCGATCTGGTAGAAGCCGGACAGGTGCTGATGACCATCAGCGCCCCGGGATTTGACGTCACAGGAAAGAATCAGCTGCAGGAACAGGTAATGCTGGTAGATAGCCAGATACAGCTTCTGAAGCAGCGTCAGATCAATAAAAAATTACAGGCTCAAATAGAGCAACAAAAATTCCACAGCAGAACCCAGGGCCTGGTTGAGGAATTGAGGATCGCGGCGCAGGCGCATCAACTATTGAAACAGCGTCTTGAAATTATTGACAGCGATTACGACAAACATCAGATACTGTTTGACCGTGACCTTATCTCACGACGAGAGCTGGATCGAATCAGATCCGAGCAGGTTAACTTGCAACAACAGAACATGTCATCTGAAGCGGAACTGCTCACCAGAGAGTCGGCATTACTGGACGCAACTCAGCAGCTGGAAATGTTGAAGGCACAGGCCCACGACCAGCAGTTGAGTCTCGCAGCTAACCTGCTGCAGCTGCAACAGCGCCGTGCTGAGCTGCAGATTCTGTCAGCTCAGAGCATTGTAGCTCCCGTATCAGGCGTCGTGGATAACCTGATGTACGACGTGGGGGAGTCTGTGGACGCTCGCCTGCCGCTGTTGACTGTGCTGCCGGAGAGTCAGGAACTGGAAGCTCATCTGTATTTGCCGTCCAGAGCCATTGGAGAGATCAGGACGGGACAGGAGTTAATGATGAGTTTCGACGCATTTCCCTACCAGTTGTATGGCACACACAGCGCCGAAGTAGCAAGAATATCAGGGACGGTGATCGATCCACGAGAGCATCTGATACCGCTTGAGGTGAACGAGCCCGTATACCTTGTGAGGGCCAGCACAGGCAGTGTCATCGAACATGCAGGCTCGCTGTATCAGTTACAGCCGGGTATGCAGTTCACCGCGGATGTGGTGACCGGTGAGGAAACCCTGATGCAACGAATAACAAGGCCGCTCAGTAGTGTGGAGCGTCGATTATGATCGCCTCACTGTTTGGCGGCAGGTTTCGCCTCCCCGTTATCTTGCAGTCCGAGCGTGCCGAATGTGGTCTCGCCTGTATTGCCATGATCGCCAGTTTCTTCGGTAATCGAATTGATCTCAATACTCTGCGTAGCCGTCACGAAATATCTGGTCGCGGAAGTCGCCTGTCTGATCTTTTGTCCATTGGAGAGTCCATCAGCCTGAAGGCCAGACCCCTGAAACTGGATATAAACGATCTGTCAGCAATTCAGCTGCCTGCAGTGCTGCACTGGGATATGAATCACTTTGTAGTACTCAAGAGCGTCAGTAAGCGCAGTATCCGCATACATGACCCGGCAGTCGGAGAGCGGCGTTACAGTATGGCCGAAGTCGGCAGGCATTTTACCGGCATCGCTCTGGAGATGACACCTGGCGCTGAGTTTCATCAGGGCAGTACCAACATGCGATCGCGAATTTCTGATCTGTACCGACGCTACCCGGGTTTTAATCGCGCCGTTGTCCAGCTGTTTGTTCTGTCGCTGTTTCTGCAACTGGCATCGATAGGCAGCGCGTTTTACATGCAACTGGTCATAGACGAAGGCCTGTCCAGGCAGGATGCCGATGTGCTCAGTCTGCTGGCTCTGGCTTTTCTGATGTTGGGGCTGACGTCGGTAGCAATGACTTATGCCCGATCACAGGTGCAACTGTATTTTTCCAATCAGATCGGCTTCCAGATGGCTGGTAATGTTCTGACGCATCTATTGAGCCTGCCAGTCGCTTACTTTGAAAAACGTCATGTTGGCGACCTTGTCTCGCGCTTTGGCTCGATCAGGGAGATTAGACGCATTCTGACAGAGGATCTGATAACCGTAGTTCTTGACGGGGTTTTCGCGCTGATTACTCTGCTGGTCATGTTCTACTTTAGCGGCATGCTGGCGGTGACGGTGCTGCTGTTTGTCCTGGTGTCTGCCTTGCTTAAAGTGGTCTGTATTCCAGCCATGCAGTCTCTGCAGGAGCAGGTTGTGGTGGCAGAGGCCAAAACCAGCTCTCAACTGATGGAGAATATGCGCACCATTGAGGTCATCAAATTTTATTGCCGGGAGTTGACCCGACAGTTCCTGTGGCGAAATCGTTACGCTGAACAGATCAATGCCCAGGTACGGCTGGCAAGGTTCAATATCAACATTGACGCTGTTTACGGCGTGCTGACGACGGCAGAGCATGTGGTTGTGGTGTTTCTGGCAGCGACACTGGTACTGGATGGCAATATCACGCTGGGTTTCCTGACTGCCTTCGTTGCACTCAAGGGTAATTTCACCAGCGCCATCAGATCGTTTATCGAAAAGCTGGTTCAGATACGTCTGGTCAGGCTTCAGCTTGAAAGGGTGTCGGACATCACCTGCGCCGAGCGCGAAACCGAATCCCTGCATATGCCAGCAGTGCGCAGGCGTGTGAAGGGGCAGTTGACGATCGAGAACGTGTCTTACACCTATCCTGGCGCGACAGGTCCTGTTATCGATGGCATAAGCATTGAAGTGAAGCCGGGCGAGGTGCTGGCGATCTCGGGCGTTTCCGGCGCAGGCAAATCGACACTCCTGAAAATCATGGCCGGCCTGCTGAAACCCGATAGTGGCCGGGTTCTTATAGATGGCATCGATATCCTTCAGTATGGAGTCCGTGAGTATCGTTACGCCTGCGCGGGAGTCTTGCAGACCGATCAGCTATTGTCGGGTTCCATTGCAGATAACATCACAATGTTCGATGAGGCTGCAGATCAATCGCGTATGGAGTTTGCTGCTGAACAGGCTGGGATAAAATCCTTTGTTGCGAGCCTGCCAATGGCCTTCAACAGCCTGGTAGGTGATATGGGCTCGATGATGTCTGCGGGGCAGCAACAGCGTATCTTGTTGGCCAGGGCGTTCTACAAAAGACCTGCGATCATGTTTCTGGATGAAGCAACCGCGAATCTGGATGAGGCGCTGGAGGAGGGGATACTCAAAAACCTTCGTGAACTGTCCTGCACTGTGGTGCTCATTTCGCATCGGCCTGTCGCGCTGAGAGCTGCCAGTCGAACCATAAAGTTCGGGCAGCTTTGAGCCTGGCGAAAATGCAAAAAAAAACGGCGCAGCTGAATGGCTTCAGCGCGCCGCTTCTTGGATCGTCAATCTTGCGACCGACGACTCAGTAATACCTGTCAGGCAGTCATGGTCAAGGCACGCTTAACCAGATTGTCCATCAGTGGCATTTTGAAGTGGTTGCGTGTCAGTGGCTGTGCGCCCTGACTGGCCATACCGGCAACCATGTCGGCAGTTGCCTGGTTGCGAGGTTGACCCTGGATGGCACGCTCAACGTTTGTCATACGACGTGGCGTGCACTGGACAGCGCCTGCAACCATGCGTGAGTCAGCAATTGTGCCGCCTTCCACGCGCATTGCTGCCGCGATGCTTACCAGTGCAAAGTCCCAAACGTTACGGTCAGCGACCTTCTCGAAGTAGAACTCGGCATTGGCCCACTTGGCCGGGATGCGGACAGCGGTCAGAATGTCGCCTGGACGCAGAACGGTGGTGTTCTCGATATCAAGCGCTGGCCCAATCCAGAAGTCTTCTGCATCCACGACTCGTTCGCCACTTTCGTTGCGAATGACCATTTGTGCTTCCAGAGCGACCAGTGCAGGTGCCGTATCACTTGGCGTCACGGCTACACAGCGGCTGGCTTCGAACAGGGCGTGTTCACGGTTCTGACCATCAGGTGTGTCTGCGTAACACAGGTTGCCACCAGCGCGGTAGCAAGCCAGTCCGCGGCGGTAGTACCAGCAGCGTACGTCCTGAGCCATATTGCCGGCCAGGGTGCCGACGTTGCGGATCTGCGGGCTGGCAACCTTGCTGGCTGCCTGCGCAAGCAGGGCGTAACGCTCAAGGACGATAGGGCTGGTGGCCACTTCAGTCAGGGTAGTGAGGGCACCGATTTCGATGCCATCACTGGTTTCGCGAATACCGCGCAGAGCTTCAATTCCGTTCAGATCGATCAGCGCTTCTGGACGCTTGGCGCGGTCTTTGATCCACCCGTAGGTGTCCTGACCGCCACCCAGCAACCAGCCGCGATCGGCGAGTCGTGAGGCTAGCGCGAGGGCATCTTCAACCTGAACCGGCTGATAGAGGCCCATTTCTGGCATATTGTCATAAGCTGGCATAGTTAAAACCTCAGAATGTGTTCGTTTTCAGTTCGCCGGTGTTGTACTGATCAAGCTGCGCTACATGATTCACGATCATGTCCGGAGTGATCGGCGCGCGGTTGAACAGGTGTTGCCCGCCAAGTGCATCGGTGATCGCACTGGCCAGCGCGGCTGCAGCACATCCCTGAGCTGGTTCACCCACACCACGTGAACCCATTGGGCTCTGTGGATCAGGGATATCCAGGCCAGCACTGTTACTTACGTGCGGGACATCCAGATAGCTGGGGATTCGAGCCTGATACAGGCCCACATTTGCTGGCAGGCCGTTCTGAGGATCATATACGTGACGTTCGTAACCGGACAGACCCACACCCCAGACGCCACCACCGTTCATACCCTGACGGAAGCCCAGTGGGTGAATGATCGTGCCGCAGTCGGCGACGCAGGTGTAATCCACGATGTCGTACTTGCCGGTATCCAGGTCCATTTCGATTTCCATGAAACCGATGGTCATGGCTGGCACCGTGCCAGAGTGACGAGAGTCCTTGGCAACACCAATCAGGCCGCTGCCTGCCAGACCCTGCACGGCACGCTTGGTGACGTCGTTGAGCTCTTCCGGGAACTCCTGACCGCTGTATTCACCACCCATTGCCACGGCACGCTGCGCGGCTTCGGCGTAGGTCATACCCTGTTCCGGGTTGCTGGTCAGGAACACGCGCTGTCCATCGATGTCGTAGTCATCTGCATTGCCGCCCAGATCAGCGGCTGCGATGGCTTTAAGTTTGCGCAGGGCATCCTGGGCAGCCACATAGTTGGTACGAACTTCGGTGAACATGGTGTTACTGCCGGCCTGATAGGTGCTGTAAGGCAGGTGCAGGTCAGTGTTGCCGCGTACGATCTCACAGTTGTCCCAGTCTACTTTCAGGACTTCTGCGGCGGTACGCACAACGGCTGCATAGGAGTACGTGCCGAGGTTACCGACACCAGTGTGCAGGTACAGCTTGCCATCGGTGCCGATGCGGCACAGACCGTCGTAACCGCTGGCGCCAGCTGAGTGATAACCCATGCCGATGCCGATACCAGTGACTTTGCTGCCATTACGCTGGCCGGAACGCTGTGAACGCTCGCTCCAGTTAAACATGTCCGCGCCCATCTGGATGGCCTGCGGGAAGAAGGCACTGGTCAGATCGCCGCGACGCGGACCAATCTTGTCTTCACTCACCGGCGCATTCAGGCGACGGACTTCCATACGGTCGAGTCCGGCTTGACGAATCGCTTTGTCATATATGGGTGCCAGTACAGCAGCCATCTCGTTTTGGCCTGGCCCACGCTGTGCACCACGCGGAGTGGTGTTGGTGTAGATGCTGACACCTCGGAAGCGCATGGCAGCGGGTTGCAGCATCAGTGTGATGTGCTCCGCAGCTGAACTGCCGCTGGCGCCACCGCCAGAACCGGCATCACCAACGATTACGGTATCGACTGCGCCGACTTCGCCATTCGGCTTGAGTCCCAGCTTGATCCAGCCCTGCATGCCCGCGCGTGCCGAGCCGATGTAAAACTCTTCTTCACGCGTGATTCGCAGCTGCACTGGACGGTTAATCTTGCGGGCCAGGTGACCGGTTACCGCCATGATCGGGTAAGGGAAAATCTTGCCGCCGAAACCACCACCAGTGTATTCGTTGATGAATACCAGGTTGGCCGGGTCAATACCCAGCATGCCGGCCAGAGGCGCGACTGCAATAGTGTGACTCTGCAGGGAGCCGTGGAAGTAGCAACGTCCATTTTCCCAATACGCCATACCGGTGCGCGGTTCCAGCGCGTGGTGCGGCTGACCGATAGTGACAAACGGCTCTTCAACGATGGTGGTGCACTGTGCGAATTCGGATTCGATATCGCCGTAGCTCCACTCGTCGCCGAAAGTGACGCCGCTGGGCTCGCGGCCGGCACGGAATGCGTTCATGGCATCGCGTGACCACTTGATCTCACCAACATCTGTACCGGCAGCGGTGGTACCTGCTGCGGCTTCGCCGGCGTTTCGGATCAGTGTGTTACCAGTCGGGTAGGGGTTTGGACCGCCCTCAACCAGTGTGTCCAGCGGGTCAGTGACAAAGGGGCGACGCTCAAACTCAATGCGGATCTTCTCGATTGCGTTTTCGGCAATCTCTTCAGTGACCGCAGCGACCGCCAGCAGCGGCTGACCGATGTAGGTAATGTGATCTGATGCCAGCGCCGGGTTAGCGGGCGGTGGCGGCTGGGGCAGGTCAGCAGTAGTCAGAATGCCGACCACGCCTTCCATTGCTTCAGCTTCAGAGGTATCGATGCTGATAATACGACCTGCGGGTAGCGGGCTGGTCAGCAGGCGGGCGAATACCATGCCCTCTTTTTTGAAGTCTTCTGCGTAACGTGCAGCACCGGTTACCTTTGCTTCGATATCCGGCGGAGTGAAATTCTTACCGATATGCTTGTATGTCATGACAATTGCCCCGAGGCGCGCATCACGCCATTCAGATAGTGTTCATAGGCACCACAGCGACACAGATTGCCTGACATGGCCTGGCGAACTTCATCGCGGGTGGGTCGTGGATTCACTTTCAGCAGGGCAACAGCTGACATGATCTGTCCGGGGGTGCAGAAACCGCACTGCGGACTCAGCTCATCAATGAACGCCTGCTGGACGGGGTGCAGCGTGCCATCGGCGGCGCGCAGGCCTTCGACTGTCAGTACCGCACGGTCCTTGACCGAGTGGGTCAGCGTGGAGCACGCATAGTTGGTGACGTCGTCGATTGTGACCGTACAGGCACCACATTCACCGCGGTTACAGCCGATCTTGGTACCGGTCAGACCCAGTTTATAACGCAGGGTATGCGCCAGCGTCTCCTGGGGGGCTACGTCGACACGACGCGTACGACCGTTGATGTTAAGGGATATCAGGCGTTCTACGCCGCCGGCGGATCTTGAAGCAGCCGACGCGTAATACAGTCCGGCACCACTTGACGCAGCGGCCCCAACGAATATGACGCCCTTGATAAATCGTCTGCGGGTCAGTCTAGAGTTCACGGATGAATTCTCCACTTATTATTAAAAGATTGATGGAGGCTGGTTTTTGAGCTTGCTACTATAATATTTTATCGCCTGGAACACTAGGCTATGCCCGTTTAAAGCAAGTATCAAGTTCCAATACAAATTTGTCACAATTTGTGGTGATTTAGCTACATGCTGCGTGTGACCTGCGATCTCAGTCAGTAGTCAGGAAATCTTCAATCAAATCCGCCTTTTGGTCAATAAGATAGACACCATCCAGGTGTCCCCAGGGGCCTTCTATCTCTTCATAGGCGCTGCGTTTGCCCAGCCCGACGAGCGTTTCATGGGCCGTGCGCGCCAGGTAGGGCTGCAGCAACAGGTCGTTGCTGGCGGGGAGGAACAGTGTTTTTGCGGTAACTGGAGCCAAACCTGCGCCCAGCGTCTCCGAAAAACCGGCCATATACAGCTGGTTGGCCCGCACCAGATAAAGTACATGATTGGCGTCAGCAAAGCGCGTACGTGCCTCGGCGGCAGCACTCAACTGCTGCACCACCGTAAAGTCGGCACGAATATCCTGAAGCGGTGCAGTTTCCCGTGGGCCGCTGGCAGCATAGATCTGATTGAACATCATGGGGTGCATGGCCTGCAGAGTGACCATGCCAAGTGCCTGCCGTAGACCCACTAGTGGCGCATCGCCCTGGTAGTAGTCACCGTTGTTCCAGTTCGGGTCGGCGATAATGGGGTTGGCCCACTGCTGCAGCGTGGCGATGGTCCATGGATCAACAGCACCCCCGCCAATCACTGAAATGACGCGCTGGACAAAGTCAGGATAGGCAGTCGCCCAGTCCAGTGCCTGCAGGGATCCCATTGATGCCCCAACGACGGCGTGCAGTCGGGTCACGCCCAGGCTGTCCAGCAGCGCCTTCTGGACATTCACAAAGTCACGAATGGTGACTACCGGAAAGTCCAGGGCGTAGGGCTGTCCTGTCGCGGGATTTATGCTGGCCGGTCCCGTTGTGGTAACCATGGGGTTATGCGGTTCCTGATTTACCAGGGTGTCCGAGCTGATGACGTAATACTTGTCAGTATCGATTGCTTTGCCGGGCCCGATGATGCTGTCCCAGTAGCCCGGCAGTGCGTCGTCTTGATCGTAGCGACCGGCGGCATGGCTGTTGCCGGAAAAGAAATGCGTGATAAGGACAACATTGTCCTTGCGCTCATTCAGCTGACCATAGGCCTCCCAGCCAACACTGACCTCCGCAATACTGGCGCCGTTGAGTGTCTGAAAGTTCTGCGTTGTGAACACCTGTTTCGATACGATGCCAACTGAGCCCTCGTCTGCTGTTGTCGCCGCGCACATCAGGCACGCCATGGCAGCGAAAAAAAGGCGGATTTGCGCTGTGTATCTTGGGGTTCGGCTCATATTGGCAGCTCTCATCTTAATTCAATGGGGACGTTCGCTCTTACAGAAGAATATTTCGATACTGCTCGCGCAGCTCATTCTTTAGTACTTTGCCAGTGCCCGTCCGTGGAAGGGACGTCAGAAACTCAATACGGTCTGGCATCCACCAGCGTGCTATGCGCCCGTCCAGGAATTCACGGATGGCATCAGCATCAATGTGGCTTTTTGCCCGGGCTACGATAAACAGCACGGGGCGCTCATCCCATTTGGGGTGTCTCGCACCGATAACTGCACATTCACTGACGGCTTCATGTTGGCTGACAATATTCTCGATTTCCAGTGAGCTGATCCACTCGCCGCCGCTCTTTACCACATCCTTTATGCGATCGACCACCCGGAGGATACCGTCCGCATCGATGGTGGCGATATCGCCCGTGGCCAGCCAGCCATCCGGAAACGCGCTTATGTCATCATTCTTGAAGTACTGTCTGCAGATCCAGGGACCGCGTACGCGAAGTTCTCCAGAAGCTTTGCCGTCGTGCGGCAGGGCGTGACCGGCGGCATCAAATATGCCCAGTTCAACGCCAAATGCCGCCCGTCCTGCGGAGGTCTGAAGGTCCAGACGTTTGTCATCCGGCAGGCTCAGCAGCCATGACGCGGGCGGCAGCGAGGTCGCCAGAGGCCCGGTTTCAGTCATGCCCCAGATGGGTTGCCAGTAGACGCCATAGCGGCGGTGATAGGTCTCCACCATGCCACGGGGCGAGGCGGCCCCTCCAACGCAGACACGTTGCAGAGAGGTCTCAGTGATGTTCTGATCCAGCCAGTGATTGTGCAACGTCAGCCAGATCGTCGGCACGCCCAATCCGACGGTCACATTTTCAGTGGCGATCAGCTCGGCCATTGAGGCGCCGTCCATACCAGCCCCTGGTAAAACCAGTTTGCAACCTGCCAGCGGTGCTGCGTATGGGGCGCCCCAGGCGCCGGCATGATACATCGCCACCATTGGCAGCAGCACGGTGTCAGTGTCCAGGTCCAGCAGCTCGCGCGAAGCCGTTGCCTGGGCATGCAATACCATCGCCCGGTGGGAATAGAGCACACCTTTTGGATTGCCAGTTGTACCGGAGGTATAGCACAGCGCTGCTGCGGTGTTTTCGTCAAACCGGGGCCAGTCATAGCTGTCAGGCTGATTCTGCAGCAGGTCTTCGTAGCAGTGCAGCGGGCCAAGTGATGTCTCGGGCATGTGCGCGCGGTCGGTCATCACGACAAAACCCTTGACCGAAGTCAGTTGCTCGGCGATCGATTCAAGTAGTTCAACAAAACCCAGATCCACAAAGACGTACTTGTCCTCGGCGTGATTGATGACGTATTCGATCTGTTCACTGAACAACCGCGGGTTTACCGTGTGCAGCACAGCGCCGCGTCCGGAAACTGCGTAATAAAGCTCCATATGGCGATGCGTATTCCAGGCCAGAGTTGCCACGCAGTCACCAGATCTAATGTCCAGTTGTTCCAGAGCATTGGCCAGTTGTCCACTGCGTTGCCATATTTCCCGATAACTGCTGCGGTGGATATCGCCCTCCAGGCGACGCGATACCACTTGTTGATCAGGGTGGTGTCGTCTGCCGTGATCAAGCAGATCAATAATCAGCAGCGGGGAGTCCATCATATTGCCATGCATAAACAGTGTCTCAGAACAGATTGAATAACAGAATTGCGAGTGACAGCCCCATCAGCGGGACAACAACGGTGACAGCGCCAACTGCCCAGTAGGCATCCTTGTGCGATTCATTGCAGATGCCGCGAATGGTGGTCACCACGTAACCATTGTGCGGCAATGAATCCAGTGCTCCTGATGAAATAGCCACCACCCGGTGCAGCTGTTCCGGATTTACGCCGAGATCCAGATAGTGAGGGCCAACCGCGGGCAGGGCGATCACCTGGCCGCCGGATGCTGAGCCGGTCAGACCAGCAATGGCGCTGACCGCAATGGCTGCACCAACCAGCTCATTGCCAGGCAGCGAGGTCACGGCCGCGACTGCCAGATCAAACGCTGGCGTTACTCGGGCAACACCACCAAAACCCACTACGGCTGCGGTATTGCCAATGGCAATGAGCGCTCCGGTCGTGGCATTGCCCAATGCTGCCTGCAGGTTGGTAAAAAATCGCCAGTTGATGATCATCAGACTGATCACGCCACCCAGCAGTGCGATAATCAGTGCGTTCTGCATCAGCGTGTCGTGATAGATGAATGATAGTCCCAATACCACAAGAAGGGGCAACAGTCCGGTTGCTGGATGTGGTAATTCCCGGTCGACGAGCTGAGGGTCGGAACTGCGTTCCTGGAAATGCTCGCCGCGTTTGACTGCGCTGTTGATGATGCGCTGCAGCCACCAGTAACCAAACACTGCCATGAAAACCGCGACGACCAGGCTGACTTCCCAGGCGGCGTAAGGTGTTGTGCCCAGGTATTCAATCGGGATCCAGTTCTGAATTTCCGGGGAGCCGGCAGAGGTCATTGTGAAGGTGACCGATCCAAATGCCAGTGCGGCAGGAATGAAGCGACGTGGCAGGTTGGCCTCCTTGAACAGGCTCAGCGCCATTGGGTAAACGGCAAATGCAACCACAAAAAGGCTGACGCCGCCGTAGGTTAAAACTGCACAGGCGGCCACAACGGCGAGCACCGCCCGTTGTTTGCCCAGTAGCCCGGTAATCCACGCAGCCACGCTGTCGGCTGCACCGGTATCCTCCATGAACTTACCGAATATTGAACCGAGCAGGAACATGAAAAACCAGGATGCAATGAAGCCGGTAAAGCCGGCCATGTAGTTCTGCACAAAATTGATGTCGCCGGTAAATACCGGGATGTTGCTGCTGAAGGCTACGATCAGTGCGCAGAGAGGCGCGCTGATAAAAAGATTCCAGCCACGCAGGGTCAGCACTATGAGCAGGGCCAGTCCTCCGACCAGACCGATTAAACTGATGACTTCCGACATGTGCCCCTCACGTTTTCTGATTATTGGCGTGAACTGATGGTTCCTCAGTGGGGGGGTATTGTTCATCAATGCAACGGTGCAACCCATAGTACTATGGTACAGGTCACAAAGCTGACGACTTGGAGTAAGGTGGCTGCCGACCAATAAAAATCACGGGGGAGCCATTCCGATGCAACAGACAACATTCAAATACTCAGCCTGCGCCTTGGCCGTGTCAGCCGCGATCAGTGGCCTGGCTACCCCGGCCCTGGCCCAGGACCAGCAGGAACGTCAGCCCGAAGGCAGGATACTTGAGAGTATCGAAGTAACGGCGCGGCGCACCGTCGAGAACATGCAGCGTGTCCCGTTGGCCGTGACCTCGCTGGGTGAGGGCGAAATCGAAACGCGCGGTCTGGACACCATCCTTGAGGTTCAACAGTTTTCTCCCAACACTACCCTGCAGGAAAGCCGGGCCACTAACTCAACGCTGACTGCTTTCATCCGCGGCGTAGGTCAGGAAGATCCGCTTTGGGGATATGAATCCGGTGTTGGTATTTATGTAGACGATGTCTATCTTGCCAGACCACAGGGTGCTGTCCTTGATATTCTGAATATACAGCGTGTTGAGGTGCTGCGTGGACCTCAGGGCACACTCTACGGCAAGAACACCGTTGGTGGGGCGCTGAAGTATGTCACGCAGCGCATGAGTGGTGATGCCGAGCTCGACACGAAACTGACGGTTGGCAACTACGGCCAGCGTGACCTGAAACTGGTGGGCCAGGTGCCGGTAACCGACAGGCTTTATCTTGGTTTCGGCTATGCCGATCTCAATCGTGATGGCTACGGAAAGTTTCTGGTCAGTGACCTGCCGGGACAGGACCTGGAGAACTACAACAAAGACCTGCAGGCTTTTCGTGTAACCGCCGAATATGCGCCACTTGATAATGTCTTCATGCAGCTGGGTTATGATCGCACTGATGACAAATCCAATTCCAAGGGTGGCTATCGCTTACTCCCCAGTCTGTTGACCAATCAGGCGCCAGTACCCGACAGTATTTACGACTCCTATACCAGCCTGCCGACTGAAAACCGGGTAGAGACCGAAGGTGTCAATCTGACCGTGACCTGGGATGTCAATGAGCGTGCGACGCTGAAATCTATTACCTCTCGCCGCGAGAATTACTCGCCGGTCAATATTGATTTCGACAATACACCGCTGCGTATTTTTGACGTACCCGCTATCTATGAAGACGAGTGGTTCACCCAGGAGCTGCAACTGAACTACCGAGGCGACAACTGGAATGTTGTGTCCGGACTTTATTATTTTGATTCAGAATCCTGTGGTGTATTTGACGCGATCCTGGAAAGGCTGGGACAGTCTCTGGGCGCCGCTGGTCTGACCCGTGAAGTATCGGGCTGCAGTAATGGCACAAGCACCGCTGTGTATGCTGACGGTACCTACCGAATCAACGATCAGTGGAGTGTCAGCGGTGGTCTGCGTTATACCAAGGACGAGAAAGATGCCCTGGTACGCAACGGCCTGATCTTCGCGACCGTCTACCCTGAGTCTGGCTGGGTTCCCGGCTATACAAGGGCACCTGGAACCGGTACACCTGTTGTGCTCGATGACTCGGCTGACTGGTCCAAGGTGACGCCACGCATCAGTGTTGAGTATCAGGCAACAGAAGACACCATGTTTTATGCCAGCTACAGCGAAGGCTTCAAATCAGGTACCTTCAATCCACGAGCGGAGCGTGCCGAACCAGCAGCTGATCCGGAAGACGTGCAGTCCTATGAAGTGGGCGTCAAGACTGACCTGACATCGACATTCCGACTGAATGCTGCCGCCTTTATGCTGGATCACAAGAACCGTCAGTACATTGCTGTGATTCCTGACCCCAACAATGCTGCAGCGCTTAACCAGCGACTGGGTAACGTGGGTCAGTCAGATGCGACTGGTGCCGAATTCGAGTTTACCTGGCTGGCGACACAGAACCTTAGCCTGTTCGGCAACATCGGCGTGATCGATGCCAAGTTCAAGAATGTATTCAGCTTTGATGCCAATCTGAATCGTATCGATATCACAGACAATTTTGTGATCACCAATACGCCAGAGCGCACCATGAATGTCGGCTTTACCTATGACATGCCGCTGGCGTCGGGTGATGTCGCGGTAACTGGCAACTACAGCTATCGCAGCAAATACAGCCTGACGGAACTGGGCAATGTGCTGGAGCAGGATGCCTACGGCGTGCTGAACCTGGGTGTCACCTGGACCAGCATGGACGATAAGTGGGCACTCGGACTGCATGGTAAAAACCTGACTGATGAAGAGTTTTTGGTGGGTAACTATGCATTCCTGGGCGCAGCCAATGCTTCCCTGCCGAATGGATACGCACCGGGCCTGGGTGGCGATACCACGCTGATCGGATACTACGGTGCACCGCGTACAGTAAGTCTCTCTTTGGGATACCGCTTCTGACTGTGAGTAGTGGGTAGCTCCTCATGATCCTGGCCACCATGATAGCTTTCGTGGTGGCTTTTTTTTTGCCGCTGGTTTAGGTTTAACGTGAAAGCCGTATGTTTATCAGTCCTGAAGCCCGTAACATGACAACAAGCCCACCTGAGTCTCTGGATGCCATCAAGGCAGTAATTGCGGATGATCACCCGCTATTTAGGGCAGCGCTTCGACAGACATTAAGTTCTACGCATGCCGCCAGTGTGCATGAGGTGGCGAGCTTCACAGAGCTGATGCAGTGTCTGGATAACGATGCCCGGATCGAACTGATTTTTCTTGATCTCAATATGCCTGGCAACCAGGGCCTGGCCGGGCTGACCGCCATCAGAAACCAGTTTCCTGACATCCTGGTTGTGGTTGTGTCTGCCAACGAGCAACAGGACGTGATTGCGCGCGCCATGAGTTTTGGTGCCAGTGCCTATGTGCCCAAGTCTACGCCACTGCCCGAGATTGTCATGGCGGTGGAGACCGTCCTGGCAGGCGACAGCTGGCTGCCAAATCATCTGCGTTCCAGCTTGACGGGTCATTCGAATCGATTGCATCAGGAGTTCGCGCTTAAACTGGGACAGTTGACACCTCAGCAGTTCAAAGTCTTGCGTTGCCTCGCAGATGGCCTGCTGAACAAGCAGATTGCCCATGAGCTGGATATTCAGGAGACAACAGTAAAGCAACATGTTTCTGCGATACTGCGCAAGCTGGGGGTGATCAACCGTACTCAGGCTGGTGTGCTGTTTCACGACATGCTGCGTGCGGATGATGAAGACAATAATCCAGCGGAAAGTCTGTCCTAAAGCGTATTTTTTAGTAGCCGTTTGAGCGCTGCCTGTTTCACCGGTTTCGGCAGAAACAGGGCGTTGACCTCTATTACCTGTTCACGAATATGTTCGTCAGGATCGGCTGTACTCAAAATGGCGGGGATGTCGGCCCGGAAATGACGTCGTAACTGCCTTATCGCCTCCGTGCCAACTTCCTGTTCAGACAAATGGTAGTCAACGAATAACAGGTCGGCACGGCTGTTCAGCTGCAGGGCGTCGTGCAGCGTTGCAAAAGCATGGACCTGCGCGCCCCAGCCGTTGAATAACGAGGAAAGTGCTTCACGTATATTGTCGTCGTCATCGAGAATCAGCACCTGTGTGTTGTCAGGCACGGACCAGCTTGCTCTGTCTGGCAGTGCTGTGCCTGGCCGCAGTGTCGCCGCGCTGGTCAGTCTGCTCGGCCAGTGGCTTACAGGCAGCGTAATACCAAAACAGGTGCCTTTGTCCAGGGTGGAGTGCAGCCGCAACGGCAGATCCAGCAGTTTGCACATGCGGTCAACTATCGCCAGGCCAAGCCCAAGACCTGGGTTGTGATCCTGCTGATCCAGCTGTTTAAACTCCATGAATATTTCCTGAAATTTTTCAGGCGGGATGCCGCGGCCTGTGTCCCACACCTGAAGTTCAACCGTATTGTCTGGCCGGCGTCGGATACCGCAGACGATACGGCCACTGTTGGTATAACGTATTGCGTTGGTCAGCAGGTTTTGCAGAATGCGCTGGAGAATTTTCTGGTCGGTGTGGACCACTGCCTGCGTATGGTGCATGCGCAGCGTAAGGCCTTTTTCCTGGGCCAGCATCTGAAACGATGCCTGCAGTGGCTCCATGATGTCCCAAAGCGCAATGTCACGCTTTACAGGTTGCAGGTTGCCTGACTCCAGTTTGGTCATTTCCAGCAACATGGTCAGCAGCTCTTCGGCATTCTGCAGCGATTGTTGTATCTGCTGCGCCAGTCTGGCCTCATCGTGCTGCACGCGCTGCAGGAGCATTTCGCAGAACAGACTCGCTGCGTTGAATGGCTGCATCAGGTCGTGACCGGCAGCAGCAAAGAATTTCGATTTACTCTGATGGGCTTGCTCAGCAGCCAGTTTGGCTTCTGACAAAGCCTGTGTCCGCTCGGCAACACGTGCCTCCAACTCCTGGTTAATGCGGAGCAGCTCGTTCTGAGCGTTAACCAGTTCTGTGATGTCCGTGTAGGTAGTGACAAAGCCGCCATCGGGCATGGGATTTCCCTGCAGTTCAATGATCTGACCTGAAGGTTGCTGTCTCTGGTAACGATAGCGACTGCCGGTTCTAAGGTGCTCCAGTCGTTTGCCTACTTCTTCCTCAATGCTCGCATCGGGCGCGCCAAACAGGCCGCGGCTGGCATTAAAATGCAGAATCTCTTCAATCGCGACACCGGCACGTATCAGTCCTTCCGGATAATCAAAGATCTCCAGATAACGACGGTTCCAGGCCACCAGCCGCAGTTCTTTGTCAATCACACTGATGCCCTGCGGAATGTTCTCAACGGATGCCTGCAGCAGCTCACGATTGAAGCGATATAACTGAGAGGCTTCCGACGCCCAGTCAACCACCTCGTCGACCGCTACCGGCGATGTCCTGGCAAGACTGCTGATCAGCAGGCGGCTGGCGGCACTGCCGATTGCGCCGGCCAGTTCGCGCTCAAGCCGCGAAAGTAGTGCCGGATGTACCAGTTTATTGTCTGGCAGGTCGGCGATGGTAAGGCCGAGGCGTTTGTCGAGACCGCCAGCGTCAGCCGGGTCAACAAAGCGGGCCAGCACTGCCCGCAGTTTTCCCCAGGTTACCTGCTGCATTTCGTCCACCGGAGCAGACTCATTATCTGGCCGGGTGAATTGCTGAGCCTGGCTGCGTTCAACGGCACTCTGTCGAGTCAGTATGGAAACCATTATGTAAATCAGTATATTGACGGCAAGACTGCTTACCACTCCGTCACTGATAGCCCGGTCGGAAAGTGTTCCTGACGGATTCAGGGATGGCAACAGCAGCATTACGGTCCATACCGCTGTCCCGGACAACAGACCAGCCATGGCTCCATGCCGGCTGGCCTGCGACCACAGCAGACCTCCGAACATTGCAGGCGCCAGTTGTGATACCAGGGCCATGGCAATCAGGCCGTTACTGACCAGCGGGATGCCACCCTGAGTCAGCTTGTGGTAGACGTAGGCCAACAGGATGATGATCACCATGGTGAGTCGGCGCGTCAGCAGAATGTCGGCTGGCATTAGATTGGAGATCAGGTTGCCGGCTCGGCGGCTGCGGATCCATAACGGTGTAATTACGTCGTTGGAGATCATGATGCTCAAGGCGAGAGTCGCCATGATGACCATACTGGTTGCGGTCGACAGACCGCCAATGAACGCGATCAGGCTGATGTCCGGGCGGTCGGCCAGGATGGGCAGTGCGAGTAGAAAGGTATCCTGGGATTGTGCCTCGGGCACCAGCAGCATGCCGCCCATGGCAATCGGCAGAATAAAAAAATTGATGGCAAACAGGTACAGCGGGAAAGCCCAGCGAGCCTTTTTCAGCTCTTCCGGGCTGTTGTTCTCGATAAAATTGACCTGGAATTGTCTGGGCAATACAAACATGGCCAACGCACCCAGCAGCATGTGAGTGACGTAGATATACACCCCGTTCTCTTTGGGCTGCAGCATGCGCTGCGCGACCGGATCAGAAGCCGTTTTGATAATCAGATCGTTGATGCCATCAAACAGCTGGTAGCTGACAAACAGGCCCACAATGGCGAAGGCTACCAGCTTTACAACCGATTCGAAGGCAACCGCATCCATCAGGCCAGGATGCTGCTCGGCCAGACTGAGCCTGCGGGCACCGAACAGAATGGCAAAGCCAATCATGGCCAGGGCAACCGCTGCGGCCAGGTCTACGAACCAGGGGGCAAGAGTGGGCTCAATACTGGTAACCGCTGCAAAGCTGGCGGCCACGGCGCGCAACTGCAAGGCGATATAGGGGATCAGTGCGACCAGGCAGATCAAGGCCACGGCTGCGGCCAGCGTCGGAGACTTGCCATAGCGTGAACCAATCAGGTCGGCGATAGACGTCAGGTTCTGTTGCTTGACCAGCTTCAGCATTTTAATCTGGAACTGATGAGCGAACAGAAAAACACAGATGCCGCCAAGATAGGTTGGCGCAAACCACCAGCCATAATTGGCGGCCTGGGTCACTGTGCCATAAAAGGCCCATGTGGTGCAGTGAACGCCAAGTGCCAGGGTGTAGCGCCAGGGTCGCACCGTGTTACTGGTTTGCCTTTCACCGCGTGAGGCAATGCCAAACAGCAGGGTCAGGTAAATCACTGCCGCAATCAGTACGGTAGAAATCGATAGCATCGCTAGGGCGTCGTTTTGTTGTCCTTATCGATCCCATGGTATCACCCGCCAAACAAAAAGCCGACGATTCTGGCGACCCTCAATGCGCCCCATGGGCCGCCACGCTGAATGTGGTAAAATGCCGCCGTTTTCAGCGTCAGCGCCATACGGCCAGATGCACATGTCCCGTCAAGACAGGAATCACACATGACTGTAATCAAGCAAGACGACCTTATTCAGAGCGTGGCCGATGCGCTGCAGTACATCTCTTACTACCACCCTCTGGACTTTATCCAGGCGGTCAACGAAGCCTACGAGCGCGAGGAGTCACAGGCGGCCAAAGATGCCATGGCGCAGATTCTGATCAACTCCCGGCTGTGTGCCGAAGGCAAGCGGCCAATCTGTCAGGACACCGGCATCGTGACCGTATTCATCAAAATCGGCATGAATGTCCAGTGGGAAGCAAACAGCAGCGTGGCTGACATGATCAATGAAGGGGTGCGTCGTGCCTACCTGCACCCGGACAACGTCCTGCGTGCCTCCATCCTGGCCGATCCGGCTGGCGCCCGTAAAAACACCAAAGACAACACACCTGCCGTTATTCACATGGAAGTCGTGCCAGGAGATACGGTCGATGTCATTGTGGCTGCCAAGGGCGGCGGCTCCGAGAACAAGGCAAAAATGGTCATGCTGAACCCCAGCGACAGCATCGTTGACTGGGTCGTCAAGACAGTGCCGACGATGGGCGCCGGCTGGTGTCCGCCCGGCATGCTGGGTATCGGTATTGGTGGCACTGCTGAAAAGGCTGCCGTCCTGGCCAAGGAAGCGCTGATGGATCCGATCGATATTCATGAACTGCGCGAGCGTGGTCCACAGAATCGTGTTGAAGAGCTGCGACTGGAGATCATGGATAAGGTCAATGCGCTGGGTATCGGCGCCCAGGGCCTGGGTGGCTTGACCACCGTTCTTGATATCAAAATCAAGGATTACCCCACACACGCAGCCTCACTGCCGGTGGCGATGATTCCGAACTGTGCAGCGACGCGTCACGCACACTTTGTGCTGGACGGATCGGGACCCGCGCACTTGCAGCCGCCCAAGCTGGAAGACTGGCCGCAGATTACCTGGGACGCAGGCCCTACGGCGCGCCGGGTAAATCTGGACACGGTGACTGCTGAAGACGTTGCCAGCTGGAAGCCGGGTGAAACCCTGCTGTTGTCAGGCAAGATGCTGACGGGCCGCGATGCCGCTCACAAGCGCATGGTTGATATGTTCAATCGTGGTGAATCGCTGCCTGATGGTGTCGACCTGAAGGGACGCTTTATCTACTACGTGGGCCCGGTCGATGCAGTTCGCGACGAGGTGATTGGGCCAGCTGGTCCGACCACGGCGACGCGCATGGACAAGTTCACCGACACGATTCTTGAAAAAACCGGCCTGCTGGGCATGATCGGCAAAGCCGAGCGCGGCCAGGTGGCCATTGATGCTATCCAGAAACACAAAGCGGTCTACCTGATGGCCGTTGGTGGCGCAGCATACCTGGTGTCGAAGGCGATCCGGGATGCCCGCATCGTTGCCTTCGAGGATCTGGGTATGGAGGCGATTCATGAGTTTGTGGTCGAAGATATGCCAGTGACGGTTGCTGTGGACGTAAATGGCAGTTCGGTGCATCGCACTGGACCTGCCGAGTGGCAGGCAAAGATCGCTGAAGCCAGACCTGTCAAAGTAACTGGCTGATCTGCAGGTCAATCAGACAGGCTTCGGGCGACCCGGGTAATAGCGGTCTCCCGAAGCTCCAGCCGTTCTGGCGCTGCAATATTAAACATCCTGACTTTCTGTACCCGCCATACGCGCTTCCCGCTGATCTTTTCTAATGCCATTCCCGCCTCGGGATAAGTTGATGGTGCTCTTTTTTTGAGAAATCTCGAAAAGTCGCGACGGATTCTCGCCGGCTGCCCGTATCAAGATATGTAAACAGGCATATACTGGCTGAGCCAGAATGGGAGACTTATCATGAGTAAACGAAATTATCTGATCGCACTGACTGCATTTTGCGCCGCTGGTGCCTTTCAGGTGTCTGCTCAGGACGCCGGCCACGGTCAGGGGCATGGACAAGGCCAGGCGCAGGCGCAAGCCCGCTTTGACGCCCTGGATGTTAATGGCGATGGCAATCTGACGCTCGAAGAGTTCGCAGCGGCACCGATGGCCAACTTTGAGCGTCAGGACACCAACGGTGACGGTGCCATCAGCAGGCAGGAGGCTCTGGAGCGCGCGTTTCAGCGGCTCGACCAGGATGGCAACGGACTGATATCGGCAGATGAAATGCGTCCACAAAGAGGCATGCAACAGATGGGTGAAATGGATCCACAGCAGCGCCGTCAGATGCGTGAACGTATGGGTGAAATGAGCCCCGAACAGCGCCGTCAGATGCGTGAGCGGATGGCGAACATGACAGAGGAACAGCGAGCTGCGATGCGCGAGCGTATGGAAGAGCGACGTCAGGCTGGTCCAGATGGTGAGCAGCAGTCGGACCACACGGATCATTGATAGCGTTCTGTTTCCGCGCGCGGCAACTACTGCCAGGCAAGACATATGTCGATTGAAGAGCAGATGATGCAGGCAATCGTTGCTGGACGGCAGGATGCCTATGCCCGCGCGGTCCATCAGTATGGCCGTCTGATAGCTGCTTATGCTTACCGCTTGCTCGGCAACCAGGCTGAGGCTGAAGATGTTGCGCAGGAGACTTTCTTGAAGTTATGGACCCAGGCAGCGCGCTGGGATCCGGCCCGGGGCAACGTGTCAGCCTGGCTGCACCGTATCGCGCACAACCTGTGTGTCGATAATCTGCGGAAACGGTCAGCGCTGGCAATTGACGCAGACCTTGATAGCGTTATTGATACCGGCGCAGCAGCTGCCGACCTGGGGCTGGCTGCGCAGCGCCAACACGAACGGTTGCAGCAACTGATTGGCGGATTGCCGGAGCGACAGCGCAGCGCCCTGATTCTGGTTCACTACCAGGGCTTATCGAATCAGCAGGCAGCCGATGTGCTTGATGTATCGGTTGATGCGCTGGAGTCCTTGCTGGCGCGTGCGCGCCGTGCCCTGAAGAGTCAAATGTCCGTGGAGGATAAATAATGTTGTCGAGAGATCGACTGATCAGCCTGATTGACGCCTACGGTGGAGATCTGCAGCGATGGCCAGCGGCCGAGCGTGAGCTCGCCGGGCAGTGCCTGGACAACTATCCTGAGCTGCTTGCTGAGCTGAAAAATGCACAGACTCTGGACAGCTGGTTAAGCGATTCACAGACTCCGGCATTCGCGGGTCTTGAGGCGCGCCTGCTGGCTCAGCCCTTACCGCCTCGTCGACCAGGCATTCTGGAGCGGGTAGGGCACTGGCTGATGGCGGTTACCTCTGCGGGTGCTACTCAATGGTGGCGACCCGCGGCGCTGGCGTGTATTCCGCTGATGCTTGGTCTGTACGTTGGCCTGCAGTTGAACATGGACAATGATACGAATACCTGGCTGACAACAGATGAGGAATTGTACTGGATGGCGCTGGGTGAAATTGCCGAGGAAACGCCATGATGCTTTTGCGAAAGAACTTGCTGGTCTTTGCCCTGCTGGTATCGGTGGTCGTGAATCTGTTTTTGGCTGGAGTAGTCGGTGCGCAGCTGTTCAGCCGGCCTGAGCCGCCGCCTGCGCCGGTCGGCATGATGTGGATGAACCAGTCACTGGATCCTCAGGCGCGCGACAGAGTGCAGTCGCAGATGCGGCAAGCCAACGAGGAGTTACGCCAGGTGCGGCGTCAGATGCTTCAGGCGCAGCGTGAAGTGAATCTGTTGCTGGTTCAGGACCCTCTGGACACTGAGGCGCTGACGGACGCTTTTGCTCGACTGCGACAGGCCAGTGAGGCTTACCAGGAGCGCAGTCACGGCCAGTTGCTTAACCTGATGAGCCGGCTGACGGTTGAACAGCGGCAGCAGGCACTGCGTCGGCTGAGTGTCCGGCGTGCTGAGGAGCGCCCCCCGGCCGCACGCCGACCGCCTGCTGACACGCCATCGACTCCGCAATAGTTCCGAGCGGCCCGATTGAGCTGTGAAGCGGTTTCGCCTGTTTGCTGCTGTCAGTCAATCATGTCGCCGTAAGGCGACTGGTGCCGGGTTGAGATTTCGTGTGTGTGCCCTGGCACTTTGATAGCATCACGGCTGATCCCCAGCTCTTCACCACCAAGTACATTGTGGTCAAATCGATAAATGACCTCGGCAGTGTTGCGTCGAACCGACTCGTCATAGTCAGCAATTTTCTGCTTGACTGATTCGTTGCGTTCGGCCCAGGCCGCGGTCGCCGACTTGCCATGCCGCTTCTCCAGCATTTTGCGTGTCTGCTGTGGCGACAGCACGGAGGCAGTGGCATTGTTGCCGCCGAAACCTTTGGCATTGATCAGCACAGCATCCATCGCATCCGTGCCAACCTCAGTGTGGTTCAGCAGAAAATTTAGGTGGCTGCCGTGCACATCGTCGGCAACTTTATCCACCGTGGTGATACCCGGAATGATGCCGTACTGCCAAACACCCAGGCTGGCTACCAGCTGGTCGCCGGATGCAGACGCCAGAGAGTGTCCGACATAGGTTTTGAGTGCCGTCACAGGCCAGTTTTTAATACCCCAGGTTTGTGCCAGCGTGTTGAAGATATGAGACTCGGTCACGCGATTCTGCGGGGTGCCGGTGCCGTGTGCCTGCACGTAACTGCGTTGCTGCAGGCCCTGTTCGCCAATAACAGCCGCGGTTGCCGCCATCGCCTTCGCCATGGTGATGTAGTTACCGGCGCCCGGACTGGAGATGGATTTCTTGTAGCCATCAGCGTTCACAAAGACATCATTGACGGACCCGTAAATATTGGCGCCCAGTTCCAGAGCCAGTTTGTCATCACAAAGGATGACAAACTGTGCTGACTCACCCAGTGTGAATCCGGCATTATTGCCAAACGGGCGGCAGGCCCGACGATGATCCGGGGCACTCAGTCCCTTGTCAGCATCCAGTGCCAGCAGCGCTGCATCGTCCACCAGGGCGCCCATGGTGTGGTAGCCATCCATCACTTCCGGGACCAGCGGTGCTTCGGCGGTGCCGACAATAACCAGTCGGTGGGTACCGTTGCGAATGTCGCGGATACCCTGGCGCAGGTTATAGAGGAATGTGGCGCATGCTGCAGCGTTAGTGCCGGTTGTCCCTAAATTGCCAAGCACGTAGGCATTGATAAAGTCAGCTGGCATTTCAGCAAAACCCAGGGCCAGTTGCTTGGAACTGACTTTTTTGCCAAGCAGGCGTGCCTGCAGCAGTCCGCCATTGCCGTCATAGTCGAGCTGGCTCATGCTGCTGCCGGCGTAAACACTGATCTGATCGGCTGATACATGCTGGAGTACAGTCTGCCAGTCTACACCCAGTGACTGTATCGCATCACTGGCGCCGAACACCGTCATCTGCAAACCGCGCGGATGATTGCGCGACTGATAGAGCGCCCGGGGGTCGAATCCGCTGGGCAGCTGGCCCGCAGAGTTGACCGCAGATTTACGTGTGTTCTCGGTCATGATCTCCAGCGATGTGGGGATTTCGACATCTACCAGTCCATTGCCGGCATCACTCAGCAGCCAGTCCATCGGGATGCGATCTGGCAAGTGCTGACGCCGCATACGGAACCGGATCGGGCTGGCATCGCTGGCGTTCAGCACGGCCTTTTTGTGGTAGGGCAAACGAGCTGGATCAAACAGATTGTTTTCAAGTTTCCGGATAAGTGTGCCGTGCTTCAGCTGTGCATCAATGCTCATCAGGTAGGGTTCGAGCTCGACGGCTTTGTTATCGATGGGATTGAACCAGCGGCCTTCGCGCCATTGCAACAGCCCCATCAGGCTGGCCAGGCTGGCTCTGGTCTGCATCGCGTCCTGCGCGGCCAGCTGATCCATTACCAAGCGGCGATACCCATGATGTGAGGAACTGCGGCCTGCCGGGTTGATCCCGCCGAAGCCAATAATCACGGGAAGTGCTGTCATCCGATAATTCTCCTTGACGCTATGACGGCCAGTGCAACGACTGCTACGATATGATTAATATAGCTAAACACTCTTTGTATAATTATGTCGTTACAGTCAAACAATATGGCATTTAAGACACCTGTCTCGTCAATTGACGAGCTGCAGTCCTTGTTTGCCCAACTGGGGATTCCTGCCGATTACCCCACTACTTCGGGCTTGCCGTTTCACCCCGAGCCGGGCCGGCTGGTTGATGCGGGTCATGACATGTTCCAGCGTCCCGTGCAGTTGACGCCAGCGGCCTTGCAGGCCTGGCTGGCCATGCAGGCAGCGGCTGCTCGTGACGGCATTACCCTGCAATTGATCTCAGCATTTCGCAGTGTGGCTTATCAGGCAGACCTGATCAAACGCAAGCTTGCCTCTGGCCGAACGCTTGAAGATGTACTTGCCTACACTGCCGCCCCCGGGTTCAGCGAGCACCACACCGGGCGTGCCATCGACATCGGCACGCCGGACAGCCAACCACTGGAGACAGAGTTTGATGGCACAGCTGCTTACGCCTGGTTAACGGCCAATGCGGAGGATTACGGATTTCTGTTGTCCTATCCTGAGGGAGGGACCGGAATGATCTGTTACGAGCCCTGGCACTGGTGCTATCACGAGACAATCGACGCGCATCTGTTAGACAAAACTGAATTTAAGGAGTAGGCTGAAATCATCATGGGAGTATGTGTTTGATGACTCGATTGTGGTTTGGTTTGACCCGAATGGCATTTGTGACGATGGTGGTCCTGTCATTCGCTGGATGGAAAGTTAGTGCCCAGTCAGACAGTGAAGTCGCTGCTCCTGATCCCGAGTTTCAACAGTGGCTGCAGCAGCTGATCGCCGAAGCGAGAGAAGCCGGCATCTCCGAAAATATCATCGATCAGGCGCTGACAGGGTTGGCGCCCATCCCCCAGGTCGTAAGCAACGACCGTAATCAGGCCGAATTCGTCGAAACGCTGGCTCAGTATCTGGACAAGCGTGTCACCGACTGGCGCATCCAGACGGGCAGGACGCGCATGGCGCAGCACCGCGATGTACTTAATCAGGTAGCTGCCGAATATGGTGTGCCGGCCCGCTTCATCGTCGCCATCTGGGGTATCGAAACCAATTACGGCAATTTCACAGGTGGCACGGACGTGATTCGTGCCCTCGCTACGCTGGCCTACGACCCACGCCGCGCTGCCTACTTTCGGGGTGAGCTGCTGTCCGCACTGCGCATTCTTCAGGAGGGTCATATCGACCATCCGAACATGAAAGGCTCCTGGGCTGGCGCCATGGGTCAAAGCCAGTTCATGCCCTCCAGCTTCATCAATCACGCGGTAGATTTTGACGGTGACGGCCGGGTCGACATCTGGACGACCGAGGCTGATGTCTTTGCGTCGATTGCCAACTACCTGCGTAATGCCGGCTGGCAGTCTGGTGAACGCTGGGGACGGCAGGTCACACTGCCTGCCGACTACCACGATCGCGCCTCGCAGTGGAGCCAGGAGAATGTCAGCTACTCATGCAGTGTGCTGCGTCGCCATACTGTGCAGCGTCCGGTGGACGAGTGGCAGCTTGAGGGCGTGCGCCAGGCTGATGGCAGCGACTTACCGACTTCAGACATCGCAGCGTCAATTGTGCTGCCGGACGGCGCCGACGGACCTGCATTTTTGACTTACCAGAACTTTCGCGCACTGCTCAGCTACAACTGCGCCAACAATTACGCGCTGGCGGTTGCCAGACTGGCCGACAGTTTCTGATCACGTCTGCAAACTGGCTGATACAGCCGAGGAGGAGTTGACCTATAAAGTGACCAAAAAAATAGAAAAGTGATCACCGTTAAATCAGGAGACAAGTGATTATGTCCAATGAATTTCAGGTAGTGTTTCACAATCTCGAACAAACAGAAGCTATTGTTGACGCCGTTAACAAGCGAATCGATAAATTGCGTCGCTTCTGCAGTGACATCATAGGTGGTCGTGTGGTTCTTGATTCGCCCCACAACAATCATCACAAGGGTAAAGTCTACTCCGTGACCCTTGAGTTACACACCCCGAACAAGCCTGTGGTTGTTACGCAGGAGCAGCATGACAATCACGCACACGAAGATCTCTATGTGGCGATTCGCGATGCGTTTAACGCCGCCGAGCGCCAGTTGAAGTCTGTCGACAAAAAACACCGCAAAGAAGCCATCCACAAGATGCCGGAAGCCGTTGATGACGGCATGGGCGATCTGGCCGATGACGAAGAGCCTGAATACACCAGCGCTACCGGCTAACGACCACGGTCGATCGTCAATGTGAAGGGGGAGGTCTGCTGCGGCGGGCCTCTCCTGACAGAAACCAGGACATTTCAATCTCAGAATCCTCCACCGAACTTCGCTCGCAAGCTCCTTTCAAGTTACACTTTCAACCATTCATGAATAGTTGAGGTTAGTGTTTTATGTCTGATGCAAAAAACGACGCGCTGCGAACTGAACTTGAGGCAGCCGCATTCCGGCGACTGCTGAGACACCTGGATGAAAACAAACAGGTGCAGAATATTGATCTGATGGAGCTGGCTGGATTCTGTCGTAATTGTCTTGCCAAATGGTATGCCGCTGAAGCGCAGGAGCGGGGAGTTGCCATGGATTACGAGCAGGCAAGGGAAAGGGTCTACGGCATGCCCTACGCTGAATGGAAAGAAAAATATCAGACACCTCGCTAGCGCGGGCTGTCACCCTTCCTGGTGCACGTTGAACACCTTGTTGCGGACCAGCCGTCGGTAAGCATTTGGGGTTACCCCCTGCAGACGCTTGAAAAGCCCCGTGAAATAACTGACGTCCTGGTAAGCGACAGCAAAGGCGATTTCCGCAATACTGAGGTTGCTCTGTTTGAGCAACTCGCGTGCCTGGTCTACGCGAACTTCCTGCAGATACTGCATGGGCGTCTTGCCGGCCGCGAGGCGAAAGCGACGATTGAACGTGCGACTGTTCAGACCAAATCGTTGTGCCACCTCGGTGAGGTTGATCGATTCCGCGTAGTGTTTTTGCAGCCACTCCTGAACCTTGATGATCTGCTCATCGTGATGGCTGTTTTTTTGATCAGTCGCCAGCAAAAGAGCTTCGAATGAGCGCTTGAGCTCGTGCGTGAAATGGCGTGCCACTTCGTCCGCGATCTGCGCATCAAACAGTACTTCGACAAAATGCAGCATGACATCGCGCACGGCGTTGACGCTGCCCGTGCAATACAGCCTGTCCTGGTGCGTGATAAAGCGTTTTCGCTGGAGATTGACGCGAGGATACTCTCTGGAAAAATCGTCAAAGTAGCGCCAATGAGTCGTCGCCGTGCGATCGTCCAGCAGTCCCGCCTCTGCCAGGAAGTAACTGCCTGTGCCGACGCTGCAGAAGGTGGCACCTTGCTGATATTGCTGCTGCAGCCAGTCAACCATCCGTGCATGGCGCCGCACTGCCGCGCGCGGATTGCCCCACAGCGCGGGAATGAAAACCAGACTGCTTTCCGCTACCTGGTCAAGAGAGGTGGTCGGCGTCAGCGAGATGCCGGCGGTCATGGGCAATGGTTCTATGCGTTCGGCAACAATGTCCAGTTGCAGCTGTCGCTGGCGTCGGTGTTGCCGCAGTCCGTGAATCGTGTCGGCAGCACTCATCATCTCCAGTGGTATGGATACGCTGGAGGCCAGAGCCTCGGGCAGGGCCAGCATACAGACACGTTTCATGGCTGCATGTTATAACGAATTGAAACGATCCAGTAGCTGGCGCGGCCGGTAGGAGAGTTGATGGTAACTTCATCGTCAAGCTGGCGGCCAAGCAGCGCTCGACCCAGAGGCGCATCCATGCTGATGTAGCCGTCGTGGTCACCGACTTCGTCGGGTCCGACGATACGGTACTGATTCACGTCGCCGGCCTCATTCTCAAGCTCCACCCAGGCGCCAAAATAGACTTTGTTCGTATCATCGGGAGGGCGGCGGACCACCGTGGCGGCCTCCAGTCGTTTGCGCAAATAACGCACCCGCCGGTCGATTTCACGCAGCCGCTTTTTGCCGTAGATGTATTCGGCATTTTCGGATCGATCACCCAGTGCAGCTGCATCACTGACCTGCTGTGTGACCAGGGGCCGTTCCTCACGCCAGAGCGTATCCAGCTCCTGCCGCAGTCGGGCTTCGCCCTCTGCGGTCAGGTAGTTGGATTTTGGCGGGGCAGGTGGTCGGTAGCGGCTCATCCGTTCTGCTGAGCAAACTCCTTCATGAAGTCTGCCAGTGTCTGGCAGCCTTCCAGTGGCATGGCGTTGTAGATTGAAGCCCGGATGCCACCGACCAGACGGTGGCCCTTGAGCGCGTAGAGGTCACGGGCCAGGGCTTCATCTAGGAATTTCTTGTCGAGCGCGCTGTCTTTCAGGTTAAAGGTCACATTCATGTGTGACCGGTGCGCTTTTTGAGCAGAGCCGATGTAGAAATCATGGCTGTCTATCACATCATAAAGCAGCTTGGCTTTTTGCGCGTTAAGCTGTTCGATAGCCGGCAGTCCGCCCTGGGCCTTCAGCCATTTGAGCATCAGATTCATGATGTAGATGGCAAATGTGTTGATGGTGTTGGGCATGGAGTGATTTTTCTCGAAGGTCGCGTAATTGAGCAGCGACGGCGTCTGCGGCAGCGCGTGGCCAATCAGGTCTTTGCGGACCAGTACCACGGCCATACCTGAGGGGCCCAGGTTTTTCTGCAGGCCAGCGAAAATCAGGCCAAACTGGTCAAAGTTCAGTTTGCGTGACAGCAGTTCGGAAGTCATGTCGGCAACCAGTGGGATCTTGCCTGTGTCAGGGAACTGATTCCAGCGTGTACCGAAAATTGTATTGTTACTGGTCAGATGGACATAAGAGGTATCCGGGTCCAGCGCGCTGACGTCAAGCTCGGGAATATGATCAAAGTTGCTGGCCTCGCTGCTGGCGGCGATGGTGATATTGCCGAAGCGGGAGGCTTCTTTGCGGGCGAGCTGCGCGAAGTTACCAGTCTCTACGTAGGCTGCCTTGTGCGCCGGATTCAGGCCCAGCAGGTTGAACGGTACTGCCGCGAACTGCATCTGGGCGCTACCGTGCATGTACAGAATCTCGAAGTTATCGGGCAGGCCGGATACTTCCCGGATCAGCTCGTCGGTTTCCGTCAGCAGTGCCTCAAACTCCTTGCTGCGGTGGCTGATTTCTACCACAGAGATGCCCATGCCGTTCCAGTCGAGCATCTCATCACGCGCCTGTTCCATGACTGACGTTGGCAGCATGGCCGGTCCGGCCCCAAAATTGTACACACGTTTCATAGCATTGGTTCCTGCAACTAATTGACTCAGTAGGTGTTTATAAACGGGTCACTCTGATGACATCAGCGGTATTGGCAATTGCAGCCACAGCGGCGTCAGAGGGCGCGCTGGCGAGGTCAATCAGGTTATAGGCAATCTCGTCCCGGCTCTTGTTGATCATGTCCACCACGTTGATGTTCTGATCAGCAAGCACAGACAGGATTTTTCCTAACATGCCGGGGACGTTTTTATTGGTAATGGCCAGGCGGGTACCAGCATCGGCGCCGGGCACCCGGTCCAGGGTCAGGAACGGGAAATTGACCGAGTTGCGGATATTACCATTCTCCAGAAAATCCTTCAGCTGTTCTGCAGCCATAATCGCGCAATTTTCTTCAGCCTCGGCAGTGCTGGCGCCGATGTGAGGCGTCAGGATCACATCTTCCCTGCCGATCAGTTCATGTCGCGGGAAGTCACTGACGTACAATCGCAGCTGCTTGCTGTTCAGGCCGGCAATGACTGCGTCGTGATCGACGATCTCGTCGCGGGCGAAGTTCAGCAGGCACAGGCCGGGTTTCATCGCCAACACCAGGTCCGCATTAATCAGATTGCGGGTGCTGTCCAGTACCGGCAGGTGCAGACTGACAAAGTCAGCATTGGCCATCAGCGCGCTCAGGTTCTCGATTTTGTGAACCTGGCTGGGCAGTCGCCATGCGGCATCAACGGACAGGGCAGGGTCGTAGCCAAGCACGGTCATACCCAGATCGATTGCCATGCCGGCCACCATGGAGCCGATGGCGCCCAGGCCGACGATACCAAGCGTTTTACCTGCCAGCTCCTGGCCGGCGAAACGCTTCTTCTCGGCTTCCAGCAGTTTGGACATCGCTGCGTTATCGGTCATTTCATTAAGGGTGTCGACGTAGGCCATGCCAGGCAGAATGCCGCGCGACGCCAGCAGCATGCCGGTCAGAACCAGCTCCTTGACCGCGTTGGCGTTGGCGCCGGGCGTGTTGAAGACAACAATGCCACGTTCAGTGCAGTGGCTGACAGGCACGTTATTGACACCTGCGCCGGCACGGGCGACAGCACGGACTGAGTCATTCAGCTCTTCAGGGGCAAGTTTGTGGCTGCGCAGCAGGATGGCATCGGCCTGGTCCTGGACACCGCCCACCTGATAGTGCGTCGACGTGAATCGATTAATGCCTTTTTCCGAGATCTGATTGTAGGTTGTGATCTTGTACATGTGTCTCTGCCCTGCATTTATTGTTGTCGTTGGTCCTTTCCGGTCGCAATCCCAGGGGACATAAACCTGACGGCCATAAAAAAGGAGCCATTTATAGCGTGAATCGTCGGTGAAAACCACCCTGGCCGGGTCTGTCCGCGTGACATGGTCATGAAGGGGTGAAGCCGTTATCATTGGCGCTCTTGCAACTGACTGGCACAAGATGAGCATGGATAATTCTCGATTTGTCGTCGGCAGTCCGACTCTGCTGCGCGACGGACTCCAACCCGGCGAGGTGCCCGTGCACCGGATACTGTGCCCCAATGCCAGCACCATGACCGGGCCGGGCACCAATACCTATCTGATCGGCTCGGAGAGCATGGCGCTGGTGGATCCCGGACCGGCGCTCCCTGAGCATATTGCTGCCATTGAGGCGGCGCTTGAGGGACGGCCCCTGGAGCGGATTTTTGTCACTCATACGCATGGTGACCACTCGCCGGGGGCCATGGCACTGCACCGGGCTACCGGTGCGGAACTGATCGGTCTGGCAGCACCACCGGGGGCGGCCTATCAGGATACGGGATTTCAGCCATCCCGCATCTACCATGATCAGGAGCGTATAGAATGTGATGGTTTTACAATGCGCCTGATCAGTACACCGGGACATGTTTCCAATCATTTGTGCTTTCTGCTGGAGGAACAATCGCTGCTGTTTACCGGAGATCACATTCTGCAAGGCACAACACCGGTCATATTGCCGCCTGATGGTGACATGAAGGACTATCTGGACTCGCTGGAGCAGCTGCGCAGTCTGCCACTGCAGTATCTGGCGCCCGGACACGGAGAGTTGATGAGCGACCCGGAGCAGATGATCAGCGCCCTGATTCGTCATCGTCAGCGCCGCGAGCTGAAAATCATCACTCATCTTGCAGACATGCAGCCAGTCACGCTGAAGCAGCTGGTGGTCCCGGTGTATGATGATGTACCAGCGCATCTGTTGCCATGGGCTGAGAAGACGCTGCTGGCACATCTGCTGAAACTGGAACGAGAAGGTCGCGCGCGCCAACAGAGCGGTCAGCAGACCGGTGCTGCCAGCGACGATTCAGCTCTGTGGAGTCTGATCGGTGGTCAATGATGGCTGGCATGTCTACGTGGTTCGCTGCGGTGACGACAGCCTGTACACCGGTATCAGCACCGACGTCGCCCGGCGCTTCGCCGAGCATCAGGCACAGGGTGCCCGGACTGCACGTTACCTGCGGGGGCGTGGGCCACTGGAGCTGGCCTATGTGACGCAGAGCGTTGATCAACGCACAGCACGGCAGCTGGAATATAGAATCAAACAACTGAGCCGGGCAGAAAAACTGCAACTGATTGCCGGCCAACTGCAACTGGATATCACACCATGAACGAGCACCAGCATCAAAAAATCCCGGTTGGCATCAGTGCCTGCCTGGTGGGCGAAGAGGTGCGCTTCAACGGAGGCCACAAACAGCACTCTTACATTCAGCGCACGCTGGGACAGTATTTTGAGTTTCGCACCTTCTGTCCGGAGGTTGATATTGGCCTCGGCATCCCCCGGCGTCCAATCCGACTGGTCAAGCGGGATGACGAGGTGCGCTGCGTTGATTTTGAGGACGATACCCTCGACTACACGGACAAGCTGACCGCAAGCGCTGATGCGCAAGCCCACTGGGTGGGTGAGATGTGCGGGTTTATCCTGAAGAAAGACTCACCCAGCTGTGGTATGGAGCGGGTGAAGGTGTACGGTCCGGGGCATGCGCCGCGTGAGGGCGCCGGCATATTCGCAGCACGCATTATGGAGCGGTTTCCGGAGCTGCCGGTGGAAGAAGAGGGACGACTCGGTGACGCGGTGCTGCGGGAGAACTTCATTCAGCGGGTCTATGTGATGAATCGCTGGCGACAACTGGTGGCCGATGGATTGTCAGTGGCTTCCCTGACGGATTTTCATGCACGTCACAAACTGATACTGATGAGCCACTGCCAGAAAACCTATCGCCGTCTGGGTCCGCTGGTGGCCAGCGCGCGCAAGGACAACGTCTTCGAGGTGGCTAAACAGTACCTGCCTGAGTTGATGCAGGCGCTGAAAGAGCGTGCTTCACGTGGCGATCACGTCAATGTGCTGCAGCATATTCAGGGTTATCTGAAAGAGCAGCTGGATGCGCAGGACAAAGAGGAATTACGCGAGATGCTGGAGCGGTATCACAAAGGGCTGTTGCCTCTGATTGTGCCCATTACACTCCTGAATCATCATTTTCGCCGCAATCCGGTCGAGTACATTGAGCGTTCCTGGTACATGCATCCCTACCCGGCGGAAATGGCCCTGCAGAATCACATCTGAGTGCGCTATAATGCGCGCCTTTCCAAACTTTTCACTGCGGATTCATTCAAATGAGCGATATCGCAGCCTACATGGACAAAGTAGGCTCACAGGCCAGACAGGCGTCCCGTATCACTGCGGCGGCGACTACTGGCCAGAAAAACCAGGCGCTGCTGGCAATGGCCGATGCTATTGAAAGCAGTCGCGCTGAACTCGAGAGTGCCAATGCGCGCGACCTGGAGGCCGGCAAGGCCAAGGGTCTTGATGCGGCCATGCTTGATCGCCTGGCCCTGACGCCGGCCAGGATCGATGGCATGGTTGAAGGCCTGCGGCAGGTTGCGGCGTTGCAGGATCCAGTGGGCGAAATCAGCGACATGCGCTATCGCCCCAGCGGCATCCAGGTAGGCAAAATGCGTGTGCCGCTTGGAGTGATTGGCATCATTTACGAATCTCGCCCCAATGTGACCTGTGAGGCCGCCAGCCTATGTCTCAAATCAGGCAATGCAGCCATCCTGCGCGGTGGTTCAGAGGCACTGCACTCGAACCAGGCGATCGCTGCCTGTATCCGCCAGGGGCTGGCTGCGGCGGGGCTGACCGAACATGCCGTGCAGGTAATCGATACCACTGACCGCGAAGCGGTTGGCCGATTGATCACCATGCCGCAGTACGTCGATGTCATCGTGCCACGTGGCGGTAAAGGTCTGATTGAGCGCATCAGCGCTGAGTCTCGCGTGCCGGTCATCAAACATCTGGATGGTAATTGCCATGTTTATATTGACGACCGCGCTGATCTGGAGAAGGCGGTAAAGATTACACTGAATGCCAAAACACAGCGTTACGGGACCTGCAACACACTGGAATCCCTGCTGGTTGCCGAGCCAGTTGCCGCTGAGATTCTGCCGCAGCTGGCTGAAGCCATGGCGCCGCACAATATCGAGTGGCGCGCCTGTCCGCAGTCACTGCCATTGATTCCCGGTGCCAGAGAAGCCAGCGCAGCCGACTGGGACGAGGAGTATCTGGCGCCCATCCTGTCGGTGAAAATTGTGGCTGGTCTGGATGAGGCGATCGAGCATATCAATCTCCACAGTTCGGCTCATACCGAGTCTATCGTGACCGAGGACTTCCATCGCGCGCAGCGATTTCTGCGGGAGGTGGATTCCAGCTCGGTAATGATTAATGCGTCGACTCGATTCGCTGATGGATTCGAGTATGGCCTCGGTGCAGAAATCGGCATTTCGACCGACAAACTGCACGCGCGTGGTCCGGTTGGGCTGGAAGGCCTGACCTCGCAGAAATATATAGTGATTGGTGACGGTCACATCCGCACATGACCAATACGTCGGCGAGCATGCGACTGGGAATCATGGGTGGCATGTTCGACCCGGTGCACACGGGACACCTTCGGGTGGCGCAAACCGCTCAGCTGAAACTGAATCTGGACCAGGTGCGCCTGATTCCCTGTTCCATTCCAGGGCATCGCGCCAGCGCACAGACCAGCGCTGAACACCGCCTGGCCATGCTGGAAGCAGCCATCGCGGATTATCCGGGGTTTGTCGTAGATACGCGAGAATTGCAACGACCAGGTACTTCCTACATGGTCGACACGCTCGGCAGTCTGCGAGCGGAATTTCCGCGGGCGACCATGGTCTATATTATGGGCATGGACAGTTTTCTGTCCTTGCCCAGCTGGCACCGCTGGCGGGACATTCTGGACTTGACGCATCTGTATGTGGTCAGCCGTGATGAACTCTCGCAGGCAAATGCAGAACCGGCACTGCAGACGGAGCTGGCGGCACGTCTGGTGTCGAAACAGGAAGATTTGTTCGACACGCGGGCTGGCCGAATTTTGTTTATAACAGGAATCAAACTGCCCCAGTCATCAACACGTGTTCGCCGTGATGCGCGGCAAACCGGTACCATAGCGATTGACGATGTGCCAACAGTCGTCGCCGACTACATCAAGACGCATAAACTATACAGATAACCGCATGCCCTCGGGCTGGAGATAGCAAGCATTGGAAAACAAGCAACTGATTGAAGTGATCACAACGGCGCTGGAAGATATCAAGGGTCAGCAGATCGAAGTGTTTGACGTGGCTGACCTGACACCTTTAACGGACGCCATGGTGATATGTACAGGTACATCCAGTACGCATATCAAGGCTCTGGCAGATGAAGTTGTGGTCAAGGTCAAACAGGCTGGTGCGCCGGTTAGCGGTGTGGAAGGGCGCGAGCAGGCAGAGTGGGTGCTGGTCGATCTGGGGACAGTGGTTGTGCATCTGATGCTGGGCGCCACACGTGCGCTGTACCGACTTGAAGATTTGTGGAGCTTCCGTCCGCAGTCAGCAACCGACAAGCGAGCCACCGACAAAGAGTGAACATCAATCTGATATCCGTGGGTACCCGCATGCCTGACTGGGTCAGTCAGGGCGTGCAGGAATATCAAAAGCGGCTGCCCGCTGATTTCGCCATGAATCTGATCGAAGTGCCTATGGCACGGCGCAGTAAAAACCTTAATGTGGAGCAGATGATGGACCAGGAGGCAGACAGTCTGCTGGCCAAAGTCGGCTCACGCGACTATCTGGTGGCGCTGGATGTGCAGGGCAAGGCATTGAGCACCGAGAAGATGGCTTCACGGGTATCTGATATCCGTGACAATGGTTTTCATCTGAGTCTGCTTGTGGGCGGGCCCGATGGACTGTCACCCAGATGCCTGCAACAGGCATCGGAAAAGTGGTCGCTATCGGCACTTACGCTGCCTCACCCGCTGGTTCGGATTCTGATCGCAGAACAGATTTATCGTGTCTGGAGCGTGATCAATGGCCATCCCTACCATCGCGCCTGAAATTACGTGTAAACTAATTGATAATTAGCCTGTCTACTTAAGTTTTCCGGGGCGTGATGGCCCGGACGAGCGCTGACATCAGGACACTATGGCACACAAATTCCGTTTGGATGAGCATAAACAGGAAATACGGGTTTTCCACGGTCGATTGATCTTCGCGGCCGGGTTCGTGACGCTGCTGGTCCTGATCCTCGCCGGATGGATGATCAACCTGCAGTTGTTCAACCATGATTACTTCTCAGCGCGCTCAGATGGCAACCGACTTCATTCCCAGTTCATACCCCCCACCCGCGGACTGATCTACGATCGCAATGGCAGTCTGCTGGCCGACAATCGGCCAATTTTCAACCTGACGGTAGTGCGAGAGACGGCTACTGATTTTGAAAAATCACTGGAAGTGGTTCGCGACTTCATACCACTTACTGACGAGGACCTGGAGCAATACCGGGAGCGACTGCAGCGACGTGCCGTACCTCACACGTCTGTGCCATTGAAGTTTCAGCTGAATGACGAGGAAATTGCCCATATTGCGGTCAATCAGCACAAATTGCCTGGTTTTGCTGTCGAGGCGCAACTGCTGCGTTATTACCCGTTTGGTGAAGCCACAGCGCACTCGATTGGTTATGTCTCGGAAATTAACCGTGACGAACTTCAGGCCATGAATGAAGAGCAGTCGCGAAACTATCGTGGTAGCAATCACATCGGCAAGATTGGAATTGAGAAGACTTATGAGGAACACCTGCACGGTACTGTAGGCTTCGAAACCGTCGAGAAGAATAATCGGGGTCGTGTCACGCGCGTATTGGGGCGAACCGACCCGGTACCCGGGCTGGATATTCAGTTGCACATGGATATTCAGCTTCAGATGGCGGCAGAGGCTGCCCTGGGTGACCGGCGGGGCGCCATTGTCGCGATCGATCCTGCCACAGGAGGCGTGTTGGCCATGGTCAGCAAACCAGGTTATGACCCCAATCTGTTTGTGACCGGTATCAGTCGTGATCAGCTTAATGAGCTTAACGGGTCACGTTATTCGCCCATGTTCAACCGTGCGATCAACCCCAGAGTGCCTGGCTCCACGATCAAGCCGATCGTAGGGCTTGCCGGTTTGTATCATGGCATTGTAGACAAGGAGTTTACCATTCAGGACCCAGGCTTCTATCGACTGCCCGGACGTTCCCGGCCTTACTATGACTGGACGTGGTGGGTAGATAAGTCAGGTCATGGCACCATCGACCTGGAGCGCGCGATTTATCAGTCATGCAATACCTATTTCAGTCATATCGCGGTTGAACTTGGCATTGATACGCTGCACGACTATCTGTTGACCTGGGGTTTCGGCAGCAACACTGCACTGGATATTCCCAATGCCAATCCCGGCCTCGTGCCATCACCAGAGTGGAAGCGGGAGGCACGCGGAGAGCCCTGGTATCCGGGCGAAACGCCGCCTGAAGGTTTCGGCAATGGCATGTTCCAGGCCACCACTTTGCAGATGGCCAGCGCGGCGGCGACGATTGCCAACCACGGGGTCTTTAAACGCCCCCGCATGCTCAAGGCTGTCCAGAATGGTGTCGATGGCGAGTTTGCGGACACTATTTTTGCGGATGAGGACGTGCTGCAGCCGCTGCTCCCTTCAGCCGAAGACGTGGCCTATGTGCGACAGGCGATGGAGCATACCGTCAGCAAACCCTACGATCGCGAACACCGACGTCACGAGGGCACCGCCTATCCCTACGTGCATGGTGCAGAGCCACTGGCCTATCCGATGGGGGGCAAGTCTGGAACGGCGCAGGTGGTGGGCGTTCAGGTTGATGCACGGGGCAACCGCATGGATCCTGAAACCGTTAATGAGGACCATCTGAATCATGCGATGTTCATTGCGTTTGATGCGTCCCCCAAATCACGCATCGCGGTGGCGGTGTTCATAGAGAATGGCGAAGGCGGCAGCTCGGTTGGCGGACCATTGGCACGGGAAGTGCTGGATGCGTATCTGCTGCCGATCATTGAACAAGAGCAGGTGGATGACGGGTCCCTGTTACTGACAAGCAGTGACTAACACGTTAGTATTGCGGGTCGCATACGATTGAATCAAAGGTAGTTCAGGTGATGTGCGATCAGCCAGAGGCACAATAGTGAAAATAAGAATTTTTGTTGTAGTTGTTCTGGCCGGAGTGCTGGCAGCATGCGGCAGCACATCTACCCCGCGCGGTGACAGCAGCAGTTCACAAAGTGGCCGCTACAGCATCAGTCAGGACCGTGCGCCAACAGCACCTATGGATCCGGCGAGTATTCGCGAGGTTGTGCCCGAACCGCTGCAGAGAACCATGGCCGGCAATCGGTCGCCCTATACCGTCAACGGGCGAAGCTACCGAGTCATGGCGACGGAAGAGGGCTTTCAACAAACTGGTCTGGCATCCTGGTACGGTGAGAAGTTCCACGGCCATTTGACGTCCAATGGCGAGATCTTTGACATGTACCAGATCTCGGCTGCACACACAGCCTTGCCCATCCCCAGTTTCGCCAGAGTTACTAATCTGGAAAATCAACGCAGCATCATCGTTCGCGTTAACGACCGTGGTCCGTTCCACAACGACCGCGTCATTGATCTTTCCTACGCCGCTGCCTGGAAGCTGGGTTTTGCCGACCAGGGCACGGCGCTGGTGCATATTGAATCCATTGTGCCTGGTCAGCAGCTGTTGCTGGCAGCCAATGATGCAGGCAGTGCGGTCACAACAACTGCCAATAACGTCGCTGCAACGGACCTTGTAGCACAGACTGCAGGGAAGTATTTGCAAGCTGGCGCGTTTTCCAGTCGTAGAGCAGCTGAACAGCTGTCGGCGCGACTGCGCGACCTGACTTCTCGCCCGGTGTTTATTCGCTCTGTTCAGAGTAATCAACAGGAGCTGCACCGGGTTCGAATCGGGCCGATTATTGAGCAAAGCGAGATACAGCGCCTGACTGACCTGATGATAGCTGCTGACCTGGGTCAGCCATTTACCGTCGAAGAGTAATTAGTTCATGACAATACAGATTTCAAAAACTGACGCACACTCACCCACCTCCGCTCATTCAGGATTGACGCGCTGGCGTCGCCTGGTTGCCGTGTTGACCACTGCCAGTCTGGTGCTGGCTTCGGCAATGCCGGCTGCGGCTCAGAACATTATGCCCAGAGCGCCGGAAATAGCCGGTAGCAGTTATATTCTGCTGGATGCCAAAACCGGTCACGTCATCATGGAGCACAATGCAGACGAGGCGCTGCCGCCCGCCAGTCTGACCAAGATGATGACCTCTTATATTGCCGAAGTGGAAATCGACAATGGCAATATGAGCTATGACGATCTTGTTTTTATCAGCGAGAAGGCATGGCAGACCCAAGGCTCCAAAACCTTCGTTGATGTAAACAGCCGCGTGCGTGTTGAAGATCTGCTGCGGGGCATCATCATTCAGTCCGGCAATGACGCCAGTGTGGCCATGGCGGAACACATAGCCGGCAGCGAAGCTGCCTTTGCGGACCTGATGAACCAGCACGCCCAGTCCCTGGGTATGTCCAGCTCCTACTTCATTAATTCCAGCGGCCTGGATGATGGCGCCGAAACCAACCTGATGTCGGCGCGCGATCTGGCGACGCTGGCACGCGTCAAGATCATGGAGCACCCTGATCATTACGCCATGTACTCGGAGCGTGAATTTACCTTTAATGGCATTACCCAGGCCAATCGCAATACATTGCTGTTTCGCGATCCGACTGTTGATGGCATGAAAACTGGCTGGACCACGGCTGCAGGTTACTGTCTGGTCGCTTCTGCCGAGCGTGATGGCATGCGCCTGATTTCTGTGGTGATGGGCACTGCCAACGAAGAGGCGCGCGCAGTAGAGACCCAGAAGATGCTCAGCTATGGTTTCCGTTTCTTTGAAACTCACAAACTTTATGATGCCGGCCAGGTTATCAATAATGCCCGCGTCTGGGCCGGGGCGGCCAACAGTGTTGATCTGGGCATCCAGGAAGAAGTGTTCCTGACCATTCCTCGTGGCAGGGCCGAGGATCTGGTGGCAACTCTTGATACAGAAGAGGTGATTCGCGGCGGTTTTGAGGCCGGTGAAGTGCTTGGTCAGGTTAACATCACGCTTGATGATGAGGTGCTGTACACCGGCGATGTCGTGGCAATAGATGCCGTGGAACGTGGTGGCTTCTTTAAGCGTCTGATCGATGCGCTGACGCTGTTCTTCATGAACCTGTTCAGGTAACAGACCATGAGCGAACCGAAAGCGCCAAAAATCGAATTTCCCTGCCAGTATCCGATCAAAGTGATGGGCGAGGCGGTCGAGGGGTTTGAGCTTGACGTGCTGGAAATCGTCAAGCTTCACTCGCCCGGGGTGAGCGCCGACAACATGAATACCCGCGGCAGCGCCCAGGGCAACTATCTGTCCGTAACGATCGTGATCGAAGCTACCGGTGAAGAGCAGCTCCAGGCCCTGTTCGCGGACCTGAAAGGTCATTCGGCGGTCAGACTGGTTTTATGAGTCAGGCTCTGGTTCTTCGGCAACTGGGCTTGCAGCCTTATGTGCCGGTCTGGCAGGCAATGCAGACCTTCACATCCGAGCGGGACCAGACAACACCGGATGAGATCTGGATACTTTCGCATCCACCCGTGTTCACTCAGGGGCAGGCCGGCAAAGCCGAACATCTGCTGGCGCCTGGTGATATTCCGGTGGTGCAAATTGATCGCGGCGGTCAGGTCACCTATCATGGCCCCGGACAACTGGTGGTGTACCTGCTGATCGACATACGACGATCAGGGACGGGCGTCAGGGATCTGGTCAGTGGTATTGAGCAGGCCATCATCGAAACCCTGTCATCATTGAAAGTTAACGCACAGACTCGAACTGGAGCACCAGGCGTGTACGTCGGGGATGCCAAGATCGCCTCGCTCGGATTGCGTATTCGCAGAGGCTGCTCTTATCACGGCCTCAGCCTGAACGTGGCCATGGATCTGGAGCCGTTCTCACGAATCAATCCCTGTGGTTATCAGGGGCTTGCAGTCACTCAGGTGACTGAACTGGTGAATGGTGAAGAGCTGGGCCTGAAGACAGAAGCAGATTACATGCACACAGTAGAAAAACTGCTGTTGCAGGAATTGATCACCCGCACAGGGGTGTACGGTTGGATTGACGTCAGGCAAACATTGCCGACCTGACGATGACAGGAGATTTTATGCAGGATTCGATGAATACACGCCGCCACAAGCGCAGCTTTGTGCAACGAACGCTCGTCGTTCTCGCAACCTGTGGCATGCTCGCCACGACCTCGGTGCTGGCCCAGACCAATACGCTGGTGCGGGTGGCCACTTCCTATGGCGACTTTACGATTGAACTGTTTGATGAGCAGACACCCAATACCGTGCGCAATTTTCTCGGCTATGTGGATCGCGGTGACTACAGCGGTTCTGTGTTTCACCGCTCGGTAGACAATTTTGTCATTCAGTCAGGAGCCTATCGCTGGCTGGGAAACTGCCCACAGGGCGCCAGTCCGGGAATCAACTGCAGTGCACAGCGAATTACCCAGCGTGACGCCGTGGTCAATGAGCCGGGTATTTCCAATACCGCGGGTACACTGGCAATGGCCAAACTGGAAGGAAATCCAAACAGCGCAACCAGCCAGTGGTTCATTAACGTTTCCAACAATGCGGAGGCACTGGACGATCAGAACGGCGGCTTCACAGTGTTTGCGCGCATTCTTGGAGAAGGGCTTGAAGTTGCCGAGGCCATAAACAATCTGACGGAATATGCTATTGGTGGTGAGGCGCAGGCCATGCCTTTGCGCAGCTCAGAAGGGGCGCCATTGCCCTCGAACGGGATTCCACCCGTGACCGAGAACCTGGTGTTGATCAATATGCACCGGGTACAGCGGTTCAGCTCTGCCATGCACGTGTTTGAATACCAGACGGGCATACTCAGCACGAAGGTCAATGCCGGGGACGAGCTCGGACACATGAGCATGCTCCTGCGTGTGGTTGCCGGGGACGATCCCGCCCAGACTTATTTTGAGATTGATCCACGCAGTATGGTGGATCTGGCGATCAACCCCGAGGGTATGGCAAGCTTCAGTACCAGCGATCAGCGGCTGCGTATCCCGCAAGTCGAGATCAATAATAATGGCAACGTCTCTCTGGTGAATAATGTCGTACTCAGAATGGTAGACGAGGCCCGGCTTCGTTTTGTTCTGGAATCCTACGAATGAGTGCACCGCGCGGCGAGTTTAGTTCACGTTTTGGTTTCTTGATGGCAGCCTCAGGCTCAGCAGTGGGTCTGGGCAATATCTGGGGATTTCCAACCAATGCGGCGAGTAACGGCGGCGCGGCATTCCTGTTTACCTATCTGATACTGGCATTCGCGCTGGCTTATCCCGCATTGATGGCTGAACTTATCATCGGGCGTCACGCCAAAGCCAATGCGGTCACTGCATTGAGAGGGCTTTCCACCAGCCCGGCAAGCCGAGCGCTGGGCACTACGGTTGGTTTCGCCGGCATGATAACGGTCAGCTTTATCCTTAGCTTTTACGCCATAGTCAGCGGCTGGATGATGGCCTACATGCTGGCGGCTGGTGCTGATATCGTTGGCGCAAATGCACTTTCCTCCTGGTTGCAGACACCAGGGCTGACACGTGACTCTCTGTTCACTGTTGTATTCATGATGCTCACTATTGCGGTGGTAGTGGCTGGCGTTAAACATGGTATCGAGAAGTGGGCCTCGCGCCTGATGCCATCGCTGGTTGTTATCCTGGTGGCGCTTATTGCCTATGTGATGACACTGGACGGCGCCATGGATGGATTGCGTCTGTATCTGGTGCCTGATTTCAGTCGTGTCGCAGATACGGGCTTGCTGCTCAGTGCCATGGGGCAGGCTTTCTTTTCACTGTCTCTTGGTGTCGGCACTATGCTGATTTACGGGTCCTATATCAGCAAACGGGAAAACCTGCCGGCGCTGGGTGGTATGGTCACACTGCTGGATATTGCAATTGCGGTAACCGCCGGTCTGCTGATTCTGCCGGCGATGATGGTGGCGCTGAACAACGGTATTCAGATTTACGACGATCAGGGTGGCCTGGTCGCCGGTCCGGGACTGATCATCGCGGTATTGCCTGCCTTGTTTGAACAGATGGGCGGCGCTGGCATGCTGGTGGCGCTGGCCTTTTTTGTATTGATGACCATTGCATCGCTGACCTCATCCATATCAATGCTCGAAGTTCCGCTGTCGTATCTGGTTGAGACGCGCTCGGTATCACGCCGCAAGGCGGGGGTTGTGCTGGGTGCGGGTATCGCCGTCATCAGTCTGATAATCGTGTTCAATTTCAACGTGCTGTTCGATCTGGTGGTAAGCCTGACCACCGAATACAGCCAGCCGCTGCTGGGATTCTTCTTTGCCATATTTGCTGGATGGATATGGAATCGCAATGGCATCCTGACTGAAATCAAACAGGGCTGTGAAGGTGCGGAATACGGTCTGTTCTGGCGCATTTGGCCGTTTTATATCCGTTTCATCTGTCCGCTGGCGATTCTTGCAGTTTATGTTCAAATGCTGTTTGCCTGAATATCTGGCCCCAGGCTCAGAGCTCAGGCAATAGCCTGTTTAACCGCGTTGCAGAACCGAGTAATTTCCGCTTCGGTATTAAAATAGTGTACGGAAGCGCGATTGATATCGCCCAGCCCCCGTTCCTCAAACTCCAGGCGTGTATTGCGCTGGCGCAATACAGAGCTATTGATGCTCTGCGCCTGCAGACGCTGTTGCAGCGTCTCTGCAGACAGTGGTGTGTCGAAGGTGACAATGCCTCCCAGGTGTTCACATTGGCTCGCTTCTGCCATGAAACCCGGATCGTGAATACGCACGCCTGAAATACGCGACAGCTGCTGGCGCAAGCTGTGCCCAAGACGCTGGATGGCAGCCGAGGTTTCGGCGATGTTGTTGTCGAGGGCGTACTGCGCAGCAATGGCCAGGCCGATCTTGCCCGCCACATAGTGTTCAAACAGTTCGAATCGCCTGGCGTCGTCCCGCCACTCAAAATGATCGCGCTGCAGCCAGCTGATTGCACTCAGGTCCACGGTAGCCGGTTTCAGATAGTCCAGAATGCTGTGGCGCACATACATAAACCCCGTGCCTCGAGGTCCTCGCAGGTATTTGCGGCCGCTGCCGGTCAGCATGTCGCAGTGGATCTCATTGACGTCCAGTTCAGTCTGGCCCGCGGACTGGCAGGCGTCCAGCAGAAACAGTATGCGGCGCTGCTGGCAGAGTCTGCCCACTTCGGCAGCGGGGTGAATGACACCTGACTGACTGGGTATGTGTGTCAGCGCCACCAGTCTGACATTGTCGTCCAGCGCAGCCTCCAGTTTTTCCAGGTCAATCTGACCCAATTCGTTGTTTGGCACGATATCGATAATCACACCCTGTGTTTTTGCAAGGTGCAGCAAAGACAGGTAATTGCTGGCGTATTCCGAGACACCGGTAACGATATGATCGCCGGCCTCAAAGGGGATTGCCTGCAGCAGGAGGTTCCAGCCGCGCGAGGCATTCTCGACATAAGCGATTTCACGAGGGTTGCAGTTCAGCAGGGCAGCAAAGGCTGTATAGAATCGTTCACTGGCGTCGGCATTTGCCTGCGCAGCCTCGTAGCCGCCCACTGTTTGCTCGAGTAACAGGTGCTGCACAACCGCGTCCGTCACTGGACGCGGCTGCAGCGATGAGCCGGCGTTATTGAAGTGGAGCAGCTCCCGGCACGCCGGGGTGTCACTTCTCAGCAGCTCGATTGGCTTCATGCTCAGGCCAGCTTGATGGCGCGGCCGTGGTTGTATACTTCCACCAGTTGCTCATGCATGGCTTTTATCGCCGTTTCGAAGTCATCCTCGTCCAGCACAAACTGCATGTCGACCTGCCGCATACACTGATGTACACCCTGAATATCAACGCCAGCATCCGCCAGCGCCTTGGCTGTACGAGCCAGCATGCCAGGAATCTTCAGGTCACTGCCAATCGCAGAAACGATACACACCTTGCGCACGTTTATTTCGGCGCCGGGGAACAGATCAGCCAGTGATGCCTGAATGCGCTTGACGGTTTTCAGGTTGGCAGACAGGTAGTGAGTAATAGTGTTGGCATTGAGGTCTTTGTTGATTACCTGTGCCTTGTATCGCGTAATTTGTCCCAGAAACTGTTTCTCGTAATGTGATAGGTCGCCCACCATGTCCTGGTCAAACAGCTCAATGGCATACACACCTTTCCGGCCGGCGATGATTTCAACGCAGGCGGACTCACTAACGTAGTCGCGCGTGATCAAGGTGCCGTTGTGTTCGGGCTCAAATGTATTCTTTACACGCAAATGGATGTTGCTCTGTCGCAGGCCTTTGGCGGCCCGGGGATGGATCGCTTCCATGCCAAGGTTGGCCAGCTGGTCTGCCACGTCATAGTTTGTGCGGCCAATCGGTACCGCTTTGTCTTCGCCGACAATGCCCGGGTCGGCACTGCTGAGGTGAAATTCTTTGTGGATGACTGCTTCGCGAGCGCCCGTCAGCACGGCGATCCTGCTGAATGTCATTTCGCTGTAGCCACGGTCGAATATGGCCATCAGGCCGCCATCACAATGGCTGTAACCGGTTGCAATCGGCAGTTCATTGCTTAGATCGATACCTTCAAAAGCTTTGGTGATATGGTCGTCCAGCGACAGATGTTTGGTACTGGCCCAGCCTGACAAGTCGACGAGACGTGCGTTCAGTCCGTGCAAACGGAGAAGTTGCGCGGTATTGGAGGCGCTGTGCATTTCGCCCAGACTGGCCAGCATCTCGCGAACCGTCAGCAGGTAGTCGGACAGCGCAAAATGGCCGTGCTGACAGAGGCTGGATACGTCTTCCAGAACACTTTCTGCATCGTTCAGACGGTCCAGAATGAAGCTGTCGGCCTCTTCTTTCTCGCTGGGTGGATGCGGTGCGAATAAATCAGCATTGATCTCCAGCATGCGATCGCGCAGTGCTTTAAACGCGTCGCGCCAGCTTTGCTGCTCCTCAGCGTCAGAGAACAGTGCATAAATGCCTGGCTGTCCGGTTTTTTTGTGCTCCAGCAACATGTTGGTGATGCCGGCATACGCTGATACAACAAAGATTCGCTGGTAGTAATCGCCTTTGAGCGCGGGGTTCATGAAGATATTCTGTCGAACGGCGTCAAATTGACTCATGGAAGTGCCGCCGATTTTTTCGACGGTGTGCTTCTTGTCATTGTCTAGACTACTGGCGGCAACTGATGCATTGGCGTCTGTCATTTGTCATCCTGTGGTGATGAATGGGAATATCAAAGCCGCGACATTATAGCGTATCGGCTACAGGATTTCATGACAGTGCCCCCGGGCGCGCCGGTAGCCGCTTAGTCGAGGATGTGGAAATAGATGTATTGCGCGTCCGGATCCTGCGGAATCGGATGGTCCTCGCGCGTAAGCGGCAGTGGAGTGAACAGCGACTTGAAGCCATCACAGAGTGTGTTAAATATCACTTCCTGGATGATCAGGATGTTGTAGTGGCGCAGCCCCAGATCATCGGCACGTGCGTGGATGGCTTTCTGGATGACAGGGTGCTTACGAAGTTCTTCATAACGATAGGCCTGGACCAGCGCATCACCAAAAAGGTCGTAAGCGCGAATACCACTGCTCTGGAAGGTGCCCTGTACCGAATTGTAGGCTAGCCCCATAGCCGCCTTGATTGGATAACCATAGGCGAATTTGTCGACCTCCGTGTTAAACGCTCTGAACATCAGTAGGGCGGTTTCAACGGCATGGTCTGCAAGCGTGTGTTTCTGATCCGTCAGGAAAGGATACCCGACCGCACTGATGAAACCGTCGCCAGTCTCCTTGAGTCGGAATGCGCGTGCCTGTAATGGGTTGTGTTTGTAACCCATCATGCATATCTGCGAAAACGCCCGGAATACTTCGAGGAAAAAATCCTGAGTTCGTTCATGTTTTATATTGCTTGAGTTCTGGATATCAAAGACGTTGATAATGGCCTTGCTTTTCTCAACCGGCATGGTGGATTCGAGCTGATCGCCAGCCTTGATTCGCTCCAGCTGGTGAGGGTAAACCAGTTTGGACAATTGCTTGTACAGATGCTGACGGGTGTCTGCGTCAATGGATTTGTAGTAAAAGCGTGTCTGTATTCGGCGGAAAAACAGCCAGCTGACAATGATGCCGCCCAGATAACCCTGCACCAGCTGTATCGCGTTGATGGCGAGGAACTCCGGATTGATCAGGAATATCAGAAGGGCGGCCAGCAGAGCAAAAATAGTATTGCGCAGCAATGTCAGTGCAAAACTTATGTGGTACGAAAAGGCGGTGGTCATCAACACCACAAAGTTGATCTGGCCAGACAGCGCCAGGAAGGCGTCAGACTGATAACTCTCTGAAAGGTTGGGCTCAAACACAAAATGCAGTGTCAGGCAGAACCCCCCCAGAATACTCAACAGGAAGACGTCGAGAACACTGCGTGAATATTTTTCGAAGCCTGCAAACAGCAGCGTCAGTAGCGGATACAGAAACACCAGCGCAATGGGTGGAGCATAGGCAAACATACTGTGCAGTGCGTAGGGATTGCCGCTCTCCTGCAAATTACTCCAGGTCAGCATCGAAGACAGGGCCAGCAAAACCGCTGCGGCTTTCCCTGGCCAGTTACGCAATGCCTTGGCAGCATCCTCGCGCATTTCGTCCCTGAATTCTGCAGCGTGCTCTTTACAGTACGCCGCGTATTTGTCTGTTTTCATAGTCGCAAAGTCATGATGCGGGCCTGATTCTGTGTGTGTGCCGATTATACATAATTGGTGCCAGTCGGCAATTGCGAACACGCGGACTGGAGTGTATAACAATGTCAAAGTTTCATCATACTGCAAAGGGATTGTGTCATGCTGCAAATGGCGGTTTTTTCGCTATATCTGACGATTGTGCTAAGCCTTGTCTGGGCTCGTTTCCGTTTCTTTACCGTTAATGTTGGCACTGGCCGACTACGCGCATTGACGTATGATTTTGCCGTCGCGATTCAAATGCTGTCAACCGCATGGCTTTTTTATAATGTGACGGATATCACAAAACCAGAGCTGATCATTTGTGCGCTCTTGTACAGCCTTTCGCTGGTGATATTCTGGTCAGCGATAAGCACCGCCAAGTCACTTGACTTCGCATTTAGTAACCATGTCGGAAGTATTGTGACATCAGGTCCGTTTGGTGTTTTTCGTCATCCATTTTATGTCTCATACATGATTGCCTGGTTCGCCAGTACGTGGCTGTTCGGTACGATATTGTTGTGGCTGAGCTTCGTGTATCTGATGGCGTTTTATGTGATGTCTGCCAGGAAGGAAGAACGCATGATCCTGAACAGTGATCAGGCAAACGAGTATCAACTTTACCAACAACACGTAGGCATGTTCCTACCGAGGATAAAACGATGGAAGCGATCAAATTCAAAACTCTGACCCAGGAAAAAGATATCGAGTATTTTTTGAGCCGTTTTGAGGGCTACGTCGGTGTCAAGCTGCCTTATGACTATGCGCAGCGCAGCACGTTTGTGGCTGGCTATAAGGGTGACGAGATGGTTGGTGGATACATGCTGGTTACCAAGCCGGAGTTCAGAAGTCTGATGTTTGTTCCCGATGACGTCAGGGAATCTCATGAATTCTTCCGCAACGAAGCCTACGACATGATGGAAATCAATGGTGTCTGGATGAGTGCATCGCTGAAAACAGCCTCTGAACAGTTCAGCATCTGGTTAAAACTGATACTTGACGCCTTTAAGTGCCGTAAACAGTTTGTCCTGTTGATGGCCAATCAGCGCAATATCAATATTCGACACGTCCACGCCATGACTGGAGCCAAGGATATCTATGAAGGCGCTCCGATGCTGATGTCGGGCGACAAGAGCCATTCAACTATCCGTGTGAGCTACACAACACGGTGGTCACTGCTACTGAATGTGCCTCGTTACTGGTTTGAGTACAAGAGCCGCGAGCGTCGTTTCCACCGTCGTCTCAAGCAGCGTGCCTACTCCAGGGTCGCCAGCAGAGCGAGCTGATTGGCGCGACAGAAAATACCTCGGTGGCTTCACATTGAGCAGGACCGGTTACACCGGTTCTGCTTGTGTGGTCCTTTGACTGGCATTAACATGTATTCATTCACGATGGAGGAATACGTGTGAGCCAGGAAAGAATCAGGCAGTTGCTGCAGGAGCTTCAGTCGGAGCTAGCCAAAACAGAGGATCTGGACGACGACACGCTGGCACTGGCGCGCCAGCTTGACGACGATGTTGATACGCTGCTGGAAACATCCGCGCGTAACAGTCCGGAAATGGATAATGCCATCGCGCTCGAGGCGCGCTTCGCCGCGACACATCCAGTCGCCGAGCGACTGATGCGTGAGATTATTGCCACCTTGAGTCGGATGGGAGTTTAAGCGCCCGGCCACTCAGCCGCGCGACAAGCTGCTCCAGCAGTTCCCATGCAGACAGATGGGTCAGGCCTTTGACGCTGATGTCGATCTGTCTGGCCAGCGTCAGCTGGTTTCTAAGCGCGGGTTCGCTTAAACGGTTCAACGCAGAGCTCATCAGCGCCTGCCTTGATTTCCAGACCCGCTGGGACTGCATGACGCTTTGTGCCGACAGGCCTCTCTGCATTTGACAGGCCACGCCATGCAGAGTGCGGAGCTCACGGGCCAGCATGGTATTGATCATCAGGGCCTGGGCGCCCTCGTCGCGCATACGTCGCAGTGTTCTTATCGCCTTGCCACCTTCGCCAGCCAGGCAGGCATCAATCAACGCAAACACATTGAAGCGCGAGCTGTCTGCGACGCTGCGAGCGATCGCTGCCGCGTCAAGATGTGTACCTGACCCGAACAGCAGAGATAGTTTTTCAATCTCCTGGTCAGCGGCCAGCATATTACCTTCAACCCGATCTGCAAGCAGTTGGCAGGCATCAGCATCGGCACTCAATTGACGCTGAGAAAGGCGTTGCGTGATCCATGCTGGCAGGCGTGATGCCTCAACCGGATAAAGCTGCACTACGCCAAGCAAGGACTCGAGCTGTTTGTACCACTGGGTTTTGGTCGCAGCCCCTTCGATACGGGGGCTCAGGATAAGCAGCAAGGTGTCTTCCGGGGCTGACTTGAGATACTCAATCAACAGTTTTCTGTCAGCGTCGGCGATCTTGCTGGAGCCCAGGCGCAGCTCGATCAGCTTTTTGTCGCTGAACAATGACATGCTGGCGCCTGCCGAGGTCAACGTTCGCCAGTCAAACTGCCGGTCTGCCTCGTAGACTTCGCGTTCGGTATAACCCAGTGTTTTGGTGGTCTGCCTGACAATATCTGCACAGTCACGCATCTGAAGGGGTTCATCTCCAGCCAGCCAGTAGCCCGGCATCAGTTTGCCTGACTGAAAGTGTCTGGCTAACTGATCGGCATACAGCTTCATAATTCCACGGCCTGAAGGCGTCGGACTATGTTGTCGGCGAGTTCGCGCCGCATGTCATTTAAAGTCAGCTCCAGCCCGCTGTTGCTGCCACTGATGTTCGCAGTGTCTTCGTAAAATGTGCCCCGTACCTGAAAGGTCTCGGGGCCAGCGATGACCTGACCGCCCTGTCGCAAAGCGGCATCGACACTCAGCATCAGTTCGTACTGACCCGCCCCGGCTCGCGTATTGATGCTGATTGCACGCCGCTCCAGTTGCTCCGCAGACAGAGCAAGCTCCAGAACCTGCCCGTTGCCATGAACAATTTCGACATTGCTGGCTTCCAGAGTGTCTTCCAGTGCTCCCTGCAAAGGGTAGGGGCCTGATGGCACGGTCAGCGCCATCCGCTGCATCGGCAACACGGCTGTCTGGGCGCCGCGAAGCGCGAAGCCACAGCCAGACAACGCCACAAGCAGCGAGATCAGCAACAGACGGCGTAAAGCGTTCATCAGCCCACCACGATGTTGATCAGCTTGCCCGGCACAACAATCACCTTGCGAACGGTCTTGTCGGCAATATGCCGTTGTACGTTGTCATCGGCCATGGCCAGTGCTTCCAGCTTGTCCTTGCTGGTGTCACGCGCGACGGTCAACTTGCCACGCAGCTTGCCATTGACCTGTATGACGACCTGAATCTCATCCTGCACAAGAGCGGCCTGATCAACTGTCGGCCAGGGCTCATCAATGATGGCGCCCGGTTTTCCGATACTTGCCCACAGAGCGTGGCAAAAATGCGGAACTACTGGCGACAGGCCAAGCAGCACAATCTGTAGAGCTTCCCCGATGACTGCATTATCCTGCTCACTCAAATTGTCAGCGCGGTCATCCTGGAAACGGGTGATGCTGTTAACCAGTTCCATGATGGCTGCGATGGCTGTGTTGAATGTCTGCCGTCGCCCATAGTCGTCACTGACCTTTTCCAGTGTCGTATGCGTTTTGTAGCGCAGCTGCTTCTGCTCACTGTCCAACTGGGTCTGGTCCGGCGATTGCGAAGACGCAGTGCTATGACCGTAGCCTGTTACGACCCGCCAGAGTTTGCGCAGGAACCTGGAGCTGCCTTCCACGCCGCTGTCCGACCATTCAAGAGACTGGTTGGGCGGTGCTGCAAACATCGTAAACAGTCTCACCGTGTCTGCGCCATACTGCTCGATCAGTTTGGCCGGTTCCACGGTGTTGCCTTTGGACTTGGACATCTTGCTGCCGTCTTTGAGAACCATGCCCTGAGTCAGCAGGCGTTTGAAAGGTTCGTCCGAGGAAATGAGACCCTCGTCGCGCATCAGTTTATGGAAGAAACGCGCATACAGCAGGTGAAGAATGGCGTGTTCTATGCCGCCGATATACTGATCCACAGACAGCCAGTAATTTGCGCGCTCGTCCAGCATGCCAGTCTTGAGGTCAGGGCAGCTGTATCGGGCATAATACCAGGACGATTCCATGAAGGTATCGAAGGTGTCTGTCTCGCGCTCTGCATCTTTGCCACAAGAGGGACACTTGACACTATAGAATTCCGGCATTTTCTTTAATGGAGAGCCAGAGTCCGTGAAACTGACATCTTCTGGCAATACCACTGGCAGATCCTGCTCAGGCACCGGTACAGCGCCACAATCCGGGCAGTTGATGATCGGGATAGGGGTGCCCCAGTAACGTTGCCGGGATACACCCCAGTCACGCAGGCGGAAGTTGATCTGTTTGCTGCCAAGATCCCGCTCGCGCAGCCATTTTTCAATCGCCTCAAAAGCGGTTGCCGAATCCATGCCATCAAACTGGCCGGAATTGATAAGAATGCCTTTGCTTGTAAACGCCTGCTCTTCAAGCTTGCAGACTTCGTCATCGCTGCCGGGTTTGATCACCTGCTTGATGGGCAGCTGGTACTTGCGGGCAAATTCGTAATCGCGCTGATCATGGGCAGGCACGGCCATCACGGCGCCAGTGCCGTAGCTCATCAGGACAAAATTGGCGACAAACACCGGTACCTGTTCGCCACTGATCGGGTGAACAGCCTTGAACCCGCTGTCCATGCCTTTCTTTTCCATCGTAGCCATGTCAGCTTCTGCCACTTTGATGTGGCTTTGTTCTTCAATGAAACGTGCAAGCTCGACGTTCTGTTCAGCCGCCTGCAAGGCCAGTGGATGCTGCGGTGCGACAGCGACATAGCTCACGCCCATCAGGGTGTCCGGGCGGGTTGTATAGACCGTAAGCCTGGTGTCCTGGCCTGCCACTTCGAAGCTAAGCTCCACACCTTCGGATCGACCAATCCAGTTGGCCTGCATGGTTCGCACTTCGTCTGGCCAGCCATCCAGTTTGTCCAGGTCGTCCAGCAGTTCCTGTGCATAGGCCGTGATCTTGATGAACCACTGAGGGATCTTGCGACGCTCCACCAGGGCGCCGGAACGCCAGCCGCGTCCGTCAACCACCTGCTCATTGGCAAGCACAGTCTGATCGACAGGGTCCCAGTTCACTTCGGCTTCTTTTTTGTAGACAAGGCCTTTCTCGAACAGACGCGTAAAAAACCATTGTTCCCAGCGGTAATAGTCCGGATGACAGGTTGCCAGCTCCCGGCTCCAGTCATAGGCATAACCCAGCTGTTTGAGCTGCTTGCGCATGTAGTCGATGTTGCTCCAGGTCCATGAGGCCGGCGCGATACCGCGCTGCATGGCGGCATTTTCCGCAGGCAGGCCGAACGCGTCCCAACCCATGGGCTGCAGCACACTCTTGCCCTGCATTCGCTGATAGCGGCTGATGACATCGCCGATCAGGTAGTTTCGTACGTGTCCCATGTGCAGGTGGCCACTGGGATACGGGAACATCGACAGGCAGTAGAACTTTTCCCGGGTCGGATCTTCGCTGGCCTTGAATGACTGGTGTTGCTCCCAGTATTGCTGTGCCTGTGCCTCCACTTCTTGTGGATTGTATTGGGTTTCTTCGCTGTTGCTCATGGCTGGTAAGTTGTCTCGAATAGTCGTCTGTTTGGGGCAGTATTGTTTTCGGTTAGTGTTTGCGTCTGTCTAGTCAATGTTTTCTGCCGCGCCCGGAGGCAGCGCGGTCAGTTTTAGCAGACGTATCTGGCGACTGTCGGCGTTCAGAACCGTGAACTGGTAGCCGCCCAGTGCAACTGTCTCATCGCGTTCCGGGATATGCCGCAGCTCCTGCAACAGCAGGCCACCAACGGTGTCGGCATCATCTTCGCTGAACTCGCTGCCGAAGAATTCATTGAACTCTTCAACCGGGGTCAGCGCCTTGACGATATACTGCTCATCGCCTAGCGGTTTGATGTAGCTCTCGTCATCGACGTCGTATTCGTCATCGATCTCACCGATGATCTGTTCCAGAACGTCCTCAATGGTGACCAGCCCGCAGACCATACCATATTCGTCAATTACGACTGCCATATGGTTGCGTGTCTCGCGGAACTCACGCAGCAGAACGTTCAGTCGTTTGCTTTCCGGAACACAGGTTGCCGGTCGGATCATATCTTTCAAGTTGAATCGTTCGGCGTTATCGCCCAGCGCCAGTGGCAGCAGATCCTTTGCCAGCAAAATCCCAATCACCTGGTCTGGGTTTTCACCCGTCACCGGGAAGCGGGAGTGCGCAGCTTCGACGACGACGTCGAGAATTTCGGCGAGCGTCTGTCGCACCGAGACCGTCGTCATCTGCGAGCGCGGGATCATGATCTCGCGCACCTGCATGCTGGATACCTGCAGGGCACCTTCGATGATGCTCAGTGCATCAGCATCCAGCACCTGATCCTGCTCGGCATTGCGGAGCAGATTCAGCAGGCTTCTGGTGTCGGTTGGTTCATCAGAAAACACCTGCGCGATGCGCTCGAGCCAGGACTTTTGCCGCGGCTCGCTACTGGGAGGGTCGTCGGTCATGCCGGTATGTTGCTCCTGTCGTAATAGGGGTTGGCAATATTGAAGCCTTCAAGAATGCGTATTTCCAGCTGTTCCATGAGTTCTGCTTCTTCGTCGTCCTGATGATCCAGTCCGCAAAGATGCAGGACGCCGTGCACAATCAGGTGCGCCCAGTGGTCAATTGTCGACTTGCCCTGTGCCTGTGCCTCTTCGATAACGATATCGGCACACACGACCAGGTCACCCAGCGGATATTCGTCCAGTTGTGCTGCAACGGTACCGGGAATGTCGGCAGGAAACGAAAGAATATTGGTTGCATAGTCTTTCTGGCGATATTGGTGGTTCAGTTGGGCTGCCTCGTCGCGATCAACGATCCGCACACTGATGACACAGGGTTGGCCGCTGCGCTGCTGCTCGTGCAGGGATTCATTGGCAGTCTGATGTGTCAGTGCGGCAGTACACCAGGACGCGATGCTGTCGCTGTCCGGCGCATTGAGAGATGGATGCTCACAAATGACATCAACCGTCACGTTCATGGCTGCCGTCATCTTTACTCAGCGATTTGATGGTCGTCTGTCTCTCGTAGGCGTCGTAAGCTTCGACGATGCGCTGCACGAGTGCATGTCGCACCACATCTTTGGAGTCAAAAAAGTTGAAGCCGATTCCTGGCAGGCCGTTCAATACCTTCAGGACGTGAACCAGGCCGGAGCGTGTGCCTGAGGGCAGGTCGATCTGGGTGACATCACCGGTAATGACAGCGGTGGAGCCGAAACCGATTCGCGTCAGAAACATCTTCATCTGGGAAATGGTGGTGTTCTGACTTTCATCCAGAATAATAAACGAGCCGTTCAGGGTGCGTCCGCGCATGTAGGCCAGAGGCGCCACTTCGATAACGTTTTTTTCGATCAGGCGGGTAACCCGCTCAAACCCGAGCATTTCGTAGAGAGCGTCGTAGAGAGGGCGCAGATATGGATCGATTTTCTGGGACAGGTCGCCAGGCAGGAAGCCCAGTTTTTCGCCAGCCTCGACGGCGGGTCGCACGAGCAGCAGTCGTTTGACCTGGTCCTGCATCAATGCTTCGACGGCACAGGCGACGGCCAGATAGGTCTTGCCGGTGCCTGCCGGACCGATACCAAAATTGATGTCCATCTGACGGATCGACTCGACGTACTGCCGCTGATGTCGGCCGCGCGGTTTGATTGAGCTGTGCGGGGTCTTTATCAGGACTGGCCGGGTGCTGTCTTCGGCGGACTGAACTGCCTGTGGTGTGGCTGGCGGTACAGGCGTAAACCCTGACTCCTTGAGAGTCAGGTGAATAAGGTCGGGGCTGACATTGGTGCCATCAGCAGTCACGGCATAGAGCGACTCAAGCACTCTGATGCCCTCGCGGACGGCATCAGCTTCGCCAGACAATTCAAATTCGCTGCCGCGTTGCCGAATCTGCAGCGCCAGTGATTTTTCGATCTGGTGGATGTGCTCGTTCAGATGACCGCCCAGGTTCGCCAGGCGATGTGTGTCTTCCGGCGTCAAAGTGAGCCGTTGAGTGCTTTGTTCAGTAGCCATGCAGCTGGGGTACTACCTCCACCTCAAATGTGAGACGTCATATTTTCAGACTGGGCAATCAGTATAGAGCAATCCGTGTGATGGGCAAAATCTGGCCACAATTATCTCCGCAACTGCCCGCTACAGGTCCAGATGCTGTTGCTTAGAGCTCTCCGGCCAGGGAGTTCGGATAGGCCTCGCGGATGCGGACATCTACAAACTGCCCGATCAGGCGGGTGTCGTCACAGTGGAAATTGACCACGCGGTTGTTCTCGGTGCGGCCCTGCAGGCTGCTCAGGCCACGTTTGGATTCGCCGGTGACCAGCACGCGCTGGGTGCTGCCCACCATTGCCTGGCTGATAGCGGCTGCCTGCTGGTTGATCTGTGCCTGGAGCACAGTAAGCCGGTGCTTCTTTTCCTGCTCACTGGTATTGTCGGGCAGGTCTGATGCCGGCGTGCCTGGTCTGGGGCTGTAGATGAAACTGAATGATGTGTCGAAACCGACATCAATAATCAGGTTCATGGTGTCTTCAAAATCCTTCTGTGTCTCGCCAGGAAAGCCAACAATAAAGTCCGACGACATACTGATGTCGGGGCGAATTGCCTTCAGTTTGCGAATGATGGATTTATATTCCAGAGCAGTGTGTCCGCGTTTCATGGCGGCCAGGATGCGATCCGAACCGCTTTGCACTGGCAAGTGCAGATGGCTGACCAGTGCCGGCACGTGACGATAGACCTCAATCAGATTGGCAGAAAACTCTGTCGGGTGTGACGTCGTAAAACGAATGCGGTCGATTCCGTCCAGCGCCGAGATGTAGGTAATCAAGGTCGCCAGGTCAACAATCTGGCCGTCGTGGCTCAGCCCGCGGTAGGCGTTGACATTCTGACCCAGCAGATTGATTTCACGCACGCCCTGTGTTGCCAGATGCGCTGCTTCTGCCAGAACGTCATCCAGCGGTCGACTTACTTCCTCGCCGCGGGTGTAGGGCACGACGCAGAATGAACAGTACTTGCTGCAGCCTTCCATGATGGTCAGAAATGCCTGGCAGCCTGCGACACTTGGCTCCGGCAGGCGGTCGAATTTTTCGATCTCTGGAAACGTAATGTCTACCAGCGGCAGTCCGCGGCCGGAGCGGTCCAGCATTTCAGGCAATTTGTGCAGTGTCTGGGGACCAAAAACAACATCGACATAGGGCGCGCGTTTTCCAATTGCTTCGCCTTCCTGGCTCGCCACGCAGCCACCCACAGCTATTTTCAGACCGGGTTTGGCTTCCTTGAGACTGCGCCAGCGGCCCAGTTGGTGAAAGACTTTTTCCTGGGCTTTTTCACGGATCGAGCAGGTATTGAGAAGCAGAATGTCGGCTTCTTCTGGTGTTTCCACCAGGTCTGCACCTTGCGTCTCTCGCAGCAAATCCAGCATGCGTGACGAATCATACTCATTCATCTGGCATCCGTGGGTCTTGATGTAGACTTTTTTGCGTGTGCCGCTGGCTTGCTCGTTGGTGCTCATGACAATTCGGGCTCGTTGTGGAAATAAAGCTGCTGAATTACAGAAAGGCGCGGATTATACCAGTTCTGACGCTCGCGAATAAGTCTGAATGGGCTTCAAAAGAAGCCTGACTATCAGTCAGCTGTATTCCGGACAGGGGTTTGCGTTACAATACGCGTCTCGCTCCCATTCCCAGTAGTCGTCCACGAGAGTCTTATGGCCAGTCGTCAGGAAATCTATCGCATTACATTCCTCAACAAAGGGAAGGTCTATGAGCTGTTTGCACGTCAGGTGTATCAAAGCGAGCTCTATGGATTCATTGAAATAGAGGAATTCCTGTTCGATGAGCGCAGTCAGGTGGTGGTCGATCCCGGCGAAGAGAAACTCAAAAACGAGTTTCAGGACGTTAAACGCAGCTTTATTCCCCTTCAGGCCATCATCCGCATAGATGAAGTCGAAAAGACCGGCGTCGCCAAGATTTCCAGTGGCGACAACGTCATGCCTTTTCCCATACCCGGATTTGTCAGTCAGCATCAGTCTGAGAGCTGATCGTCCCACCGTCGTTCAGTCTGCATTCAGGCAGGTAGCGCTATAACGGTACCGAGCATGTGCAAACGAGGAGGGCAGGTGATGAAGTTCTATTCAAGAAAGTATCGTATGGTGATGCTGGCAGCGGCTACATTAATGCTGGCATCAGTCAGCACAGGCGCGCTCGCAGATCGCTACAAGCGAGTGACGGTCTACGAGACTATTCACAAACCGATCACGCTGGTTCACTCGCCAGTTATTGGCTCTGTTTATATCGGCACTACCGTATATCGAGCCGACTATGGTCATGGGCGTCATCACGACAACCGTAAACACTACCGCAAACACGGTCATCATGATCGGGGATATCACGGCAAAGGACATCGCAAACATGACCATCATCGCCATGGTCACGGCTATAGTGGCCACTTCCAGGGGCATGACATCTGGCGTGGCGGCAGTTACCACGATCGTCACCAGCACAACGCGCGCGGCAGCTGGGAGACTGATCGCCGCCACGGCACTGTCTATGTCAATGAAAGAGGACGCAAGGGCTCGACCTATCGTCAGGTCGAGCGCAACAGCGTGGTGATTCGCCAGCGGGGCCGTTAGGCGGCTTCCAGGCTGGCCAGCTCCACACACAATACAAACACCGCCATGGCTTCGTCGATCTCCTCAAGGCTGGGGAAGGACGGTGCCAGGCGGATGTTGCTGTTGTTGGGGTCTCGCTGATACGGCCAGGTTGAGCCAGCCGGTGTCAGCTTGACGCCTGCTTCCGCGCAGAGTTTGACGACCTTGTCTGCCAGTCCGGGCTGGGTATCGAACAGCACAAAATAGCCCCCCTGCGGGCGCGTCCAGTTACCCAGTGGCTGCCCGTTAACGGTCTTGCCTGCCAGACTGTCGTCCAGATGTTTCAATACCCGCTCGAACTTCGGCTGCAGAATGGCGCGGTGTTGCTGCATCAGGCTGCGCAATCCGTCCATGTTCTTCAGGAAACGCACATGGCGTAACTGGTTGACCTTGTCCGGGCCGATGGTTGAGATACCCAGATAGTCAGCAAACTGTTTGATATTGGCTTCCGATGACGCGATAAACGCCATGCCGGCACCGGCAAAGGTGATCTTGGAGGTTGAGCCAATGACGATGGCGCTATCCAGGGTGCCCTGTTGTTCACATAGGCTCAACAGGTTTGCCAGCTCGGGCGGGTTGTCGACCAGATGGTGCTCGGCATAGGCGTTATCCCACATGATACGGAAATTGGCGCCAGCGATTTTTGCCAACGCCGCAAAACGGCTGACCACAGCGTCAGAGTAAACGACACCGTTCGGGTTGGCATACTTGGGCACACACCAGATGCCCTTGATCAGCGAATCGCTTTTGACCAACTGCTCGACCTGATCCATGTCAGGCCCTTCCTCTGTCATAGCCACCGGGATCATCTCGATGCCGAGCGCCTCGCAGACCGAAAAGTGACGGTCGTAGCCGGGTGCCGGACACAGAAATTTGACTTTCTGGCCGTCACGCGCTTCTTTGCTCCAGGCAGAATCTGCGCCTTTGACACCATTGATGTGCGCATTGGCAACGTACTGATACATAAGCTGCAGTGAGCTGTTACCGCCCACCATGACCTGCGCAGGGCGTGTTTCCAGATAATCTGCAGCGAATTGCCGGGCTTCAGGGATTCCCAGGCCGCCGCCGTAGTTTCGGGCGTCAGTGCCGTCAGCACAGCGGTAATTGCCTTGCAGGATGCCGTCCAGGGCATTGCTCAGGTCCAGTTGCGCAGTGGCCGGTTTGCCACGCGTCAGGTCCAGATTGAGCTTTCGGGCCTTGATCTGTTGGTAGGCAGACTGTAATTCCTGAAGACGCGCTTGTGCGTTAGTCATGCTGACGATGTACTCCTTGCTGGATGTGTGGTGAGTGGCTTGCATTGTTGGTCTGCGACGGTGTTGTCAGGCCGGGCGTCAGACCAGAAAAGCCGCGTCGACCAGAGACGCTGGCCGAAAACAGTCGACTGAAACCAATGCGGGTAGGCATTTTACAGTATACTCGCGGCAAACTCGATCCACAGGCCGCAATTGATGAATGAAACAAGCCAGTCCAGCCACCCGTATCAGTCGCTGGGCCCAGATCAGGTGCTGGATGCGATTGATGGCCTGGGTTTACAGACCAATGCGCGCGTATTTGCTCTCAACAGCTATGAGAACCGCGTGTATCAGGTGGGCATGGAGGACGGATCCTATCTGGTGGTGAAGTTTTATCGACCCGATCGCTGGAGTGACGAACAGATCCTGGAGGAGCACGCGTTTGCGCAGGAGCTGGCAGATCTGGATGTGCCGGTAGTGCCGCCACAACGCATAAATGAACAGACATTGCATGCCTGCCAGTGTGGAACCCAGCAATTTCGGTTCGCATTGTTTCCCCGACTGGCGGGGCGGGCCCCGGAGCTGGACAACCCGGACAACCTGCTGGTAATGGGCAGGTTCATCGGCCGGGTCCATCTGGTTGGTTCTCAGCGCAGCTTCGCTAATCGACTGCAACTGTCAGTTGCCACTCATGCCGTTGCCAGCCGCGAGTTTCTGTTGCGGCATGATTTTATTCCCGCCTCTTTGCGCACCGCCTATGAGACGCTGTCGGGTCATCTTGTTGAACGATTGGATCGGGTATTTGCAGATCAGCCCAACCTTCAGCAAATCAGGCTGCACGGCGACTGTCACCCTGGCAATGTACTCTGGCGCGATGAGAGGCCGTTTTTTGTCGATTTTGATGACGCGCTGACCGGGCCTGCCATGCAGGACCTGTGGATGATGCTATCGGGTGAACGTGATCAGCAGCAGGCACAATTGCTGGAAATCGTGGAGGGCTATGAGGAGTTCTTTGATTTTCAGCCACGTCAGCTGGCACTGATTGAGCCGCTGCGGACCATGCGACTTATGCATTACAGCTCGTGGCTGGCGCGGCGATGGGATGATCCGGCGTTCCCGATGAGCTTTCCCTGGTTTAATACCGAGCGATACTGGTCAGAACATATTCTGGAGTTGCGCGAGCAAATGGCTGCGCTGGATGAGCCACTGTTGCGTCTGTACCCATAAAGAGCCAGTGAGGCCATGGCTGCAGGGCACCCGCGGCCATTCACTGCTCTTCGTTGAGTAACTCCACCAGCGCCTGTTCCAGCAGTTCTGTATCGCCTTCCCGAAACCCTTCTTGCACTTTACGAATTACGCCTTGCCGGTCGATCAGGAATGAAGTCGGCATGCCGAACACATCGTAGGCATTCATAACGTCAGTGGTTTGATCGGCGACCAGATGGTAGGCCAGCGGGGTTTCAAGATCGGCCAGGAATTCGTGGGCATCCTCGATAGGGTCATCGATTGTGATGGCTACCACTTCGAAGCCCTGGTCACGATACTGTTCGTAAAGGGTATTGATCTGAGGTAGTGAGCGCAGGCAGGGCAGGCACCAGGATGCCCAGAAGTCGACATAGACTATTTTCCCGCGCAGATCTTCAAGCGCCACGGCGCTGTCCTGGTCGCGTACACCCGGCAGTTCAAATGACGGAGCGGTATCGCCTGGCTCAAGTGCAGATACAGAGCTTGCCAGCAGGCAGAACAGACCGGCAGCCAGCGCTACGCCGCGTACCGGGTTTTTGCCAAGCAGGAGCTTCACAGAGTTCAACATGATGCGATCAGGCCGCCGAAGCTTGCTGGTTGGCAAAATTGTGCATCAGATCCTGCCATCGCTGACGCTGCAGCTTAAGCTTGTAACGGACCTCACGGTAACTGTCGCGCAGTGCCAGACGATCCCACTTTTCGTGAATCTGGTCGTGCAGCTGCGTTGTTTTAGCCTCATACCATTCCTGGCGATGCTTGGCCCAAAGGTCCAGCGTCGATTTCAGTTGCTGGTACTCTTCTTCCAGTTTAGCTCGCCACTTTTCGGCGTTCGCCAGCGTGCTGCAGCGTTCGGAGGCGTGTCGATATTGCATCTCCAGGCGGGCTGTTTCGATGCTCAGTGGAGACACTCGTTTCAGGTCGCTGGTCAGACCCAGCCACTCACAGCTTCGGATCAGCCATTTAGTAGGGTCGAAGTGCCACCAGCGGATGCCGTTGCGATAGTCCCACTGAAAGGTGTGGTGGTAGTTGTGGTAGCCCTCGCCATAAGTGAGGAATGCCAGCAGCGAGTTGTCACGGGCTGAACTCTTGTCGCTATAGGGTTGTCGCCCCCACATGTGTGCCAGTGAGTTGATCAGATAGGTGACGTGCTGACTGAGTACAAGGCGCAGCAGACCGCTTAACAGCAGGCCAGCCATGATGCTGCCACCAAGGTAGCCGATAAATGCCGGAACGGCGATGTTCATGAACAGCACCAGGGCCAGGTAGTGTTTGTGCTGCCATTGCAGAATGGGGTCTTTCTGCAGATCCTTGATATTGGAGAAGTCCTGCACGCCACTGGGGTAGTGACGCACGATCCAGCCAATATGCGAAAACCAGAATCCGCGGCCGGCGGAGTAAGGGTCGCGATCATTGTTGTCGACAAAAGCATGGTGTCGGCGGTGGTCCGATGCCCAGTTAAAAACGTCATTCTGCAGGGCGCAGGCACCACCCAGCGCAAAAATGAAACGCAGCACCGGATGTGCTTTGTACGCCTTGTGTGACCAGAGTCGGTGGTAACCAGCGGTAATTGAAATGCCGCAGAAGCCCATCATCAGCACGAACATGACCCAGTCGTATACCGAGTAACCGTAAACGAACCCGAACAGGGGAACGAGAATCACGGCTAAGATCGGTGTGCTGGTAAATAGCACCATATTGGTCCAGTTAATCGGGGCATGCTCCTTTGCCGCTGCTGAGTCTGTGTTACCTGGCTGGGAAAGCTGCTTGTCTTGCATATGTCTATAACTTCCTGAAAAACCGAATGAATACTGCTGTTAACGTGGCCTTGCGGTGGATTAACCCCTGGAATGGACTATTGAATGAACTAAGACAGGCCAGAGGTCTGGAATATTACACGCTTAGGCGTGCAAATAGAAATATGACAGCCACGAATCGGAGTACAATACACCTGCCATTCATGCGGCAATGATACATTGGGCAGCCCGGAGCTGGGCTCAGGGGGTAGCGTAATGATGACAGATGATCAACTGGTGGACCTGCAAACACGGATAGCGTTTCAGGAAGACAGCCTGTCGACTTTGAACGATGTGATTGCCAGGCAGCAGCAGCAGATTGACGCTCTGGAACGCGAGCTGGCGCTCCACCGCGACAAGATTACAGAACTACTGGAAATCCAGGCAGAGCGGTCAATCAGTCCCGGCGCGCAGGAAGAAAAACCACCGCATTATTGATTGTCATGCGCCGGCGACGATGCGTGCCGGCGCAATCCGTATGCGGGACGGGCGGTCAGACAATCGTAGTCAGTCTCATTGCTGCTGGCTCAATGCAACAACGTCATCTGCCTGCAAGCCTTTGTCACCCTCGCTGACAGCAAACTCGACGCGTTGTCCGTCACGCAGAATACGATGTCCTTCGCCGCGGATTGCTCGAAAATGGACGAAAACATCGTCCCCACTATCACGGGTAATGAAGCCAAATCCTTTGCTGGCATTGAACCATTTGACGCTGCCCTGCTCGCGTGCGGCATTGCTGCTGGATCGATTCTGCTTTGGCTTGCGGGAACGTTTTTTCCTGGGGCTGCTTTGCAGGCGACTGGCAAGCAGCGAACTGAGCAATGTTGCCAGCAAAATCAAGACCAGTAAGCCGGCCATCTGATTGACGGCGGGCACCAGGAAGTACAAAACGGGTGCACTGATAATAGTTGCGACTACTGCCGCGATGACTGTATTGCGGAACATGGGCTCTCTCTTGGGGGAATACTTTAGGCGGCGCTCTGGGCCTGATGGTCGAGAGGGGGCTTGCCCGCGCCGGCAGTCGGGCAATTTGATGCCTCTTGTTGCCAGCCAGTATTCCTGCATCCTGATTGTTGTTGTTAATATCCGGGCTGGATTGTACCCGTATCGCGTCAGGATTCAAACTCTCCGCAGCTTGAATCGATTGCAGGCGTCGTTAAGTTATCGTTCAGCTGATTACCGCTATTCTGCACACGTCAACCAATGGACGAGGTGCAAAATGAACATCCACACGCAAGCAAAAAAAAGATCAATGCTGGCGATCGCGCTGTCAGCCGGTTTCTGGCTTTCGTCATCAGTCGCGTCTGCACAGACTCAGTATGTTTACGCTGACGTTATTGATACACGGCCTGTTTACCAGTCGGTCACGATTTCAGAGCCTCTTGAAACCTGCTGGAATGAGCAGGTCCTGGTAAAGGAAGACCGCCATGGGCAAAGCCGTACTCCAGTGCTGATCAGCACCATAGTAGGTGGTGCTATTGGTAACGCGCTTGGCACCAATAAATCGAGTCAGCGAGTTGGTGCGGTGGTTGGCGCTGTGTTGGGGCATTCTGTAGGCCGTGATATAGTGAAAGCCAACCACAAACCGCAGCACGCCCGGTACCAGACCGTGCAGCATTGCGAAGTGACAGAGTCCTACCGCGATGAGGAGCGCCTGACCGGATACCAGGTGCGCTACCGCTATAACGGCGAGGAATACACGGTACACACGGATCACGATCCCGGCAGAAAAATTCGGCTTCGCGTCGACGTTGCGCCGGTGTTTTAACTCTCTCCGGCAAGCTGCTGATGAGCCCGGTGGAGTGATTCCGGCTGTATCCTGACGGCAGTTTCGACATATGGAGAGACATAGTGAGTATGGTGACGTTAATGAGGGGCCGGCGCAGGAATCGATTGCTGATAGCAGCCATCGTATCCTGGCTGGCTCTGGCCGGAAGCGACGTGGTCGCGCAACCTCCGGCTGATCAGGCCGAGCAGCAACAGAACAGTGGTCGGACGGTCAATCAGCGACAGGCACTGGATATCGTCAGAGCCCAGTTTCCTGGCGAGGTCATCAGCATCAATGAAGTCAGGCAGGGCGACCGGGTTCGTTATCGGGTCAGACTGGACAATGAAGGAAATATTTACACTGTCTATGTCGACAAAGCGACAGGTGCCATCAGCAGGGAGTGAGCATGCGGGTATTGGTTGTAGAAGATGCCAGCCTGTTGCGGCAGCAGCTTAAACTGGGTCTGGAGCAGGCCGGATTTGTCGTCGATGATGCCAGGGACGGACGCACAGGCGTTTACCTGGCCGTCGAAAATGATTACGACGCCGCCATCATTGATCTTGGCCTGCCAGAACTGGATGGCATCAGCCTGATTCGCCAGATGCGTGAGGCGGGGCAACGCTATCCAGTACTGATTCTTACAGCGCGCGGTGATTGGCAGGATAAAGTCAGTGGCCTTGATGCAGGCGCCGATGATTACGTCGTAAAACCGTTTCGCATGGAAGAAATTCTTGCGCGCCTCAATGCCCTGATGCGCCGCGCCGCTGGCTTCGCCAGCCCGATCATCACCTCGGGATCCATCCAGCTCGATACCAGTGCCAAACGCGTCAGTGTTAACGGCACTGGCGTGGATCTGACCGCCTACGAGTACAAGACACTTGAGTATCTGATGTTGCACCCTGATCAGGTTGTCTCCAAGACGGAACTGACTGAGCACCTGTACGCACAGGATTACGATCGTGACAGCAATGTGCTGGAGGTGTTCGTTCGGCGCCTGAGACAGAAGCTTGATCCGGATCAGACGCTCAATCCTATTGAAACTGTGCGGGGCCAGGGTTACCGCATGCGCGTCATGGATTGATGCCAGGTGTCCAGGCCCGGTTCCTATTCGCTGCAGAGCCGACTGCTGGTCTCGGTCAGCATTCTCCTGACGGTGTTTCTGGGTTTGACGGGAGTGGTGCTGGACAGGGCGTTCAGAGCCAGCGCCGAAGCCGGCATAGCCGAACAGTTACAGGTTCAGATCTACGTGCTGCTGGCGGCTGTCGATCAAAGCGACGGCGACTTCTATTTCATTGAAGATCTGCGCGAGCCGCGCTTTTCTCAGCTCAATTCCGGGCTTTACGGCCTAATCAGAGATGCTGACGGACAGGTGTTGTTGCGCACTCCCTCGGCGCTTGAACTCGCTGTTAATGAGCTGGCGCTGGGACGTGAGCTGTCACGTGGCGACACGCAGTTTCGTCGTCTGGCCGGGGCATCAGAACTGGAATTCTTTGTCAGCAGTTATGCTGTGACCTGGGAAAATCGACCCGCGCCTGTCATCTTTACGGTGCTCGAGGATACTGCCACTTATCAGTTGGAGGTGAATCAGTTTCGTCGCAGCCTGTGGTCCTGGCTGGGAGGACTGGCCGCGTTGCTTTTATTGTTGCAGCTGGCGCTATTAAGATGGGGGCTGGCACCGTTGAGAAGACTGGCCCGGGATCTGGTCAGCATCGAAAGAGGTGACAGCGAAACCCTCGGAGAAGACTATCCGCGCGAGTTGAACGCAGTAACAACCAACCTCAATCTTTTGATTCAGTCAGAGCGCAAACAGCAGCAGCGCTATCGCACCACACTGGGCGATCTGGCGCACAGCCTGAAAACACCACTGGCCGTTATTCAGGGCGAGATGGCCGGCCTCAGGTCCGGGCCCGATCACGCGGGTGCGACCGCGAGCGATACAGTGCGTGCCGATGTGATTCAGGAACAGCTTGATGCCATGAACCAGATTGTGGGTTATCAATTGCAGCGCGCCGTAAGAGGGGATAACACCAGTACGCTGGCACGCCAGGTCAACCTCGCCGAGGCGACCGCGCGGGTAGCGCGGGCGCTGGAAAAGGTCTACGCCGACAAATCGGTAAAGATCACACAACAAGTGGACGAGCAGACCTTCTTCCTGGGAGACGAACGGGATCTGATGGAGGTTCTGGGCAATCTGATGGACAACGCCTGCAAGTATGGTCGGGGCAGGGTACTGGTGTCTTCATCCTCTGTTGGCACTGATTCCGGTGCTGCGCAGCTTCGTGTGGAAGACGATGGCAGTGGCATACTGCCTGAGGCAAACGAGCTGGTACTGCAGCGAGGAGTCAGGCTGGATACCTTGCCGCAGGGGCAGGGCATAGGCCTGGCAGTTGTGGCAGATATCGTGCACAGCTATGGCGGTCAGATCCAGATAGAGCGGAGCAGCCTGGGGGGCGCCGCAGTCATTGTAACCCTCAACAACATCCGGGTCAGCAATCTGCGCGAAAGTACCGCTCGCTAAACTTTTCCAGTCTCAGCTGGTGTCGCCCGGTTTATCTGCGCAGCCGTCGATCAGAAAACCAGTGCAGCGCCGCAGGACACCAGCGTCATCGCGAACAGGAACCACTTGATGGTGCTTTGCTGCACGCTGATGGCAAATTTTACGCTCAAGTGACTGCCCAGCATTGTTCCGGCCGCAAGTACAAGGCCCGGCAGCCAGCGCACCAGATCGAACCAGAGGAAGATGGCCAGTGAAACGGCTGTAAAACACAGCGTGCAGACCATTTTCAGCGCGTTCGCCCGGACCAGGTCGTAGCGCAACCCGCCAGCCAGGGCGGCCAGCAATATAAAACCGACTCCCGCCTGCACGAAGCCACCATAAACTCCGGCCAGGAAGAGACCTGCCCATGCACCGGGACTTTCACCCGGCGTCTTTACTGGGGTGCCTGGAGGCGGCGCGATGAAACCCGGGCGCACCAGGATGATGGCTGACATCAATAGAATTGTTCCCAATAGCAGCGGTTTGAGCGCCACATTCGGCAGCAGCGCTGCAATCAGTGCACCGATGGCGCCGCCAATCAGATTGGGGACCAGAATAGGCCAGATTGACTGAGTATCCAGTCGCCCGTATTTGTGAAACCCCTTGACCGCAACAACACCCTGCAAGATGACGCCAACACGATTGGTGCCATTGGCTACGTCGGGGGGCAGGCCCAGCAACATCAGGGCCGGCAGGGTCAGATTGGATCCGCCTCCGGCAAGGGTGTTTATCCACCCGGCGATGAGACCTGTCAGGGCCAGCAGCATGAGAAGCAGCAGATCGTATTCCATGCCCGTGAGCACCCGATTCATTGCGAAGCGCGGATTATAGGTAATTTACCCGCTGCCGCCAAAACTATCTGCTTTTTTATTGAGCATTGACGGGGATTCATGACTACAGTCTTGGTGGAGTCGTGAAATTTGCAGGGATGGCAATTATGCGTGCAACAGGGTCGTTCAAGATCCTCTGGAAGAACCGTGGTGTCGCCACACTTGAGCTGCTGCTGGCGGGCCTGCTGGCAGGCAGTGCCATCTCCGTCTCAGGGCTGATGCAGATCCACAGTGATGATGCCCTGTCGCGGGCCCTCGCTGCGCATCAAGTTTCAGTGCTGCTGGAAGAGTGGCTGGCATTACATGAGTTGTCGCCAGAACTTGCCTGCGCTGCCGAACGGACAAACTGCACGGCATTGAATAGCGGGAACACCGCGCTTCTGGACCATGATCAGGCAGTGGAGCTACTTGATCAGTGGGAGCAGCAATTGATAGACGCTGAGGCAGCAGAAATGTTCGGTCATTTTTCACTGCATGCCGCTGAAGACTACACGTCGATTTGCTGGCAGCAGCCAATGCGCGCCACAGAATGTCTGATTCGGGTGGCATCCGCTCAGGAGTCGGATGCCTGATGAAGTTGCTCGCGAACATGCGATCGGGGCATGGTTTCAGTCTGCTGGAACTCCTGCTTGTCATCGCCTCAGGCGCAGTCATCAGTGGGTCTTTATTACAGGTCTACCTGTATGGACATCAGGACCGCTTAAGGCAGCTCGAGCGGCAGCAGTCTCTGGATACCTCGACGGTGGTGCGTCGGATATTTGGTGAGGACCTGCGACTCGCGCTGGATATGGCAGAAGCATTGGCACGCGCAGGCGCCACTGGATTGGTGCCCGTTGAGAAATGGCATGCTGGCGCGTCGTTCAGCCGCCCGTCCACAGCGGTCAGCGGCAGCGATGTTGTTATCGTCAGGCACTATTCCGTCACCGGTCTCTTCGAGAGCAGCAACCTGTACTACCTGGCACATCGTGGTGGTCGCCGAGACCAGCCCGCCGGGCTTTATCTTCGGAGAAGTCGACCAGAAGGTGGCTTTTATAGAGGCGAGGAACTTGTGACTGGTTTGAGTGACCTGAAAGTCGCAGTTTGTCAGCGGCGCTGTGATAGCGCTAGCCGAGTCGAACATGGGAATCTGACTGCAGTCCGCATCCGCTACCGAGTGGCTGAAGATTCAGGCCTGATGCGGGGTCTGCTGACGGTGCCGGCAGGTATCAGTGACACCGAGCCGGCGGTGCTAAATGAGAGCTCCCCGTGAGCCCGAAAAACTGGCATCGGCAATTCCACTCCCGCAGGCAGCTGGGCGCGGTGTTGCCGCTGTGTCTGATCCTGAGTCTAGCCCTTGCTTTGATGGTTCAGGCAACTCTGGCATCGGCAGTCCTGACCCACCGTAAAGTGTTCAACCTGTTACATGCCAAAGGGTTCTGTGTGGTCGAACTGGCTTCTCAAGATCATGGCGAAAGAGGCGAGAACATAGCCGGTGAGACCCCGTGGGAGGCCGACAGCTTTGTGGCTAATCGTGAGGCCTTGCTGTCTGAAGTCCTGGTGAAATGTAAAGCCGCTGGCGTTAGCAAGCCGTAGCGGAATCAACAAGACTTCGGTCAGACATCGTCGCAATCGAGTGGATTGCCAGCACCATCCTCGCGCCAGCCGTCGCCGTCTGAGTCTTCTGCCAGTCGAATGCGACCTGCGCCGTTTATTACCAGCTGGTGAGGAGAGCCGGCATCAGGTTGGAGCGGACACCACATCAAACTGCCATTCTGATGAAGCAGCGCACCTGTTGTATCAAACTCCAGACGATTCGACGCACCGAAGCTGCGCCAGTGAACCGTGCCGTGAACTGCCGTCCAGTCCTGTCTGTGCACCTGCTCACCGTCGGAAACCAGTACGATCCCCAGGTTCCAGTCAGCTCCGCAACCTTCAAACCGTGCAGGGCACAGCGTGACAGCCAGGTCGGAACGGATGGCATGGCTGCGTGCCAGCTGTATCATCTCGGCAGCCTGCGAAATCACTCTCTCGCTCTCATCTCTCAGAAGCCATTGTGAGGCTGGAAGGGAAAACTGCAGCATTATTGTTATAATCACGGTGCAGATCATGATCTCCAGCAGGTTTACGCCTGATTGTCGAAACTCAATCGCGTGACGCCGGTACACCCGGCTGCAGTGGGTCCTCATCCATGAACTCCCGGCATGACTAGTATGTGGTCAACTAAAACTATAGCAGCTCTTCCGCAGATCGATGGGTGGTGCTGTGTCTGATTTTCTGATTTGCGGAGGTGGCATATCCGGATTGCTGGTTGCGCGTGAGCTGGTACTGGCAGGTGCGACCGTGCATCTGGTGGAGCGCGGCCGGATAGGTGCAGAGGCATCCTGGGCTGGTGGTGGTATCGTTTCACCACTTTATCCATGGCGTTACGAGGATGCGGTATCGGCTCTGGCCAATCAGGCCCAGGACGCCTACCCGTCACTGGCTGGCAGTCTGTACGCAGAAACCGGTATTGATCCGGAACTCAATGAGTGTGGACTGCTGATGCTGGACGCCGAGGACCACGTTGAGGCACTTGATTGGGCCAGTCAATTTGGGCGGCAGATGAGCCTGTGGCAGGCAGATCACGTTTATCGGCACGAGCCCGCACTTGCCGAGGGGTTCACACAGGCGCTGGCAATGCCAAAGGTGGCCAACATTCGCAATCCCCGGCTGTTAAAAGCCTTGCATCAATGGCTTCGGCAGCATGCCTCGGCAACCATAACGGAGAACTGCGAAGTGCTTGGCCTGAACCACACCGGCGGCACAGTTCAAAGTGTAAGCGCCAACGTGGGCGGACAGAAGAAGTCTCTCACGGCAAGCCACGTTGTAATCACAGCAGGTGCCTGGGCGGGCTCACTGCTCAAGGCTGCGGGCCTCAACGTTCCCATCGAACCGGTCAAGGGTCAGATGATGCTGTACAGGGCAGATCGGCAGCTGCTGAGAGGTATCGTTCTGAATCAGGGACGCTATCTGATTCCCCGGCGCGACAATCATATACTTATCGGCAGCACGCTGGAGGCAGCAGGCTTCGACAAGACAACCACCCAGCAGGCGTATGAGAGTTTAAAAATCTCAGCAGAACGGATGTTGCCCGCGCTTGCCGATGTTCCGATCGTAAACCACTGGGCCGGCCTCAGGCCTGGGGCTCCGCGGGGCGTTCCGTTTATTGGTGCATTGCCCGGCTTCAAGAATCTCTCGATCAATGCTGGCCACTACCGTAATGGACTGGTTCTGGCGCCGGCCTCGGCGGCTTTGCTGGCGGACCTGGTAACAGGCAGGCGACCAAAAATTGACCCGCGTCCCTATGACCCGGCTCATCGCCTGGCAAACACAAGTTTTGCCTCGCATTCGATTATCGCTGACAATAGCGCGCAACCGCGAACACAGCACCGTTAGTACCCCGGAGACAGGCACGATATGGCAAGACAGCTCAGGCTGGTAATGGCCCAGTTGAATTTATTGGCAGGCGATATCGCCGGCAACGCTGATCGCGTTCTGGATACGGCAAAACAGGCGATTGCTGAGCACCAGGCCGATGTTGTGGTTTACCCGGAGCTGGCGCTGACCGCATACCCGCCGGAGGACCTGCTGTTGAGGCCCGCGCTGGCGACGCGTGTTGATGATGCCCTGGCGAAAATATGTGAGGCAGCCCTGCCGGCCTGGCTGGTGATCGGTTTTCCGCTTTACGAGCAGGGGCGGTTATTTAATGCGCTTGCTGTCATTCACGGTGGTGGTATCCAGGCCATCTATCGAAAGCAGTGCCTGCCAAATTATCAGGTGTTTGACGAGCGGCGCTACTTCAGTGCCGGTGACGCCCCCTGTCTGGTAGACATAGAAGGTGTGAAAACGGCATTCACCATTTGTGAGGATATCTGGGAGGCGGGACCTACCCGGCAGGCTGCGCAGGCGGGTGCGGCTCTGATGATCAATATCAATGCCTCGCCATTTCATCTGGACAAGATGGAACGCCGGCTGGCCTTGCTGGCAGATCGTGCTGCCAGCGCGGCGATGCCGATCGTATATGTCAATCAGGTTGGTGGGCAGGATGAGCTGGTATTCGACGGCAACTCCATGATTGCTGACGCGTCCGGCGAGGTTCAGGTTTGTGGTCCGGCATTTGCTGAAGCGCTGATCCCTGTGGCCCTTAATGTTGAGGCCGATGCGGTCACGTTCGCCAATCCACTGACGGCAACAACTGCACTGCCAGGCATAGAAAGTCGATGCTATCAGGCGATGGCGCTGGGGCTGCGTGATTACCTGCGCAAGAATGGCTTCAAAAAAGTTTTGCTTGGACTCTCTGGGGGTATCGATTCAGCACTCACGCTGGCTGTCGCGGTTGACGCGCTGGGAGCAGAGAATGTCAGCGCTGTGATGATGCCCTACGATTATACTTCGCCACTGAGCCTGCAGCTCGCCGAGCAGCAGGCCACACGGCTGGGTGTGGACTATCAGATCATTGCCATCAATGACATTTACCGTGCGTTTGAATCCGCCCTGGCAGCGGAGTTCGCAGGTATGCCTCCCGACCTGACGGAACAGAATATTCAGGCGCGCTGCCGCGGCACTTTGCTGATGGCGATTTCAAACAAAAAAGGTGCACTGGTGGTGACTACCGGCAACAAGAGTGAGCTGGCGGTCGGTTACTGCACGCTCTACGGAGACATGGTGGGCGCCTTTAGTGTGCTGAAGGATGCCAGCAAGACGCTGGTATACAGACTGGCCCGCTATCGTAACGAAGTGGCTGCAGAAGCAGGGGAGACTGACATCATTCCCCAGGGGGTCATCGATCGTCCTCCGTCGGCTGAGCTTGCTCCGGATCAGCGCGACGATGATAACCTGCCACCTTACGATCGACTGGATGCGATCATGGCCATGTATGTGGAACAGGACATGAGTGCGGAGGCCATCATTCGCAGTGGACAGGATCGTGATGAAGTCTATCGTGTGCTCCGCCTTATTGATATCAATGAGTACAAGCGCCGTCAGGCGCCAATTGGCGTACGATTGACGGAGCGTGCGTTTGGACGGGACAGGCGCTATCCACTGACACACGGCTGGAAAATTGGCGATTGATGCCTATTCGCGCTGGCCAGCGGCTACAGACCACTCACCAGGTATGACAGGTAGACACTGCATATGCACACGATAATCCGTGACACCCTGACTGACTCTCAGGCTTATCTGGGAAACTTTCTTTCTGATGAAACCAATATTCAGGCAATTGCGGATGCCGCAGAAGTGCTGATAGCTGCACTGTCGCAGGACAAGGCGATCTACAGCTGCGGTAACGGCGGGTCAATGAGTGACGCCATGCATTTCGCTGAAGAGCTCACCGGGCGCTACCGTGATAATCGGGCGGCGCTGTCAGCTACGGCGATCAGCGATCCCGGGCATATCAGCTGTGTGGCCAACGACTTTGGGTATGAACATATTTTTTCCCGATATCTGCAGGGACGTGCTCGATCCGGCGACTGCCTGCTTGCGATCAGCACCAGTGGCACCAGCAAAAATGTCATCCGTGCGGCGGAGTACGCAAGAGAGTCGGGTATAGCTGTGGTCAGTCTTACCGGGAAGCCCGGTTCAGTACTGGGCACACTGGCCACGGTTGATATCAGCGCCGGTGCCAGTCGCTATGCGGACCGGGTGCAGGAAGTTCACATCAAGATTATTCACATCCTGATAGAACTGATTGAACGCCGTTTCTTTCCGGAAAACTACCCGTCAGCTCAAGGCTGACCGGGAGTCCCAGGTACGGGTTCAGAAGGTGTGCCGGGCGGTGGCTCGGTTGGCAGCACTCGCTCGTCGGCGCCGCGTCCGAAGCGTCCAAACGTCAGAATATTCAGCAGCGAACGACCAGACTCCAGTCCCGTCGTGTCTGGCTCAATAGAACGCTGGGGGCGCTGCGTGGGTGCTAGCGGTGTGTCATCGACGTTGCTGCCGAGCAGACCAAAACTGACCATGTATAGCAGTGAAGGGTCTGTGACATGATTGCGGACTATAAAGTCACCATCGCTGTCCAGCGATGCATGATCCGGGAAGTTGGTTCGCAGCAGCGCGAGTGAGGTATCAGCAAGGTCGTTCAGGCCAAGACGCAGGTAACACTCGACCATAATGGATACGGCATCGGCTACCGCCGGTGAGCCCTGAAAGTTCTCAACCACATATCTGGCGCGGTTAAGCGCGGCAATGTAGGCACGACGCTCAAGATAATAGTTGGCAACGTGGATTTCATGGATAGCCAGGTTGTTGCGCAAATAGATCATGCGCGCCCGGGCATCAGCCGCATAATCACTGTCCGGGTAAAGCGACAGCAGAATGGAAAACTCGTTAAATGCATCGCGAGCCCGGCTGATATCCCGCTTGGACTGATCCGTTGGCAGGAAACGGCTCATGAAACCGGTGTTCTCAGAAAAGCTGGCGACGCCTTTCAGATAATAGGCGTAGTCTATGCTGGGGTGATCGGGGTGCAGACGTATAAATCGATCCGCGGCAGCCCTGGCGCCTTCCAGATTACCACTTCGGTAATGCGCGTAGACCAGCTCCAGTTGGGCCTGAGAGGCAAACTGGCCGAACGGGAATCGCGACTCCAGCGCCTGGTAGGTGCGCACGGCAGCGCTGAAGTTGGAAGAGTTCAGCTGCCTGTTGGCGGTGCGATAGAATTGCTCTTCTGTCGACAGATTGGCAAACTCGTCACGTTCCTCGCTGTTAAACAGGGAACAGGACGCCAGACTCAGAAGTAACGTAAATAGCAGCAGGACTCGCACGCGGTAGACACCTCAAAAACATTCAAAACAGACTATAATGTCTGGTTGCAGTCGACTATTTAACCACATCAGTGCCACAGAACCCAAGGGCGCAGAGGCCTCAGTTTTACCATGACCGATACAATTAATCTTAGCGCCACCGTTCCCGAAGAGCTTGATGGCTCCCGCTTGGACCAGATTGCTGCGAATTTGTTCAATGACTATTCGCGGGGTCGACTGCAGCAGTGGATCAAGGACGGCGTGCTGCGCGTCAACGGACAGGAGCGTCGATCCAAAGACCGGCTGCTGACTGGCGATGTGCTGGAGCTACGCGCTGAGCCGGTAGCAGAGGAGGCCAGCGAATGGCAGGCTGAGCCGATCGAGCTCAATATCGTGTATGAAGATGAATCAGTCCTGGTCATCAACAAGGCCGCAGGCACCGTGGTTCACCCTGCTGCCGGCAATCGCTCCGGCACCCTGATGAATGGTCTGCTTCACCACTGCCCGGAACTGCACAATATCCCGCGTGCCGGGATTGTGCATCGACTGGACAAGGATACAACCGGGCTGATGGTGGTCGCCAAGACCCTGCCGGCACATCACCGGCTGGTCAGGCAGTTGCAGCGCCGTGAGGTGACGCGCCAGTATCAGGCAGTTGTCTGCGGTGTGCTGACAGCCGGCGGCTGCGTTGACGAGCCGCTGGGACGTCATCCGGTGCACCGGAAAAAACGCGCAGTAACCGAAAGTGGCAAAGAGGCCGTCACACACTATCGCGTGATTTCAAGATTCAAAGCGCACACCCATGTGCAGCTGCAGCTGGAAACCGGCCGTACCCACCAGATACGGGTACACATGGCGCATATCCGTTATCCGCTGGTTGGTGACCCACTGTATGGTGGTCGTTTGCATATACCATCCGGCGCGACACCGGCCCTGGCCGAGCAGTTGCGCGGATTCCACAGACAGGCCCTGCATGCAGCCAGACTTGGATTCTTACACCCCGCCAACGGTGAAGAAGTCAGCTGGGAGGTGCCATTGCCCGAGGACATGCAGATACTGATCAACACCTTGCAGGAAGATGCGCGTGGCAGATGATGACCGGGAGCTCTGGCAACACAGTGAGGACGGCCAGGTTTGCTGGCTGGTGCCGCAGTGGCCAGCGCCCGACTCAGTCTGTGCGCTGGTAACTTCGCGACAGGGCGGTGTCAGTGTTGGGCCGTATTGCGGGCTTAATCTTGGTACTCATGTTGATGATGATCCTGCACACGTGTCAGCAAACCGGGACCTGTTGGCGGAACAACTGCCGGCGGGATTGCGGCTGGGCTGGATGAAACAGGTGCACGGCACGCGTGTTATTGACGCAGCCACTATCGATGATGAGGTTCCGGAGGCTGACGCAGCGTGGGTGTCGACACCTGGCGCGGCGGCAATTGTAATGACTGCGGATTGTCTGCCGGTGTTCATAGCGGATCAGCAGGGCTCGGTCGCAGCGGTAGCGCACGCAGGCTGGCGCGGACTGCTGGATGGGATACTGGAAAATACTGTCGCCAGCCTGCCGGTGGATCCAGGCAAACTTCTGGCCTGGCTGGGGCCGGCCATCGCTGTCTGCCACTTTGAGGTGGGCGACGAAGTAAGAGAGGCCTTTCTGGGCCGGGCCGAAAGCACCACTCAGCGCTCTAAGATCGCGGACAGCTTCTTACGCAGCCCGCAGCACCCCGACAAGTGGATGATGGACATATACCAGGTCGCCAGAATCAGGCTACGTGCTGTTGGCGTTGAAGCCGTCCATGGCGGCAGTTTGTGTACTGTCTGTGACGATACCCACTTTTTTTCCTACCGTCGCGATGGTGTCACCGGACGCATGGCGAGTGTGATTTACATCAAACAATCCGCTACTTGACGCTTGTTGGGGAGCGGCCTACTTGAAATTCCCCCGTGTCACCGCAATCTTTATTGGCAACCAAGTTAGTAATCCGGCGTGCCCAGCCTCTCGCTTCCGCATGCCAATCGAGGTGATGCTATGAGAATGGATCAATTAACCAGTAAATTGCAGGCTGCCCTGGCGGATGCGCAGTCCATGGCCCTGGGCAATGACAACAATTTCATTGAACCCGTACATCTGATTTTGGCGCTGCTTGATCAGCGCGGTGGTTCAGTGCGGCCGCTGCTGTCGCAGACCGGTTTTAACATTCAGGAGTTGCGTGATGGTTTGCAGGCCATCGTCAAACGCCTGCCGACAGTGGAAGGCACCGGCGGTGACGTTGCCATGTCCAACGAGCTCGGGCGCCTGTTGAATCAGGCCGACAAGATATCGCAAAAAGGCGGTGACAAATATATTTCCAGTGAAACCGTCCTGCTTGCGGCCATGTCCGATAAGGGCGAGATGGGTAAACTGCTGAACAGCTTTGGCGTCAGTGAAAAAGCACTTGAAAATGCAATCCGCAATCTGCGTGGCGGCGATAAAGTGACGGATGCTGGTGCGGAAGACGCATTTCAGGCGCTGCAAAAATATTGTATCGATGTCACCGAGCGTGCCGAGCAGGGCAACCTGGATCCGGTGATTGGCCGTGACAGTGAAATTCGCCGAACCATTCAGGTGCTGCAGCGACGGACCAAGAACAACCCGGTGCTGATCGGTGAACCCGGCGTCGGCAAAACTGCTATCGTCGAAGGCCTTGCCCAGCGAATCGTCAACGGAGAGGTGCCGGAAGGTCTAAAAGACAAGCGCATTCTGGCACTGGACATGGGCGCCCTGATTGCAGGGGCCAAGTTCCGCGGCGAGTTCGAAGAACGTCTGAAAGCAGTGTTGAATGAGCTCTCCAAGCAGGAAGGCTCTGTCATTCTGTTTATCGATGAAATTCACACCATGGTCGGCGCCGGCAAAGCCGATGGTGCCATGGACGCAGGCAATATGCTGAAACCGGCGCTGGCACGCGGGGAATTGCATTGCGTCGGCGCGACAACACTTGATGAGTATCGACAGTACATTGAAAAGGACGCCGCACTGGAGCGACGCTTCCAGAAAGTGCTGGTCGAGGAGCCTTCCGAGGAAGACACCATTGCCATTCTGCGCGGGCTCAAGGAGCGCTACGAAGTGCACCATGGCGTACAGATTGCGGACGCAGCCATCATCGCCGCAGCTCGGCTGTCGCAGCGCTACATTCCGGATCGTCAGTTGCCCGACAAGGCTATCGACCTGATCGACGAGGCGGCCAGTCTTATCCGTATGGAGATTGACTCCAAACCTGAGGAAATGGACAAGCTGGAACGACGCCTGATCCAGTTGAAGATCGAGCGCGAGGCTCTCAAGAAGGAAGAAGATGAGGCGTCCAGGAAGCGACTCGAAAAGCTGGCTGACGATATTACCAGGGTAGAGAAAGAATACGCCGATCTGGAAGAAATATGGAAAGCGGAGAAAGCTTCTGTGCAAGGCACTCAGTCCATCAAGAGTAATCTGGAAAAGGCCCGGGCTGATCTGGAAATCGCCCGCCGGGCGGGCGACCTGGCGCGCATGTCTGAATTGCAGTACGGCATCATCCCCAATCTGGAGAAGACGCTGGATATGTCGACCCAGGCGGAAATGATGGAGATGAAGCTGTTGCGCAACCGCGTGACGGAAGAAGAGATCGCGGATGTCGTGTCGCGCTGGACCGGGATCCCTGTCTCGAAGATGCTGCAGAGTGACAAGCAGAAACTGCTGGAAATGGAGCATGCTCTGCACCGTCGGGTGATTGGGCAGGAGGAGGCCATATCTGCCGTCGCCAATGCCGTGCGCCGCTCCCGATCTGGTCTGTCGGATCCCAACCGTCCGAACGGTTCATTTCTGTTCCTGGGGCCGACCGGTGTTGGTAAAACCGAGTTGTGCAAGGCGCTGGCCGAGTTCCTGTTCGATACCGAGGAGGCGATGGTCCGAATCGATATGTCCGAATTCATGGAACAACATTCAGTTGCCAGGTTGATCGGCGCGCCGCCGGGGTATGTGGGTTATGAAGAGGGCGGTTATCTGACTGAAGCTGTCCGCCGCCGACCCTATTCAGTGCTGTTACTGGATGAGGTGGAGAAGGCGCACCCTGACGTATTCAACATCCTTCTGCAGGTGCTGGATGACGGACGCCTGACTGATGGACACGGTCGCACGGTGGACTTCCGAAATACGGTAATTGTAATGACGTCCAATCTGGGTTCGGATCGCATTCAGGAGATGCTGCTGGATCCGTCGGACGAGAACGCCTATGAGCAGGCCCGGCATGAAGTCATGAATGTGGTGACGCGACATTTCCGCCCGGAGTTTGTGAACCGCATCGACGAAACGGTGGTTTTCCACCCCTTGCTGGCCTCACAGATCAGGGGCATTGCGGATATCCAGATTGCCTCACTGAGCAAGCGGCTGCATTACAACGACCTTGGACTCGAGGTGTCGCCAGCGGTGCTGGACCGGATTGCCGAGCTTGGCTACGACCCGGTTTACGGTGCGCGACCGCTAAAGCGAGCGATTCAAAACTGGATCGAGAACCCGCTGGCGCAGCGTGTGATAAAGGGTGAGTACCTGCCAGGTGACCGGATCACGATTGATGTTGGCGCCGACGGGTTCACATTCGGCAAGCAGGGGGCAGGCAGTCTGCACTGATGACTGCCCCTGTTGAAAGTCTCCTTGCGCCTTGACAACAGGCGGAATCATGGGACAATTGTCTGCTCACAACCGGCGCTCCACTCTGAGTGTCCGGTTGCTGCAGACTGAGAAGGTAACCCCCTCCCCGACTCTGCAAGACAGGCCACAACAATTATTGCCGACAGCCTGTCGACCGGTGTGCCGCAATCGGCGCCCACACCGGTTCCTCATAGGTGACTGACAAACCACCTATGGCTTCAAAGTGTTACAACGCAAGAAGCCGCTCATCTTTTGATATAAACTAGCGCCGGATTATCGCGACCTCGCGGTATTCCTTCGATGTCATTGCGACATGGAAAATTGGATTCAATAGAGGCTAAGACTGTGGAATTGCTTTCTGGTGGTGAAATGCTGATTCGTGCTCTGCACGACGAGGGCGTTGAGCTTATGTTCGGTTATCCGGGCGGCGCAGCGCTGCATATTTACGATGCGATATTCAACCAGGACAAGGTGGATCACATTCTGGTACGACACGAGCAGGCGGCGACGCACGCTGCCGACGGTTATGCCAGAGCCACCGGCAAGCCTGGTGTGGTGCTGGTGACCTCGGGCCCTGGTGCCACCAATGCCATTACCGGTATCGCAACTGCGTTTATGGACTCCATTCCGATGGTGGTGATCTCCGGTCAGGTTGACAGCTCGCTGATCGGTTCCGACGCATTCCAGGAAACCGACATGGTGGGTGTCTCTCGCCCCATCGTCAAACACAGCTTCATGGTTCAGAAAGCTGAAGATATTCCTGCCGTTGTCAAAAAGGCGTTCTACATTGCGACCACCGGCCGGCCTGGCCCGGTTGTCATTGATGTCCCGAAGGACGTCACAGATCCGGCACGCAAATTTGAGTATCGCTATCCTGAATCAGTGAAGATGCGCTCCTACTCGGTGCCCGCGAAAGGTCACACCGGGCAGATCAAAAAAGCAGTGGAAATTCTGTTGGCGGCCAAGCGTCCGGTTATTTACGCCGGCGGTGGTGTTATACAGGGTAACGGCTCAGAGCTGCTGACCCGCCTGGCGCAAACACTCGGGTTTCCGATTACCAATACATTGATGGGTCTGGGTGCTTACCCGGCTACGGACAAACAGTTTCTCGGCATGCTGGGTATGCACGGTACCTACGAAGCCAATATGGCCATGCATTTCAGCGATGTGGTGCTGGGTATTGGTGTTCGCTTTGACGATCGTGTGACCAATGCTGTCAACAAATTCTGCCCGGGGGCCAAGATTCTTCATGTTGATATCGACCCAGCATCGATCTCCAAAACCGTCGCTGCTGATGTCCCCATCGTGGGTTCGGTCACCAGTGTTCTGGAAGAAATGCTGGAGTTGATTGGTAGCGCGGACGCCCGTGTCGACAGTAAGTCGCTTGAATTGTGGTGGCAGCAGATTGAGGGCTGGCGGGCCAAGCAGTGCCTGAAAGTCAAATCTGCAGAGGGTGAAACCATCAAGCCTCAGCAGGCGGTTCAGAGTGTTTACAAGGCAACGCGAGGCGAAGCCTATGTATCCTCTGATGTGGGTCAGCACCAGATGTTTGCCGCGCAGTATTACCATTTCGACAAGCCACGCCGCTGGATCAACTCCGGCGGACTGGGCACCATGGGTTTTGGTTTTCCTGCCGCGATTGGCGTGCAGCTGGCCTATCCTGACGCAATCTCAGTCTGTATCACAGGCGAGGGCAGTATTCAGATGTGTATACAGGAACTGGCTACCTGTCTGCAGTATGGTCTGCCGATCAAGATTGTGTGTCTGAACAACCAGGCGCTGGGTATGGTCAAGCAGTGGCAGGACATGCAATACGGTGGGCGTCACTCGCACAGTACCTATTCTGAATCACTGCCTGACTTTATCAAGCTGGTAGAGGCTTACGGGCACGTCGGAATGCGCATTGAGAAACTGTCCGAGCTGGACAGCAAAATGGAAGAAGCATTCGCGCTGAAGGACAAGCTGGTATTTATCGATGTGGCAGTGGATCAGGCTGAGCATGTTTACCCGATGGCTATCAAAGGCGGGTCAATGAAAGACATGTGGTTGAGCAAAACGGAGAGAACATAAGATGCGGCACATAATTTCCATACTGTTGGAGAATGAACCTGGCGCCCTGTCTCGTGTTGTCGGTTTGTTTTCTCAGCGTAACTACAATATTGAATCACTCACTGTGGCACCAACTGAAGACCACACGCTGTCACGATTGACGATCACCACCATTGGCGATGATCGTAAGATCGAGCAGATCACCAAACACCTGAACAAACTGATCGATGTGGTGAAACTGGTGGATTTGACGGAGGGTTCGCATATTGAACGCGAACTGATGTTGATCAAGGTGAAGGCCACCGGCGCTCAACGTGCCGAGATCAAGCGCACCACGGATATTTTCCGTGGACAGATCGTTGATGTGACCAGCACGGTTTACAGCATTCAGTTGACCGGAACCTCTGACAAGCTTGACAGCTTCATCGCTGCTCTGGGCAATGCAGCGGTACTGGAAGTGGCGCGTACCGGTGTGACCGGTATTTCAAGAGGTGAGAAAGTACTGAGCCTGTGAAGGCTCAGTTATCCCGGTGTGGTGAGCCGCGGACATGCTTTATTTAAAGTATGAATGCGGCTGATATGTGATCTGTGCCGAATGCACTGAGGAAAATAAGTAAACGTTAGCGAATCTCAAATCTGCATTATCTTGATTGACGTGAGCACCTGCGCCTGGAAGGGCACAGGTGACTCACTATCACAGAGGCGATTTAGATCGCCTTTTTCATCGCAGTCATGTAAGAGCGCAGACGACGACCTACAATCTCGATCGGATGGTTACGGATAGACTGGTTCACAGCAATCAGTGCCGTGTTGTCGACGTTGTTGTCGCTCAACTGCAGGCCCTTGCCGATTACGTCAGTGTCAACTTTCTGCATGAAACCTTCCAGCAGCGGCACTGCTGCGTGTGAGAACAGATAGCAGCCATACTCAGCAGTATCTGAGATCACCTTGTTCATTTCATACAGCTTTTTACGACCGATCAGGTTGGCGATCAGTGGTGTCTCGTGCAGTGACTCGTAGTAGGCGGACTCTTCGATAATGCCTGCGTCCGTCATGGTCTCAAAGGCCAGCTCTACACCGGCTTTCAGAAAGGCGGCCATCAGAATGCCGTTGTCGTAATACTCCTGTTCAGAAATATCCATGTCACCGGCAGTCGACTTTTCGAATGCTGTCTCACCGGTCTGTTCGCGCCAGGTCAACAGGTTCTTGTCGTCATTTGCCCAGTCTTCCATCATGGTGCGTGAAAACTCACCGCTCATGATGTCGTCCATATGTTTCTGGAACAGTGGTGCCATAATTTCTTTAAGTTCCTGGGCCAGTGAGTTGGCAACCAGCTTGGCAGGATTGGACAGACGGTCCATCATGTTGGTGATGCCGCCGTGCTTGAGGCCTTCAGAAATAACTTCCCAGCCATGCTGGATCAGTTTGGATGCATAACCGGCTTCGACACCTTTCTCGATCATGCGGTTGTAGCAAAGAATGGAACCGGTCTGCAGTACGCCACAAAGAATGGTCTGCTCACCCATCAGGTCGGATTTTACTTCCGCAATAAAAGAAGACTCCAGAACACCTGCACGATGACCGCCGGTAGCAGCCGCGTATGCCTTGGCCAGTTCCAGGCCTTCGCCCTGCGGATCGTTCTCCGGGTGAACCGCGATCAGGGTCGGTACACCAAAGCCACGTTTGTACTCTTCGCGGACTTCTGAGCCCGGGCACTTGGGCGCTACCATGATGACGGTCAGGTCGTCACGGATCTGCATGCCTTCTTCAACAATGTTGAAGCCATGTGAGTAGGCCAGGCAGGCGCCTTTTTTCATCAATGGCATGACCTGCTTGATAACAGAGGTATGCTGCTTGTCCGGTGTCAGGTTGAGTACCAGGTCGGCCTGTGGAATCAGGTCTTCGTAAGTGCCGGCAGTAAAGCCATTTTCTGTGGCGTTTTTCCATGACTGGCGCTTCTCGGCAATAGCCTCAGCGCGCAGGGCGTAGCTGATATCCAGGCCGCTGTCACGCATGTTGAGGCCTTGGTTAAGGCCTTGTGCGCCGCAACCGACGATGACTACTTTCTTGCCCAGCAGACGGTTGACGCCATCAGCGAATTCGGCTGTATCCATAAAACGGCATTTGCCGAGTTGCTGCAGTTGCTGGCGCAGTGACAAGGTGTTGAAGTAATTCATAATCCGGTCCTTTATTGCAATCAGGTTGAATTTGGTCAGGCGGCCATACTAATAGGTGAGCATGCTTGCGTAAAATGATATATTGTCAATTTCGTATTGCGAAAATTGCAACAAAATCGACTGGCGCGCCAGAGAGGCACGGTATCTTGGCATGGATATCAGAGATCTAAAAATGTTTTTGGCTTTGGCGCGCACGCTGCATTTCGCCAAAGCCAGTCGCGAACTTCACATCAGTGCGTCGGGGTTGACGCGCGCCATTCAGCGACTGGAGCAGGAGCTCGGGGTGGTTTTGTTTGAGCGTGATCGGCGCTCGGTCAAACTGACGGCCGAGGCCTACCTGGTCAGGGATTTTGCGAACGATGTCGTTGATCGCTGGCAGCTTCTCCAGGCAGGGCTGCAATCCGACGAAGTGGTGCGAGGGGCTTTGAGTCTGTTCTGTTCGGTGACCGCGAGCTACAGCTTTCTGCAGGCCTTGATGCAGAGGTTTCGTGCCGAATATCCGCAGGTTGAGCTGCAATTGCACACAGGTGATTCGGCGCAGGCCCTGTCACGCGTGAGCGATGAGCTTGATGCTCTGGCAATAGCAGCGCTTCCTGAGCAGCTGCCTGACAGTATGGAGTTTCTGCCACTTGGCCATTCGCCACTGGTGTGTATCGGACCCACGATCGACTGCCCGTTGCGCCAGGCCTTGCAGCGGGCTGAGCAGATAAATAAGTATGATTGGGCGCAGATCCCGTTGATACTCTCTGAAACAGGCCTGTCGCGCCAACGCCTTGAGCAGTGGTTTCACCAGCGTGGTATTAAACCGCGGGTTTATGCGCAGGTATCCGGACATGAAGCCATGGTCAGCATGGTGAGTCTTGGCTGTGGTATTGCCGTGGTGCCGCGGGTTGTCGTTGACAACAGTCCATCGAGTGCGCACATTGAAGTGCTTCCGGTCATGACTGAGCTGGAGCCATTCACAATCGGCCTCTGTGCGCTGAAGCGCCGCTTGAGCAATCCGCTGATCAACGCTTTCTGGAAAGTGACCGAATCATTGTCCGACCAGCATGAGCGCTCACTGCAGCGTTTTGACAAGCGTGTATAATCGGGTGCACCGAGTGTGGTAAAGAATCACCAACAACAGCGAGTAATACATGAGCGATAAGTCGCAGCAAGACAACAACTCACAGGATGACAGCGACAGCTTTATTCCGATCGATGAACACGAAGAGTTTGTGTCAGAAGGCGGGCGCAAGATCAGCCGCAAAGGCATTTATCTGCTGCCCAATCTGCTGACGCTGGGCGCTTTGTTCGCGGGTTTCTACGCGATCATAGCTGGTATGAATGGCAATTTTAATGCGGCTGGCTGGGCGATTCTGGTGGCCGCCGTTATGGACGGGCTGGATGGTCGCGTGGCCCGGTTGACCAACACCCAAAGCGCCTTCGGTGCGCAGTTCGACAGTCTGGCAGATATGGTGTCCTTTGGTGTGGCGCCGGCGCTGATCATTTTCAGCTGGACGCTGTCCTCACTGGGCAATGCGGGCTGGGCCGCGAGTTTCATCTTCATGTCCTGTGCGGCGCTGCGGCTGGCGCGCTTCAATGTGCAGCTGGGCACCGTCGACAAACGTTTTTTTGTTGGTTTGCAAAGTCCGGTCGCGGCTGGGCTGGTAACATTCGTGGTGTGGGTTGCGTACAAATACAATATTCAGCCAGGTTACTGGACTGCGATCGGTGCAGCATTACTGACAGCGATTACCGGTTTGTTGATGGTGTCAAATTACCGGTATTACAGCTTCAAAGAGATACACTTCAAAGGGACTGTCCCCTACGTCGTATTCGTGATGGCAGTAGTATTGCTGGTGGTGATCGCGCAGCGCCCGCATGAAGTGCTGCTTACCATGTGCGTAGTTTACGTTTGTTCCGGTCCTGTTATTGGAGCATACAAGAAGTTAAAGCTGCGTCGCGAGCAAACCGGACAGTCGGCTGAACCGTAATGACAGTCAGGCCAATGAAAGCACCTTAGTTTCAGACACCCAAGTCTCAGGGAGTGCAGTTATGTTGATCAAGACCAAACGAGAAATACCGTCATCAGAGATTACACCTGAGTCAGTTTATCGCAACCGTCGTAAATTCATGACTGATGCCTTGAGTTTTGGGGCGGTGGGGGCTTCCGGACTGTTGATGCCTGGTCTGGCGGGTGCAGCCTCTGGCGATGGTCTGCGTGCCAGGGCGCCGGCGGACCTTGAGCGATCAGCGCCGGCGCAGTGGTGGGAAGATAAGTTCAGCAATATTGAAGCAGCGGAGCGGGGCGGCCCGTTCTGGACAGACGAGTCTCTGACGCCTTACCAGGATGTCGTGACTTACAATAACTTTTACGAGTTTGGCATGGACAAGGAAGATCCCTACCGTAACTCGCAGTCTTTTAATGTCGACCCCTGGTCTATTGATATCGGGGGTGAATGCGCGAAACCCGGCGTGTACCATCTGGAAGACCTGGTGCAACCTGCGCAACTGGAAGAGCGAATCTATCGCCTGCGCTGTGTAGAGCGATGGTCGATGGTGATTCCCTGGGTTGGCTTTTCGCTGGCTTCCCTGATCGAACGAATGGAGCCGACCTCAAAAGCCAAATATGTCGCCTTTGAAACGCTGGTGGACCCTGAGCAGATGCCCGCTCAACGCAGTCGTTTCAGTATCGTCGACTGGCCCTATCGGGAAGGGCTGCGCATGGATGAGGCGATGAATCCGCTGACTTTCCTGGCGGTGGGTCTCTATGGTAACTACATGCCACCTCAGAATGGGGCGCCGATCAGGCTGGTAGTACCCTGGAAGTACGGCTTCAAGAGCGTCAAGTCCATCGTCAAGATCCGATTTGTTGAGGAAGAGCCGCCCACCACATGGAATATGATGCAGCCAAATGAATATGGTTTTTATGCCAATGTGAATCCGAATGTTCACCACCCGCGCTGGCGTCAGGACATGGAAACAAGGCTGCCGCGTACCCTGTTCAGCCCGTCGCGTCAGGAGACCCTGATGTTTAATGGCTATGGAGAGGAAGTGGCGCATCTGTATCAGGGTATGGACCTGTCCCGTTATTACTAGGCCCGTTATTACCAGGAGAAAGGATTGACTGCGCGAGCTGCGCCGGACTGGCGACGCAACCCTTCGCTATGGCGTTGGATCAGGTGGGGCATCTGGGGTTTGGCCTGCATGCCTTTCCTCTATCTGTTGCTGGGTGCGATACAGAATACCCTCGGGGCTGACCCTGCTAAAGAACTTGCTCTGGAAACGGGTCGCTGGACTTTGCGTTTTCTGCTGATGAGTCTGGCAATCACGCCAATGCGAGAACTGATGGGGCTTACCGGAGCGGCTCCGCTGCGCAGGACCCTGGGCCTGTTCGCACTGTTCTATGCCAGTCTGCACTTTGTAGTGTATGTCGTGTTTCTGCTTGAGCTGCGCTGGTTCGAGGTCGGTGACGATATTCTGGAGAGGCCTTATATCACGGTCGGCTTTGTATCTTTTCTGATTCTGGCCGCCATGGGAGCAACATCTCCCAAGCGTATGGTGCGTCTGATGGGCAGGCGTTGGAAACCGCTTCACCGACTGGTTTATGTTGCAGCTATTCTCGGTGTATTACACCTCACCTGGATTTTGCGTACAGATGTTTTCGACGCAGTATTTTATGGTACACTACTCGTCCTGCTTTTGGGGTACCGACTAGTGCAGTATTTTAGACGACAGGCCAGGCGATCAAATCGCGCCGGCGCATCGTCAGTTTCGAGTCAGTAACCCAGTCAGGTATGCAGGTTTCAATCGCACACTGGTGCATAATATTGGGACCTCGTCAGGGCTCGACAAAACTTCTTAACAAATTTTTGTCAAAGTGCTTGCAGGCATCAAAAACTGTGGCATAATGCGCGCCCCTGACAGCTGAAGGGCAACTTCAGCAGGCAGGCCCGGTA
>NZ_JARYTH010000004.1:0-407697 GCF_029911965.1 Pseudohongiella sp. SYSU M77423 | reverse complement strand
GCTGCATAGTTCCTCAGCTCAATCATCACCCATGTTCCTTATACCTCTCTCTTTTCGTCATGCTACGAGCACATAACATTTGTATAGTGTGCCAGCACACTTCCCCATTTCACCGCGCATGCACACTATCCACCACAATCCATGCAAGCTAACCCGTCCACGCAGCAAATCAATTAGCCATATGGCTAGTGCGTCGCAAAGACCTCATCAGCTCTCTTGCATAGCTTTGCACGGCTTCAATGTCTCCCCGCCCGTATTCAGCATCAGTGAACATACTACCGAGTTTCTGCCATTGGTCGAAGTTTCCTGGCATGTTTTTACCGACACGTTCCAGATGCGCTGCCATGGTCTCACCCGGCTGACGACCCAGGTCGTGTTTTTGCAGTTTTGCATTCAGGCGCAAATAGTTTCTAACGGTTGGCGATTTGCGCTGGCTTTTGAGCTGACTGCCCCACATGGCGCGTGCGCCGACGGCGAGCAGCAGAAATGCCAGCAACCAGAGTGGCAGATTGCCCATGCCCTGGCGTTGCAGCCAGTCGCTGAGATCTTCGGTGCGCAGGTTGCCTTCGTTGTCGTACATGCTGAGTGTCCAGCCAAAGTCCAGTGCATCAAGCGCAGTGCGCACGGACTGGTAGCCTGGAATCTCTGCCAGTCTCATGCGCACGCGGGTGTCTGTGTCGAGCCCGGATCGTGCCTCACTGCTCAACGTCGACAGCCAGGCGTCCATCCCCAGCAGTATGCGCTCAGGTGCAATATAGGCGGTCGGATCCAGACGCTGCCAGCCGGTGTCGGGGTACCACGCCTCTATCCAGGCGTGAGCGTTGTATTCGTAGACAGACCAGTGACCGGTCAGGGCGTTGTACTGACCGCCCTGGTAACCGGTCACAATCCGTGTCGGAATACCCGCTGAGCGCAGGATGAACGCCATGGCGCCAGCGTAGTGCTCACAGTAGCCCTGTTGCGTGTTAAACAGGAAGTCATCAACGCTGTGCTCACTGTTGATGGGTGGTGTCAGCGTGTAGAAGTATTCCTGCTCGTTGAAGAGACGTAAAACTGCTTGTGTAAAGGCTCGGTCATCTGCATGCTGGCTGCGCAGCGCCTCTGCCCATTGGCGTGTCTGGGGGTTGCTGCCCTCTGGCAGGGCCAGATTGCGCTCCCTTGTGCGTCGATCGAGTTGCAGCTCTGGGGTTGGCGGAATGGAGGTCACGGGGTACCGCAAGCGCTGGCGGATCTGGTTATTGGAAACCAGCACTCCTCGTTCGTCACGGTAGGCCTGGGGCAACATTGTATATGCCTGATGCAGTCCATAAAGCCAGAACTGCCTTGTTGGCTCAAGTGCCACCAGATACTGGAGCCGATCCTGTACCGCCACATCACCAGGTATGGGGCCCAGCGTCAATTGCAATGGCATATGCCGTGACCAGGTTCGCCCGTCAAAGTCCTCCAGAACCAGACCCCGCCAGTAAAGATCAGGCGCTTCAAGTTGTTCGCTGGCTTCACTCTCGGTAAACCGCACGCGCATTGCCAGATCACGATCGTTCACCAATTCGCTGACTTCGCCAGGGGTCATGGTTTCACTAACGCCGGTGGCTGCGCTGTTGACTGAGCTGCGTTCAGACCAGCGTGCGCCGGCGGCAATCATCGACACCAGCAATACCACAAAGATGGGCAGGGCGAACAAGAACTGGCGCAGCGCACTGCCCAGCTGCACCAGGCTGCTGGTTTCCCGGTTTGTGTGCATGCGCATCAACAACAACAGACTCAATCCCAGATAGTAGACGGCCACCAACCAGTTGTCGGCATAGGTCATGGAGCCAAACAGCAATGCAAACGCAAACAGCGGCCAGCGCAGGATCAGGCAGATCAGACAGGGCAGCACCAGCCACCAGGGTTGTGCCTGCAATGGCGGCAGAATCAGCATGATGGCAGCCATCAGGGTCGCGGGTATGACCAGGTCGGCCTTATTGGGCTGGGCTCCGGCTGCCTGTGTATTCATGCCCATAGTGCCAGCGCCTGCAGCAGGGAGTGTTTGTGGGCTTCGCCCTGGTCGGCCTTGATATGCCGCGGCCGCGTTATCCGGTGTGTGCTGTCGGCATTCGACTTTTCGTCGCCCACCTGCGTCGCCGGCAGTGTCATGCCAATGCGTTTTTGCTGCTGGCTGAGTTGCAGCACCTGAAACGACAGGCAGCCGAGAATATCTTCCGTCTCACGACCTTTAAAGGACTCGAAGGACAGATGCACTTCCGCATCGGCTTCCTGGGCGAACTGTTTGGTTTTCAGACCCTGCCCACGCGCCAGCGAACGCCAGGCGATGAGGCGACGACTGTCACCAGACTGATAGCTGCGCAACCCCAGAAAGTCATCAACGCCCTGTTTCCTCGCTCCCGACTGCTGCCCCTCGGTATGGGCCGGAACACGCAGTGCGCTGGGAGGCAGGCTGCACTGCTGCGGCCTGGGATAAACCAGGCAATGCATGGCCAGATCGGGCCGACTCCATGCCTGCCATAGCCCGGCTGGATAACGTGTCCGCAGATGCAAACGGGGTGCAGCCATCAGTCCGCGTTTTTCGGCGGGCGCCGTCAGCGTAGCCGATGTGACAGCGCCGGGTGCCACCTCAAGCGGCTGCACATCTTTAGGCGAGAATCCCAGCAACAAATCCCTGTGCGCACGGCGGCGACCGGCGGCCGACAGGGTGAGCATGAAGCTTGCCTGCTCACCGGCAAAACAGCGTGCGCTGGGATTGCCGGACTCAGTTGCTTCTGAGGCCTGTAAAGTCAGCCCGCTGAGATTGCGATAACACAACACCAGGCTCAGCAGAAAAAGACTGAGCATGGCGGTGGCCAGCACCACGGTTATTGGGTTGCGATCGGCAAAACCCACCAGCAGGATGGTGGTCGCGCCCAAGGCAAACAGGGCTCCCTGAATGGTCGGCAGTATGTAGATGGTACGTTGGCCCAGCTGCAGTTTGCCGACGACAGGTGTACGCTTCTCCGCCTTGCGTTCGCGCCAGCGGACATCTGGGCGTCGAATGACTCGAGTCAGCCCTGCAACACGTCGACTGAATCCAGTATCCATTGCGCCACTGTTCGGTGATGGGCCGTTGAATTGTCAGAAGAATCGCCCACTGGAACAACGTGGTCAGCTGCTCGCAGCCGGTGATCAGCGACGGCGGGGAATATCGCCTGCACGTCATCCGGTGTGACATGGTCGCGACCAGCCATACGCGCATGACAGCGGGCGGCACGTACTATGGCAAGACCGCCGCGGGGAGACAGCCCGAGCTGAATGCGTTTGCTCTGTCGGGAGAAGTCGATCAGACGCTGGATGTAGTCCAGAACGGACTCACTCAGATGGGTTTCGGACAGGTGCTTTTGCCAATCCTGCAAATCAGTGACACTGAGACAGGGTGTCATATTGAGTGGTTTAAGGCGCTGGTCGGGCTGCGCCAGAAGTTCACGCTCGGCAGTGGCTGACGGATAACCCAGGGACAGGCGCATCAAAAAGCGGTCTGTCTGCGACTCCGGCAAGGGATAGGTCCCCGCCAGTTCGGACGGATTCTGAGTGGCAATGACAAAAAATGGTTCTGGCAGGGAACGGGTTTCACCATCAAGTGATACCTGCCCCTCCTCCATTGCCTCCAGCAATGCACTCTGAGTCCGCGGTGTGGCACGGTTGATTTCGTCAGCCATCAGCACCTGACAGAAAACCGGGCCTTCGTGAAAGTGAAATGTCGCGGTCGCCGGGTCGAATACCGAGCCGCCCAGAATGTCGGCAGGCAGCAGGTCGCTGGTAAACTGTATGCGTCGGAAGCTGAGCCCCATCACACCCGCCAGTGCATGTGCCAGGGTGGTTTTTCCCATACCGGGCAGGTCTTCCAGCAGCAGATGCCCACCGCTCAGCAGACAGCACAGTGACAGGCGAGCCTGCGCGTCCTTGCCCAGAATGGCGCGATTGATCTGAGCCAGCGCGTCTGGAATGCGTTGTTGTAGGGTGTCCTGCATCGGGTACCACTCGTCGTCAATGAACTGAGTGTATCCTGAATTGTGGCCATGGCGCTATTTATCCGGCATTTTGTACCGGCATTGCGGCTGCACCTCTAAAAGACCGCGCCGGCACCACTAAACTGCGTGGTACCAGCGCGGGATCTAACGGCTTCCTTGCTTACTCCAGCGTGAAGTCAATTTCATCGCCGTTTACAACTACCAGGTAATCACCGGCTGGCAGTCCTTTTACGTCCAGCGGGAAGGTGATATCAAAGGGCTCTGTTACCTGGGCACAAGCGACCAGTGTCTGCAGTGGGGTTTCACCTACTGCAACGTAGAAGGTATTGCCTTTACGAGTTACGGCGATATCCAGCTCCACGCAAGGGGTGGACTTGTAGCCAACAACACCCACCTCAACTTCTACCGGGTCGGTGAAAGACACTGCGACTGACAGCTCGTTGACATAGGCCAGTTGCTTCTCGGTGGCGGCGACAATGCGGAAATCGCCAGTTTCTGTTGGCGCCAGACGTACTTCCTGGAAATACTGTGTCTGACCGCCTTCTACCACGATCGCATCTTTGATCGTCAATTCGTGGTCTTTATAGAGCACGCTGTCGCTCTGGGCACTGGCGGTCTGCAGCATACTGGCCATCAGGCCGGATACCATCAGTTGGGCGCCAAACAGTTTCAGTGCTTTGAATTTCATGATCCTGATCTCTCCTGCTAAATGCTTCCGATGCTTTCCGGCACGATTGCCGGAAATTGTGTGTAGTTTGCAAGCAGGCATGAGAATTAGCTGTTGATGGTTTGTACTGAAATTGTGATCAATTGTACGGCCAGCACAGGACAAAACAGGCACCATGTGGATCATTGCTTTCCACGTGAATCTGGCCACCGTGGCGCTGCATGATGCGCATGGCGATGGCCAGCCCCAGACCGTAGCCACCGGACTGACGGTCGCGACTGGTATCGAGGCGCGCAAAGGGTTCAAAGATCCGCTCGCGGTCACTCTCGGCGATGCCGGGACCGTCATCGCAAACGCGCAGGGTGGCAGTCTGCGAATCGATCTGGCAGGAAACGGTAATCCGGGTTTCCGCATACCGGAGACAGTTGCGGATGACGTTGTTGAGCGCCCGGGACAACAGGTCAGGATTAAACGCCACTGGTCCTGAGTCGCTGTCGGGTGTTTTGATCAGGACAACTTTTGGCTGCGCGTCCCGATACGGCAAAACCTGCTGTTGCAGCCAGGCCGTCAGGTTAACTTCGTGTAACGGTAATTGCAGATTGTCCTCACTCAGTTTTGCGTAAGACAGCATCTCATCAATCAGCGTCTCGAGCTCCTGCACATCTGCCTTCATACCGTCGAGGTGCTCTGCCTGGCGCTCACCAGCGGGCATCTTCGGGATCATTTCCAGCCCAAATTTGAAGCGCGCCAGCGGCGTGCGTAATTCATGCGCAACGGCATTGGTCAGATCCCGGTGAGCAGTCACCAGATACTGTATGCGCTCCGCCATTTTGTTGAAGGAGTTTGCAACTGGCAGAATGCTGGATTTGCTGGATACAGCCACGCGTGTCTGGAAATCGTCGCGGCCGAACTGGCTGGCAGCCTGGCGCAATGAACTCAGGTCACGATAGAAGGGGCGAATCCACAGGAACAACAGCAGAGCAATTAGTACGTAATAGCTGACAATCACCATCGTTTCGATGAAAGCAGTCGAACCGGCTTTCTGTGGCAATGGCCCCAACGCAATGATGGGGCCATTCTCTGACAGCATCCGGTAAAGAATCTCGCGCGAGTCGCCATCAAGGAATGATTGAACTGAACCGTCACGCAGTGCGTCAAGAAACGCTGCCTGGCCCGCGAGTTCAGACACTTCATACAACTGGACTGGCATGTCAGAAGCTGACTGGATCTGTTGCGACAATTCAGCAAAACGTTCTGCAAGGTCAGTCGCCTCACTGCCTGTTTCCGTCAACAGCAGCTCAATCAGCGCGAACTCTGCGGCATAGCGCTCTTCGCTGCTCTGCTCAGTATCGGGCAATACCCACAACATCAGACTGTCCAGTGCCAGTGCAATAATCAGGATACCGGCAGCGATCACACTGTAGGAGCGGATCAGATACCAGGATGTGAGTTGTTGTTTCATATCCTGCTCACGCCCAGGCAGTAGCGACGAAGAGGTAGCCCTTTCCCCAGATCGTGCGGATCCGGAATGGCTGGTCTGCGTTGTCGTTCAGTTTTTTCCGCAACTTTGAAATGCGCACATCGACCGTACGATCCAGGCCGTCATAGTCGATACCACGAATCTGCGTGTAAATGTCGTCGCGGCTGAGCACTGTTCCGGCATTTCTTGCCAGGTAGCAAAGCAGTTCGAACTCCTGAGTGGTCAGGTCGACATCTTCACCGGCCAGCACGACCCGGTGAGATTGCAGGTCAATCCGCAGTGTGCCGAACACCAGAACGTTTTGCGATGCTGCTTGATTGGTTTTCGATGCGCGTCGCAGCAACGCGCGCAGGCGAGCAAGCAACACTGGTGGTTCGATGGGTTTGGTGACAAAGTCGTCGGCGCCAAGTTCCAGTCCCATCACATGATCAATGTCGCTGCTCTTGGCAGTAAGAATCAGAATTGGTCCGCCGTAGGTTTTTCGCAACTCGGTACAGATCTGCAAACCATTCATGCCGGGTAACATCAAATCAAGAATCACAATATCAACCTGGCTGGCGTCAAAAGCTGCCAGCGCCGCATCACCCCGGTGATACACAGTGACTGCAAAGTTTTCCTGCGCCAGATAGTCGCGAACCAGACTGGCCAGTCGCAGATCATCTTCGATCAATAGCAGGCGGACCGAAGAGGAATGTTCAAAGGCAGGTACCTGAGTTTCAAGGCTGTCAGGTTTCATCAGAAAATACTCCAGGCATGACGACGTCGGCGACGAGTGTCGCGCAGGTCGCGTTTGATAACCGGGATATCCAGCTCCGCCAGAATCTGCCCGCTTTGTGCATCATGCAGGCGCACCGTAATGTTGTCATCGTGTGCCAGGTCAACACGATGGTCGCCACGTTGCTGCCCCACCCAGCATTGCAGAAAATCTGGCTGGTGGGCAAAACCAATACAGACATCTCGCTCTATTGCTGTTGTCCACTGTAGATGCATCTGTGCAACACACAGCTCTTCCCCTGGTGCAATCACGCATAACTGTGGTTGTGCTTCCAGTGTCACATCTTCTTCTGCTGTTACTGCCGGCATGGATACAAGTATCAAAAGCCAGGCACACAATACGCTGAGTGTTTTTGCAGACGTGCCAGCCCCCACAGTTTTGCTGACCGTGTCTGCACTTACCCTGCGACATGTGAATATGCTCATCATGCTGAAGCAGGATTACAGGAATTTGTAATAGATGCCGATGAACGCCGTGCTCACGCGACCTCGCTCGATTATGGGGCTGTTCCTTATGTGGTTGCCGAGATATTCCTGCTCAACAACGCCAACCAGTCGCCAGCGTTTGCTCAAGGCGCGGCTGGCGGAAAAACGAATGACTGAGTTTATTTCTGCGCGACCTGTATAGGCTGGGCGGCCATCTATCGCTTCATCGCGTGTCACACCATAGTAGTAGTCCACCAGGTCACGGCTTTTCCATTCCATGCCCAGTGTCAGGCTGAATTCGCCGTTACGTGTTATCCATGGGTAGGAGTAGGCGAGCCAGGCTGACTCCCCGTGGTGAGTGCCGCTGACATCCGTCAGCAGTTGTGCCTGCAGGTCACCCCATCGGCTGATATACAGAAGCTCAATCCCTGAGTTTACGGCAAAGTCTCGCTCGGGCAGTGCAGTGTCCTGATCTTTGAAGATAAGCTCTTCCAGTTCTTCAGTATCCAGTGCTTCAATGTCTTCACCCTCGCCACCGGCGATGCCCATCATCCCGAAGCCCTTATCAATTGCCAGCTCTCTGAGGCTGGACAGATCCAGGCCCGAGCTGCCATTGCTGAGGTAACTATAGTAATTGCGCTCGTTGTCGAAGGTGGTCAGCAGATTTGCGGAGAATTGTTCTGTCTGGTTCAGCGTAAAGCCGATATCGCCATTATCGAAGAACCAGCGCTCTCCATACCAGGCCAGGTCTACAATGGCATTCAGTTTGATATCGTCAGAGCCAACGAAAGGATTGTCACGTCGCCCGTAACCTGCGGCAACGCCAAGCGTCCACGGGCTGTCGGTATCGATACCTGCGCCATCGACCGCAGTCTGTGCGGCAGCTGGCAGCGCCAGACTCAGCGCGCAAAAAACGCCGCTGTGCCATACGAATGTGGCACAGCGGCCAAGCGTGCAGCAAAGTACCGATGGGGCAAACAAGAACAAAAATCGTGTCAAGATGGCTCACTTGCGAAGGCATAATGGATCACGGGCACAGTGTATCCACTCTGGCTACCCGAATTTGTATGGGATTTTATGCTGATTTGTTATCAAGTGTAATCAGTCCGGCAATCCCACTTCATCACTGTCCTGCTCGCGCGCCTGAACAAAGCGTTGCGCAGGCGACGCAGCGCGTTGTTGCTCCAGCCAGAAGACACCGTCGTAGGGATAACTGTTACCGCGCGTGCCGACAAAATCGACATCACCGTCATTGTCCATATCGACTGGAATGAACTTGTCAAACATGCCACGTTTTCTGCGTGAGATGTCGTGATGGATCCATCGATCGTTCACGTTTTCCGGGCTCTCAAACCAGGCCAGTCGGCCAAGCGGGTCATTGACAGTGGTGTTGGCATCATCCGACTCGCGGGCACCGCGGCTGTAACTGCCAACCAGAAAGTCGGTCGACCCGTTGTTGTTGATATCAGCGGCGGTCACGCTGATCAATGTATCCGGTGCGATCGAACCTATAAAATGCGCGTTCCAGGCATCACCTTTACGCGCCGGCTGGGCGATCCAGACAAGGCCGTTGCCGACGCTGCCAACACCTGCACCAATGATATCCAGTCGGCCGTCCTGATTCAGGTCGGCGTAGGCCAGATTGAACCCCGCCATGCGCGCGCCATTGATGCCAATGGCGTGCTCGGTAAAATCAAGCGAGCCATCGCCGGGGTTTTCGAACCAGGCCAGTCGGTCCTCGCCACGGGTGCCTATGACAATGTCCAGGTCGCCGTCACCATCCAGATCAACCGGCTCCGAGTTTTGCGGGATACTGTAGCGACCCAGTTCGATCTCCTGCCAGTTCTCTCCCTGTAACGGGTCACCCATCACTTTAAATACGGACACCGGATGTGAGACTGCAAAATCATCCGGTCCGGGAATCTGGGCGCCCTTGTTGGGTGCGATCAGCTCGGGCTGGCCATCATCATCCAGGTCAGCCGCAAATACGCGGATATAGCTGCCACGCCCTTCGGTCATGGGAAGTTTCAGGCGTGGCCAGACTGTGCTGCGGCTATCAGAGCCACCTGGATTCTGCAGATAGAGGATATGTGAAAGTTCAGCAGCCACCACCAGATCGGGATGTCCATCGCCATTGATGTCCGCTACCGCGACGTCCTCCGGGGCGGCGGCATCGAGGCCTTCGGCGACAGTAATGTTTTGCCATTGCTGAGCATCGGCGGCACCGAACGCTATGCGAACATAGCCCTCTGGTGGCGCCTCAAAACCCGGCGTAAAACTGGCCGAGTCGTAACTGGAATCGGATTCGTGAACGGAGATGAAATCGTTGTAACCGTCACCATCAATGTCAGCCATGACCAGGCCATCGCCGCCACTAAGGACAAAATCAACATTCGCCGGATCGTCAATCAGGTGCTCACGCCAGGTGATGTAAGTGGCGTCTGCGGCCTGCGCCTGGCTAGGCAGTTCTGCTACAGGTTGGGCCAGGGCGGTCTGGCACAGGCTCGCGCACAAGCATGTCAGTGCAAAAGCATTACGTGGCGTGAGTCGATTGTCCATGGCGCTCTCTTTATTTTTGTTGGTTTATTTGTGTCGATAACAACGTTCAGCTAAAGCAATAACCCCACCAGCAGGCCCGGAGCCAGAGCCATCAGCAGCACACCGATAAGCCAGAGATTCTGTTTGAATCCGACAATAAACGCAAAGATGGCGCCTTTCACCAGTGTGTTCGTGACTGCAGCGATCAGTATGCCTGTGGCCGCCACCTCAGGCGCAATATCCCCCTGCGCCATCCGCGAAAGAGACAGGGTAATCGCATCCACATCCATCAGCCCGGACACCAGCGCCAGCAGATAAATGCCACTGTCACCGAACCAGTCCACCAGCGCGCGCGACAGCAGCAGTATCACAGCAAGCAACAGGCCAAACTTGATCGCGGTTATCAGCTGCAGTGGATTCGGCGGGTTAAATTTTTCTGACATATCTGCGGGCGCCTGCTTGTGGTTGCGCCAGAAGATGCCCGCCGTGATGACCATGCCGGAAGCCATCAGACCCAGTGGCAGAGCCACCAGCGGCAGCAGCGCTACGTTCACTACAAACACTTCGATCAGCACCCGCACAAACATGACGCTACCCGCGAGCAGAATGCCGGCGATATACAGATGCTTGCGAGTTGCCTGTCGACAAAAATTGGCCAGCGTCACGGTAACGGCTGTGGATGACGCCAGTGCCCCGGCCAGTGCCGTGATCAGGACACCCATATGTGCGCCAGTCAGTTTGACCGCAATGTAACCAACGAAGGACAGACCGCAAATCAGAACGACCATCCACCAGATCCAGTAGGGGTTCAGCGCCTCCCAGGGCCCATAGCCCTGGTTGGGCAGCAGTGGCAGCATCACCACGGAGATCAACAGCAAGGTAATACTTGAGGATATTTCCTGCTCGGTGACGTTCCGCAGCCAGCCGTGCAACACACGTTTGTAGGCCAGAATGGCGACAAGTACCGTTGCTACCGCCAGTGCAGTAACTGGTTGGCCCGAGGCGGCCCAGGCTGCCAGCATGAAGGTCAACAGCATCGCAAAGGCGGTGGTGGTGCCCCTGTCCTGGTTGACTCTGACTTCCATCACGTGCGAAGCAGCGACCAGCAAGGCAACTGCCAGAAACACAATGACAACAATCACCGGCCCCCATAGATCGGCCATCAGCGCCGACACGCCACCCAACAGGCCGATGATTGAAAATGTGCGCAAACCGGCGACACGGCTGCCTTCCTCGTCGTTACGGTTGCGCCAGCCGCGCTCCAGCCCTACCAGCAGACCGATGGCCAGGGCGGCGGTCAGATTAAGTGCCAGTTGATAGTCGGCAAGAATCATGGGACAAGGTTTCCGATGGGTGCTGTCGTCGCACTATATCAAACTTGCTGCATGCACAAAGCGCCACGTGACTGCTTGCACCTGAGTGATTGCGTGAGTGTCGTCGGTGTATTGGCCGCTAATGATAATTGTTTACAACATCGCCATAGAATGGCAATTTGTAATCCGGACATTCTGGAGGCTGTCATGAAAAATCTGGTCGTTATTGCAAGTCTGTTACTCCTTTGCTCGAGCTTCTCGCATGCGGAGCAATACGGCGCCGCTGTCGGTAGCGGTCCCGCTAAATCCGTCCCTGACGCCATCGCTGCTGTCGACGCTGGCAGTCAGGATGTCATGCTGCTGGAGGCTGAGGTAACCTCGGTCTGCCAGGCCAAAGGCTGCTGGCTGGGCTTTTCCAGCGATGCTGGCGACGTCCGGGTGACCTTTAAGGACTACGGCTTTTTTGTACCGTTTTCTATCCGGGGCAAGCAGGTGCGTGTCGAAGGAACGATGGAAAAAACTGAGCTGAGCCTGGAGGACAGTAAACACCTGATTGAAGACGCTGGCGGCGATCCCGCGACGGTCACCGAGCCGATTGTGGAATATCAATTTGTCGCGTCAGGTGTTCAGGTTCTGTCATAAAGCAGCGATAGCACGTTATCCACTGTTGGATATCGAGGCGTTGACCGTGTTGTGAGTTGCCCGGTCTGAGGCTGCCTGGCAGCTACAGAAGCAGTTATCAGTAACGATCCCAATAAGGTATCTCGCCAAAGTAACCACCCATAAAATCTACAAAGGTGCGCACCTTGCTGGCCAGCAAGGTGCGGTGCGCGTATACCGCATACAGTCCAAACGGTTCCGGTTTGAATTCATCCAGAATCGATACCAGTTGCCCAGCGGCCAGCGCATCGCCAGCGATAAAGGTGGGTTGCAGTGCAATGCCGGCCCCCTCAATCGCGCACTGCACCAGCAGGTCACCATTGTTGGACCTGATAACGTTGCCGGCGTCCGGCCATATATCCGGTGGTTGCTCCATATAGCTGTAGCCCAGACAGCGGTGGGTCTGCAATTGAACCGGTGTCTCCGGCTGACCATGCTCCTTCAAATAGTCGGGTGATGCACAAAACACCAGCTGCACCGGCGCCAGGTATCTGGCAATAAGCGAGGAGCTTTTGAGCCGGCCAATGCGGATCGCGACGTCAAACCCTTCATCAACAATATCCACTTTGCGGTCATTCAGTTGCAGGTCTACCGTTACCCCTGGGTGGGCTGCCTGAAAGCTGGCAATCAATCGCCCCATGTGCCGGCTGGCAAAAGATACCGGGGCGCTGATGCGCAATTCACCACGGGCCGAAGTCTGCAGGTCGCCGAGCTGGTACTGAATATCATCAAAACTTTCCAGCAGCTCTTCGGCGCGCAGCAGATAGACTCGGCCAGCCTCTGTAAGGCTGACCCGCCGTGTACTGCGGTTTAGCAGGCGCACGCCAAGGGTTTCTTCCAGCCGGGATACGTATTTACTGACCAGCTGTGGCGATAGCTGCAGTCGATCAGCCGCCTGACTGAAACTACTGTGCCGGGCAACGGACACAAACGCCCGCATGGTATCGATTTTGTCCAAGTTCTGTGACCTTCCATCTTATTATCAACACTGCGTTGATAGTTTGGCAATATATGCCATCTTAATCTCCACATCTGTTCACAGTAAAGTAAACATCATAAACATCGCGCCTGCATCGGGCAGGCGACATTAGTGACTGATATGGAGGCATGACATGGACAACGCACTGATTCAACGAACACTGAACAGCAACGCCGGTCTGGCGGCACTGGTGCTGCGAGTACCGGTTGGTATTATCCTGTTGGCCCACGGTGCACAAAAACTGTTTGGCTGGTTTGGTGGCTATGGCCTGGAGGGAACCGGCCAGTTCATGAGCAGCCTGGGGCTGGAGCCCGGTTATCTGATGGCGCTGCTGGCCGGCAGTGCCGAGTTTTTCGGCGGGCTCGCTCTGTTGCTGGGCCTGCTGACACGCCCCGCTGCCGTGGTTTCGGCATTCACGATGGCGGTAGCGATGTTCAGCGCACACATTGGCAACGGTCTTTTTATGTCCAACAACGGTTATGAATATGCGCTGACACTGCTCGCAGCCACGCTGGCACTTGCGATTCAGGGTGCAGGTACATTGAGCCTGGACCGTGCGCTGCTGAACAGGCTGGTGTGAGATGAAGACCATCGCCACTCTGCCACTAACTTGTATAACGCAAAGGGTGGCAGTGGCCGGGTAGACGCCATTGTCTGCTCAACCAGTCACAAGGTTCAGATCTGAGCGGGAGAGAAACCCATGGAAAAACAGATTGTATTTTTGTCGCACGGAGGTGGCCCACTGCCACTGCTGGGCGACCCTGGACACAGGGAGCTGGTGGACTACCTGCAGGCATTGCCGGGCAAGCTGAACCAGCCAGACGCGATTCTGGTCATCAGCGCACACTGGGAGCAAGACTCGCCAACAGTAACCTCCGCCCTGCAACCTGAACTGATCTACGACTATTACGGGTTTCCACGCGAGTCCTACGAAATTGCCTACCCCTGCCCCGGTTCGCCCGAACTGGCGCAGCAGGTCACACAGGCATTGCAGGAGGCAGGCATCGACGCACACATGGATGGCGAGCGAGGGCTGGACCATGGCGTGTTTGTGCCACTAAAGCTGATGTACCCACAGGCCAATATACCCTGCGTGCAATTGTCGCTGGTCAATACCCTGGATGCAGCTTTGCACTGGCGTATCGGCGAGGCACTGCGGTCACTGGAGGTCGACAGGCTGCTGGCGATTGGTTCAGGCTTTTCGTTTCACAACATGACGGCATTCCGGGCGCCGTATGACAGGTCAGCCAGAGAAATGAACATCGCATTTGAACAGTGGCTGACAAGAATATGCAGCACTGAGGAACTGAGCGAGAGCGAACGCAGGAAGCAGCTGATCGAGTGGGAGCAGGCACCTTATGCCAGGTTCTGCCACCCGCGTGAGGAGCACCTGCTGCCCTTGCATGTCTGTGTCGCGATGGCTGGTCGTGCCAGTGACTCTAACGCTTCAATCGAGGTGCTGGGTAAATCGGCCGGCATGTTCCACTGGCTCTAAGCCTGGCTGACTATTTTCGTTCGACAGTCCAGTTATCCTGCTGACACAGGACACAGTTGTCACCTTCAAAAAGCGGCGCCGGCACCGGGTCATCCCAGAGGATCCAGCGTAGCCAGGCCGTCATCGGCCCCAGATAGCTGCCGCCGGTCTGCATGGGTGCCAGGTGTGTGGCGCCGCGCAGGTTCAGCCATGTTGTATCGACCGGCGACTGCTCAAAAACGGGCTGTTGATGGATATCCGGTGCAGCGGTGACATCTTCGGCACCGGACAACAGCAGCAATGGCCCCTTGAGATCGCTGATGACCTGGGGAACAAAACGCGGACCACGCGTGTAGGGCTGGATGGCAATGACAGTATCCACACGCAGATCACGACCCATCATCAGAGCACCGCCGCCGCCCTGCGAATGGCCTGCTGCTGCGACTCGTGTGGTGTCCACTTTGCCAAAGAAAACACTCTCGCGGCGCGAATATTCATTGCGGATATCGTCGAGACATTCAAGCATTTCACGGCCGCTGCCGGCATTGGGCGTCATCGCTGCAACAACTACAAACCCCCAGCTCGCCCAGTGCTCCAGCATCAGGCGATAGGAGGCAGGACTGGCATAAGTGCCGTTGCCCCAGACCACAATGGGGTGTCGTTCATCGTTCATATTGATGGGATGAAAGGCGACGCAGTCGCGACTGATGCGGGTCTGCTCGATACCTGCATAGACACCAGGCTGAAAATAGCTGCGCAGCAGATCCTGTCCGACCAATTCAGGCGGCGGCTGGTAGGCACAGCCGCTGATTACCAACATCAGGGTCGCGAACAAGCTGGTGGGCGCCAGGGTGCGGCGTTTGAATGCTTGCATAGACCTCCACACACTAAATGCCCGTATTAAAAGCTTACGTATCAGGCACGCTCGGCGCGACGCGCCTGTTTAACAACGTACATTGCCTTGTCGGCCCTGGCGATCAGTTCGTCGGCGTCGGGAACTGTGTCGCCCTGCCACGCGACAACACCCACGCTGGGGCCCGGGTAATCAAGCGTCAAGCTTGGCAACTTCAGCACGCCACTCATGGCCTGTTCGATGCGAACTGCAATTGCCTGTCGTGCCTGTTCAGTAGCCGGCTCATCGTTAACCGCCACCATGACAAATTCGTCCCCGCCATAGCGAGCAGTCAGGTCGCCGGTGCGAGCGGATTTTTTTAGACAGTGTGCCATCGCCTCCAGAAAATCGTCACCGACATCATGGCCATGCTGGTCATTGATTTTCTTGAAACCATCCAGATCAATAAATGCCACATAGACCACTTCGCCAGCACGCTGTGCATGAGACAACATACGTCGCATTTCCTCAACCAGGTAGCGACGGTTGGGCAGGCCAGTCAGCGGATCATGCCGCGCGTGCAGGGTCAATTGTGCATTGGCCACTTCCAGCATCTCATGCTCAACTTCCCGTTCAGCGAAAAGAGTCAGTGTCTGCCAGCAGCTCTGCACCATGGTTTTTTCGGTAGCGTCCAGACCGCCGGGCTGACTGATCAATAGCACGCCCCCCATCAGGTCAGTGCCATGTGCCAGTGTCAATACGAACAGTTCACACTCATTACCAATACCACTGCGTTCGGCTTCTGCACGCAGTTCTGGCGAGCTGTGTTGTGGGCTTAAAAATGTGGGCGCATAACCTTCGCTGTAACGAGCCATGTTTAACATTTCTATCAGCAGCGGCAGCATCGGGCCATCTTCGGTGGCCAGCATTTCCGGTGTTGTCAGATGTGATGCGTCGATACCATTGACGGTTTGATCAAGGGAAATGGGACTGACTTCTGGTAACAGGAATGGCGCCGCGTACTGCCATGCCTGACGCGACTTGAAGCTCTGACTGACTGCCTTAAGTACCTGATCAGGCTCTTCCCCCGACAGGCACAAGGCGCCAATTTCAGCCACAAACTGCATATCACTGGCGCGCGTTTCGGCGGCATGCGCGCGGGCCGTCGCTTCACGCGCCAACTGCTCACGACTTGCCTGGTGTCCAATCATGCGCGAGAAAAGCGCCAGCACTTCCAGGGCAGCGTCACTCACTTCAACAGTGTTGGCACTGGCGCCACATAAGGTGCCGAACAGCTCACCTTCATCGGTGTAGATGGGATTGCTGAGGTAGGTTTTCAGTCCAAGCGCGGCAGCTGCTTCAGAGTCACCCCAGACGCTGGGCACATCAGTTGTCAGAAAACGTTTCTCATCGAGTGCGCGCCGGCACAGCGTGTCACTCCATGGCACTTCCAGGCCTTCCGGGATCTGCAATTCACCACTGTTACGCGAATAGAGAATGCGCTGCACACCCTCCTGCTCGTGGATGGTTGTCACGTAGGTGCTTTCCAGGTGGGTAACACGTTGCAGCACATCCAGAATGGGCTGTGTCAGCTCTTCAAGGTTACTGGCATCAGAAACCTGTTCCGCCAGTTTTTCAATTGCATTACTCATCGGTGTACTCTCATAAGAATACGTTTTGTATTTCAAAAGTGAGCCGCATTTAACATCACATCTGCGTCTGCCCATGCCTGCGCCTGCCGTTCACGCGCGGCCTCTGCTTCGTCACTGCGCCCGACCATATCCAGAGCCTGTGCAAGCCCATGGAGCGCCCAGCCGTTTTCATTCAACATTAACAAATCACGTTCGAATACGGAAACGGCCTGTTCAGGTTGGCCTGCGTTGATCAGCGCCTGTCCCAGGAACAAGCGGGTCGACTGCAACCAGTCTGGTGGTTCCATGTATCGCAGCGCATCCTGCAGAGCAACAGCCTGCTCAAAGTGACCCACAGCAAGCGCATAGTCTTCCTGTGCGTTGGCAATTTCGCCTGCCAGCACGTGCTCGGCGATGGCCAGCAGATCTTCTGCTGTGTTGACGCTGGCACGCATGGTATCCAGCCCTGCAGCTGACTGTCTGATCGATTGCAGGGCCGTCAATGCTTGCTGCGCCTGAGCAAGATCACCGTTAGCAGCATGTGCGGAACCCTGCACCCAGTGCAGCATGCCGGCCAGATAGGGTTGCTCGGGAGCCGGATTCTGTAGCGCCAGCAAATCGTCGTAGCGACCGAAGGCTTTGAGTGTCATCCAGTGCGCTACCGGTGCTCTCAAGCCTGAACCGCGATTGAGCGCCTCTATATCAACCATTGCCGCCATTGGCGCAGAAACGCTGGTAGCACGCTCAAAACTCCCCTGCAGCAGGCCTGCCCAGTGAATGAACATGCGCGCATGGCCGCCGTGATTGGTTGCTGACAGAAAATAGGTGCCATTGCGCGGCAGGCTTCGATTGCCCCAGGCCTGCTGGAGGAATTCATCTGCCTCGAGCGAGCGCTGGTTGGTAGCAATAGCGTCATTGTAACGACCCAGCCGCATATAAATATGGCCGGGCATGTGCACCATGTGCCCGATCATGGGCGTCAGGGATTCCAGCCGATCGGCAGAGGCTTCCGCTGCCTCCGGCTCAAATGAAGCCTCCAGAAGGTGGATATGCAGATGCGTCAGCCCCGGGTGCCGGGGATTCTGTGCCATGCCCTGCTCGATGACATCGCGAGCGCGGGCGACACCGGGCGAGGCACTGCCGTCTTCTGCTGAGAAATAGGTCCAGGGCGTTGTCATCATGATGCCGTGCGGCACCAGAAAGGCAGCTTCCAGATCATCGCTGTGAGTCTGGTAGTTGGCTTCAGCCGCCTCTACAAATGCGTTGGTACGCGCCATGGCATCCGGGTAAGTCTCTGAATCAAACAGGACCGCCAAAACCTCCACCAGCCCGCGCTCTGGCGGTGGCAGCGTGTCAGCCATGGCCATGGCACGATCGATGGCGGCCTTGCCAGCGCCGGCCGGATCGTCAGTAACGCCTGCATAGCGGCTGTTGGGGTTGGGCCCCATGGCCAGTGCCCTGCCCCAGTGAATCATGGCGTTATTGGGATCGAGGCATAGTGCCGCATTAAAAGAGGCGATCGCTTCAGGGAAATAATATCCGTAGGTAAGCCGTAGCCCCTGGTCAAAATAAGCCTGCGCCAGCTCCATGCCGGTGTTGATGGAGCGACTGAAGGTGCCGGTATTGTTGACCAGCGGTGCCGCGTCTTCGGCGCAGGCCACCATGTCCTGCAAGGGTATTTGCGAAATCGCCTGGATGGGGGCGCGGACCTCGACTGGTGCCGGTGGTTCTTCATTGCCGCACGCCATCAACAGAAGTGTCGCGGCCAGCGGGACGGCCAGCCGCATCCGGGTAAATACCGAGTGTTGCGTCATCTTTCAGTTACCTGCAGCAAGTCAGTTTGGTAGCTGAGGCACTATAACCCTAGTTTGCAGGCCAGCCAAGCCAGTGACTAGCGGGTATTCTCCGCCTCTCTGAGCTCACGTACAGGGCGGACTTCAATGCTGCCATAGCGGGCCGGCGGGATTTTTTCCGCCAGCCTGATGGCCTCATTCATGTCGCGCGCCTCCAGCATGTAAAAACCGGCCAGCTGCTCCTTGGTTTCGGCGAAAGGGCCGTCTGTCAAAGCCGCCTTGCCGTTGCGAACCCGGACAGTGGTAGCGGTATTCACTGATTGCAGAGGCGCTCCATCCAGGAAATGGCCATTCGACGTCAATGATCCCACACAGGCAATGCATTCCTGATTAAGCGAATCCCATTCCTGTTGCGACATCTGATTCATGATGTTTTCGTCGTAATACACCAGGCACAGGTACTTCATGCCGCGTTCCTCACGCCTATCAGACAGAACACGGCGCCCTGTGGGTCGGCACCGACAATCACGTATTCGCCACCCGGGATTTCCTCGGGGCCATGCATCAACTGTCCGCCCGCCGCCTTCACATGTTTCACTGCGACATCAATATCAACCACACGGAAGTAGTAGCTCCAGGTCGGCATGGGCATGTCAGGTGATTTCTGCATGATGGCGCCAATCATGCCACCATGTCGGATGAAGTCATAAGTGCCCATGTCGCCCATATCCATCTCGCCGTCTTTCTTCCAGCCAAAGTGCTTTCCGTAAAAGTCCCAGGCGCCCGCCTGATTTCCAGCACACAATTCATTCCAGGCGCAATGGCCGGGGCGCGGCTTGTCTGCTGCAAAGGCGAAGCTGGGTGTGTCGCTGGCAGCTGTCATCACGTAAAACGGCACGCCATCGGGATCGCCCACCATGGCCATGCGCCCCACACCGGGAATATCCTGAGCCGGCATCAATAACTGTCCGCCACTGGCCTGCATGCTGGCAACTGTTTCATCAACATTTTCTACAGCGATATAACCCAGCCAAACAGGACGGGCGCCACCTTCTACCATTTCAGGAGTCAGGGTCATAACGCCTGCCACCTCATGTCGACCATTACCATCTACATCGGCGGCTGACACCAGGTGATAGCTGATATCCGGCATCTGGCTGTCAACAAACTCCCAGCCCAGCATCGGCCCGTAAAACGCCTGCGCGGCGTTTGCGTCAGGTGTCAGCAATTCATACCAGACAAAATCTCCGTGTTTGTTCTGCATTTTCTGCTCCTTTCCTTAGTTGATAAATCGAGCCCGGAACGTCTCAATCTTTACCGAGTTTGACGACAGTCTCGAAGCCACCAAAAATCAGGCGCTTGCCGTCAAAAGGCATCGGGTTTTTTTCAGGATCCATGCGGGGGTCTGTGTGCATGATCTGTTCGATTTTTTTCATCCCGGCATTGCGGGCATCTCGATCGGGCCACTCGATAAAGGCAAAGCAGACGACCTCGTCTTCGGTGGCTTTCACAGCGCCATAAAAATCCGTGACTTTGCCTTTTGGAACATCGTCCTGCCAGCACTCCAGCACACGAATGGCCCCCGCCTCAATGAATATTTCATCAGCGGTCTTGGCATGAGCAATAAATTTCTCGCGATTGGCCTTTGGTACGGCCAGAACAAACCCGTCAATATATGACATAAACACGTGCTCCTGTTTTGAGTGTTTTTGATGTGTCTTTATATGCCTGTCGTGTCAGCTTTGTCCGATTCGACAGTTAACACTGTGTTTATTTCAAAATACTGTCAGGAGTGCCCAGTTCATTGAGGCGGCGCTGTAAAAATCGTTTTTCTGCACTGGCATTGGTTAACTCAATGGCTGACTGATAGGACAACCGGGCTTCATCATGACGACCCAGACGACGCAGTAAATCGGCCCGCGCGGCATGCAGAAGGTGATAACTGTCCAGCGCTCCATCTGCGCACAACTGGTCTATGCGTGCCAGCCCGGCCGCCTCACCGTCACGCATCGCGATAGCTACAGCGTGATTGAGTGCAACCACAGGCGACGGTTGCAGCGCCAGCAGTACACGGTACAGACCCGCGATCTCATGCCAGTCGGTATCTTCAGAGCTTGGGGCCTCGGCGTGCAGCGCAGCGATGGCTGCCTGCACTGCATAAGGCCCAGCCGGCCCCTGCGTTAGTGCCTTGCGGACCAGCATACAACCCTGAGCAATCTGGTGTTTATCCCAGCGGCTGCGGTCCTGCTCGTCCAGTGGCACCAGTTCGCCTGATTCTTTGTAGCGTGATGCGCGCCTGGCCTCATGCAACAACATCAGCGCCAGCAGACCTGTCACCTCGCTGGACGGAATGAGGTCCTGCAGTAACTGGGTCAGGCGAATCGCTTCGACCGCAAGCGCTTCCCGACTTTGATCGGGATCCTCTTGCGATGACAGGTATCCTTCGTTGAAAACCAGGTAGATAACCTGCAGCACTGCGCCCAACCGGTCTGGCAGATCGCGGGTCTGGGGTACTTCGTAAGGGATGCGGGCGTCGCGGATTTTGTTCTTGGCCCGCACAATGCGTTGCGCCAGTGTGGGCGTGGGTATCAGAAAGGCCGCTGCGATCTGCTCAGTCGTCAGACCGCAGACTTCGCGCAGCGTCAGTGCCACACGCGCTTCAGGCGACAGGGCCGGGTGGCAACAGGTAAAGATGAGTCTGAGCCGATCGTCTTCAATAGAAAGGTCGTCTGTCTGCTCATCATCAGCAACATCAAGCATTCTTACCAGTTCGTCGCTGGCATCGTCATGCCGCCGCCGCTTGCGAATCTGGTCGATGGCGCGGAACTTTGCCGCCGTCACCAGCCAGGCACGCGGGTTTTCGGGTACTCCGTCAGCAGGCCACTGTGCGACCGCAGCAGTAAACGCTTCATGCAGGGCATCCTCTGCCAGATCAAAATCACCATTGAGCAGGCGGATCAATGTTGCCATTGCCCGCCGTCGCTCGCGGCGATAAACCTGTTCAATCACATATGCGGTAGCCTGCGGGGCGATGTTGTGAGGGTCCATTTCACTCAAGCTGCCTGTGTCTGCTGACCTGGCGCGATATCAGCTCAGTTAAATTCCACACTCATGATGGTTACTGGCGTACCGTTGTATGGCTCGCGACTGAGTATCTGCCAGCCCAGCCCGGCATACAACTGCTCCTGGTCAGGGGTGTACAGATACAGTTTCTTCACGCCGTTGTCGCGCGCATGATCCATTATTCGTTTAACCAGAACGCTACCGATACCCTGTTTGCGATGTGCCGGTGCCACAAAAACACTGGCCAGCCAGGGTGTCAGCTCGGGGTGCGTGCTCATGTCCTCGGCCAGCATGGAGGCGGAACCCAACAATTCACCGTCGCGCTCCGCGACGAATGTGATCGGGATGACATCACCGCGCAAGTCACACTGCATTTCTTCGACACGGGCTTCGAAAGAACGTTCCGGATTGAGGTAGGACCATTCGGCATGATGCCATTTTGCCAGCGTCATCAAATGTTCCGGGCGATCCTTGAGAGAAATGATTTCCATAATAACTCCGTTTTTCTTTGCGCAGGACTATAACACGCTGTCTGCGAGGCGCGCTGCAATCGACTGTACTGGCAGAGGTGTTATGATACGCGCTGGCAGTTTGCCGCCATCCGCCCGACAGCAGGGAATCCGCGTTTTGTCACAGCACCCCCAGTCACGCGCCATCCTGGCCATGGTCCTTCTTAACTCCTTTGCGGTGCCATTGATGTTATCGGCTGCCAACGTCGCTCTGCCGGCCATGGGTGAAGATCTGACCATGACAGCTGTCGCAATGAGCTGGGTGCCGATGGCTTTCCTGATGGCCAGTACGATGTTTGTACTGATATTCGGTCGCCTCTCCGACCGCGTGGGTCGCAAGCGCATTTTCATGATCGGCACGGCGGCTGTCATTGCGTCCTCGATACTGACATCACTGGCGCCAACCGGGGAACTGCTGCTGGCGGCGCGCTTTCTGCAGGGTGTCAGCGCAGCGGCGCTGAACGCAACGCAAATGGCCATTGTCAGCTCGGCATTCCCCGCCAATCAGAGAGGGCGCTACATCGGCCTGGTGACCGCATCGATCTATATCGGGCTGTCAGTGGGTCCCTTACTGGGTGGTCTGGTGGTTGACCATGTCAGCTGGCGGGCTTCGTTTCTGGTTCATCTGCCTCTGGTGCTGGCCGTATTGGGACTGGGCCTGTTTTTTGTACACGACGAATGGCATGGTGAGACGGACACCCGTTTTGATGTGCCCGGAGCACTGGGCTGGATCGCCAGTATTGGTCTGTTCTGCCTGGCCATCTCCCGGCTGCCGGCCTGGGACAGCGTCGCCCTGCTGGCCGCAAGTGCCGTCACCATCACCCTGTTTTTGCGACATGCGCGCCGCTCACCGCATCCACTGTGGGACGTGAACCTTTTTTTCACCAATCGCACGTTTACGCTGTCGGCCGCGTCCGCATTAATCATGTACAGCGCCACCTACGCTAACGTGGTGCTTATGAGTCTGTATCTGCAGTCGGTAAAAGGCATGAGTGCCAGTCAGGCTGGCCTGATCATGATGGTGCAGCCGCTGACCATGGCCATCGGATCACCGATGATGGGCCGTCTCTCGGACCGGATTGAACCGCGCTGGCTGGCGTCGGCCGGCATGGCGCTGACTGCCTGCGGCCTGTTCATTCTGGCCACACTGCACCCGGACAGCAGCACGGCCCGTGTGGTCATCGCCCTGTTATTCACTGGCGGGGGTTTTGCGCTGTTCTCGTCACCCAATGTGAATGCCATTATGGGTTCTGTCGAACGACGTCACTATGGCAGCGCATCGGCGGCGGTCGCCACGACGCGAATGGTGGGTCAGCTGAACAGCATGGTGCTGGTAGCGCTGGTGGTGAGCCTGATCGTGGGAAATACCGTCATTAACGAGGACAGCATCCCTCAGTTGTCGCGCGCTATCGATGTGTGTTTTGCGATAGCCGGACTGGTCTGTTTGCCCGGCATCGCATTTTCACTCGCCCGGGGGCGGCTGCATCGTCAGTGATGACCGCCCCGGGCTTCGACCATCAGGGCTTGGGATGGTCGTAAAGCCATTCCACCAGCTGCGCGCCATAAGTATCTGACACGCTCGGCACGTGGGTACCGGCAGAAATCGTCCACAGCGCTACTGCGCCGCCGGCACGACAACCAACATCAAAAGTCATCACCCCGGTTTCATGACCCGGCAGGCTGGCATCCAGATCTCGCTGTTCGCGGGCGCGGCCCTGGGTGATACAGCCGTTGTAGCTGGCCCAGCGCTGCACGGAACCCATGGCGCTCGGATAGCGATTGCCCTGAATCTCACCGCCCTGATAAGCAATGGTCTGATCCGCGGTGCCGTGGATCTGCAGAATGTTCACCGCATGCTCGGGGGCCGGACGCTGTTCCAGATGATTGGCGCCCGCCAGGCTGACGATAGCCGCGATCTTGTCCGAGTGCTCATAGGCCATGCGATAGGACATGAAACCACCGTTGGAGTGGCCCACCAGATAGATGCGCTTGGGATCGACGTTGTACTCTGACTCCATGCGCTCGATGACGGACATAAGGTAGCCGCTGTCGTCGACGTCCGTACTGAAGAAGTTGCAGCAGGCATCTGAAGCGTTCCAGTAGGGGTTCTGGTCACCACCCGGTTCACGCGTTCCATTAGGTGCGACCAGCAGGAAACCGTAGTCATCAGCAATCGCGCTGAGCCCCATATAGCGGTCGGCGACGGTGCCGCTGGATGTGTAGCCATGCAGCAGCACGATCAGGGGCGCGGGAGTGTCTGACGAGTAGCCCTCGGGCACAGTGACTGGCAGCTCTCCTCGGCCGAGGTCGATGCTCTGGGCAGTCGCGAGGGAGGAAGTCAATGCGGTCATCAGAACGGAAACCGCAATCAGCACAAATTTGGGCAGACGAGGCATAGCAGGGAGCTCCTTGTTGTTTTGAGCGTTATTACTTTGAATAAGGATCGAGCGAACAATCATAACGGAGATGGATAATGGCAGCCAGCTCATGATCTGTGAATTGACACATGACTGCTTGCGGCCCGGCATAGGCGGCAGCTGGCAGACGCGCTACAATCATAAAAAACTAATAAGCGAGGATGCACCCGTGCCAGGAACCCTAGTGACAAAAACCTGTAAGTCCGCCCTGATGGCGTTTGCCGTGCTGTTTGCCAGCAATGGCTGGGCACAGGAACTGCCAGACCCGACCCGCTTTGAAGCGGCCATCGAACGTTTTGAAGCAGCCGATGCGCAAAACCCTCCTCCCGAGGATGCCATCGTACTGACTGGTAGCTCGTCCATCATGTACTGGAACGAGGATGCACCAGCTGACCTGGCGCCACTGACTGTCATCCCGCGCGGTTTCGGCGGCAGCGTCATGAACGACGTCGTGCATTACCTGGATCGCGTGGTGCTTAAGTACCAGCCCCGCGCCGTGCTGATTTACGAAGGCGACAATGACACCGGCCGCAACAACATCCCCAATGAGCAGATCATGCAGCAACTGGAGACGATCATTGATCGCATTCATGCGCAGCGCGAGGACACCCGGATCTACGTGTTGTCTGTCAAACCCAGTGTGGCACGGGTCGACAGCTGGCAGATTGCCTCGGAACTGAATCAGCGCTATCGCGCTCTCGCTGCCAGTGACCCACGCATACACTTTGTGGATGTGGCGACTCCCTTCCTGAAAGCGGACGGCACCGTGCGCACTGACATTTTTGTGGAAGACAATCTGCATCTGAATGAGACAGGATATGACATCTGGGCAGCGACGATTCGCGAGGCCTTGATGGACATAGAGGCGCAGTACGAGTAGAGCGATTGAATGTCAGTTTTCACGCCGCTGAGCGAAGAGGATATACGTTCCTTTCTTGAACCGTTTAACGTGGGCGAACTGGCACACTTTAAGGGCATCAGGGGCGGCAGTGAAAACACCAACTACTTTGTTGACACCCGCGGGCACGATGGCGAAATCAGCCATTTTGTCCTGACACTTGTAGAGCGTGGCCCGGTCAACGAGCTCCCATTCTTTGTCGAACTACTGGATTGCCTGCAGGCGGCCGGTTTGCCCGTACCGTTTTCGGTAGCAGATCGCAATGGCAGCGCACTGCACCGCCTGAAAAATCGCCCGGCGCTATTGCAGCCACGCCTGCCGGGCGAACACCCCTCGCAGCCTTCGCCGCTGCAATGCGCCGCGCTGGGCGAGCTGGTGGCGCGCATGCATCAGGCGACATCGCAATGTCCTCTGCAGCGCGATAACGACCGCGGACCGCGCTGGGTGCTGCAACAGGCTGGCAAACTGGCAGTCAGCCACTGGAAGAACGAAACGCCCTGGCTGCTGCCCGTACTGACGGAGCTGCAGCATTGGTATAATTCCGCGCCTACACTGCCCGAGACTGTCATTCATGGTGACCTGTTTCGTGACAACGCAATGTTGATCGATAATCAGATAACGGGCGTGATCGATTTCTACAATGCAGCCACCGGGTGGATGATCATGGATCTGGCGATCTGCGCCAACGACTGGTGCACCAGAGCGCTCGATTCAGGCGAACTGATTTTCCAGCCATTGCATGTGCAGTCGATGCTTGATGCCTATTCGCGCATACGCCCGCTCAGCTCTATAGAAACACGTTGCTGGCCAAAGGTTTTGCAGCTGGCGGCATTGCGTTTTTGGGTATCGAGGGAACAATACGCTCGCACACATCCGGCGCAGTCAGATGTGCTGATCAAGGACCCCGGCTATTTCAGGACGCTTTTTCAGCTTCACTCACTGCACGCCTCTTAGCGGATTTCGATCAGGCGCGGCTCAGAGAACCACCATTGATTGCCCTGGCGTGCGAACAGCTGGTACCGCTCGTCAGGTGCGGGCTTGACCAGTTGACTGTTGAAGGCTGGCAGTGGAACAGCGAATGCACGGTCAACAAACAGTACCCCCGTCTGAACGTCTGGCGCGGCAGAAAGCTGCCAACTCAGCAGGCCGCTATCGTATTGCGGTGCAATCTCCGCATTGACTGTAAGACCTGATGCTAGTTGACACTGCGCCTGCAGCTCATCTCGTGACATCAGCTCACCAGCATCATTAAAGATCAGCAGCTGATCGCCGGGAACCTGCTGCGCGTCCAGACAGTTTTGTGTCAACGAGACCCAGTTCAGGCCAAGACGCTCACTGACCCGCATCAGATCGCCCTGTATATAGTTCATCGGTACCAGCGCAGTCTGATCTGCCACGGCCGCAAAGCGGTCAAGCAGATAACGGGTAATTTTGTAGTCAGTCTGCGTCACAACTTCCTGACGATAGTCTCGTACCGCCAGCACCTGAATAAAAAATACGAACACAAATGCTGCAGCTGCATACTCCAGCTTAAACAGGTTTCGTGCGCGATGGTCACGACAGATGACAACCGCAGCGACAATTCCGAGAGCAACATCCATGGCAAAGAAAATTCGATCAGAGTGCAGTTGGTATTCTGCGATGCCGTGGGTTACCGCCAGACCTGGCAGTCCGAATAACAAAGCCAGCGCCACCAGCTTTAATGACAGCCGTGCATCGCTGATGAAAGCAATCAGCAATGCCAACAGGATGAGCCAGCGACTGCTGAGGTAGAAACCAATAAATTCCAGCCAGGCACCCGCACCGATATTCCAGAAGCCTGCAAAGTAACTGCCCTCTCCGCCAACATCCAGTTGCATGCCCAGCATGTGCCCGCGCCACAGCCAGTAAATCAGTGTGACCATCAATGCGCCGCCCGCCAGGACCCACTGCTTGCGCTGCCAGGCCAGCAGCAGTATGACGGGCAACAGCATCAGATAGACTTCTTTGGATAGCAGCGCAAGAAACAGCAATCCACAGACCGCCAGCCACGAAAGATAGTCGGATTTTTCAGACGCTGGTTTTCTAATCAGAACAAGCAGAGCCAGCAGCGCAAATATTCCCCCGATCAGGTAGTGCATGGTGTAGAAACGACTCAGCAGGGTGGGCAGTGACAGCAAGGATGTCATCAGCAGAATCGTCAACCAGCCTGCCTGTGTGTTGTGCCCATCAGACTGAGCTTCAACATTATGTGTGAGCCGTGACGCTAACGTAGCTGCCAATGCGATAACCAGACTCATACAGGCCACCATGAAGGCGAGGAAGAACAAGGGCCGCATTGGAAACAGCAGGGATACCCAGCGATAAATTGTCATCGGGATGGGCGTGTAGTTTGCCACGGACAGCTCCCGATAGACTTCGGGCTGCAGGTATGGCTGAAGCCCACCGTAGTCCAGCGCTACACGCATCAGGTGGGAGTCATCACCTGAGAAAACGACCCAGGACAGAAAAGGCAGAAACACCAGGCATGCCAGAAGACTGACAGCCCAGTACACAAGGAATGGTGGAAGTTTTGCAAGCAACTCCCGGGGAAGCGAGCTGATCAAGATTATTGCGCCCCCTGAGAAACTGCATCAAGCACAGACTCGGTCAGCTGCCAGATGGGACGGGGCCCGCTGGTGGTCACCCCCATGCGCACAACAATCAGATCGTGATCCGGGACCACGACTACATTCTGTCCTTCAAACCCGGACAGATAATAGGTATTGGCCGGCAGATTGGGTAAGGGTCGGTCCGCCGGGTCATCGGGCGCGCCTGCGTTCAGCCAAAGCTGAATACCGTACTGCCCCTGGTCAGCTGAACTTGCAGGTGTCACGCTATAGTCGACCCAGCCTTCGGGGAGAATCTGCTCACCATTCCACCGCCCGTCCTGCAGATACAGCAGGCCTATCTTGGCCCAGTCACGAGGTGTTGCGTACATGTAGGACGAACCCACAAAGGTGCCACTGGCATCGGGTTCAATCACCGCCGAGCGCATACCCAGTTTGCTGAACAGTCGCTCCTGGGGAAAGTTGAAATACTCCTGAAAGCCATCGAAGGCCTGGCGGTGTGTACGTGCGATGATATTGGTTGTGCCGCTGGAATAATAAAAAGTGCTACCGGGCTCTTGTGCAAGTGGCTGATCGATTGCATAAGCTGCCGTATCACCTGTTGTATAGAGCATCAGAATGACGTCAGACATTGATCCGGCAGTGTAGACTTCGGAGTACTCCAGACCGCTGGACATCTGCAGCAGATTCTCCAGCGTGATCTGGCGGCGCGGGTCATCTGCGGATTGCCATTCTGGAATGCCCGGGGGCGCATCAACATCAAAAATACCTTCTTCAACCAGCATTCCGGTCAGTGCTGCAGTGACAGTCTTGGTCATGGACCAGCCCAGTTGCGGCATCTGTGCATTAAACGGCTCGGCATACTGCTCGGCGATTATTTTGCCTTCGTGAATGACCAGCACGGCGCGAGTATTGATGTTCTGATTCGCCTCGATATCCTCAAAGGCCTGGTCAACGGCGGCATCGATGGCGTCAAGATCCACCCCGGGCAGCGCTGTGGGCAGCACCACGCTATCACCGAGGGGCCATTCAGCGTCCGAGGCGGCAGGTTTTTCGGGATAAAGTGCCGGGTCGAATTGCGCCTGCAGTACTTCAACAGAGGTATTTTTAACCAGCGTGCAACCCAGGTGTTCCCGGTACAGTGCCTGTACAGTCTGTCCTGCACCCGCACCCGTCACCAGGTCGCCATCAATCGAGAAAGTAAAATCCACACCTGCGGCAGAAGCATTGCTCAGCTCCTGCGCCATCACATGTTCAATGGCTCTTCCACCGACCAGCACTGATGAGCACAATCGCTTGACGGCACTGCCCAGAGAAATCTCTACATTCAACGCTTCCTGCGCTGCCATCTGGGGAGTTGAGGCCGCTTCCTGCGTGGCCTCCTGCAGAGCATCGACAGCACCTGAAGTTGTTTCCTCGCTGCCTGAGATCACTGTCTCCGTTGGCTCCGAACAGGCAACAAGCCCGACGGCCAACAAGAGTGTCAGTCCTGGATAGGCGTTGCGCATAGACAATTCTCCGACTTTTATTTTAGGAATATCTGCAAGTTACCCTGTGTCGCCCGGGGGTACAAGTGCCCTGGGGGTACCTGTGCCCTTTTGGGTACAAGTGCCCTTGGGGTACAAGTGCCCTTTGGGTAAACACAAACGAGCCTTTACCTGAAAATGCCCAGATCGATGCTGTCGGCCATCGCCTTGTACCCTGCATCATTGGGGTGCAGGTTGTCCGACGTGAAGCTGGCGGGCAATCGACCCGGATTCTGCGGGTCTCCCATCGCCCGATCAAAATCAATTACGGCGTCAAAGGCGCCGGAGCTGCGAATCCAGTCATTCACCTGCTGGCGCTTGGCCTCGCCCTCTTCCGTGTAATACCCGGCTCCGGCAAACGGTGTCAGCGTTGCGCCAATAATGATTATGCCACGGGCTTTGGCACGCGCGATGATCTGACGATAACCGGCAATGATCTGTTCCGGGGTAACTTCCTGATCCGTGGCAAGACTGACTGACATACCGATGTCGTTGATGCCCTCCAGCAAGACAATATGGCTGACACCACTGAGCGCCAGCACATCGCGTTCAAATCTTGCCTGGAGGTTTTCACCGAATATTTCAGCGCGCTCATGCAACACTCGATTGCCGCTAATGCCGGCATTGGCAATTGCATACTGCGGCATGTCGCTATCGGCTCGCAGGCGGGCCAGAAACTGATCCGGCCAGCGCAGATTGGCATCCAGTGTTGAACCAACCCCATCAGTAATCGAATCGCCGACGGTGACAATGGTGCTGACCGATTCATCGGCAAGCACGTCAATCGCTCTCAGGAAATGCCAGACTTCAAAGGTTTCTGCACCATCGGGCAGTTGCAGTTCTGTGGTGGCATCACCCGCAAGCAGGTAGTTGGTCTGCAGGCCTACGCGATGGGTGGTGGCGTTGCCTGAGCCCTGCGGCAAATAGATGCTTACCGCCAGCTCATCAAGATCGCTCACGTTAAGCCCAACCGGGTCACTGATCGCCACCGCACCACGTGCCACATTAAAATGAGAGTTTCCCGAGAAGGTCACTTCTTGCAAGGTTCCGGGCCTTAACGCGCCATCGCCCGCGTGCAGGGCGACGGTCATCGCACCAATCGCCAGAGGTTTATTGCCATGCGCATTCGACACACGGAGGCGGATGGACTCACCCGTAGCAGTCACCCTGACAATCTGCCTGAGGGTCTGGTTATGAAAAGCATCTTCCGCATCTGGTGACGGCAGCAGGGTGCTTGGACTCATTGTCCAGGCAGTCACCCAGTGTGCATCATGGGGCTGCGCCACCGCCGTCAATGTGACGACCAGCGTTAGCAACAGGCCAGACAGGGTGGTCATGAGGTGGCGTCGAGTCATCACTGGTTTCCTTTTTTGCTCTTATTTTTGGTGCTGTTTTTGGTGGTATAGTGCCACGCATGAAGGAATCTCACGAAACCCGCATTATCGACTCCTGGCGCAAAAATGCTACGCCGTGGGCTCGTGCGGTGCAAGCACAGACGATCGCCAGTCGCCGCCTGGTGACAAATGATGCCGTGATCAGTGCGGTGCTGGACTGCAAGCCGACGTCGGTACTGGACACAGGTTGCGGCGAAGGCTGGCTGACACGCCAGCTCAGCCCGCTGGTTGGCAGCGTTACCGGCATTGATGCCATTCCCGAACTGATAACAGAAGCACGACGTCACTCTGCCCATCGCTTTGAGGTCATGACATATGATGAACTGGCCAGCGGAGCCCTGGAGCTCACGGTAGACCTGATGGTCTGCAACTTTTCGCTGCTTGGCAAGGAGTCAGGCAGTGCAGTCGTAACTGCCGCTCAGACGCTGCTTCGACCTGGCCGGCATCTGGTGATACAGACTCTGCATCCGCTGATGGCCTGCGGCGATGCCGCCTATCAGGATGGCTGGCGCGAGGGTTCATGGCTGGGCTTTGATAAGACCTTCACGGACCCGGCACCTTGGTATTTCCGCACCCTGGAAAGCTGGGTCGCGCTGGTCAATACGGGCGGCTTGAGACTGGTTTCCGTGCGCGAGCCGTTAAACCCCGAGACAGGCCTGCCCGCATCACTGATACTCACCTCGCAGCGAACTGGGTGAAGAGCGCGTTACGCGTCAGTTCCCGAACAAAAGGCGACTGACTCAGCCCGGCTGCCTTAGCTCATTCAGGCGCGTCGCCTGCCACAGATACCATGTTGATGCGCTGCGATGTGGACGCCAGCATTCCCCGTGCTCAAGCAAATCCCGCGGGGAAGGCATCTCAGCCAATCGATAGGCAAGCATGAATCCTTTGCGGACACCCAGGTCATCCACCGGCAGCACATCGGCCCGGCCCAGTTGAAACAGAAGAAACATTTCTGCCGTCCAACGCCCGATTCCACGTACCTTGACCAAAGACTGCACGACCTGCTCATTGTCCATGTCGATCAGCTCGGGCAATGGCGGAAGCGCACCGGTCACTACGTTGCGGGCAAGATCGACCACTGCCAGTGCTTTCGCTCGCGACAGGCCGACGGCACGTAGCGAGGTTTCGGGTGTTTCCAGTACACGCACGGGATCCGGTGCCTGATCCGGGTCACCGTACAGCTCACAGAAGCGTCGATAGATTGTCGCTGCCGCCTTGACTGACAGCTGCTGTGCGGTGATCGCATCGACCAGGGTACCAAACAGATCATCCACCTGCTTGACCGGGACCCGCAGCGGCCCTACCAGTTTGATCAGGCCTGCCATGACCGGGTCGGCCTTTTTCAGGTGACGAACAGCTGCCTGCGCGTTGATGGTTGCTTTCATGAAGGAATACCGGATGTCCGTGTCTGTCGCTTAGTCACCAGTCGGTTTTCTCATGGGATCGTACACCGTTATTGTGTGGCTCCGCAGCTTTTACATCTACACCGCAAGCTGTCTTTGAATTTCATATCGCCAGAATTATTGGCATACTCACCAAGAGACCTCCCTCACACGTCTGGCAGGCATGTCAGACGCACACCGAAGGCGACGCGTATGATTGAATTTGACCCATACTTGCTAGCCAGAGCCCAGTTTGCGGCTAATATCAGCTTTCATATCCTGTTCCCTTCCATCACCATCGGCCTGGGCTGGATCCTGCTGTTCTTTCGCCTGCGCTACACATACACGGGCGACCAGCATTGGGAGAACGCTTACCACTTCTGGGTCAAGATATTTGCCCTGTCGTTTGCCATCGGCGTTGTGTCTGGTATCACGATGAGCTTTCAGTTTGGCACCAACTGGCCCGGCTTCATGGAACGTGCCGGAAACATTGCCGGGCCACTGCTGGGTTACGAGGTACTGACGGCATTCTTTATGGAGGCAACCTTCCTGGGCGTGATGCTGTTTGGCAAGAGCCGGGTTTCCAATCGCATGCACGTCATTGCCTGCGCGCTGGTAGCCGTCGGCACTACGCTGTCGGCGTTCTGGATACTCAGCCTGAATTCCTGGATGCAGACTCCGACCGGTTACACGATGATTGATGGCGTCTTCCATGTCGAGAGCTGGATGGCTGTCATTTTTAATCCCTCGTTTCCGTATCGCCTGGCGCATATGATGGTCGCCTCCATGCTGACCGCCACCTTCCTGGTGATGGGGATCAGCGCCTGGCGCATGAAGCGGAAAGTTGACGGCCCGGCCACCGCCAAGATCTTCCGCGCCATGGTGGCAACCGCGATGATCCTGGCACCGCTTCAGGTTGTTGTTGGCGACCTGCACGGCCTCAATACCCTCGAACACCAGCCGGCCAAGGTGGCAGCGATGGAAGGCATCTGGGAGACACAGCGTGGCGCGCCGTTAACACTGTTCGGTTTTCCAGATGAAGAAACCCGCAGCACACGTTTTGCCATCGAAATCCCCAAAGCCGCCAGCTACATTCTGACGCACGACCTCGACGGCGAGATCCTGGGGCTCAATGAATTTGCTGGCGAACACCCGCCAGTGGCACCCGTGTTCTGGGCGTTTCGCGTCATGGTGGGCATGGGAGTGCTGATGATCCTAGTTGCCTGGTGGGCCGGGTGGGTGCTGTTCAAACAGCGCCGCTCTCCTGGCCCCGCTCTGCTGACAGCAACATCCGTAATGACATTTTCTGGCTGGGTAGCTGTTCTCGCAGGCTGGTATGTCACCGAAATTGGCAGGCAACCGTGGATTGTCTACGGGATGCTGAACACCGCCGACCTGGTTGCAGACCACAGCAGCGGTGTCATGCTTGGCACTTTCATGGGTTACATGGCCCTCTACATTTTCGTCATGATCTCCTACATCGCCACCTTGAGGTATATGGCTACCAAACCTGCTGCCTCGCTTTTGGCACTCAGGCAACTGGGTGGATACGAAGCCAACCAACAGAGACAGGAGGCGTAATATGGAAACCTGGCTGCCCTTATTCTTTGCAGGTGCCATGGGCCTTGCCCTTCTGATATATGTAATCCTGGATGGCTATGACCTGGGCATAGGCCTGCTGTTGCCGCTGGCCAGTGATAGTGAAAAAGATCTGATGATTGCTTCAATAGGACCCTTCTGGGATGCCAATGAGACCTGGATCGTACTGGGCATTGGCATTCTGTTAATTGCCTTCCCACAGGCACATGGCGAGATACTCACGGCCATGTACATTCCAGTGACTCTGATGTTGATGGGCCTGGTGTTGCGCGGCATTGCCTTCGACTTTCGTGCCAAGGCGGTCTCTGATAAAAAAGAGATGTGGAACCTTATATTCTCATTTGGCTCACTTATCACTGCCTGCTCACAAGGCTGGATGTTGGGCACCTATATCACTGGACTGGCTGAAACCGGCCTGAGCTGGCTTTTCTCGATACTGATTGCACTTACCTTGCCCGCGCTTTATGTGCTTTTGGGTGCTGCCTGGCTGCTGATCAAGACGGAAGGCGAACTGTTTGACAAGGCCATGCGCTGGGCAGCACGAGCCATTCTGCCGATGGGTGTTGCGCTGCTGTTGGTGTCTATCGCAACACCGCTCGTCAGCCAGACAATCGCTGACAAGTGGTTCAGCTACCCCAATGGACTGATGCTGCTGCCCATTCCGGTGCTGAGTACGCTGACTTATGGCTGGATGATGTTTTTGCTGTATAGACAACACGCACTGCGTGAGGGCCGCGAATGGCTACTGTTCGCGGGACTGATCGTACTCTGTCTGCTGGCCGCACTTGGACTGGCCTACAGCATTTTGCCCGACATCATTATCGGCCAGATGACGATTTGGGAATCGGCCGCCAGCACTCCGTCGCTGCTATTCACGTTCTGGGGAACTGCCATCGTGCTGCCAGCTATTCTTGGCTACACATTCTTTGTCTACCGAATTTTTCGCGGAAAAACTTCTGAGCTCACCTACGAATAGCCATCACGGAACAGAGGTGCAACTGGACAGCAGGTGTCAGGTGTAGCCCCTGTTTACAGAGGCTACACCTGATACTGCAATATTCTCAGGGCTGGCCATCCTGCTCATCCAGCAGCTGATAGATACGGCGTATCGCGCGCGGGTCCGCACCGGGCTCGCGCAACTGCGGGTAGTTGTTGCTGTGTCCCGTCAGGTCGATGGCAGTTGCGGCCTCCTCGAACGTAAGGCCCTGGGCTTTAAGTTCGGCAGTTCGCTGCCAGAGATCGCGCATGTAAGCCTGCAGATCATCAATGCGATCCTTGCCCTGAACAACCGGCCCATGACCGGGGAGTATGGTGTCAAAATCCAGCGCCTTGAGACGCTCCAGTGCATCCGGCCACTCATTGAGGTAGGCATCACCCATATAAGGAATACCCGGCACCATCAGATCGCCTGTGTAAACCAGTCGCTCATCTGGCAGAAACACCACAACATCGCCACCTGTGTGTCCCCGACCCAGGTGAACGATCTGGATTTCCCGCCCGCCACCATCGACGGTCTGGTAGATGGTCATTTTGTCGTCAACCGTAATGTTCGGTGGAGTTGGCACTATCTCCTGAGACGATTCATAGTGTGCCTGCTGCATGGAAATGCGAGCACGCAACTCCTCGGTACGCGCCGGGTCGCTTGTCTGCGCGAGCTCAGCGCGCATGTTTTCAATCTGGTCCGGCACGCTCTCAGTAAAACTCAGGAAGGTAGACTCTTCCAGCACATTGCCGAGTTCGCCGGAGAGTTTCTGTCGCGTATAGGGGTGTCCGATTATTTCCACTTCCTGCGGAAATACCTGATTGCCGTGTGCGTGATCAAAGTGATAATGGGTATTGACGAGGTAGCGCACCGGCTTGTCGCTGACCGACTTGATCGCATCCAGAAGCGCCATGCCGGCATTGGGTGTGACATGAGAGTCCACGACCAGCAAATCATGTTCACCTTCAATGAGCATGGCATGGCTCATCACGTTTACTGTGCCCGTGCCAACTACGTGATAGATGTCATCCCTGACGGGAGTGAATGTGTGCGTTCGGGTGGTAATGGCTCCAGTCGAAGAGCCATCCTGTGCAGTACTGATACTGATCAATGCCAGCAAAGATACTGCTGCCGAAGTGCCGAATAGCGATGCCTTAATCCAGTTTCTTGTTGTCATTGTCAAATCCCTGGCTCTCAAGAACCATTTTTATTGCAGAATTTTTATCCATTCGCCCGGCTCCGGGGTACCAATCGGATAGTAACCGTTCAACAGCCGCAGCGTCTCTTCGGGATACTGACTGATCGGGCTGCGCGCCGCCAGTGCCGCCCAGTCAAAACCAGTGGTCACCTGTACGTAGCGGACCTGCAGTCCGGTACTGCCGGCACGCTCATTCATCTGTATGGCGCGGAACGTACGAATAGAGGACAGTAATAGCCGGTCGAGTTCATCGACTTTTTCAGGGTCTGTCACCTGTGCTCTGAAGACGAATACTCGTGGCCCCAGATAAATGGCTGCAACCCGCTCGTGATGGCCTGATTCGTTGGTATGCGTACCGGTGTAACCCAGCAGCCGATACTGCGACAACGCCTCAGAACGCTGCAGGTCTTCAATGCCCAAATTCTCACGGATAAAGAGACGTGGCTCCTTGTTCTCCTGCATACGCTGGGCTTCGACACGAATGCTGGCTGAGCCGTCAGCGGCGCTTGCCTGCACTGTAGTAGGTGTCTCGCGAATCTCCCACTGATCGGGAAAGACCATGGTGTAGCTGAGCAGATCCTGGTAATAACGATTGCGATCGCCTGTGCGAACCGTGTTTTCACCAAACGGCAGGCCATCTATCTGTTGGCGGAAAACCGAGGGATCACTTTCGCGAAGCTGCGCATCATCCACCGTTCCGGCCTGTGCAACCGCCTGCTGCAGTCGAATATCATTACGCGGGTGCGTGGTAAACAGACCATGGTAGGTGGGTTGGCGCTGAGCCACCCGCACATTGAAGTCTTCCTGGTTCTTGAGCACGGAAAGTACATCGATCATGGCGCGCGGATTGTAGCCGGCATTGCGAAGATATTCGGCACCCAGACTGTCGGCCTCCAGTTCGTTCTCGCGGCCAAAGCCACTGACACCGGCTGCCGCCCAGATAGAACCAATCTGCGCCAGTTCCGAGCCGATGTAACCACTGCCAGTGGCAACCGCAGCAACGACGCCACCTACTGTTGCGGCAGTGTTTGCGAGCCGGCCGCGTGCCTGCTGTTGAATGGCGTGCCGCGCCGTGATGTGTCCAATCTCATGGGCCAGGACTGCAGCCAGCTCGTCTTCAGATTTCAGATAGAGCAACAGTCCGCGATTGATGTAAACGTAGCCACCCGGCAAGGCAAAGGCATTGATCTCCGGGCTGTCGATAACAGTGAAGGTATATTCCAGGTCTGGCCTGTGGCTGGTCGCGGCGACACGCTGCCCGACTTCGGTGACGTAGGCGTTCAGAGCTTCGTCTTCCATGACACGCATGGAGGCCAGCACTTTTTCATGCTCTTCCTTGCCAATTTCCAGCTCCCGGTTTTCAGTCATCAAAACCAGGTTGCCCTGACCCGTCGCCGGGTTGATGGCACAGCCCTGCAGACTTGCCGCTGCTAGCAGAGCCCCCAGAATTGCTATCTTTGTCTTGCCAACTACTGCGAATGGCTTCATGAACTGCCCCGTCCTGTAAATACTGACTTGTGGCGCCTCAGCCGCCTTGCACAAACAGTTTCAATTGATCCGCCAGACTGTTGCAGGCGTTAGCCTCAACCCTGGCAAGCAACGGAATGGGAACAAATACCGCCGGCATGTAGGACTGACCATTGGCGTCTGCACTGATGGTGCCTACTGCGGTATGTGAGGATACGTCCCAGATGCGAGCCTCAAAACTTGAATCATCTTCCCAGGAACCAAACCCGAAACAGCCGCCACCACCCGGCCCCACCGTGCAGGAGATTGACCCCATACGATTGGTGGTTTCTGTCTGCCCATCCAGCCAGACAATGTAACGGATACCAAACTGGCTCATTTTCTCGCTGACCATCGGCTGCGCCATCAGCTGTTGCAGGTCGTCACTGCGCAAAGGGGCGGTGCGCGGCTCAAACCAGGGGAACAGGGCATCGACGAACTGCTGCTCGGGCACAACGCTTAACCCGTCTCTGCCGCGGCCCATGCGGTCACCTACACACTGCACAAAGTCGGCAGCGGTTTCATAACCTGCGCCCTGACGTCGCCCAAGGATGACGACCGTCTCGTCATGACTTATGCCGGTTTCTGCCTGACGGAACTCATCGATTGTCGTGCTGGTACACGCGCTCAGACCTGCCAACAGCAAAACACATAGTGCTGGCCATATTCGGCAGTGCGCCAGCGTGCACCCTTTTCTAATTGTATTCATGCTGACTCCTGAAGTATCAGTTACGCCATTTCACGTGCGCCGCGCCAGCCAGTCCCTGACATCTGGTACAGCTGTAAAGCTGATCGAGAAATTCGATGCAAGATCGCGTAGTGCTGCGACCGCTGCATCATTGATACCACTCTCAGCGGTACTCAGACCACCTACCGTGGCATTTCCATACGCTGTCATTACCCAATCAGCGATATAAGAACCATCCGTTCCGGTCAAACGCATATTGTATTTGACCCAGACTTCATACGCCTCCAGCCTGGTCTTTTGCGGCATTCCCAGCTGGAATTCGTCGATGCTGGGCATGAATATCGCGTCTACGCCCATGGCATCAGCCTGCGCCGGGTCGTCCAGCAGGACAACATTCTCGAACATCGCCGGCAGTACGGTATTGAACAGTTCCATGTGGGTCTGTCCAGACTCCACATAATACTCATCATCTCCTGTTTGAGACCGCTCTGTGTACGTATAGTTGCGTAAAGCGTCGCTATAGTAGACGCCAAGGGTCAAAGGAATGCGCTGAATCGTCGGACTGGGGTAACTGCCTCTGACTTCCACCGTACTGGCGGCACAGGCACACAGTGTGGCCAACATCATCATTATCAGGACGCGAACTGGGTTAATGCTGCCGATCACCTTGTCACCTCTCTTAAACTTGCAAAACTGCCCCTAGCATAACCTATGGGAGCATCCATGAATGTGTCATCTGGATGTCACCGCTATTGATAAGCGTTAAGCCCGACAAAACTGCCGCCATTGCGTTCAGCCAGCTCGCGCATCAGTGTGGCAAAACGGTAGACACTCTCATGAAATCTCGGGTCCAGATCAAACAATACCGGAAAACCTACCGCATGAATACGCACCAGTCGATCGCCATCTGCGTTCGGTTGATTGATACGGTCGACCGTCTGAACGACCTGTGTGATCGACCCTCCAGGCAGGAAGTCATCACCAAATACGTAGATACTCGCTTTCTGGCCTGGCTGGTAGAAGGTGCTGATCGCCCGGGTGATGCCTTCTACCGGGCTGCTGTTACTGAATGGCGACCAGTTGCGCAGTGTCGAAATGATGGCCTGGCGGCGTGCTGGCGTGTCCGGAATCCACTGATTGCGATAGGCAGGGAACATATAGTCGCCCATATCGTTCATCACCTGAATGCCCCGTACTTCGGGGTACACATCAAGCACTTCGGTAATCATTTCCAGCACCCTGGGCCAGGCGTTGTAGAACATACTGCCTGAGGTGTCGATGATAAAAACGATGTACTCGCTGTCGACTGGAATGCCACCTATCACATTATTGCTGCGCTCGAAATTCTGCCCCAGCAGTCGCTGCATTTCAGCTGTCAGGGATTGCCGTGCGATGGCCAGCCGGTTTTCCTCCTCGTTCATATCCTCAGACAGTTCGTTAGAGGTCTGAAAGCGGCCGCGAATATTGGACATTTCACGCTCCAGCCGGGCAATTCGCTCACGGTAGGCGGACAATTGTTCTCGCCTGGCGTTCAATTCCCGGTTGACCACATCGGTTTCGCCGCGGATTTCGAACAGCGTCTGCTGCAGATCCGCAACCGGCTGATCACGCTGGTCCATAGTGACTTCCAGACTGACCGGAGCGGAACTCTCGGTAATCATCAACAGCAGAATGATGGCACCGAAGCCACATGAGATCACGTCCAGAAAGGAGATGCTGGAGCTGTCCTCTTCGCTTCTTTTTCTGCGTCTGCTCATGGCCAGTCCCGCGCCGGTGTGATGAATGAACCGCTCGTCAAATGAGCGAGCTGCCAGAATGCGGCCGCCGAAGCGGGATCACCCTCCATCGGCAGCAGTATAGTATTGACCGGAATATTCCGGGGTAAACTTTCAATTGCCTCGGCGTACAGATTGAGCCGGTCGCGCGCCGAAATGGTGCTGCCGCGCGGTTCACGATTGTTGCGCGTGGGCAGACTGTCGGTAATCAGATAAATATTGTCGGGCAGTGGGTTCATGCTGGCGACCGCCTGAAACGCTGCCTGCAGGTTATTGCCCCCCTCGGGAACCAGTTCCTGCACCTGCCGTACGACCTCATTGAGCTGGTCCTGATCGGCTACTTCCAGCCACATGTTCTCACTGCCAGGCAAAACCGGCTGTACGGTTTCGTTAAATGCCAGCACCTGATACTGGCTGATTACCGGCAACTGGGCGCTGATCCACTCGACGATTCGCGTGGCGCGGCGCCACTTCGCAGTCTGTTTTTTCACAGTATCCGACATGTTGCGGGTACGTATCACATTGACCAGTGTTTCATCCAGCATACTGGCTGACGTATCCAGCAGAATCAGAATACGATTGCCCCCCAGCAGCATCCCTGACAGATACTGACGATCGCCGTCGCCGAGAAACTGGCGGTTGCTCTGGCCCCGTTCGGCTTCGGCCGTCGACTGCAGCCGCAACAGTTCTTCCTCAAGGGCCTGAATATCAGCACGCAGGGCTTCGACGCTTTCCTCGGTGGCCATTGAGTCACCTTCCAGCGCAGCCAGTTGCGCTAGAAAGTCATCAATCTCACTTTGAATCCGGTCCGCCAGCCCCTGTGCTTCAACCACTTCCAGGCTGACGCGATCCAGCGTATTGCGAATCTGGAACAGGTTTTCCTGGCCTTCCACGATTTCGTCTTCCAGCAGATTCACTTCTGCCGTCAGATTGGGGTCTGCCTCGTTGCGCGCCTCGGTGGCGGTATGGTCAAGAATAAGAAACAGCAAAACGACGGCCCCGAAGCCACAGGACATCACATCCAGAAAGGCCAGGCTGAGGGGGTTAAATGAGCCGCGTTTTTTTTTACCCGCCATTTCGCACCCTGATTAACTGCAGGCGCTTGCCAGCCCTCTCCAGCACTGTACCCGGTGGGTTGTCTGCGATGATTGCCGGAACTTCAGCGGCGGCAATCCATGTCTGATGCGACAGCGGCCATGCCAGGCCATCGAGCAATACATGGGTGGCTGGTTCGTGTCTGTGGGTGGCCGTATTTTCAGAAGCCGACTGCTGCAGCCGTGCACTTTGGATGAAAGGTACAGCCGACTGGCCTCCAGGAGCGTTGGCTGCCAGACGCAAGGCTGCCTCGGCAAGCTGCTCGCCGCTCACGACTGCTGTGGCGGCCAAGTAGCCGCCGGCCTGTAATGTTGACTTCAACCCCGGCATCAATGCCGCTCGCGATGACAACAGAACCGGCAGTGAACCGCCCATGCTCGACGCAAGGCCAGCAAGCTGCTGCTCAATACGCGACTGCATCATCTGCAGGTCACCCAGTATATCTGCCGTCTGCACCGTTGCTTTGTGACGTGCCTTGTCAGTCTCTATTTCGATGGATATTTCCGGTGCTGCGGAATTAATGGCACGCAGCCAGTCCGGCACTTCGTTGTAAAGCTGCTGCTCCCATTCTGCGCTGTGCTGCGGATTGAATCGGCACTGCTCAATAAAAGCGTCGTTGACTGTCTGTACCAGTGAGTTTGCCATGCCGTGCCAGCTTCCGCCCTGCACGCGAACCACCTGGTCTCGCTGCAAGCGACCATTTGCGTTACGAATCACAGTGATCGTGGCCTGATGCAGCTGCAGATCAATAAAGGCCAATTGCTCACTATCTGACGGCGCTGCTGTGGCGGCCACAATAGCAGTGTCGACCATTGCCTGGGGGGCAAATGGACTTTGCTGGGCGATTCCGGACAGCACGGCCAGTTGCTCGCGCGAGAAGCTGCCCGGCACTGCGATCACCAGCTCGCCCTGATAACCGCTCAGTTCCGAAAGGTGCATCAGATGGGCATAAGCCATGTCGGCATGGTGCCGGAAGTTGGCGACCTGCCGCGGCAGTGGATCCATGCCCAGCCGATACCAGAACTCATTGTAACTGTTGACTGGGTGCAGACGACTCCGGGCGGCCGCCTCGTCACCAAAAACTGGAACTTTGCCGTGGACCAGCGCATACCCTGGACTGCTGGCCACCAGCTGGCCATCACGGTACAGGTTCAGCGCCTGGTCATTCAGCTCCAGAATTGCACTCATGCAGGCTCCAGCACTTCATCACCAGCAAGTGGTCGGCTATTGTTGCGACCCGGTACTTGCAGGTAGTTGATCAGGTGGTTGTCACAGTAAGTCTGTGTGTCTAGCACCAGGCGATCCTGGATCAGCGACAACTGGTGCAGCACAAACATCAGCATGATGCTGGTCACCAATGCAACGAAGGTGGAGTTAAACGCTACACCCAGGCTGACAGTTACACCCAGGATATCGCCGCTGACAGCCTGGTGCGCCTGACCCAGTGCAGTACCAATGCCGCGCACCGTTCCGAGGAAGCCGATGGACGGGATGGCCCAGGCAATGTAGCGCACGATGGCCAGTTCACTTTCCAGTCGCTCAGCCTCGCTGTCGCAGACATCTCGAATGGTTGCTGAAACATCCTGGACATTGCGCGTTGTGCCGAAGCGGTGCAGGCCCGCCAGCAAAGCCCTGGGTAGCAGGTATCCCTTTTCTCTGTCCGGTAGCGCCTGAACAGGTCGCGCATACTGCCGCGCGTCCTCGGGGAGGATACTGGTCCCGTCGCTGACCTGTAGCATCTCGCGATCCAGCAGAGCTCTTTCCCGCATGGTGCGAACCATTTTCATGCCCACAATGGACAGGGCCCAGAGGAACAGGATAATACAGGTTTCCTGTTCAAAATCGCGCAGAACAATATACAAAGACCGCTCAGGCACGTAGTCCTCGTCAGCCTCCTGCATCATGGTCTGCTGCTGCTGAATGATGTCGGCGTTGGGTCTGATGACCGCCACATAGACGGCATGCACAACGATCACCACAATGATCAGGGCAAAGATCTGGTAGATAATTTCAGACAGGTATTTTTGTTTCATTCAGCAATCCTGCAGTCAGTTAAATGTCGACCGGAAACGAGACGCCCAGGTCCTGAGAAATCTGTTCGGAGGGAATAAAGCGTCCTGGCCCGCCGCCCTCTGCCGGTTCTATTGGCTGGCTATCAATGTCCGGCATCTCGGCGTTCGGTTCATCGGCGACATCCCCGTCACTTGAAGCCTGCTGCGAGGACTGGGAATCATCCTGGCCTTCCGCCTGCTGCGCAGGCTGCTGCTGGGCATTAACTGCCGTGACCAGCAGCAGGCATAAGCAGGCCAGCGCAGTCAGGGATTTAAGACCAGTGTAGATTGTGTTCATTCGCCCAGATACCTCGCCACCCGGAAGCCAAGATCATTGCGAGCCTGTTCACCAAAATCGCGATACGACGCCCTCAGCTCCACGATGGAGCCGTGCATCCAGCTTGAGCCTTTGATGGTGCGGTAGCGGCCTTCCTCAGGCCCCAGTGGATCGACGTCAACCTGAGAGCTGAGCCCACTGACCGCCCCGTATACATCGTGCATCCATTCTGACACGTTGCCACCCATATCATACAGACCACGCGCGTTGGCCGGGAAAGAGCCGACATTGGAGGAAGCCAGATAGCTGTCGTTGTAGCCACGCAGGTACTGCCCGAGGAACGCGCTGGTCGATTCGTCAGCGAAGTTGCCGATCTGCTCGCTGGGCGGCCAGGCATCGCCCCATGGAAAGCGAAAACTATTGTCCTGCTCATCAGTGCGCGAAGCCCATTCCCATTCCGCTTCGGTAGGCAGGCGATATCCGGTGGACTGCGGATTGAAGCCCGTTACCTGCCCGTCTACTACCGTGTAAAACGGGTCCAGCCCTTCACGTTCACTCAGCCAGTTGCTGTACAGTGCCGCATCCTGCCAGGTGACCTGCACAACCGGCTGGCGCGGCAAGTCCAGCGACTGACCCTGGATCACACCGGAGGAGTGGTCCGGGCGGAACTGCTTGAACTGTTCGTTGGTGACAAGGTTGCGCGAAAGGTAGAATGGTTTTTCCAGAATAACATCACGCAGGGTCTCGTTGGCCCGACGACCCGGCTCGCGGCGCGAAGCGCCCATCGTGAATCGCGACGGGTAATGCAGATCCAGGGTTTGTCCGGCGACCGTGGTAATGACGGGCTCGATTGACTCCAGCCGGGCCTGTTCTTCGGTTTTCAGCTGGACGCGAATTTCCTGATCCAGACCGGGGCGCGAGGTGAAATTGCTGGTATAGGCGACGTAGCCTTCTTTACGAATTTCGATGCGCTGACTGGCGGCGAGCAGTTCGACTGTCTGATTGGCACTGCCCCGATACTCACCATCCACGTAAAGTTCAGCATCAGCAGGCTGGGCGATGATTCTTACCAGACTGGTTACCGGTTCCAGAGCGATGGTGATATCGCTTTCCTGTTCAGCACTGGTTGTGACACGGCGAACGGCCGTCTCGAACCCGGTCCGGAACAGCCGGACCTCATGTGTCTCACCGGGCGGCAAAGAGACTTCCAGTGGCGTCTGCCCGCGATACTCTCCATTGATCGTGACATTGGCATTGCCTGGCTCCGAGCGAATGAAAACCAGCCCATCAGCGGCTTCCAGCGCTACATCGGGGAGGGCAACATCCTCGCCGGGACTGACCTGCAGGTCGTCCTGCCAGGCCTTGAAGCCAGCGCGCTTCAGCGTTACGTCATAAACACCCTGCAGAAGGTCTATGGTAGCGGGTGTAACACCCAGCAGCTCACCATTGGCAATGATGTCTGCGCCTGCTGGTGTGGTATTAAAGCTGATACTGGCCCATGCCGGGTCGAGCGTTGGAGTCAGTGACTGTTCCACCAGGCGTCCAGTGACCTGAATAGGCTGATCGTAGGGAAGGTAACGATCCATGCGGATCTGCAACTGATACTCGCCCGGCTCGATCTCTACGTTGATCAGAGGTGTCTCACCGATATCAACACCATCCAGTGTCACGCGCGCACCCGGCAGTGGCTGCTGCTGTTCCCCGCTGACACTGATACTGACGAAGCCGTGCATGGGCTGCAGTTCAAACGGATGTGTCTGCGCCTGCTGCTCACCCACTGTCACGCTGGTGTCGCTGGTATGGTAACCAGGGGCGCTCAGGGTCACACCGTAATCGCCTGGCAGCATCAGGTAACGGGGTCCGACTCGTACAGCGAAACCTTCAGTTATTTCCACACTTGCCATGGGCGGTGTTGTATCGATGAAGACAGAACGCGCAGTCAGCACGAACCAGGCCGCACCAGCCACTATAAGCAGGGCCACCATGAGAGCTACGTGATACCAGCGTAGGCGCAACCCAATACGGCGCCCGGCAGCGGGCGGCGGTGTAAAGTCGACCGGAGTGATGATATCGATATCATCATCGTGATCAGGGGTATTGCGCGAATCCTGCATGAAGTTAACGCTCGCTAAGTGCCTGCGACCTGCTCGTTGCACTGAATATTGACGGTGACCGTGCCAGGTGCCTGTCCAAATCCTACAACAAATTCCTGTCTGACATCACGGTATCCGGGGCGGGTACCCACAGCCACATAGCGGCCCGGGCGAAGCATTACCGAGGTCTGTTGAAATGTACCGAGCTCACCAATCTGGTAGATCGTCACAGCGGTCGCATTATCAGATACCAGAGTGACCGGATGCTGCTCCTGCATCATGTCGAGTAGCTGGCCGGTCTGCTCAATCTGTGCCTCCAGGCGCTCACCAGGATCCACGCCGTCGGCGCGCAGATCAGCCGCCAATTCGGATGCAATGCGATACACATCTATGGCTTCCTGGTGCGCTGCCGGATCAGAAAGACGCAGTGGTTCGTCCAGGTTCGTCTGCAGCAGCACATCAAGTTGCAGACGACGCTCTGAATAATCCTTACCTTCGGTGGCGAACACCAGGTTGGCATCCAGTGCCAGCGCCTGCGTGTAGAGATCAATGGCCTGCTGCCATTGTTCATTCTCTTCGGCAGTTTCGGCCTGGCTGCGCAGTCGCGCAATTGAATCCAGTGTCAATTCTTCACGAGTCTGGCGAATGGCTTCGGCGGCCTGTTCTGATCCGGGCCTGACCTGCAGGGCACGCTCAAAGGCCGCGATCGCGGCATCAGCTTGGTCGTTCTCAAGATAGGCAAAACCTTCTGACATGATGGCCGTAAAGCGGGCATCCGTCTGGCGCTGCTGGTTGTCTGCCAACAGACTGTCTGCCTCCTGATGCAGCGGGTCCAGCGCGATGGCCTGTTCAAACAAATCCTGAGCACCCGTCAGATCACCCTGTTGCTGCAGGGCAATTCCCTGGTCCAGCAGGCCACGGACTTCATCCAGCGTTTCAGCACGACGCAGGCCCTGGTCAGCTTCTTCACTGGTTGGATCCAGGGTTGCGGCCAGGGTGAATTGTTCGCGGGCAGTGCCTGAATCAACGGCGGCCAGCGCAGCATTGCCGGCTTCCATCGCTCGCGCGAATTCATCATCGACCTGTTCCAGCAGCGCATCCAGCGCTTGATCACCCTGCTGATACGACTGGGTCGCCGCGTCAAATTCGCCGTTTCGGTAGAAGGTATCGCCTTCCTGAGCCGTTGTCAGAGCGGATGCAAAGCGGTCTGGCGCCCATTGTTCGACGCCCAGCATTTCGAGTTCGGATTGTTTGCGCAGTAATTCAGCCAGAATGTCCTGCGCTTCGCGGCGCTGTCGCGCCAGCTGCGCTTCCTCGAAGGGGGAAACATTGGTTCCGGCAGGACGTGACGGGGCGTTGGCGGGCGCAGGAGCAGCCGTCTGCTCCACTCGCGCGGTCAGCGGCAGCTCGTACTGTTCGACAACTCTGGGTAGAACAAAAATAACGGCAAGTGCCAGGAGGAACAGGACTGCAAGAGCGACCCACACCCAGGGGGAAATTCTATCCTTGTTCGTTACTGCCATCAGATCCCGCCTGTCTCCGTTCGATAAATCTCCATCAGGATGTCCTGCCACTGTTCATATTGCTCTTCAACAGTGCCATTCAGCATCACAGTGCGGTCGTCCAGTTCGATCACCTTGGGTGCCACTTCATTCTGCAGCGATTCACCAATCTCCTGCAAGGCCGCAATGTGCATGCTGGCCTCGGCTGAGCGATCAAAACCACTACGAACCAGATAGGCTCCTGCACCCACGCCAACGATGCCGGCTGTCTGGGCCGCAGCGCTGTTCTGGCTGACCCCCGCAATACCACCGGCTATGGCAGCGGCACCCAGCAGAAAGCGACGTCGTGCAGAGCGTTCGGTTTCTTCCAGCGCCAGCGTTTCCCGGTAACTGACTTCACGCCAGGCATCGTATGGGCCACGCATCTCGCGCACGTAAGTGGCATAGTAGTCCTGAATTGTGTCAACAAAGAGATTGTCCCTCTCACGGATGTCGCGGATACGCGCCATGTTTGGGTCGTTGTCGGCTGGCAGCCGGACCGGACGTGTGATGCCGCGCTCATCAGTCGCCAGATAGTCACCGTAGATCTCGGGGGCAAACTCGGCGGCAAACTTCAACTCGGCCACTGTGCGTATATTGCGAATTTCTTCGGCACTCAGGTTCTGGCGCCGGAACTCGAGCATGTCATTGGCAATAGTGTTGTAGATCACCTGGAAGGGGTCATGTGACTGCCGCTGCGTGGGATCGTAGTTGTACTGGCTGATGTGCTCTTCGTACTCGCGGCTGTACCACTGCCGGCCGGTCGCATCTGTCACCGTGACATCAATGATCATGCCTTCGCCGTTAGACAGCAGCAGCTGGCCCTCGACAATGACATCCATGACGCTGCGCTCAGTGGGCACAACACGCACCACGCCCCAGTTGCCGGAGCGTTGCAGTGTCTCAGCCATCAAATACGGCGCGTAACGTGATTCGGCACGGCGGATCTCAAAGTTGGTCCGGTCGAGTTCATCTTCTTCCACTTCATCAATACCGGGGTCGAAAACCCTGACAGCGACATCCATGATCAGGTTGTCGTCGGCGGGGAGCACGCCCTGCTCAATCGGGACAAACTCAGTGGATTTGACTGATGTGGTCGCACAACCAGTTAGCGCCAGCATCATGACTGCGCCAAGCGCCATAACGGACTTCAGTGCTCGCATTGCTGTTACCTCTCCCCTTATTCGCCGATACCTGTGTAGCGGCGATATTCATCCCACAACGCCTCGCGCAATTCCGGATCGGGCTCCCGCATCGCGGCCTCGCGAATCTGACGCGCGACCACATCGTCGCCACGGTCAGTGGGGGGTATATCGTCAGGAATTGGATATTCACCCTGCTCCCCCGCACTGCCACCGTTCAGACCACCAACCGATCCGCCGGAGCCTCCCGACTGCGGACCCTGGCCGCCGCCATTCGAGGCGATCACACCACCCTGTCCCTCTGTAATGCTGCCTTGCCCGGCTGCAACCACACCTGGCAGTCCCCCGCCACCAGGCCCGGTCTGCGAGCCGCCGCCAGCGCCCTGCCCACCTTCGTCATACAGGCCGGCAGGATCAGCGCCTGCTTCGTTGCTTTGTCTTTGAGCGCGCCCGCGCTCAGCCAGAATCATGCCGTCAAAATCTTCATAGGCGCTGCCCAGCTGACCGTCGAGCACAGCGACTCGCTCACTGGCAGTCATTGTCCCGCTGCCGTAGCCTCCCGAGCCACTACCATAACTGCCGGTGCCACCCCCGGAACCCGGGTTGCTGCCGGTTCCTGCGCCCTGTCCGGTGCCACTCACAGTGCCCGCGCCGGTCCCCGAACCTGCACGACTGCCGGTGCCACCGCCGGCGATGGTACCTGTGCCCATGCCACCACTGGTGCCGCTACTGCCTGATCCTGCAACTCCACCTGGCATGGACCCCGAACCCGGCATAGTGCCGGAACCTGGCATTGAACCGGAACCTGGCATACTGCCGGAACCCGGCATTGAACCTGCGCCAGGCATACTGCCTGAGCCCGGCATTGAGCCTGATCCTGGCATACCACTGCCTGAGGACGCACCGGGCATGCTGCCGCCAGCGCTGCTGCCACCGCCGGGCATGGAACCACCAATTACGTCAGGAAAACCCATACCACTGGTGCCCACCTGGAAGGTTGGCCCGCTGCCACTCTGGCCGCTGCCCTGTCCTGAGGTTCCGCCCTGACTTGAACCTGCCTGGCCGCCGGCACTGGCCTGACCCCCACCGGCAGTCTGTCCGCCGGGAAAACTGCCGCCTGACGATGCCGGGCGGCGTCCGCTGGAAAAATCAGGCAAGCCGGAGGACGACGAGGCACCTGATGTTCCAGCTGTGCCCGAGGGCATTGAGGCACTGCCACCGCCGCTGGCGCCGCCGGACGGCATTGAGGGCATGGAAGATCCGCTTGAACCACTGGAACCACCTGAAGGCATCGAGGCACTGCTGGAACCGCTGGAACCTCCTGAAGAAGGCATTGATGGCCCACTGGAACCGCTTGAACCGCTGGAACTACTGGAAGAAGGCATGGAAGAACTGCTCGATGGCATCGAGGGCATCTGCGGCATGCTCGATTGGGTCTGCTGCGTGGTTTCGCAGGCGCTCAGAATCAATGCTGCCGCTGCAAGCGTCGTCAATGTCTTAATCACCGTTCTGTCCATCTTCTACAACTCCAGCCATGTCAGGCAGTTGGACGTACGTGTATCGTCAGGCACTATTAAATAGACCTGAGCCTTGTCACCATTATTGCGCAGCAGCCTCGTCACTTGCTATCTCGTATGGGAAACGATAGACCAGTCCCTCGACAGAGATGGCCTTGCCGTCCCGGATGCGCGGGCGCAACTTACTATAGCGCAGGGCGTTGACCATTCTGCGACTGATCTCGTCATCCGCGTCGCTGGCATCTGACTCCAGCAAGGAGATGTTGGTGGCACGACCAAAACGATTAATGTCGAATTCGATTGTGACGTAGCCGAATTCGTCCTGCTGCGCGATGCGGTCTTCCACCACGTCATTGTAGGTGGGCGCGAATGAGGTCGACGCATAGCTGCTTGTTGCTGCCGCCACGCTGCTTGTTGCCTGCTGCGGCTGGGACTGCGAGGGCCCGACGCGCGGCTCAAAGCGCGGCAGCAGCACAACACGATCAAAGACCTCGGAAACCAGCTCAGGGTTCGTGTCTGCGAGGACATCCCAGGCCGCCTCATACTGACGGGACGCGCCATTGCGTCGCTCAAACAACAAATTCCAGTCTGCCAGGTCCAGCATTGACTCTACGTACTGCTTCAACAGCTCATCATGAACGGCAGAACCAGGATCTGCCTCGGCAAGATGAGCGGCTTTGATATCGATGATCTGTTGCAGCGCCAGCTCCCCGCGCAGATAGGCGTTGTTGCGGCCATGGTATTGCTTGTCAGTCCGCAGATCAGCCCAGCTGTCATCTACTTTGCGCTCTTCGTGATACAGCAGCTCCATTCGGCTGAGTGTGCGAGTCTGATGCATCAGCCACGAAATGAATGCCAGCTGTTGCAGGTATTCCTCTTTCGGATACGCCTCAGGGTTTGGCTGCTTCTCGATGGTGCTCAGCGCCACAGCGTACAACTGGTAAGCATCCAGTAATCGCGTGGTAGGTTCGGTGCCGCGCCGGTCAGCGAATGCATCAAGGTGCCAGTTCGCGTAGTCAACCAGGGCGGGTATAAGTTCCGGGTTGTTGTTTATATGAGACTTGCTCTGCACATAAAAAACATACTGGCGCAGGCCATCCGCATCTTCCCACTGACCCAGCGCCTCGTGACTTTTGATTTGCAGCGTCAGCGCCGGTACCTGCTGCAGACTGAACAGACCGTGATTGATTCTGTTGATGTGAACCGAGCGCTCCAGGTGTTCCAGCGCTGTCTGATGATCGTTGGCTTCCTGCAATGCCTGCCCGAGCGTAATCAGGGCCTCTGCAACATCTGCATTCCAGCTGTTGCCTGGCAACTCGCGATTCGACACCTCCTGTTGCAGCTGCTCCACGCGAGCCATCATCTGTTCATGATCGGACACCAGTGCCAGTCCTGCATCGACCTCGTCCTGAGCAACTGCAAGACCAGGCATGCAGATGCCCAGCGCGACTAACAATACACCTTTTGAGCCATATCGGTGAGCCATGATGCACTCCGTTTCTTATTGTTGGGCGTTCGGTGGACTAAGCCTGACTTAACTCTATAATGTCCCGTCAAATTTGCAAGTGTAGACATCATGCCCGAGTTGCCCGAAGTTGAAACAAGCCGCCGCGGCATCGATCCCCACATCAGTGGGCGCCGCGTGATTCGCACGGTAGTGCGTCAGAATCGTTTACGCTGGCCTGTTTCTGAACAGATCACCACTGTCCTGCCAGGACTTCAGATCACCCACACCTCACGGCGTGGCAAGTACCTGATGATTCATACCGATGCGGGAACTTTGCTTGTGCATCTGGGTATGTCAGGCAGCCTCAGAATAGTTGATCCCCAGGAACCACCGCGTGTCCACGATCACATAGACCTGATTTTCGAACACGGCATTGCAGTTCGCTACCACGATCCTCGACGCTTTGGTGCCATGTTGTGGACCGCAGACGACCCAATGCAACACGCACTGCTGAGCCATCTTGGACCCGAACCACTGTCAATAAATTTCGACGGGGCCTATTTATACAGACGCAGCCGCGGCCGAAAGGTTCCTCTCAAGAGCTTTATTATGGACAGTCAGGTTGTTGTGGGGGTGGGCAACATCTACGCCAACGAAGCGTTGTTTCTGGCGGGAATACGACCATTGACCGAGGCTGGCAAGTTATCGCGAATGCGATGCGATCGTCTGGCCGAACAAATCAAGCTGGTGATCGCCAGAGCAATTGAGGTTGGCGGCACGACGCTGCGGGACTTCGTGGGTGGGGACGGACAACCAGGCTATTTTCGCCAGTCCCTGAATGTCTACGGCCGCGGCGGACAGCCCTGTCTGGTTTGCGGCGGGACACTCACCGAACTGCGGGTCGGTCAGCGCAGCACTGTGTTCTGCCGTCGATGCCAGCGCTAGCGGGACTGCTCGGCAAGATGCTGGATCATCGCCTCATTGACAAGCGGGTGTACAAAGCGGGAAATATCACCACCGTATGACGCGATTTCGCGCACCAGCGTTGATGAAATGTAGGACAGGTGTTCCTCCGGGGCGAGGAAAATGGTCTCGATCTTGGGATCCAGTGCCCGGTTCATGCCCACCAGTTGAAATTCGTACTCAAAATCCGCCACTGTGCGCAGCCCCCTCAGGATGACTTTGGCACCACGTTCGCGGACAAAGTCGATCAGAAGTGTGTCAAACGAGCATACTTCGACATTATCGAGATGCCCCAGCACCTTGCGGGCCAGTTCCACCCGCCGCTCAGTCGACAGTGACGTGCTTTTCTGTTTGTTTACGCCAATCGCGACAATCACGTGATCGAACAGGCGCGAGGCTCTCTCGACCAGATCAGTGTGTCCATTGGTGATTGGATTGAAGGTTCCTGGGTAAACGGCTGTTTTCATACAGACACGGGTCCTGTTGCGTCTGCCTTATTCAGAAGGCGACCTGTAATGGAGACGATAAGGTACACCACGTATCAACTTATGTCAGCTCAATGAATCGCAGTACGCGCCGCTCCAGCCAGTCTTTCTGTCGATTCACCGCAAATCCTACATGTCCGCCGGCGGGATGCAGATCCCACATAGCACCGACGGGCAGTTCGTGCGGATCCGGCAGCGCCTGGGGAGGGATAATCGGGTCATTCAAACCATGCACCAGCAATACGGGAGCTTTGATCCGCGTCAGGAACTGGCGACTGCTGCAGCGCGCATAATAATCCTCTGCGCCGTCAAAACCGTGCAGCGGCGCAGTCACCGCATCATCAAATTCACGCAGGGTCGTCAACTGTGACAGATCGCCCAGAGCATCTATCTGTGCAGTGTGTTCATGATAGCCCTGAGCCTTAAAGTGTTCATACTTGGCAATCAGGTCTCTGCGCAGGCGGCGTAGAAAGTATCGTCCATAGAGACTCGCCAGACCCGAGTCCATGCGCCTACAGCAGGTATCAAGTGAGAACGGATTGGACACGCTGACCATCCCCTGCAGACGCGATGCTAGAGGGGTCTCGCTCGCCCATTTGATCAACACATTGGCACCCAGTGAGTATCCGATAACACAGATCCGACAATCATTATTTTCGTGATCCAACAGCGTAGTAACCACTTGCTCCACATCGTCCGAGCAACCAGAGTGGTAAGCCTGCGGCAGGCGATTGAATTCGCCACTGCAGCCACGCAGATTCATGGCAACACTGCGAATTCCCTGTTGCTGCAAAAGCGCCTGCATGGCCAGAATGTAAGGAGAACCAGAGCAACCTGCCAGTCCGTGCAGCAACAAAACCAGCGGCAGATCACCTGCATACCTGCCGACGGTCCCCGGCTGCGGCTCGGCGATATCGACATCGATGAAATCGCCGTCATTCAGCTCAATACGCTGGCGACGCCGGGACAGCGGCGGCTGAGCGCCGAATTTTCGCCAGACAGTCTGCAGGTGACCGCCCGGCAACCACCAGGGTGACTGATACTCATCGCCAAGGTCGATACGTTGATCTGAAGACTGCAGTGGCTCTCTGACATTAAGCGGACTCACGGTGCCTCCCGCCGATACAGGCCAAAATGCACAGCTCCGGCACGACCGCTTTTAGTCAGCTGCCAGTTCTCCGGAAACTGCTCCGTGATGCCGGGCGCGGGCAATGGATCGCCAGACTCAAGGTATACATGGCTGACGGGTTTCAACAGCCCTGATTGCTCCAGCGCCTGGCACTGCGCGACCAGCACGTTATCCGCAAACGGGGGATCCAGAAACACTAGCCCGAAACTGGTGCCTTGCGCTGCAGCAGACTGTGTCACCAGCCATTGCTCGGCACGCGCGTTAACGAGTTGATAGCGACCCTCGAAACCGGGCGCAGTTTCCAGCGTGGCCAGATGCTGGCGGATCGTATCGGTTGCTACACGGGCGGCATCCACGAAGGTGACCGAGCGAGCACCCCGTGATAACGCCTCCAACCCGCAGGCACCGCTGCCAGCATACAGGTCCAGGCAATCTTCCGCGGACACCAGCGCCTGAAGCCAGTTGAATACAGTCTCCCGAACCCGGTCAGGCGTCGGCCGCAATCCCGGCGCATCAGCAAACGTGATACGACGCCCCCGCCAGACACCAGCAATGATGCGCAGCGACCCCGTGCCATTTACACTGGGTCCTCGTGCCCTCTGTTTACCGCCGAATTGCCGAACCATTATCTGCTATTCCATTTCAGTGTCAGCCCACACTGCACCGGGGTTTCCACGCTTACAGGTGCAGGCAATTAAACCTGCATTGTACTGACTCAGCCCACAGATGTGCACAGGGATGCTAAACTAGGCGCCCCGCTGCGGTGAGCTGCCGCTCCGAATCAAGAATTAGTCAGACACCGAATTGCCGTGTATGGCACACAGTCGCATTTCAGGAAGTACATATGTTTGGTTTTGGAAAGAAATCCAAAGACGCCGACGACAGAAAGCAGAACGGTGATGAAGCCGACAAGCCGGTTTCAACTGCCATTGAGCCCGACATCGAACCTGCGGCCGAGACAGCAGCCAAAGTAAGGGCAGAGTCGGCTGCCAACAGCAAAAAAGACACTGGCGAGCCGCCCAGGACGGAAGGCTTTTTTGGCCGCCTGCGTCTCGGGTTGAGCCGCACCCGCGACAACCTTGCTGAAGGCCTGGCCAGCCTGGTGGGCGGTCGCAAGGAAATTGATGCAGATCTGCTGGATGACATCGAGATGCAGCTGCTGACGGCAGACGTCGGCATCGAGGCAACCGAACAGGTCATTTCCGCCCTGACGGCGCGGCTGAAACGCAAGCAGCTGAGTGACGCCGATGCACTCATGACCCAGCTGCGTGCGGAGTTGCGGGCGCTGCTGGATCCCTGCACGGCACCGCTGGTCATCGACACCAGCAAGAAACCCTATGTCATTCTGATCGTGGGCGTGAATGGCGTTGGCAAGACCACCACCATTGGCAAACTGGCCAGGCGTTTTCAGGACCAGAATCACCGGGTCATGCTGGCCGCCGGGGATACCTTCCGCGCCGCAGCAGTAGAGCAGCTGCAGGCCTGGGGCGAGCGCAACAAGGTACCGGTTGTCGCGCAGGCAACCGGCTCAGACAGCGCGTCAGTCATCTTTGATGCCTACCAGTCTGCCAAGGCACGCGGCATGGATGTCCTGATTGCCGACACGGCGGGCCGCCTGCACAACAAAGCCAATCTGATGCAGGAACTGGAGAAAATTGTCCGGGTCCTCAAGAAGCAGGATCCCGATCTTCCACATGAAGTCATGCTGGTGCTGGATGCCACCACAGGCCAGAACGCTCTCAGTCAGGCAAAAGCCTTCAATGACGCAGTGAATCTGACCGGCCTTTGTCTGACCAAGCTGGATGGTACGGCCAAAGGCGGTATGGTATTCGCCATTGCCAAGGCCATGCAGCTGCCGATCCGGTTCATCGGCATTGGCGAGCAGGCTGAAGACCTGCGTCCCTTCGACGCAGACGAGTTTGTCGCAGCTCTGTTTGGTCCGGTCGAACGCTAAATGATTCGCTTCGATGATGTCAGTAAACGATACCCGGGCGGGCACGAAGCCCTGAAGCAGGTCTCGTTCGACATGGATCGCGGCGAAATGGTTTTCCTGACTGGTCGATCGGGCGCTGGCAAAAGCACCCTGCTGAAACTTCTGATGCTTTCCGAGCCACTGAACCAGGGACAGATTCTGGTCGGTGGCCGCAATATCCACCGATTGCCTGCCAACAAAATCCCTTACTATCGTCGTCGCATCGGTGTGGTGTTCCAGGATCACCAGCTCCTGTTTGACCGCAGCGTATACGACAACGTCGCGCTGCCGCTGCAGATTGACGGCTATGACAAGCATGAGGCCGCGCGACGAGTCAGAGCCGCGCTGGACAAGGTCGGCCTGCTCAGCAAGGAAAAACTCAACCCCATGATTCTGTCCGGCGGGGAGCAGCAACGCATCGGCATCGCCCGCGCAGTGGTGAATCGCCCGCAGATACTGCTGGCCGATGAGCCGACCGGCAACCTGGACCCGCAACTGGCCGCCGAAATCATGGCCCTGTTTGAACAGTTCAATCAGATCGGTGTCAGCATGCTGATTGCCAGTCACGATCTTTCCTTGATCACCAGGCTGCGACATCGCATTCTGACGCTGGACCACGGCCAGCTGATCCGTGACGAGCACCACCCCAGCCGCAGCGGGGCAACTGCCGGATGAACAGGCCTGCCAACACCAAAGGGGCGCGCCGCGAGCGCGATCGTCGTATCCGCATCAATGCCTGGGCCAGCAATCACAGAGATTGCGCGCTCGATACAATCCGCCGCATGCTGGCCCAACCCGTCGCGACCCTGATGACCCTGGCCGTTATTGGCATCGCTTTACTGCTACCGGCTCTGCTGTACGTGGCCGGCAGTAACCTGGGGCAGTTTACAGACCGCCTCGAGGCAACCAATCGACTGACGGTATACCTGGCGCCGGACATTAGCGAGCAAAGCATCAGCGAGATCCGCGAGGCACTGGACAACAGTGAACTGGTCGGCAGTCTGCGCTTCATTTCTTCCAAGCAGGCAGCGGAAGACTTTGCGCGCTGGTCGGGCCTGGGTGATGTGCTGGATAGCCTGGCCGACAACCCACTGCCAGCTGCATTTGTAGTCCAGCCAACCAGCGCTGACGACGGAACACTGGTGTCACTGCAAGAGCTGCTGAATGGCCTAAGCGGAGTCGACCAGATTCAGGTGGATCAACGATGGCTGGAGCGGCTTGCTGGCATTTCGAGGCTGATTGATCGTACCGTGATGACACTGGTCATCATTCTGGCGTTTGCAGTGCTGTTTATCACCGGCAACAGCATACGCACCCTGATTGCCAATCGTCAGGCAGAGATCCGTGTCATGGATCTGATGGGGGCAACACGCAGCTATATGGCGCGACCCTTTCTTTATATGGGGCTCTGGTATGGACTGTTTGGGGGAATGGCAGCCTGGCTGCTGCTGCAATGCATGCTGCTACTGCTGCGAGAGTCGGCAAGTACCCTGCTGGCCAGTTACGGACCGCAATATCAGCTTATCGGGCTGGGTGGTATCGGCGCCGCCGCCCTGTTGCTGGGCAGCGCCGGCCTGGGGTGGCTGGGCGCAAAACTCTCTGTTTCGCGCCACCTGCGTGCCCTTACCAGATCTTGACCCGAACGGCTGCTGGACGGTACATACCATCACCTTCGGTAACACCAAATGCCTCATAGAATTCCGGCATATTGGACAGTGTTCCCCGCACGCGGTACATACCTGGTGAGTGTGGGCCGGTCGTCAGCTGGCGGCGCATTGCCTCGTCACGGAACAGCGTTCGCCATATCTGGCCATAGCCCAGGAAGAAACGCTGCTCACCGGTAAATCCTTCGATAACCGGTGCCGGCTCGCCCTCCAGACTGCGCTGCCAGGCCTGGAATGCAACGGTCAGACCACCCAGGTCGGCGATATTCTCACCCAGTGACAGAGCGCCCTGAATGAACATACCCGGGATTGGTTCATAGGCGTCATATTGATCGATCATGCGCTGGGCACGCTCGGTGAACTGCTCTTCGTCACTTTCTTCCCACCAGTCGCGCAGGTTGCCCTCTCCGTCGGAACGACGCCCCTGGTCGTCAAAGGCGTGAGTGATCTCATGGCCGATCACGGCGCCAATAGCGCCATAGTTGACGGCATCATCCGCCTCTACGTTAAAAAATGGCGGCTGCAGGATGCCCGCCGGGAACACGATTTCATTCATGGTTGGCGAGTAGTAGGCGTTGACGGTCTGCGGTGTCATGAACCATTCGTCGCGATCCACCTCACCACCCAGTCGCTCCATGTCCCGTTGGAATTCACAGCGGGTGGCGCGGATGATGTTGCCAACCAGATCGTCAGCGGCCGTTTCCAGGCACTCATAATCACGCCAGACATCCGGGTAGGCAATTTTTGTATTGAGCTTGGAGAGTTTGTCCTGAGCCTCTACTTTAGTCTCGGCGCTCATCCACTCCAGTTCATTGATAGCCACCTCAAACTGCGCCAGCAGATTGCGCACCAGCGCATCCATACGGTCCTTGGACTCCTGCTGGAAGTGCCGCTCCACGTAGACTTTGCCAACCGCAAACCCCATCAGCGACTGCACGGTGTCAACTGCGCGTCGATCGCGGGCGCGCAGCTCTGGCTGGCCGCTCAGTTCCTGTCCAAAGAAGTCAAAATGTGCCTGCACAAAATCTTCGCTCAGATAAGGTGCGGCTGAACTCAGCAGCTGGAAGGTGTGGTAATCGCGCCAGGCTTCTATGCTGACATCCTGATACATATCGGCGACGGCCTCCAGGTAGGCAGGCTGTCGAACCACCAGCGCCTCGATCTCAGGCAGATCTGAACTTGAAAAATAGCGTAGCCAGTCAATACCGGGAGCCGCCAGATTCAACTCTTGTGGTGTCATGCGGTTATAGGTGGCGTTGCGATCGCGATTCTGGATGCGGGTCCACTGCACCTCAGCCAGTCGCGTTTCTGTCGTGATTATGCGGTCAGCGGCACCCGCGGGATCGGCGTGCCCGGCCAGCTCCAGCAACTGGGCGATATAATCACGGTACAAGGCGCGAATCTCGGCAAAACGGGCATCCTCACTGAGGTAATAGTCCCGGTCCGGCATACCCAGACCAGCCTGGAACATGGTTGTGATGTACTGATCTGACTGACGCTGGTCCTGCCCTACACCAAATACAAATGGTGCATTCAGGCCTTCAGCCGGCGCCTGGGCCCAGTAATCGATCAGCTCTTCATGACTGCTGATGGCGCTGATAACATCCAGGTCATCCTGCAGTGGCTGCAAACCAAGCTCTTCGATACGCGCCTGATTCATGAAAGACTGGTAAATGTCGGCGACTTTCTGTTGTTCTTCAGTCTGCGCACCACCAGGTGCGGTTACATCAGCAATGATGTCGAGAACGCGCTGTTCGGCTGTCTCGCGTAATTCGTCAAAACTGCCCCACCGTGAACGGTCAGCTGGAATTTCAGTGCGGTCGTCCCAACCTCCATTCACATAACGGTAGAAATCATCCTGGGGCCGCATCGTAGGATCCAGGTTATCGAGATTGACGCCCAGACCCAGCTCGGCCTGTGAACTCTCGACAGTTGCCGATTCGGCAGGAGCAGACGCCTGACTGGCGGGGGTATCGCCTGACTCTGGTGTGCAGGCTGCCGCCGACAGGGCAAGGCCCATGCCCAGTGTGGCAAGACGGATGGCGCGTGTTAATGTGAGGCTGGACATAGGGACATCACTCATGCAATAAATAGTGCTAAAATAGGGTCTGAAGTAGGATGATCGGACAAGGGCGAGGTGATCGCCGCAAGCGTTTTACCACTGCAGGTCACTACGCCAGTGCGATCATCCAGCCATTGATTCAGATGACTCTCAGGATTTACTCAAGGATCTACTGAACGTATATGAGTACAGAGAATATGACGACAGGAAGAAGTTTACAACTGGTCGGCCCGGCCGTCCCGGGGCGTGACCTTACGGCCTACGTTGCGTCTGTTAACAGCATCCCGGTGCTGACTGCCGAGCAGGAGCTCGAGCTGGCCAACCAGTACTACTACGAGAACAATCTTGAAGCGGCTCGCCAGCTGGTACTGGCGCACCTGCGTTTTGTTGTGCACCTGGCTCGCAGCTATTCCGGTTACGGCCTGTCCCAGGCGGATCTGATTCAGGAAGGCAATGTGGGCCTGATGAAGGCCGTAAAACGCTTTAACCCGGAAATGGGTGTACGACTGGTATCCTTTGCCGTGCACTGGATCAAGGCCGAAATGCACGAATTCATTCTGCGTAACTGGCGCATCGTCAAAATCGCAACCACCAAGGCACAGCGAAAACTGTTCTTTAACCTGCGCAGCGCCAAAAAGAGCCTGGGCTGGTTGAGCAATGACGAAGCGCAGGCGGTGGCCGATGACCTGGGCGTGGATGCTGCGGTAGTCCGTCAGATGGAAGGTCGCATGAGCGGCTACGACAAAGCCTTTGATGCAGACCCGGACGCCGATGATGACGACGCCTACATGTCGCCGGCGTATTACCTCGAAGACAGCAGCTCCGATATGGCTCGCGAACTGGAAGAAAACGAGTGGGAAGAGCGTCAGACTCAAAGCCTGCATCTGGCCATGAGCGAACTGGACGAGCGTAGCCGTGACATCATCACCAGTCGCTGGCTGAACGAACCCAAGGCAACACTGCACGAACTGGCCGCGCGATATAATGTCTCAGCAGAGCGTATCCGCCAGCTTGAACAGAATGCCATGAGCAAGGTCCGGGGCGTATTGACCGCCTGACCGGCCACCTGCGTTACCAACCCGACGCAAAAAGGCGCCGCTGCTAATCACAGCGGCCTTTTTTATTATGACGCATGGATGTGCGTTTAACTGAAACGTCTTTCTTCCTGGAGAGTCAGCATGCCCGCAGTCTTTGTAGCCATCGCGGCCATCAATGGTTTTCTTGCTGTTGCGCTGGGCGCATTTGCCGCCCATGGCCTGCGGGCGCGGTTACCGGAGGATCTGCTGACAGTCTTTCAGACTGGCGTGCAGTACCATATGTATCACGCCCTGGCGCTGTTTGGTGTTGGCCTGCTGTGCATGCAGTACGGTGAATCCACCCTGTTACGCGCCAGCGGCTGGGCCTTCGTGGTTGGTATTGTCATCTTCTCCGGCAGCCTGTACATCCTCAGCCTGAGCGGTATCCGCTGGTTGGGCGCCATCACGCCGATAGGCGGGGTCGCTTTTCTGACAGGCTGGTTGTTGCTGGCTGCTGCCATGCTAATGGGGCGCAGCTGATGAAGCTGACAGTTAATGGCGACACTATCGACGTCACAGCACCCTGCACCATTCAGGATCTGCTGGTGCACCTGGATATGGCCACCGGACGCGTGGCGGTTGAAGTCAATCGTGAAATTGTCCCGCGCAGCAGCCACCGGGAAACACAGCTGCATGACGGCGATATTATAGAAATTGTGCACGCCATCGGCGGCGGCTGAACACAGAGGAACCACGCTTTATGTCCCATACTGACAAGCCACTGACACTTGCCGGCAAAACCTACCAGTCGCGCCTGATCATCGGCAGCGGCAAGTACAAAAGCTTTGAAGAGAATCTGGCGGCACTGGAAGCCAGCGGCGCGGAAATGATCACCGTGGCGATCCGGCGTGTCAATCTTGGCCAGCACAAGGATCAACCAAACCTGCTGGAAGTCATTTCTCCTGACCGTTACACCATCCTGCCGAATACGGCTGGCTGCTACACCGCCACCGATGCGGTGCGCACCTGCCGCATGGCCCGCGAGCTGCTGGATGGGCACAAACTGGTGAAACTGGAAGTGCTGGGCGACCAGAAGACTCTGTACCCGGATGTTACTGAAACGCTGGCGGCCGCCGAGCAGCTGGTTGCTGACGGCTTCGACGTCATGGTCTACACCAGCGACGACCCGCTGATTGCCAAACGACTGGAAGAAATCGGCTGTATTGCCGTCATGCCTCTGGGTGCGCCAATCGGCTCCGGCCTGGGCATTCGAAACCCCTACAACATCCGCATGATTCTGGAAAACGCCACAGTGCCGATAATTGTGGATGCCGGCGTCGGCACACCCTCAGACGCCACCATTGCCATGGAGCTGGGCTGTGACGGCGTGCTGATGAACACTGCCATTGCCGAGGCGAACAATCCCGTGCTGATGGCCAGCGCCATGCGCAAAGCCGTGGAGAGCGGGCGCGAAGCCTGGCTGGCTGGTCGGATGCCACGAAAGCTCTATGCCAGCGCTTCCTCGCCGATAGATGGCACGTTTTTCTGATCCCCTTGTCGACAATATAAGCAGACCCGCACCCATGACAGAAAAGACGCCGGACACGGCTCACCATCGCCCGCTGCGAAGCTTTGTGATTCGCGCCGGACGTCTGACCACGGCCCAGAAAGAAGCGATTGAGAATTACTGGTCTTCCTATGTCATTGAGGACACCAAAGCGCCTCTCGACCTTATGCAGACATTCGGACGCCAGGCACCGCTTGTGGTCGAAATCGGTTTCGGCATGGGAGACTCGCTGGCTCAGATGGCTGTTGAAAGTCCTGAAAAGAATTTTATTGGCATTGAGGTACATCGCCCCGGTGTTGGCAAACTACTGCACACGATTCACCAGCAGGGCATCACCAACCTCCGCATTTACTGCCATGATGCCGTGGAGATTCTGCGCGACTGCATCGCCGATCAAAGCATTGATACAGTGCAGATATTTTTCCCTGATCCATGGCACAAGAAGAAGCATCACAAGCGCCGGTTGATCCAGCCGGGCTTCGTTGAGCGTCTCAAACAGAAAATCAAACCCGGTGGCAACATACATCTGGCAACCGACTGGGAGAACTATGCCGAGCACATGCTGGAAGTGCTGGAAGCCGATGCCGAGCTAAGCAACAGTGCGGGCGAGGCTGTCTGGGCGAGCAATACCGGCCGCCCGGAAACCAAGTTTGAGCGGCGCGGCCATCGGCTGGGGCATGGCGTCTGGGATCTGGTCTACACGTTCACCCCACAACAACCGCCATTGGCCTGATTCACACCGGAGTCGTTCTGGCTTTGGTGAATATCCTGCGTTATTCTTCCTGACTGGTTCAAAAATAGCGACCTTCAGGAGCAGACACGCAGATGTTAAGACCGGCCACAATTTTTGCCCAACCCTGGCAACCAGCACTCGCAACCCTTCTCAGGCGTGCGTCGGCTGCCGGTATCATGGCCGTCATCCTGTCTGCCTGTAACACTGAAGAACTTCCCGAAAACCCACCTGCTGGCCAACTCAACATGCCACAGACCATCGCCTGGTCGGCTTATCCAACCGGTACGGGTGGCTATAGCCAGGCTGTCGCGATAGGCAATATCCTGCAACGTCAGTATGGGGTCAATCTACGTGTTGTGCCGGGCCGCAATGATGTCTCGCGTCTGGCAACTCTGAATGCCGGTCGGGTTAATATGTCCGCCGGTGGCTCTGAGGCCGTATATGCCCAGGAAGGTATCCTGAACTTTGCCGCACGCATCTGGGGACCACAACCCATTCGCGCCATTCTGTCCAATTTTTCAACCAGCTGCTCATTCAGCCTGGCAACCGCAGCTGATGAAGAGATTCGCACCATCGACGACATTCGCGGCAAACGTGTCACCTTCGTGCAGGGCGCGCCGTCACTGAACAATGCCACGACCGCGCTGCTGGCCTACGGCGGTTTGACCTGGGACGACGTAGAGATGGTCGAGGTGGGTGGCTACAACGCGTCGATTGACGCAGTGATCAACGACCGCGCCGATGTGGCTGGTGGCGCCTGCAATTCCCCGCCCTTTATGCGTCTGGACTCGTCACCAAGAGGTCTGTACTGGGTGGAATTTCCACCAGAAAACGCTGAAGGTGTACAGAATGTAAGAGCCCGTCTGCCGTGGTACGTGCCTCATGTTGCGACCGAGGGCCCCGCGATAGATGTGCAGGAAGGCATTGAGGTCTTTACCTCGGCCTATCCACTGCTGGTGGCCATGGAAGATCTGGACCCTGATATGGTGTACGGCATTGCCAAAGTCATAGCTGTGCACTACGACGACTACAAAGCCTCAGCACCGGGCGCCAATGGCTGGCGCATCAATGGCCAGCAGCTGGAGAACGCCTTTATCCCCTATCACGAGGGGGCGATTCGCTACTTCAAGGAAATCGGTATCTGGACTGATGAGGCGGAAGCCAAGCAACAGGAAAACCTTTTCCGTCAGCAGGTCCTGATGGATGCCTGGCATGAGTACCTGCCTGGTGCGCCGGAAGACCGCGCCTCCTTTGAAGCCGGCTGGCTGGCCCATCGCGAACAGGCGCTGGCCGCACGCGGGCTGATAACGCTGTCAGATACTCAGTAGAGACCTTTCCGACACACCCAACAGACCCACAATAAAGAATAATTCCATGACTGATAAGATTATCCCGCCCATCGCGCCGCCAGAAGAAAAGAAAGACACCACCGAGCTGCCCGCCATCGGGCGCTACCGGCAATTGGCCACTCGCTGGCGGGCAGTGATGGCTGTGCTGACAGCGGCCGCGTCGCTGCTGGCCATCAACCAGATTTTTGCGCTGGGTTTCTTTATCGACTACACCATGCTTGATGGGCGCTATCTCTATTTAATAACCGGCCTGATGCTGTCCATGGTGTTCATTACCTTCCCGTCGAACAAAAATAATCTGACCTTTGTGCCCTGGTACGACAAGGTGATTATTGGCCTGGTGGCGGTGATCTTTTCGTACTTTGCCTTTAACGCCGAGCGCATCATCCTGGACGCCTGGGAATATGCAGCACCACTGGAAGGCATTGTGCTGGCGCTGATTACCTGGGTCATCATTCTGGAAGCCGGACGCCGCGCTGGCGGCTGGCCAATTTTCTTCATCGTGCTGGTGCTGTCACTGTACCCGACCTATGCAGACAAGATGCCTGCTGTGGTGGCCGGCATCGGCATGCCGATTCATGATGTCGCGATATTCCATGTCCTGGGTGAGGAGAGTGTCTTTGGCGTGGCCCTGAACTCCTTTGCCATGCTGGTATTCGGCTTCATTCTGTTTGGTGTCTCCCTGCAATACACCGGTGGCGGCCCGTTCTTTATCAATCTGGCGTTTGCCCTTCTGGGCCACATGCGTGGCGGACCGGCAAAAGTGGCAATTTTCTCGAGCGGTCTGATGGGCTCCATGAGTGGTGGCCCGATCACCAACGTGCTGACCACTGGCCCGCTGTCGATCCCAGCGATGCAGCGCGTAGGTTTCTCACGCGGTTATGCGGCAGGCGTAGAAGCCTGCGCGTCCACGGGCGGTGTATTGATGCCGCCTATCATGGGCGCCACGGCTTTCGTGATGGCGAGTTTTCTCGGCGTGAGCTACGTGACCATCGCGGTCGCGGCCATCGTTCCATCCGTACTGTATTTCTTTGGTCTGTTTGTACAGATCGATGCCTACGCGGCGCGCAATGACCTGCGCGGCCTGCCCAAACCGGAACTGCCCAAACTGGGAACTGTATTCAAGGAAGGCTGGTACTTTATTGCTGTCTTCGTAATCCTGACAGTGATGCTGGTCTATATGCAGCGCGAGGCGACAGCGCCATTCATTGCTACCGCTGCCCTGCTGATCATCAACCAGTTCACCAGCCATCGCATGGATCTTAAGAAGTTCATGCTGATGGTTGCCGCCACGGGCCGGCTGATGGCGGAGCTGGCGGGCATTCTGGCTGCCATTGGCCTTATCGTCGGCGCCCTGGCCGTTACGGGCATGGCCGGCACTCTGGCAAACGACCTGGTCTATCTGGCTGGTGACAACACGCTGGTGCTGCTGATCATGGGTGCAATCACCAGTTTTGTGCTGGGCATCGGCATGACCGTGACAGCTGCCTACATTTTCCTGGCTATCGTACTGGCGCCAGCTCTGATCAATGCTGGCCTGGATCCTCTGGCCGCTCACATGTTCATCATGTATTGGGGCATGTTGAGCTTCATTACGCCCCCTGTCGCACTGGCGGCCTTCGCTGCGGCGTCCGTCGCCCAGGTGTCGGCAATGCGCGCTGGCTGGGAAGCGATGCGACTGGGCGCGATTATTTATTTCATCCCGTTCTTTTTTGTCTTCAACCCGGCGTTGCTGTTGCAGGGCGACATCAGCGAGGCTGTGCTATTGATATCTACAGCGCTGCTGGGCGTGGCGTTGTTGTCAGCCGGCCTGCAGGGCTACTTGATTGGTTTCGGCAGATTGGGCGAGGGTCGTATCGGCCTGTTCGGTCGCGGCCTGGTATGTGTATCTGGACTGGCGCTGGCAGCACCCTCGGGCGGCATGCTGGGCTACAGCCAGGCCATGCTGCTCAGCATCAGTGCTGTGCTGCTGATCGGAGGTATGGGTATTGCCATCATGCAGCGCCGCCAGCAATCGGCTGCCGCCAACTGATCAGAACCACAGTCGGTGTTCGTGCTGCTTGAGCCAGCCCACGTAGCGTTGGTAATCAGGACAGACACGAGACACTGCCTGCCAGTAGGCCTTCGAGTGATTCATGTGAAGAAGGTGACACACTTCGTGGCTGATCATGTAGTCAATCACCCCATCGGGGGCCAGCATGATCAGCCAGTTGTACTGGATGCGCCCGGCTGAGGTGCAGTGCCCCCATTTGCTGCGGGTTTTCCTGAACACCACTTCCTTGAGTTTATCGCCGACACCCAGATAGTCTGCCAGTGCCTGTGTGCGCTGAGGCAGGTAGGCTTTGGCCTGCGATTGCAGCCACTGCCGGAGAATGCGGGCCGCCGCTGCCTGGCTGTCCGGCGCTCCTGCTTCCAGCCCCTGACCACTGATACGCAGGGTCTGACCAACTGTCTCGTTTATAACGGTGACCGCCGGGCTGCTGGCAAGCTGATGAACAACACGGGTGTCACGCGCCTTGTAGAGGATGCGGCCGCCATCACCAAGATCCAGTCGCTCTGAATGCCGCTGCTGTTTTTCTTCCACCTTGCGCAGAACCCAGCGACGATGTTTGTCCAGAAAGCGCTTGATCTCGGCCTCTGATACAAAAACCGGTGCACGAACTTCTATCTGGTCGTGGCTGACATGCACGGCCAGACTCTTGCGCTGACTGCGGACCAGACGGCATTCGAGGGGCAGGTCGTCCAACCACTGCTCTTCAACAACGGCGACGGGTTTGGCACTTTTGCGACGGAGAAACATCAAGACTGACTCACTGATACTGACGCGATTGGACTGTATCACGAAATCCAGCATAATAGCGCCCTGAAAGGAGCCCTACACCATGAGCAGCCTGTTTACCCGCATCCGTCAGGGTGAGTTACCCGGACACCTTTTGTGGAACGATGGCACGTGCTTTGCCATCCTGACAATCAAACCCATTCGCGAAGGCCACCTGCTGGTGATTCCACACCATGAAGTTGACCATTGGGATGATATGGACGAGGCATTGACGCAGCATGTTTTCACGGTCAGCCGCCTGTTATCTCGCACCATGCGTTCACTGTTCCCCTGCGAGAAAGTGGGCATGATGATAGCCGGACTGGAAGTGCGACATGCGCATATTCACCTGGTCCCCATTAAGGCCATCAGTGATTTGAATTTCTCGCTGGCAGAAGAGCGTGACGAAGAGGCCCAACAACTGACTGCCGCTCGTATTCGCCAGTCCCTGCGCGACGCCGGGCATCAACACGTCCCTGCTGACTAGTTTTACGGAAGAGCCGCATGAGCAAGTCGACGCACACGCCGCCGCTGCGCGATAACATATTTGCCAGCCCACAACAGCGCAGCGATTTTGTTTTCGACGCAAAAGTCGCGTCGGTGTTTACCGACATGATCAATCGCTCGGTGCCAGGTTATGCGACCATTCTGTCGATGATCGGCGTACTGGCGGCTCGATATTGCAGACCTGGCACCCGGATCTATGATCTGGGCTGCTCACTGGGCGGCGCCAGTCTGGCGATGGCACATCAGATTGAACATCAAGACTACGAGCTGCTCGCCATTGATAACTCCGAGGCCATGGTCACTCGGCTCAATGCCATGGTGCAGACAGACGAGCATGAGGGCCTGCCCATCCGTGTGCTGTGCGAAGATGTGTGCGAGACGCAGATCAACAATGCATCGGTCGTCGTACTGAACTTTACACTTCAGTTTATTGCTCCCCAAAAGCGTCAGGCGCTGATACAGAAGATCGCTGACGGAATGTCTCCTGGCGGCATACTCATTCTCTCTGAGAAGATTCGTTTCGCCGATGATGACATGAATGAGCTTTTTGTTGATCTGTACCATCAGTTCAAACAGGCGCAGGGCTATTCTGAAATGGAGGTCGCACAAAAACGCGCAGCACTGGAGAATGTGCTGATCCCCGAGACCATCGACGCCCATAAAACCCGCCTTCAGTCAGCCGGCTTTCAGTCCTGCGATGTCTGGTTTCAATGCTTTAACTTCTGTTCCATGGTGGCTGTACGCTGATGCGCGATACCACAGCTGATCAACGACTGCGGCAACTGCTGAAGGGCACACCGCTGGAGGATATTTCCAATTATGCCAGCGAAGAATACCTGTATTCTCGGGGGCATGGCCTGACCGATAAATGGCTGGCGATGTACGATGCGTTGCCTGATGTCCAGCGCTCTGTGCTGGATCTGAAACACGGAGTGCGCATTGGCGACCGCTCCGACTGCAGCGACTCGCAGTATCAGACGATTCTGGAAGCCGCCAGGACGCAGATACCATGGCGCAAAGGCCCCTGGTCTCTGTTTGGCGTTGAAATAGACAGTGAATGGCGCTCCGACATGAAGTGGGACCGCTTGCTGCCCCATATAGCGCCCCTTGCGGGTCGTCGCGTGATGGATGTTGGCTGTGGCAACGCCTATCACTGTTATCGCGCTCTGGGCGAAGGCGCCAGGATGGTGCTGGGTGTTGACCCGCATCCTGCCTACTTTTTTCAGTACCGTTTGATCCAGCACTTCCTGCGTGATCTGCCGGTCTTTGTGGTACCTGTCACGCTTGATCAGTTCCCCGACAAGAGTGCTGCCTTCGACACTGTTTTCTCCATGGGCGTGTTGTACCACCGCCGCTCACCTCTGGACCATTTGTTTCAATTGTTCGACAGCCTGCGCCCAGGCGGAGAGCTTGTGCTTGAAACCCTGATTGCAGATGGCCCCGAAGGCTATGCCTTAACCCCCCCCGATCGCTACTGTCGTATGAATAATGTGTGGTTTCTGCCTTCTGTAGCCACTACGGAGAGCTGGCTAAGGCGCTGTGGCTTCGTCAACGTTCGAACTGTAGATGTCAATGTGACCTCCGCACAGGAGCAGCGCACCACCGACTGGATGCCATTCCAGTCGCTGATTGATGGACTGGACCCTGAGGATCACAGCCTCAGCATTGAGGGATTACCTGGCCCCAAGCGCGCAATCACGCTGGCTGAGGTGCCACACAAATAGTCTCGTTGCCTGTCCGTGCGCCGAGTGGAGCTTTAGCTGCGAGGCAAACCCGGGAATTGCTGTTGACCTGACGCGTCAATGTGGTTCACTATTTGACCTGTTAGTGGGGTCAACTGTATTTAATAAAGAAGAATAAAACTACAGAACGTAAGCAAAAAAGGAACTCAGGCCATGGCACGACCACTTCGAATCGAGTATCCGGATGCAGTTTATCACGTCTCTAATGTAGCGCTGGAAGGCCAGCGTGTCTTCCCGTCAGCACGCTACTATGAGGCGTTTCTGCAAGCACTGGAGGAAACCTGCCAGCGCTTGAACGTGCAGGTTCACGCCTACGCACTGCTGAAGGATCAGTACCATCTTCTGATAAAAACTCCCGAGGGCAACCTCAGCCGCTTCATGCGGCAGATCGACGGCCTTTACACACAAAGCTACCAGCGCATGAAGCGCTCGGACGGCTCGCTGTTCAAAGGTCGCTACAAAGCTGTACTGGTGCAGGCCGACAAGTACCTGCTGCCACTGACCCGGTATATTCACCTGGGGGTGCGCAAACAGGATCTGGAGAAAAATGACTGGACCAGCTACCCGGCTTATACCAATAAAGTAAAACCGCCTGTCTGGCTGGTGCGCGATGAAGCGCTGGGGCAGCTGGATGGTCCGGCCAATCGCCGCTTCCAGCGTTATGCGGCCTACGTTGACGAGGGCGTCGACGAGGAGATGGCCCACTTCTACGGCAAGAAGAATCTGTCATCCGTGATGGGCGATGAGAAATTCCGCAAATTTGCCGCCAGCAAACGCAGTGCCACCAAAGCCCGCGGAGTATCCAGAGGGGTGAATGCCAAGTGGCGACCTAGCTGCAAGCAGATCGTGACGGCAGTTGCCAAGCACTTCAAGGTGACCGAAGACAGCATCTATCAGGCAGCCAGAGGCCCTGGATCCAAAAACGTTCCGCGCTGGGTCGCCATGTACCTGTGCCAGGAACTGTCAGCCTCAACACTGCAGGCAATCGCCAAACTGTTCAAGCTGAAGCGCTACGGCACGGTGTCAACGACCGTTGGCAAGCTGAAAAAGGAATTTGTCAGCGATCCGAAGCTGGCCGCAGCAACGCAGAAGCTGGCCAAATCTCTCAGCAAACAGAAGTAAGCAGATTTATCGCCGCACGAATGGCGTCGATTGACCTCTTGTGGTCCAGAAACGGGAACACCCGGTAGACATGATGTCGACCGGGTGTTTTTGTAACGGAGGCCTTCGCAGCGGTTGATTGCTGCCCGTCGCAGGACGCGACGGCAAAGGTATTACTTGATCTTGGCTTCTTTGTACATGACGTGCTTGCGAACTACTGGATCGAATTTTTTGATTTCGATCTTGTCTGGCGTAGTACGCTTGTTCTTGTCAGTCGTGTAGAAGTGACCGGTACCTGCAGAAGAAACCAGTTTGATTTTATCGCGCATGGCTGATTACCACCTGAATCCGGAAATGTTTAAATTTTAACGCCATTGGCACGGATATCGGTCAGAACGGCATCGATGCCCTTCTTGTCGATAGTACGCATACCTTTGGTTGATACTTTCAGTTTCACAAAACGCTTCTCGGACTCAACCCAGAAACGGTGTGTCTGGATATTTGGCACAAAACGACGACGTGTCTTGTTGTGCGCGTGAGAAACATTGTTGCCTGTAATCGGCTTTTTGCCGGTTACCATACATACGTTGGACATGATCTTGCCTCGTTACAAACCCGTGCAGAAAAATTTGAGCCGCGATTTATACCAAAACGGCTATCCAAAGGCAACTTATTTCGGCTATTTCTAGCGACAGCAGCATCGTCACAGCAGCCCTCTCTCTGCGAATGAGACAACCTCCCCGCGACCTACAACAACATGATCGAGCACCCGGACATCAATGGTGTTGAGCGCCAGCTTGAGGCGATTGGTGATAGCAATGTCCGCCTGGCTGGGCTCCGCCAGGCCAGAGGGGTGGTTATGAGCGAATATGACCGCTGCGGCGTTGTTGTGCAGACAGCGCTTGACCACCTCACGCGGATAGACTGCAGCCCCATCGATGGTGCCTTTAAACAGCTCTTCCATTGCCGTCACGCGATGCTGGTTATCCAGATAAAGGCATGCAAAAACCTCATGCGGGTAGTCGCGCATCCTGGCCCGAAGATAATCGCGCGTCAATTCTGAATTGGTCAAGGCGTCGGCTTCCATCAGCCGCTCTGCCATATAGCGTCGCGCCAGCTCCAGAACAGCCTGAAACTGCACGTATTTGCCTGGCCCCAGGCCATCACTGCTGCAAAACTCATCCAGCGTGGCCGTCAGGATTGCCGACAGACTGCCAAACTCAACCAGCAGTCGCCTGGCTACATCGAGCGCTGTTTGCCCCCGTGTACCGGTTCGCAGCAGCACGGCCAACAGCTCCGCATCTGACAGACCGGAGGGGCCATCCGCCAATAGTTTTTCCCTTGGCCGCTCGCCAGCGGGCCAGTCCTTGATTCCCACGTTGTTCTTTTCTCCTGTCCCTGGAAAATGTGCCTTGCGATGTCACTACCCTAGGGTTATAGCACCCTGGTTTCGCGCCCGCCTTGCCGCTGGGGTGCCCGCTTGCATAGAATGCACCTCATACTCTCCGCGAATGGAAATCGGCTATGCTGAAAAACCCGCTGGCAACGCTGGCCAACAAGCGCATTCTGCTTGGACTGACGGGCGGAATAGCTGCCTATAAATGTGCGGAACTGACACGATTGTTCACCAAGGCCGGCGCCGAAGTGTGCGTCGTCATGACAAGGGCTGCCACCGAGTTCATCACGCCGCTGACCATGCAGGCCCTTTCTGGCCACCGTGTCCACCTGGATCTGCTGGATGCCGACGCCGAGGCTGGCATGGGCCATATCGAACTGGCACGCTGGCCGGATCTGATACTGGTCGCACCGGCCAGCGCTGATTTCCTGGCACGAGCCACACGTGGACACGCTGACGACCTGCTCACCACGCTGCTGCTGGCGAGCAAGGCGCCGATTGCTGTCGCACCCGCCATGAACCAGGGCATGTGGCTTAATCAGGCCACCCAGGACAACCTGGCCACGCTGACACAACGTGGATATACAGTACTTGGGCCCGCCGCCGGATCTCAAGCCTGTGGTGATGTTGGCCCCGGCAGGATGCTGGAGCCAATCGATCTGGCGACAGCCTGCGCGGGACTGTTCGACACAGGCATACTCAGTGGTCTGCATCTGACCATTACCGCAGGTCCAACACGTGAAGCCATCGACCCTGTCAGATTCATCAGCAATCACAGCTCCGGGAAAATGGCCTATGCCCTGGCCACCGAGGCAATTCAGCTGGGTGCAAGCGTCACACTGATCAGTGGGCCGGTGACTCTGACGCCGCCCGAGCGTGCACAGCTCGTCAATGTTGTCAGCGCCCAGCAGATGCTGGATGCATCGCTGGCAGCAGCACCTGAAACTGACGTGTTTATTGGTGTAGCGGCTGTTGCTGATTACCGCGTTGCCGAACAGCAACCGCATAAAATCAAAAAGAACGCAGATACGCTGCAACTGGAACTGGTCCGCAATCCCGACATCATCAGCACCATTGCTGCGCTTGAGACACGTCCGTTTATGGTGGGATTTGCCGCCGAAACACAGCAGCTGCTCGAGCACGGGGAAGACAAACTGAAGCGCAAGAAGCTGGACCTGCTGTTTGCCAATGACGCCACCGCGACCTTCAATAGCGACTCTATTGCGGCGACAGCCCTCTGGCCCGCAGCTGATGGTGCGGAGCAACAATCGCTGGGGCCGGGCAACAAGCACCTGATAGCCAGACACATGCTTGCGTTGATCAAGGAGCGGCTGAATGCCAACGCAAAAACAGACACGCGTGTCTGACATGGTACAGCAGGCCGCCAGCTGCGAACTGCCCGCCAGAATGTTCCGGGCTTACGATATTCGCGGCATCGTTGGCCGTGACCTGACAGAAGACAATATTCGTGTCATTGGCCAGGCCATTGGTTATCTGGCGCAAAGCAATGGTCACAACGAAATCCTGTTTGGCGCCGACGGCCGCCTGTCCAGCCCGATCCTGTCCGCAGCCCTCAGCGAGGGCATCCTCGACAGCGGATGCCACATCATTGATCTTGGCACCATACCCACACCATTGCTGTATTTCGCGACCCACACCACCGATTGCCATTCCGGCGTGATGCTGACTGCCAGCCACAATCCGGCGGACTATAATGGTATCAAGATCGTGCGTGATCGCAGCTGTCTGAACCCTGAGGAGATACAGGGCATTCGCGAGCAGGCCAACTTTCTCGCCAGACGACCCGACAAGGTGCGTGGGTCCAATCTGCCGCGAGGGTCCCGGCGCGTGCTGGACATCATGCCAGCGTATATCGATCGTATCTGTCAGGACATAAAGCTCAAGCGGCCCCTGCGTGTGGTTGTTGATTGTGGAAATGCAGTACCGGGCCTGGTCGCCCCCTCGCTGTATCGAGCCCTTGGTTGTGAGGTCATTGAGCTGTACTGCCAGCTGGATGGCACCTTCCCAAACCACCACCCGGACCCAACCATCAACGGCAATTTAAAAGACCTGGTGGCGCAAGTGAAGACTCACTCAGCAGATCTGGGAGTTGCTCTGGACGGCGATGGTGACCGGGTGGTTCTGGTCACTGATCAGGGCCGGGTCATGGACACGGATCGCCTGTTGATGTTACTGGTCGATCATATTGTGCCCGGCTATTGCGCGGCCGCCGAAGACCGCAAGCCCAGCGTGGTGTTTGATGTAAAATGCAGCAGCCTGCTGATCAATCGCATTCAGCACTGTGGTGGCGAACCGGTGATGAGCCGCAGCGGCCACTCTTTCATGAAACACAGGATGCAGGAGACTGGCGCGGTTGTGGGCGGCGAGTTTTCGGCCCATGTGTTCATAAAGGACCGATGGTTCGGATACGACGATGGTCTCTACACCGCAGCAAGATTTATGGAAATCCTGGCCGCGGGTACTGCCAGCTCTGACGCCCTGTTGCAGTCCCTGCCTACCAGCCTGGTGACCCCGGAAATCAGAATTGAGGTCGATGAGTCTCACAAATTCGAACTGATGGCCCGTCTTGAACGGCTGGCGGATTTTCCTGGAGCGCGTGTAAACCGGCTTGATGGCATTCGGGCTGACTTTGATCGGGGCTGGGGGCTGGTTCGCGCTTCCAACACCACGCCCGCCCTGCTGCTGCGCTTTGAGGCCGAGACAGAAGATGTCATGCAGCGCATTCAGGGTGAATTCCGGGCCCTGCTGCAGCGAGTTGACCCTATCCTGGAATTCCCGCTCCTGACCATCGCTGACAGACAGCCTGATTTTTAAAACGCAGTAAGTCGTTATATACTGCCAAACTCTTGTAATCCAACGAATTGAGTGGAATTTCTGATGCCCCTGGACCTAGCAGCCGCCAAGAATATTGCCAACGTACTGACTGAATCACTGCCCTACATTCAACAGTTCACTGGCAGCACCATCGTCGTAAAGTACGGCGGCAACGCAATGACTGACGAAACCCTGAAAAACAGTTTTGCTCGCGACATCGTGCTGATGAAGCTGGTTGGCATGAATCCAGTGGTCGTTCACGGTGGCGGTCCGCAGATCGGTTCGTTACTCGAGCGGCTCAACATTCAGTCCGAATTTATCGAGGGCCAGCGTGTCACCGACAGCCAGACCATGGATGTGGTGGAGATGGTGCTTGGCGGCCTTGTGAACCAGGAAATTGTGGCTCTGCTGAACAAGAACGGTGGCAAAGCCATCGGCATCACCGGCAAGGATGGCAACCTGATCCGCGCCGAAAAGCTGCTCAAGAAAAAAGCCGGTGACAACGGCCAGGCCGACAAACTGCTGGACCTGGGCCAGGTGGGCAAGGTCACCCGCATCAATACCGAGGTGCTGCGCATGATGGAGCACAGTGATTTCATTCCGGTGATCGCCCCCATTGGTGTTGACGACAGCGGCGCCACCTACAATATCAACGCCGATACAGTAGCTGGTGAAATTGCCAAGGTGCTGAACGCCGAGAAACTGATGCTGTTGACCAATATTTCCGGCGTCATGGACAAAAAGGGTAATGTTCTCACCGGGCTGACAACCGCCCAGGTGGATGAGCTGATTTCCGACGGCACGATCTACGGCGGCATGCTGCCAAAGATCAACTGTGCGCTGGAGGCAGTGAACCATGGCGTGCGTAGCGCGCACATCATTGATGGTCGGGTTGAGCACGCAGTACTGCTGGAAATATTTACGCACACTGGCGTCGGCACATTGATCAGCAACACGCGCACCACAGGAGAATCTGCCTGATGAATACACCCGCTGCGCAGACCAGAGACGCCAGCTCCAGAGCTGCCAAAAAAACATCCCGCAAGGAACAGATTCTGCAGTCTCTGGCGCAAATGCTGGAATCGGGCCCTGGCGCCCGCATTACCACAGCGGCACTGGCGAGAGAGGTGGGCGTTTCCGAGGCCGCGCTTTACCGGCACTTTCCCAGCAAGGCGCGCATGTTTGAGGGGCTTATCAAGTTTATTGAAGATACGCTGTTCACCCGCATCAGCCGTATCCTGCAGGACGAACTGACTACCGCTGAGCGCTGCGAGAAGATTCTGACCCTGCTGGTGACGTTTGCGGAAAAGAATCCGGGGATGACCCGGCTGCTGGTCGGCGACGCACTGACGGGCGAAACAGACCGGCTCAGAGCGCGCATCAGCCAGTTGTTTGACCGGCTGGAAGCACAACTCAAGCAGGTACTGCGGGAAGCGCAGATTCGCGAGAATCTCAAACCACCAGTCTCACCTGCGGTTCTGGCGAACCTGCTATTGTCCGCCGCTGAAGGCCGCCTGGTCCAGTTTGTCCGCAGCGAATTCAGCCGCAAGCCGACTGAACACTGGGATGAGCAGTGGCACTACCTGCAACAGAACCTGCTGCAGCCGTTTAGTGAGGCCACTGCCAATCCCAGCCCATACAACTTCTAGAATACCCGCCCGCGCCAGCGTTACACACCGTAGCGCTGGCGATAATTGCGAATCGCCGGCAAAAAGGCCTTGAGTTCCTCGTCGTCCTGATAAAGTAGAAAATTCATGATCTGGTTCAGGTTGATCAGGCTCAGCACCGGCACATGATATTCCTTCTCGATTTCCTGAATGGCGGACAGTTCGCCCTGGCCGCGCTCCTGCCTGTCGAGGGCAACCAGAATGCCGGCCGGTTTGGCATCTGCCTGTTTGATCATGCTCATGACTTCGCGAATCGCCGTCCCTGCGGTAATCACGTCGTCAACAATCATCACCCTGCCCTGCAGCGGTGATCCAACGATGTTGCCGCCTTCACCGTGAGCTTTCGCCTCTTTGCGGTTAAAGCTGTAGGGCTTGTTGATGCCGTGCTCGGATGCCAGGGCCGCTGCAGACACTGACACCAGTGGAATGCCCTTGTAGGCCGGCCCAAACAACAGATCATAATCAAGGCCACAGCTGGCCAGCATGCTTGCGTAGCAGCTTCCTATAAAAGCCAGTGCCTCACCGGTATTAAACAGACCAGCGTTAAAAAAGTAAGGGCTCACTCGCCCGGACTTTAGCGTGAACTCTCCGAACTTCAGGATGTTATTTTCTATCGCGTACTCCAGAAAACGCATTTGATACGGTTTCAGAGTCATCTCCTGTTCCTCGTGTGTGTCGCTCATGCCAGCCCCAGCGCCTGCTTTTGCTTCACAATCAATTCGGCAATTCCTTTTTGCGCCAGGCCGATCATCTGCTGTAGTTGTTCAAAGTCATAATCGCCGTCTTCGGCGGTCCCCTGTACTTCGATAAAGCGTCCTGCATCGTTCATTACAACATTCATATCGGTCTCGGCGTTTGAATCTTCAGCGTAATCCAGATCCAGCACTGGCATACCCTGATACATGCCAACCGAAACCGAGCCAATCAACTGCTTGATCGGGTTCTGCTTGATCAGTTTTTTCTCAAGCATGAAAGTGATCGCATCGTGCAATGCCACACAGCCACCCGTGATGGAGGCCGTACGTGTGCCACCATCGGCCTGAATCACGTCACAATCCAGTTTGATGGTATTTTCGCCAAGCAGTGACATGTCCAGAGCTGCTCGCAGAGAGCGACCAATAAGGCGCTGAATTTCCTGTGTGCGACCACTCTGCTTGCCTCGTGCCGCCTCGCGATCCATCCGTGAACCGGTGGAGCGTGGCAGCATGCCGTATTCCGCAGTGACCCAGCCCTGGCCACTTCCCTTCAGAAATCGCGGCACTCCCTCCTCCACACTGGCGGTACAGATAACCTTGGTGTCACCAAACTCAACCAGTACCGAGCCTTCGGCGTGTTTGGTATAGCGGCGGGTCAGGCGGATATCGCGAAGCTGGTCGCCAGCGCGCTGACTGGGACGGTTAACGGAATTCTGGATAGTGTCAGACATGTAACCTCAAAATACTGATGAATGTTCGGCCTGTGATTATCCCGCATTCCCCCCGGCATTGCACTCGTCGATCTTTGTGCGATTGGGTTACACTTGATCGTTTACGACAGATGTAAATCTGCTCGCACACCGCAGCAACACGCACAGGAACAAAGGGGACACTATGGTAGCCAGCATGACGGCTTTCGCCAGGAAGCAAAAAGAGTATGACTGGGGCACGCTGAGCTGGGAGATACGTTCCGTCAATCATCGCTACCTGGAGCCGGGCCTGCGCATACCTGAGATGTTCAAGTCGCTTGAGCCCGCTGTACGGGACGCCCTGCGCAAGGCGATCGCGCGCGGCAAGGTCGATTGTGCACTGCGCTACCAGATGCGCGAGGATGTCTCCGTGCAGGAGGCCCTGAATACCGAGCGCGTTCAGCATCTAAAATCCCTGAGCGATCAGGTCAGCGCCATCATCAGCGATGCGCGCCCACTGACAGTCGCAGACGTCCTGCGCTGGCCGGGCGTCATGCAGGAGCATGAACTGGATGCCGACAGTATGCACAGCGATGCGCTGGCGCTGTTGCAGGAGACCCTGACCGATTTTAACGAAGCGCGGCAGCGTGAAGGCGATGAGCTGGCCAGGCTGATTCGCCAGCGTCTGGCTGCCATCGCCGAGATAGTCAGCTCATTGCGAGACCGGCTGCCGGAGATTCTGCAGCGTCAGCAGGACAACATCCGCAGCCGTCTTGACGCCTTCAAGACAGAACTCGATCCAGCACGTCTGGAGCAGGAAACCGTGCTGCTGGCCCAGAAGGCCGATGTGGATGAGGAACTCGACCGTCTGGATACCCACCTGGCTGAAGTGGAGCGCGTGCTGGGCCGCAAAGAGCCCATCGGCCGGCGCCTGGACTTTCTGATGCAGGAGCTCAACCGCGAGGCGAACACCCTGTCATCCAAGTCTATTGTGGCTGAAACCACACTGAATGCGGTGGAGCTGAAGGTGCTGATCGAGCAGATGCGCGAGCAGATCCAGAATATTGAGTGATTTCACTCGCGATGGATATGAAACGGCGCCCAGGTCTGGCTCACTGGCATGACTTCCAGCGTGTTTACATTGACATGGGCCGGTGTTGAATTCACCCAGTAAACGATGTCGGCGATATCCTCGCCACTGAGCGGCTGAGTCCCTTCATAGACCTTGCTGGCCTTGTCGGTATCCCATTTGAAGCGCACGTTGGAGAAATTGGTCTCGCACATGCCGGGCTCAATGTTGGTGACACGAATGCGCTTGCCGCGCAGGTCTGAGCGCAGACCACGTGAGAACTGTTGCACAAAGGCTTTGCTGGCTCCATAGGCATTGCCACCGGGATAGGGCCAGTTGCCGGCCGTTGAACCAATGTTGATAACGTGCCCGGCGTTGCGCTCCACCATGCCTGGCAATACGCGCCGGGTCACCCTCAGCAGGCCCATGATGTTGGTCTGCACCATGGTTTCCCAGTCTTCCATGTGGGCCTCATGAGCCGGTTCCAGACCCAGCGCCAGACCGGCATTGTTAACGAGCACATCGATGTGCTGAAAGGCCTCGGGCAGGCTCAGAAAAAACGCATCAATGGATGCAGGATCGGTAACATCCAGACGGGCCGCATGGACATCAGTGACTGATTGCAGAGAGTCGGCCAGCGCCTTCAACTTGTCTTCGCTCCGGGCCGCCAGAATCACGGCAAAGCCATGCTCGGCGAACTTCCGCGCGGTCGCTTCACCAATGCCCGAGGAGGCTCCTGTCACCAGTACCACTTTTTTCATCACTGACTCCTGTCTCTTGATTTGTGCGTGCCGGATATTATGGCGCAAACAGCGCGTCCGCTATTTGCCAAAATCCAGGGCCACGGCTGTGGTCTGCTCGACTTCTTTGGGAATGACATCCACAGCTACTGACAGCTCATGCTCCCCGCCGCCGGTCATGACACCTTTGAGCGGTGTCACGTCAGCATAATCACGGCCCCAGCCCAGCACGATATAACGCTCGTCCGGCAGACAGCCGTTGGTTGGATCCAGCTCCAGCCAGCCCCAACCCGGAATAAAGGCCGCAATCCAGGCATGGGTGGCATCAGCACCCAGCAGTTTCTCCTGTCCGGGAGGTGGCAGGGTCTCCATGTAACCGCTCACGTAGCGCGCTGGCAGCCCAAGAGAGCGCAGGCATCCGATCATCAGATGCGCAAAATCCTGACAGACGCCGCGCTTGGCAGCCATAACCTCATGCACCGGGGTTGCCGTCGTGGTGACTCCCGGATCATAAGTGAATTCATCAAATATGCGTTTATTCAGGATATGCAGGCCCTGAATCAGGTCCGAAGTGTCTTCAAAACACTCCTCGGCGTACTGCTGAAGTGTCTGCTGCTGCCGGACAAATGGCGACTCCAGCACGTACAGCCTGGCGTCGATACATTCTCTGTTCCCGGTGCGGTGACTTTGCGCGACATCGGATACCGCATCAGGCCAGGTAATGGTGCTGAATATGTCCTGGGCAGGACGCGCACTGACATCAACCTCACTTACGACCACCACTTCGAGGCTGTCGTGCACGCTCTCGGTCGAGAAATAGGCAACCCGATTGCCAAAAAAATCGCTGCGCTCGCGCAGCCGGACCGGTTTCGGGCTGATCTGCCACTCGCTGTTCAGACATTTCTGCCAAGGCAGATTGCGCGGCAGAACCCGCGCTTCATTGTGGCTGAGCGTTGCCTGGCCACTGTAATCGTAGCGTGTCAGGTGTCGAATCTGATATCTCATCGGCGCTCACTCCTGGCTGGCGTCTTGCCATCGTCCAGACCCGGGCTGACCTGCATGGTGACCAGCTGGCGCGGCGCCTCAACATGACTGAAGTGACTGTGCGAGATGGCATCCGACAGCGCGGACATCGGCGCAATAATCCGATCCAGCAGACCCGTCAGGGCCTCTCGGGCCGAGTCGGAGTTTTCGAGATCAGCCAGGGTCTCGATATCCATCAAATGCAGAGTACTGGTCGCCTCGATGATCAGGCGGTTCTCCAGGTTACGGTAGGACGACTGCGATTGGCCCGGCAGACGCGCCACCTGCCGCTGAATGCGGCGCAACATATAACCCACCGAACGCGGGTTGGTCTCATCAAACAGCAGCAGATCGAGGATTGCCGATGGATGCAGTTGTGAACGGAAACGACGTCGGTAAACCGTGAAATTGTCAGTCGTGGCCAGCACCACCTCCCATAGCGGGATGCCAGGCTGCCTGGCGGTGAGCAGCGCCAGCTTCAGTAATTCCAGCGTGCCCAGAATGCGTTCGATAAAGCGACCAATGTCCAGAAAGCGCCAGCCATAGTGGTGCGGCATGGTTTCGTTGCAAAGGCCAAAAAATGCAGCAAGATCCAGTACCACGGCTTCCAGCAGTCGCTGGCCAGCAACTACGCCGCGCGCGCGCGACATGGCATTGCAGCGCTGGCGAATATTGCTGACCGAGCGCCAGAGGTCGTCGCCAAGATGGTCACGCACGGAACGGCTGTTGCGCACAAAACTGGCAAAAATTCCTGGCATACCCTGTGGCCCCTGGTCTGCCAGCAAATTCAATAAGCGGTCCCGCGCCAGCGTATGCGCCTTGGAAAATCTTGGATGCTCAGGAAGCTCCTTCAGCATTTCTTCAAGTTCATCAGCATCAGGTGCCACATCCAATGCGGTCATCAGGTCAGGCAGCAGCGTCGCGCCCTCGCTGTGAGGGTCTTCCTGCAGGAGTTTGGTCAGGGATTCACGCAGCAGACGGGCGCGCACATCCAGGCGTTCCCCGTAGCGGCCCAGCCAGAACAGACTCTCTGCGACCCGGCATGGCAAATCCTTGCCATCACGTGTCACCAGAATGGGACCGCCGGCATGCCTGAGCATACTGATGTGCGGCTGTGGTACCGGCGCCAGCACCCAGATGTCTTTGACCACAGCACTTTTCATCATCGCTGAGCCGGGTTCTCCCACCCAGGCCAGACCGCCAGGCATGATGCGGAAATGCTGCTCGGCAACAGGCTTGGGAATGTCATTCGGTTCCAGCAGTGAAAACAGTCGCAGTGAGGCCTGCTGACGCTCCAGTTGACCGGTGCGGGGATTGAAGCCCGGTGTCACGGCCGTTTTTATGGGACGCTGGGCAGAGAACAGATGGGGGCGCGCATTCAGGTCCATCCTAAGATGACGTGCAGCTTCAAGCCCCATCTGGTCAACCCTGAAGGCTTTGCCAGGTTGTGTAATGTCGCGCAGGATCCATTCTTCCGGTGCCTGTCTTATGCGCTGCAGCGCATCATTGTCTCCACACCACAGTGTTTCACGACATGGCAGCATCAGCGCTTCACCCAGCAGACGCTCACAGAGTACCGGCAGAAATGCCGCCAGGGCCGGATGCTCCAGGACTCCGGCGCCCAAAGCATTAACGATCCTCACTTCACCATCACGAGCGGCCTGCAGCAGGCCTGGCACACCCAGTAAAGAATCCGGTCGCAGCTCCAGAGGGTCGCACCAGGGGTCATTGATCTGGCGCAGAATGACATCAACCTGGTTCAGCCCACCCAGTGTTCGCACGCATACCTGGCCTTCGCGCACAACCAGGTCGTCGCCTTCTACCAGTGGCACGTTCATGTAATTCGCCAGCCAGGCGTGTTCGAAATAGCCCGGACTGCCGGGCCCCGGCGTCAACAGGACGATATTGGCCTGCTCGCGGTGCGCCGGCGCCAGTGCCGCGAGGCATCGGTGCTGTGCCTGCAGAAACCCGGCCAGTCGTTTCAGTGGTGCATCACGGTAAAGGCCCGGCAGTGCGCGGGAGAGTGTGATCCGGTTTTCCAGTGCGTAACCCACACCGGAGGGTGATTGTGTCAGGTCGCCAAGCACCAGCCATTGCCCTTCATGATCGCGAACTACATCGCAGCCGTGGGAAATCAGCAGCGGTCGTTCAACCATGGGGGGCGAGTCAGCGGCAGAAAACAGAAAACCGGGATGGGTATAAACCAGCTCCGGCGGCAACAGACCCTCAGCAATCACATGGCGTTCACCGTACAGATCATCCAGCAGGTGAGCCAGGAGCCTGCTGCGTTGCTGCAGCCCTTTTTCCAGCGCCTCCCATTCGGCGGTGCTGATGACCCAGGGCAAGCAGTCGAGTCGCCAGGAGCGCTGCTGGCCGGGGTCGTCTTCGTAAGGATTAAAGGTAACACCATTCTCGTGCAGCAGGTTTTGTGCTTCGTCGCTGCGCTGTGTGAGAAGCTCTGCGCCCAGCGCTGCAAATTCAGTCAGCAGCTGCTGCCAGTGCGCCCTGACCTGCCCGCGCTCGTACAACTCGTCATGAGCACCATGACCAGGGTAGTCGCCCAGCAGGGATTTGACGGGGTCAGCGGGGCTTGCGGACTGCATGGTGTGGCCTGTTCGTGATTAAAAACCGGTAGATCTTGTCATGCAGTGTGTCGGCTGACAAGTGTACAAGCTTAGCGTCCTGTCTGCCTGGTTCACATAGCTTCCGGGTAATTGCTGTAAGCCTCGACTCTAGAGATCTGAATCCGTCACGGCGCTGCGCCTCAGGTCCAGAGTATGCGGGTACTCCCGCACCGACACACGCTTGATTTCAGCAATCTGTCCCTGAGTATGACCATGAGCCCAGAATCGCGCCATGCGTCTGGCTTCAGCCTCATTGGCGTTAACCGGGAATGTCTCATAGTTTCTGCCGGCCGGGTGCGACACATGGTAGGTACAACCGCCCAGAGAACGCCCATTCCAGGTATCCACCAGATCAAAGACCAGCGGTGCGTGCACCTTGATCATCGGATGCAGTGCCGAGGGCGGTTGCCAGGCTCTGAAACGTACCGCCGCCACCGCCTGCGCGGATTGCTCGGTAGGCTGCAGCGGGACCTTGTAGCCATTGCAGGTAAGGACATGGCGTGCCGGGTTGTAGCCTGTCAATTTGACTTCCAGCCTCTCGACAGATGAATCGACATAACGCGCTGTGCCGCCGCCGCTGGCTTCCTCTCCCAGCACATGCCAGGGCTCGATAGCCTGGCGCAGCTGAATCTGAACACCGTCGTACTGGGCCTCGCCAGCGAGCGGAAAACGAAACTCCAGAAATGGCGCGAACCATTCGCTCTGGAATTCAAAGCCATGATCGCGCAGATCTGCCAGCACGTCACACAGATCCTGCCAGATGTAATACGGCATCATCCATTTATCGTGCAGCGCGGTTCCCCAGCGCACCAGTGGCTTGCGATAGGGTGAGGCGTAAAACCTGGCTACCAGTGCCCGAATCAATAATTGCTGCATCAGGCTCATCTCTGCATGTGGTGGCATTTCGAAACCACGCAACTCAAGCAGACCCAGGCGCCCGGTAGCGGAGTCCGGCGAATACAACTTGTCGATACAGAACTCGGCGCGATGGGTGTTGCCAGTAATATCGGTCAGCAAATGCCGCAACAAGCGATCCACAAGCCAGGGGGCCGGCACATCGCCAACTGGCATTTGCGACAGCGCTATCTCCAGCTCGTAGAGGGCTTCATGACGCGCCTCATCCACACGCGGCGCCTGACTGGTCGGCCCAAGGAACATCCCTGAGAACAGATAGGAAAGGCTGGGATGGTGCTGCCAGAATGTCAGCATGCTGGCCAGCAGATCCGGCCGTCTCAGGAAGGGGGAGTCAGCTGGCGTTGCCCCGCCCAGCGTGACATGGTTACCCCCGCCAGTGCCGGTGTGCCGGCCATCAAGCATGAACTTTTCCGTTCCCAGCCTGCTCAGCCGTGCCTCTTCATACAGCACACGGGTATTGGTGACCAGTTCGCGCCAGCTCTTCGATGGCGCGACGTTGACTTCGATGACACCGGGATCCGGCGTGATCATGAATTTCTGCAGGCGGGGGTCTGAAGGTGGCGGATATCCCTCTATGCAGACTGGCAACTTCAGCTCGGCCGCTGTGTTCTCAATAGCTGCCAGCAAAGCCAGGTAGTCTTCCAGCAGCGGCAGCGGCGGCATGAATACGAATAATTTGCCGTCTCTGGGTTCCAGACACAATGCGGTGCCGATGGTTTCATCCGCTTTCTCATTCGGGATCTGTTCCTGCCATTCCTGGCTCCGCCCATGAATATGCAGGCCAGTTTGAGTAACACCGGGCTGTCTTTGTGGGGACTCGCTATACCACTGGGCGACCTCGCCATTGTCGTCCTCCAGCGGTGGCAGCTCCCCAAACCAGGAGGGCGCCTGCTCTTCTTCACGCTTTTTGACTGGCAATGCACTCAATGGCAATCGCAAACCCATTGGTGAATCGCCAGGGATCAGATAAAGGTGATCGCGGCGTACATGCCAGCGGCCACTCAACCACAGCCGCGGCTGTTTTGACTGGCTCTGTTGCACCGATGTTGCCGTCAGTGGAAGTGCCAGACCCACCAGACTGTCCATGCCATGCTCCAGCAAACGCGCGAGCCGCAGGCGATCTTCATCCTTGCCCAGCTTTTCGCTGCGCAGATCAATATCAACCGGCTGTTGACGCTCCAGCCAAAGATAGTGGTACGCATCCTCATAACACGGGATCAGATACTTCTCGTCCAGCGCCAGACGCGTGACCAACGAGCTCGCAAATTGACGCAGTTGTGACTCGCCAACGGCATAGTCCTGATCCATGCGGGCCAGCCAGCGATCATCTTTCCAGACCGCCTTGCCGTCTTTTCGCCAGTAGCAGGCAAGCGCCCAACGCGGTAGAGGTTCGCCCGGGTACCACTTGCCCTGTTGATAGTGCAGCAGGGAGTTGGGGGCATAGTGAGGTCGCAGTCGATGCAGCAGATTCTCAGCAAACCGGCGTTTGGTGGGTCCCTGCGCGGCAATGGTCCATTCTGGTGCATCCATATCATCGATTGATACAAAAGTGGGCTCACCTCCCATGGTCAAGCGCACATCAAGTGTTTCCAGCTTTGCATCTACCTGCTCGCCAAGCGCATCGATTTTTTCCCATTGCGCGTCTGTGTATGGCTTGGTGACTCGTGGATCTTCGTGAATCCGGGTCACGCTCATGGCAAAGTCAAACTCGACCTCGCATTTTCCAGTTGCACCGGTGATGGCGGCTGCAGTTGATGGCTCTGGTGTGGCTGCCAGTGGCAGGTGTCCCTCGCCGGCAAACAGTCCGGATGTCGGATCCAGACCGATCCAGCCAGCACCGGGTATATAAACTTCAGTCCAGGCATGCAGGTCGGTGAAATCAACGTCCGTTCCCGAGGGTCCGTCCAGGGCTTTGACATCAGCCTTCAGCTGTATCAGATATCCGGACACAAAGCGCGCGGCAAGGCCCAGACGACGCAGAATATGGACCAGTAGCCAGGCCGAGTCACGACAGGAGCCTTTGGCCTTCTGCAGGGTTTCCTCAGGCGTCTGCACGCCCGGCTCCATGCGGATAAGGTATTCAATATCATTGCTGAGCTGCTGGTTCAGCGCCACCAGTGCACTGGCGATCAGAAGATCTTCTGAGTCCAGCAACTCTGTTCTGGCCCGCTCCAGCCAGGCATCCAGCAAGGGCCCGTCCTGTCCGTCTGATCCTTCCCGACCTGTTTCCAGGTAAGGGGCCAGATCTTTTTTTAGCGCCTCCGGATAGCTGAAGGGAAAATGTTCGGCGTACTCCTCCACAAAAAAGTCGAAGGGATTGATGACCGTCATCGGCGCAATGACTTCCACGTCAACGTGAAGCTGGGTCATCTTGTCGGGGAACACGAGCCGCGCCACATGGTTGCCGAATGGGTCCTGCTGCCAGTTGATAAAGTACTGACCACCGGTGATCTTGAGGCTGTAGGCCTCGATGGGTGTGCGGCAGTGGGGTGCTGGTTTCAGGCGAATATGATGCGGATGCACCTGAACGGGTCTGTCAAAGTTATAGCGGGTGGAGTGTTTCAGGGCTACGCGAATCGTCATGACAGGAAGTCCGGCTCATAGAACGGTCTATCGAGCATAGCAAGGGCGATGCCAATTGCAAATGACAAACACTCAACCGTTAATGCAATGTGAGCTGTTTTGATTAAACCGCACCATGCCGCAGTTGCCGATCAACCAGCCGCATGATACAACGTGATGAACTGGTACAGTGATTGCACAATTATTGCAGGAAAACCGCTATCCACGTTTTGGACAAAAAGATCTGAATGAGCAATGTAGACTGGGATACCTATAGTTTTGATGGATTCTATGACGAGCTGATTGCCGCACCCGGCAAGCCCCGTCCCGAAGCACATATGCTATGCGAATATCTGGCACGGCTTGACGCGAAGGAACTGGGCGAGCACAAGGCTGCTGCTGAACTGGCCATTCAACTGATGGGCATCACGTTCACCGTGTATACCGAAGGCAGCATGATAGACCGGGCATGGCCTTTTGACATTGTGCCGCGCATCATACCGCTGCAGGAATGGCAAAAAACCGAGGCCGGCCTGAAACAGCGTGTGCAGGCGCTCAACATGTTCATCAATGACCTGTACCACGACCAGAAAATCATCAAAGACGGTGTCTTCCCCGCCGAATTGCTGAAACAATCAGTAAACTTCCGCCCCCAGTGCGTCGGCATCAATACCCCACACAACATCTGGGCACATATCTGTGGCTCAGACCTTGTGCGTGACAAAGACGGTACTCTTTACGTGCTCGAGGACAACTTGCGTGTACCCTCGGGCGTCTCTTACATGCTGGAAAACCGTAATGTCACCAAGCGGGTGATGCCAGAGCTTTTTGCTACCGGTTTCATTCAGCCAGTCGACGATTACACATCCCAGCTATACGAAATGCTGGCATCTATGAGCCCGCGCCCTGGTGATGACCCCTCAATTGTCATCCTGACACCAGGCATCTACAACAGCGCCTACTATGAGCATGCCTACCTGGCACAGCAAATGGGTGTGCAGCTGGTTGAAGGATCCGACCTCGTGGTCGGTGATGATGACTGCGTGTACATGCGCATGGTGGACGGCCTTGAGAGAGTCGATGTCATTTATCGGCGCGTTGACGACATGTTCCTTGACCCCGAGGTGTTTAACCCCGAATCGGCGCTGGGTGCCCGAGGCCTGATGCGCGCATGGCGCAAAGGTAATGTGGCGCTGGCCAATGCGCCGGGTGCTGGCGTAGCAGACGACAAGGTGGTGTATGCCTTTGTGCCGAAGATCATCAAATATTATCTCGACCAGGAACCACTGATCCCGAACGTACCCAGCTATCTGTGCATGTTTGAGGACGACCGCAAATACGTACTCGACAATCTGGACAAGCTGGTCGTTAAACCAGCCAATGAGTCGGGTGGCTATGGCATGATGATCGGCCCGCACGTGAATAAAAAAGAACGCAAGAAGTTCGCCGAGCTGATCAAGGCGGACCCTCGCAATTACATGGCGCAGCCGACTCTCGCACTATCAACGTCTCCAACTCTGATCGGTAACGTGATGGAGCCGCGCCATGTTGATCTGCGTCCATTCATTCTATCGGGGCAATCCACTTACGTGACCACCGGCGGTTTGACGCGAGTGGCACTGGTTAAAGGCTCGCTGGTCGTCAACTCTTCCCAGGGTGGCGGCAGTAAAGACACCTGGATTGTCGATGTGGAGGGCCGCTGACCATGCTCTCACGCGTTGCTGAAAATATATACTGGCTGGCACGTTACATCGAACGAACCGAAGACACCGCACGCCTGCTCAGCGTCAATAGTAACCTGTTGCTGGACCTGCCCCGCGCCACACAACTCGGCTGGTCAGAGATTATTGCGATCACGGGCAACGCCGAACTGTTTGACGAGCTCTATCCCAATCGTGATGAAGTCAGTGTGCTGACTTTCATATGTGGGGATAAGCGCTATGACGGTTCCATCATCCGCTCACTGGCAGCGGCACGTGAGAATCTTCGCACCACACGTGACGTTATCCCCAGAGAGATATGGGAAGAGGTCAACCAGCTGTTTATTGCGGTGCGCGACCAGGTTGAATCGGGTATCACACCACGCAAGCGCGACGCATTTTTGAGACGCGTGATTCGCAGCTGCCAGACTGTCAATGGATTGATTGAGGGCACGCTCAGCTACACGCAGGCGCGTACGTTTCTAATGCTGGGACGTCAGCTCGAGCGTGCAGACATGATCACCCGAATTATCGATGTGAGGTCAGGTAATCTGCTGCCGCGCAGCCCGGGAGAACTGACCCCTTTTGAAAATATTCAATGGATGAGTGTGCTCAAATCACTCAGCGGTTATCAAATGTATCGCCAGCATGTTCGACTGCGTATCCGGGGCCCGGATGTATTGAGCTTCCTGTTGCAGAATCGGAGCTTTCCGCGCGCTGTCGGGACCTGTCTGGAACGATTCGCGAATGCACTATTGACGCTACCACGTCATGAGATTGTACTAAACGAAGTGGAGACCTGCCGCGATCATCTTTCCAGGGCGGATATCCCGCTGCTGGCCAGTGAGCCGGAGCGCCTGCATGCCTTCGTCGACGATATTCAACTGGACTTCAGTGAGCTTCACGACGCGCTGGCAAAGACCTATTTCGCGCGCGTACAGGATAATGTGCAGACTCAGGCCTCATAGATGATCCTGTTCAGTTCATACAGTCACCGGCAGTTGTGCCAATGTGGCCAGGTCGTATTCTTCGACAACAGCGTTTGCCTGCGTTGTGGCTCGGCGCTTGGCTTTCACCCAGAGCAGGGTCAACTGCAAAGCCTGGTGCCTGCCGAGCAGGCAGGTCGCTGGGTATTGCAGACAGACTGCGACAGCGACAAAGCCGTTATTGCCAGCTATCGACGCTGCGCCAATGTTGACTCTGCCGCACAATGCAACTGGCTTGTCACAGGTTCGCTGGACCAGGATTCGCCTGCCGACCTGTGTCTCGCCTGCGCGACCAACATCACCATTCCTGATCTTTCTCAGTCTGGAAATCCCGACTACTGGCGTCTGTGTGAGCTTGCCAAACGGCGGCTGATTGCGCAGCTACTGATGTTGGGGCTGCCGGTAAAAACACGGCAAATGGATCCGCAAAAGGGCCTGGGCTTTGAGTTGTTGCGCTGGCAGCCAGGAGAGGATGCACCTGTCACTGGACACAAAGCTGGCGTCATAACCATCGATATCGCCGAAGCCGATCCTGCCTTTCGTGAGCAGATTCGTCAGCAGATGCAGGAGCCTTACCGCACACTGCTGGGACATTTCCGCCACGAGTCCGGGCATTACTACTGGGATCTCCTGATTCGCGACACCAATTGGTTACCCGTTTACAGAAGCCTGTTTGGTGATGAGCGTCAGGATTACACGGCCGCGCTCCAGAATCACTACAATGTTGGTCCCCCGGCTGACTGGCAAAGCCATTACATCAGCAGCTATGCGGCCTCGCACCCCTGGGAAGACTGGGCAGAAACCTGGGCGCATTATCTGCACATGACTGACACGCTAAGCGCGGCTGAGCAATTTGGCATTGCTGCGGATGCACTGAGCATTCAGACCGATCCCTTCACCCAGCAGGATCTTGCAGAGCTTCCATTTCACATGGCTGACTCCGAACTCTCTGACGGCTTTATGCAAAAGGTTAATCAGTGGGTGCGACTGAGCAGCGTCCTCAACGTGCTGGCCCGCAGTATGGGTCAGCCCGACAGCTATCCGTTTGTGTTGACCGTGGATTCGCTGCGCAAGATGTATCTGGTACACAGCGTGATCTCCTGATCAAATAAATGTTCACATCCAGCGGCCCTGGTAGTCCGCCGTGCACTTTGTAAGCCGCGACTGCAGGGCCTCAATCTGTGCAACGGGCAACCAGGCTATTGTCTCGCGACCACCTGCGCTAAGCACTTGCAGTGCTGATGTGCCCCACAGCCTTAACCAGGGTCCCTGTCGAATTCGCAAGGTCTGCATTTTGTACGCCGGAATCCAGCTTTGCTGCTGGCCGATCATCCCACGTCGCAGCGCGATCCAGTTATCATCGACATAAACTGCACGTAGGCGCCAGCTCGCCCATGCAAGCAAAGCTACACCAGGACAGATCAGTAACAGCGATCCCAGCACCCACTCCAGACTCCATGAAGTTAACAGCGCCACCAGTAAAGTAAGCGCGGATGTCGTCATTAGCCAGGGCAGTATCATGCTGGCTGGGTGAACAGATTGCCAGTTTGCGTCTGTCAGTCTTAGTTGCTGTTTAATACCTGCTTCACGTTCGGCATTGAGGATAGGAACAAAAAAAGTCTTGGCCTGCTGCATGGTATCCGGCCTGCCTGTCTGATCTATGCGAAGCGACCGGCGCCCCATGGCGCGAGCTATTATGCCCTGACTCCAGACCAGCCGCTGCAGCCGCACATACTGAAAGCTGCGAGTGACGATACTGAGCAAGCCAGCTCTTGTCTGGTAGCGCTGCCCCATCGCCGTTAATGTGAACCCGTAGTAGCGCACGATTGACAGCAAAACGGAAGCCACCACCAACAACGCCAGCACGGCAAGCACGCCGCCCCCCCACAATAGAGTCGTCTGCAGGACCCCACCTCCCCTCTCAATCAGCGTTACCAGACCCTCCACTCGCGGGATCACCCAGTCATCAATAATATCTAGCTGGCTTAGCGGATAAGCCACAACGGGAAGAGCCAACAACACTGGATTGTGCATCAAGCCATAACGGACAAGCTCTGACAAAGGCAAGGTCAATCTGAAGCCTGCGACTGAGCTATCACTATCGACTCGGAAGTCATCGGCCGGCGAATCAATTGCCGCCAGACCCTGAGCATTTTCCTTGTGCTGCATCATGGCCTGACGCAATGACTCAGCCCGGTCATATGAAAGTCCTGCGAGCTCAACTTCCTTGCCATCGGATCCCGCGCTTTCGACTCCGAGTATCGACTGACCGAAAGGTCTGAAATACCAGGGCTGGCGGATATCCGCCAGTTGAATGCGATCGTAGTCCAGAGTCAGCTGAGTCCGCTTGAGAATGCCTTCACGCACATGCAGCGTGTGTGCATCTGCCCGATACCGGAAGCACCACCAGGACGCAACGGCGTGCACCACGATGAGTGTTGGTAATCCCGTAGCGAGCAGCCACAGGATGACCAGACGCAACTGGTCACCTCCAGTCACTATCACCACAGCCAGCGGAATCAGATTGACTGCCTGACGCAGAAACAAAATCAGAGTTCGCCCGATGAAGTAGATCAGTGCCCACAGGGAAACGCGTTCATAAGTGTTCGTCACTGCCCGCCTCCGCCTCTCCCTGCTCATCGTATCGCGGCTGCTCATCGATTCGTTGCAGCAGGCCATCACGAATGGTTTCTGCACTCGCCACCGGGAGCCCCGGGATTGTCAGATCAGATCCACGCCCGCCTGCGGTATAGATTACCAGCCTGGCCAGCTTCATTAGTCGCTCGAGCGGACCCTGAGTGATTTCTACATGCTGAATGCGGTTCAGTGTGACTACCGTCTGCGTGCGCCACAGTGCACCAGTGCGAAAATACACCGCCTGTGGCTGAACCTGAAAACCTGTCAGACGATAGCGCTTGTTGACCCAGAAGGTCGCGTAAGTACCTGCCAGCAGGATTATCAGCCCGGCTATGGTAGTACCCGCCCAAAGCGGCACAATCGGCACCAGTCGTGTCAGCAATACGCAGAGCACCAGAAGCAATGCGGTGTCCATCAGGATGATAAGTCGCAGCAGCGTTTTGTAGGCGGGGTCTACGTCCTGATAATCCGTCATCATATTTTGATCCTTGTTATTGTTGTTCGGATGTACAGCCTGATATTAGCCGCATAAATCCGAATCTTCCTGTTGATTTAAAAAATATTTCTGCAGAGCTATTGCGCATCCCAGCGATTTCTCCTACTCAACTCGTTTGCCTGCCGGCAAACCTCATACCAGTTTTCTCTCGCAAAAAAATATTCTTTGACCCATCTATCTTTTCCTGATTTTACTGTTAGCCTTCGCCAAATCTAGCTGCGGGTCCTTCGCGGATTTGGACAATCAATATCACTCCTCTCAACGCTTTCTCAACCATAACTTCCTTCCTCTCAACCTTCAATTGACCCTGGGGTCTTGAATCATGAAGCAGAAAATAATGTGGGCGTTCATAGCCGTGTTCGGCAGTATCTGTCTGGCAGTGCTTGCTCTGCACCGGGGAGAAACAATCAGTGCTCTGTGGCTGGTCTGTGCCTCGATTTCGGTTTACCTGATTGCCTATCGCTTTTACAGCAGGTTCATCGCCAATCGAGTATTGCTGGTCGATCCAGCGCGACCGACACCTGCTCACACCATGAGCGATGGCCTGGACTATGTGCCGACTCACAAGTGGGTGCTGTTTGGGCATCACTTCGCCGCGATTGCCGGCGCCGGCCCACTGGTTGGCCCGGTACTGGCGGCGCAGATGGGTTACCTGCCGGGCACGCTGTGGATACTGGCAGGTGTGGTGCTGGCGGGCGCCGTGCAGGACATGATCATTCTGTTCCTGTCGACGCGAAGAAACGGCGCGTCACTGGGTGAAATGATCCGTCGCGAGATGGGCTCGGTGGCGGGCATCATCGCGCTGGTTGGCATCATGGCGATTCTGATCATCCTGCTCGCCGTGCTCGGCATGGTGGTCGTAAAGGCCCTGATCGGCAGCCCGTGGGGTGTGTTCACGCTGGCGGCTACCATTCCGATCGCACTGTTCATGGGTGTTTATCTGCGTTACATCCGGCCCGGCAAAGTGGGAGAAATCTCGGTTATCGGTTTTGCAATGCTGATGTTTGCACTGCTTTACGGGCAGACCGTTGCCGCTCACCCTTACTGGGGTCAGGTGTTTAACCTGGACGGCAAAACGCTGACACTGTGGTTGATGGGTTATGGATTTATTGCTTCAGTGTTGCCAGTCTGGCTGCTGCTTGCTCCGCGCGACTATCTGTCCACTTTCCTGAAAATCGGTACCATCATTGGCCTGGCTATCGGTATCCTGGTGGTCAACCCACCGCTGCTAATGCCGGCTGTTACGCCGTTTATCGATGGCACAGGTCCGGTGTTCTCAGGCTCGCTGTTCCCATTCCTGTTTATTACGATCGCCTGTGGTGCAGTGTCCGGTTTCCACGCTCTGGTGTCTTCAGGTACCACGCCAAAGATGATTGATAACGAAGGGCATGTACGCCCGATCGGATACGGCGCCATGCTGGTAGAATCCTTCGTGGCCATCATGGCGCTGATAGCAGCCTGCGTTCTTGACCCGGGAGTCTATTTCGCGCTGAACAGCGGACCTGCGGTCATCGGTACGACTGTTGAAAGCGCCGCAGCTGCCATCAGTTCCTGGGGTTTTGTAGTGACACCAGAAGCATTAAGCCAGCTGGCCAATGACATGGGCGAAGGCAGCATTCTGTCTCGAACCGGGGGTGCACCAACCTTCGCCGTCGGCATGGCCCATATTCTGTCTCAGGCAATGGGCGGCGGCGCGATGATGGCGTTCTGGTACCACTTCGCCATTCTGTTTGAAGCCCTGTTCATCCTGACCACACTGGACGCCGGTACGCGTGTATGCCGTTTCCTGATGCAGGATCTGCTGGGCACTGCAGTGCCCGCCATGAAAGATACCAACAATCTGTTTGCCAACCTGATCGCTACCAGCCTGGTCGTGTCCGGCTGGGGATACTTCCTGTACCAGGGTGTGTCTGATCCGTTTGGCGGCATCAATACCCTGTGGGCGCTGTTTGGTATCTCTAACCAGATGCTGGCAGGCATCGCACTGATTCTGGCCACCGTGGCTCTGGTGCGCATGGGTCGTGGCAGGCTGGCGCTGGTGCCAGCTGTGCCTGCGGCTTGGGTCCTGCTGATTACACTGATCGCCGGCTGGCAGAAACTGTTCAGCGAGATTCCCGCCATTGGTTTCCTGTCACATGCTGATGTATTTTCCGCTGCGATTGCCCGCGGTGAAATTCTGGCGCCAGCTACAACCATGGTTCAGATGCAGGCGGTGCTGTTCAACGATCGGATCAATGCATTTATGACCGCGTTTTTTATGGTGATTGTGGTTGCGATGGTGTTCTTTGCCATCAAAACCATACGCCAGTCTCTGAACAACCCTGATGCGGCCAAACTGGTTCCAGCTCAGGAGTATGCATGATGACTGCTGGCGACTTTCTTCGCCCGTCAACACTGCGTCGAGGGCTGTCATTGACAGCCCAGACGCTGCGTCTGATGATTGGCGTCGGCGATTATGAGGCCTATCTAAAGCACATGAGTTCGCATCACCCAGACCTGCCCGTTCTCGACTACAGCGCCTGGTACCGAAACCGGGTCGACGCGCGCTACGGAGCCGGCGATGGCAAGGTAAGCCGCTGCCCCTGCTAGGCTGGGTCTGCTGAAGCTATCAGGACAGCTCAACTGCGCATCTGCGCGATAAATCGATCTGACTCGGCGATGGCGGCTTCCATCGCTGCCATCAATTCGTCCACATCTGCATCTATTGTATCCAGCTCGCCGCGTATCGACGCAATCGCCCGGGCGTTCAGGTTGTGCTTCAGATACAGCACGTTGTCGCGCAGGCTGTCGAGCACGGGGTCCAGCGTTGCTTCTGAGCGCTGCATCGCGCGCGCCAGTTGATCGTAGCGATCGCGCGTTGCACGAAGTTGCTGCTCGCTGTCGCGGCGCAATTGCTGATTGGTATAAAGATCAAGTTCATCTTCCCATTCGTCAAACAATGCATCGGCTACATCCTCTACTGCCTCGATTCGATCACGAATACGGTCGGCAGCCTGCTCGCTGCGCTGAAACTCAGCGTCCAGGCGGTCATAAACCTGTTGCAGGTCACCACCATCAAAATTGACCACACTGCGAAACTGCTCCAGCGCATTCTGAAATTGCTCCTGCCCCTCCTGCTGGGCGTCCTGTGCCTCCTCAACACGGTCTACCATGATGTCCCGTTTGGCTACACCCAATCGTTCCATCGCCCCGTAATACGCTGACTGGCAGGCAGTCAGCAGCACAATCGCCGCCATCGCCAGCAAGGGTTTAAGTATCAATTTCATCCGTTTAGCTCCTGTATCAGGCTCAATCCAGCAGATCAGTCACGAAGTTTAACCGCTATTTACATCCTGTGCTTGACCTTACCACTATGGGAAGGTTCAAACTAATACCATACGCAAATGACAGGGAGCACTGATCAACATGATGCGAATCAGTAAGGCTGCGCAGCACAGCGGACTGAGCAGCAAGATGATACGGCATTACGAGGACGTGGGTCTGATTCGGCCCGCTGCGCGAACCGAGGCTGGTTATCGGCAGTACTCTCCGGCCCAGCTGGAACAGCTCGGGTTTATCCGACACGCCCGCAGCCTGGGTTTCTCAATTGCGCAGATTCGCGACCTGCTGCAACTGCGCGACAACCCGCGCCGCGCCAGCCGCGAAGTGAAGCAACTGGCACAAAAGCATCTGCAGGAGCTGGACCAGCAGATGCTGGCCCTGAAAAAAATGCAGGCCATGCTTGAAGATCTTGTCACGCGGTGCGCAGGAGATGATTCGCCTGATTGTGTCATTATTGATGAGCTTTCCGACTCTGGAGAAACTGCTAATGAGTGAGCGACTACAACTGGCCATTGCAGGCATGAGCTGCGCCTCTTGCGTGCGTCGTGTGGAACAGGCTCTGGCAAAAGCACCTGGCGTGGAATCGGCTTCGGTCAACCTGGCGACCGGGCGTGCGGAGGTCACTCTGACAAGTGGCGCCAGCATCGAGCCCGTCACGCACGCTGTCACCGATGCCGGCTACCAGGCGCGGCCAATACGGGAAAGCTCCTACCAGCAGGAGGAACAGCACCGCGATCGCGAATTAGCTGAGCTCAAACGCGATGTCATTCTGGCAGCCGTGTTGACGCTGCCGGTGGTGGTGTTGGAAATGGGCGGGCATATCGTGCCTGCCTTCCATCACTGGGTGATGCAGACACTGAGCCAGACTGCTAGCTGGTGGCTGCAGTTGGTGCTTACTTCCGTTGTATTGTTTGTACCGGGCCGACGCTTCCTGAAAGCAGGTCTTCCGGCTCTGCTGCGCCGTGCGCCCGACATGAACTCGCTGGTAGCACTCGGTTCTCTGGCCGCCTGGAGTTTTTCCGTTTTTGTCACGCTGTTTGGCAGTTTCATTCCAGAGCAGACACGTCATGTTTATTTCGAAGCCGCTGCAGTGATTGTCACACTGATTCTGCTGGGTCGACTGCTGGAGGCACGCGCCAAAGGCAAAACAGGTGACGCCATTCGCAAACTGATGGACCTGCAGGTCAAATCTGCCAAGGTAGAGCGAGAAGGTGCCATAGAAGAAGTTGCGCTGTCAGACATCAGGCTTGATGACACCATCCACGTTTTCCCGGGTGAGCGGATTGCCGTTGATGGCATCGTGCTGGCGGGAAACTCCTATGTCGATGAATCGATGCTGACCGGCGAAGCGATGCCTGTCGCCAAGCGTGAAGGCGATGAGCTCACTGGTGGTACCGTTAACCAGAATGGCAGATTGTCATTTCGCGCCACTCGTGTCGGTGGTGACACGGTGCTGGCCCGCATCGTGCAGATGGTCGAAGAAGCGCAAAATACCAAACTGCCGATCCAGCAACTGGTCGACCGGGTAACGGCCGTGTTTGTGCCAATTGTCATGGGCATTGCTGCTCTGACATTTCTGGTCTGGCTGCTGGTCGGACCAGAGCCTGCATTCACCATGGCTTTGATCAATGCGGTCGCTGTTCTTATCATAGCCTGTCCCTGCGCCATGGGGCTGGCGACACCCACGTCGGTCATGGTTGGCATTGGCCGGGCGGCGGACCTGGGAGTCTTGCTGCGTAAAGGCCAGGCCCTGCAGCTGCTGCGAGACACCCGGGTAGTGGCCTTCGACAAGACTGGCACGCTGACCAAAGGCAAGCCGCAACTGATCGAGTTGATTCTGCGCGGCAGTCGCCAGCATGAGGAAGTATTGCAATTGATCGCCTCCGCCGAGCAGCACTCGGAGCATCCCATTGCGCGTGCCATCGTCAGCGCAGCGCGGGAACAGGGCCTCGCGCTATTGCCTGCTGATGAGTTTCAGGCAACGCCGGGTATGGGTATATCTGCTCTCGTCAACGGCGTCAGGGTCGAAGTGGGTGCCGATCGGTTTCTGGCGGAAAAGCACCCGGAGCTGACTGAAATGGCGAAGCAGGGCGCGCTGCTGGCGAATGAAGGCGCTACGCCGCTTTACGCCGCCATCAACGGTGAACCCGCTGCTACTCTGGCTGTTGCCGACACCATCAAGGAGTCTGCGCGAGCCGCGATCAAGGGTTTGCATGAACTGGGCCTTAAAGTCGCCATGATTACCGGAGACAATCGGGGCACAGCCGAGGCCATCGCGCATCAGCTCGGTATTGATGAGGTCGCAGCGGAAGTGCTGCCAGAAGGCAAGGTAGACGCCCTGGAAAACCTTCGTCGGCAGCACGGCACGCTCAGTTTCGTGGGTGATGGCATCAATGATGCGCCAGCGCTGGCTGCGGCAGATGTTGGTATTGCCGTCGGTACCGGTACCGATATCGCCATCGAGGCGGCAGATGTAGTGCTGATGGGGGACGACCTGAACGGTGTCGTCAATGCACTGGGCATCAGCCAGGCCACATTGAACAATATCAAACAGAACCTTTTCTGGGCGTTTGCTTACAACATCAGCCTGATTCCGGTCGCCGCCGGCGTGTTGTACCCGGTTACCGGGCTGCTGTTGTCACCCATGCTGGCAGCGGGGGCGATGGCCATGTCGAGCGTGTTTGTCGTTGCTAACGCACTCAGACTGCGCAGAAAATAGCGCTGAATTCGAAAATCCGTCAGGGTTTGTATTGTTGCTGGCTTACCTGGTGACGGCTCTGTGCTTAAATAGACAGACACAACAATAACGATTTTTCTGCCATGCGATTCGCCCTGATCACAGTTGTAGTTACCACTCTGCTGCTGGCCGCCAGCCCGCGCGCCAGCGCCGCAGACTTTGGACTGATTGACCAGCACGGCCAGTTCCATCACCTGTACCGGTACAGGAATGTGGAGACTGTCGCCGTGCTTACATTCTCGTATCAAGATGCTGAATCCCTCGTCGCGGCCCGGCAGTTTGCCAACGCCTGCGATCAGGCTGAGCCCTCACAGTTGGCCTGCCTGCTGCTGAACGCTTCCGACTCCGCCGACGAAATTCGTAATCAGGCTGAGTCGCCCGGAAACCTGCCCGTGCTGATCGACGGCTCACAGACGGTTGCTGGCACGCTCGGCTTCACCCGACTGGGAGAGCTGGTCACGCTGGACCCCGCATCCGTCGATTTCAAGGATGCCGCCATTACCGGATTCGAGGCTCCTGAGCAGGGAACGGCCATCGACTTTCACTTTCTTGCCGCATTGGACGAACGTGGTATTTCCTACCAGGACGACATTGCGCCCCTGTTGCAACGACGGTGTGCTTACTGCCACATTGAAAACGGATTGGCGCCCTGGGCGATGAATCGCCATATCATGGTGATGGGGTGGAGCCCGATGATGCGAGAAGTGCTGATCACGCGTCGTATGCCGCCAGGACAGATCGATAATGCCGTCGGTAATTGGCAGCAGACCCATGAGCTCAGCGATGCCGAAATGGCCATGCTGATTGCCTGGATAGACCGTGGTGCGCCCAATGATGGCAGCGAAGATCCGCTGCTTGTTCCGCCTGCACCGATGGAAGACTGGCCTCTGGGCGAACCGGACCTGATTGTGGATGTCCCGGAACAACAGATACCGGCCACGGGTAATGTCGACTTCCTGGTAGAAAAAGTTGCTCTGGATTTAACTGAAGATCGCTGGCTTCGCGCCATCTCTTACAAGGTGGGTGATCGCAGTGTGCTGCACAGCCTGTTGGTTTATGCCGTGGAAGAATCGGTGACAGAAGCAGATCCGGATGCCCTGATCTCCGGGGACAATGCGCAGTACATCAGCGTTTATGTGCCTGGCGAACACAGTGACCAGTTTGGTGATGACACCGGCTTTCTGCTGAGTGCTGATCGCGACCTGGCTTTTAAATTGCGTTATCTGACCTCAGGCCGTGAAACAGTTGACCGCTCTCAGATTGGTTTGTATTTCCACGACGAAGCACCCGCGCGGCAATTGCGAACCATCATGCTGGAGAAGCCCGAACTTAATATCCCAGCCAATACCGCCAATCATATCGAAACACTTCGATCCGAGCCGCTGACACAGGATGCACGACTGGAAAGTTATTCACCGCACGCCCACAGTCGCGGAAAAAGCATGAACCTGACAGCCACCTATCCGGATGGGCGCCAGGAGTCTCTGATAAACGTCGCCAATTTCAATTACAACTGGCAGCTGGACTATCGGACTGCCTCTGAGAAATTGTTGCCGGCAGGCACAGTGCTGACAGCAGAAACTGTCTACGACAACTCGTCATCAAATCCTTTTAATGCAGATCCTGATCAAACGCTAGACGCCAGCTACAGCGACCAGTCTGAAATGTTTGTTCATTTTGTCAGAATATCTGAATCGCTCAGGGGCGCAGCTCGTACACCGTAAAACCATTGTTGCTGGCCACCGCCTGAATCCGGGAGAAGTACTGCGCACCCAGTCTGTCCAGCGGGATAAACTGATTGACCACAAACACCGCACGCGTGCTGCGACGGCTCAGCCGCCTGGCTGCCTGCAGGAATTTCAGCGTGACGGCTTCCCCTTGTGAGAAGCCCTGGTGGAATGGTGGATTGCAGACAATCAGGTCAAACCGCTCCTGCAGTGATGCACCACAATCATCGACAAGACTCAGAACTTTCATGCCAGCTTCGGCAAAATTTTTCTCGGCGGACAGCACGGCCGCGACATTGTTATCGGTGGCGACTCGACGGGCTGCCTCCAGAAACTTAGTCTGCAACATCAGATAGCCCCAGCCGCAGCCCAGGTCCAGGATGCTGTCAACTGATTTGATGTACTGGCAAACGCCAGGCAGCGATTCAGCAAGTAACTGGCTGCCACGATCCACTTTATCCCAACCGAAGATGCCCGGCTTGGTCCAGAACTTTTCGCCACCCACACTGATCTGGCGCAGATTGGCGTAGTTGCTGTCGGGTAATGCTGTGTCTGCCGGGACATCGACATTCGGAGCCGGCAGCTCCGCGACATAGGTGACGCCCTGCTTTTTAGCCTTCGCATTCAACCCATAAGTGTCCGATGCATTTTTTACAATGGATTTTATACCGTCCTGCTTGCCACCAATCAGCGTCAGCACGCCCTGCTCTGTCAGGTGCTGAAGTGACTGATTGATTACGTGATGCACAATGGCTTTTTCTTTCGACAGTCGATACACAATTCGGTCGAAGTTTCCCAGACCGTCAAAATCAAAATCACTCGCACAAACAGCAACACCCAGGCCCTTCAGCTTATCAGCCACATCAATACGATTGGTCATCGCCGTCAGTGCAGTATCAGAGCGAAGCTGCATCATGACCTCAGGGGACAGATTCTCATCGGCAACCCAAAGTACCTGTTCGCGGTTTTGCAGGGCGTTGCTGAGCACCAGCATTAGCTGGTCAAGACTGGCATCTTTCATAGTATGGTTTCCTGCAGGCCTTTTTTCTCACCGTGGATCTCTGGTCGGCCCTTTTCCAATGACTGTTGCGTCCAACCCGCTCACCGTCAGCCTTTTTCTATACTTCTGACTTCTTCCTCAGTCAGCGCCCGGTAGTCCCCTGGCGCCAGTGACGGGTCGAGCACAATAGAACCAATCTGTGTTCGATGCAATGTCAGGACTTTCCTTCCGCAAGCGGCAAACATGCGCTTCACCTGATGGTATTTTCCCTCACGAATTCTGACTTCGACCAGACGGCCGGAAAGAACTTTTAATTGTGCAGGCAAGGTGGGTTTGTCTTCATTGCGCAAGGTCATTCCTTGCGCAAAGGCCGCGACCATCTCGTCATCAATTTCAGCATCGAGTTCCGCCTGGTACACCTTTTCGCAATCACGCCGTGGTGAAATGATGGCATGAACCCAGGCACCGTTGTCACTGATCAGCACCAGACCAGTCGTGTCTTTGTCCAGACGCCCTGCCACAGACAATCCCCGCGGGTATTCATCCAGCAGGTCCAGTACAACAGGATGATCACTGTCTCGCGTCGCACTGATATATCCGGGCGGTTTGTGCAGCATGAAGTAGCGGGCAGAGCCTGGTGAGACCAGTTCCTCACCCCAGGTCACGATGGCATCTGCAGCAAGCTGATGATCAACGCGTTTAACCGCCTTGTCATTGACCTTGACCACGCCGCTCTTGATAGTCTCGCGGGCTTGCGAACGGGACAGACCGCTGGCCTGACTGAGATACTTATCAAGTCGCATCGGGGTCAGGCAGCTCTCACACAGACAACACAGTTACGGCCACTGTCTTTGCCCTCGTAGAGAGCATCATCCGCTCGACGGATTACGGAGTTGATATCTTTGTCTTCAGGCGTCAATTCCGCCAGTGCGAATGTCGCGCTGACTACTACTGTCTGCCCCTGATGGCTGATGATGGTTTCTGAGAGGGCAAGGCGCATACGCTCAGCCACGACCCGCGCCTGATCCACGTCGGTCCTGGGCAGAATGATGATAAATTCCTCACCACCGAACCGTCCGATAATATCCGAGTCACGCAGCGGTTGCTGAAGAATATCGGCGACCTGGCAAAGTACGTGGTCGCCCAGATCGTGACCATATTTGTCATTGATGGCCTTAAAGTGATCCAGGTCAATCAGCCCCAGTGTCAGGGGCGTTTTGTTGCGCCGGGCACTGGCCATCTCCTGATTGAACAGCAGCTCATACTGGCGACGATTGAACAGACCTGTCAGCGGATCAGTTTGAGCCTGCCATTTTAGCTCCTTCTCCAACTGCTGACGCCGCCGGATTTCACGCTGAAGTTCTGAGTTACTCTGTTCGGCCTGTTGCAACAGGTGATATGCCCGTCGATTGCCCGTGCTGATCCGCAGGGCGGTAAAGTAGCCAACCCCCACCGGCCAGATCAGCAATATGGCCATGTAGAGCAAACCGACTGCGTCGAGTCCGGCCATAATTGAGGACGCCATCACGGTGCTGATCCCAACAACAGCGATCAGGTTGTTCAACGGAATGCGGTTGGGCACAAAGACATAGAGGCTGAACAGCAACAGCATCAGCACTGCCAGACCCAGTGGTCCACTGTCCGGTATATAGCGCATGTAGGCGAAAAACAACAGATAGCCTAGAATCGTGACGATGGTGACCGGCCAGCCCCAGCTGACCCAATGTGGTCTGGCTCTCAGCAAAAATGCCAGCGTCAGCAATGCAGTAACATTCAATAGTCTGATGGCGAACAATACATAAAATGCCGTGCTGTTCCCCAATGCGATCCACTCAAGCGGGACAAACACCATTAGCAAAGTGCCCCAGATGACCAGTGCCACGCGCAGGAAACGCGCGTTGTCACGCTCAACCGTGCGGCAGTAATCCCGCTCGATCACCGGATCCCGAAATTCGGCGGTCCATGGAGATATTTTGTAACTTTTGTTCTGGGACTCGTTCATATCAATATAGGCAAGCCACACGGCCCTGATTTGGTCGCTAGCACGAAGGCTGCGCACCAAAAGTGGGCGGGTTTTTTTTATCGAGGTATTATTACACCCCGTCAAGAATAAAGAAACAGTCGAAAAAACCCCAATTTACGTGAATCTGGCGAACGCTCTACTGGGTGCTTTTGTTATGGCATGATAACTGCAGCCCAGTTTAATGAACCGACTCACTCCAGTTTGCGTACTTGCAGTGAGAGAAGAGCGATGACGTCTGTCTGAACAGGTAAATCACTTGACTCAGACAGACGTTTTTTTATGGCTGTAATTGTTTATGATGCAATTCAGCAATGCTCTCTCGACACCCGCAACAAGCAGGAGGACGACACTTTGTTCCACGCTAGGTCCATGGCGGTCATCATATGGCTGACTTTTAGCGCTGCCCTTCCCCAGATCTTATCGGCACAGCTAACAGAATCTTCAGCAGCGAACACACTCAACCTTGAAGCGGTCGAGACTTCTGCAGAGCAATTGCCACGCCTGCACAGTCTGATCATCCATCAGCACGGCGAAACCATTTATGAGCGCTACTTCAATGGTCGCAGCGCCAGCCAGCCTGCCAACATGAAGTCCGCGTCTAAAAGTGTGATCTCTGCATTAATCGGCATCGCTATTGAAGAAGGGTTCATCGACAGTGTTGAGCAGCCAATCATTGAGTTCTTCCCCGAATACGTCAATACCGACCTGGCGCCGACGGTGGCGTCGATCACAGTGGAAGACCTGCTGACTATGCAATCCGGACTGACCAGCACCAGCGGCCGTAACTACGGGCGCTGGGTTGTCTCCGATGACTGGGTCGATGCTGCTTTGCGCATGCCCATGATCGCTGAACCCGGCAGCCGCATGATTTACAGCACCGGCACGACTCATATTTTGTCTGCAATTCTGGAGCGTGCGTCTGGCTTGAATGCAAAAGCGTTTGCGCAGCGATACCTTGCTGATCCGCTCGGATTTCGGATGGCATACTGGAGCCAGGACCCAAAAGGCGTTTATTTTGGCGGCAATGATATGGAGATGCGCCCGAGAGACATGCTGGCTTTTGGCCTGATGTATCTGAGCCAGGGACGTTTTGACGGCCAGCAGGTCGTCCCTGGCGACTGGGTACAGGAGTCTTTTCAGGCCCACGCCCAGTCACCGCGCGGCGAAGGCCGCTTTTACGGTTACGGCTGGTGGCTGCGGGACATGGCTGGCCTGCAGGTACCCCTCGCATGGGGTTTCGGGGGTCAACTGATTTTTGTACTGCCCATGTTTGACATGGTTGTTGTGGCGACCTCTGACAGCACTCCCGGCGACACTCGCCGCGGCCATCTTGGCCGATTATATGACCTCATTGAATTCCAGATTGTCGCTCCACTGGTGGCTCAGCAACAGGCACTGCAAAGCGCTGTGTCACATCGCTGACGGAAAGCCAATGGAATAATAACGCTTTGCAGCCGTTTTGCTATTGAAAGGGAAATTTGTCATTATCGAATGGCACCACATGAACAATCACTCAAGACTTAGTGTCTGAAGGAGGAGTAACATGTTGGGTTGGGCGTTAACGTTTCTTGTAATCGCCATCATTGCTGGCCTGCTGGGATTCACCGGTATTGCTGGCGCTGCGGTAGGGATTGCGGAGATCCTGTTTTTTGTCTTTATCGTACTGTTTGTGATCGCACTGATCGCAAGAGCCGTGCGAGGCAAACCTCCCATGTAGTGATGGACACTCAGCCAATACTGAGCTTTCACACACTGATCAAATCACGGACGTAAACCAGGAGAAATATTTATGCGATTGATTGCACTGATTTTTACATTTATGGGATTTATGACACTTGCCGCATGCAGCGACGGTCCTGCAGAAGAGGCTGGCGAGAACATTGATAACGCCGCCGAAGAAGTAATGGACGCGACTGAAGACGCCGCAGAAGAAGCCTGTGAAGCTGTAGGTGGCGCAGACTGCTAAGTCTCGCGTATGCAGGTCGTTGATATCAACATGGCCTGCAACGACGATCGGACAAAATGATCGAGAAAAGGCCTGGTGATCCAGGCCTTTTTTATGCAGAAACAAATTTCTTCAGCAATACTGGCAATAAACAGAGATCCGCCAGCAGCGCCATGATCATGGCCAGCGCCGTCAACAGGCCAAAGATCACGCTTGGCACAAAATCCGAAAACGCCAGCATCGAGAATCCAGCAGAAATCAATACTGATGTATAAAGCACTGCCATGCCGACACTGCGATGCGTATTATCAATCGCTGCCTCGGCGTCATTGGATTCTCGCTCTTCCAGATAACGGTGAATATAGTGAATGGTATCGTCGACGGCGATACCCATTACAATTGCCGCAATCGTGATTGTCATCAGGTCCAGCGGCAGCCCTGCCCATCCCATCACACCAAATATCGCTGCTGTTGAAATAATATTTGGGACAATTGCCACCAGCGCGATCTTCACGGATCGGAATATCAACATAAACATCAGGGTAATGGCGATATATACCAGCCCCAGGGTCTTTATCTGTGAATCGAACAGTTTCTGCATGATCTGCTGATATAGCATGAACAGATTGGTTAGCTGATAGCTGTCTTCCGACACTCCAATATCCGCCAGATCCGTCCTGACCTGTTCCAGAAACTCCGCACGATTCAGTCCGGGTGTCAGGTCCTGTATCCAGACATTGAAGCGGACTTCCTGTAGCTCCTCATTAAAAAAGGAACCCACCAGATCTTCTCGGAATTCCTCCTCCATCAGCCAGTAGATCGCTGTGAGTTCATACTCGGTGATGGGTCGATCATTATTTACCTCACGGGCCAGGTCTGTCAGATTGACCGGCGAAAGAATGCGACCTGTCGCCTCAAAGTTCTCCATGACCTGATGAATGCGCTGCAGCGTCAACGAAGCTTCGGCAGACATGATCAGATCAGGGTTATCAGGCGTTTCCTGTATCTGGTAGGTGATATCCAGCGGTGTGGTGCCGCCGAAGTCCTGATCTATGTATGCAAGCTCCTGGTGGATCAGTGTTGACGTTCGAAAGTAATTGATAAAACTGTTTTCCACAGATAACAGTGTCGCGCCAGCTATACCGACAGCCAGTATCAACGCGGCAGCAATACACACGAGCACTGGCTGGCCCAGCGCCAGCTTTCGCATACCGCCAACCAGGCCGGTCAGTCCGCGATAATCGTCGTGAATCTCGCCTCTCGGCAGCAACAGGACCAGCACCGGAAACAGCACTAGGCTGGCCAGAATCGAGAAACCCATCGCAATGATCATCATCCAGCCAAAACTGATCACCGGTTGTATGTCGCTGAAGATCAGCGAAGCAAAACCAACTGAGGTGGTCACCCCGGCAAACAGGCACGGACCTATCTTGTGCTTTAATGTCCGACGAATTCGATTCTTGTGGTCACCGCTATCATCATTAGCTTCTTCCCGATACTGAACAATCAAGTGGATGACAATGGCCAGCGTGAGGATCAGCTGTAATGCAATAAAGTTGGCAGAGATCACCGTGGCCTTGATGCCCAGCAAGGCAAACAGACCCATGGTAGGCAACACACTGCAGGCACAGCAGATAACCGGAATTGCTACCCAGCGCAATCCGCGAAACAGAATAAGCAGCAGCACACAGATCATTGCCGCGATAGCCAGGCCAAAGACAACGAGATCACTGCTGATAATATTGATCAGCTGGTACGCGATCACATGTACGCCACCAAGATGGATGCTGGCACGCTCGGCATAAGGAGCTGTCAGTTCACGAATGCGATCGACTTCATCGACACGCATCTGCTCCAGCTCCTGCTGGCTGTACTCCCCCTCGACATCACGAAACAGAATCTGCATGGCCGTGGCAGTTTGATCTTCGTTGACCAGTAGATTTGTATAAATCGGATGATTGTCGAACGAGTCCCGCAATGCCTCAGCGTCGTAGTTTTCCGGATCGATGGAGAGCCCTGACAGATCAGCATCAAGCTCCGTGACACCTTCTACACCTGAGAACACCGGCACGTTCAGAATATGTCGCACCGATTCAACGCGCGGCAATTCCATGATGTCATCCGCTATTGCCAGGATGTCGTGAAAGGTCTGGTCCGAGTAAAGCTGCTGATTCAGTGGTTCGTAGGTGAGAAGCAGAAATTCCTGCGGAGCGTAGCGCTCATTGACCTGCTGGGTCTGCTGATAGAGTTCGTTGTCACGCGTCAACAGGGTGTCAGGTGACGCATCTATTTCGAAGTTCTGCGCCTGCCATCCCAGCCCCCCGGCCAACACCAGAAACAGAAACAGGATCAGCAGAGGCTGCGCGATAATCAGATTGACAATGCTGTCCCTGATTCCGCCAGTCGGCTTGTCACTCTTCTGCGTAGGCTGCATCGCGTTCCAATCCCTGAAGATGTAGGTTTCTCATAAAGATATATGGGTCCTGGCTTTCATCCCTGATATCAAAATAGGTCTCAGCAAACGGTGCGTACTGCTGGAAGTTGTCGAAGATTCTGACTGCGAGCCCCTCTGGATTATCCATCGTGTACTGAATGGGATTGAGCATCGAATCAAACATGGTCCCGCCACCATCACGCAGGTTTGAAGGACCGATAAATGGCAGCACCAGGTATATTCCGTAGCCTGCGCCGTAACCATCAAGCGTATCACCTGCACTGGGTGTTCTTTTCTCAAGCTCGAACCGTGTCGTGGCCGGATCCATGAACCCCAGTACGCCGATCGTCGTGTTTATCAAAAACCGGCCCACATCCGTGCCTGCTTCGCGTGGTTTTCCCTGCAGCAGATGATTGACGAGATAAATTGGTGTTTTCAGGTTATGGAAAAAATTGCCTATGCCGGTCCGCACTGGCGGCGGTACAGAAGTGCGATAGGCTCTGGCGGCAGGTGTAATGACATACCGGTAGGAAACATCATTAAACGCAAAGATAGCCCGATTGAGTGGCTGCAGCGGGTCGCGGTACTCTGCTACGGCAACGATGGCCGGACTTTCTGCCTCCTCTTCGGTAATCTCCGATTCGTCCCTGACTCCGACCACATTTGGTTCTATATCGTTTGGGTCGATTGGTGGCTGCTGCGCGAGAGCGCTCCCTGCACCGACCCATCCAATCAAAAACACGGTAAGTACTGCACGTTTTCTATCCATAAATAACCCAGTAGAATGCCCCGTGACTGAATACTTGAGAAGGAAACCACGATGTCATGTCGTTTACAAGACAAAGTCGCCATTATCACTGGAGCTACCAGTGGCATCGGCGAAGCAACTGCACGGATTTTTGCGGCACACGGTGCGCAACTGGTAATTGCCGGGCGCAGCAAAGAGCGTGGAGAAGCGCTGGTTGAAAGTCTTACGGAACAATATGGCGCACGGTTCATGTTCCATGCCGTGGATGTCAGCCGCGAGGGCGAGATGGCTGGATTGGTAGATGCCTGCCTGGCAAAATTCGGTCGGCTTGACTGCCTGTTTAACAATGCAGGTGCGGGCGAGCGCAGCTCAGTCGAGTCGGTTACAGAAGAGGAGTTCGATCGCGTGATGCGACTGCTGGTCGGTAGTGTCACTTTTGGCATGAAACACGCAGCCCGGGTCATGAAATCCAGCGGCGGTGGCAGCATTATCAACAATGCCAGTATCGCTGCTCACCGAATCAACCAGGGCGGCTATCTTTACTCGGGCGCCAAGGCCGCCGTATCTCACCTGACCCGGTTGGCCGGCGTGGAACTGGGACCTCACAATATTCGCGTCAATGCCATATCTCCCGGCGCAATTGCCACACCTATTTTCTGGGGTGGCTCGTCACGCGCGGAAACGCTGAGTGATGATGAGAACGCTGGCAAGATGGCCAAACTGCAGGGCAATCTCGCCAAAGCAACGCCGACCCCGCGTTCCGGCTTGCCGGAGGACATTGCCTACACTGCTCTGTTTCTGGCCAGCGATGAAGGCAGCTATATCAACTGCCAGGACATCGTTGTTGATGGTGGTCGTACCGCCATGTTCAACGAGCGCTCCTGATGGATGCGTTTTTGGTGTCCACCGGACTGGTGACGCTGGCTGAAATCGGTGATCGAACTCAATTGCTGGCGTTCCTGCTGGCAGCGCGTTTTCGCCGTCCGGCACCCATCATTCTGGCAATTTTGCTGGCAACGCTTGCCAATCATGGTGTCGCCGGACTGATAGGCAGTTGGCTGAATGCGCTGCTGGAACCCCAGGCATTGCGTTGGGTCCTCGGTGTGTCATTTATTGCCATGGCGGTATGGGTGCTGATCCCGGACTCTCTGGAAGATACCAAAACCAAAACGACTTCATTTGGCGTTTTTGGTACTACCTTCATCACTTTTTTCCTGGCTGAGATAGGTGACAAGACACAAATCGCCACCGTTGCCCTGGCTGCGCAGTACGAAGCGCTCGTCTGGGTTGTGCTGGGCACAACACTGGGCATGATGATCGCCAACATCCCTGCTGTTTATGTTGGCGACAAGCTGGCTGACCGCCTGCCCGTGAGAGCCATACACATCGTCGCGGCCATCATCTTCGCTGCACTGGGTATCGCCACTTTGCTGGGCGCAGGTGCAAGGCTGGGAATTTGATGTCCGGCACGCTGCCGATTGAAACAGTCCTGCCAGCGCTACGGTCAGCCGTGGCAGCGAATGCAAATTGCCTGCTGGTTGCGCAGCCCGGCGCGGGCAAGACGACTCGCGTGCCACTGGCTCTGCTGGAAGATACACCACCTGGCGGTCGATGGCTGTTACTGGAGCCGCGTCGAGTTGCGGCACGGCTCGCTGCAGCGTTTTTGGCAGATCAACTCGGCGAATCCGTCGGCAACACTGTTGGCTACCGCGTCAGGGGCGACAGCAAAACCAGCTCCCAGACACGCCTGGAAGTGGTCACCCAGGGCATTTTGATCCGCATGCTGCAGGACGACCCCACCCTCAGCGACGTAACTGGCGTCATTTTTGATGAGTTTCATGAGCGCAGCCTGGATGCGGATCTGGGGCTGACCTTGATGATTGAAGCGCAACAGGTGCTGCGCGAGGACCTGAAAATCCTGATCATGTCGGCAACGCTGGACACCCGAGCGCTGCTGGATCTGCTCGGCCCCGAGACACCACTCATCGAGTGCCCTGGACGGCAATGGCCAGTAACAACCTTCTACCGCAATGCCTCACTTCAAACGCCACCAGTCACGCACCAGGCTAATGTGATCATAGAAGCTCTGGCCGCGCATGACGGCGACATTTTGGTGTTCCTGCCTGGTCAACGCGAAATCCGCGAGTTGCATAATGCGCTGGCCAGCAGGCTTGCTGAAGGAATCGAAGTCAGCCCCTTGTACGGACAGCTTCCGCTTGCCCAACAACAGGAAGTATTAAGCGCCAGCCGCCAAAGCTGCAGAAGAATAATTCTATCTACTGCGATTGCCGAATCCAGTGTGACGGTCCCCGGTGTAAGAATTGTCGTCGATAGCGGCCGCGAGCGAGTGCCAATCTATCAGCCCCGCAGTGGTCTGACACGGTTGACTACCCGACTGGTCAATCGTGCCAGTGCCGACCAGCGCCGAGGTCGCGCGGGGCGTGAAGCGGCGGGATTCTGTTACCGGCTGTGGTCAGAGGAGACGGTATTGGCCTCGCACCGAGAGCCTGAAATCCAGCAGTCTGATCTCGCCGGACTGGTGTTTGAACTGGCCCGCTGGGGTGCCGGCGACCCAGGCAGTCTGAGCTGGGTGACACCCCCTCCTCCCGGCGCTTTCAGAAGCAGCCAGGAACAATTGCAGATGCTCGAGTTACTGCAGCATCAGGATGCCAGTCAACTGACCCCACTGGGCAGGCAGTGTGCGCGCTGGCCGACACATCCAAGACTTGCGCGCCTGCTGGAGTTCGCTGACAAACAGGACAGTCTCGACTGTAAAGGGGTCGCCTGCTGGTTGCTGTCCTGGCTGGAGGAACGGCCAGAGTCATCGGAACCTGATGCGCTGGGCGCCCTGGCAGCGATGATCAAGGCTGGTCAATCTGCTGGACATCGGCAGCGGCGACTGGAGCAGACGGCCAGACAATGGGCGCAGCGGCTGCGAATCAGCTTGCCTCAGCCCAATATGACAACCATGCAATCGGTGGCGCCGATGTTACTGCTGCAGGCGTATCCAGACCGGATAGCTCTTAGTCAGGGTGAAGGTCGATACAAATTATTCTCCGGGGGCCAGGCCAGTCTGCCGCAGCAGCACCCTCTCAGCCAGTCGCTTTTGCTACTGGCTCTGGAGCTGGATGGACAACCATCCAATGCACGAATATTCAGTGCGGTTTCGCTACCTGAAGCGACGTTAGCCCACCAGTATCCTGAATCGATGCACTGGGTGCCGCAGGCATTCTGGGATCAGTCAGCCGAGAGGCTGGTAGCCAACGAGTGTCGCCGCCTGAGGCTTGGCCACCGTGAACTCACCCTGGCGACTCGGCCCGGCACTGTCAGCGTCAGCTCTTTGCCTGCTGACACTGTTGCAAATGCATTGCTGCAGGGGCTGCGCCGACGAGGATTCCTGCGCTGGTCGGATGCAGACCGCCAGTTACTGGGCCGGTTGAGACTGTTGCACAACACAGTGGGCGATCCCTGGCCAGAGGTAGAAGAGACTCTCTTGCTCGAATCCCTTGAGCAATGGTTGGCGCCGCATGTTGTCGGCCTGCATCGGCTGGATCAGGTAGATCGTCTGCCACTGGGAAAAATACTGCTGGAGAGCCTGGACTGGTCGCTACAGGATGCTCTAAATAAGTTAACACCCACTCACATCAAAGTGCCAAGCGGATCGAACATAAGCATCGACTACAGTGGGGACGAGCCGATACTGGCAGTCAAGCTTCAGGAGATGTTCGGTCAGGGCGAAACGCCCGCCATCGTGGCAGGCAGAGTACCGCTACTGGTTCATTTGCTGTCTCCGGCGCGGCGCCCGGTTCAGGTGACACGGGACCTCGCCGGTTTCTGGCAGACCAGCTATTTTGATGTACGCAAGGACCTGAGAGGCCGTTACCCCAAACATCCCTGGCCAGAGGATCCAGCCAGCGCTGTCGCGACTGCAAAAACCAAACCGCGCCAGTAGTAGCGCCATGCCCCTATGCGTAACAGGGCGGAGAGCCAGGCTCCCCGCCTCGGAAGATCAGTTGTTGTTCAACAGGCGGTCTCGCAGGCTACGTACCGCATCTTCCGCCTGTTCCAGTTGGTCGGCGGCTTCCGATCGCAGATCGTCGACCGCTTCTGAAGCTCGCTGCTGTAGTTCTCCTTCCAGTGCGCCTGAAGCAATCGCGGAGCTCAGCGCCGCCGCCGCATTGCGGGCCAACTGAGCTATCAACGGTCGCGAAATCTGTGTGGCCAGTTCATCCGGTGTGCCCTGAACGCCGGTCACCAGGACATTGCCCAGATTGATGTCGACGGCTCTGTTGACCTGGGCGGATTGCAATGAGCCCTGGATGCCATTAACACTGATTTCGTCGATTGCAATCACTGGCAGGGGGCCGGCGGGCTCCTGTGTTTCGGCCGCTGGCGGGAACTGGTCCATGATCGCATTGAGATTACCGCGGGTACCCTGCAGCTCGTACAGCACATAGGGATTGACCGAGCGGATACTGGTGATCCGGATAACATCACTGTTAAGGCTGGCAATATCGATCGCGACACTTAACTCATCAACACGAATCATATCCTGGTCGCTGTAGCCAGGCGGATTGGCGACCGAAAACCCATAGAGGCTGGCGGTGCCAGCGCGGAGGTCGATGGCAACCGACTCCAGTCGTACCGGCGTACCAAGCGCATCGGTACCTGCGCTTTCCACCGCTCGTTTGACGATGCTGTCCAGATTACTGACCAACAGCATCATCCCTGCCCCGATAATCACGGCCAATGCCAACAGTCCTACCAGTAGTTTTTTCATCAATGAAACTCCTTTTTGTCTAACTCGGTCATGCATACAGCAATAAACCGGCGTTTTACTCAACTATGGGCACCTGGAGCCGGTGCGTCAAGTTAACCGTCATCGCCCGTTACGGCGGGCTTTGCGCTGCTGAATGCTTTGCATTAGCATGTGTCTGGTTCGTCACGGTGCAGGCCTTCCAACTCAGGAGAAAAATAATGTGTGACCAGCATACCCTCGAAGACGATATTTTATTCATGCGTAGAAAGGGTCAGTTGTCCCGACGTCAATTTGGCAAACTGACTGCTGGCGCCGCGCTGGCTGCCATGCTGCCACCGGTACTCAATGCTCAGGACGTAACCGAATCTGACGTCATGATTGAAACACCTGATGGTATGGCCGACTGCTATTTTGTCCACCCGTCCAGCGGCAGCCACGCGGCGGTCCTGATGTGGCCTGACATTCTGGGCCTGCGCCCAGCCTTCCGTGAAATGGGTAAACGGCTGGCCCAGTCGGGCTATTCCGTACTGGTCGTTAACCCATTCTATCGCAGCGCACCGTCGCCAGTCGTCGGCGAGGGTGCGAGCTTTCAGGATCCGGCTATCCGCGAGATTGTTCTGCCGATGGCAGGTCAATTGAATGCACGTACTCACGTTACTGATGCAGAAACCTTTGTCGCCTGGCTCGATCAGCAGTCTGCTGTGGATACCGGCCGCAAGATTGGCACCATGGGATACTGCATGGGCGGCCCGATTGTCATGCGCACGGCTGCCGCTTTGCCTGACCGGATCGGCGCGGGCGGTTCATTCCATGGTGGAGGGCTTGTTACCGACAATCCCGATAGTCCGCACCTGGGCATTCCAAACATGGATGCTCACATGCTCATTGCGGTCGCCGAGAATGACGACGAACGTGATCCACAATCCAAAGAAGTGCTGCGCGAAGCCTTTGCTGCTGCAAATGTGCCCGCAGAGATCGAAGTATACGAAGATGCCATGCATGGCTGGTGTGTAATTGATTCGGCGGTATACCATCAGGAACAGGCCGAGAGAGCCTGGAGCCGTATGCTCGCCATATTTGAAACGGCGCTGTAACGGCGTCCTGAATCGCGAGGCACAGCCCCGCAACCCAGAGAAAAGGAGAAATCAGCAAATGAACAAACGCAACCTGTTAACAGGTTTGGTGGCCGGCTCTCTGCTGGCTGTGGCCGCCCCAGCAGTCCTGGCTCAACCGGGCGCGACTGGTCCCGAGGAACACGCCGATGTGGCCCCGATCAATAATCTGCCCAACCCATACGAGACAATGCGCGACTGGGGTACGCTGCCCGACGGACGCAGCTGGGGTTCAGTCAGTGCAGTCCATGTAGATGTCGACGGCGTTCACATCTGGGCTGGCGATCGCTGTGGAACTAACTCATGCGCGCTGTCAGATGTCGATCCGATTGTGAAACTCGACCAGAACGGTAACGTGGTGCAGAGTTTCGGTGCCGGATTGATTGTCTGGCCACACGGTATCGAAGTGGATCAGGAAGGCAATGTCTGGATTGCCGACGCACGCCTGCCCAATGCACAGGAACTGGCCGAGAATCCCAATATTTCAGGTGGCAACCAGGTCATCAAGTTCAGCCCTGAAGGGGAAGTGCTGATGGTGCTGGGTACGCCCGGCGAAACTGGCAACCCGCCCACCCACTTTACTGAGCCCAATGATGTACTGGTGGCACCCGATGGGCACATTTTTGTGGCTGAGACACACAGTGCACAGTTCATGGATGAAGAAGGCCCGCGCGCCCTGAGCCGCATCTCCAAGTTTGCACCTGATGGTACATTCGTGAAGAGCTGGGGCACCTGGGGCTACGGTGAAGGTGAGATGAGATCACCACACGCGCTGGCGATGGACTCTCAAGGCCGCATTTTTGTAGCGGATCGTGGCAACCGCCGTATCCAGATTTTCGATCAGGACGGCAATCACCTGGACACCTGGTATCAATTCAGCCGCATCAGCGGCATGTTCATCGACGAGAACGACGTGCTGTACGCCATCGATTCCGAGTCTGATGCCAACTACAACCCGGGCTGGCGCAAAGGTCTGCGTATCGGCAGTGCTCGCACTGGCGAGGTCTGGTACTACATCCCGGAGCATATGTCCGAGCGTCCTACCGGCATGGGTGGCATTGGTGCCATGGGTGAAGGTGTGACCGTTGATCGAAACGGCAATATCTACGCTGGCGAAGTAGGACCGGTGCAGGGTATGACCAAGTTTGTGCCCCGTCTGCTGCCTGACAACTTCCCGCAGCACTGATTGATAATAGCCCGGTCTGGCTCTGCAAGGCCGGGCATTTTTAATCGTTTGATCCAGCAATAGTCTGATAAAGAGCGGTATCTCCCGATGGAGACGCCGCTTTTTTTATTCCAGTAGATCCATAATCACCGGGACCATGGACAGCACCAGCAAGCCCGCCATCACATAATTGAACTGCCGCAGGCGCTTCGGATCAGACAGCATGGCCTGCAATCCCAGACCAAAGAACAGCCAGGTGAGCGCGCTTGGCACGGCTGCAGTAATAAAAATCAGTGCCAGGTTGATCACCTGCAGATAGATGTTCCCTTCGATTGTCGTGAAGGCGGCAATGGCGCCGGTAGCCATCACCCAGGCTTTGGGGTTGACCCATTGAAAGGCGGCAGACTGAAGAAAGGTCAAAGGCTTGATGTCGCGCGCCCGCTCTGGCTCGCCCGATCGGGCAATGCGCCAGGCCAGGTACAAAAGATACACAATGCCTATGATGCTGATGATTTCGTGCAATTGAGGAGATTGCTGGAATACCGTGCCCAACCCGAACCCAATAGCCAGAAACATGGCCGGAAAACCGATACACACACCCAGCAGAAGCGGCACGCTGCGCCGAAAACCAAAGTTGACGCCCGAGCTCATCAACATGACATTGTTGGGACCGGGGGTGATGGCGGCTGCCAGGGCAAACAGAAACACAGAAACGATGAATTGCGTAGTAATGACGATGATACCTGTATCGAGGCGGCCAGTATCAAGTAAACTGGGCCGAACGTTTGGCACAGTATACAAACTGTCCTGTTTAAGGAGAAACGCTTATGAGTTTTCGAACCATTTTTAGTGTGCTTGCAATAGCGGCCAGTTCAGCGGTCGTCGCACAAACCGGGTCTTTTCAGGCTGGAGAGCCCCTAGGTACAGTCAATCAGGCCGGTCAGGCCACGCCGATGTCCAGCAACGTCAAAGTCTTTGGCAGCTTCCGCTTTGCCGAGAGCTGTACCTTTGATCCAGAGCGAAATCTGATTCTGGCCATGAACGCCGGCGTTTCAGAAGACATGCAGCCAAATGACGGCTATGTTTCGCTGATCAATCCCGATGGCAGCGTGCACACTGCAAAGTGGATTGGCAATGATCGCAACGGTCTGACACTGAACCATCCTCTGGGCAGCGCGATTCGAAATGGCGTGCTGTATGTGGCAGATATGGATCACGTGCGCACGTTTGATCTGGCCAGTGGTCAGCCCCTCGAGGCCTTCTCTGTTGCAGAAGCCGGCGCCAGCATGCTCAACGGCATTGGTGTGACGGAAGACGGCACGATTTACGCCTCCAACACCCGTGATCCACAGCGCGTCTATCGTATTACGGCGGATGGCGACACTTCTGTGTTTATTGATGGCAGCCCGCTGATGGCACCCAATGGCGTGGCGATCGACAATGATGGCAATATTGTTGTCATCAATATCGGCAACAACCATGTGATGACATTCGCCCCCTCTGGCGAACTTCTGCAGACTGAATATGCCGTGGAAGCCGGCAATGACGGTGTGATAGTGACTGAGGATGGCACCAAGTACGTCAGCAGTGTGCGATTCGGCAGCATTTCCCGTATTCGTCCGGGCGAAGAGGCTGAGGTGATTGCGCAGGGCATCCCGAGTGCCGCTTCAATCTGCTACGACTCTGTGCAAAACCAGATCATCATTCCGATGAACAACAACAACGCGCTGGGCATACTGCCACTGGACTGAAGCAGTCTGGTGGCCACATTGCCATCTGACTCAGACCAGGCTGATTGCCCAGCCAGCAACGGCGCAGCTTGCCACCACCAGCCACGGTGGCAGGCGCCAGATTGCCAGTGCCACCAGCGCCATTAGTGCCAGACCAAAATCGGCGGCGTCGCTGACGCCGCTGGTCCACACCGGGTCATAAAGTGCCGCCAGCAACAAGCCGACCACGGCAGCATTCACTCCCATCAGGGCTGATTGAATGCGCGGACTCTGGCGCAGCTGTTGCCAGAATGGCAGTGCGCCGGCGATCAACAGGAAGGATGGCACAAATATCGCCAGCAGGCAGATAAATCCGCCCAGCCAACCCGTAGGAAGTTGATTCATTGCCGCACCCAGAAATGCTGCAAATGTGAATAAGGGACCCGGCACGGCCTGCGCGGCTCCGTATCCGGCAAGAAAACTGTCCTCGCTAACCCAGCCAGTCGGCACCACCTCAGCCTGCAGCAACGGCAACACCACGTGGCCTCCACCAAAGACCAGCGCGCCGGCTCGATAGAAGGCATCAATCATATCCAGCGTCTGGGATGACATCGTGCCTGCAAGCACCGGTAGCGCCAGCAAGAGAACAAAAAACAGCATGAGCCAGAAAATACCGGCTCGTCGACTTACCGAAACCTGCAAGCCATCATCAACCGAACTCTGTGTGTCGGCTTTGAACAGAAACAATCCGGTCACGCCCGCAGCAATGATAACGGCCACCTGCGACCAGGCGGTCTGACTGATCAGCATCAGGCAGGTAGCAATCGCCATCAAGGTAATGCGTGGTGTATCCGGGCAAAGATTTCGCGCCATCCCCCACACGGCTTGCGCCACGACCGCAACTGCCGCGACCTTGAGGCCACCAAGCAGGCCCGAGTTAATACCGTCGGCGTAGACACCAATTCCCAGAGCCACCAGAATCAGCGCGATCGCAGAAGGCATGGTAAAGCCCAGCCAGGCAGCCGCGGCGCCGCGGTATCCACCGCGCGACATGCCAACTGCCAGACCGACCTGACTGCTCGCGGGTCCGGGCAGAAACTGACACAGGGCAACCAGGTCAGCGTAGCTGCGTTCACTCATCCAGCGCCGCTGATTGACAAATTCCTCACGAAAATATCCCAGGTGCGCGACAGGCCCGCCGAAAGAGGTCAGTCCCAGCCGCAGAAAGACACGGAACACTTCCCATGTGCTGCTTTTTCTTGTTTCAGCTTCTGATACAGGCGTCGTCATTGTCAGCTCCGTCGTCTGTCGGTAGGTGAGACCTTAACGCAGGTAGTTTAAAACGTCCGTGAAATTACCACGGAACATGACGCGTGAGTCATGGCGCTGCCATTGCCACTGGTACATGGGATCGTAGTAATCCTCCAGCAACCGGCGTATCCACAACTTGTGCTGGCTGGCGTCGCCACGCCGATGGGCATCAATAGCGTCTTCCAGCATACGACCAATCTCCGCATACCGGTCACCGCCCAGGCGTTTGCGGATTCTGGACAACGCTTCGCGCAGATCCTCTACAAAACAGTCAAAGCCCTGCTCGGCACCTGCCACCTCCAGCCATTCGGTGGATTTGCGTAGAATGTAATTCTCCCAGGAGTGTTCAGTGCGTGACTCCAGGTCTGCCTCCAGCAGCACGACTGGCGCTTTGGCCATGGCATCACGCAGCACCGGCGGCAATGAACAGCGCCCTATCAGACGACTTTCGTCCTCCAGCACAACAGGTAGTCCTGGCGCCTGGTGACATTTTTTGAGCATGTCGATGATGACAGCATTTTCGAAGTCGATCTGCGCTGGCTGGCCATCCGGCCGCTTGCCGAATGCGCTGCCACGATGATTGGCATGATGCTCCAGGTCGACCGCCATGGGCACATGTTTGAGAAGCTCTGTCTTGGCCGCTCCGGTGTGGCCTGCCAGGATTATCAGGGAGCCCTGTGTGCAATAGCGCTCCAGTTCCAGCAGCAGAAACCGCCGCATGGCTTTGTAACCGCCAACAACGCGAGGATATTGAAGCCCGGCCTCGGCCAGCCACTGCTGACAGATCTGTGACCGCAGCCCGCCCCGAAAGCAGTACAGATAGCCACCAGGATGTTGCCGGGCAAAACTCAGCCACTGCTCAACGCGCGCCTGCTTGACTACCCCGTTGACCAGTTGATGTCCCAGGGCAATGGCCGCCTTTTGACCCTGTGCCTTGTAGCAGGTGCCGACCTGGGCACGCTCGTCATTTGTCATCAGCGGCAGGTTTACGGCTGAAGGAAACGCCCCGTGCTCGAACTCAACTGGGGCTCGTGTATCAATCAGGGGCAGGTCACCCAGAAAAAGTGACCGATAGTCGTCAGTGTCTGGACGTGCATCAACGCAACCGGACACGGATCGCCTCTTCGCGAGAGCTGACGAGCTCGCCTATTGGTCTGATCAATGAATCCTCAATGCCCTGTTCGCGCAGTACCTGCTCGACATTTGCTGTATGCTCGGGCCTGACCGCGAGCAGCAGACCGCCACTGGTTTGCGGATCGCACAGCAGCGCTCGTTGAGCGTCAGTCATCGGGCCGAGCCGCTGGCCATAGCTGGCAAAATTTCGCTGTGTACCACCGGGTATGCATCCCAGGCTGATGTACTCGGCCACCGGTTCCAGTGCCGAAACCTGCGCGACATCAATCAGGGCGTCCACACCGCTGCCCTCACACATTTCCAGCAAATGCCCCATCAATCCGAACCCGGTGACGTCGGTCATGGCTGTGATTCCGGGCAGCTGCGCCAGATGCTGACCAGCTGAATTCATCTGGCACATAGTGTCGCGAGCCAGTGTGGCGTGCTCAGGTCGCAGTTTTCCCTGCTTCTGGGCGGTCGTCAGCACACCAATGCCCAGCCGTTTCGTCAGGTAGAGAACATCGCCGGCCTGAGCCGTATTGTTCTGCTTCAAATGCTCTCGACTGACCAGACCCGTCACTGCCAGCCCGAATACCGGCTCCGGGCAATCAATACTGTGCCCCCCAGCCAGCACCATGCCCGCATCAGAACATGCCTGCCGTCCACCATCGACGACTTCCCCGGCTATTTCTGGTGCCAGCTTGTCCAGTGGCCAGCCCAGAATGGCAATCGCCATCAGAGGCCGTCCGCCCATCGCATAGATATCGCTGATGGCATTGGTAGCAGCGATCCGCCCAAAGTCGAATGGGTCGTCAACAATTGGCATGAAGAAATCGGTGGTGCTGAGAATGACCTGCCCGTCACCCAGATCGTAGGCGGCTGCATCATCTTTTGAGCTGTTACCAACCAGCAGCGCGGGGTCTGTCATAAATTGACGTTGTGTGGCCAGAATACGATCCAGCACAGCTGGCGCAATTTTGCAGCCACATCCGGCGCCGTGGCTGTAGGCAGTCAAGCGGACGCTGCGGTCAGCCATCAGGAACTCCTTGGTGAACATGATCTGTTTGTGCGGCAGCATTATAGCAGGCAAAAAAAAGCCCCGGGTGTTACCCCGGGGCTTTCCCCCCCAAACAGTTGCATCGCTAACCGATCAGTAACCGTCGGTCACTGTAGCGATGCAGCCTGTCAGATTACTGCAGATCGAAGCGGTCCAGGGTCATCACCTTGGTCCACGCGTCTACAAAGTCGTTTACGAATCGCTCTTCGCCATCAGCTGCGGCGTAGAACTCTGCCAGAGCCCGCAGTTCGGTGTTGGAACCGAATGCCAGGTCAACCGGAGTGGCAGTCCACTTCAGCTCGCCGGTGGCGCGGTCGCGACCTTCGTACAGCCCTTCAGTCGAAGACTTCTGCCATGCCGTAGACATATCCAGCAGATTTACAAAGAAGTCATTGCTCAGCGTCCCGGGCTGATCGGTAAACACGCCATGACCGATACCACCTGTGTTTGCATCCAGGGCACGCATGCCACCCACCAGAACCGTCATTTCCGGCACTGTCAGGGTCAGCAGATTGGCCTTGTCCACCAGCATTTCTGCGGGCGAGCGATAGGCATTCGGGCCAAAGTAGTTACGGAAACCATCAGCGGTCGGCTCCAGTACGGCAAAGGACTGCACATCTGTCATTTCCTGGCTGGCATCAGCCCGACCTGGCACAAACGGCACCTGCACCTCGTAACCGGCATCAGCAGCGGCTTTCTCGATTGCAGCTGCACCGCCCAGCACAATCAGGTCCGCCATGGATACCTGACGTCGACGCTGTGACTCGTTGAACTCGGCCTGAATGCCGGCCAGCGTATCCAGCACGCGGTTCAGCTCGGCAGGGTTATTCACTTCCCAGCTGTTCTGCGGTGCCAGACGCAGGCGGCCACCATTGGCACCACCACGCATGTCAGAACCGCGATAGCTGGCAGCAGCTGCCCAGGCGGTACGAACCAGTTCCGGCACGGTCAGACCTGAATCGAGAATATCTGACTTGAGCGCACGGATATCGCGATCGTTGATGGTCTGGTAGTCGACCTCAGGGATGGGATCCTGCCATGACAGTACTTCTTCCGGTACATCGCTGCCGACATAGCGGGCTCGCGGACCCATGTCACGATGCGTCAGTTTGAACCAGGCGCGTGCAAATGCATCCTCAAATGCCTGCGGATCTTCCATGAAACGCATTGAGATTTCTCGGTATGCCGGATCTTCTTTCAGGGCCAGGTCAGTGGTAAGCATCATCGGCGCATGGCGCTCATTAGGATTGTGGGCATCAGGCACCAGATTGGCTGCCGCACCACCTGCGGGCTGCCACTGGATGGCACCGGCGGGGCTGCGCGTCTGTTCCCACTCGTAACCGAACAGGTTCTGGAAGAAGTTTTGCGACCATTGTGCTGGCGTAACTGTCCATGCACCTTCCAGACCACTGGTAAAAGTGTCTTCACCGTTACCGGCGCCACATTCGTTAGTCCAGCCGAAGCCCTGCTCTTCCATATCTGCAGCTGCTGGCTCCACTCCAACACAGTCTGCGGAAACGGCGCCGTGTGCCTTACCGAAAGTGTGACCGCCTGCGATAAGCGCAACTGTCTCTTCGTCGTTCATCGCCATGCGACCGAAGGTCTGGCGGATATCCTGCGCAGCCAGCAGCGGATCAGGGTTTCCACCCGGGCCTTCAGGGTTTACGTAAATCAGACCCATCTGAACGGCTGCCAGAGGGTTGGCCAGATCACGATCGCCGCTGTGGCGTTCATCGGCCAGCCATTCGGTCTCCGGGCCCCAGTACACCATGTCGGGCTCCCAGTCGTCTTCACGACCACCGGCAAATCCGAAAGTCTCAAAGCCCATTGATTCCAGAGCAACATTACCGGTCAGGACCATCAGGTCTGCCCAGGACAGGCTGGCACCGTATTTCTGCTTGATTGGCCATAACAGGCGACGGGCCTTATCCAGGTTGGCGTTATCCGGCCAGCTGTTCAGTGGTTCAAAGCGCTGCTGTCCGCCACCTGCACCGCCACGACCGTCGGCTTCACGGTAGGTACCGGCGCTGTGCCATGCCATGCGGATGAAAAAAGGGCCATAGTGACCGTAGTCTGCTGGCCACCAGTCCTGCGAGGTGGTCATCACCTCTTCAATTTCCTGCTTGAGTGTGTCGAGGTCGATCTGAGCGAAGGCGTCAGCGTAGTCAAAATCTTCACCGAGTGGATTGGATGCCGGGTCGTGCTGACGCAGCGGTCGCAGATCCAGCATCTCCGGCCACCAGTCGTGGATGGTGCGCTGGGTGCCCATTTGACTTGGCGCCGTCTCGTTGGCAGCCGGGACGTCCTGGGCAGATACTGGCAGCATGGTAGCCGACGCAATAACCGCTGCAATCGCGTACGGCAATGTTTTCTTGATCATAAAACCCCCTTGTGTGACATATGATGTTCAGCTTGTTGGGACAGCACTGTGTATGCGGCTAACCGCATAAAGCCAGGCGATAACTCGCCACGTGCTGATTAGCCCGACAATATTAGAAAAATCGATTATGATCTGTATAATTGATTGTGTTCGCAGGGTTGATCGGAAAAATTGATCGAGTCGCGAAACCAGATGCACTTACACTTTCACCGCGATCGTCCATTCTGCAAAGCAACCGGTCATCAAGGACAGAAACCAATGTCACATCAGCCCACCCTCCGACAGTTACGTTATCTATGCGCCATCGGCGAACACCTGCACTTTGGCAAAGCAGCACAGGCCTGCCATGTATCGCAGTCCACTCTCAGCACGGCGCTGCAGGAGCTGGAGTCCAATCTGGGCGTCAGCCTGGTAGAACGTACACACAAATCCATCATCATTACCCGCATCGGCGAAGAAATCATTGCCCGCGGCGAGCGGATTCTGAGCGATGTCGAGGATCTGATGGCAGCGGCCGATGCCTCCCGTACACCCTTTTCCGGAGAGATGCGCATAGGGGTTATACCGACCATTGCACCTTATGTACTACCCGATTTGCTGGGCGAGCTGCGCGACCGGTATCCTGATTTCAAGCTGTTCATCCGGGAGGATCTCAGCGAACACCTGACTCGCGCCCTGGAGACGGGTGAGCTGGATCTGCTCTTGCTGGCGCTGCCCTACCGGGCTGAGCGGGTAGAAACCGAACACCTTTTCTACGACGAATTTCTGTTGGCCTGTGACCCCTCTCACCCCCTGACGGAACGCCCAAGTATCTGCACGCAGGATCTGGCGGGGAGTGAGTTATTACTACTCGAGGATGGTCACTGTTTACGCGACCACGCGCTGGAGGCATGCCGTCTCAGCCTGAAGGATGTCAGTGTTCCCTATCACGCCACCAGCCTTAATACCATTGTGCAAATGGTCGCCAGCCGAATCGGGATCACGCTGATTCCCAAGATGGCGGTGGACAAACAGATCCTGAGCGGCACCAATATTTGTGTTCGCCGGCTGAATGACACCAATGTTCATCGCTCCATAGGTCTCATGTGGCGACACAAATCGCCGCGGGCCTCGGAGTTTCGACTCTTTGGCGACATGGTACGCAAGCTTAATGAGCCTGACGCTGCTGGTCCGGCATCCGAACAGGAAGGAGATCTCGTCAGGTCAGGAAGTGGACACCCTGCAGCGGTTTGACTATAGTTCGCGGCATCCCAGTCATCTTTTCACTCTGACACCAATCCATGGCCCACGGTACCCTGTTTACAATTTCTGCACCCTCCGGCGCCGGCAAGACCAGCCTGGTCAACGCGCTTCTTAAAGACAACGACCCACGCATCTGTGTGTCTGTCTCCCATACCACCCGAGCCCGCCGCCCGGGCGAACAGGATGGGGTCAACTACCACTTTGTGGATCGCGATACCTTTATCGCGATGCGTGAGCGTGGCGTATTCCTGGAGTCTGCGGAAGTGTTCGGTAACCTCTACGGTACCTCTGAACACTGGGTGCAGGAGCAGCTTGACGCTGGCCGTGATGTGATTCTCGAGATCGACTGGCAGGGCGCGGCTCAAGTGCGTGAACGAATCAGCCCGCTGAAAAGCATTTTTATCCTGCCGCCATCTCTGGCGACGCTGGAGCAACGGCTGACGTCACGCGCGCAGGACGATGAGGCAACTATCGCTGGCAGAATGCAGCAGGCCCGCGACGAAATATCGCACTATGGCGATGCTGACTATCTGATTATCAACGAAGACTTTGACCGGGCACTTGACGATTTACGTGCCGTTTTCCGCGCGGTGCGCCTGGAACAGACTCGCCAGCAGCACAACAATCGCCAACTTCTGGCAGATTTGCTGACCTGATAGCGACAAGAAGTGGGTTGTTTGCGTCTTTTTTATGCGCTGACACATGCATTGTCTGAAGGTTTTCAGTATCATATCTGGTCTGGTTGAATAACAGCCGCCAAATTTCCCAAATATTTTTTGAAACAGGTTGATCGCTATGGCCCGAATTACTGTCGAAGATTGTCTGGATAAAGTCGACAATCGCTTCCAACTGGTAATGATCTCCAGCAAACGCGCTCGTCAGCTGCAAACTGGCGGCAAAGATCCAATGGTACCGGAAGACAACGACAAACCAACTGTGATCGCACTGCGCGAAATCGCTGAAGGTCACGTTGATTCGAGCATTCTTCACTCTCGTCCCGCACCTGCCCGTGAAGTTCCCGAAGCCGAGCTGGATGCCACTGCCGCCATGATGGGCGCGATTGTGGCTGAACCAGAAGCTGAGCAGGCTGCCGACGAGTCACTGAACGACGACGAGTAAGGCGTCAAGGAGTCGGCTAGTGTCCCTTACTACAATCGACTCACTGGCCAGCAACCTCTCAGGTTATCTGGCCTCCGAACAGGTCAACCACGTGCGCCGGGCATATTTCTATGCTGAACAGGCGCACGATGGTCAGTTCCGCCGCAGCGGCGAACCCTACGTTACACATCCTCTGGCCGTAGCCGGCATCCTCAGCGACATGCATATGGACCATCAAAGCCTGATGGCCGCCATGCTGCATGACGTGATCGAAGATACCGGCATCAGCAAGACGGCTATCAAGAGCCAGTTCGGTGAAACTGTCGCCGACATGGTGGATGGGGTATCCAAGCTCAACAAGATTCATTTCAGCAGCCACGCCGAGGCGCAGGCCGAAAACTTCCAGAAAATGGCGCTGGCCATGGCCCGAGACCTGCGTGTCATCCTGGTCAAACTGGCAGACCGCCTGCACAACATGCGTACCCTGGAAGTGCTGAGCCCTGAAAAGCGCCGCCGTATCGCCAAGGAAACGCTGGATATCTACGCGCCGATCGCCAATCGCCTGGGTATGAACGCAGTGCGCGTCGAATTTGAGGAGCTGGGTTTTGAGGCACTGTACCCGATGCGCGCGCGCCGCATCGAGGCCGCCGTCAAATCCATTCGCGGCAACCGTAAAGAAATCGTCAAACAGATTCAGAGTGCTGTTGAGGCCTGCCTCGAGCGCGAGGGCATGTCGGCCCGCGTGTTCGGCCGCGAGAAGCACCTGTACAGCATCTACGAGAAAATGCGCACCAAGCGTAAATCCTTCTCGGAAATCATGGACGTCTACGCGTTTCGTATAGTGGTTGACTCAGTTGACACGTGTTATCGAGTTTTAGGCGCTGTTCACAACCTGTTCAAACCTGTTCCAGGCCGGTTCAAAGATTATATTGCCATTCCCAAAGCCAATGGCTACCAGTCCCTGCACACCACACTGTTTGGAATGCATGGCGTGCCGATCGAGATACAGATCCGCACCGAGGAGATGGAAGCGATGGCCAACAACGGCATCGCGGCGCACTGGCTGTACAAGTCATCCGATGACACTCCCAGCAATGCGCATATCCGCGCCCGACAGTGGATCAACGGCCTGCTTGAGATGCAGAAGAATGCGGGCAACTCGCTGGAATTTATCGAGAACGTCAAGATTGACCTGTTCCCGGACGAGATTTATGTATTTACGCCCAAAGGGCGCATCATGGAGTTACCGGCCGGTTCAACCGCCGTGGACTTTGCCTATGCTGTCCATACCGACGTCGGCAACTCCTGCGTGGCCTGCCGCATCAGCCGTCGTCTCGCGCCCTTGAGTGAGCCGCTGGAAAGTGGCCAGACCGTGGAAATCATCACCACACCAGGTGCCCAGCCCAACCCGGCCTGGCTGAGTTTTGTTGTCACGGGCAAGGCACGCAGCAACATCCGCCACTTTCTGAAAAACCAGCGACAATCCGAGTCTATTGCGCTGGGCCGGCGGCTGCTCAACAAGATCCTGGCTGGTCATGGCGCCCAGCTGGACAAGCTGACGCCCGAACGTATTCAGACTGCGCTGCAGGAATTCAATCTCGAATCGCTGGATGACCTCCTCAGTGACATAGGCCTGGGCAACCGCATGGCCCATATCGTCGCGCAGAAGCTGCTGCCAGAGCAGCCAGTAGTCGCGACGCCCGGCCACAAGAACAAGAAGGAGGCCCGCCAGGCCTCGCTGGCCATTCGCGGCTCCGAAGGCATGGTGATGAGTTACGCCAAGTGCTGTTACCCGATCCCGGGCGACCCCATCGTTGCTCATATCAGCTCCGGGCGCGGCATGGTGATTCACATGGACAGCTGCAACAATATTGCCGAGATCCGTCAGCAGCCCGATAAAGTTGTACCGGTACGCTGGGATCCCGATGTTGAGGGCGAGTTTTCGGTCGAGATTCGCGTGGAACTGGAAAATGAGCGCGGTATTATTGCCAAACTTGCCACCGCCATCACCAGTAAAGAGGCAAATATCGAACGTATCAGCACGGTCGAACGTGATGCGCGATTCAGTATCGTCAATCTGCTGCTGACCGTGAAAAATCGGGTCCACCTGGCCCGCGTCATGAAGCACATTCGCCTGATAAAACCCGTCAGCAAGGTCGCCAGGGTCAAGAGCAAAAAACTTGTCAGGCCCATCAAGAGCAGCATCGCACCTGAATCTTTACTCAGGAAAGCCGGAGAGTAACTACTTACTCCTTTTTAGATAACGGACACCAACATGACTCAGAAAGAAGCCATTACCTCTCCTCGCGCGCCAGCTGCCATTGGTCCCTACTCCCAGGCCATCCGTAGCGGCAACCTGGTGTTCATGTCTGGCCAGATACCCCTGGATCCGGCGACCATGGAGATCGTCCAGGGTGGGGTTGAAGCCCAGGCCCATCAAGTACTGAAAAATCTCTCGGCCGTGGCTTCGGAAGCTGGCGGCAGCCTCGACGACTGCGTAAAGCTGACCATCTACATGATTGATCTGGCCGAGTTTGGCGTTGTTAATGCCACCATGGAGCAGTATTTTCAGAAACCCTATCCGGCGCGCGCCACCATACAGGTTTCCGCTCTGCCTCGCGGCGCACTGGTTGAAATCGAAGCCATCATGCAAGTGGGCTGACATCTGGAATCACGGACGATGCCGCCAGCAACGCCGCTCAGCGAACGACCGGTCAACTGCCTGAAAGGCGTTGGGCCGCGTCTGGTGGAGCGCCTGGCAGCCCTGCACATCAGCAGTGTGCAGGACCTGTTATTCCATCTGCCGCTTCGCTATCAGGATCGGACACGCATAGCTTCCATCGGTCAGATTCGACTGGGCCAGGATGTCATGCTGGAGGCCGAGATTGTTGGCAGCGATGTTGAATTCGGCCGCCGGCGAAGCCTGGTGTGTCGCATCAAAGACGACACCGGCCTGATCAGTCTGCGCTTCTTCCACTTCAGCGCCGCTCAGAAAAACATGCTCGCCACCGGCAATCGCATCCGCTGCTACGGCGAAGTCCGCGCCGGCAAGCGCGGCCCGGAACTATACCACCCGGAATATCAGGTTCTGAAAGCTGGCGAGACAATACCGGTCGCGGACAGGTTGACGCCGATTTATCCAGCTACTGAGGGTTTACAGCAGGTTCGCCTGCGGGCATTGATCGATCAGGCGCTGGCCATGCTCAATGAGTCCGACGCGCTGGTCGACTGGGTTCCCGCAGACATACTGGCAGTATTCAAGTACCCGTCACTCCCGGCAGCCCTGCAGTATCTGCATCATCCTCCGACCTCGGCCCCTGTTGCTGCTCTGCTGGAGGGCACCCACCCGGCACAACAGCGACTGGCCTTCGAAGAACTGCTCAGTCACCGGCTTTGCCTGCGACGACTGCGGCAGCAAAGCAGCCATCAATTGGCACCGGATCTGACCGGCAAGCCGGTTTTGCGAGCACAGTTCACCAAGCGCCTGCCGTTCAGACTGACCCATGCCCAGCAGCGCGTCAGTGACGAGATCAATGCCGATCTTTGTCAGACAGAGCCAATGCTGCGTCTGTTGCAGGGCGATGTGGGCTCCGGCAAGACGGTTGTCGCCGCGCTGGCAGCATTGCAGGCCGTGGACAGTGGTTACCAGGCAGCCATCATGGCTCCTACCGAGATTCTGGCCGAGCAGCACTACGCAAACTTTTCCGCCTGGCTGGCGCCACTGGGCATTCAGGTTGGCTGGCTCAGTGGCAAAGTCAAAGGCAGGCAGCGCCAGCAGGTACTGCAGCAGCTTGCTGACGGCAATGCGCGGGTCATTGTCGGAACCCACGCCCTGTTTCAGGATGAAGTGCGCTTCCAGCGACTGGGGTTGGTTATCATAGATGAACAGCATCGCTTTGGTGTTCACCAGCGCCTGGCACTGCGTGAAAAAGGCAATGACGGGCAGACGCTGCCTCACCAACTGGTGATGACGGCAACGCCCATCCCTCGCACGCTGGCCATGAGCGCCTATGCTGACCTTGAATGCAGCATCATTGACGAGCTACCGCCCGGTCGTACGCCCGTCAATACGGTGGTCATCGCCAACAGCCGTCGCGATGACGTTATCGAACGTATCCACGATGCCTGTCGTGCTGGCAGCCAGGCCTACTGGGTCTGCACGCTGATCGAAGAGTCGGAGGCGCTGCAGTGTCAGGCAGCCGAGGCTACCTGGCAGACACTGCAGGAGCAACTGCCGGACCTCAAAGTCGGGCTGGTGCACGGTCGCATGAAGCCCTCGGAAAAGAGTGAGGTGATGGATGCCTTCAAACGCGGAGACACTCACCTGTTGGTGGCGACGACCGTTATCGAAGTGGGTGTTGACGTGCCTAATGCCAGCCTGATGATCATAGAAAATCCCGAGCGCCTGGGGCTGGCCCAATTGCATCAGTTGCGCGGCCGTGTCGGGCGTGGTGCAAAGGCCAGCCACTGCCTGTTGCTCTATCAGCCACCACTGTCCTTGCAAGGCAAGCAGCGTCTGGGCATTATGCGCGACAGTAACGATGGCTTTTACATCGCCGAGCAGGACCTGGCATTACGCGGCCCCGGACAGGTCCTGGGGACGCAGCAGACAGGCCTGATGAGCTTTCGCGTTGCCGATTTGTCACGTGACGCTCAATTGCTTGATCCGGTAAAATTGGCGGCTGACCAAATTGAAGTCGCCTATCCATCACATATCGCCCCGCTGGTTGATCGCTGGCTGGGGGACAGGGAACTGTACGGTAATGTCTGAATCTGGATCGATGAAAAACTCACTACCCGTGCGATGTGTGCTTGTGCACGACGAACAGGGTGTCATTGCGCAGTGCCTGGTGCCCACCGACTCAATGCTGGAGCTGGGCAGGTTGCAGACCAACAGCGGCCGCGATCTGAATCCTATGCCAAGTGCACAAATCCTGCGCGCCAGCAAAATGCGCCAATTGGTACCTCTGGACAAGTCACGGCAGTTCTTTGCTCTGCCCACCTGGGTCGATCAATCCCTGGCAGCATGTGGTGACCTGGTGGTAGACGCTGATGGCATGACCTTGCAGCAGGTTCGCGATGGTCTGCTGGAGCAACGCATGAGCATTCGCCATGTTGATATCACCATAGCTGCCGCTGAACTTGACCACTCGCTCCCAGACGCTGACCAGGATCCAGAGCAGATCAATGACTCGTTGCGCAATTTTACGTCACTGCGTATTCGTCAGCGACTTGATGACACCCTGGAAATCCCGCCGCTGTCGCCCACTGCTGACCGCATCATGCAGCTGCGTGCCAACCCCAACGCCTCGGTGACCGATCTGACCAATATTGTCGAATCAGATCCCAGCCTGGCCGCGCAGGTTGTGAGCTGGGCCTCGTCACCCTATTATGCCGCACCGGGCAAGATCCGCTCCGTCCAGGATGCCATCGTGCGCGTACTGGGATTTGATCTGGTCAGTAATCTGGCGGTAGGCCTGATCCTGGGAAGAACGGTCAGTCTACCCAAGGACGGCTCTGATGGCCTGACACCTTACTGGCTGCAGGCAGCCTATTGCGCCACCACAGTAGAGGCACTGTCACGTCTGATGCCAGCGCGAGTCCGCCCACGCCAGGGCCTGATATACCTGGCCGGGCTGTTGCACAATTTTGGTTACCTGGTACTGGCACATACGTTCCCACCGCATTTCAGCCGTATCTGTCGCTACACCGAAGCCAATCCCAACATCAGTCACGTCGCTATCGAAAAGCATCTGGTAGGTATCTGCCGCGAGCAGATCAGTGCCTGGCTGATGCAGGCCTGGAACATGCCGGAAGAAGTCTGCACCGCGCTTCGTCATCAGCAGGATGCCGACTATCAGGGAGAGCATGCTGAATATGCCAATCTGGTGTTTATCGCGACGCGCCTGTTGCGCGAACATAGCATTGGTGATGCACCAACTGACCCGATTCCGGATGAGATGTTCGACCGCCGCGAACTGAATCCCGAGCGCTGTCGGGAGCTTGTTGCCAAGCTGGTGGCCTCAGAAGACATTGCTCTGATTGCCGAGCAGATGACTCTGTGAGCACCCAACAACAGCCGCCGCTGTGAAAGGAGATGTCTCCGTTTTGCTAAAGAATGCCCGACAGTCCGTTTTCCAGTTTATTGACCAGCTCGCGCGCCGCCATGCCCCACGTCTGCACGCACGCTGGCCGGCCTTTGTTCTGCTGACCCGCCTGAATCGTCCGATTGGCACCTACCTGCTGTTATGGCCGACACTTGGCGCCTTGTGGCTGGCCGCCGATGGCTGGCCAGACTGGAAACTGATTATCGTGTTCACGCTGGGCACCTGGATCATGCGTTCGGCTGGCTGCTGCATCAATGATTATGCCGATGCGAATATAGACGGCGACGTATTGCGCACCGAGAACCGGGCGATTGTAACGGGCCAGATCACCCGCAAAGAGGCGCTTTATTGCTTTGTCGGCCTTTGCCTGCTGGCGTTTCTGCTGTTGCTGACGCTCAATTCACTCACCATCATGATGTCCATTGGCGCCGTTGTGCTGACGACCATCTACCCCTTCATGAAGCGTTACACCCACCTGCCGCAGGTCGTACTGGGCATGGCATTTTCCTGGGGCATTCTGATGGCATTCACGGCCCAGACCGGTGAGCTGCCACCACCAACTGCCTGGCTGCTGTACGTTGCCAACTGCCTTTGGACGGTTGCCTACGATACCGAGTACGCCATGGTGGACAGAGAGTACGACCTCAAGATCGGCGTCAAATCGACTGCCATCCTGTTTGGCGACGCCGACCGCGTCATGATCGGCATGCTGCAGGGCATGTTCATGCTGGCGCTGGTTTTGGCCGGCCAGCAGTTTGCGCTGTCCTTCTGGTACTACCTGAGCCTGCTGGTCGCTGCCGCATTACTGGTCTACCAGCACTGGCTGATTCGCGACCGGCAGGCCGATGCCTGTTTCAAGGCCTTCCTGAACAATCACTGGGTCGGGCTGGCCGTGTTTGTTGGGGTGGTGCTGGGTGTTTAATCCCGCGGCATGCTCTGCAGACTGAACACCAGTTCAAATTCGTCGTCGACCAGCCGCAGGGCTCGCAGGGTGCCAAGCAGATTCAGCTCGTCGACCTCGCGTGTCCACACCACCGATCCTGAGACAGCGCCTGTGGCTTGATGATCGCGTTGCCAGCCCTGTTCATCGATCTGCTCAGCAAGATGTTCCAGCAGCTCGTCCAATGGCCAAACAAGGCTGACCTGAATGCGCGATTCAGTGGTATAGGCAGAACCACCAAAGCTTTGCATTGATGGACCACCTGGGCCCTCCGTGGTGGCCTCGGCGGGCAGCTCTATGCGCGGCATATGCTCCTGTATATTGATGGATGGAAAGCCGCCCGGCACGCCGCGTGCCTGCATCTGCGCCTGATACTGCTCACAGCTCTGACCACCCTGCGTGGAAGCAAATGGTCGAAACGGCGTATTCGTTTGAGTAATGTATAGAAGGCTGTCCATGGCACCTGCTGGCGATGCGTTCGAAGCCATACGAAGATTGCGCTCGGCGACTACGAAAGGCGTGTAGGATGTGCGCCCAGCATCCGCGATCCATGTGTCGCCTCTCGAACTGGCCGTCACAACAGCGCCCATATTGCCTATGCGAAGTGTCAGCATGCCGAGATCGTTATGGCAAAGCTGAATCGGCATACCGGGCGGTATTGGCATCTGGGCCACAAACCCACGCTGTTGCGGCGGCATCCGGTGGGGTTGCGTGATCATCAGATAACCGAGCGCTTCCAGCTCGTTTATGAGCTGCGTCCGTTGCGCTATGCCGTCCCCGGTCACCTGCAATACCACACGCTGGGAATTGACCATGTCGACTGAACCCAGCAGCGCTGAATCCGCTGGCAATTCTATCTCCGGAAATTGCTCAGGCAGGCCTTCGAAAAAGCGAATTTCAAACGGCTGATTCTCGCCCAGCAATGCTCTGGCGAGGTCGGCGGGTATGTCACCTTCTATTTCCTGGGAGGCGGCCTGCGTGGTGAACAGCAGGCTGGTGATGGCTGCGAGTAAAGCGTGTCGCGCGGTCCTGTGCATGATTGACGCTCCTTATACTGATCTCATTTTTATTGAGTTTTAATACTATTCTGGATTTGTTCCTTATTTTCAATTACCCATTGGTTGTGGCTTTTGGCATTGCTAACGACCTCAATATACAGACTTTGTATGCGAAAGACGCCAAATTTGGCTGAAACTATCGTTTTTACGTTGGTCTGACCACTGCGTCATTTGGTGGTCCCTTGCAATACCGGCAGCGTATACTGACTACACAAACTGACAAACTGACAAACTGACAAACTGGACGTGCTCTGTTGGCTGCCAACCCGAAAAATTCTGCAACCACCCGTGACTTACCGCAATCTCTGGTACGCCAGCTGCGCTACATTGCCGTCCTGGGTTTTGTGCTGATTGCCTTATGCGCACTCAGCCTGGCATTGCCGCTTTCAAGTGAGCTCGCGCTGATGTGGCTGACGCTTGCTCTGCCAGTCTGGTTTTATGTGTGGCGACAAGGCCAGCAGCGATTGCATTTAAATCACCCGGCAAACAGCGACGTACTTTATGCGTCACTCGGACACGGCAGCTGTGTGACCCTGATACGCGGACTCTTGATCTCTGTGACAGCAGGCTTTCTGATGCCCGCCCTGCTCCTGTCACTACCGACCGCGCTGCTGTACATTCCCGCTGTCGCCTATACCGCAGCCGCCATTGGAGATGCACTGGACGGTGTGCTGGCCCGGCGCCAGCAGCAGGTGTCGAGGCTGGGTGCCGAGCTGGATACCACACTGGATGCGCTGGGCTTGCTGGTCGCGCCAGTGCTGGCGGTGATCACCGGCAAGCTGCATGTCAGCTATCTGCTGGTCAGCATTGCCTATTATCTGTTTGTCTGGGGCCTGCGCTGGCGTCGTCAGCACGGCAAAGCTGTATACCCGCTGCCACCCAGTCAACTGCGCCGCCAACTGGCAGGCTGGCAGATGGGCCTGGTGGCGACCGCGCTGTGGCCGCCGATTCCTGGCGGTGTTACGCAGGTGCTTGGTGTGCTCTTCATGATCCCACTGTTGATTGGTTTCTGGCGTGACTGGCTGGCCGTGAGTGGGCGACGCGGCACCTCAGTTGAGAATGCCTCATGACAAAAGCTCAGTGGCGATATCTGACCGTGCTGCTTTGGGTCCTGGCGCTGACGCTGGCCGGGTATGCATTATGGCAGCTGCCACTGCGTGACATTGGCGACGGGATCAGCAGACTGCGCTGGCGTGACTGGCTGCTGTGGGTATCCATTAATGTTGTCATTCTCTATCTGGCAGTCAAGCGCTGGCAGATTCTGGGCCGTGCGCTTTCGGCACCCATGTGGTTGCCGGACCTGTTTCGTCTACGGCAGGCCGGCAGTGCAGTCAGCTTTATTACACCCGGTCCACACTTTGGTGGCGAGCCCTTGCAGCTCTACTGGCTCAAAACAAGATTCGACTTACCGCTACACAAAGCAGTGGCCATGCTGGGAATGGATCGCTTTGTAGAGATGGGTAGCAATTTTGCCGTGCTGCTCGCCGGTGTATTGGTGCTGCTGGGAACAACGCTTTTGCCCGCCGGAGAATGGCTGCAGATATCTCTGGTACTGGTGTTTGTACTAAGTGGCATGTTGCTGGCCGCGGCAGTGATCATACGACATCCACAATGGCTGGCGGATCGATTCAGACCACTGGCACAGCGCTGGCGTCAGGCTCGCAACAGCGATGATGTTCATCCGACTGCGGATCTTCAGGCGCGGCCCGAAGACCCGCAGGCTCAGACCAGCTCCGGTGGCTGGTCTGCGATGGTGAATTTATTACGCGGCGCTCTCAAAGAGCAACGCCTGAAACTCTGGGTCGCACTGCTGCTATCACTGTTCGGCTGGGCCATGCTGCTGCTGGAGCTTTTTGTGCTGCTGCGAATGCTGGGTGTTCAACCCGACTTTCTAAATCTCGTCATGATCATGGTGGGCATGCGACTTGCCATGCTACTGCCAGTGCCAGGTGGCATTGGTACCATCGAAGCATCGCTGCTTTGGTCATTCAGTCTGCTGGGGCTGCCCATTGCCGCGGCAGCCACACTGATTGCGCTAATACGACTTCGCGACGCCGTGGTACTGATTATCGGTCTGCTGTGCCTGGGCAGCCTGGGTGGTCGCCGTCAGGCAAAGGACTGACGGTACGCGGCCCAGCAGGTTTCGTTTTCCCAGAGTTTAACGGTCAGAACACCTTTGCCCGGCGGCGTTATTTCCGGCATCAGCTTCTCAACCAGTATTCGGCTGAAATGTTCAATACTGGGATTCAGTCCGGCGAACTCCGGTTTGTCATTCAGCATGCTGTCGCGAAAGTAGGTGACAATATCATCGAGTGCCGCTTCAATTTCGACGATGTCCACCAGGTATCCATGCTGATTCAGCGTGTCGCTTTCGATGCGGACTTCGGCGACATAGTGATGTGCGTGCGGACTGTTTTCGGATCCCCAGTCGCCCCCGATCAAGTAATGGTTGGCGATAAAATCACGTGTTACGGCTACGGTATACATAGTAATTCCTGTTGCTGTTAGTTGGCGCGCCTTTAGCTGGCGGGCATTCCTGCTTATGAATCCGGGTACTCGAACAGTGCCTGGACCACACTCAGTTTTTCTTCATCCAATTGCTGATACACAGACCCGGCATCCTGTATCGGCTCGACATGGCTGATCAGTCGCTGCGGGTCGCACTCTCGAATCATCTGCCAGGCCAGTTCGAAACGTCGCTGCTTGTCCCAGCGACCAGTCAGAGCAGGCGCCACCGTGCTGACCTGACTGGTAATCAATTGCAGCCGGTTGCGGTGCGCGGCGCCGCCCAGATTGATGGACGCTTCTTTGTTGCCGTACCAGCTGCCAATCACGATGCGGCTGCTGTAGCCACTGACAGCGACAGCTGTATCCAGTGCAGCGGGCTGCCCACTGACTTCATAGATCAGATCTGCATCACTGATCTGAGCAGCAGCCTCATCCGGGTGCACGACCCGATGCGCACCCAGCTGTTTGGCAAGGGCCTGCCGCTCAGCGCGACCCTCTACAACTATCAACTCAGCCAGTGGATGCTTGGCCAGCAGAGCCGTCAGTAACAGTCCGACAACACCCTGTCCAAGAACAACTACGCGCTCCCCCATCACGGGCGCACCATCGTGAACCAGATTGACGGCGGTTTCGGTGTTGGGCAGAAAAGCGGCAGCCCTGGCCGATATATCGTCGGGCACCAGCTGCAGATTTTGTGTGTCGGTCAGAAAGTGACTGGCGTGAGGCTGAAATGAAAACACCTGGCGCCCTATCCAATCTGCATCTAGCCCGGAACCCACGTTTACAATTTCTCCAACGCAGGCATAACCGTACTGCATTGGATAGCTGGCGTGCTGCTGCAGGGATTCCAGCGTGCTGTCCAGCGCCATATCTGCCGGCAGCTGTCCACGATAGGCCAGCAGCTCGGTGCCAGCGCTGATGGCGGAATACAGTGTCTTGACCAGCACCTGATTTGCCGTGGGTGCTGGCAGACTCACCTTGCGCAGCTCTATCTGTTTTGGCGCAGTGAACCAGAGCTGGGTTGTGCTTGCGATGCCCGCGCTCATGCTGCCTCCGCGCGATACTTCAATTTGCCCCAGACTATCATTTCATCTCCGAGCTGTTCGCTTTGTAGCGGTGTGATATGCGGAAAGTTCACCTTGGCCGGATCAGCCAGTCTGCCTATCGCGTTGTAACCGCCAACAAGCACCGGCGCCACGGTCAATACCACGGCGTCTGCCAGACGCGTGCGCAAAAATGCCGTAATGACAGCAGCACCGCCTTCAACCATCAGCGTTCTGATTCCGCGCTGATAGAGTGCCTGCATGGCTTGTGCAAGATCAACGTGCCCTTCACCGTCACCCGGAGTCACAATCAGATCACAGCCCTCCCGCGCGGCTGCCTCCTGCTGTGTGGTCAGCACCCAGCAACGACGTTTTCCATTACTGCCATTCTGGCAAAGCCTGCTGCTTGGCGGCAGCCTCAGCTGACTGTCGAGCACAATTGGTTGCGGGTCATTGCCGGTCCATTCACGGACATTAAGACGCGGGTTGTCGGCCAGAACGGTGCCGATACCCACCAGGATACCATCGTGCAGACTGCGAAGCTGGTGTGTCATACGCAGCCCTTCAGGGCTGCTCAAGGCGAGCGTTTCGCCAGGCCCGGTCGTGATACTGCCATCCCAGCTCTGCGCATAGCTCAGGGTGACATGCGGGCGCTGTTCAATGCGCCCCGTGCTCTGGTGAAAAGCCTGCTGTGCGTCGACCAACCATTGCTCGAGGCGTTGATTGAAATTCATGAAGTCACTGACTGTTTAGGGAACTCAGTGGCAAAAGATGAGCCATTCGCTGGGCTTTGGTCAACAGGTAATCGAAATTGTCGTTGTTGGCGGGTATCTGCAGCGACACGCGCTCGGCTATGTTAACGCCAGCCGTAGTCAGTGCATCGATCTTGGCGGGGTTATTGGTCATCAATTGCACTGAACGCACTCCCAGATCCTGCAGCATCAAGGCCGCCAGTGAGTAATCGCGTCCATCTGCCACATGACCCAGCATCAGGTTGGCATCAACTGTATCGTACCCCTGATCCTGCAGATTGTAGGCGCGCAGTTTATCTGGCAAACCGATGCCGCGGCCTTCCTGTCGCAGATAGAGAATCACGCCGGTGCCAGCCTCAGCAATCATGGCCATCGCCCGGTCGAGTTGTTCACCACAGTCACATCGCCGCGACCCCAGCACATCACCGGTGAAACACTCAGAGTGGACACGGACCAGCACCGGATCGACCGAAGCCGGATTGCCCATGTAGAGGGCAAGGTGCTCTTTATCGTCCAGGGTGTTGGCGAAGTGACACAATTGAAAGTCGCCGTGGTCGGTAGGAATTCTGGCGCAGACTTTGCGGGTGACGGATAGCGATTGTTTGCTCATGGCACGCTCTTCTAGATTGACTGTTTTGACTGAAACTTGCAGTTTCCGGGTCAGCGCCGTGGTAAGGTGGTCTGACTGTTAATTAGATTACGACTGTTGCATTGGAACGGATCAAATCAGCTGTGAGCACCCTGCCCCTCTACTTTGTTTTCCCTGGAGATCTCGGCACACCCACTGGCGGCTATCACTATGATCGGCGATTGATCAGTGAGCTGCGTACGCTTGGCAAACAGGTCATTCCGATTGCGCTGTCGGACCGCTTTCCGACACCAGATAAAGACGCGCTTGTTGATGCTGAGCAGAAACTTTCGGCTATCCCCGATGGCGCCCAGGTCATGATTGATGGCCTGGCAATGGGCGTCATGGATCAGATTGTCAGTCGCCACGCCAGGCGGCTGAGCCTGATTGCCCTGTGTCATCATCCATTATCACTTGAGGCGGGTCTGAGTGCTGCGCAGCAGGACGCCCTGCATCACTCCGAAAAGCGCTCTCTGCATTGCGCTCGTGCGACAGTTGTCACCAGTCCTCATACCGCAGAAATATTGCGCAATCAGTTCGATCTCGACACAAACAGCATCCTGGTGGCCTGCCCCGGCACTGATCGAAGCGAATTCGCCCCCTGTACTGGTAATCCTCCCCGCCTATTGACGGTTGCCTCACTGACTCGCCGTAAAGCGCATGATGTGCTGATTGAGTCACTCGGCGTACTGAAGGATCTGCCGTGGCAGGCACGTTTCGTCGGCGGCGACCATTTCGACCGGGAGTGGGCCCAGCAATTGAAAGCACAAGTGAACCAAGAGCAGCTGGCCCGGCGTATTGATTTCGTCGGATCAGTGGAAAATCTGCAGCCCGAATATCAGCAGGCTGATCTGTTTGTGCTGCCATCAAGATTTGAGGGCTATGGAATGGTCTTTGCTGAGGCGCTGGCAGCGGGTTTACCGGTCATCGCAGCGCGCGCCGGAGCTGTCCCCGATGTTGTGCCAGCGTCTGCTGGCATTCTGGTACCTGCCGATGACGCAGAGGCGCTTGCCGCCGCCTTGCGCGAGGTGCTTACCGACAGCTCGCGGCGACAGGCCTTACAGCGCGGCGCGAGGCAGGCAGCCCTGGCACTGCCTGGCTGGAGGGACAGCGCAATGCTGGTGCTGAACTTAACTGAAGAGTTGGCAAACAGGAGTGATTACTAATGGCCGGGTTCAGTGTCGACTGGCTCGATTTACGTGAGGCTGCAGACCTGCGTGCGCGTGATGTTGCACTGCTGGCACGTGCCCAGCAGTGGCTGGATCAGTCGTCGTCTGAGCAGTCTCGCGACAGGCAGCAGCCCATGATTGCAGACCTCGGTTCGGGTACCGGATCCACGCTGCGCGCATTCGCCGCAGGCGGTGTTGAAACCGGTCGATATGCCTGGCGTCTGATTGACCACGATGCCGACCTGCTGAGCGTGGCGTCTGAACGTTACGGAGCCGGGCACAGCCTGGAAACCCGGGTGGCAGATCTGGCTCAACCAGAGCATCTCTCCCTCAGCGATATAAATCTGTTAACCGCGTCCGCACTGTTTGACCTTGTGTCCGCTGAGTTTATTGAATCCCTGGTCGCCTCCATTGCCAGCCAGACTCATCCGATCGCCGTTTATACAGCACTGAACTATGACGGCATTACTCGCTGGACGCCGGCTCACAAGCTGGACATGACTGTGTTGCAGGCATTCAACCAGGACCAGCGCCGGGATAAAGGCTTTGGTCCGGCACTCGGCCCACATGCCTCCGCCTGCCTCACTCAGGTGTTGACCGCTGCCGGCTACACTGTGTTATCGGCAAGCAGTCCGTGGCTGCTGCGCGGCAATCATGGGACTGCTGGTGACACTCAACTGATGACCGAGCTGATACATGGCATCGCCAATGCGGTGCAGTCGTCAATTGAGCAGGCAGAACTGCAGGAATGGATAAACTTTCGCCTGGCCAATGTACATACCGGCAGCTGCAGTGTGGGACACATGGATCTGTTGGCGCTTCCGCAGCGCGCGAGTAGGTAGAAGGTAGCCGTGTACAGGTCGGCAATCAGCGAGTGCGCAGCCTGGCGTAAACATCGCCACTGCCCTGGCTAATGTTCTTCAGCTGCTGTCGCATATCGTCAGCCGCAAGCCACTGATCATAGCGTAGTCGATGTGACTCACCAGGTGCCAGGTTGTACTCATAGTTGCCGAGCTCTTCGAGGCGATTAATGCAATCGGTCGCCATCGATATTGCTGCAGGGATGTACTCAAACGACAGGCTGCGAAGCGGGCGCGATAATCCCTGCAGGACCTGCAGCTCAAATCCTTCCACGTCAATTTTGCAGAACACCGGCTCGCCTTTTGCGGCAATCAGCTGGTCCAGCGTGATTACCGGCACCACAAGCTGACGATCCCATTTAACACGCTCGAATGAGGCGTCCTGTTTTACCTGTGTTATCCATTCCTGGGACATGGTTGTCACAGTCGGCGTCTGAGTGCTGATGTGCAGCGTTGCCTCACCTGGCTGCGCACCAATCGCCTGGGCCACGAGATCAATGTCCTCTGCGCTGGCGTAGCGGCTTTGTAGGGTCTGCATCAGCAACGGCTGTGGCTCCACGGCAACGGAGCGTGCACCCAGTGCCTGCCACGCCTTAAGCCGATTGCCAACATGCGCCCCGATGTCGAAACACAGATCGCCCGGTGATATGAACTGCCTGTAGAAGTTTCGCATCCGTGCCTGACGTCCCGGAATGCCGTAGTACATCAGTAAAGATCTTGTCAGCCCCCATCGCTCGCGCAGCCGGGTCGCAAGGGAAGTCGTATTAGCTTGCGTCTGCATTACCTGGCTCCTGTTGCTGTTGATCCGCCAGAGCCCGTTTTTTCCAGAGGCAAACGGGTGCTGGAGAAGGCGTCTACAAATCTATCTCGCAGTTGATCCATACGCCATACCGGCGCGTTCTCGTCCGGCAGCATTCCTGGCTGCCAGCGCCACTGCGATACGGCCTCGAATACGGCCGGATCACGAGCGATCAGATGCACGGGAACATCACGCCCTTCCGGGTCACCTGATACCAGAGGTGCTGGTGGATGATCTCCCAGCAGGAGAATCACGAGATTGTCGTTTCCATAATGCTCTACGTATGAAACTACCGATGCAAGCATGTACTCAATCGAGCGTCGATAGTGATCGCGGATTGATTCAACATTCTGCCAGACTTCCTCTGGTGTCGGACCGGCCTGGGCCTGCTCGTCAAAAATTCGCCCATCGCCAACCTTAGTCCAGGGCACCAGCTGCGCCACCGGAGTCCATGGCGCATGTGAGGAGATCAGTGCGATCTCGGCCATGACAGGCGGGCGTACCTGCTCGCTGAGTTCACGCGCATGGAGTGCCGACAGAACGTACTGATCGGGCATGGTCACCCAATTGAAGGGCAGGCCCTGATAACCAAAATTGTGCGCATCATAAATGTGATCGTAGCCATAGTACTGACCCTCAGGCCAGGCCATGCTGATTGCCGGCATCGCGGCGACGGTTCGCCAGCCTGCGTCTCTGAACAAGCGGTTTAGCGTGGCACGCTCGCTCATGACCAGACTTTTGTAACGAGTCTCGCTGTCGATCCAGGTGCCTGCGAGTGCGGACGCATGCGCCAGCCAGCTAAGGCCACCGACGGTAGGTGCCGTCAGAAATGCGCTCTGCATTTCAAATCCATCGGCACGCAGCACCGTTTCGGATTGCAACAATGCATCACGCATCTGGTCGGCAAACGGCTCTCGTTCAAGCAGCATGCGCCCGTAGGACTCAGCAAAAATCACCAGCACATCTTTACCACGTAAGCGATCAAACAGCTGATCACCGAGACGGTCAGACCACTCATCGACACCGACGGTGGCCGCAAATTCCTGAATGTCCTGCCAGCTTCGCCAGGTATCTTCGGCGTGCAGTCTTAGCTGATGCCAGGCGTAGGCGTCGGTTCGTGGCCGCTCCACCCACCTGAATGTGTCAAGCGCGCACCAGGCAGTCAGCAGCACTAGCAGAGTCACGCCGGACAGCCTGGGTTTTATTCGCAAGGTCTGCTGTATGCGACCAAGCACCAGAAATGCCAGCACACAAAGCAGGGCGACCATCAATGCCAGCAAAATACCGACAGCAACAGCAGCGACGCTTCCCAGCACTCCAGTCAACAAGCGACTGCCATCGGCCAGCAGATGCCCATCAAAAATAAGATTAAACGGCCGGGCGAACATCTCGTGAGTCGCCAGGTCAGCCCCTCTGAGTACCAGACTCAGGCCCAGCAGAACTGACAGCAGGATTCGAAGCACGGTGCCGCTACGCCCGGGAGCAAGCAGGAGTATCCCGATGAGGATCAGCTCCAGCGGAAACATCGTGAAAGCTGCTGGTGATATCCAGTCCAGGCGATTGGGTAGAACCAGTGCGAGGAACAGCACAGCGAACGCCGAGATCGTCATCGCGTAATGAGCAAATGGGGAAGTGCGAAGAGTAAAACGCAAGATCGAATCCGGGCCTGTCGCTAGATAAAAGAGAAGTAAGAGCTCGTGTTGGTATACGCAGTGCAGCCCAGCCTGGACCGATTGCCGACGTCAGACTCAACAATAGCAGGGTTTTCGGAGCGATCGATAGAAAAAATATTTTTGCGCGGGACTTACGCGCGGAACTTCCCGGCTGTATGATGGTCGCAACTATGACTGTGGGTTAAAAGGTACACAATGACTGATCCAGCCACCATGGCTGGGACTGAATTGGTCAAAGGATCGTTGCCGAAAGGTATGCGGTGTGCCCTGCAGTTGTGCATGGATGATGTCGATCAGTACTGATCGATCGCTCCCAGCCCCGGTGTATACGCCTGCCTTCCAAACATCCAATGATCCCGATAGCGATTTAAACAGTATCTACAGTACTGGTCTGTCTTGAGGATTCAGGGAAATTTTGAGGAAAGTAAATGGTTATCAGAAAGTCCCCCGCTTACGCCATATTGACCGCGCTCATTTGTACGGTCGTTCTGGTTTTTGCAGCGCCGGTACTGACGCAGTCACAGCCGTCAGGAGCCACCAGCCCGACCGGCACTGCCGCCAGCACCGCCTCGGCAGAACCAGAGCGTCTTACACATCGATTCAGTCGCCAGTGGCTGCTTGAACACGCACGATCACTGGCTGAGCAGCCTTTCGAACTGCCGGCACTTGATGAGGACAATCCACTTAACGAACTCGACTATGACGAGTATCGACGCATTTCTTTCGATCCGTATGCCGCCATCTGGGCCAGACAGGATCGCAATTTTACGCTGGATCTTTTCCATCCTGGATTCCTGTACACCACGCCCGTCAACATCAATCTGGTGGTAGGCGGTGTCTCGCGGCAGGTGCTCTACACCACCGACATATTCCGGTATGAGGAAGGCATCAGCGACGTACAGAACTTTGACGCTCAGGGTTACTCGGGTTTCCGCGTATATCACCCGATCAATACACTCGATCGCTTCGAGGAGTTCCTGGTTTTCCAGGGTGCCAGCTACTTTCGGGGTACTGCCAAAGACCAGTTCTATGGGCTTTCAGCGCGCGGCATGGCGATCAATACCGCCCGCCCGGAAGGTGAGGAGTTTCCTTATTTCACGGATTTCTGGATAGAAAGGCCGGAGGTGGGTGCTGAGAAGATTGTGATCCACGCTCTGCTCGACAGCCCATCAACCACCGGTGCTTTCCGATTTGATATACGGCCGGGCGATTCGACCGTCATGGACGTAGAGGCCTCTCTCTTCCCCCGTGAGGAAATGACGCACTACGGCATCGCACCGCTGACCTCCATGTTCATGTTTGACGACACCAACCGCAGTCGCTATGACGATTACCGCCGGGCGGTGCATGATTCCGACGGGCTGCAGATCATGATGCAGAACGGCGAGCAGATATGGCGCCCGCTGGCCAACCCGCGGCGCCTGCAGTCTTCATCGTTTGTATCCTCCGCATCGTCCTCTCTCAAAGGCTTTGGATTGATGCAGCGTCACAATCAGTTCGAAGATTTTAACGACAGCGAAGCTCGCTATGACAAGCGCACCTCGCTGTGGATAGAGCCATTGGAAAACTGGGGCGTTGGTGAGGTGGTTCTGGTTGAGATTCCCACACCGCAGGAAGTTCACGACAACATCGTGGCTTACTGGCAGCCCGAAGACAGTCTGCAACCCGGCAACCAGTATGATTACCGGTATCGCATGCACTGGGGCCCGGTTGGCCCGTATGAGCTGGAGGTGGGGCGGATTACCGACACCAGCCGCGGTCAGTCGATAAATGGCGATGACATGGTATTTGTAATCGACTACGCAGGTGGTGACAAGATTCCCAATGTCATCACGGATTCCGACGCCGTCGAGATACGTGTCACGAATAGCGCCGGTACCCTGATCGACACAAGTGGTACGCTGGTCCAGGCGACGGGTCAGTATCGCGCCTTTATCAGGATCGACCCGGGCCGTGCCGATCTGATGGAATTACGCGTGACTCTGCACGTCAATGATAAACAGTGGGGCGAAACCTGGATATATAGATGGACTCAATAAGGGAAATTGTTGGCGCCACACCCCAGCCGGCGCCGCTGGACATGCCAGCGCAGAATCTGAAGGTTGCTCCGCAGGTTCAATTTCGCTGGCAGTCCCTGGCAACCTTTCTGGCCAGGCTGATTACGTTTCCTGGAGCGTTGGCGCTAACCGCCTACGCTGGCTACCAGATGTATCTGATTATCTCGGTCAGTGATGTCACCCGACTGCAGTGGTTGTTACTGGTCCTGTACCTGCTGACCTTTGGCTGGATCGCATTGGCTGCTACCAGCGCCATCGCAGGCCTGTTTTTCGGTCATCCCAAGGCCGCCGCCAGTTCAGGCGCCCAGCCGCGTGGCAAGACCGCTTTGCTGATGCCAGTCTACAACGAAGATCCTGCCGCCACCTGCTCCGCATTACTGGCCATGGCTGAAGCATTGATCACCAGACAGCAACAACACTGGTTTGAGATTTTCATTATTTCTGATTCCACCGACCCGGATGTGTGGGTCAAGGAAACGGCTGCGGTGGACATGCTGCGCGAGCGCCTTCAAGGGCGCATTTCGGTCTGGTACCGGCGCCGCTACATGAACACAGCGCGCAAGGCCGGTAATGTGCAGGATTTTGTGACCCGCTGGGGGGCTCGGTACGACTATATGATCGTGCTTGACGCAGACAGCCTGATTGCAGCCGACACCCTGACTTTCATGGTCAGGGAAATGGATGCGGATCCTGGCTGTGGGATTTTGCAGACCTTGCCACGACTCTATGCCGGCAAGACGCTGTTCGCCCGTCTGCAGCAATTTGCTGGCACGCTGTACGGACCCGTCGTCGCGCATGGTATGACCGCCTGGCAGGGTGATGACGGTAATTACTGGGGCCACAATGCCATTATTCGTGTCTCTGCCTTCGCCAGTGCGGCAGGACTGCCCGTCATGTCCGGGCCACGACCATTTGGTGGTCATATCATGTCACACGATTTCGTGGAGGCAGCGCTGATTCGCCGGGCGGGCTGGTCAGTTCGCATGATGCCGGCACAGACAGGTTCCTGGGAGGAAAGCCCTCCTACCCTGCTGGATTCTGCGGTGCGGGACAGACGCTGGGCTCAGGGCAATATTCAGCATCTCGGCGTGATCCCTACACGAGGCATGCGCTGGCCCAATCGAATGCACATGTTGATCGGCGTGATGAGCTATATCGCATCGCCGCTATGGCTGGCCATGATGACGGTGGGCCTATTGATCAGTGCACAGATTGCAACCCAGGGCTTTGAATACTTCACTGACGACTTTCAGCTATTCCCCCACTGGCCAGTATTTGACTCACAGCGCATGATCATGCTGTTTGTGTTCACCATGTCGGTGCTGCTGTTACCCAAGTTACTGGGATACCTGGCTGGCCTGTTCCGGCGCGATGTTCGCAGTGCCATGGGGCCCATCCGGCTGACACTGAGTGCGGCACTTGAGCTGTTCTTTTCGATACTTTTTGCGCCCATATTTATGATGATTCACAGCCGCCAGGTCTGGGAAATAATTCGTGGCAAGGATTCGGGCTGGTCAACTCAGCAGCGCGATACCCATGGCACCGACTGGGGCCTGCTGTTCAAGCACCACTGGTTTCACACCCTGGTCGGCATTAGCGTGCTGGCAGGCCTGGTGTTGCTGCAAAACCCGCTACTTTACTGGATGCTGCCAATTATTACTGGCCTGGTACTGTCGATCCCTCTGTCAGCGCTCAGCGGCAGCAAAAGCTTTGCGCGAATGCTGGCCTGGCTGGGCCTGCTGCGGATTCCTGAAGAGGTGTCCTCTGCGCCGGAGATTAACGACCGTGATCGCTACCGCGAAGAGTTCCAGGTTGTCGTGGATGCCGTGGACGTTCCGCTGCTGTTAACGGACAGCGAAAAGGCGTCCCGCCATTTCAATCTGGCCGGAGAGCGCCCGGTCAAACGCCGCGGAGATCCGGACATGGATGCAGCCGGCGCCAGGCTCAAACTCAGTGATGCTGCGGATGTATCGGAGGTTCTGGCTTGGATGAATCGCCGGGAAAAAATGGCGCTGCTTAACGACACTGCGTTATTCGGTCTGCTGGCAAAGCTGGCTCAGCAAGGCAGCAATGAGGGTGTTGCTTAGTGAGCCCGGAGGGATTCAGCAGGCCAAATCCCTCCGACTCATTCAAGCTTAGAAGAACGCCTGGATGCCTGTCTGGGCGCGACCCAGAATCAGGGCGTGGATATCCTGAGTGCCTTCGTAGGTGTTGACCACTTCCAGGTTCTGCATGTGGCGCATGACCGGATATTCATCAGAGATACCATTGCCGCCCAGCATGTCGCGCGCTTCTCGTGCCACGTCCAGCGCCTTCAGACATGAATTGCGCTTAAGCAGAGAAATCAGCGGAATACCCAGTTTGCCTTCGTCCTTCAGACGAGTGGCCTGCAGGCAGCCCAGCAGTGCCAGCGAAATCTCCGTCTGCATTACAGCCAGCTTTTTCTGGATCAGCTGATTGGCAGCCAATGGTCGACCGAACTGCTTGCGATCCATGACGTAGTCATGAGCCGCGTGCCAGCAGGTCTCTGCAGCACCCAGGGCACCCCAGGCGATACCCAGACGCGCAGAGTTCAGACAGCTGAACGGACCTTTCAGGCCTTCAACGTGAGGCAGCATGTTCTCTTCCGGCACAAACACTTCGTCCATGACGATTTCACCGGTGATGGACGCACGCAGCGCCAGCTTGCCTTCAATCTTGGGTGCTGACAGGCCGGCCATGCCCTTGTCCAGGATGAAACCCTTGATCACGCCATCATCATTCTTGGCCCAGACGATGAACACATCGGCGATGGGGGAGTTGGAAATCCAGTTTTTGGCGCCACTGAGTTTGTAGCCACCCTCGACTGTGCGGGCGCGAGTCACCATGCCACCCGGATCGGATCCGTGGTCCGGCTCGGTCAGACCAAAACAGCCGATGAACTCGCCGCTTGCCAGTTTGGGCAGATACTTCTGCTTCTGCTCTTCGCTGCCGAAAGCGTGGATCGGGTGCATGACCAGCGAGGACTGTACGCTGAACATTGAGCGGTAGCCTGAGTCGACGCGCTCCACTTCACGAGCCACCAGACCATAGCTCACATAGTTGGTGCCGGTGCAACCGTAGCCGTCCAGTGCTGGGCCCAGCAGGCCCAGTGCGCCCATCTCGCGGAAAATTTCAGGATCAGTCTGCTCATTGCGATACGCGTCACGCACCCTCGGCAGCAGTTTTTCCTGACAGTACTGACGCGCGGTATCACGAATCATGCGCTCTTCTTCGGTCAGCATCTGTTCCAGCAAAAACGGATCTTTCCAGTCAAACGGTGCGTTGTCTGATTTTGCAGACATAATCTACTCCTGATTCAGCTAGCTAAATGGGTGTCTTTTATCGAGCAAAGGATCGGTATTTTATCAGCAAGGCGTAGTGGGCAAAAGGATAAATATCACAGCCATGCTTTAATCAGGCTGCTACAATAAGCGGTTATGGACGTATCCCACTTACTAGATTCCTTGAACGACGAGCAACGCCGGGCTGTCTCTGCGCCCCCTGGCAGTATGCTGGTACTGGCTGGCGCCGGCAGCGGCAAGACCCGCGTGCTGGTCCATCGCATCGCCTGGCTGATGCAGGTGGAGGGCGTATCGCCTTTTGGCATTCTCGCCGTTACATTTACCAACAAGGCCGCCCGCGAAATGCGCAGCCGTATCGAAGAGCTGTTGGAGCGCCCGATCGGCGGCATGTGGGTCGGCACTTTCCATGGCCTGGCGCACCGGCTGCTGCGCCAACACTGGCGTGAAGCCAATCTGCCTGAGAACTTCCAGATCCTGGACAGTGATGACCAGCTTCGGCTGATAAAGCGTCTGAGCAAGGCGCTGGGCATTAACGAGGACAAATGGCCCCCGCGCCAGGTGCAGTGGTACATCAACGCGCAGAAAGACGAAGGTCTGCGCGCCGCCAACATAGAACACTATGGTGACGAGTTCACCCGCACCATGCTCACGGTTTATACCGCCTATGAAGAGGCCTGTCAGCGCGGAGGCATGGTGGACTTTGCTGAAATCCTGCTTCGCGCCCACGAGCTGTGGCTGAACAATCCCGGCCTGCTGGACCACTATCAGCGCCGCTTCAGCCATATTCTGGTCGATGAGTTCCAGGACACTAACGCCGTGCAGTACGCCTGGCTGCGAGTGCTGGCCGGCGGCAATAATCACCTGATGGTGGTTGGCGACGATGATCAGTCGATTTACGGCTGGCGCGGTGCCCGCATCGAAAACATCCAGCAGTTCAACAAGGATTTTACCGGCGCTGACATCATCCGGCTGGAGCGCAACTACCGCTCGACTTCCACCATCCTCAAGGCAGCCAACCACCTGATTGCCAACAACCAGGGCCGGCTGGGCAAAGAGCTGTGGACGGAGGACCGCGAAGGCGAAGCCATTTCGCTTTACGAGGCGTTTAACGAGCAGGACGAAGCCAGATTCATTGTGGATCGGCTGCAGGACTGGCTGAACACCGGACATCGCCTCAGTGATGCAGCAGTCCTGTACCGCTCCAACGCCCAGTCCCGCGAGCTGGAAGAAGCCCTGCTGCGGGTATCCATGCCCTATCGCATCTATGGCGGCCAGCGCTTTTACGACCGGCTGGAAATCCGCAACGCGCTGGCCTATCTGCGCCTGACGGTTAATCGTCATGACGATACTGCCATGGAGCGTGTCATCAATGTACCGACGCGCGGCATTGGTGCGCGTACGCTGGACAGCCTGCGGGAACTGGCGCGCAATGACGGGTCGTCCCTGTGGCAGGCCTGTCAGCGCAGTCTCGACCATAAACTGTTGCCTGCTCGTGCGGCGGCAGCCGTGCAGGCATTCATGCGTTTGATTGATGACATGGATGAAAACTGTCATCCGCTGGAACTGGGCGAAAAAGTCGCTCATGTCATCAAGCAGAGCGGCCTGATTGAACATCACCAGAAAGAAGGCGGTGATAAAGCCCAGGGTCGACTGGAAAACCTGGACGAACTGATCAGTGCCACACGCAGTTTTGCCGAAGACTGGCAGGCGCAGAGTTCCGGCCTCGACGAGAGTGATGACCCACTGGCGCTGACCAGCGACGTACTTGCCTCGTTCCTGGATCAGGCGGCGCTGGACGCTGGCGAGGCGCAGGCTTCAGAATCAGACGATGCCGTGCAGATGATGACTCTGCACAGCGCTAAAGGCCTGGAGTTCCCGCTGGTGTTTCTCGCCGGTATGGAAGAAGGCCTGTTCCCGCACAAAATGTCGATGGAAAACCTGACCGGCGTGGAGGAAGAACGCCGGCTCTGCTACGTCGGCATCACCCGCGCCATGGAAAAGCTGTATCTGACCTGCGCTGAATCGCGGCGAATGCACGGGGATGTCAACATCTGCCGGCCATCCCGGTTTATCCGCGAATTGCCGCAGGAGTTGATTGAGCCGGTACGGATGAAAACCACCATCCAGCGCCCGGCAGTCGCGCCACGGGCCTCATCGAGCAGTCTTTACGGCGGTGCCGCGGTGCCTCAGACCAACATCACCCTGGGCCAGCGTGTGCGTCACGGCAAGTTTGGCGAAGGCGTGGTCCTGAATTACGAGGGCAGTGGCAATAATGCACGCGTCCAGGTGAATTTCACCGAAGTAGGCAGCAAGTGGCTGGTACTTGCCTACGCGCGTCTTGAACCTATTTGATGATGGCAACGCACTCAGTTGCCTTCGTCTCTGGCAAAATGTTTGCTAGGGCAGTAGCTTACGCGCTATAAGAGTGGAACAAAAACAAGTGGGACAATAATAACGGGAGATCCTCCATGTCCATGTTAAACGTGCTCGGTATCATCATCTTCGTGGCCCTGCTGTACGCCCTGTACAAACTGCGCCGACCCGATACCAGTCTTGCCAAACAGGTCTTCATAGCGCTTGCCATGGGTGTGGTGTTTGGTCTGTTCCTGCAGATCATTCATGGCGGCAATATCGATGAAATCCGTCCCACACTCACCTGGACGGATCTGCCTGGCGATATATATGTCGCATTGCTGCGCATGATTATTATCCCGCTGGTGCTTGTCACCATGATTGCGGCAGTGGTGCGTCTGCATGAGGTAGCCGCACTGGGTAAAATTGGCGGTTCAGTCATTGGTATTCTGGTCTTCACCACGATGATTGCCGCGATTGTCGGTATCGTGGTCACCAACCTGTTCGGACTGACCGCTGAGGGCATGGTCGGTGGTGCGCGCGAGGCGGCGCGGGTGGAATTCCTGGAGTCACGGGCCCCCATGGTGGAAGGCCTGACTTTCGCCCAGGTCATCGTCAATTTCATCCCTACCAACATCTTCCGTGACCTGACCGAAGCACGCAGTACATCCATTATTGCCGTAGTTATCTTCGGCATGCTGTTTGGTCTGGCGGCACTTCTGGTCAGCCGCGAGAAGCCCGAATACAGCGATCGCATCAAGGGTGGTACGGAAACCATTCAGGCCATTGTGATGCGTCTGGTGAAGATGATCATGGGTCTGACACCTTATGGCATCCTGTCGCTGGTGACCTATGTGGTAGCGGGCTCCAATGGCAGCGACATCCTGAATCTGATTGGTTTTGTTGTGGCGTCTTACATTGCACTGGGCATCATGTTCGGCGTGCATGGATTGCTGCTCAGCCTGACGGGTAATAATCCTGCCGAGTTCTACCGCAAGATCTGGCCGGTGCTGACCTTTGCATTCGCCACGCGCAGTTCCGCAGCTACCATTCCGTTGAATATCCGCACGCAGGTAGATGAGCTGAAGGTACCACCGTCGATTGCCAGTCTGTCCGCATCGTTTGGCGCCACCATTGGCCAGAATGGCTGTGCCGGCATCTACCCGGCCATGCTTGCTGTGATGGCCGCTCCGACGGTCGGCATCAACCCGATGGACATTGGCTTTATTCTGTCACTGATCGGCATTATCACTATCAGTTCGTTTGGTGTCGCCGGTGTTGGTGGCGGTGCAACATTTGCCGCACTGATCGTGTTGCCAGCCATGGGTCTGCCGGTTGAGCTTGCCGCACTGCTGATTTCAATTGAACCGCTGATAGATATGGGCCGCACTGCACTGAATGTCAGTGGCGCCATGACCAGCGGTAAAATCACCAGCACATTTATCAAGGAAGGCGTTTAAGCCTACGGTAAAGGCGACGGGGGACCCAAAGGGCCTGAAGGATTTACGAAGGTAAATACCTCTGGGCCCTTTACCAACTACTGGTTGGGCGGCGTAATGCGGCGTGTGCGCCCGTTGTCATCGATGGCCACAAAAATGAACAATCCCTCTGCCACCTTGCGCTGTGCTTCCTGAGTCAGCGAGTTCGATATCCACACTTCAATGTTGATGTGCATCGAGCTACGGCCAATCTCCAGCACCTCGGCATAACAGCTGACCACCGAACCGACGCTGACAGGCGCCAGAAACTCCACATTTTTGATCGCAACCGTAGCAGATCGGCCACGGGTCACCTGTTTGGTGGCAATCCCCGCGGCAAGGTCCATCTGCGAGACCAGCCAGCCACCGAATATGTCGCCATTGGCGTTGGTATCCCTCGGCATGGCCAGGGTCTGCAGGGCAAGTTCCCCTGCCGGAACGGGATCTTTATCCATATCGTCGTCGATCAGGCCCACGTTGTACTCCTGTTATTGGTTTTGTTCAGGGCCCTCTAAACCAGGCCATCAGCAGCTGAAAACTGACTACCAGCAAGGCCAGACTGATTATTAGCATGAACCAGGCAAGCAAATGAAAAAGGAACCTGGCCAGTTTGCGGCGTATTTTGCCTGTCCAGCCCAGATTTTGATAGTCATTCAGGGGAACATTGGTAAATACAGTTATCGTCGAGGCACAGAGCAGCAGCCAGAGTGTCAGGACAATGATCGGTATCAGCCACTGATCCTGCACCGGCATCGGAGCCCATACCAGCACCCAGGCGCATACTGCCAACATCGCGGCCAGCGCCACAAAGGCGGGGCCTTTAAACCAGCGACTGCGCTGTACGATCCTTTCAAACAGTACCAGCATGGTAGCTCACGCGTTACAATGGCGTTTTTGTTCAGACATATTTCAGGTACCAGGGCATAACATGAGCCAGACGCAACAGCTCCCGGTAATCGCAGGCTATAACGATAATAATGACCCTGTGGTGGAACAGGTCTCAGCTATTGCTGTCGAGGGACACCCCGATCAGTTCCGGCTGGAGAAGTCGCCTGTTTTCGTTCGCGGACTCGCTTCCGGTGATCTAATCCGTTATCCGGCCGATAACACCGGTGGATACGAATTACTTGAACACAGCGGTAATCTGAGTATCCGTGTTTTCAGTAAGCATAACATAGCGGAGCTGGATCAGGCCCTGACACCTGAGATTGAGCTCATTGATGGTACCCGCGACGTCTGCAGTCCGGGCGTGCTGATTTACAGTGTGCATGTGTCGATTGGCTTCAAGAAGATTGAAGAAGTCATTACAGCCGTGCTGAAGCGCTTTCCGGAAAGTGTCTGGTACTATGGCAATGTTTACGACCCTGAGGATGGCCAGACGCCACTGAACTGGTGGCAGGATCTCGCCAGCTCAGTGTAGTGGTCGCAATAGAGGCTTTATATGTTATTGGTTTTATCACCAGCAAAATCTCTCGATTTTGAGTCAACCACACCTAAACTGACGGTGACTCAACCCGAGTTTCTGGATGCGTCGGCCAAACTGGTGAAAACGCTGCGCAAGTATTCACCTGATGATCTGTCAAAATTGATGCACATCAGCCCAAAGCTGGGCGAACTGAATTTTCAGCGCAATCTTAACTGGCAACTTCCGTTTAACGAAGACAACGCACGACCGGCCATTTTCGCCTTCACGGGTGATGTGTACATTGGGCTGGACGTACAGTCACTCAACAAACGCGATCTGACATTCGCGCAGAATCATGTCCGTATCCTGTCAGGTCTTTACGGCCTGCTCCGGCCGCTTGATCTGATGCAGCCTTATCGTCTGGAAATGGGTACCGCGCTCAAGCATGGAAAATTCGAGTCTTTGTATCAATTCTGGGGTGACACGCTGACAGAGCACCTGAACTCTCTTCTGGCCGAACAGAAAAACCCGTTCCTGCTCAATCTGGCCTCGAATGAATACTTTAAGTCGGTCAGCCCCAAAAAGCTGTGCGCTCCTGTTGTCGGCCCGGTTTTTAAAGATTACAAAAATGGTCAGTACAAAATAATCAGCTTCTACGCCAAGAAGGCTCGCGGCATGATGGCTTCATGGGTAATAAAAAATCGGGTACGGAGCAGGTCAGCGCTACTGGACTTTGATGTGGCAGGTTACCGATACAGTGAAAAGGACTCCAGTGAAAAGTCACCCGTCTTTTTGAGAAAGCAGGCCTGATATGAAGATCCGAATTCTGCTTTGCGACGACGCCAGTTTCATCCGGGACCTGATAAAGCGGACCATTCGCAAATATCTTCCACAATGCGAAATCATGGAAGCGTCGGATGGGCGAAAAGCACAATCCATTCTGGCGAGGCAACCCGTCGACCTGATTCTCAGCGACTGGGAAATGCCGGGCATGAGTGGTGAGGAGCTGTTGCAATGGGTACGTGCAGAGGAGAAGCTGGCATCTATTCCTTTCATAATGATCACCAGCCTGGGCGGCAAAGACAATATCATGCGCGCGGTACAGGCTGGTGTCTCAGACTATCTTGGCAAGCCTTTCACACCCGAAGAGCTGTTACAGAAAGTCCGCAAGTCTCTGGTTCGCTCAGGCAAGCTGCCAAAACCAAACGCCGAACCCAGCCAAAGTGGTAAATCTGGCCCCTTCAGTTCTGTTGAGATTCTCAGCGGCAAAGACCCGCTGGCCGGAGGCTCGGCGGCGGCGCTGACCAGTGGCAAACCAGAGAAGCCTCGCATCAAGGGTACCAGTATAATTCACTGGCGTGACCAGGAGCTTCGATGCATGATAAAAGCTATCAGTATCGACGAAGCATTGATGGTAACCAAACGAGCCGATGTACATCCAGGTGTGTTTGAGTCACTGACGCTGACACTGTCTCCTGGCAATCAGGCAGCAGGCAGCATCACCGGACTAAAAGCCTACGTACACAGTTGCGCAGCGGTTGAAAAAAGGCCCGACTCGGAGTTCGTCAATCTTCTTGTGCGCTTTGTTGACCCGGACAATGAGCAGCGTAAATTACTTGGTGAACTGATCGTCGACGGTCAGTGATTTTTTGAACGGAAGATACGTTTCAGCAGAGTCGATAAACTCCGTGACGTGGAGCGAATCTTGCTGACAATAGTCGGCGATTGCGTGTCTGAATGCCGGATCTTCTATCCAGTGATATGACAGCGTGCGCACCGGTTCAAACCCACGGCGTAGTTTGTGTTCACCCTGGGCTCCCGCGTCGAAAAGTGTCAGCCCCTTTTCAATACAGAACTCAATGCCCTGGTAGTAACATGTTTCGAAATGCAGATTGTGAAAATCTGCCTCACAACCCCAATAGCGTCCAAACAGTGAGTGCTCATCGTAAAGGAATAGCGCGCCAGCGACGTATCGATCATGGTGTTTCACCATAATGAGCAGGACATTCTCGGGCATCTGACTGGCAAGACGAGAGAAGAAGTCGCGCGTCAGATAACCGTGCTGACCCCGAATCTGGTAGGTATTCTGATAAAAGCGATAAAAAATATCCCAGGTGTGCTGATCAATATCGGCGCCGTGAATTCGGTGAAAACTCAATCCCTGATCATTGATGGACAGACGCTCTTTGCGCAGATTCTTTCGTTTGCGCGAACTGAACTGGGCGAGAAAATCGTCAAATGAATCATAACCTCGATTATGCCAATGGTACTGACAACCCTCACGCCGGATGAGGCCGGTCTGATCAAGCCCATCTGCATCATCAGGGTGTGGAAACAGCAGATGCCAGGAACTGAACTCGCCTTGCTGTGTATACCCTCTTATCGTATCCACAAGCAACGGCAATACTTTGCTTTGTACTTGTGCATCCTTCACCAGCAGGCGTGAGCCCTGGCTGGGTGTGAACGGGATTGCCGTCAACAGTTTCGGGTAGTATGGCTTGCCGTAACGACGATAGGCATCGGCCCAGGACCAGTCGAATACATATTCGCCGTAAGAGTGGTGCTTGACGTACAGGGGCATCGCTGCAATCAATTCATCATGGTCGTGCACCGTGACATGATAAGGTTGCCAGCCGGTAGAGCGTGCCACTGAGTCACTGGCCTCCAGCGCCGCCAGAAATTCATGCCTCAGGAATGGACCAGCACCCCCAGCCAATGCATTCCATGATGTAGCGCTGATGTCCTGCATGCGCTGTCCCAGACGAACTCGCACTGTCTTGGCAACCCCCTTCCTGCTATAGTTTCTCACTGCAGTGTAACAGGAAGGCAGCGGTGGACGCCCAGAATCTGATCACAAAAATCAAGGATAGACGCGAATCTCTGCGCAAGTCAGAACGCAAGGTGGCGGATTTTGTCGTGGATAATGCGGCCGCGGTGCTGACCATGCGTATCATGGATGTTGCCGCGCACGCAGATGTCAGCGAGCCGACGGTGGTCCGCTTTTGTCGGGCGCTGGACTTTGATGGGTTCCAGTCCTTCAAGTTACAACTGGCCCAGCATCTTGGTGCGAACAGCAGCTATTCGCAGTTCTCGGTTGATGATTCGGATACCGTTGCTGACTTGAGTCACAAAGTGTTCGATTCGACCATCGGATCGCTGATCGCTGTACGCGATGAACTTGATCCCGTGGCACTGGAGGCTGCGATTGTCGCCATCAATCAGGCCAAGCGTGTCGAATTCTACGGCTTCGGCGCTTCCGGCTCAGTGGCATCAGATGCGCAGCACAAGTTCTTCAGGCTGCAACTGTCAAGTGCCGCGTACACAGACCCGCATATTCAGCACATGTCCGCTCTGTCATTAAGCGAAAGCGATGTGATCGTCGCGATATCGCAGTCTGGCCGAACCAAAGCTCTGATTCAGAGTGTGGAATTAGCCCTGGAAGCAGGGGCCACGGTCATCGGCCTGGCGCCCCAGGACACACCGCTGATCAAATTGTGCACCATCCCTATTTTTGTGAATATGGAAGAGGACCTGCAGGTGTTTACGCCAGTATCATCCAGGATAGCCCACTTACTGGTGATTGATGTGTTGGCGATGGGTGTCGCCAGACAACGAAAAGACCTGTTGAAGGATTATCTGAAACGCATCAACAAGAGCCTGAAGGCGCTGCGAACTCAGAAGCCGGGCGCCGGTAGCGGGCCGGATCTGCTGTAGATCGCACCGTCAGGAGGCGGGCCATCCCTGGCCCATTATTCATCCCTGCCGCATTTCCCTGCTATCTGGCATCCATGCCAAGACTCATTTCAAGGTACTCAAGGCGCCACATGGTAGAGGTGCTGAGCCCCGGCTGCCGTGTAGAACACGACGTCACCACGTCCATCTCCGTTCAAGTCCCTGAACTCGAAAGCAACACCGCGTGCATCCTTGTTCGTTGCCAGGAACTGCTGCTGCGCGCTGCTCAGCTTGCTGACAAAGTAACCAGGTTTGTATACCCCAACATTCGGGATAGTAATGATGCCGGTGTTACGGTCTGTCGTCAGCGTCAATCCGTAATCTGTGACAGAGCGATAGAACACAGGATCATGGACAAACGGTACAATTTTCTGTGTGACGCCATTGCTGCACTTCACACCGAAGGCGTATCCGGCTGAGTTGGGTTCCCCGGCCGGATCTGTCAGCGTACTGGCGCCACAGCTTCCAGAAGTATTGGCCAGATTGTCGTACGCAAACACGCCAACGAAGGTATCATTTGCACCCAGCGTGACATGAACGGCTCCTCGTTCGCGCAGATTCATCTCATAGCCAGCGCCTTCGACAAGGCTTGTAAACCCGACCAGATCGACCGCAATCGGCGCCAGTTCCATGGCGACACCATTGGCCACGATCAATGCCCGACCGTCGCGCATGAAAGACAGACCCTCTGGCACGCTGGATGAGACGATGCGGGTATTGACCACAGCGGCAGAGTAAGTTTCTCCAGGCGCCTTGATCATCAGAGTACCCGTCAGTGCATCAACCGTTAGCTCGATGCCACCGGTGTTCAATGCCATGACGATCCGTCCATCCTCAGTAACCAGTGCCTGTGAACCACCCGTCAGGAACTGCACGAGGGCCGACAACAGAACTTCGCTGGCCGTAGAGCCGGCTACAGTTACCCCATCAGGGTTGGATACCGCCGTCAGCACATTGGTCAGGCGCTCACTGGCAGCTGTATCCAGCCCCCTGCTTGCCAGCTCTTGTTGAACAGCTGTGTTGTCTGTCTGGATTCGCGACTTGACCGCCACAGACGCGTCGATGGCGAATTCGAGGGCCTGTGGATTGGTGCGCAAGAGATTTCCAACCTGCACCGGATCTTCAACGTTGATTCCAGGAGCAATCGACGAAATACCTGTTTTGACAGCCTTGGTGACAAGAGCTTCCGCCTGAGCGACCAATTCTGTCGTCAAGGTACCACCAGCAGCCGATGCCGCATTGATGACCGCACTGGTCGCTGCAACCATCGACACCAGCTCGTCGTTGGTGCTGCCAGCACGAATCAGGTTACTGGAGTTGCTTACCGTTGATGAAGCCAGTGACTGAACTGTTGCGCGCTGCTCAGCAGTGATGCTCTGCGTACGTGTACTAAGAGCATTCAGTACCGTCGCAACACTATTGATCGAGCTGGTTGCCGCCGTGTTGGATACAGTGCCACCACCCGCTGACACCGTCGCAGAGGCAGTCAACGTACGAGACATGGTGTTCAGGGCATTGAGCGCCAGATTTACACCTTCTGTGCCAGCTGGCAGGGCCGTTGTTACTTGCTGTGCCAGCGTATTAGTACGCTCAAGTGCACTACCCACCTGACTGACCACTTCCTGGCTCACCGGCTGGCCTGGCTGGACGACAACAGACTCGATAACCTGCAGATCGTTATCCAGATTATTGATCTCATCAGCAACCTGCTCAGGCGTAGGGGTCGGTGCAGGCGTACCGCCACCACCCGTTGTTGGCGGGGGCGTTACTGGTGGCTCGATTACTACAGCGATACTAAAGCTTCGCGCAGTCGCATCAGTATCAACGCCACCATTGGCAGTCCCTCCGTTGTCCTGCACCTGGTAAGTGAAGGCGACCAGGAATGGGCTGACAAGTTCGGCTGGCGGTTCGTAGCTCAAATCCGTTAACTCGGTCGCGGGGATGACTTGCCCGGACGTGACAGGATTGCCTGCCAGCAACAGTGATCCCGCGTTTGGCAGCCCAACAATTCTCACTGCCAGCAGAGTATTCGCAGGACTGTCATCAGGATCGCTGAAACCGAAATCAGCCTCCGAGAAAGTAACTGCGCTGATTGCGTTGAGTGTGACATTGTTTCCTGAACCAAGCGGCGCATCGTTAACCGGGGTTACGTTCACTTGAATCGTGTTGGGGCTTGGATCAAGATCGATGCTGCCATCGCGGCCAGTGATCAAATCCAGTCCGTTATCACGTACCTGGAATGTGAACGTCGCGTAGCTATCACCTGACGCATTGGGCGCAGGTCTGAAGGCCAGTTGAGACAAGTTCGTCACATCAATTTCCTGGCCTTCTGTGATGGCGGTGCCGTTCAGCGTCAGATTGCCGGCGGTGGGCAAGCTGCTGATCCGCACAGAGATGAAGGCATTCTCATCCTCGTCAGAGAATCCAAAGTCATTCGAACTGAAGGCATACACCTGATCCTCATTCAAGGTGATCGTTGCGTCTGTTCCAGCTGGCGCCACGTAGGGAAGTATCAGCTCTGTATCAAAGCTTATGGTGTAAGGTCCGGTCACCCCATCGGCATTGCCGATCACATACATGATGTAGTTGGCGGGACCTTCCAGCTCATAGCTGACCGCTGTGTTGGCCGCCGCAGGCTGTGCCTCCACATACTGCAGATTCGAGAAGTTGGTACCCTGCCACTTCGACAACAGGATCGGATAACCCGCCTGCAGGGTCACCGTGATTTGCTCGTTCTCTGCTACCGCAAAGCTGTAAGCATCAAGATAGCGCTGCTGCTCTGCAGTGGCGGCAAACAGATCCATCGCATCGGTGTTGCTCAGCTCGCCATTGATGGTGCCCTGCGGCACCAGGCGGGTCGGACCGAACTGCGGATTGCTCTGGATATCACTGATCGGCAGCGCGGCGCTGAGAGTCAGCGTGTAGCTGCCCACCGGTGGCAGCAGACCATCAGCCTGCACGCTGCTGGCGAATACCCAGTACTGGCCCGCTGGCAACAGATACTCGGTGTAGACATTGAATACGCCATTCACTGGTGCGGTGTTTAGCCGCGTGCCGAATATCCGGGATTGATCCGCCGCCGCCATGACACCAGTCAGTGGTGCGAAGCCCTGACTGCTCTGCTGCACACGGAACAGTGTGGTCTCTTCCAGTTCCAGCAGATAACGGTCAACCATCCGACCGTTGCGGTAGCAGTCCGTCAATCGGTCCAGGGTGCCGTTGACGCTGTCACCGAGGTAGATGGTCGGCACATTGCTGCACGCGGTTTCATTGCCGACCAGCGGTGTGATGGCCAGCTGGTAGCTGCCCCTATCCGCCCCGCTTTGTGAATCTGGTCCAAGCTGACCCAGCACGTTGATCTGGTAGGAGCCTGCTCCGTTGATCGTGTAGCTGGTATTGCCACCGGCACTGACCTCATTGGCCTGCAGGATCTGACCGTTACGCCAGACTGCCAGACGGGCATTGAAGCTCGCCTGCAGATCGACCTGCACCGGCAGAGCGCCTTCGGGCACAACCAGTTGATACGAGTCTCGCTCGGGGAAGCCGTTCGCCTCGCCAAACTGGCTGCCGTCGATACAGTCGCCCTCACCCACCTCACCTTCAATCATCAGCGGGCCGCCGAGCACCAGACGGGTGTCGCCTGCCGTACATCCTCCGGTCTGCATCTGATCGATCGGCAGTGCCTGACTCAGGTTCAGACTGTAGTTGCCTTCGATTGCTGTATCCAGGGCCGTGAAGCGACTGGAGGCAAACAGCCAGTACTGGCCAGGGGCCAGGAACATCTCAAGGGTGGTTGTATCGGTGATACCAACGCGATTGCCGAGCATCACGTCTGTATTAAAGGCGCGGTACAGACCAATCATTGGCATAAAGCCATCGGTCTGCATCTGAGCGCGCAACAGTGTCGGCTCGCTTATGTTCAACACATAACGATCGGCGAGGCGACTCAGGTTGAAGCAGTCGGTGTCGCTGTTCAGTGAGCCATTGGCCGAGCCACCCAGTGCGATACCTGGCAGGTTCTGTGTACAGGCCTGCCCGTCGCCAAAGACTGGCGTCTCAACAAAGCGGATGGTGTAGGCGCCGGTCTCGGTCGGGTTGTTGTTGGTGGTATACGGGGCAAAGCGGTGCCAGCCACTGCTGGTCGCTGTAACCGTCACACCGTGTTTGGTGTTGGCCGGCGTAAACGGCGAGCTCGCAATAAAGCCAGACTGGTTGAAGCTGAGGATCTGTGAGGCAATCTCCGCTTCCATGGTAACCGTGACCGATTCACCTTCTTCCAGCCACAATGCATAGGAGTCAAACAGACGATCCGGATCTCCAAACTCGTCCAGGCAGTCGTCGCTGCCGATCGCACCGCTGAGCTCAACGCCCTTGCTCACCCAGGTGTTGTTGAAGTCACGGCAGTCACTCTGCAGCTCGTTGACCCGTGTGGTCTGCAGCCAGTAGGCCCCAGTAGCCGGCACGTTCTGTGGCTGGTAGGTACCACCGTGCATGTACAGCACATACTCACCCGGTGGCAGGGCCACTTCAAACGTCAGTCCATTCTGCTGGATCTGGGTATCAACAATATCCAGCCCTTCATAGCTGTCGCTGTCCAGAACACCGACGTGCGGGTAGAAGTAATCAGAGTAGGCATCAACACGCAGCAACGTGGTGCCGGTTTCCCCACTCAGATCCAGACTGAAGAAGTCAGCCATGATGTTGTCTTCTTCAAAGTAGCAGTCGGTGAACGGGGTCAGTTCGCCCGTGACGCGCTGGCCTACGGTCAGCGCAGCCTGGTTGTCGCAGGCTGCAGGACTACCCAGCGCCAGACCAGTCAGCCCAGGATTCGCCCACAGGTTCACGACGCCCAGATCCAGTACAGCTGGCGGTACTGCGCCGCTGAGCTGGTTGCTGCGTAGGTTAATCGACGTCGCATTACTGAGATTAGCCAGTTGCGCCGGAATCTCTCCAGTGAAGGCGTTATAGGACAGATCCAGATCCTGCAGATTCACCAAATCACCGAGGAAGGCCGGTAGTGATCCACTAAGCGAGCCGTTGCTACCCAGATTCAGGTACCGCAGCTCAATCAGATTTGCCCACTCGGTCGGGATCGAACCGCTGAACTGGTTACCCCACAGAAACAGGTTGGTCAGATTGCCTGCACTGCCAAGGCTGGCGGGCAATCCACCACTGTAGTCGTTACCTCCCAGGTCCAGCCCGCTCAGCTGAGTCAGGGCCGCGAAAGTCTCAGCATCAGGGAAGGAGCCGCTGAGGTTATTTTCCCTCAGTGTGAGGAACTGTAGTGATGTCGTATTCCACAACGCACCGGGCAATTCACCGGTCAGATTGTTGTTGGGCAGTTCCAGACCGATCAGCACACCCTGCTGATTACAGTGCACACCGAACCAGTCGCAGGGGGCAACCTCCGTGCTCAGCCAGTTGGTATTGTTGGTCCAAGTGGCGCCATTAGTTGCGTCATAAACAGCCTGCAGTACCGCGCGAGTCGCGGCCGCAGTTGTGCTGCCATCATCAAAGCTGATGGTGTAAGGTCCGGTCACCCCATCGGCATTGCCGATCACATACATGATGTAGTTAGCGGGACCTTCCAGCTCATAGCTGACCGCTGTGTTGGCCGCCGCAGGCTGAGCCTCCACATACTGCAGGTTGGAGAAGTTGGTACCCTGCCACTTCGACAGCAGGATCGGATAACCCGCCTGCAGTGTCACCGTGATGCGCTCGTTCTCTGCTACCGCAAAGCTGTAGGCATCCAGGTAGCGTTGCTGCTCTGCTGTGGCGGCAAACAGATCCATCGCATCGGTGTTGCTCAGCGTACCCTCGATGGTGCCCTGCGGCACCAGTCGGGTCGGACCGAACTGCGGATTGCTCTGGATGTCACTGATCGGCAGCGCCAGGCTGAGGTTCAGCGTGTAGCTGCCCACCGGGGGCATCAGGCCATCGGCCTGGACGCTGCTGGCGAATACCCAGTACTGGCCGGCCGGCAACAGGTACTCGGTGTAGACATTGAATACGCCATTCACTGGTGCGGTGTTTAGCCGCGTGCCGAATATGCGCGACTGATCCTCTGCCGCCATGACACCTGTCAGCGGCGCAAAGCCCTGACTGCTCTGCTGCACACGGAACAGTGTGGTCTCTTCCAGTTCCAGCAGATAACGGTCAACCATCCGACCGTTGCGGTAGCAATCCGTCAGTCGATCCAGGGTGCTGTTAATGCTGTCACTCAGGTTGATAGTCGGGACGTTGCTACACGCTGCCTCATTACCTATCAGCGGTGTAATGGCCAACTGATAGCTGCCACGATCCGCTCCGTTCTGCGAGCTTGGTCCCTGCTGGCCCAGTACGTTGATCTGGTAGGAGCCCGCTCCGTTAATCGTATAGTTGGCCTGACCCTGCTCATCGACGGTCGGGGTAGCCAGAGGCTGACCGTTACGCCAGACCGCCAGACGGGCATTGAAGCTCGCCTGCAGATCGACCTGCACCGGCAGAGCGCCTTCGGGCACAACCAGTTGATACGAGTCTCTCTCGGGGAAGCCGGCCTGTTCACCGAACTGGCTGCTGTCGATACAGTCACCCTCACCCACCTGGCCGTCTATCACCAGCGGGCCGCCTAGCACCAGACGGGTATCACCGGCCGTACAGCCGCCGGTCTGCATCTGATCGATGGGCAAGGCCTGACTGAGGTTCAGGGTGTAGTTACCCTCGATTGCTGTGTCCAGTGCCGTGAAGCGACTGGAGGCAAACAGCCAGTACTGGCCAGGGGCCAGGAACATCTCAAGAGTTACAGTGTTGTTTACAGAAACTCGACTGCCAAGCAGCATGGATGAGTCCCATGCGCGAGTGATGCCAAGCATCGGCATGTAGCCGGTAGTTTCATCTGTTTGCACTTCCGCTCTCAAAAGCGTCGGCTCACTGATGTTCAGGCGGTAGTAATCACGCAGGCGACCAAACTCGAAACAGTCCGTATCGTTGTTCAGAGCTCCACTGACATTACCTCCCAGCGCCAGGTCAGGAATGTTTGTCGAACAGGCCTGAGCATTCCCAAACACCGGTGGCTCAATAAAGCGGATGGTGTAGGCACCGGTCTCGGTCGGGTTGTTGTTGGTGGTGTACGGGGCGAAGCGGTGCCAGCCACTGCTGGTCGCTGTAACCGTCACACCGTGTTTGATGTTAGCCGGGCCGAAGGACGCCGTGATAAACCCAGCTTCATTGAAGCTGAGGATCTGGGTATCGATGTCGGCTTCCAGCGCTACGGTCACTGACTCGCCCTGCTCCAGCCACATGGCATAGGAGTCAAACAGGCGGTGTGGCTCATTAAAGTCATCCAGGCAGTCGTCGCTGCTGATTGAACCACCAAGCTCAACACCCTTGGTCACCCAGGTGTTGTTGAACTCACGACAGCCGACCTGCAGCTCATTGATGGCCGTGACACTTAAGGAGTACGAACCGGTTGCAGGAACATTGGCATTCTTGTCGCCGGTATACTCTCCACCGTGGAAGTAGATAGTGTACTCACCCGGGGCCAGCGCAGCCTCAAAGGCAAACGGTGGCTCACCGACCTGACGTTCCACAATATCACGATCGCCCAGACCTTCTGCCCCGATGATGCCCATGTGTGGCCAGAAGAACTGCGAGTCACCTTCGATGCGAACCAGCGTGGTGCCTTGCGCGGCACTGAGGTCAAGCTGATAGAAATCAGCCATCACATTCTCGCTTTCCACATAGCAGTCAGTGAACGGAGACAGCTCACCAGCGACCGAACCGCCCACCACTAACTGATCGTCCACCGCACAAGCAGCCGGATCACCTTTAGCCAGGTTCAGCGCAATATTGCCCCACAGATTGACGATACCCGTATCCAGCACCGCCTGAGGGACATCGCCACTGAAAAGGTTATTGCGCAAATTGATGCTTTGCGCGTTGGTCAGATTGGCAAGCGAAGCCGGCACCTGTCCTGTCAGCAGGTTATAAGACAGATCCAGGTGGGTCAGGTTGACCAGATTGCCCAGCGAAGCCGGAACACTGCCTTCAAGGCGGTTATCCCATAACCAAAGGCCTGTCAGGCTGGTTAACGAGCCCAGCTCTGATGGCAGTGTTCCCACCAGGTTGTTGCCGCCCAGATCGATCTGGGTCACGACTCCGTTCTGACAACTGATACCATGCCAGCTACACTCGGTACCCGCAGCTCCGAGCCATCCAGCATTGTTGGTCCAGTTGGCGCCACCGGTTGCATTGTACAGGGCAAGCAGAGCGTCGTACTGCGCAGTAGTACCTACACCTGAAGCAAAACTCAGCGTGTATGAGCCTGTCACTGCCTCCGCATTACCCAATATGTACAGTAGATAGTTGGCAGGGCCCGTAAGCACTTTGCTGGCAGAGACATTCGCGGCATCTATCTGAATATCGGTTTCGTCCAGTGTTAATTCAGAGAAAGACGTACCGGCCCACTTTACAAATCGGTAAGGGAAACTGGCGTCAAGCGTCGCCGTAATGGTTTCTCCCGCCGGTACTGCAAAACTGTAACCATCAATGTAGCGCGTCACACCATCCTGAATAACAGGGTCGACAGAGTCTGTGTTAGTAAGCGCCGCTTCGACACTCCCTTCAGGAATCAACCTGGTTGGTCCGTACAATGAGTTAGTCTGCAGGTCGCTCATTGGCAACGCGGCACTGATCTGCAACGTATAGCTGCCAGCCGGAGGTATCAGTGCATCGGTAAATCGACTGCTGGCAAAAACCTGATACTGGCCCGCCGGCAGCAGGTATTCAGTGTAGACATTGGTCTGCGCCAAACGACTGCCCAACAGACGGCTGCCGTCTGCATTGTAAATACCGGTAAACGGTGCAAACTGATTGTTGATCTGTGAGACCCGGAACAATGTGGTTTCAGTCAAGGTCAGTGAATAGCGGTCAATCAGTCGACCATTCTGGAAACAATCATCGTTTCGGTCCAGCAAGCCATCCGTGCTGCTGTCCAGGGATATACTGGACAGTGTGCTGCATGCCTGCGCATCTCCCACCTGTGGTGTCAGCGTCAGTGAATATGTGCCGCGGTCAGCGCCACTTTGAGAGTTCGGCCCCTGCTGCCCAAGCACGTAGATCTGATACGAGCCAGCGGTAGTCAACGATTGCTGAGTGCTCTGTCCGGCTGCGACGTCCCAGAACTGAACAAACTGGCCAGCGCGCCAGACACTCAATCGCGCGGGGAAAGCAGCCTCAAGATTCATTTGAATCTCGGGTGCGCCTTCTGGTAATACCAGCTGGTAACCATCGTATTCTGGACTGCCTGCTTCAATACCGACAGTAGAGTTACTGTCCTGGCAGTCGCCTGCTGCAACCTCGCCGGTCAGCGCAGTGGTACCATCAATCACGAGACGGGTATTGCCACCCGCACAGCCGGTGGTCTGCATCTGGGACAACGGCAGAGCAGCGCCAACATTCAGTGAATAGGTGCCTTGTGGTGCGGTGTCTAGCACCTGCTGTGCACTGCTGACGAACAGCCAGTACTGACCCGGCGCAAGGAAGAGTTCGAGACTGACACTGGTGCTCGCGCTGGAGCGATTGCCCAGCAGGAGATCAGCGTTGCCTACTTTAAACAGTCCCAAAAGAGGATTAAAACCATCTGTTGTTACATCCATCCGAAACAGTGTCGACTCACTCAGCGTCAGCACATATCTGTCACTCAGCCGGTTGAAGTGCAAACAGTCGGTCTCACTGTTCAGTGAGCCGTTGGCCGAACCACCCAGTGCAATGCCCGGCAGGTTCTGTGTACAGGCCTGCGTGTCGCCGAAGACTGGCGTCTCAACAAAGCGGATTGTGTAAGCCCCGGTCTCTAGTGGGTTGTTGTTGGTAGTGTATGGCGCAAAGCGGTGCCAGCCGCGATCGGTCGCGGTGACCGTCAGCCCGTGTTTTACGCCAGCGGCGGTGTTTGGTGTTCCCGCAATAAACGCAGAGTCACTGAAGCTGAGGAGCTGGGTGGCAATCTCAGCCTCCAGCGTCACGGTTACTGAGTCGCCTTGCTCCAGCCAGATAGCGTAGGAGTCGAACAGACGATCCGGATCACCGAATTCATCAAGACAGTCGTCACCGCTGATTGCCCCGTCTAGCTCAACACCCTTGGTCACCCAGGTGTTGTTGAAATCAAGACATCCTGACTGAAGCTCGTTAGTCAGTGTTGCCTCCAGCCAGTAGGTGCCAGTTGCCGCTACATTCTGTGGCTGGTAAGTGCCACCATGGATGTACAGCACATACTGCCCCGGTGGCAGCGCTACCTCAAATGACAGGCCATTTTGCTGGACCTGGGTATCCACGATATCCAGACCTTCGTAACTGTTGCTGTCCAGCACACCTACGTGTGGGTAGTAGTGATCGGAATAGGCCTGTACGTTGAGCAAGGTCGTGCCGGTTTCGCCACTCAGATCCAGACTGAAGAAGTCCGCCACGATGTTGTCTTCTTCGAAGTAGCAGTCAGTAAACGGGGTCAGCTCACCATTTGCTCGCACGCCTACTGTCAGTGCCGTCTGGTTATCACAGGCGGCCTCACTGCCCAGCGTCAGGCCGGTCAGCTGAGGGTTGGCCCACAGATTGATCACATCCAGTTTATCCAGGATGGCCTGGGGCACCGCGCCGCTGAGCTGGTTACTGCGAAGATTGATCGAGGTCGCATTGCCCAGATTTGCCAGCTCGGCCGGGACCGCGCCAGTGAAGGCGTTGTAGGCCAGGTCCAGTTGTACCAGATTGCTCAGGCTGCCCAGGAAGGTCGGGATTGACCCACTGAGGGTGTTGTTGCCACCCACCGACAGGTTCTCCAACAATGTCAGGTTGGCCCACTCTGCCGGAATCGATCCGCTGAACTGGTTACCCCACAGGAACAGATTACGCAGGTTGCTGGCACTGCCGACACCGGTCGGCAGAGAACCAGTGTAATCATTGCCCCCCAGATCCAGGCTGCCCAGTTGGGTCAGGGCTGCAAAGGTCTGCGCATCGGGCAGTGCGCCGGAGAGATTGTTGCTGTGCAGGCTCAGGAACTGCAGCGTTGAGGCGCTCCACAGCGCTGCCGGCAACTCACCGGTCAGGTTGTTGTTGGCCAGATTCAGACCTGTCAGGGCATCTTGCTGGTCACACTGCACACCGAACCAGTCACACTCGGTACCTGCTTCCCCCAGCCAACCCGTGCTGTTGGTCCAGTTGGTGCCGCCGGTGGCGTTGTACAGTGCCTCAAGGACGGCCCGTGTGTCAGACTGTGCAGCCGCGTTACCAATTTGGCCCAAGCCCAGAAAAAGGCTGATTGCCAGGACCGCCATTGCAGAGATGCGTTTGTCATCACTTCGGCGCCGGTCGTTCGTGACCTCACCAGAAACTGACTGCAATTGTGCTGATTGAAGGGCTGCTGTTATTGTCATGACACAGATTCCTGATTCTGAATGGCGACTTATCTGATTCGATCCAGTGTTTGGATTGACCCGGTGGATGGGTCCAAAAAGCTGCGTGCAGACTTTGTGGGTCTGCTCAGGAGGTCTCTGTCGTGACAGCAGTAAATGTCTCAGTCAAAACGAAAAGAAATTGCTTTTTTGCGTGATATTTCTGGGGTGTCACTGGTACCCAAAGGAGGGGCTTGGCACTTATTGCGTGGTGGGCGTAAATCGAAGCTGCGGGTCTTGATGTGTTGACGTAAGAACATAGGCAGCCCAGTAGAATGGAGCGCGGTAATTCGGATTCTGCTGAAGCCCCAATTGTGCCGATTTTAGCGCATCGGCCACATGTCCAGTCTGGTGAAGATGGCGGTAAAAAATGGCCATGAATTCCGCCGACGCCCGGTCTGACACTGGCCATAAGGTCGAAATCACGTGTCTGGCGCCCTGCGCGATAAAACCACGTGTCAGACCCATCATGCCTTCGCCTGCCAGCTCCCGGCCCATGGCCGTATCACAACCGCTGACAACAATAAGTTCGTTGTTGAACCTGTATGAAAACAGTTCTGGTAATGTAACAAAGCCAGTGTCCGGGTTGCCGTTCTCATCGATGACTGACAGCCCCAGACCGACATTGTCCTCATTGTCAGCATTAAAGTAGCCATGTGTCGCTATGTGCAGGACTTTGGCATTCCGGACATCGTCACGTGCCAGGTTGCCTCGCGAGGCACGTTGACCAGTAAAAAGCTGAGTCCTGTCATCGCCAAAAAGCGCTGTGAGATTATTTGCCTCAGTTGCCGTGTTCGGAAGCCTCTGCAGACTGTCAGACCAACCCCTCAGTTCGGATGGCTCTGCGGTATCGAGCGTCGCGACAAGTTGTGTCAATTGATCCCTGTCGAATACCGGATCGGCAAACACAGCAACATCAAGCTGCGTGTTGCTGGCGTTAAGCGGCTTGTCCATCAGGAAGGCGGTTAATGATGGCAGAATTTGAACCGTGTATTGGGAAATCAATGGCGTGTACCCTGGCTTGCCTGGTATCGGCAGTGCAGCAAATGGCATTCGGTGTAAAGCACCGTGCGGCACTATCAACAGCTCTGTTTTATCTTGCAGTTGTGAGATACCTCCAAGCAAATGCCCGGAGAGGTCTGCCAGCGCCCTGTAGGGCGACGCGTCAGGATGTGCCAGTTGTTCCCGCACAGTATCCAGCAGCCCGATCGACTCAAGATTTTCCAATTGAGTGACTGTCAGTGTTTCATCAGTCAGCGTGAATACGTAGTTGTCTGAGTCGGTTATCAGGTAGTACAGAGCTGCCTGATTGGGTTCGATTCTGGACTGTATCTCCGCAAGCGTCATTGCAGGAGGCAGGGGCATGCCCATTACTCCCTGCAATCGATGCAAACTCAGCACGTCCTGATGATGATAGTAGTTGGCGGGTAGACTTATGTTTGAGCTATCGATCCTGGCTGCCGCATTTGTATTGGCAATCTCATTGGCAATTCGGCTAATGGCATTTATCTGTGCTTTCTCTGCGGATCGACTGATTGGATCATCCCCTTGGCTGCTGCCAGATCCAGTCTTGTTGCCCTGTAGCTGATGTCCTGCAAACTGCTGACGCAGGGTCGCGGCCCGTGAGCGCTCTGTGATTGCGAACGCTTTCTCCAGCAGTTGCGCTTCACCGTTTTCAAGGTACTGCTTTAAATACGCTTCTGCCAACTGAACAAATATCCTGTGCGTCCGCGCTCCCCAGGCAGGACCGAGTCGTTCGGACTCAAATTGCTCATATTGGGATTCGATCAGATCAATTGCCATTAATCCATAAGGTTCAGCCCGTGCCATGTCTCCCTGTTCCAGGCTGAGGTTCATGGCCATGGCCAGGTTTTCGATTCTGTCAGCCATATCGAGACGTGTCTGATCATCATCCTGTTCGACAAGTAACTCGTTAATCGTAGCCCATGCCTGAGCGCCACTACCTCTGCGCTGTAATAACCAGGCGTAGAGTCTCATTATGCGGGCGCGCAGAGCCGGGCTGATGTCAGTCTGCCGTTGCTGCCAGGCCCATTCTACATTTTGCCAGGCCCGCTCATGATCGCCCTGGGCCAGGTAACTTTCAGCGAGCTCATACCGCGCGAGAATCATGGCTCTCTGATTTCCCGTTGCCTCCGCCTGACGCTGACACATAGTCTGCTCGATCAATGCGCTATCTATATCGCCGCTCAATCGAAGTGTTGCACCAAGTGCACAACGTGTGGTGGAAATAGCTCCGCTGGAGCTCTCGGAGAAAGCGATCGATTGACGATAGTAACTTTCAGATCGATCGTAGTCGGCTGTGACCTGGTACAGCCGACCCAGGTTTGAATACGCGAAACGATACACGAGAGGATGTTCGGCGGGATCAACCGTATCCAGTATATTGCGATAGTGTATAAGCGCGCGGCGATACTCCCCCAACCGGTCGTAGACGAATCCCAGATTGTTTTCGAATGCTGCCATCGGCACAGGATCAGCAGCTTCTCCAGAATAGATTCTACCGGCCAGCATAATGTCGATTGCCTCCGACAGATGTTGGCGCTGCTCAGCCAATGCCAACCCGGGCTGTTCACTCCGTCGGATTGCCAGGAAGCCCATAACGTCATGCAGGCGTCCGATCAGGCGCGACTCCTCGCCGGCCATCTCTGCCGCCAGGCTAATCTGCTCTTCCGCCAGTTCGATTTGTCTGGCTGCCAACAGAGCCTCCGCAAGCAGTATGCGAATATCAACCAGATCGCGCGACGACCTGTCTGAGAATTCTGCGGGGATCTTTACGATACTGTCCGCAGCACTTTGCAGCGATTCAATGGCGCCAGCCAGATCATTCAGGCGCAGCCTGGCCTCACCCGTTGCCCACGTGGTTTTATAGTCTTCTATTGGGTCACCAGGTACGGCGATGATTTCCGACAGCGTGTCCAGTGCATTTATAAAGTCTGCCTGACGTAGTTGCGCTTTTGCCATCATCAACAAAGCATCTCTCATCAGATCTTCAGAGACTGACCTGGCTGCCGCTGCAACATTGGCAAATATCTGCACGGCTTCGTCCCGTGACTGGAAGGTATCATCTGCCCAAAAACCATAGGCCTCGGACATACTTGTGCGCAACTCAATTTCACTGGCAGGGATGCTGCGCAGGGGCATGTCATACAGGTGCAGTGTACTCGGGCTGGAGTGAGGATAACGCGCATACACACAAACCGTATAAGACTCGTTTTGAAGTTCACTGCCCAGGACAATAAAGTGCTCTAACGCAGGTCCCGCAGGGCTTGCATAATTGAGTGACTGCTGTGGCCCCTGCAGCTCTATCAATAGTGATTCAGCGCCGGGCTCAATGCCGAGCAGCAATCCACCTGCAGGTACCTCGACCAGATGCTCCGCGCGAAATCTGTCATCTTCAGATCGGCACTGTGCTTGTGCCTGACTACTGAAGAACAGCAGTGCGCAAACTGCGCATTTTATTGCACCAGATTTCATGGATACCTGCAGCAAAACCACTTCTGGATGTCGTAGAAAGTCTTGGTGCTTCCGGGTGTCTTATCGTATTGCACCGACCAGATCAGCTCATTGACCATGACCTGCTTTCCGTCTGAAGCAGTATACAAACGCACAAGCACCACAACTGACTTGGTGCTGCTAAGTGTCAGCGGCGAGGAGATGGCATGATCACCAACAACCAGAAACCTCGCAGCACTCAGTGCTTCTTTCCCCAGAAAGTCGTCCCCGGAAATTTCCAGCGTAAAGGTTCTAAGCTTTGTTGCCGGTACCTGCTCCGGTTTACCGTGGTGGTCGACGGAGTATTCGCCGCGAGTCTCTTCCTGGCTTTTTATTTTTATGTGTACCCCACTCGGTGGGTAATAAGGTTCGTTGTCTCGTACCAGACCCGCGCGCCAATCGTCATCAGGAAAAGGGTTGAACTGTTTGTTTCTTACAGTGCTTCCTCCAACCGAGTGCCACTCACTATTTTGAATGTCCATCCAGAAATCATTAGCTGACATTTTTTATTCCTCTTTACGTTGAAACGGAGCTACTGCCTTGTTATGAAACTAGTCGGATCTGAGATACTGTTGTTGGCTGCAAGTAACAGATCACTCATTTGCAAAAACTTTCTCCCTGGGAGATTTGCAATATTTTTGCTGGGGGTGATTTCTTGCCGGCGCGTTTTATACATTATTGAATCTCGGTCCAGCTGCAGTAGCCCACGGATAGATTCTGCTACAATCAGACTTCCTAGCGGCCCCAGCTTGCCGATCCCTTCAAATGTTTCCACACACGCTTCGGCCAACACGTAGTACCAAAGTGGTGTATGAGTACTCAGTGCCGGACTGCAGCTATCCAGAACATGTTGCGAAAAACCTGGCTTATTAAGGTTAAGTTGATCTCTATTAAGCAAACAGATCGGAATTTCCAGCTCAAGTAACCGGGCTTGATAGTTATTGAGTAGGTGATTAACTGTCGCCTGGCCAGAGCTGAGTCGCATCTGCAATCCCCGGAGCAGATTTCGGGTAGCCAGGTTGCTCTCCTCTGGTACAGGCAACGACTGTGTATTGATCAGATCGACGCGAACTCGTGGCGAGATTCGTAATGCCTTGTTTCTCGTTGGCAAGCCCCGCGTATTGTGTTTTGGGAAGTCAAAGAACAGCCGCCAGTCTACTAAGTGGGTTGCCGGCATCCGCTGGTACTTGCCACCAAAGCGGCCCTCACCGGTCATCTCAAAAAGTTCTGACACACTGACACTGGTCACTGCATTAAGGTTATAGTTGTTCTGTACCATGGCGTGCCCAAACCTGCCGGCAGCAGCGCTGTATTCAACCGGCAATACTGCTGGCTCTGAAGGGTCCGGGTCCCACAGTATATGTTTGTTCTCAAGGATTATGGCTTTCCAAACTGCCGGGTGGAGAATTTCATACAGGAAATCATGAAGAATAACCTCTTGATAGTGGAGTATGACCTGTTCTCTGGCTGCCTCGAAAAGCAATTCAGTACCAAGCTCCGGGCTATCGTGGCTGATTTCCCTGACAAAGAAATTATGAAGTTTCAGGAACTGAACGTGCAGCTGGGAAACGATTAGATTTTCGTCATTACGGTCATCGCCGATACAGGCACGCAAGCCGTTGCGAGGCAGGTCGTAACCTATAAGGTCGGGCCCATCAGAAACCTGCGCATCGCCCAGGGCCATAAAGGCGCTGCCGGTTTTCCTCATCAAACTGCCAGCTATAGCACCATCGTAAACACTGCTGAGATCCAGTACGGAACTGACATCGCTGCGCAGGATGTCGGTGGTGAACGATTTGACCGTCTTATTGTGGCCCTCAATTCGTAGTCGACTCAGGTCATGAGCCAGAAACTGTCCAAGATAGGTATAGCCAGCCATTGCTGACACATTGGAGGCCTGCAGGTCCCGCATCGCGGCACCCAGTTTGCGCAAATCAGTGACGTCAAAGTCTGCCTGCGGAACTTTGTTGTTAAACAGCGTGTAGAGTTTTACGCCATCAGGTAAGGTCTTGAATTGCCCTTTTTCATTAAGACCTCGCACTAGTTCCATGGCAGCACTCCTGGCCCGTAGGGAGAGTTAGTTAGGACTATCCGTTGAATTCGAGCAGGTAAGCTTGTTCCGATTGGCCACTACTGCCTGATTGCTGCACGCTCAGCAGATAACGACCTTCAAGCTCTGCGGGCGTCAGGAGCCGGACCATTCCGTTGGCATCTGCATGCAGCTGAAACTCAAAGCGTGGATTGCCGTCTTCATGAGTAAGCACTACCTGGTACGGCGCATCGTCAAGGCTAATGCCAACATCAATCTGAAGTAATTGCGTGTCGCCACTTAGTTGAATTTCAGTACCCGCGCTGCGGGTTGACTGCAGTGTGGTTACTGCGTTCAAGGCGAGCCCATTGGATAGCGATACGCCGTCGGTTAGCTGACTCTCTCCGCGGATCAGCAGGGTAGTTGCTACAGCGAGTAGCACCGTTGCCGCCATCGACATTGGTTGCGCTATCCATTGTTTAAAAGATGTGCGTGTTTCATGCGGAGTTTCGGATTTTATCGGGTGAATTGATGCTGATGCGGAATTTTCCAGCTGACTGAATGAGGTCAGCATGAGCTCTGCCTGACGGACCTGCTCGTGGAACTGCGGATCTTCCAGCATCCACAGTTCTACCTTTGCACGCTCCTCATCGGGCAGTGTGTCACGCAGGTACGAGTCAATCATCTCATCTCGAACATTGCTTTTTTCATCAAGCATGCTCGCTACCCTCCTGGACTGACTGACGCCGGCTAACTAATCTGGCCTCTGGTCTCAATCAGCTCTTTGAAACGAGTTCTTGCCCTTGATATCACCTTGTCGAAGTGACGGTGACTCAACGACAGTTCGTCGCAGATAATCTGTTTGTCCAGTTCATCTATGTAATAGCGCTTCAGTATCCTCTGATCGCGCTCGTTTTCCAGTTCGTCGAGAAGTGCCCTGACGGCAGCCGCTGCTCTCTCACGGTCTAGCTGTGCAAACTGGTCCGAATTCTGGTCAGCAAACTGGTCAATAAAGTCGCTGTCCGCATAAGTCTGTCTTCTGGCCGCCTTTCGTCCGTCGGCGATGCATAGCTTTATAGCTACACTGTGCAGAAATGCGGGTAATTTATCAGGCTCCGCTAGTGGTTCTGCCCGCAAGCGTTCAAGCGTAATGCGAAACGTCTCCTGACAAAGGTCGCGCGCCTGGTTTTCATCCTGAACCCGTTTTTTCAGTATATACAACACTATCCGATAATACCGCTCAACCAGCAGAGCTTCTGCCTGGCTGTCTCCTCGGCTAATGGCCGTGGCTATTTCTTCAGCGCTATCTCGGTTAGATTGCACGTATCGGTCCACCAGGTGGTTGTACAATGGCTATGGCCATCAGCCTACTTTATCCAAACAATAACAATTGGTTAAAGCAGGTAGGAACTCCCGATGTTACGATACGATCGTCACAAAAGCCATGCCTCGGAAGGTATGTTTTTGTTTCGCTCTACCAGTACTGTCACCAGATACCGAGATGTCTCAGAGCGAAACAAAAACAATTAGCCAAATGGCTAGGAAGGCAAAGATGTATTATTCAACTGTCACCGATTTGGCGAGATTTCGGGGGTGATCCACATCTGTGCCTTTAAGGATGGCCACATGATAGGACAACAGCTGCAGCGGGACGGTGTATACGATGGGAGCAAGTGCATCAGGCACGGCCGGCAATCTGATCAACTTGTACTCGCGTTCATCGTCAAAGCCAGCGGACTCATCCGCAATTACAAACAGCTTGCCGCCGCGCGCGCTGACCTCTGCCAGGTTGCCTTTAAGTTTGCCGAGCAACTCGTCATTCGGGGCGACGGCAACCACTGGCATCTTGTCGTCAACCAACGCCAGTGGTCCATGTTTTAGCTCACCTGCCGGGTAGGCTTCGGCGTGAATGTAGGAGATTTCTTTCAGTTTAAGTGCCCCTTCTTTCGCAACCGGGTATTGCGCGCCGCGTCCTAGGAACAGAGCATGATGTTTGTCTGCAAAATTGATGGAAAGCTGCTGAATGGCTTTATCTTGTTTCAACACATTTTTAATGAGCTCTGGCAGCTCTTTCAGATCTTTGACATAGTCGGCTTCTTCAGCCTCACTTAGGCCATTACGACGACCCAGCACCAATGAAAGCAGGAACAATGCCACAAGCTGCGTCGTAAAGGCTTTTGTTGATGCCACCCCAATCTCTCGACCAGCCATGGTCAGCAATGAGAAATCGGACTCGCGCACCAGCGAACTGGTCGCAACGTTGCAAATGGCCAGTCTGGCGACGTAAGGAAGCTCTTTGGCATAACGCAGCGCGGCCAATGTGTCCGCTGTTTCACCTGACTGCGAAATGGTAACAAACAGCGTTCCTGGTCGAACCACTATAGGCCGATAGCGATAATCACTGGCGATATCCACCTGACAGGGCAGTTTGGCAATCTCTTCCAGCCAGTACTTTGTAATTAGACCGGCATGAGAGCTGGTACCACAGGCAACTATCTGAACGTTATCTACCTGGTCGAATATTTCCCGCGCCTTGACGCCGAAGGCTTCCTCCAGCACATGCCGGTCACTGATACGGCCACTCAGCGTATTTTTGATGACTGCCGGTTGCTCGTAAATTTCTTTGAGCATGAAATGTCCGAACTCACCTTTTTCTATTTCATCGATTTCACTTCTGATACGGGTGACCTTTCGATCAATCGGTTTGTCCCCACTGAATATTCTAATGCTGTCGCGTTTGATTTCAGCGACATCGTGTTCTTCCAGATAGATGAATCTGTCAGTCACCTGGCCTAGAGCCAGTGGATCCGATGCCACGAAATTCTCGCCAATACCGCAACCGATTACCAGGGGACTACCGCTACGAGCGACTATCAGAGTCTCTGGCTCATTGGCACTCACCACGCACAGACCGTACGCACCGTGCAGGCGGGGAACAATTTTTTGCACGGCAGTCAGAAGATCCATTTCGGACTCGGACATAAGCTGATGTAACAGATGCACGACGACTTCTGTATCTGTGTCGGAGGCAAAGTTGTAACCTGCCTCTTTCAGTTCGTTACGAAGTTCGTTGTGGTTCTCGATAATTCCGTTGTGAACCAGCGCCAGACCACTACCTGAAATGTGCGGGTGTGCATTCTTTTCACTCGGTACGCCATGAGTGGCCCAACGTGTGTGCGCGATTCCGGTTCGGCCTTTTACCCCACTGTTCCCGACTTTGTCGACCAGCTCTTTTACCTTGCCGACCGCTTTGATAGTAGTAATGTCAGATGCGCCTTTTTCAATAATAGCGACACCTGCGGAATCATATCCACGGTATTCAAGGCGTTTCAGGCCCTCCAGTAGAATGCCGATAACATCACGCTGAGCCACAGCACCAACAATACCGCACATAATTAACTCCTGATTTCCGATTTATTTTTTAACTGGCCGCTTCCAGCCGCTGATATTCTTCTGTCGGCCTCTGGCAACAGCCAGATCGTTATCCGGTACGTCAGAGGTTATGACGGATCCTGCGGCGACAGTTGCCTGTCTGCCGACGGCAACAGGCGCAACCAATGCCGTATTCGAACCAATGAATGCACCGTCTTTTATAACGGTTTTTGCCTTGTTTACACCATCATAGTTGCAGGTGATGGTACCGGCGCCAACGTTTACCTGGTCACCAATTTCTGAGTCACCAATATAACTGAGGTGGTTTACTTTGCTACCAGTGCCAAGTATCGCTTTTTTGGTCTCAACAAAGTTACCTATTTTGCTGCTTACTCCAAGTTCTGTTCCAGGGCGAAGCCGTGCGAAGGGTCCGACGTGGCAATCGTCCTGTATTCTTGCTGATTCGATATGGCTGTTAGCCAGAATATGCACATTGTCGCCGATGTCGCTATCAATGATTGTTACATTGGGACCTATAACAACATTATCACCGATACGCACCTTGCCCTGCAGAATGACATTGATATCGATTGATGAGTCGCGGCCTATGCTGACGTCGCCACGAATATCCAGACGGTTCAGGTCCATGATGGTAACGCCAGACAACGCAAGTTCACGCGCCTTGCGAATCTGATAGGTTCGTTCTAGTTCGGCCAGTTGCAGTCGGTTGTTGACTCCCTGTACCTGCGGTGCGTCGTTGGTTTGCAGGGCGGCGATAGTAACGCCAGCGGTATTGGCAATGGCGACTGTGTCAGTAAGATAGTATTCACCCTGAGCGTTATCAGTCGTCAACTGTTGCAGACCTGATTTTAAGAGAGCGGCGCGAAATGCCATGATACCGGTATTGATTTCCTTGATTTGACGCTGCTGCGGGCTAGCGTCTTTTTCTTCGACGATACCAATGACATGGCCGTTGTCATCACGGAGGATTCGTCCCAGTCCGAAGGGATCATCAGTTTGCAGTGTAAGTACTGCAATGCCGTGCTCGATCGCCAGCTCGGTTAATCCCTGTAAGCTCTCAGGTTTTACCAGAGGGACATCACCATACAAAACCAGCACTATAGAGTCATCATCATCCAGTTCCGGAATTGCCTGCATGACGGCGTGTCCTGTACCCAACTGTTCTGATTGAGTGACCCAGACGAGATTGCCAACATCATTGGCTGAGGCATAGTGGTTTCTGATCAGGTCTGATTGAAAGCCTGTGACGACACAGGTTTTGCGTGCCTGAAGTTGTTTGGCGGCATGCAGTACATGTGTCAGCATGGGTCGCCCGGCAAGCTCGTGTAATACTTTTGGTTTGTCGGAGTACATGCGGGTACCCTTACCCGCCGCCAGCACAATCACATCTGTAGTCATTTTTCGATCCAAAAAAAAGGGTAGCACTGTGGCTACCCTTTTTACCGTGATTCGACCCCGTTAGACAAGGTCGTCCAGGTGATATCTATTACTTCTTCAGCTGCTTCAAGGCACGCAATTGAGCAACTGCTTCTGCCAGTTGTGTTGCAGCGCGTGAGTACTCGAACTCTGAGTCCTTGTTTGCAATGGCTTTCTGTACGTCTTCGATTGCCTGCTGAGCCGCAGCTTCGTCAACGTCTCCGGCGCGAATTGCGGTATCGGCCAGAACTGTTACAGTGCCAGCCTGAACTTCCAGATAGCCTCCGGACACGTAATAGATTTCCTCGCCGCCATCGCGCAGTACACAACGCACCGGGCCAGGAATCAGTTCGGTCAGCAGTGGCGCATGGCCTGGGGCCACACCCAGATCACCCAGGGTACCGGTAGCTACTACCATTTCTACCAGGCCGGAGAAAATCTGTTTTTCTGCACTTACGATGTCACAATGCATAGTCATCGCCATAATCTTTATCTCTTTGCAACGCTGTCAGGGCTTACCGCCAGGCAGCAGTTTCCTGCTGCCTGGGCCCGGTTTGGCATCAGCCTTTGAGCTTGGCTGCTTTTTCCACGGCTTCTTCGATGGTGCCGACCATGTTGAAGGCCTGCTCCGGAATGTGATCGTAATCGCCGTTCAGGATTCCTTTAAAGCCAGCAATCGTGTCTTTCAGAGATACGTATTTACCGGGTGTGTTGGTAAATACTTCTGCCACGAAGAATGGCTGAGACAGGAAGCGCTGAATCTTACGAGCACGGGCAACGATCTGCTTGTCTTCTTCAGACAGTTCGTCCATACCCAGAATCGCGATGATGTCTTTCAGTTCTTTGTAACGCTGCAGAACTGACTGCACACCACGCGCTACTTCATAGTGCTCCTGACCGATAACCAGCGGATCCAGCTGACGGGATGTGGAGTCCAGGGGGTCAATCGCCGGGTAGATACCCAGCTCGGCGATGGAACGTGACAGTACCACGGTTGCGTCCAAGTGAGCGAACGTGGTGGCTGGTGACGGGTCAGTCAAGTCGTCCGCAGGCACGTAAACGGCCTGGATTGACGTGATGGAACCGGTCTTGGTGGAAGTAATACGCTCCTGCAGTACACCCATCTCTTCTGCCAGTGTTGGCTGGTAACCTACCGCTGAAGGCATACGGCCCAACAGTGCAGATACTTCAGTACCGGCCAGTGTATAACGGTAGATGTTGTCGACGAAGAACAGAACGTCACGACCTTCGTCACGGAATTTTTCAGCCATGGTCAGACCAGTCAGTGCCACACGCAGACGGTTACCGGGCGGCTCATTCATCTGGCCGTAAACCATCGCCACTTTGGAGTTGGTCAGGTCATCCATGTCGATAACCTTGGATTCCTGCATTTCGTGATAGAAGTCGTTACCTTCACGAGTACGCTCACCCACACCCGCGAATACTGACAAACCAGAGTGAGCCTTGGCGATGTTGTTGATCAGCTCCATCATGTTAACGGTCTTACCAACACCGGCACCACCGAACAGACCAACCTTACCACCTTTGGCAAACGGACAGATCAGGTCGATAACCTTGATGCCTGTTTCCAGCAGTTCATTGGATGCTGACAGCTCGTCGTAAGCAGGAGCCTTACGGTGAATGGGCATACGCTCCTGTTCACCGATGTCGCCGCGCTCATCGATCGGGCGACCCAGTACGTCCATGATACGGCCCAGTGTTTCTTTACCAACTGGTACTGAAACGGGCGCCTTTGTATTGGTCACATCCAGTCCACGACGCAGACCTTCGGTACTGCCCATCGCGATGGTACGTACGATGCCGTCGCCCAACTGCTGCTGCACCTCAAGTGTGATTTCGCCGCCTTCGACGGACAGTGCATCATAGATACGAGGTACTTCTTCCCGAGGGAATTGTACGTCGATAACTGCACCGATAATTTGTACGATACGACCGCTACTCATGTCCGGTTCCTCTTAAATTTTCCTGATCTTCAATTCTGTTAATGACTGATTATGCTGTGAGCCTTAAACCGCTGCCGCGCCACCGACGATTTCCGACAGCTCCTGCGTGATCGATGCCTGACGTGCCTTGTTGTAGATCAGGCCCAGTTTCTCGATCAGCTCACCGGCATTTTCAGTTGCGTTCTTCATCGCGATCATTCGCGCTGCCTGTTCACTGGCAATATTTTCCACGACTGCCTGATACACCTGAGTTTCCAGGTAGCGCGTCAACAGGCCATTCAGCAGCGCTTCGGCCTGAGGTTCGTAGATGTAGTCCCAATGATGCTTCAGTTCAGAGTCGTCGGATGCTTCCAGCGGAAGCAGCTGAGCAACAACAGGTTTCTGAGTCATTGTATTGACGAACTGGTTGCTGACCAGGTACAGCCGGTCAATTTCACCATTTTCAAACTTGTCCAGCATCACCTTAACGGCACCGATTACCTGGTTGAGCTCGGGTGCATCACCCAGGCCACGAACCGAAGCAACCACCTTGCCACCGTAGCTGTTGAAGAAGGCCGCTGCCTTGGCGCCAACTGCACAGAACTCCACTTCGACATTCTGTTTACGCCATTCAGCCACATCCTTGACGGTTGCCTTGAATGCGTTGATGTTCAGACCGCCGCACAAGCCGCGGTCTGTGGACACAACGATGTAGGCAACACGCTTTACTTCACGGTTGGTGAAATAGACGTGACGATACTCCGGATTCGCGTTGGCAACATGTCCGATTACATTCCGGATATGTGTGGCGTAAGGTTTACCTACGGCCATACGGTCCTGCGCCTTACGCATTTTGGATGCAGCCACCATTTCCATGGCGCTGGTAATCTTTTGCGTATTGTTAATGCTGGAGATCTTGCCTCGAATCTCTTTACCACCAGCCATAATTCACCGCCTACCTTATCTATCCAGGTCCTGGTCTTACCAAGTCTGAGTTGATTTGAACTGCTCGATCAAAGCCTTGAACTTGGCAGCAATCTCGTCGTTGTAGTCTGGTTTCTGGTTGATGCTGGCAAGCAGTTCTGCGTGCTGGCTGTTAGCGTAAGACAGCAGTGCTTTCTCGAAGGCAACAACTTTCTGAAGCTCTACATCCTTCAGGAAGCCTTCGTTGGCCGCAAACAGTACCAGACCCATTTCCGCAACTGACAGCGGTGTGTACTGGCTCTGCTTCATCAGCTCGGTTACGCGCTGACCGTGTTCCAGCTGGGCGCGGGTTGCTTCGTCCAGATCTGATGCAAACTGGGCGAACGCCGCCAGTTCGCGATACTGAGCCAGTGCGATACGGATACCACCACCGAGCTTTTTGATGATCTTGGTCTGGGCCGCACCGCCTACCCGGGATACCGACAGACCCGCGTTGATCGCAGGACGAATACCCGCGTTGAACAGGTCGGTCTCCAGGAAGATCTGACCGTCGGTGATGGAAATCACGTTGGTCGGAACGAAGGCAGATACGTCACCAGCTTGCGTTTCAATAATTGGCAGTGCAGTCAGTGAGCCGGTTTGGCCTTTGACTTCGCCATTAGTGAACTGTTCTACGTACTCGGCATTCACGCGCGATGCGCGTTCCAGCAGACGTGAGTGCAAGTAGAAAACGTCACCAGGATAGGCTTCACGGCCCGGCGGACGACGCAACAGCAGAGAGATTTGACGATAGGCCCAGGCCTGTTTGGTCAAGTCATCATAGATGATCAGAGCGTCCTGGCCACGGTCGCGATAGTACTCGCCCATGGAACAACCAGAGTAAGGTGCCAGGTATTGCATAGAGGCTGGATCAGATGCTGATGCCGCAACAACGATGGTGTACTCCATCGCGCCGTGCTCTTCCAGCTTGCTTACCACGTTGGCAATAGATGACTGCTTCTGGCCAATCGCGACGTAGATACACTTAACGCCTTTGCCCTTCTGGTTGATGATGGCGTCAACGGCTACCGCAGTCTTACCTACCTGACGGTCACCGATGATCAGCTCACGCTGTCCGCGACCAATTGGTACCATTGAGTCGATTGCCTTGAGACCGGTCTGTACTGGCTGGTCAACTGACTTACGTGCAATTACACCAGGTGCCACTTTTTCTACCGGTGCGGTCAGTTTAGCGTCAATTGCACCTTTACCGTCGATGGGGTTACCCAGCGCATCAACGACTCGTCCTTCCATTTCCGGTCCGACCGGTACTTCCAGAATACGACCGGTACAACGGCAGGACTGGCCTTCTGCCAGACCCTGATAGTCGCCCAGTACGACTGCACCCACGGAGTCACGCTCCAGGTTGAGTGCCATACCGAACAGGCCACCATCGAATTCGATCATCTCACCGTACATGACGTCTTCGAGACCATGAATACGTACGATACCGTCAGAAACGCTGACAATAGTACCTTCGTTTTTGGCCTGCACAGAAACGTCGAGACTGTTGATTCTCTGCTTGATAATTTCACTGATTTCTGACGGATTCAGTTGTTGCATGCTTTTTCCCTCATTCCCAGGTGGTCTAGGAACTCAATGATTCGGCTAATTTGTTCAGTTTTCCTCGAACAGAATTGTCGATGACAGTATCACCTGCTCGAATAACGGCGCCTCCGATCAGTCGCTGATCGACATGGGCGTGCAATTTGACCTGACGATCCAGGCGTTTCTGCAATGCCTGTGTCAATTGCTCCACCAGCGCGTCACTCAGCTCGAACGCAGTGGCAACATCTACATCGATGCTCTTTTCCTGGGCCGCTTTGAATACCTCAAAGATCTGTCTGATCTGGACCACCAGGCCCAACCGGCGGTTTTCAGCCAGCAGTTTGATCATGTTCTGACCTTTGTCAGAGATTGCGTCACCGCAGATCTCCAGCAGGGCATCGGATTGCTGCTTTGCAGTCAGTGCCGGGTTTTTCAACAGGCTGCTGACTTTGGCGTCGGCGCTGACTGCGGCCAATGTGGTCAACATTTCTGACCACTGCGCCAGTGCCTTGTCTGCCAAGGCAACTTCAAATGCTGCTTTGGCATAGGGCCGGGCTAATGTAATTGACTCTGCCATCGTTTATTCGCCTATAACTCAGAAGCGAGTTTCTTAACCAGCTCTTCGTTGGCAGCCTTGTCCACTGAGCTTTCGAGAATCTTCTCGGCACCCGCAATGGCAATGGCTGCGACTTGTGCACGCAACTCTTCTTTGGCGCGCTGAACTTCCATTTCGATTTCAGCTTTGGCGCCAGCTATCAGGCGCTGCCCTTCGTCACGTGCTTTTTCTTTGGCTTCATCAACGATCTGGTTGGCGCGTTTGTTAGCCATATCGATGATTTCGGCGCTCTTGATCTTGGCTTCGCGCAGATCATCGGCCGCCTTGTTCTGAGCCAGGCTCAGATCACGCTGGGCACGATCCGCCGCTTCCAGACCCTCGGCGATTTTCTTCTGCCGCTCTGCCAGAGCCTGTGTGATCGGAGGCCACACATACTTCAGGCAGAACCATACGAACACGGCAAAGGCAATCGTTTGGCCGATTATGGTTGCGTTAAGATTCATGTTTTTACCTCTGCGTCAGTAGTCGCGTGGCTTGAAACTCTTTTCAAGCGTTCGATTAACCCAGGAACGGGTTGGCGAACAGGAACACGAAGGAGATACCGACACCGATGATGGAGATTACGTCGACGAAACCAGCAACCAGGAAGAACTGAACCTGCAGTTTTGGCGCCAGTTCTGGCTGACGTGCTGAGCTCTCAATCAACTTGCCACCCAGGTTACCGAAAGCAACCGCGGTGCCAGCACCACACAGACCGAAGATGAGGGCAATTGCGATTACTGAAAATGCCTGAATAGTTTCCATTTTTTTCTCCAAGTTTCACTAAAGGTTTATCTAAAGGTATTGCTGATCTTAAAGGTCTAACTAAAAGCGTTTAATGAGCCTCTGGCTTGGTATGAGCCTGGTTCAGATAAACAATGGTCAACATCATGAACAGATACGCCTGCAGCGTGATGATCAGGATGTGGAACACAGCCCAGGCGAAGTGCAACGGCAGCTGGAACCAGCCAACCAGTGCAATTACCAGGAAGATCATTTCACCGGCAAACAGGTTGCCGTAGAGTCGCAGCGCCAGTGAGACCGGTTTTGCCAGGAAGCTGGGAATTTCCATTACCAGGTTCAACGGCAGCGCCCACTTGCCAAAGGGGTGGAATGCGAATTCACCCAGGAATCCGCCCATACCCTTGATTTTGATGCTATAGAAGATGACCAGAATAAATACGCTGATCGCAAAACCGGCTGTGATATTGATGTCGGTGGTCGGTACAGCCTTAAAATAAAGGTGGCTGTCCTGCGCGATGACCTGAGCCAGCAGTGGAATCCAGTCCACTGGTACCAGATCCATCAGGTTCATCATGAAAATCCAGCAGAAAATGGTCAGAGACAACGGACCGATCAGATTGTTTTTGCCGAAGAAGGTGTTCTTGATGGTGCCTTGTACCATCTCCACCAGGAACTCCACGCCGTTTTGCAGGCCAGTGGGAACTCCCGAAGTGGCTTTGCGACTGACAAAATAGAACAGTCCCATAAAGATGACGCCCAACAGGATGGACATCAGCATCGAGTCGACATGGATTGACCAGAACCCCATTGCGTTGGCTTCTTCAACGCTGTGCGCGAAGCCCCAGCTGCCATCCGGCAACTGACCGTACTTCAGGAATCCCAGGTGGTGGCCGATGTATTCGGCGCCGTTTTCGTATTCGGGCAGGGTGAAGCCTGCTGAGTTTGATTCTGCCATGAGTCGTTATGTACTTGTCAGTTCGCCGATTTTACGAGTTGTCCGGCGACCTGATCAGGCGTGCAAACAATACGACGCCGGCCAGATAAACCAGAACAAATCCTGAAAATAAAGCCACTACATTCAAGGGTTCTACGTATATAAAGCTAAGTGCAAAACCCGCCGCAGAAAGTACCAGTTTTATGGCCTCACCGCGGTAAACCTCTCGCGCGATCATTTGGGCTGCTCTCGCGCCCCGGTACTTGAAAACCCGACTCGCAAACAGCGTGCCCGGTATCAAAGAAATCAAACCACCGATCAGTAATGAATACGCACTGACCCAGCCAGCCAGAATCGCTGCTAAAGCACTGATTAGCAACAAAAACAACAGCTGGAAGGCTGCAACTTTATATATGGGAGGAGCTTTTATCGTTGACATGTCTGTCACTGGTCGTCAAAAGCTCTCTTGTTCTTGGCGTCCGTTCCCCTTTAGAGGTGCTCATTATAGGTATTTTGGTGCACAGTATCAACACGCCAATCGCAGCTAATTACTTAATATGTGCCAGAATTCCGTCCAATTCATCCAGGCTGTTGTAACGCAGCGTCACTTTGCCTGCACCTTTGGGACCATGCTGAATCTGTACACGCGCGCCCACGCGCTCTGACAGGCTTTCTTCCAGACGCTTGATGTCCGGATCTTCGCGCTGCGGCTCGGGTTTCGGCTTATGGGGTTCCGTGCTCAGTCGGCGCACCAGCTCTTCAGTCTGGCGTACAGATAAACCTTTGCCTGTGACGGTTTTGGCGGCATCACTCTGCGCGTCGTCGGTCAGCGCCAGCAATGCCCGGGCGTGTCCCATTTCCAGGTCGCCACGTTCAAGCATCAGGCGGACATCCGGGGTCAGTGACATCAGTCGCAATAGATTGGTCACTGTTGTACGAGATTTGCCGACTGCGTCTGCCACTTCCTGCTGTGTCAGATTAAACTCTTCCTGCAGGCGCTTCAGCGCGGTGGCTTCTTCAATCGGGTTTAGGTTTTCACGCTGGATGTTTTCTATCAGCGCCATGGCGATGGCTGATTCGTCGCCAACCAGTCTGATCACAGCGGGGATGGTATCCAGCCCCGCCAGTTGCGTGGCACGCCAGCGGCGTTCGCCAGCAATGATCTCGAACTTGTCATCTGAAATCGGGCGAACCACGATTGGCTGCATGACGCCCTGCGCCTTGATCGATTCCGCCAGCTCCTGCAGGGCCTCCTGATGCATATCGGTGCGCGGTTGGTACTTGCCGCGCTGGATCAGATCAACAGGCAGGTGACGGAGAGTCTGGTCGGTAAGGGTCTCACCCGGGGTAAGGGTCTTCGCGTCGCTGACATCTGGTGTCGCATCACGTCTGACGGTTGTAGCTCCCCCCAGCAATTTGTCCAGTCCACGGCCCAGTTTCTTCTTTCCTGACATGCTTGTTCCTTGATTGCTTCTACTGGCTGCCTCAGCTCAGTCAAATTCTTGATTGTTCAATCAGGCGATCGCCTGCTGCTCATTTCGTCGCAGCATCTCTCCGGCAAGCGCCAGATAGGCGATTGCTCCGCGCGACTGCCTGTCGTACTGAAGTACCGGCATGCCATAACTTGGCGCCTCTGCCAGCCTGACATTACGTGGTACCACGGTGCGATAGACACGATCACCAAAATGGTCGAATAATTGACCGGACACTTCTGTGGTCAATTTATTGCGCGGATCGTACATGGTTCGCAGAATTCCTTCGACCTTGAGCTGCGGGTTGTGTGTCTCACTGACCGCCGCGATGGTGTCCATCAATGCAGAAAGCCCCTCCAGCGCATAGTATTCACATTGCATAGGGATGATGACGCCCTGCGCTGCCACAAGCGCGTTGAGGGTCAACATGTTGAGCGATGGCGGGCAGTCTATAACGATGAAGTGATAACGGTCCTGAACCTTTGCCAGCAGATTCTTGAGACGACTTTCTCGCTCGTTCAACTCCAGCAACTCTATCTCGGCAGCCACCAGATCGCCGTTCGCCGGCAACATATCAAAGCCTGCCTCTGGCGCAGTCACTCTGGCCTGATCAAAATCGGCCTCGCCGATCAGCACATCGTAAACGGAGTATTCCAGCTCTGCTTTATCTACACCACTTCCCATAGTGGCGTTGCCCTGAGGGTCCATGTCGACCAGCAGTACTTTGCGTTTGGTAGCCTGCAGGGATGCAGCCAGATTGACCGAAGTGGTTGTTTTTCCTACGCCACCTTTCTGGTTGGCGATTGCCAGTATTTTTGTCACCTGCGTCACCTGCGTGAGTGTCAGATCGTCGGGTTCTGCATCAATTCAATTAGTTGTCGTTCACCCTCGCAGCCAGGCACCGACAGCGGCTGGCTTGCCACTACCTGCCAGTCGGCAGACAGTTCCGCCAGTTCACTTTCGGGATAAACTCCCTTCATGGCCAGTAGCCGGGTATGAGGCTGACACAAATGCTGGCAGCCAGCGGCAAAATCAGACAGCGAAGAAAACGCTCGACTGACGACAATATCAATTTGCTTGGCACATTGGTAGCTTTCGATGCGACAGTTCTCGACCGTGACGTTGCCAAGGGACAGGGCTGTTACCGTCTGGAACAGAAAACGGGTCTTTTTCCCATTGCTGTCCAACAGATAAAAAGCCATTTCCGGCAAGGCGATAGAAAGTGGGATTCCCGGCAATCCGCCACCGGTGCCGACATCCAGAAGGACCAGCTGTTCAATGCTCTGCTGCTGGAGGTAACGCAGGCGTGGAAGCAGGGTCAGACTGTCCAGCAGATGACGAGATACCATCTGTTGTGGGTCACGGATGGCTGAAAGGTTAAACGCCTTGTTCCATTTGTCGAGCAACTCAACATATGCAATCAGTTGTTGACACTGTGACTCAGACAAGCCCAGCTGCATTTCTTCCTGGCCCCGCTGCAGCAGAGCCAGCAGTTGTTTGTCAGGCACGTTGCTTGTCTCTCACCGCCTGATACTTCTTCAGGTGAATCAACAGCAGTGACACAGCTGCTGGTGTCATGCCGGGAATACGCGCAGCACGTGCTATCGATTCCGGCCGGGCAGCCAACAACTTCTGTTTCAACTCATTGGAAAGACCATCCATACGCTGGTAGTCCAGATCTGCTGGCAGCGGAGTATTCTCCTGGCGCTTGAGTTTTTCAATCTCGCCCTGCTGACGGTTTATGTAGCCCTGGTACTTAAGCTGAATTTCAACCTGCTCAGCAACATGAGGATCAAGATCCGGCATGGCCGCACTGGTTTCAGCCAGCACATCGGCCAGCCCCCGGTAAGTGACATCGGGACGCGCCAGCAGGTCTGAAAGACTGAATTCACGGGCTATCGGTTTCTCCAGCAGCGGATCAACTGCCTGCGCCTTGTCAGTACCCGGTTGAATCCAGGTGGACTTCAGTCGCGCCAGCTCATCCCGGATCCCCTCCTGTTTGCGGCAGAAGGCTTCCCAGCGCTGATCGTCGATCAGCCCCATCTCGCGTCCGGCTTCCGTCAGGCGAAGGTCAGCATTGTCTTCACGCAGCATCAGCCGATACTCAGCGCGGCTGGTAAACATGCGATATGGTTCATTGGTTCCCAGGCTTATCAGGTCATCTACCAGCACACCAATGTAGGCCTGGTCGCGCCGTGGACACCAGCTTTCCATCCCTCGCGCTGCTCTGGCGGCATTGATGCCGGCCAGCAGACCCTGCGCGCCAGCTTCTTCGTAACCTGTTGTGCCATTGATCTGGCCTGCGAAGTACAGGCCTTTGATAAATTTTGTTTCCAGCGAATAGTTAAGATCACGCGGGTCAAAGAAGTCGTACTCGATAGCGTAACCGGGTCGCGTTATATGTGCGTTCTCGAAACCCTTGATCTGACGCACCATTCGCAGCTGCACATCAAATGGCAGGCTGGTGGAAATGCCATTGGGATACAGTTCGTTGGTGGTCAGTCCTTCCGGTTCGACAAAAATCTGGTGAGAGGTTTTGTCGGCAAAACGCATGACTTTGTCTTCAATGGACGGGCAGTAGCGCGGGCCCAGCCCTTCAATAACGCCGGTATACATCGGGGAACGATCAAGGCCACTGCGGATAATGTCATGACATTGCTCATTGGTAGCCGTGATGTAGCAGTTGATCTGTTGCGGGTGATCTTCTACTGAGCCCATGAAGGACATGACCGGTAGTGGCGTATCACCTGGCTGAGCCTGCATGACGGAGAAATCAACTGAACGGGCATCGATTCGTGGTGGCGTTCCAGTTTTCAACCGCCCCACATTGAATGGTAACTCCCGTAAACGGTCAGCCAGTCTGATCGAAGGCGGATCCCCGGCTCGACCTCCAGCAGAATTTTCCAGGCCAATATGTATTTTACCGCCCAGAAATGTGCCTGTTGTCAGTACCACCGTTGGCGCATGAAAACGCACGCCCATCTGCGTAATCACGCCCTCAACCTGCTCACCGTTGATGATCAGGTCGTCGGCAGCCTGTTGAAAAATATCCAGATTTTCCTGTTGCTCAAGCATGCTTCGGATAGCGGCCTTGTACAACACGCGATCAGCCTGCGCCCGAGTGGCCCGCACAGCGGGTCCTTTACTGCTGTTGAGTACCCGAAACTGGATACCTGCCCGGTCTGTAGCGCGCGCCATCGCTCCACCCAGCGCGTCGATTTCACGCACAAGGTGGCTCTTGCCAATACCGCCGATGGCGGGATTACAGGACATCTGGCCCAGCGTTTCGATGTTGTGTGTCAGCAACAGGGTTTGCGCGCCGGAACGGGCTGCCGCCAGGGCTGCCTCGGTGCCAGCATGTCCGCCACCTACCACGATCACATCATAGCGTTTGGAAAAGTCCATAAGGTCTTCAGTTACCGGAAAAGGGTCGCTAAGTATAAGCGCTCAAATACAAATTTAAAGGGCTAGCGGCGAAAATAATCCACAAGCAAATATTATTCACAATACTGATTACTAAAATAATCTATTTAGTTAATAGATAAATAAAGAATTGATATTGTTGTTATTAATGGCTAGCGATATTTCTGTTGAGAACCAAAAATTATCTATATAAAACAAAGACCTGATAGTTGTATAAGTCTCTTCACAAGCTATGTTCAAGCTGGTTGCACCAGGTGGTAAAGCTGTTGGCTAAAGCGATGTTTGTCCACAGGCTTAAAAAAAGGAAATTTTTATCAAAAAGTTATTCACAGAAATATTAAGGTTATACACAGTTTTCGGCCACCTTACTGACAGCAATTATTTTCCTATGCAAAAGCTGGAAAAAATCTTGCCGAGCAGGTCATCTGTGGTAAACGCACCCGTGATTTCACCCAGATGCTGGTGGGCATGCCGCAAATCTTCGGCGACCAACTCTGCTGCCCCGTGATGTTCCAGTTGCCAGATTGCCTGTTGCAGGCATTGCTGTGCTTTATTGAGGGCGTCCAGATGTCGACGTCTGGCGATAAAACCACCCTCTCCTGCTGCCTGGAAGCCCATACAGTCTTTAAGGTGTTGTTGAAGCAGTTCGATGCCCTGACGTTGCTTGGCGGCCAGGCGGATAATGGTGGCCTGTCGTGCATCGTCCGGATTGATTCGTTCAGCTGCCAGCCCTGTCAGGTCAGCTTTATTCTGAATGATTGTCAGTCGTGCGCTGTCGACAGCAGGCAACAGGGGAGAAAGGATTGTGTTGTTCAGGTAATCAAACAGGTTGCTGTTATCCACGTTTTCCCTGCTGCTGTCGACCATCAGTAAAACGCGGTCAGCCTGCTCCAGAGCCTTCATGGCCCGCCTGATGCCCTCCTGTTCTACCGGATCATTGCTGTCGCGAAGACCAGCCGTGTCGGTAATATGCAGTGGCATGCCATCAATATGGATCTGTTCGCTCAACACGTCTCGGGTTGTGCCTTCGATATCAGTGACAATGGCGCTGTCTTTCCCAGCCAGAGCGTTCAGCAGACTCGATTTGCCTGCGTTGGGTTTGCCAACGATGACGACCGCCATACCCTCCCTGATCAAAGCGCCCTGACGTGCCTGTGCCATGATCTGATCGAGTTGCAGGTTGACCTCTGACAACTTTTCTCCGATGCGTCCTTCTGACAGGAAATCGATTTCCTCATCGGTAAAGTCGATAGCGGCTTCAAGGTAGACACGAAGGTTAACAATCTTGTCGGCCAGCGAATCGATCAGTCTGGAAAACTCTCCCTGCAAGGTTCGCATGGCGCTACGAGCGGCTTCGGCAGAGCTGGAGTCGATCAGATCGGCGATGGCTTCAGCCTGAGCAAGATCGAGTTTGTCGTTCAGAAACGCCCTCTCGGTGAACTCACCCGGTCGTGCCAGGCGGGCGCCCGACTGAAGCAAAGTCTGCAGTAAGGCATCGAGGACATAAAAACCGCCATGGCCTTGAAGTTCCAGGACGTCTTCTCCTGTGAAGGAATTGGGACCAGGGAAAAACAGTGCTATGCCCTGATCCAGGACAGAATCATCGACGTTGTAAAAAGGACAGTAATGAGCGTGACGCGGAGTTGGAGAGAATTTTAGGACCCTGGCTGCAATCGCCAGACAGCCCGGACCTGATACCCGCACAATACCCACCCCGCTGCGTCCTGGCGGGGTGGCGATTGCGCATATGGTATCTGTGTCCGATGCGCTCAGCATATTGATCAGCTGCGCGCAGCTTCCTTGGCGGCGTACTCAGCATCAATCTTGCGTGTGATATACCACTGCTGGGCGATACCGAGCACGCTGTTGGCAAGCCAGTACAGTACCAGTCCTGCCGGGAACCAAAGGAAGAACACAGTCATGACAACTGGCATGAACTTCATGATTTTGGCCTGGGTAGGATCCTGAGGTGTCGGGTTCAACATAAATTGAACATACATCGACGCACCCATCAGCAGTGGCAGCACAAAATAAGGGTCCATCACGGACAGGTCATTAATCCACAGGATCCAGGGTGCATGACGCAGCTCTACACCTTCCAGCAATACCCAGTACAGAGCGATAAACACCGGCATCTGGACGAGCATCGGTAGGCAGCCGCCGAACGGGTTGATCTTCTCTTTTTTGTAGAGCTCCATGGTAGCTTTCTGGAGCTTCATCTTGTCATCACCGTAACGCTCTTTTAACTGGTTCATTTTCGGCATGACACGACGCATGTTCGCCATGGAGCGATAACTGGTCGCCGACAGTTTGAAGAACACGGCTTTAACGATCAGGGTAAGGATAAGGATTGACCAGCCATAGTTGCCGATCACGTCATTGATCTGTGTCAGCAGCCAATAGATGGGTGACGCTACAAACCATAACCAGCCGTAGTCGATGGTGCGATCCAGCCACGGTGCGATTTCACCAAGTCGGTACTGATCTTTGGGGCCGGCGTAGAATTGGACCTGTTGAGTACCACTGCTATTGGCGGGCACTTCAAACTGCGGGCTGGTGAAGCCGCCGATAAACTCGCCCTGCGCATTGCGTCGGAACGAGTAGGTATTGCTCATGTCCTGTGGCGGGACGAACACTGAGATAAAGTAATGCTGACTCAGGGCGACCCAGCCGCCCTGTATGTCGTATGCAGGGCGGTTGCCTGTGATCTCGTCGAATGGAATCTTCAGGTAGTTATCTTCGCTGGTTGTGGTGGCAAAACCGAGATAGCTTGCCATACCAAAGCCGCTGCCCTGAGTTGGATCTTCATAATTGCCGCGCTTGATCTGACCAAACATGTTCGCACGCCAGGGAGCCTGCGTTGGGTTGTCTATCAGGTAGGCGATATCAATCAGGTAGTCGCCACGTCGAAAAGTAAAGCGCTTTGTTACTTCGACACCGTTCTCATCAGTCAGCGTCAAATCCACCTGCAAAGTTTCCTGGTTCGGGCTGAGAGAAAAGTCAGAGCTGGAAACAGAATAGAGGGGACGCTGGGTTCCACCATCGATACCGTTGGTACCAATCAGGCCACTTTGAGCGACGTAATTGCGATTGCCGCTTGATTCCAGTAGCACAAAGGGGTCTTCGGGACGGTCGATTTCAGTCGCGTGTTCCGGCAGGGAAACAAAAACAATATCTCCGCCGCGACGATTGATAGTGACGTTCAACACATCGGTTGTCACGGTGACAAGACTGTCCTGATCGTTGCTTTGACTGCTTACAGTGTCTGTAGTGGCAACGGCTGAACTGACTTCCGGGATATCATCACTGTTGTTACTAGGCACATCCGGTACATCTTCCAGTGCTACAGCATTACCTGCTTCCGAATTTGCTGGTGTTGATTCAACTGCAGTAGTTTCGAGGCGCGAATCAATCGGTGGGTAATCACGTTGCCATTCCAGCAACAACAAGTAGGAAACAGCGGCCAGACCGGCAAGTAATGCGTATTTAATGTAATCCATGTGCGAAAGCTACTTATTTGGTTGAGGTGTTGGAATTATCTGCTGGATGATGACAGCCAGGGACTGGGTCATAGCCCCCCGGATGCCAGGGATGGCAACGCAGAATTCGTTTGGCGCCCATCATACACCCTTTAGCCAGACCATGAGTGACAATGGCATCTTGGGTGTAGTGTGAGCAGGAGGGGTAGAATCGGCATTGGTTGCCTATCAGCAGACTCAGAGTGCACTGATAAACAGAGATCAATTTGATAGCGATCTTTGCCAGCATTAAGAATTACCCGTTAGCGTGCGGCCTTGCGGTTGCGTCGTCGGATAAGATCTTGCCACAGTTTCTCCAGCAGCTCTGAAAGCTCTGGATTCTCTGTTGAATCCAGACCGCGTCTGGCCAGAATAACGATATCCAGACCGCTGAGCAATTGCTGACGGTGGCGAAAGGATTCGCGCACCAACCGTTTGATTCGATTACGTTGAACAGCCAGTCGAATGTTCTTTCTGGCAATCACCTGGCCCAGTCGGGGTTCTGAAAGCCCATTATCTATGGCCAGAATCAGAAATTGAGAGCAGGAGATTTTGTACTGCGCCTGATCAAATACCTGTTTGAAGTCAGACGCAGTCAGAAGCCGCAGTTGTTTGCCAAAACCTTTGCTGGTCACATGCGGCCCGGGTCAGAACCATCAGGCAGACAGTTTAGCGCGGCCTCGTGCACGACGACGCTTGATAACCAGACGACCACCGCGGGTGGCCATGCGAGCACGAAAACCGTGACTGCGAGCACGCTTCAAAACGCTGGGTTGAAAAGTTCTTTTCATAATGGTCTTCCAGGTAATTCTGTAAATTGGTTCGGTAAATCGAAGAGCGCGAATTTTATAGGGATTGATGTGGCGTTGCAAGTAACTTGTTGCAAAAACAGTGCTTTTTTGCCCGACTATAGTTCAGGTTTGTTATACCCTGTTTAGTCACAACTTATCCACAGCTTATCCTGTGCATAACTGTACACCAGCATTATTTTTTATTCTCTGTGTTGTGGCCTTTATTTTACATTATGTAATGTTAAGTGTTTGAAAAATATAGTATAAAAGCTTTATGGAAATATAGTGATTTAAAGTGTTCAGGTGTGGATAACTGTGTATTGGCAGGGTAGAATTCCTATCCTATTCAGACAGCAGTTCTACAATAACAGACTACAGGGCAGTGAAAGTCGTGCAACAAGCAACCTGGCAACAATGCGTTGACAATCTCCGGGATGAGTTACCGTCGCAGCAGTTCAACACCTGGATCCGACCTCTACAAGCAGAAAGTTCTCCTAACGGCTTAACGCTTTTTGCTCCTAATCGATTTGTGCAGGATTGGGTTAAAGACAAGTTCTATTCCCGCATTTGTGAGTTGGTAAGACGCCATGGCGGAAATGAAGCGTTGGACGTGAGCGTCGAAGTGGGAGCCGGCAGACAGCAAGTTCAGTCTCATTCTTCTCATTCACATTCTGCATCATCTACAGTAGGTGGTTCAGGTGGCGTGGTGACAAGTACAGCATTGTCACGTTCGTCCCCTACAGCCAGAAAGCTGGTACTTCCTGAGGTAGAGTCTCCAAAAGCGCTGTTGGACGGAGATGCCCTGAAGGGCAGTCCTACAGGCTTTGGTAACCAGAATACTGGTAATGGTCGGATTCAGGTTCCGCCACGTGACCGCAGGCCCGGGAAAAGCGCTGGCGGCTCACACAGGATGGAGCAGATCATTGAGGGTAAGCTTCGTCACAAGGGCTCCCTGAATCGTGATAACACGTTCGAGAATTTTATTGAGGGTAAGTCGAACCAGCTCGCGCGTGCGGCTGCCTTGCAGGTAGCAGAGAATCCCGGTGGCGCTTACAACCCCCTCTTTATATACGGTGGTGTAGGTTTGGGTAAAACCCACCTTATGCACGCGATCGGAAATTATCTTTTAGCGCGCAAACCAGATGCCAAAGTGGTGTATCTGCATTCAGAGACTTTTGTTGCGACGATGGTTACAGCACTGCAGTTGAATGCGATCAATGAGTTCAAGCGCTACTATCGAACAGTTGATGCATTGCTGATTGATGACATTCAGTTTTTTGCGGGCAAAGAGCGTTCCCAGGAGGAGTTTTTCCACACTTTCAATGCACTATTGGAGGGTGGACAGCAGATTATTCTGACTAGCGATAGATATCATAAAGAAATCAATGGCTTAGAGGAAAGGTTGAAGTCTCGTTTTGGCTGGGGTTTGAGTGTGGCGGTCGAGCCACCCGAGCTTGAGACCCGAGCCGCCATTCTGATAAATAAAGCAGCCCAGAGTAAGGTTGAGCTTCCTGGAGATGCTGCCATGTTTATCGCTCAGAGACTGCGCTCTCATGTACGCGAGCTGGAAGGCGCTCTTAAGAAAGTGATCATTCACGCAAATTTTGTGAATCGCAGGATTGATCTTGATCTGGTCCGAGAGGCACTAAGGGATCTGTTTGCACTGCATGATAAATTGGTCTCTATTGATAACATTCAGCGTTCGGTTGCGGAATACTATAAGATCAAGATGTCGGACATGCTTTCCAAGCGACGCAGCCGTTCAGTTGCCAGACCCAGGCAGATTGCCATGAGTCTGGCGAAAGAGCTGACTAATCATAGTTTGCCTGAGATTGGTGAGGCCTTTGGTGGTCGAGACCACACCACTGTTTTGCATGCGTGCAAACAAGTGAAGAATTTGCGTGGTAGTTCGCAGGATCTGGCAGAAGATTATAATAACCTGTTGAGAGCACTGACCACATAATTGTGGTCTGTTGGTCGAAACCCCCACAGTAGAAGCAGAGATAGGACTATGCAATTTACGATTACCAGGGAAGCAATTCTGAAGCCACTGCAGCTCGCAGCTGGCGTGGTCGAACGTCGCCATACTCTTCCGGTGTTAGCGAATGTACTTCTTACTTTGAAGAGCGGCGTCCTTGAAATTACCGGTACTGATCTTGAGGTCGAGTTGATCGGCAGGGTTCGTGTTAACGACGGTTCTAGTGACGGGGAAGTTACCGTTCCGGGTCGCAAGCTGCTCGATATCTGCAAGTCGCTTCCGGATAATTCCGAGTTAGGTTTCTCTGTGGACGACAACAAATTTGTTGTTAAAGCCGGACGTAGTCGCTTTACGCTCGCCACCCTGCCAGCTACAGATTTTCCTGTCACCAGTGATGAGCCCGGTACCTTTGAGGTGCGCCTTCAGGGAAGTGAGTTAAAGTCATTGATCGATTCCTGTGCATTTGCAATGGCTCAACAGGATGTTCGGTACTATCTCAACGGGATGCTGTTTGAGGTTGGTCCATCCTGGTTCAGAGTGGTTGCGACCGATGGACACAGGCTCGCAATGCACACCAGTGGTGTGGAGACGGGTGTTGAAGAACTACAGCAGATTATTGTGCCCCGTAAAGGTGTGCTCGAACTATCCCGATTGCTGTCAGAGCCAGAAGAGGATCAATTGGTTCTGATGTTTGGTCTCAGTCACGTAAGAGTAAAGCTTACTGACTTCACCTTTACCTCCAAGCTTGTCGACGGCAAGTTCCCTGATTATCAGCGTGTCCTACCCAAGGGTGGCGACAAAGTTGTTCTTGGGGATCGCTCAGAGTTAAGGCAGGCTTTTAATCGCGCGTCCATTCTGTCTAACGAGAAGTATCGTGGCGTGCATCTTCAGTTCAATAATGATGAGCTGAAGGTGGTGGCAAATAATCCAGAGCAGGAGGAAGCTGAGGATACGGTTGGTATCGAGTATCAGGGTGAAACGCTTGAGATAGGTTTCAACGTGAGTTACCTCCTGGACGTCCTTAATGTTCTTGATAGCGACAAGGTCAAGTTTACCTTGGCGGATTCAAACAGCAGTGCCCTGGTTGAAGCTGTTTCGGCGTCTGATGCCCTGTATGTTGTTATGCCAATGCGTCTTTAATCCGCCTTCCCCGGTCTGACATGACCATTATTGTTCGCCATAAGGTCGACCGATTCAGGAATTTGGTGTCGGTCGATCTGTCCCCCTCCCCTGGTTTTAATCTCATTTTCGGTAAAAACGGCAGTGGTAAAACGAGTCTTCTCGAGAGCATCCATGTGCTTAGCGTAGGCCGATCTTTTCGTACTCATAAGATCGCACCACTGGTAAATACGGAAGAATCTGAGCTGTTGGTGTTTTCCAATATTGCGGGTTTTGAGCATGGTGGGATTGGTTTGACAAAGTCTCGTCAAGGTAGGACTGAGTTGCGTGCCTTTGGTGAAAACCAGAAAAACTGGCAACACGTAGCAGAGCTCTTGCCTTTGCAAGTAATAAATACGGATAGTCTGGCTCTGTTAGAAGGCCCTGCCAAAGGGCGAAGGCGTTTTCTTGATTGGGCTATGTTCCACGTGGAACATTCCTTTCTGAGTTCCTGGCGGGCATATAGGCGGGCAGTCACGCAACGGAACGCCCTACTTCGCCAAATCAAGGAAGCGGGTGACAGACCCTACGGTCGGGAATTTTTATCGCAGATTGAAATCTGGGAGAAAGAAGCTGCCAGCCATGGTGAAGCAATCCATTTTGGCCGAAACGAGTTCCTCGAAACCTTGAGACCAGTGTTGATTGAAACGCTCGAAAATCTGATGCCCGGGTTCCAGCTAGACTTCGACTACAAACGAGGCTGGGATGACGAGATAGGGCTGTTAGAGGCTATGTCGGTATCACGTGCCAGAGATATACGCTACGGTATGACGATGTCTGGCCCGCATAGGGGAGACTTTACTTTGACTATGCCCGGTCGAGGTAAAGTTTCGGAGATCTTTAGCCGGGGCCAGTTAAAGTTAATGGTTTGCAGTCTGAAGCTGGCGGTTGGTAGACTGCTTTATCGAACTCACTCGACCGATGAGTTGCGTCAGAGCGAAAATTGCATATACCTCATTGACGACCTTGCTGCGGAACTTGACCGCGAAAATCAGAGAAAAGTTTTAAGTCTACTTGCTGCTACTGGCGCGCAGTGCTTTCTTACAGCTATTGATCCTGCTGATCTGCCGGACTTTAGACAAATATGCTCAAGTGAGCCGGGGAAGTTCCACGTGGAACATGGTAAAATACACCCGGCTTGAACCCCAACGCGGAGAACAGAATGACTAAGGAATCAACCTACGATTCGTCCAGCATCAAAGTCCTGAAGGGACTGGACGCCGTAAGAAAAAGACCAGGGATGTATATCGGTGATACAGAGGATGGTACAGGCCTGCACCACATGGTATTCGAGCTAGTCGACAACTCCATCGATGAGGCACTGGCAGGACACTGTGATGCAATCAATGTCACAGTACATGTCGGTGAGGCAATTAGTGTCTCGGACAACGGGCGTGGTATTCCTACTGAAATGCATTCTGAAGGGGTTTCTGCAGCAGAGGTGATCATGACCGTCCTGCATGCCGGCGGAAAGTTTGACGACAATAGCTACAAAGTGTCGGGTGGACTCCATGGCGTCGGTGTTTCTGTTGTTAATGCACTCTCTGAAGAATTGAAGCTGACAATCCGCCGTGGCGGCAAAGTTCATGAGCAGTACTACGTGCACGGTGTACCCCAGGCCCCGCTTAAGGTTGTAGGCGACACCAATATCACTGGCACTGAGACTTTCTTTAAGCCTTCTGCTGCGACCTTCAAGAACATCGAATTCCACTACGATATTCTCGCCAAAAAACTTCGTGAGCTGGCTTTTTTGAATGCCGGCGTAACCATCAACCTTTTTGACGAGCGTAGTGGCAAAAAAGATACCTACAAGTACGATGGTGGCCTGAGAGCATTTGTTGAATACCTGAACACCAACAAGACTCCCATCAACAAGATATTTCACTTCCAGAAAGAACGGCCGGAAGACGGTATAAGTGTAGAGATAGCGCTACAGTGGAATGACACATACCAGGAAAATATTTTTCCCTACACCAATAATATCCCTCAGCGTGATGGCGGTACGCACATGGCCGGCTTCCGCGGTGCACTGACACGCGTACTAAAAACCTATATCGACAAAGAAGTCGCAGCCAAAAAAGGGAAAGAGGTTACGACCACGGGCGATGACGCACGTGAAGGCCTTACGGCTGTTATCTCTGTCAAAGTACCAGACCCGAAGTTTTCATCCCAAACTAAAGACAAACTCGTATCATCTGAAGTTAAAACCGCAGTAGAGCAGGAGATGGTCTCCCATTTCACTGACTTTCTGCTCGAAAACCCCAATGAAGCCAAACAAATTGTTGGGAAAATGATCGATGCTGCCAGGGCCCGTGAGGCAGCACGAAAGGCACGAGAAATGACACGCCGTAAGGGCGCTCTGGACATGGCCGGATTGCCAGGCAAATTGGCTGACTGTCAGGAAAAAGACCCAGCTCTTTCAGAAATATACATCGTGGAGGGTGACTCAGCGGGTGGATCAGCGAAACAGGGACGAAACCGTAAAAACCAGGCCATCCTTCCGCTTAAGGGCAAGATTCTGAACGTCGAAAAAGCACGTTTTGACAAAATGTTGAGCTCTGCTGAGATTGGCACTTTGATCAAGGCGCTGGGTTGCGGAATTGGTAAGGATGAGTTTTCTCCCGACAGTTTGCGCTACCACCGCATCATCATCATGACGGACGCCGACGTCGACGGCTCCCACATCAGAACACTGCTACTGACCTTCTTCTTCCGTCAAATGCGAGAGCTGGTGGAGCGTGGCTATGTCTATATTGCACAGCCGCCCTTGTATAAAGTTCGTAAGGGTAAACAGGAACAGTACTTGAAGGATGACGACGAACTGGCGCGCTATCAGACGCAAATAGCCTTGGATGGTGCGGCTCTCCATGTAAATAAAGACGCACCCGCTATCTCCGGGGATGCCCTGGAAGCGATGGTTAAGCAGTACAATTCCACCTACGCGATGATCAAACGCCTGGAACGTCTCTACCCTTCTGAAATACTTGAAGCGATGGTCTTTACGCCAGTGTTGACCAGCGACGATTATACAGAAGAAGGCGTGACCAATTGGCTTAAACAGTTGTGGCAATCGATGGAATCACTCCACCCCAAAACGGCCCAGAACTACTATGTTCAGGCCTATGAAGACCCAGAGCGGCATGTCTTCCTGCCACAGGTTCGCCACAGCTTGCACGGTCTTATTCGTGACTATCGCTTCAGCAAAGACTTTTTCGGATCAGGTGAATACCGGGCTCTGAATCGCCTGGGTGAAATGCTCAATGGCTTGATAGAAACGGGTGCCTACGTTAAGCGAGGCGAAAAAACACAGGAAATTCAATCATTTAGCGAAGCATTGAAGTGGCTGACCGATGATGCGATGAAGGGACATTATCTACAGCGCTACAAGGGGCTGGGTGAGATGAATCCAGATCAGCTTTGGGAAACCACGATGGATCCTGAGAGCCGTCGTATGCTGCAAGTTACAATCGAAGATGCGATTGGTGCCGACCAGCTATTCACAACCTTGATGGGTGACCAGGTGGATCCGCGAAGAGACTTCATCGAAACCAACGCGCTGGCTGTCCAGAACCTGGATATCTAAGTAAGAAGTCGCCTGACAAACGTCGGCCGTTGGTCTTACTGCAGACCAACGGCCGATTTGTTTGTGTTCATCCACAAATCAAACTCGGCCGCTACTTCTTTTGCCGTTTTACCATCGACTGCAATAGGCGGTCCTATCAGCACCTCAATACAGCCAGGCTTCTTGAGTGTCGTGCCAGCTGGCCAGCAGTAACCCGCGTTGTGCAGTACGGGAATGATGGGCGTGCCGGTCGCAACCGCCAACTGCGCCCCGCCTCTGGAGAATTTTCCCAGTGCGCCAGTGCGTGCTCGGGTCCCCTCAGGAAACACCAAAATCGACAAACCATCCTTTATCCGTGCCGCTCCCTGCAATAGTAAGGACTTGCCAGCCTCTCGTGGTTTGCTGCGGTCAATAGCAATCGGTTGCTGCAGCCGTAGTGCCCATCCCCAGAATGGAATGTCCAATAGCTCCTTCTTCAGGATGGGACAAACGGGTGTGAACAACTGATACAGGAAGATCGTCTCCCAGGTACTCTGGTGATTACTTTGTACTACGACCGGGTGGTCGGGTATGTGTTCCAGGCCCCGGATGTTGTAGCTGATACCACAGCTGAGTCTCAGCCAGGCCAGCACCAGGCGACACCAGAGGGCGTACAGATAGAAGCGACGCTTTGGCGGTAGAATCCAGAACAGCAAAATGACCAGAGACGAGATTATAAAAGTCAGTGTCGCATAGCCGAGGAAAAACAGTGAGGATCTGAACTTCATGAACATATCGGCAGGCCAACTTCCTGTGGCAGTTAATTTAATAGATTGTCAACAAAGGCGGCCAGGTCGGTAAACCGGGCACAATCTGCAAGTTCGGAAGGGAAGCCCGATGCTAAAGTGCGTTCACCTTTTCCGCTACGAACCAGAACAGGGGTGCAGCCAGCCGTCAGTGCTGCCTGAAGATCTCTCAGGCTGTCGCCAACGACCGGAACGCCAGAGATCTCAATGCCGTATTTGTCTCGAATCTGATACAAAAGACCAGGCTTAGGTTTTCGGCAACTACAGTTCGAATCAGGTCCATGGGGACAATAAAAAAAACCCGCGATACGTCCGCCTGCTCTTTCTACCAACCCTGATAAATAATCATGAATTTGTGACAGTGTTGTTTCTGACAGCAGTCCCCGCGCAACGCCAGACTGATTAGTGGCAACTGCAACTGTGTATCCAGCCTGGCTCAGTCTGGCAATAGCGTTAATGCTGCCAGCAACAGGCACACATTCAGCGACCGACTTGATAAAAGCATCTGAGTCCTCGTTGATGACACCATCTCGGTCGAGGATTATCAGTCTGGCTCCCCCGGGAGTCATGGTCTGTCAGCTTCGGTGCAGGCTGGAGATATCCGCAACCTTCAAAAACAGGGCACGGAGTTCAGACAGCAAAGCCAGCCGGTTCTGGCGAACTGCGTCATCGTCTGCCATCACCAGTACCTGATCAAAGAATGCATCAACTACAGGTCGCATCGCGGCCAGCTTTTCAAGACCCTGCGTATATTCACGCTTCTCGAAGAGTGGCTCGACAACACCACGCATTTCAGCAACTGCTTGTGCCAGATCCTTTTCAGCGGTTTCTGACAGGAGAGCCTGGTCAACTTCGGTTTGCTGCTGCTTTTCTTTCTGCAGAATATTGGAGACACGCTTGTTGGCCGCTGCCAGTGCAGCGCTTTCAGGCAGTTGCGAAAACCTTTGAACCGCGTTAACTCGCATCGCAAAGTCCAGCGGTCTTTCGGGCTTCAATTCCATCACGGCCTGGAAGACTTCTGTCGATACGCCTTCGCCGAGATACCAGGCCCGGAACCGCTCCAGCATAAACTCAAATACCTGGCTGCCGGTTTCACCGGCAACGCTTACACCCTGCGCCTCATAACTGGCGAGTGATTGCTTGATCGCTTGCGCAAGGTTCAGATCCAGGGACTTTTCCACCAGTATGCGCAGAGCACCTAATGCCGCTCGCCGAAGCGCAAAAGGATCTTTGGAACCAGTCGGGGGCTGTCCGATAACAAACAGACCACAGATAGTGTCGAGTTTTTCTGCTACAGCCAGTACAGCACCGGTATCGCTTGAAGGCACAGCGTCGCCCGAGAATCTGGGTTGATACTGTTCGGTGATCGCCAGGGCGACAGACTCTGGTTCCCCATCATGCAGAGCATAGTAGTAACCCATGGTTCCCTGTAACTCGGGAAACTCACCGACCATGTTCGTCAATAGATCGCACTTGGCCAGTAGTGCCGCGCGTTCTGATGACTCTGGCTCAAACCCGAGTTCACGCGCTATGGACACCGCCAGTTCGGCAACACGACGAGACTTCTGTTCAACCGTGCCAAGCTGTTGCTGAAACACGATATTGCCGAGCTGTGGCAGGCGTGACGCCAGCGGCTGCTTGCGATCGGTTTCGTAGAAAAAAGCTGCGTCTGCCAGGCGGGGTCGGATGACACGCTCATTGCCAGCGATAACCTGCGCCGGATCTTTGCTGTGCAGGTTCGCTACCGCAACAAAATAAGGCAGCATCTTACCCTGCTTATCCAGCACATAGAACGTCTTCTGGTGATTCTTCATCGACGAGATCAATGCTTCAGGCGGAACTGACAGAAAGTGCTCGTCAAACTTGCCGGTCAGCGCAACAGGCCACTCCACCATGCTGGTTACTTCATCCAGCAGATCTGAGTCGATAATGACCTCCGCATCAAGCGCTTTACCCTGTTCAGAAATCAACGACTCCACAGTCTGACGTCGTTGCGCGTAGTCAGCGATGACATGGCCGGGTTTCAGCAATTGCTGTTCATAGCTCTCGGCAGAAGTCAGCGTGATTGGCTGTGGGCAATGGAAGCGATGACCATAGGTGACACGATCACTGCTGATGCCGAACAACTCGGTCTCAACCACATCATCACCAAACAGCATAACCAGCCAGTATACCGGCCGGACGAATTCGTCGCGTGTACTGCCCCAGCGCATTTTCCTTGGAATCGGCAGCTTTCCCAGGGACTGCTGGACGATGCCCGGTAACAGTGTTGCAGTGTCGGCACCTTTCTGGGTGGCGCGATACACAAGCTTTTCAACACCATCGCGGGTGTCCCGCTCCAGATCTGCTACGCTGACACCACAGCCTCTGGCAAAACCCTGCGCTGCTGGCGTGGGGTTCCCATCCTTGTCAAAAGCTGCCTTGACCGCTGGTCCGAACTTTTCCAGCGCCACGTCGTTCTGTCGGGTGGCAAGATCTTCGACGCGAATAGCAAGTCGACGCGGACTGACAAACGGCACTACTTTTGCGAAGCTCAAGCCGGCTGCGGAGAGGCCCGCTTCAACGCCGCTTGTGAAAGCATCGGAAAGTCCTTTGAGCGCCTTCGGCGGAAGCTCGGCACACCCTACTTCTACTAAAAAATGTTTTTCGGTCATGATAGCTGCAATCGGTTGGGTAAATTACTGGGTATTTAACGCGGCCTGCCGCAGCGCTTCTGGCGCCAGCGGGAACCCAAGTTTGCGACGGCTTTCGTAGTACGCCTCTGCAACCTGACGAGACAGGGTACGGACACGCAGAATAAAACGCTGACGCTCGGTTACCGAAATTGCCTGTCTGGCATCAAGCAGGTTGAAATAATGCGAGGCTTTCAGCACCTGCTCATAAGCAGGCAGAGCCAGGCCTTTTTCAATCAGTGAGCTACACGCAGCTTCGCACTCATCAAAGTTGCGGAACAATGCATCAACATTGGCGTGTTCGAAGTTATAAGCGGACATTTCAACTTCATTTTGATGGAATACGTCGCCGTAAGTCACATCTCCTTCCGGCCCACGCGTCCAGACCAGGTCATAGAGGCTGTCCACACCCTGAAGATACATGGCGATTCGCTCAAGCCCATAGGTAATCTCGCCACTGACCGGGAAACACTCCAGACCACCTACCTGCTGGAAATAGGTAAACTGTGTAACTTCCATGCCGTTCAGCCAGACTTCCCAGCCCAGACCCCAGGCACCCAGCGTTGGCGACTCCCAATTGTCTTCAACAAAGCGAATATCGTGAACCTGTGGGTCAATGCCGAGATGTTTCAGAGAGGCAACGTACAGATCCTGGATATCTGGCGGCGAAGGCTTCAGAATCACCTGAAACTGGTAGTAGTGCTGCAATCGGTTCGGGTTCTCGCCATAACGACCATCAGTCGGGCGGCGGCTGGGCTGAACGTAAGCCGTGCGCCAGCTTTCCGGGCCGATCGCTCGCAAAAACGTAGCCGGATGGAAGGTGCCCGCACCCACTTCGAGGTCCAGCGGCTGTAACACCACACAGCCCTGCTTCGCCCAGAAGTCCTGAAGCGCCAGAATCAGGCCCTGGAAGGTTGTAACGTCAGACAAGTCTCACCCCAATGTAAAACGGTTGAAAAGGCGCAATTATGCGGGATTAGGCAGTTAATATCCACTGCGCTAAAATGATGGTTTTAACTCTGAACAAGCTCTGGAGAGCACTCCTATCGACACCCTGAAGACTGCGATTATCAAATTCGCCTTGAACATACTGGCGTGGCTCCCACTGCCGGCCTTGCATATGATTGGTAATGCCATTGGCACAGTCGTGTATATGCTGCCGACAGAAACCAGGCGAGTCACGTTGATCAATCTGCAGCGGGTATTCCCCGAGCTGAGCGCTGAACAAACGCAAAAACTTGCCAGAGAGAGCATCAAGGAAACGATAAAGACAGGCCTTGAGCTCGGCCATATGTGGTGCCGGTCCATTGATCACGTTCTGCGCTTGATTGTCAGCGTTGACGGAATGGAGCATGTCGAAAAAGCTCAGGCCAGCGGTAAGGGCATCATCTACGCGTCACCACATCTGGGCAGCTGGGAGGCGCTGGGACTTTACGTTTCCACACTAGGTCCTCTTACGACACTGTACAAACCACCAAAAATAAAGGGGCTTAACGCGCTTGTCGCTGGTTCAAGAGCCAAAGCCGGCGCCGAGTTGGTCGCCACCGACCGTCAGGGTGTCGTGCGTCTCAATAAAGCTTTGTTGCAGGGCGGTGCCACGGGCATCCTGCCCGATCAGCAGCCCAGGAACGAGGGAGGTGTTTTTGCCCCGTTGTTCGGCATTCAGGCCTACACCATGACGCTGGTGCCTAAACTTGCCAGCCGAACTGGCTCACAGGTAATTTTTGCTTACGCGGAGAGGCTGTCCGGCGGTCGTGGATATCACGTGGTATTTGAACCGGCCGATAATGGGATTTATGAGGCAGATTCGGCTTCTGCGGCGGCAGCCATGAATCGCTCGGTAGAGCGTTGTATTCGTGCTTTGCCCAGCCAATACCAGTGGAGCTACAAACGTTATCGCAAGCGACCGGACGACGACAGCGAGCGATTCTATTAGGCCCGAAGAAGACCCGCAGTTGGTTATCCCGTGCCTCAGCGCCGCCAGAACATCGGCAGGAACAGCACCAGCAGTGTGAAGATCTCAAGACGCCCCAGCAACATGGCCAGGCAAAGTACCCACTTGGCCGGGTCGGAAATATTGGCATAGTTGGCCGCAACGCCCTCGAGACCTGGCCCAAGATTATTGAGGCTGGCGCCTACGGCACTGAATGCGGTCAACACCTCCATACCCATGGCAAGCAGCATGATGAGCAGTGCCATGTACACCATCACGTAGACAGCGAAGAAACCCCAGACTGATTCGATTACACGATCAGGCACCATTCTCCGGCCCAGCTTGACTGAAATAATGGCGTTAGGGTGAATCAGCCGTTTAACCTCACGAATACCCTGCTTGAAGATCAGCAGTATCCGGATTACCTTCATACCGCCACCGGTAGAGCCTGCGCAGGCGCCGATAATGGAGGCGTAGATCAACAAATACGGCAATGCATATGGCCAGGCGTTGAAGTCAGCTGTTGTATAACCGGTTGTGGTCGCTATAGAAACAGTCTGAAACAGCCCGTGGATAAACGAGTTCTGCATGTCGTATGTTTCTGTGGCATACAAAACGATAATCGTGAACAAGGCAATCCCGACCAGGACTACCGTGTAGAACTTCGTCTCCGGGTCGCGAACGTATTGAATCAGGCTGCGCCGCTGCCAGGCGGTGAAGTGCAATGCGAAGTTTATACCCGCCAGGAACATGAATGCGACGGCAATAAGATTCACGATATTGCTGTCAAAATACCCGATACTGGCGTCATAGTTGGAGAAGCCACCAATTGCAACAGTTGTGAAGCTGTGACAGATAGCGTCGAAAAGATTCATGCCTGCCGCCCAGTAAGCAAGCGCGCAAGTCACGGTCAATCCAAGATAGATGTACCACAGTGCCTTGGCAGTTTCTGCCAGGCGGGGAACCAGGTTGTCGTTTTTCACGGGCCCCGGGCTTTCTGCCCGATAAAGCTGCATACCACCGATACCCAGCATTGGCAGTACGGCCACCGCAAGGGCAACGATACCCATACCGCCCAACCACTGTAGCTGTGCCCGGTAAAACAGTATGGACTTGGGAAGCACATCAAGCCCGGTAATGACGGTTGCACCTGTGGTCGTGAGCCCTGAAAAAGATTCGAAAATCGCGTCTGTCACAGAAAGCCGGACATCCAGCGAGAAAAGGAAGGGTAATGCGCCGAAAGTGCTCAATACTGTCCAGAACAACGTCACTACCAGGAAGCCATCACGGGTGCGTAGCTCTTTCTTGGAGCGAAGCGTCACCAGCCAGAGGGTAAACCCGGTCGCAAAGGTGATCATGGCGGAGGTCCAGAACGAGCTCACTTCGCCGTCCCCATACAGAAAAGAGACCAGTATGGAGGGCAGATTGGCCAGCATGCTGAAAAGCATCAGCAAAACACCAAGTATGCGGGCAACAACGGCAAAATGCATAGTAAGTGCTTAACTCCAGATCAGAAAAAGGCAAATCCAACAGCAAAAAGACGCTCTACTTCAGGAATGCGTTTCTTGTCGGTGAGGAACAAAATGACGTGGTCTTCGGGTTCAATCACAATATCGTCATGGGCAATCAGCACCTCTTCGTCCCGAACGATAGCACCTATGGTCGTACCCTGAGGCAGATCGATATCTTCAATAGCACGACCCACTACTTTAGACGACTGGCTGTCACCGTGCGCGATTGCCTCCAGCGCTTCTGCGGCACCCCGGCGTAGTGAATGCACATTAACAATGTCACCTTTACGAATGTGAGTCAGCAGACTGCCAATCGATGCCTGCTGAGGTGAGATTGCGATATCGATTTCACCGCCCTGCACCAGGTCCACATAAGCCGGGTTGCTGATAAGACACATGACCTTGCGCGCCCCGAGGCGTTTCGCCAGCAATGACGACATGATATTTGCCTCATCGTCATTGGTCAGGGCCAGGAAAACATCGGTATCTGCGATACCCTCTTCCTGTAACAGCTTTTTGTCAGAGGAAATACCATTCAGGACGACAGCCCTATTAAGAAACTCGGACAGATAGGCGCAGCGATCCGGATTGTGCTCAATCACTTTAACCTGGTAACGCTCTTCCAGCGCTGAGGCCAGGCGCGCGCCGATATTGCCGCCACCAGCGATGATCAGGCGTTTGTAAGGTCGGTCCATACGGCGCAGTTCGCTGATGACTGCTTTAATGTTTTTGGGAGCTGCGATAAAAAAGACTTCGTCGTCGGCTTCGATGACGGTAGAACCTTCAGGGGTAATGGCGCGGTTGCGGCGGAAAATAGCCGCCACACGAGCATCCACATTGGGCATGTGCTCTCGCAGAAAGCGGATCTCCTGACCGACCAGCGGCCCACCGTAGTAGGCACGAACCGCGACCAGCTGGGCATTGCCATCAGCAAAATCGAGAACCTGCAGCGAGCCGGGCAGCTCAATCAGGCGGCGGATATAGTTCGAAACCAGCAATTCCGGGCTGATGACAACATCGAGCGGTATGGCGTCAGGACGGAACAGGTCATCCTGGGCAATATATGACGCCGAGCGCAGGCGACAGATCTTTTTGGGGGTTTTAAAAACAGAAAACGCAATCTGGCAGGCGACCATATTGATCTCATCGTTTTCTGTCACGGCGATGATCATGTCGGCGTCGTCGGCGCCGGCGGCCCGCAACACATCGGGGTGCGAAGGCCAGCCCTGTGCGATACCGATGTCCAGTCTGTCCTTGAGTTCCCGCAGGGCTTCTGCATCCGGGTCAACCAGGGTGATATCGGTATTTTCGCTTGCCAGGTTTTCAGCCAGTGAGGCACTGACCGCATTGCAGCCCAGAATAATTATTTTCATGTAAAAGCAGGCTCCTGCGCCTTGATCCTTCGTCTGCGTCCGGATGGTGCCGCTGCCGTCAAATTATCCGGCGGGTACCAACCAGATACAAGCCATTAGGCATATTTTCAGTGCACTATTGTTGTTTTTTCAGCAATGCATAATAAAAACCGTCGGGCCCACCATCGCTTGGCAACAGCTGTCGACCAAACCGGCGTCCCGGGGTTTCACAATCAGCTGCCCAAGGCTCCCCGTGATGTTCTGTCAACAGGGGCAGACATTCGGCGTCTGGGGTGCGCTCCAAAAAGGACTCAACCTGTTGAGCGTTTTCTGCCGGAAGAATTGAGCAGGTTGTGTAAAGCATCACGCCACCCGGCGCAAGACATAGCCACATGGCGTCAAGAAGCCGGGCCTGAAGATTCAGCAACTGATCTATATGCTCTGATTTACGCAAAACCTTAATGTCGGGTTGGCGGCGGATGACTCCTGTTGCTGAACAGGGAGCATCGAGCAGAATCCGGTCAAATTGATCACCACTCCACCATGAGTCGGGTTGGCCTGCATCTGCGCAAACAACTGTGACCGGTGCCTCGTGCAGCTGAAGGCGCTGCAGATTCTGGTGGACACGCTGCAGCCGGCGACTGTCACTGTCCAGTGCCAGCAATGATGCCAACTCCGGCTGTGATTCCAGCAGGTGCGCTGTCTTGCCACCGGGTGCCGCGCAGGCATCAAGCAGATGATCGCCCGGTTGTGGTGCCAGTAATGCTGGGATCAATTGAGATGCCTCATCCTGAATGCTTACCCATCCTTCTGCGAAACCAGGGAGCGCATGGACAGACAGCGCTTTTTCAAGATAGATGGCGCTGTCGGAAAGTTTGCCCGCTGAAGCACTTATGCCCTGCCCTGCCAACTGCTCAAGATACGCGTCACGGGAAATTTTTGAGAGATTGACCCGGAGGGTCATTGGCGGATGCACATTTCCCTGCTTCAGCACCTCGCTAAATCTGTCAGGCCAGGCCTGCGTGATGGCCGAGCGGAGCCAGACTGGATAGGAGTCAGCGAGTGCTGCCGCATCATCAAGTAGCGAGCCGGTATCGTCAGTCTTATGCTGCTGGCGCTGCCATTGTCTCAATACCCCGTTGATCAAGCGTTTGGCCCAGACTTTTTTCAGGGTGACAGCGGCATTGACGGTCTCATTGATGGCAGCATAATCCGGCAACCGGAGGTGCTGCAGTTGATACAGGCCGATCAGCAACAGGCAGTGAATGTCTGCGTCTTTGCGTCGTATAGGTTTGTCGAGCAGGCCAGCCAATTGGCTCTCCAACTGGAAAAACCAGCGACAGGTACCGAAACACAACTCCCTGAGCAGTGCCTGACCATCTGCTGATTCTGTCCCCTCACCCGGTTTAGGCAGCAGGCTGGCCAGAGAGCCCTGCTGTTTTACCAGGCTCGCCAGAATTGTGGCGGCCTGAGCCCGAATCTGGGCGGGCGTCACGAGGGAGTCTCGATGCTGGAGAACTGCTTGCCGGGTTCAAACATGGCGCGTCGAGCATTCAAAAGATCGGTTACAGACATGACGTTCTTGCCGGGTAGCTGAACCTGCTGAAGCGCCAGCTCGCCATCACGACAGGCGATACGCAGCGATTTGAGGCTCTGGCCCTGAGTGGTGCCGGTCGGTGAATCCTCGCAAGTCAGATCGACCGTGCCGAGGATCGTGCCAGGCGACTGATTCTGTTTGCCACTTAGCACCTGTGCACGGATGAACCTTATACGCTCGCCATTTATGAAAGTGTAGGCTGGATTTCTGCCAATACCGGCACGGATGCAGCGGTTAATTTCTTCCGCGGTCTGGTTCCAGTCTATCAGGGCCTCTGACTTGTCCAGCTTGCGCGCATACGTCGTGCCATCATCGGTTTGAGGCTCAGCGCTGGACGCCAATGAATCGAAATTTGCCAGCGTATGTATCAGAGCCTGGCAACCCAGCACGGCAAGGCGGTTTTCAAGGGTCTGACGATCGTCTGCGTCAGAAATGGGCGTCTCAATTTTGTGGATCATGGCTCCGGTATCGAGACCAGCGTCCATTTGCATGATGGTGACGCCAGACTGTTTGTCGCCAGCGAGAATGGCACGCTCTATTGGCGCCGCACCGCGCCAGCGCGGCAAAAGTGAAGCATGCACATTGATGCAGCCGAGCCGCGGGAGGTCGAGAACTGCCTGGGGCAACAGCAGGCCATAGGCCACAACAACCATAAGATCAGCATTCAGAGCTGACAGCTCCCGTTGCGCATCAGTATCTTTAAGTGAGGCCGGCTGAAACACAGGCAGCTGGTGCTGTTGGGCAACCTGTTTGACCGGGCTGGGCTGCAGTTTCTTGCCCCGTCCTGCGGCACGATCGGGTTGAGTATATACGGCCACAATGTTGTGGCCAGCATCAATCAATGCCTGCAGGTGACCGGCGGCGAACGCCGGTGTGCCGGCGAACACCAGTTTGAGTTTTGACATGAGATGGGATCAGCCGTTCGCCGCCAGTTTGTGGGCTTTTTCGAGTTTGCTGCGAATGCGTTGCCGTTTCAGATTACTCAGGTAATCAACAAACAGTTTGCCATTGAGATGGTCCATCTCGTGCTGGATACAAGTGGCCAGAAGGCCGTCAGACACCATTTCAAAAGCCTCGCCGTGCCGATCCAGAGCATTGATCTTGACCTGTCGTGGCCGGCTGACAGTTTCGTAAAAACCAGGCACCGAGAGGCAGCCCTCATCGTATTCGGCAAGCTCATCGTCCAGCACCTTGATGGCCGGGTTGATGAAAACCAGCGGCTCGCTTTTGTCCTCGGAAATATCAATCACAATCAGCTGTTTGTGCACATTGACCTGAGTTGCGGCGAGGCCAATGCCGGGCGCCTCATACATGGTCTCGAACATGTCATCAATCAGCTGGCTGAGTGCTTCGTCAAATGTATCAATTGGCTCCGCCACGGTACGCAGCCGCGGATCGGGAAACTCCAGAATTTCGAGTTTGGCCATAGTTCACTCCGAAAAGACATTATCGTTTCGGCAGCAGCGCACAAGCTGTGCCATAAACGCTAAAGGACCTTGATGATTTGCAGATTATTGCGAATTGTAGCACAGGCGATGCGCCGGGATGCGCATCCTCAGACGTCATACACGGAGGTAAACGATGATGTCCTGCACAGATCTGGAAAGCTACCTTCTGCTCTACCATGCCCTGGAAAGCCACGCCAATCGCATGCACCGATTGCTGGCCAGGGCCGGCAGCGCCAGAGGCGCGCTGGAATTGCCAGTAGACAGCCTGCAGCAACTCAAGCTGGATGATGACGTTATCCAGCGCATACAAACTGCAAGAGATTCGAATTCGCGGGCAAGACAGGCGCTCGAACAGACCCTGAGGTGGAGGCAACAGGATGAGCACAGTCTTGTATTGTTCGATGACCATCGCTATCCAGCGCTACTGCGCGAGCTGCCAGACCCGCCGCCGGTACTGTTTGTTCGCGGTGATCCAGGCATTTTTTGCCAGCCCTGCATTGCGCTGGTCGGCAGCCGTAACTGTAGCCGGTATGGCAGAGACCTGGCGGGCCGAATAAGCAGGGATCTTGGGCGCGCCGGATTTACGGTGGTAAGTGGTCTGGCCAGCGGTATCGATACGGCCGCACATATGGCGAGCGTGATACAGGACAAACCAACCATTGCCGTATTGGGCAACGGGCTGAATACTATTTATCCAAAGGCAAATGCCGAACTCGCGTCCAGTATCAGTCATGGCGCTGGTAGAGGAGCTGTTATCTCTGAGTTTCCGCTGCATTCACCACCAGACGCCTTTCATTTTCCCCAGCGCAATCGGATTATCAGCGGACTGAGTCTTGCCGTATGTGTGATAGAGGCGACGATGAGAAGTGGCTCGCTTATTACCGCGCGCCTTGCTCTTGAGCAGGGACGCCATGTGTTCGCGGTGCCCGGCTCGGTCAACACACCGAGCAGCAGGGGATGTCATAGCCTGTTGCGCCAAGGCGCCACACTGGCGGAAAATGCCACAGATATCATTGAGCAGCTTGCACCGATGGTTCAGGGTCAGCTGGAGCTGCAGACCAAAGAAATTCCAGGAAACGCAGTTTCTAATAAAGCTGTGTCGGTTCCCAATGGCTGTACAGACTTACTACGGCTAATTGCAGACGATGGTGTTACCAGTGATGCGCTAATGAGTCATTCACAGTTGCCCCTGCCGTCGCTGAACCTGAAGCTGCTTCAGTTGGAGTTGTCTGGACACATCTGCAAACAGGCAGGTAAGTGGTTTATAAACCGATGAACAATCAAGCCGAGAAAACGCTATGAAAAGACTGGCTGTAGACAAAGCCTGCAGGGTGCTGTCATCCGCGGGGGTCATCGCCTACCCGACCGAGGCGGTCTGGGGCCTGGGTTGCGATCCATTCTCACAGCAGGCCACGCTGCGTTTGTTGCAGATCAAACGCCGGCCTGTTGAAAAAGGTATGATTCTCGTCGCCGCAACAATTGAGCAGCTGGATTTCATTTTATCGGCGCTGCCCACTGAGCAACTGGATGTGCTGAAAAAAGGCTGGTCCGGGCAGGCGAAGTCAGGCCCGGTTACCTATCTGGTGCGGGACTCGCAGGATGTGGTGCCGTGGTGGATAAAAGGAGATCACCCGTCTGTTGCGCTGCGTGTCAGCAGCCACCCTTTGGTCCAGCAATTGTGCAGGCAATTCGGTGGCCCGGTGGTTTCGACCTCGGCCAATCTGGCCGGCAGGCCGGCGATTCGTTCAAGAGTATTGTTAGAGCAGCAACTCGGGGCGCAACTGGATTATGTGCTGCCCGGGTCACTGGGGGGTGCCAGCAAGCCATCGCAGATTATTGATCTGGCGACAGGCCAGGTCATGCGCGCCGTCTGATATTTAAAGAGGAGATCTGGTCATGGTTGATCAATCAAACGAACAAGCAGACCAACAGGTAAATACCGAGGCGGTCAAAACTTTCCTGCTGACTTTGCAGGACAACATTTGCGAACGGCTGGAAGCACTGGATGGGCAGGCGCGCTTTCACGAGGACTCCTGGCAGCGTGACAAAGGTGGCAGTGGTATAACCCGCGTCATCAGCGCCGGTAAAGTCTTTGAAAAAGGCGGCGTAAACTTTTCCCATGTCTACGGTGATGCGCTTCCTCCCTCGGCCACAGCAAGTCGGCCCGAACTGGCTGGAAGACGCTTTCAGGCCATGGGTGTGTCACTGGTCATACACCCGGACAACCCGTTTATTCCGACCTCTCATGCCAACTTTAGGTTCTTTATCGCTGAAGACGACAACAAGTCTCCGGTCTGGTGGTTCGGGGGCGGTTATGACCTGACACCGTATTATGGCAATGAAGAGGATTGCCGGCATTGGCACCGAACGGCAAAAAGCGCCTGTGACGCGCATGGTGAAGACCTGTATCCAAGATTCAAGAAAGAGTGCGACGATTATTTTTATCTGCCGCACCGGAAAGAAACTCGCGGAGTTGGTGGCCTGTTCTTTGATGACTTTAATGAAAAGTCTTTTGAAGACACATTTGCGATGGTGCAGGATATTGCCAATAGTTATATGGAAGCCTATGCACCCATCGTGGAAGCGCGCATGTACGTGCCGTTTGCCGCCGAACACAAACAATTCCAGCGCTACCGGCGTGGTCGTTATGTAGAGTTCAATCTGGTGTTCGACCGCGGTACCCTGTTTGGTCTTCAGTCCGGACTGGGTCGCGTTGAATCCATACTGATGTCTTTGCCTCCTGAGGTGAGCTGGATTTATGACTGGCACCCTGCCCCAGGCACTGAAGAGGAGCGCCTCTACACTGAATTCCTGGGCGCTCGGGATTGGGTGTAGGAACTGATGGCCGATATTGATCGATACGCGGTAACCGGCTATCCGGTTGCGCACAGCAAATCCCCCTTCATTCATGCACAGTTTGCCGAGCAGACTGGCGAACGGCTGTCTTACGACAGCCTCGAACTGTCACCGGAGAATTTTGTGGCCGGTGTTCACAAGTTCTTTGCTGAGGGCGGCAAAGGGCTGAACGTGACTGTGCCGCATAAAGAAACCGCCTGGCGACTGGTCGACTGGCTTGCCCCAAATGCAGAGCTGGCTGGCGCTGTAAACACGCTCTACCAATTAGCCGACGGGCGACTCGCTGGCGACAATACCGATGGTACCGGTATGGTTCGCGACATCGAAAAGAACCACGGCGGCAAACTGGCTGGTGCAAACATCATGATAATTGGTGCCGGCGGTGCCGTGCGCGGTGTGTTGCCGCCATTGATCGCAGCCAGGCCCGCTTCGATCACCATCGTCAATCGCACACTGGCGCGTGCCGCGTCGATGGCTGAGGATTTCAGCTCGCAGTATCCACTCAGGGTGCTGAGCCTGGAGCAGCTGCAGGGCCAGCCGTCGCCAGATCGAACTCCTGCGCCGGACTGGCTGATCAATGGAAGTTCTGCGGGCCTGCAAGGAGAAATGCCGGCATTGCCAGGCTGGCTGATATCAGCCGCTACGGGTTGTTATGACATGGTTTACGCCCCGGGCGGGACGGTGTTTCAGCAATGGGCACGCGAGAGTGGTGCGCTGCTGGCGCTGGATGGCAGTGGTATGCTGGTTGAGCAGGCTGCCGAATCATTCCGCATCTGGCGCGGTGTCCAGCCGGAGACACAGCCCGTTATCGCGGCACTTCACGCCTTGCTGGCCAAATAGCGGTCCTTTAGCTCGCAATACTTCTTAGCCGTGTAAAGGAAAAAGGATTTTTCCTGCTCGGTCAGTTTGCGAGCCTGCTTCACCGGAGAGCCAACATACAGATAGCCGCTCTCCAGTGTCTTGCCAGGCGGCACCAGGCTGCCGGCGCCTATGATCACATCGCTTTCGATAACGGCCCCATCCATGATGGTTGCACCCATGCCGACAAGGACGCGATCGTGTATCGTGCAGCCATGAAGCATTACTTTGTGGCCAACGGTGACATCGTTCCCCACCGAGCATGGGAAACCGCCTGGGTTAAAGGGCCCATCGTGGGTCACATGTACAACCGAGCCATCCTGGATGCTGCTGCGGGCGCCGATGCGAATGCTATGAATGTCGCCGCGGATGGTTGTCATAGGCCAGACAGAAGAATCATCGCCTATTTCTACCTGACCGATTACAACAGCGGTCTCATCGACAAAAACGCGGTTTCCAAGCTGTGGTTCGTGGGACTCGAAGCGTCTGATGCTCATAAAGCTTCCTTTTCGGCAATGGCTTGCGACAATGATATGATGAGAGCCGTTTTTCTTACTACCCAGACAGGAGTTTTTCTGGATGCCTGCATCGACTGCCAATCAGAATCCTTTGCTTGCCTTTGATCGACTGCCGGATTTTGCCACCATCCGCGCGGAACATATCGAGCCGGCCGTCCGACAGGTTCTGGCGGATAATCGAGACACGCTGAAATCCCTCGAGGCCGACAACTCGTTGTTAACAGATCCTGCCTGGGATTCATTAATGGGAGTGCTGGATGAGCTGGACGACAGGATTGGCAAAGTGTGGTCAACTGCCAGCCACCTTAACAGCGTAATGAATACGCCTGAAATCAGGCAGGCCTACACCGACTGTCAGCCATTGATTTCGGAGTACTACTCCGCGCTGGGTCAAAGCGAAGCGCTTTACCAGCGCGTAAAGGCGCTCTACGAGGCGGCTGAGGCACTGTCCCTGAATGCATCGCAACGCAAGATATTAAAAGACAGCCTGCTGGACTTCGAACTGTCGGGTGTCAATCTTTCCGGCGACAGCAAAAAGCGGTTCGCTGATATACAAAACCGATTAAGCGAATTAAGTAATCAGTTTGGCAACAATGTGCTCGATGCTACCAGAGCATGGAGCAAGCTGGTGGAAGACAGGGAAATCCTGTCTGGTATGCCTGAGGCCGCCATCAGTGCCGCAGAAGAAGCAGCGACACAAAAAGGGAAAAAGGGGTTTCTGCTGACTCTGGATTTCCCGTCTTACTACGCAGTGATGTCCTACGCCGACAATGCAGAGCTACGCCAGGAGGTATATCAGGCTTACACCACCCGAGCGGCTGAATTTGGCGATAAAAGTCTCGATAATCAGCCAATCATGCTGGAAATTCTCAAGTTGAGAGAGGAAAAAGCAAAGATCCTCGGATTCTCCAACTACGCCGAAGTATCCGTGGCCCGCAAGATGGCCAACTCGGTGGAGCGGGTAAATCAGTTTCTTGGTGATCTGATCCATTACAGCCGTCCGGCAGCCGAGCGCGAGTATCAGGAACTTTGTGAGTTCGCCGAGGAACGCTTCGGTGTGACTTCGCTGAATGCCTGGGACATAACGTATTTCAGCGAGAAGCTGCGCAAAGAGTGTTATGACATTTCACAGGAAGAGCTGCGCTCCTGGTTCCCTGCGGAAAAGGTCAAGGCGGGCCTGTTCCAGATTGTTGAGACACTTTATGGCGTGCAGATTTCCAGGGACACCGATGCCAGCGTCTGGCATCAGGATGTTGAGTTCTACTCGATTCTACGCGACGGTGAGGTGCTTGCCCGCTTTTACCTGGATCTGTATACCCGAGAAGGCAAGCGAGGTGGAGCGTGGATGGCGGATTGTCGCAACCATCGTGTCATTTTCAACGGAGATGCGGTCGTATCGCGACAACTCCCGGTTGCTTACCTGGTTTGTAACTTTGCGCCTGCGACTGCCAGTCAGCCAGCGCTGCTGACGCACAATGATGTGACCACTCTGTTTCATGAGTTTGGTCACGGATTGCACCACATGCTGACACGAGAGCCGTATCTTGGCAGTTCGGGTATCAGTGGCGTCGAATGGGATGCCGTTGAACTTCCCAGCCAGCTGATGGAAAACTGGTGCTGGGACAGTCGGGCTATCGCCATGATCTCCGGCCACTATCAGACAGGTGAAGCTCTGCCGGACGTCCAGCTGGAGAAAATGATTGCCGCCAAGAACTTCCAGTCAGGCATGAGATCCGTGCGTCAGCTGGAGTTCGCACTGTTCGACTTCATACTGCACCAGACTCCCTGTTCAGACGAAAGCGACTTTATTGCTGAAGTGTTGAGCGCGACGCGAACGAAAACCTCAGTCTATCCGGTTCCAGACTATAACCGCTTTCAAAACAGCTTCTCGCATATATTCGCTGGTGGCTACTCGGCTGGATACTACAGTTACAAATGGGCTGAGGTGTTATCAGCAGACGTATTCTCACGCTTCAACGAGTCTGGCGTTCTCAATCCGGATGTAGGGGAGAGCTTTCTTGACAAAATATTGTCAAAAGGTGGTGGTGCGAGTGCACTGACCCTGTTTAAAGATTTTATGGGCAGAGAGCCGGATATGTCAGCTCTTCTGAGGCAGGAAGGGCTCGACAGGCCCGGAAATCAAAGGATTAGTTGATCTAACGCAGGGATTTGGGTGGCAAAGACGTCTATATTGCCCGGCGCATGGAAGGCCAACAACGTGTCAAATGTTGGCCGGATTTCATGGCAATTGAAGAAAAAATTTTTTATAATGCCCGGCGCTTTAATTTGCACCTGAAAATCCTGCCCAAAATCTGCTCCGGTTACAGCCTTTGATACGTCAAGGGAACGTCACGTCCGGGTCCTGGGTCACGCAAGGGGTTACACAAGTCAGCGCAAGTGGAGCGTCTGAAATCAAAACAATAAATACATCTAAAACGTAGAAACAGCCTTTTCTTACTATACGGAGACACGGCGAATGTTGTCCAAAGCAAAGCTGTGGTTAAGCCTTGCCTTCGGCACTCTGCTTATGTGGAGCGCTGGTGCGCATGCAGCCTGGGAACTCAATATGCCCAGGGGCGTAACCCAAATCAGTCGCGAGACCTATGACCTGCACATGACAATCTTCTGGTGGATGATCGCCATCGGGGTAGTTGTTTTCGGGGTTCTTTTCTGGTCCATCATCAACCATCGCAAATCCAAAGGTGCCAAACCGGCAACTTTCCACGAAAGCACCAAAGTGGAAATCGTCTGGACACTGGTCCCCTTCCTGATTCTGATCGCGATGGCCATCCCGGCAACACGGGTGCTGACCGCAGCTTACGACGCGTCCGAATCCGAACTTGATGTTCAGATCATCGGCTACCAGTGGCGTTGGGAATATCGCTACATGGACGATGATCCGAATGCCGAAGAAGTTTCTTTCTTCAGCTCGCTGGCAACATCCCGTGAAGAAATCAGCAATTCAATCGACAAGGGCGAAAACTATCTGCTCGAAGTCGACAACCCGCTGGTTATCCCATCCAACACCAAAGTGCGTTTCCTGATGACTGCCGCGGACGTGCTGCACGCGTGGTGGGTGCCTGAATTTGCCATCAAGAAAGACACTATCCCCGGCTTCATCAATGAGTCCTGGGTAATCGTGGAAGAGCCTGGCATCTATCGTGGTCAGTGCGCCGAGCTTTGCGGTATGGAACATGGTTTCATGCCTATCGAAGTTCACGTGCTTGAACCGGCCGACTTTGAAGCCTGGTACGCCGAACAACAGCAGCAGGCGCTGCAGGTTGCCGAGTTGACCAACGCTGCACTGAGCATGGACGAAGCCATGGCAGAAGGCGCAGAGATCTACAGCCGCAACTGCGTCGCCTGTCACCAGGCCAATGGCCAGGGCATGCCACCTGCATTCCCTGCACTGGCAGGTAGCGCCAAGGCAACCGGTGACATCGGCGTGACCATGGACACACTGGTCAATGGTGTTCCTGGCACAGCCATGGCTGCTTACGGTCGTCAATTAAATCCGATTGAGCTCGCCTCCATCATCACCTACGTGCGCAATGCCTTCGGCAATCAGTCAGGTGACATGGTTCAGCCCGCTGAAGTCAACGAATTCATAGTAGGGGGACAGTAAACGCCATGAGTAGCGCTGCTATCGATCACGCACATGATCACGACCATCACCATGGTCCTGCCAAGGGAATTTCCCGGTGGCTGTTCACAACCAACCACAAAGACATCGGTACTCTGTACCTGTGGTTCAGCTTTGCGATGTTTCTGTTGGGCGGTACTTTTGCTCTCGTAATCCGCGCAGAGCTGTTCCAGCCTGGCCTGCAATTCGTAGAGCCTAACTTCTTCAACCAGATGACCACCATGCATGGTCTGGTCATGGTATTCGGTGCGGTCATGCCAGCGTTCGTGGGCCTGGCCAACTGGATGATTCCGTTGATGATTGGTGCGCCTGATATGGCGTTGCCACGCATGAACAACTGGAGTTTCTGGATTCTGCCATTTGCGTTCACGCTGATGGTGTCCACCCTGTTCATGGAAGGCGGTGGTCCCAACTTCGGCTGGACGTTCTACGCACCGCTGTCGACGACCTATGCTCCCGATTCAGTGACTTACTTCATCTTTGCCGTCCATATCATGGGTGCATCGTCCATCATGGGTGCGATCAACGTGATCGCGACCATTCTGAACATGCGTGCGCCTGGCATGACCCTGATGAAAATGCCACTGTTCGTATGGACCTGGCTGATCACTGCCTACCTGCTGATCGCGGTTATGCCGGTTCTGGCGGGTGTGGTTACCATGATGCTGTTCGACATCCACTTCGGTACCAGCTTCTTTAACGCGGCTGGCGGTGGTGACCCGGTACTGTTCCAGCATCTGTTCTGGTTCTTCGGTCACCCTGAAGTTTACATCATGATTCTGCCGGCATTCGGTATCGTGTCTGCGATCATCCCGACCTTCGCCCGTAAGCGTCTGTTCGGCTACGACTCAATGGTATACGCAACTGCGTCAATTGCTTTCCTGTCCTTCATTGTATGGGCGCACCACATGTTTACCGTCGGCATGCCTCTGGCTGGCCAGCTGTTCTTCATGTACGCCACCATGCTGATCGCCGTTCCGACAGGAGTGAAGGTGTTTAACTGGGTTGCCACCATGTTCCGCGGTGCCATGACCTTTGAAACGCCAATGCTGTTTGCAATCGCGTTCGTAGTGCTGTTCACCATCGGTGGTTTCACTGGCGTCATGCTGGCGATTACCCCGGCTGACTTCCAGTATCACGATACTTACTTCGTTGTTGCCCACTTCCACTACGTACTGGTACCAGGCGCAGTATTCTCGCTGATGGCGGCCGCCTACTACTGGTTGCCTAAGTGGACCGGCTACATGTACGACGAGACACTGGGTAAGCTGCACTTCTGGATGTCGTTTGTCGGTGTAAACCTGCTGTTCTTCCCGCAGCACTTCCTGGGTCTGGCTGGTATGCCCCGCCGTATCCCGGACTACGCGCTGCAGTTTGCCAACTTCAACTGGATCTCCAGTGTCGGTGCATTCCTGTTTGGCTTCTCGCAGCTGATTCTGCTGCTGGTTGTCATCAAGTGTATCCGCGGTGGCAAAAAAGCAACTGCCCAGGTCTGGGAAGGTGCTCAGGGTCTGGAATGGACTGTGCCGTCTCCGGCGCCATACCACACCTTTGAAACGCCGCCTGACCCCAGCCTGATCAAGGCTCAGTAAGGGCAAAGAGGTACTGTCAAATTTACGATGTAGTTGTACCGGAGTAGATGAGATGACCAAGAACGTAGCGAAAGGTAATAACAAGAAACTAGCCGTAAAATTGTTGTTTGCCGTGGTAGGTATGTTTGCATTTGGATTTGCTCTGGTACCTCTGTATGACGTGATTTGTGACATCACAGGTTTAAACGGCAAGACTGGCGGACGCGTGGAAGTTGCGGAAGCCGGTCAGCTGATTGAAGAAGATCGCGAAGTAACGGTGCAGTTCATTGCGCACCAGAACGTCGAGATGGGCTGGGAGTTCAAGCCCTCTGTCAATCAGATGCGCGTCAAGCCAGGTGAGGTTCATGTAGTTCATTACCGTGTCAGCAATCCACGAGACACCTTGATGGTAGGACAGGCGATTCCGAGTGTGGCGCCCAACGCAGCAGCAGGCCATCTGAACAAGATTGAATGCTTCTGTTTTGCAGAACAGCCTTTGCAGGCTGGTGAAACGGTCGACATGGCACTGCGCTTTTTTGTTGACCCCAGGCTGCCGGAAGAGATCACCAAACTGACCTTGTCCTATACGCTGTACGACATCACGGAAAAAAGTAAGACAGCGGCAGTAGCCAGCAGGTAAACGAGAATAATATTGTTATTTCTGGAGAGATAAGATGGCCAGCGAAAGCTCCCATAGTGTGTATTACGTACCGGAACAGACCAAGTATCCGTTCTTTGCATCGATTGGTTTGTTCTTCATGGTATTTGGCTTAGGCAGCGTGTTGAATGACGTGTCTGCGGGTGATTCTGTAGCGGTGTCCACCTGGATAGCCCTGGCCGGATTCCTGTTGCTGTCCTTCATCATTTTCCAGTGGTTCGCCACAGTGATTCGTGAAAACCACGCCGGTTTGAACAATGACCAGCTCAAGCGCTCATACGTCTGGGGTATGGCATGGTTCATTTTTTCTGAGGTGATGTTCTTCGCGGCATTCTTCGGCGCCCTGTTCTACATCCGGACACTGGCAGTGCCGTGGCTCGGCGGTGAAGGCGAGAAGGGTCTGGCGGGTGAAGTACTGTGGCCGGAATTCCAGGCTGCGTGGCCGCTGGTCGTCAACCCGGATCCCACACTGTTTACTAACCCGCACGAAGGATTGAACGTCAAAGAGTGGAGCGTGAGCTTCTTCGCTGGCTACCTGCCCTTCTGGAACACGGTTATCCTGATTACTTCATCGGTGACTCTGCACTATGCGCACGTTGCGCTGAAGGCAGAAAACCGCAAGCGTCTGCTCCAGTGGATGTTTGTGACAGTAGCTCTGGGTATCCTGTTCCTGGCATTGCAGGCGCTGGAATATGTAGAAGCCTACGGACACTACGGCATTACCCTGGATTCCGGCATCTACGGTTCTACGTTCTTCCTGCTCACGGGTTTCCACGGCTTCCACGTGACGCTGGGTACGTTCATCCTGATCGTCATGCTGCTGCGTTGCCTGAAGGGCCATTTCAAGCCGAATGACCACTTTGGATTCGAAGCAGCTGCCTGGTACTGGCACTTCGTTGACGTGGTCTGGGTAGGTCTGTTTATCTTTGTTTACTTGCTGTAAACATCAATCGGTCGTCATTCAGTGACATATGACCAGGGACGGCTCGCTTATGCGGGCCGTCTTTTTTTGAGAAGGTTTTTAATTGTGAAAGTGTCAGGGGTTCCAGGGGGTCTGTAGATTCAGCTGGCCAGTACTAAGTCCGTAAAAGACCAGGACCATCAAAATTACCGCCATCGTTACGCGTACACCCAAAGCATACATAACACGCTTGGATCTACCCTGGTCTTTGTAGAAAAAATAAAATCCGGCAGCCAGACTGATCAAAATGCCGATCAGCAAAACAACAATAGCAGCTTGTAACATAGTGGTCCTCTGAAGGATTCCGTAAGGTTCAAATATTGGAAAACCATAATAGCAGCATAGATTGAGGTTGGCTTGTTTCGAATAAACTGGAAACTCACAGTGTTCACTGCCCTGCTGTTCCCTTTGCTGCTATCACTGGGCTTCTGGCAGTTGTCGCGCGAACAGCAGAAGATTGATCTGCAGAACCAGTATGAGCAGCGTCTGCTGGAAGCGCCAGTCACGCTGGACCGGGTAGACTGGCTTCAGCAGGATCTTGGCTGGACCCGTGTTCAGGCGACTGGACGATTTGACGGGCGCCGGCAGTTCTACCTCGACAACCGGATATATGACTCTCAGGTGGGTTATGAGGTACTGACACCATTCGACACTGACTACGGAGTGCTTCTGGTCAATCGGGGATGGGTGCCGCAGGGCCGCACACGGAAGGAGCTTCCCAGTGTCAGTGCGCCGGACGGCCCGGTGACGATAAATGCGGTGATCTATGTGCCGGATGGCGAATTGATGATGTTTGCCGAAGATATCTATACGGATTCCTGGCCACAGGTCGTCCAGAAAATTGATTTGCCGAGCTCAGCCGAAGTGCTTGGTCAGGATCTGCTGCCCTATAGCGTTAGACTGGAGACCGGCTCACCAGGACTCCTGCAGCCAAATTGGCAGGCCATAAATACACGACCCGGTGTGCATCGTGGTTACGCTGTCCAGTGGTTCCTGATGGCAGCGGTGCTCATTGCCCTATATTTAATGTTCAGTTTCAGACGTTCGGAGAGCTGATATGCAACAAATGACTCGTACCAAACTTAAACTCGCATTTTTGCTGCTGATCGCATTTGTTCCGATCACAATGGCAACATTCGCATTTCGCTCAGCGTCTGAGTCCGGATTTTTTGGCGGAACTGTCAATAAAGGTAATCTGATAAATCCACCAGCCGACATCACCGATCTGGCCATGCTCGACGCGGCAGGTAATCCTGTTTTTCGGTCATTTGACGAACTGGTGGCTGAGCTGGAAAGCGATGATGATTATGAGCCGCAACCCTGGCATATCGTATTCGTAAACACTCAGGACTGTGATGCATCCTGCCGGGAGCGCATTCATTTACTTCGGCAAATGCACATCACGCTGAATAAGAATACGCCGCGAGTAAGGCGCTACTACCTTGAGGCAGGTGACCTGGCTGCGAATATGTCGCCGTTGAGCCAGGAAAGTCGAGATCATTTTCGTGCCGAGTTCCCCAGCATGGGGGTGGCGTTTGCAGATGAGACCAGCGTAGAGAACAATCTGGCCGCTAAAGGTGTGGAATTGAACCTGTCAGACGACAACTACATCTTTTTTGTCGATCCGGTGGGCAATGTCATGATGTATTACGACAGTACCCACGGGATCGACGATATCAAAACCGATCTGGAAAAACTGCTCCGTCATTCCAGCCTTGGTTAATGTTCAACGTGCGCCGGTGCCTGGTTGGCGTCATGCCCCAGGTACTGGACACGGGCCGACTCTGTATAATTGCCCTCTACTGCCATAAAGAAGATCAACAGCAACAATACTATTGGCGGACCAAGAATGGTCATGACCAATGCCATCCGCTCCCACTTTACATGCATAAAGATGGCTAAGATGAATCCGGCCTTCAACGCCATAAAAAGTAATACCAGTGTCCAGCGCATGACGCCCTGCACATCCAGGTAGTCGACCATGTAGCTGAACAAACTCAGCACAAACAGCAAAATCCAGATCTTGTAATAAATCCCCAGCGGGTGTTGTTGTCCTGCTTCAGATGCCATAACCAGGCTCCTCAGATTGTTTTCAGAATATGTTCAGGGTCAATTTCGTCAAACACCAACTTACAATAAGTAGAAGAAGGCGAAAATAAACACCCAGACCAGGTCAACGAAGTGCCAGTAAAGTCCAGTGATCTCGACAATTTCGTAGCCTTTTTTGTCATAATCGCCGCGCGCTACTTTGCGAGCGATAATCAAAAGGTATATGACCCCGGCTGAAACGTGGAGACCGTGAAAGCCTGTGATCATGTAGAAAACCGACCCGAACTGTTCCGCACCCCAGGGATTACTCCAGGGCCTGACCCCATAGCCAATCAGTTTTGACCATTCGTAAGCTTGCATACCCACAAACGTGGCACCCAGTGCGGCGGTAAACAACATGAACATGACGGTCTTGCGCTTGTCGCGCCGATAGCCGAAGTTCACTGCCAGCGCCATCGTGCCGCTACTGGTAATCAGCACAAAGGTCATGATGGCGATCAGAATGAGAGGAATCGGATCACTGCCGAAAAAGGACAATGCAAAAACTTCCGTGGCAAGTGGCCATGGGTCTGCGGTCGATATCCGCACGGTCATGTACCCGACCAGGAAGCAGGAGAAAATGAAGGTATCACTGACCAGGAAGATCCACATCATGGCCTTGCCCCAGGGTACCTGATAAGTCTGTTTGTCAGACTTCCAGTCCTGTACAAAGCCAGTCATGCCCGCTGCTGTCGGGCTGCCGTTGGCTACTGCCTCGCTCTGACTCATGTTAATTTCCTTTCTGTAGTCCAATTATTCTTTTTTAAGATCCACATCGGTTGCATCAGGTGGTTGATAGCACGTAAAACAGGCCAAACCAGACCAACAGCAGGAAGTGCCAGTACCAGGTACAAAGCTCGATACTCAGGCGGCTGTCGCCGGCTTTCGCACCGCTGCTCATATGAAACAGCGCTTTGGTCCAAACCCATAAACCTCCGGCCAGGTGCAGTATGTGAACCCCCGTCAACAGGTAAAAGAAGGCGTTGGCCGGGTTGCTCTGTAGCGTATAACCGCCCCCTATCAGGATTTGCCATGCAGTGTACTGACCTGCAATAAATACCAGCGTCAGTAAGCCACCCGCCACGAACAAAAGTCCCGCCATTGATGTCAGTCGAATAGCCTCCTGGCGTCGTGCCTGTATCAATGACCACTGCAACACCGCACTACATGCCACCAAAACGCCGGTATTGACCCATAGCGTGGCAGGTTCTGACACTGGCACCCAGTCGCCTGCACCCCAGGCAATTCGCAGGTAATACGAAACAGTCAGCAAGGAGAACAGCACGCATGCCACGATTACAAACAGCACCAGTGCCACTTTCTGGTCGGGTACCTGGAAAGTAGGCCGCGCCTCTATACCATCTGGCAGACCTACCTGATTCCAGGGTTTCTCAGTAACTTGACGATACAAACTCATGAGTGACCTCGCGTATGAAAGGTCTTCTCGTATTCCTCTCCCGGTTCGTTCTGGGGGATGAAGTCCTGTTTGGCGCCCGGCACGCTGTAGTCATAGGCCCAGCGATAAACGGTTGGCAGTTCCGGACCCCAGTTGCCATGCTTGGGAGGGGTGTCAGGTGTCTGCCACTCGAGAGTGGTGGCGCCCCAGGGATTGCCACCGGCGTCTTTCTCTTTGCGCAGGCTCATAAAGATGTTGATGAAGAACAGCACCTGAGCCGTGGCTACGAAAATCGCAGCGATGGTGATGTTGGCGTTAAGCGCCTGAGCGGTTGCAGGCACAAAATCAGTATTGCCCATCTCGTAGTAGCGGCGCGGAACACCCAGGAACCCCAGGTAGTGCATGGGCAGATAAATGGCGTAAGTGCCAAGGAAAGTACACCAGAAATGGACTTTACCCATTGTCTCGTTGTACATGCGGCCGGTCATTTTTGGATACCAGTGATACAGGGCTGCATACAGCACCAGCACTGGAGACACACCCATCACCATGTGGAAGTGAGCGACCACAAAGTAGGTGTCGGCAAGTGGTACGTCAATAATCACATTGCCCAGGAACAGTCCGGTCAGGCCCCCGTGGACAAAGGTAAAAATAAAGCCAATGGCGAACAGCATGGGCGTATTGAGTCTTATATTGCCCTGCCACAGTGTCAGTACCCAGTTGTAGACTTTCAATGCGGTGGGTACTGCGATGATCAGGGTAGTGGTCGCGAAGAAGAAACCAAAATATGGGTTCATGCCGCTGACATACATGTGGTGAGCCCAGACCAGGAAGCTGAGGCCACCGATGGCAATAATCGCCCAGACCATCATGCGGTATCCAAAGATGTTCTTGCGGGCATGGGTTGCGATCACATCGGACACCAGGCCGAATGCAGGGAGTGCCACGATGTACACTTCCGGGTGCCCGAAGAACCAGAACAGATGCTGGAAGAGAATCGGGCTGCCGCCATCCTGAGTTGACTGCTCTCCCAACTGCATCATAGCTGGCATGAAGAAGCTGGTACCGAGCACCAGGTCAAAGCCAAGCATGATTGCGCTGACCAACAGTGCCGGGAAGGCGAACAGACCGAGAACTGTCGCCGTAAAGATGCCCCAGATGGAAAGCGGCATACGCATCAGTGTCATGCCACGGGTACGCGCCTGGAGGATGGTGGTCACATAGTTGAGACCGCCCATCGTGAAGGCCACGATAAACACGGCGAGGGAGATCAGCATCAAAAGCATGCCGCCGCCAGAACCCGGCGTACCGGCCGTTATCGACTGCGGCGCATAAAGGGTCCAGCCAGCACCCGCCGGCCCTCCCGTCACAAAGAAGCTTGCCAGAAGAATGATCACTGACAGCAGATAGAACCAGAAGCTAAGCATGTTGAGGAACGGAAACACCATGTCCCGGGTGCCACACATCAGAGGAATCAGGTAATTGCCAAAACCGCCCAGGAACAGGGCCGTCAACAGATATACCACCATGATCATGCCGTGCATGGTCACGGCCTGATAATAAAAGGCAGGATCTATCCAGCTGATCGAGTCAGGGAAACCCAGCTGCAAGCGCATCAGGATCGAGAGCCCCAATGCGATCAATCCGACAAAGATGGCAGTGCCGCCGTACTGAATCGCGATTACCTTGTGATCCTGGCTCCAGACATACTTTGTGATGAAACTGTGCGGATCATGCAGGGCGTGCGGATCGTCCTGGTCGGCCAATGGTACGTATGCCATGTAAACATCCTCCGGGTGTAGAACCCTGTCCAGCTATTCAAATTATTGTTGTAAAGTCCTGCCCGGTCTCTCAGCGCAGCGAATTGATATAGGCAATGACGTCATTCTGCTGTTCTTCTGTGCGCATCGCCTTCACCATCGATGTCATCTGGTAACCATAATCGTCATCACGGTGCTGGCCGCGAATGCCGCTGCGGTATTTTTCCAGCTGCAGCGCAAGGTACCAGTCGTCCATACCCGCCAGTGCAGGTGCGTCCGTTGCCCAGCTGCCGCGGCCGTCGTCACCATGGCAGGCCGCACAGTTGGCACTGTAGATGCGTGCGCCACGATCGATATCGCCGCTGATGGTGGTCTGGGCAGAGTCGTTACCGGAAAGGGTTTGGATGTACGCCGCCACATTACGTCTTGCTGTATCAGAGTTGACCATATTTGCCATGGGGGCCATGGACTGGCCAGTGGTGTCTTCCGGATTGGCGCCACGCACCCCTTCAGAGTAGTAGCGCAGTTGGCGTTCAATGTACCAGGGCTGCAATCCCGCCAGTGCTGGCGCATTCAGGGCACGGTTGCCTTCGCCGTTCTGCCCATGGCAGCTGGCGCAGACCATGTATGACTGCTGGCCTGCCGCGACGTCGGCAGCCGGTTGCGCCTGGGTTTCGGCAAAAGTGGGCTGATCAGCAAGCCAGCTCTGGAAATCGCCCGGTTCCATGATTTCAACCCGGCCGCGCATGATGTGGTGACCAAGCCCGCAGTATTGCTCGCAGAGGATATCAAACACACCTGTACGGGTTGGTTCCAGCCACATGTAAGAAACCATACCCGGCACCATGTCCATCTTCACGCGGAAATGGGGTACGGTGTAGTTATGCAGTACATCTCGAGAGCGGAGCAGGACTTTGGCCGGCTCGTTAAGCGGAAGCGCCATGTAGGGCTTTTTGACCACCACATCATCCTGCCCGTTCGGATCGTCAGGGTTGATGCCCCAGGGGTTGGTTTCAGTAATGTGCTGGATATCGGCAGTGCCAAGCTGGCCATCAGCGCCAGGGTAACGGAAGGACCATTGCCACTGTGACGCGAAGGCTTCGAATTCGCTGGCTTCTTCCGGGACGGTAACAAACTGGGCCCAAACAAACAGACCTGGCGCCAGCAATGCAGCAACGCCCAGTGTGGTAATAACTGTCAGGCCAGTCTCAAGGCGGGCATTTTCGGGCTCATATACAGCCTTGCTGGCCTCGCCCTTGCGTTGGCGATACTGATAGACACTATAGGCCAGGAAAAGGTTTACGGCTATGAATACAAAGCCGGTTACCCAGAAAGTGAGATTAACCGTGAAGTCGATGTTTGCCCAGTTTGAGGCGATTTCAGTAAACCACCACGGACTGGCAAAGTGAAAGACGACGGAGCCAACGACCAACAGGACGAGAACAACTGCAATAGCCATACGCGGGATATCCTTGTGAAAGTGCGAGCACGGACAACAGTGGATACAGCAACTGTACAGCGAAAGATAAAAATAAAAGGCCGGATGCACTGCACAGGCAGCAGCATCGGGTGGTGAATGTCCTGGTTACGTCGTTGACATCGAACGTGAAAACAAATGCCGTTCACAACGCGGGTCCCTCCCTTTCTTGTTATCTTTCGGACGGGTACTCAACGGTGTTACATCGTACTTGTTACATCAAACATTCAAGCGGGGATGGCGGGGTAAACCACCATCCCTTTGGATCGTATAGTATTGTTTTAGTCTGTGCAACAACTGCTGTGAAGCAATCAGGCACGGACCATCTGCAGGTCTGCAAATGGGTTCAGGAAGTGAGGGTCAATAGCGGCAAGTTGTGCCTCGGGATGCTTGTTGGTCATCATCTCCTGCACTTTCTTGACCTGCTTTTCCTTCGCGTAAATCAGAACAAGATACTTGCCAGCTTTAATATCGTCGTGGAAGTGAGCGATCTTTTTGTTCTCATTCATCACACCAGTCAGGCCGCCTACCCAGGCACCAAAACAGGTGACCAGAAACACGATGGCCGCAAAGGCGTACCAGGGGATGGATACCGCAAAGGGATCTGTCATGCCGATCAGACCGGCAAACACCAGGCCCGCGACAAAGCCAATTCCAGCGCCTATGAATCCTTCGCGAATAAAGTCCAGGGTTTCAAAATAATTGCTCGAGTGAAGATGCTCTTTGACCAGCCCGCTCTCGTCCTTGCTGTGGATATGCAGAAACCAGTCATCCACGCCGATGGAGTGCAGATCGTCTGAGATCTGATGGGTGCTTTTGAGGGTGGGTGACAAATAATAGATACATCTCATTTAGCTTCTCCTTCTGTTTTTGGATCGCTTCTTTGTACATCTATCAGTCTTGTATACACCTGCTCCGCAATTTCAGATGACACTAAATCAACAGACTGAGACCCTGCTGCCGGTCTTGCTGGGTCGGCTTGGGGCCATTTCCCTTGAGTAGCGGACTTGACCTTTCGGGCCGCTCTCAATATCAATTTACTCCTCCAAAAATAATTTGTCTTGTTTTTTCTATCGTAGACTGATTTACGTTACAATAGCCAACCCCCGATAAATTCACAGTAGACATGCCCGCCCGAAGTCCGTGGCGCAGGTGTATGCAGAGAGAGATCTCCGTGACAGAACTGACGCACAATCAGACCGCAAGCTGGCGCGACTATTATGAAATGTGCAAGCCGCGGGTGGTCATGTTGATGATTCTGACCTCCCTGGTTGGCATGTTTCTGGCGGTGCCAGGCATGGTGCCGCTGGACATCCTGATACTCGGCAATATCGGCATTGCGCTGGTTGCCGGCTCCGGCGCCGTGGTTAACCACCTGATCGACCGTAAGGTTGACGCTGTCATGCGCCGAACCATCAACCGCCCCATGCCGCAGGGTCGTGTTGCTCCGCGGCAGGCCGCCTGGTTTGCAGCGATCATTGGCATAGCCGGCATGGCGATCATGCTGATCTGGGTCAACCCGCTGAGCGCCTGGCTGACGCTGGCTTCTTTTATTGGTTATGCCTTCATCTACACCGGTTACCTGAAGCGTGCAACACCCCAGAACATTGTCATCGGCGGCCTGTCAGGCGCCATGCCCCCCCTGCTTGGCTGGGCCGCAGTGACCGGCACCATTGAGCCCGGTGCATTGATTCTGGTGCTGATCATCTTTGCCTGGACGCCACCGCACTTCTGGGCGCTGGCCATATACCGCAAGGATGAGTACGCCAAGACGGGCATCCCCATGCTGCCTGTCACCCATGGCGAACATCTCACCAAGATCCACATTATTCTCTACACCATTATCCTGTTGCTGGTCAGCATCCTCCCCTGGCTGATTGGCATGAGTGGTCTGCTCTATCTGCTTGCCGCAGTGGTCCTCGGCGTTGGCTTCCTGATCTGGTCGCTGCTGCTGATGTTCCGGCCCAAGCCATCAACGGCCATGGATACTTTCAAATACTCCATCATCTATCTGATGGTGCTGTTCCCGGTTCTTTTGCTTGATCACTACATCACGATCTGACTTTCGCAAACTTTTCATAGCAGGCAGTAAATTATGAAAAAAGGCGTAAAACTGACCCTCATTCTGTGCCTTGTCTGGGTGGTTATCGTTTTTTACATGACCTATGCACGGTACGCTGATAACAATCGCTCAGCTCAGCAGGAGCAGGTTTCTGCAGAAGAGCTGCGTGAGATGGGCGCGATGATTTATGAAGCGCCTGTGGCCATCAGTGAGTTTGACCTGGTAGATCACTACGGTCAGCCTTTCACAGAGGAGTCTCTGCAAGGCAACTGGACCATGGTGTTTTTTGGTTTCACCAACTGTCCCGATATCTGCCCTCTGACCATGTTTGAGCTGACTGGCTTCTATAATGATCTGGAAGGTGACCCCCTGCAGGATGACACACAAGTGGTCATGATCAGTGTTGACCCCTTCCGTGACGACACCGCAAAAATCGCAGACTTCATGCAGGCCTACCATGAGGATTTTCTGGGTCTCAATGGAGAGTATCGCCAGGTATCACAACTGGCCAGCGAGCTTTTTATTGCGCATGGAATCATGCCGGTGCCAGCGCCGGATGGAGGTCAGCCACAAAACTTTATGGTTGACCACAGCGGCAACATCCTGCTGATTGATCCTGAGGGCCGCTACCGCGGTTTCCTGGAGCCGAATATCAAGCGGGACCAGATCAGCGAAACCTACCGGATCATCCGCAACACGCTTTAAACGCGCGTTACCGGACGGGCGTAAATAAGCAGGAAGCAAACACATGCGCAGGCTACAATCGAAGGGCCTGCCGGTGTGTCCAGATAGAAAGACAGCGTGACACCGCCTGCCACGGCGAGGCAGCCGATTATTGCGGCGCCGAGTGCCATCTGTTCCGGCGTGCTGGCCAGTCGTCTGGCGGCAGCGGCCGGAATGATGAGCAAGGAAGTGATCAGCAGAACACCCACGATTTTCATGGCCACTGCGATCAGCATCGCAATCATCAGCACCAGCAGTGCATAAAGCCGTTCTACTGGCAGACCTTCGACGATGGCCAGCTCTTTATGAACGGTAAGCGCCAGGAACTCTCCCCAGAAGTGATACAGAAGCCCCGCCAGCACCACGCAGGTAGCGACTATCCAGATAAGATCCTGTTGCGTAATGGTCAGCAGGTCGCCGAACAGAAACGCCATCAGATTCACCTGCACCATGTCCGACAGTGACAGAATCAGCAGGCCGAACGCCAGCGTGCTGTGGGCGATGATGCCTAGCAGTGTGTCAGTGGCAAGCATTTGCCTTTTTTCCAGCAGCAGCAGAATCGCCGCAAACACGGCGCAGCTGATAATGATGGCAAGCTGCAGATTAATACTGGCGACGATGGCCAGAGCAACACCGAGCAGCGACGAATGCGCCAGGGTATCGCCAAAGTAGGACATGCGGCGCCAGACTACAAAGCACCCAAGCGGCCCTGCCAGCGCGGCTATCAGAAGCCCGGCGATAACGGCGTAAATGATAAAATCATACATGGCGGTGGCCGTCCTTTGGCTTGATGACATCGCCAGCGATATCGTGATCATGGTTGTGGTGGTGAGTATAAACTGCCAGTGTGGCTGCCTGTCTCTTGCCGAATAGCGCCAGGTAGGCCGGATCATTGCTCACATGTTCAGGTTTGCCATGACAGCATATGTGCTGGTTCAGACAGATGACTTCGTCGGTGGCGGCCATGACCAGGTGCAGGTCATGAGAGACCATCATCACTCCGCAATGGTGCCGCTCACGAATGGTGTTGATCAATTCGTACAGCTCCGTCTGACCATTAATGTCGACGCCCTGGGCCGGCTCATCAAGCACCAGCAGATCTGGCGAGTGGCTTAACGCGCGCGCCAGCAGAACGCGCTGCATTTCCCCACCGGACAGCGCGGAAACCTGTTGTCTGAGCAGGTGCCCTACTTTGACCTCGTCCAGCACCTTGTTGGCCGCGACCACCTTCTGTCCGCGAGCGCCGAGCTGGATAAAGCGTTCGACGGTCAGAGGCAGGGTGGGTTCGACAAATACTTTCTGCGGCATATAACCAATGCGCAGACCGGGTTTGCGCACCAGCTTGCCCGATTCTCCCTGCATCAACCCCAGCACGATTCTTACCAGTGTGGTTTTGCCGGCGCCGTTGGGACCAATCAGTGTCAGGAGCTTGCCCTTGGTGAGTGTCAGATTCACACGATCCAGAATTTTTCGGCCACCCAGGCTGAGGCTTACATCCCTGGCTTCAACTAATGTTTCATGGCTCATATGAAATCCTTGAACTACCCGTGGCGGCTGCATTGATCATTTAATTCAGGCCCTTGGCTGACATCTTCACCAACTGCAGGATACTGGCACGTGGGAGGGCGATGATGGAGCTTTCGCGCAAAATGGTATATGATAGCATTTCTTTTGATGACAGATGATCCCAATGTTACGAACGATTCTGGCAGTCAGTCTTACACTGATGCTCAGCCATGTCGCAGCGGCGCAGGTTACCGTTGTTACCAGTATCAAGCCACTGCAACTGATCGCCCATGCGGTTACCGATGGTGTTTCAGAGCCGGCGGTGCTGATTCCTGCCAATCAATCCTATCACCACTTTGTCATGAAACCCTCCACTGTTCGCGCCATCAGCACGGCCAATCTGCTGGTCTGGGTGGGTCCGGAACTGGAAACCTGGCTGGCAGACACTCTCGCCGAACGAGACACTGAAACTGTTGAAGTGCTCGCCCTGCCGGGCCTGACAGTGCATCACGCCGGATACGACGAACACGACAATGTCGAAATCCTCATTCCGCAGCAGGGTGACCATGCAGGTCATCAACACAAGCAGGGTCACAGCATCGACCCTCACATCTGGCTGGATACGGACAATGCATTGTTGATTGCCCAGGCCATGGTGAGCAAACTGTCTGCTCTGGACCCAGTCAATGCAGGTCGTTACCAGCATAATCTGGCCAGCTTTTCACAACAGCTGATCTCTCTGAGAGACCGTCTTAAGGCCGATCTGATGCCGTTGCAAAGCACGGATTATGCGGTGTATCACAACGCCTTCCAGTATTTTGAGCGCCAGTTCAACCTGAGTCATCAGCTGGTATTTGTGGAGAGCGAGGAGCTTCAGCCAGGTGTGCGCCACATGCTGGCGGTTCGCAGAGCCATTGAAGAGCGTCCGCTGACCTGCGTACTGGAAGATGTCACGGCGCAGGCCAGCACCGTGAATACACTGCTTGGCAATCAGCCGGTCAACCGTATTCAGGCAGATACCACGGGACAGGCCTTGACCTCCGGCCCCCGGGCTTATGTAAACTTGATGGAAAACCTTGCCAATGCCTTCAAGCGGTGTCAGGTTTCATCAAACTAACCAAAAAGGCGGCTGAAAAACGTAATCAAGGCATTGGCAACGTACGACTGCATGGATGCAGGAGGTAGAGCGACGCAGGAAGCCAAAGCCGAGATAGTTTTTCAACCGCCTGCCAAGCACAGCGGACGTCCCACGCCATGACATCAGTCAGCCCTCTAATCCTCATTGACGGATCTTCGTATCTTTTCCGGGCCTATCACGCCCTGCCGCCTCTGGTCAGCAGCAAAGGCCAGCCGACTGGCGCCATAAAGGGCGTCATCAGCATGATTCGCAGTCTCCAGAAAGAGTATCCGGAAAGCCCCATTGCTGTTGTGTTTGACGCCAAGGGCGACACCTTTCGTAATGAGATCTACAAAGAATATAAAGCGCATCGCCCACCAATGCCCGATGAGCTGCGCAGTCAGATCGAGCCGATCCACCACATCATCAAAGCCATGGGTCTGCCGCTGTTGGTGATCCCGGATGTTGAAGCCGATGATGTAATCGGTACCCTGGCCTGTCAGGCGACCACACAGCGACGGGAGACACTGGTATCTACCGGCGATAAAGACCTCGCCCAGTTAGTAAGTGATCACGTCACGCTGATCAATACAATGACGAATGAGCGGCTTGATATTGAAGGGGTCAACAAAAAGTTCAGCCTGCCACCAGAGCGAATAGTCGACTTTCTCGCGTTGACGGGCGACAAGGTAGACAACATACCGGGTGTACCAGGGGTCGGGCCAAAGACTGCGGTGAAATGGCTGCAGGAATACGGATCCATGGATGCCATTATTGAAAACGCCGACAAAATTGGCGGCAAGATCGGCGAAAAGCTGCGAGATAACATCGAACAGTTGCGTCTGTCCTACGAGCTGGCCACCATTAAACTGGATGTGTCCCTGGATATTTCCATCAGTGAGCTGATCCCCGAAGAGCCGGACCAGACGCAGCTGATGGCGCTGTTCAGTGAATTCGAATTCAAGACCTGGACCAAGGAGCTGGAATCGCAGGGTGTAGAGGTCTCCTCCGAGCAGCTGGCTGCCGTGCGTGAAGATCTGGGAGTTACCGACCCTGTCGAGAACGATGGGCCTGATCTGAGTGAGCTGGAGACCTCGCGGCAGGATTACGAGTTACTGGCGGACACTGAGGCTCTGAAAAGTACCATCGGGGCGATCAAATCCGCAGGTCAATTCGCGGTGGCTGCGTTGTTTGATGCTAATGAGCACTTCATGTCTGCCCAGGTCATCGGACTGGCCTTCAGCTGGGAGCCAGGTCAGGCAGTATATCTGCCCCTCGCCCACGACAGCCTTGAGTCAGCATCCAACCTCGATCGGCGGGAATGTCTGCAATTGCTCAAACCAGTCCTGCAGGATCCCTCAATCCACAAAGTGGCACACGACAGCAAACGTCTGGCTCATCTGATGCAGAATCACGACATTGCAGTCCGAGGCTGGCGATTCGACACGCATCTGGCTTCTTACGTCTTGAACTCGGTGGCCAACAATCACAGCCTGGAAGATGTCAGTCACTACTACCTGCAGCAGTCGCTGAAGTCGCTGGATGCCCTGCTCGGCTCGGGCCGAAACAAACTCCCGGTCAGTCAGTGCGATCCGCAGGCCGCGCTTGACTGGCTGGCGCCGCGCGCCGACATGACGTTCCGGCTTCGCCACAAATTGCAGGCCGTGCTGGAAAGCACTGGTGAGCTATGGGGACTTTATCGATACTTTGAACTGGCGCTGAGCCCGGTTCTGCAACGCATGGAACGAACCGGTATTGCGGTTGATCCGGAGCGGCTGCACGAACAGTCAGCTGCACTGTCTGAGCGCCTGGCAGAGCTCGAGGAGCAGGTCTACAAGGAAGCCGGAGAGACCTTTAACCTGGGTTCGCCGAAACAGCTGCAGACCGTGCTTTACGAAAAAATGAATCTGCCGGTACTGAAAAAGACGCCCAAGGGTCAGCCCTCCACGGCCGAGGCCGTGTTGCAGGAGCTGGCGCTGGAGTACGACCTGCCCAATATGATCATGGAGCATCGCGGGCTCAGTAAACTGAAATCAACCTACACAGAAAAGCTGCCGCTGCAGATAAACCGCAGCACCCGCCGTATCCATTCGACATTTCAGCAGGCGGTAGCGGCCACAGGGCGACTGTCATCAACAGAGCCCAACCTGCAGAACATTCCGATACGCAGCACCGAGGGGCGCAAAATCCGTCAGGCCTTCATCGCGGCTCCGGGTTACCGACTGGTAGCAGCTGATTACTCACAAGTCGAGCTGCGCATCATGGCGCATCTGTCCCAGGACAAGGGTCTGGTAACCGCATTTGCCAATGCTCAGGATGTACATCGGGCAACTGCTGCCGAAGTCTTTGGGGTGAGCGTGGACGACGTCACTGGCGAGCAGCGGCGGCGCGCCAAGGCCATCAACTTTGGCCTGATCTATGGCATGTCAGCGTTTGGCCTGGCGCGGCAACTGGGAATCGACCGTCACGATGCCCAGCTTTATGTTGACCGTTACTTTGAACGCTACCCCGGCGTCCTGGAATACATGGAGCGCACCCGGGAACTGGCCGAGGAAAAAGGCTATGTGGAGACCCTGTTCGGTCGACGGCTGTATCTGCCAGACATCAAGGCAGGCAACGGGATGCTGCGCAAGGCTGCCCAGCGCACCGCGATCAATGCACCCATGCAGGGAACCGCCGCGGACATTATCAAGCAGGCGATGGTTGATATAGATCACTGGTTGCAGACTGGCGTTCTCGACGCCAGGCTGGTCCTTCAGGTGCATGACGAATTGATTTTTGAGGTCGCAGAAGCGGACGTGGATTTGCTGACAGAGGGAGTGCGATTTCGTATGGTCAGCGCTGCGTCACTGGACGTGCCGCTGGTGGTTGATGTCGGTGTCGGTGAAAACTGGGATCAGGCTCACTGATCGACGGCAGGCTCGGCTGGCGCTTCGTCGGCCGGTTCCAGCCAGCCGTCAAGGCGCTGGCTCAGGATGTCTACGCCTTGCCGCTTCAGCGATGAAAACGCCTGAACACTAGCATCGGCCATGCCTTCCAGCTCATTGCGTGCCTTCATCAGTGCTTCCTGAATGGCGCCGCGCTTGAGTTTGTCTGATTTGGTCAGCAGAACATGCAGAGGCAACTGGTTCTGCCGTGCCCAGTCGATCATCATCAGGTCAAAATCCTTGAACACGTGGCGTATGTCGGTAACCAGTATCAGTCCCAACAGCGGCTCGCGGGCGTTCAGGTAGTGTTCCAGGTGGACCTGCCAGTCGTCCTTCACTTTCAGCGGTACTTTGGCGTAACCATAGCCGGGCAGGTCTACCAGATATCGCCCCTGATCAACCCTGAAATAGTTGATAAGCTGTGTTCTGCCGGGGGTTTTGCTGGTACGGGCCAGCTGTCCCTGGCGCGTCAGCGTATTAATCGCGCTTGATTTGCCAGCATTGGAGCGGCCGGCGAATGCGACCTCGGCCACGCTGTCGGTCGGACAGTCGCGCAGCTTGGCGGCACTTATTTCAAATTGGGCGGCTTGATAGTTCATGGAGCGGCATTCTACCGGCAGAACCGATACTGAGCCAGCAATTCCGCCGCGCCTCGTATCCAGAAGGCAGGCAGATTCCATGATGGTCGTACACAATAACGGCAGCTGTGCTATACTCTCCCGCCGCATGACTCATCCGAATTTATAACTGTTCAGGAACTTCGACAATCCATGAAAAGATTAGTATTTACCCTGGCATCTTTGCTGATGGCTGGCGCCAGCCTGACTGCCAACGCTGATGGCGATGCCGCTGCCGGCGAGCAAAAAGTCGCCGTATGTGCTGCCTGTCACGGCGCTGATGGCAACAGTGAAATCAGCTCCAACCCCAAACTGGCCGGCCAAGGTGAGCGCTACACTCTCAAGCAGCTGCGAGACATCAAATCAGGTGCCCGCGAAGTGCCGCTGATGACAGGCCTGCTCGACAACATGAGCGACCAGGATCTGGAAGATATCGCTGCCTTCTACGCATCACAGGAGATCACCCTTGCTGGTGCTGACCCCGAATTGATCGAGCTGGGCGCGCAGATTTACCGTGCTGGTATTGCTGACCTGGGTGTTGCTGCCTGCTCGGCGTGTCATGCACCTGACGGCAGTGGTGTGGCACAGGCTGGATTCCCGGCCCTGGGTGGCCAGCACGCAGCCTACATCGAATCGCAAATGAAGGCCTTCCGCGCCGGTGATCGCACCAACGATGGTGACGCCATGCCGATGCGTAATGTCTCCGAGCGTCTGACTGACCGCGAAATCGAAGCGCTGTCCAGCTACATCTCAGGCCTGAACTAAGACGAAATTGCGCCTGTTCAGCCCTTATTAAGGCGGCAGGCGCTCTAATCGGTGTTACAGTAACGATCCCTAAAGTACCGACTACCTCTGATAACAATGTGGAGTAGGATATGATCAAGCAGTTCCTGAAAGCCGCCATCACCGCCAGTGTTCTGAGTCTGCTGGCCTCTGCTGTCTGGGCGCAGCCCGCTCTTTATGTAGACGGCACCCACTATGAAACCCTGCCAGCGCCGGTCCGCACCAATGATGCGGATAAGATCGAAGTGCTCGAAGTGTTCTGGTATGGCTGTGGCCACTGTTTCCGCTTTCAGCCCCTGGTTGATCACTGGGCCGAAAACGCCCCTGAAGACGTAGACTATCTGCGCTTCCCTGCCATCTGGAACGACCTGATGAAGATTCACGCTCAGGCCTATTACACTGCAGAAAACCTTGGTGTGGTCGATACAGTACATGGACCGATCTTTGATGCCATCAATCTGCAGCGCAATCGCTTGCAAAATGAGCGCCAGCTGGCCGAACTGTTTGCCGCTCATGGCGTGGACGAAGAAGCATTCTCGCGGGCATTCAACTCGTTCCAGGTGCGCACTAAAGTGAATCAGGCAGAAAGCAAAATGTCTGACTACCAGATTCGCAGCACACCTAACGTGATTGTTAACGGCAAATATCTGGTTACGACCAATGAAGCTGTCCGCACACAGCAGGACATGCTGGCCATCGTTGACTACCTGGTTGAACAGGAGCGCAGCGCCCAGTAATTCAATTGACAGGTCGCCTCAGGTATTCAAGGCCACTCTCTGGATACTGAAACATGCCACAGCACAACTATGGCAATGACAATGGCGGCGACGAGGCGCAACGCTGGAAACGCAAGTTTCTGGATGCGCTGGAAGACCAGGAGCAGCGTGAAAAGCTGCTCAACAGTCGTATCAAGCTTTTGCGCCGTGGCCTGCTGGGTGTCAGCCTGGCAGGCGATGGTCATGCCCCGCAGCTGGATCGTCAGCTGGCTGAACTACGAAAAACCCTCCGAAATGATGACCGGGAAGTCGGACTTGAGCTGCTGCTAGAGCAGATCGAGAAGTCGATTATTCGACTCGACAATGAAAAAAACGCCAGTAATGTGGCATTGCAGCAGGCCTTTGCCAGCAGCATAGCCGAGCTGGACAAGCTACCCCTGCCGAAAACCACCCGTCGACAACTCAGGAAATTCTCCCAGAATCTCTCCGCGCGCCTTGATGACACACAGCAACATGCCGGCCTGATACGTCAGTTTATTGATATTCTGCGCGAAGCCGTGCAGTCGATGATTGAGCAGGAACAGAAGCGTGAGCAGGCAGCTCGCGGAGACGATTCTGGCCAGTCAGCAGGTTTCTGGAAACGGATGTTTGGCAGCAGTGACTCATCAGATACTAATGCCAGCACCGAGCCGCCTTCGGGCGAGATCGTGAGCAATGCGCTTGACGGCCAGGAGTCGGGAACTGGCAGCCGTGGCGAAGCCCTTCAGCTGGATGACAGCCTTCAAGCGCAGCAAAGTGCACCGATGCACAAAACCAGTCAGTCGCAGGAAGCGCAGAGACAGCAGAATAGCGCGGCGGCGGCTGCTAACGGCTCTGCAGTTAAACTGCAAAGCGATGGTCTGCAGGCACAAGCTGACCATGAGCCCTCAGATTCAAGTACAACTGCCAATGGCGCCAATGCTCAACAGGATGGTTACCGCGAGCGTGACCATGCTCTTCACCTGCAGGTTCAGGCAGAAGTCGTGGTAGAAGAGGAAGACGACGCCAGCATAGAGGGAGAACTGGTACGCGATCGCTCCGGACTGTCTGAGCCAGCTTTTTCTTATATTGCCGGCCATGTGGAACCTATCCTGCTGAGAATTCTGGAAGCCATCCATATCAGCTCCGAGTCTTATTCCATCGTCGATGCCGTGCGCCGCAATATTCTAAAAGGTCTCAACTGGTACGATTTTGTCGCTGTGCTGGAGGAGATACTGCATATCCTGCGAACAGCGGCAGATCAACAGCGTACCGAGTTTCAGACATTTTTAAGCGATGTTACTGAAAGCCTCGCCCAGGTTCAGGCGTTTGTCGATAATGCAAAAGCGCAGGCTGTCAGCAGTGCAGAAAGCGACGCAGAGATGGACTCTCAGGTGCGTGGACAGGTCGAAGATATCGCGCGGGCCGTGCAGAATGACTCTCTGGACATCACAGGTCTGCGGCAATCGGTACAGTCGCAGATTGATGGCATCCTGAAGTCTCTGGACGGGTTCAAGCACCAGCGGAGTCGTGAGCACACAGAAGCGACGCAGGAAATGGGCGACTTGATTGAGCGTATTGCCGCGCTGGAGTCCGAGTCACGCGAATTACGCGTGCACCTGTCGCGGCAGCAATCAGCGGCGGCCACTGACACACTGACAGAATTGCCAAACCGTAGTGCCTACAACGAGCGCATTCGTGTTTTGCTGGGCCAATGGCAGCGACAGCCGGACCGGCCAAGTCTGCAGGAGGATCGCGCCCTCTGCCTGGCGGTGCTGGACGTTGATCATTTCAAGAACATCAATGACAGTTTCGGTCATCTGGCCGGCGACAAGGTGCTGAAGATCATCGCTCGTGAGATCGCCGCTCGCCTGCGCGAGCAGGATTTTGTGGCCCGCTACGGCGGTGAGGAGTTTGTCATTCTGCTGCCTGATATCCGTCCACCTGATGCAGAATACACGCTCAATCGGCTGCGTGAGGCGATCAGCGCGATACCTTTTCATTTCCGCGAAGAGAAAGTGGAAATTACGGTGTCTATCGGCGTAGTTCCGGCCCAGCGCGACGACACCCCCGAGACACTGTTCGACCGAGCGGACCAGTCCCTCTACCAGGCCAAGCAGTCTGGTCGAAACCGGGTCATTCGTCCTCGTTGAATACCCCTGTCAAACTGATAACATCTTGCCAGCAAACTTTCTGCTGCCGTATTGCGTCAGATAATGGGTAAATAACAACAGGGACAGCCCGATGGGCCTCGATGAGCTTCTGGAAACAATGCGTGCCTGGGGCCGCCAGCATACCGGCGATGCATTGCTGAAAAATATCAATACGCTGCTCATGCTGCATGTGGACAGGGTGTACCTTGTATCCGACGGCCGCAGTCAGTCTGTCAATGACGCTTCAGATCCTGATGAACTCGCCGCAGCCGCGCGAGAGCTGATTCACGAGGATGATGATACCGCAGCCAATATACTCCTGTTGCTGCCACCTTCAGGTTTTATCACTACTGGTGTGAATCTGCCGGGCCTTGCACCTGATGCCCTCCGTTCCGCTTTAAAGCTGCAGGGCACGAGCATGCTGCCCGCCTTTGAGGAGCCCCTGGCCCTTGCTGTTGATCCTGAGAATCCGGTGCTGGCGCTTTGGATGCCGGAGCAGAAGCTGGAGGCACTGTTCAAAGCATTTGCGGATCAGTCCCTGTTTCTGTCGGCCGTCACACCCCGCGCCCTGGCCATGGGATTGATCGCAGACGAGGGAGCTGTAGTTGTCGACCAGGATGGACGGGATACGGCCCTGGTTGCGACAACTGGCGGACAACTGAAAGCATTTGTGCAGACTCGTACACAGGACCTTGCTGAGGATGCCTATCAGCAGGAATGGGATGAGCTGCTGAAGCAATATTCTAACGGGCCAGTTCATTACGTCAGCGATGCCAGTAGCTGTCTGGCAGCACTCAAGAAAGCGGCAGACGGTGCTCTGGAAAAGCACCTGGCGCCTTTCATGATGAATCCGCCTTCAGCACTGGCGGCCAGGCGCCGATTCACGAAAGGCAAGCGGCGCACAACTCTGTCAGCACTGGCAGCCGGTGTGGCTGCATTAGTGTTGCTGCCGTTTCTGTTTCAGACCTTTCAGATCAGCCGCCTGGAGTCGCGACTCGACAACCTGCGGCAGCAATCGCAACCGGCACGTGAGGCACAGGCCACCGTGCGTGACTTTGAATCACAATGGGGCGTGCTCTCGGAGTTCCCGAGGCAGAATCTGCAGGATGTGCTGATAACTCTGCAGCAGATCGTCACTCCCGGCTACTTGACGTCCATCGAGATCGAGGCAGGTTACATCAGTCTCGAAGGCCAAAGTGAGGACCCGCAAAACCTGCTTGAGGCTCTGGAACAGAACCCCATGTTTACGGAAGTGGATTTTGCGCGAGCCACAAGCAATCAAAATTACTACATTGATCTCAGATTGGCGGATGTAAACTTTCCAGCCTATCAGGAATGGTACTTTCCGGAGGCACGGTGATCAGTAAGTTTCGCCCATTAAACAGCCGGCCGCTGAATAACAGGGAGCGCAATATTCTGCGACTGGCGCTGGCCGTTGCATTATTGCTGGTGCTGAGCAATGGCATCCCAGCCCTGCAGTCAATGTACCAGGATCGCTCTATACAGATTGAACAGCTGCTTACCGATATTGAACGTGAACAACGCCTGCTGGAAGAGACTGAGCAATGGCAGGCACGAGCAGCACAGACCAACGAACAGCGTGAGCGACTGGATGACATGCTGTTTGAGTCCGGCACGGCACCGATGCTGACAGCGTCCATTCAGCGTCTGATACGCCAGCATGCCACACAGTCCGGCATAAACATCACATCGACAGAGCTGGCAGAAACCGAAAGCAGTGGTGACTGGATCAAACTGGAACAGAGTCTGTCATTCGTGATGGACAATCAGCAATCCATCATGAATTTTCTGCGCGTACTCGAACAGTCCAGGCCGTATCTGGCCGTGCAGGACTTTAGCATGCGCCGAGCACGCAATCAGTTTATTGGCGATATTACCGTTGTCGGTTTCAGTCGACAAAATGATACCGGGGAGGCTGAGTAATGGCACAGACTCAACAGCACCCAGCTCTCTCACTGCCGGTTTTCAGCCAACTGCTTGAGCCTGCCGGCATCGTACCGGCGCAGGATTTCAGTCAGTCGCATGTATTACTGTGTGAGGTGGCACCTGATATCGAGCTGCGACACCAGATCCGGTTTGTCATGCAGGCAGAAGTGTCATTCCGCGAAGCTGGCGCAGAGGAAGTTCGCCGGCTGATCCGCCACTGGCGCGCAGAATTGTCACCGAATATTGAAACCGGCAACGATGACGTGTTTGTTTCCGGCTATGAGGACGATGAAGAACTGAAGGATCTAGCCTCCGAAGCACCCATCATTCGTCTGGTCAATCACCTGTTTGCACGTGCCCTTGATATTAATGCCAGTGACATCCACTTTGAGCCCAATGAAGAACACCTGGAAGTCAGATGCCGCGTTGACGGCATCATGCATCGCATCGAGCGACTGCCTGTAAAAATCACCACCGCTGTTGCATCGCGACTGAAATTGATGGCTCGCCTGGACATTGGCGAAAAACGCCTGCCGCAGGATGGCCGCATTGACTACAAACTGGGCAGCAAACATCTCGACATGCGTGTCTCTACACTGCCCGGCGTGCACGGTGAGTCCATCGTGTTGCGTATCCTTGATCGCAGTGACACGGCCGTGAGTCTTCAGCAGTTGGGTATGCCAGAGAATATCCTGCGCAGCTATCAGAGCCTGATTAATCAACCTCACGGCATGATACTGATCACCGGTCCTACCGGTAGCGGCAAGACCACAACACTCTACGCCACGCTTGAAAAGATCAATGACCAGACCACCAAGATCATCACCGTCGAAGACCCGGTGGAGTATCAAATGGAAGGCATCACACAGATCCAGGCCAATGCCGCCATCGGCTTGAATTTTGCGGCCGGTCTGCGCTCCATTGTCCGGCAGGACCCTGATGTCATCATGGTCGGTGAAATCCGCGACCATGAAACCGCAGAGATTGCGATTGAGTCGGCGCTGACAGGTCACCTTGTTTTTTCAACACTGCATACCAACGATGCAGCTGGCGCCATTACGCGACTGCAGGACATGGGTGTGGAAGGCTATCTGATCAGCTCCAGTCTGCTCTGCGTCCAGGCCCAGCGCCTGGTGCGACGCATCTGTCCTGACTGCGGGCAGCCACATGAATTGACAGCTGATGAAGCCGCAGTGCTTAAAGTTGATGCCGCAGACTATCCAATGGCCCGCAAAGGCCAGGGTTGTGAGCGATGCGGTGGCACCGGCTACCGTGGCCGAATCGGCCTTTATGAGTTACTGGTCATGTCCGACGCCATCCGTCATGAAATCGCAGTGGGCTCTGACGCCAATGTCATTCGTGAGCAGGCCATTGCCGAAGGAATGAAGACACTGCGTGAAGACGCGCTGGAGAAACTGGCGGCCGGGCTCACCACCCCTGAAGAGGTGGTCCGTGTGACGCGCGCCGGGGCGGTCAGTGGGCTATGATGAATTTCAACTACCAGGCCTGTGATGCCAGTGGCAATGTTCAGTCGGGTCAGCTGTCAGCTGAATCCGAACGTGATGCCGTTCGCGTGCTACAGGGCCGCCAGTTGATCCCGGTAAAGCTTGAAGCAGTGGCCGAGAAAAACACCGACCGTCGGCGCGGCAAAAAGATTCGCGCCAGTGATGTGCTGGATTTCACAAACGGCCTGCGCACACTGACAGAGGCTCGCGTGCCGCTGGACAAGGCGCTGCGGTTGCTGGAAGGCATTACCGAGTCATTGGCCATGCAGCAACTGGTCATGGCCATGCGCAAAGACGTAAAGGAAGGCAGGAGCCTGGCCGATGCCATGGAGCAGCGGCCCGATGTGTTCTCAAAAATGTATATCAATATTGTCCGCGCCGGTGAAGAAGGCGGCATACTGCATAAACTGTTGCCGGGTCTGGCAGATTTTCTGGAGACCAGCGCCAAGAATCGCCAGGCGATTGTGTCCGCCATGGTGTACCCGATTGTGCTGCTCATCACTGGCATCATATCTGTCTTCCTGCTGCTGGTATTTGTGATACCGCAGTTCGCAATCATGTTTGAAGACGCCGGCACTGAAGTGCCCGCGTCGGCCGCATTCCTGCTTGCGCTGAGCGATTTCATCAAGAGTTATGGCTGGTTGCTGATAGTGGGAGTAGTGGCACTTATATACTGGTGGTTGCTGCAGGATCGTGATCCGCAACGCAAACTGCGCAAGGATGCCCTGCTGTTACGTGTACCGCTAATGGGCAAACTGTTGCTTTATCGGGAGTGCGCCGTGTTCGCGCGTACGCTTGGCGCACTGCTGGGTGCCGGCATTCCGTTGATTCGCGCGCTTCGGGTTTCCAGAGAGGTTGTTGGCAATACTGAACTCAGCCGTTTACTGCATCGTGTGGAAGAAGACGTACGTGGCGGCAGTGGACTTGGTATTGCACTTGAACGGGCCGGGGCATTCCCGACATTACTGCACCAGCTGGTTGCCGTAGGGGAAGAGTCAGGGCGCACAGGCAGCATTCTGGTACAAACAGCAGAGACTTTTGACCAGAACGTAAAGAATCAGATGGCGAGACTGGTTGCAGCATTGCAACCGGGATTGATATTGATACTGGGCATCGCTGTTGGTGGAATCACCATTACGATGTTGTCTGCGGTATTCAGCATGAACGCGGTGGAATTCTGACAGTCAGACAAAATCGCCAATATTGTGAGCAGCCAGAGCAGAACGGTTTCTGGCACAAGGAGAGACAGAAAGTGAATATAAGCTTACGACAGTTCACCGTGCGCACAGTGGCTCTGAGTCTGGCAGTCGGACTGGCTTCATGTGCTGGTATCGATTCGAGTGACAGTCGTTCGAGTGGCCAGAATCAAAACACCACCTCAGGGTCCACAGCTGGACAAGCGACAAGCCAGAGCGCGCCCCAGATGCTTGGAAATATGCCGTCTGCCGAACAGGCTGCGGCGGAAAGGCAGGCGCTCATTGATGAAATCAATCGGGATGGGCGCCAGGTGTCTGTTTCGAATCGGCTTGAGTCGGTTCCCTCTCCGGTCAATCCGCCAGACCAGAATACCGTGGCACTGAACTATGAACAGGCTGATCTGCGGGAAGTGCTGGAAGAGCTCGCTGACGCACTGGATCTGTCCATCATCATTGATCCCTCAATAGATGTCAGAGTCAGTTTGCGTACTGCTGAAAACCGGCCGCTGACTTATGATGATGTATGGCCTCTAATCAGATTACTGACTCGCAATCACGGCATCGTACTGGAGCAGGTCGGCAATGTCTGGTACGCAAGATCTGGCACCGATAATGTCCCGGTCGAGATTGCCACGCCCGACTCACTTGATCAGGGGACTGCCGCGCAGATCATGCAGATTACACCGCTGCGTTATGTCTCTGCGGCCAGCGCCACCAACATACTCTCACCGATTCTTGACGAAGAAAACAGCATTGTCCGTATTTCCAACAGCAATACGCTCGCGATTACTGCCACGCGATCTCAGCTGGTGCGTATCAATGAGCTCCTGGTGGTCGTAGATGATGATCCATTCCAGAATCAGGGCCTGCAGCTCTATCCACTCAGTAATGCGCTGGCGTCAGATGTAGCCCAGGAACTGACAGAAATACTGACGATGATAGAAGGCGAAAATCCCTCCTATCAGGTCAAGGGGCTTGAGCGCATCAATGCGCTGCTGGTGACCGCACCGGCCGCTCGCGGTTTTGAAGAGCTGGCGCGCTGGATTCGTATTCTGGATGCCGATCGGGAAGAACAGTCTGAGCAGCTGTTTCAGTATCGCGTCAAGAATCTGAACGCCGTCGAGCTGGCAGAAACCCTCAGTGAGGTATTTCGCCTGGATGAAGAAGAGCAGCGCCCTGCGGGCGACGATGACGATGAGGCCGCCAGGCCCGAGCCTGTCATCATTATCAATGAGCAGGGCGAGCAGGTTGCAACACAGCAGGCGCAAGTGTCTGGGCAGGCTTCTTCAAATGCTGGCAACATGGCCGTGTCGGCCAATCTGCGCGTCAGCATTGTTGCTGATGAACCCACCAACAGCCTGCTGATTCGTGCCAATCCGCGAGACTATCGACAGTTGTTGACCACCATCAGTCAACTGGACACCGCACCGCTGCAGGTCATGATCAATGCGGCGATCGCACAGATTGTGCTGACGGATGAAACCTCATTTGGAGTTGACTGGTCGCGCGTGCTCGAGAATGCTGATGGTACGGCAACACGGGTGCGAACCGAGTTTCTGCCTTCCCGCAATCAGGATGGTTCCGGTGGACTGGGTGGATTGCTGTTCAACCGGGCCTTTCTTGATGGCGCGGCCAGGGTTGAAGCGACGCTGGAAGCCATAGCAATCAACAACGATGTGCGGCTGCTGGCCAGACCCTCTTTGACAGTGATCAATAATCAGGAAGGCCTGATTCGTATTGGCGCCGAGGTGCCTGTGCAGTTGGGTGAAACGATAGGAGTCGGCGGATCCACGACCAATATCCAGTACCGACCAACAGGTATCGAACTGCAGATCACGCCCCGCATCAATGAGGAGGGTGTAGTTAATCTGACAATACGTCAGGAGCTGTCGTCTGTTTCTGGTTCCGCAGGCATCAATCAGAATCCGATCTTCCAGAATCAGGAAATTGAAACTTCCGTCGTTGTCCGTGATGGCGAAAATGTTGTGCTCGGAGGCCTTATCCAGAACACCAACGACCAGCTGAATACCGGTGTCCCCTACCTGAATCGGGTGCCTGGCCTGGGACGGCTGTTCAGCTATCAGCAGGACAACAACGAGCGGACTGAGCTGTTTATCGTACTGCGACCGGAGATGATCAATTTGAACAACCAGACCAACAGTCGCTATCAGGAAATACTCAACCGTTTTGAACTCGCGGCAGAAATGCTGGAAGATATCTGAATACAGGCAGAGGAATTGATATGAACAAGGTTAAAAGCATCAAGCAAGCCCGTGGCTTCACCATTATCGAACTGCTGATCGTCATGGCGATACTGGGAATGCTGGCGGTCATGGTTGCCCCGAATCTGTTTAACCAGGCGGATGGCGCTCGTCGTGATGCGGCGCTGTCGCAGATCTCCTCACTGACCAGTGCACTGGATGCCTATCGACTGGATATAGGTCAGTATCCGGATGAGCTGGAGGGACTGATCGAGAACGACAGCGGGCGCTCCACATGGAACGGCCCCTACCTGCGTGGTGATGTACCCGTGGATCCCTGGGGTAATGCCTATGTTTATGAGTCGAGCGGTCGGGACTTCAGCCTGATTTCCTACGGTGCTGACGGCGCGCCGGGTGGCGAAGACAATGACGCTGATATTGGGGACTAATGATACTCAGCGCGGTTTTACTCTGCTAGAACTCCTGCTTGTGCTGGGTATTGCGGCCATGATGGCCATGCTGATCGGCCCCGGTATCAGTTCACTCGATTCTCCGGGGTTCAACGCACAGGTACGTGAGGCAACGGGTCTGTTGAATCATGCCAGACGCATGGCGGTGGTCCAGGGCGGGACAACCCGGGTGGAGTTTATCGTTAACCCGCCGGATGCAGGCAACAGCAATGGCCCGGCTGAACCTGAGGCTGACGACCCATCGGTGGTGGGGCGCTGGGTCTCTGTCGAAACCGCGCTGGCTTTTACAGATAGTACCGGCCGCCAGTCCCCCGTGCATGAACAGCTCAGCATCGAGTTCTATCCAGAGGGAGGCAGCTCTGGCGGCACGCTCGAATTCTCGCAGGATTCCCGTCGCTTAAAACTTTCAATTGACCCCTTTTCAGGGCGAGTAGAGCGTCTTGATGAAAATGACGAATAGGCGGCCTACAGTCTCAGTACAAACAGTGCAGCACGGATTTACACTGCTGGAAGTGCTGGTTGCGCTGACCATCACGGCAATGGTGCTGGGGGGACTTTTTACTCTGGCTGCCGGCAGCAAGCAGCTGGCTGGTCGTGCGCAGAGCAGTTTAAGTGATACCGTTCAGGCGCGAGCCAACATCAACTTTGCTCTGCTCGATAATCAATTTCGTGACATCGAATCTGTTATTGAAGACGAATTTGATGTTTCGCCAGTAGATGAGCTGGAAGATCCTCTGCGACGGACAGCGCCCATGTATGATCTTCTGGAAACCTACCGAATGGTGGACCCGGAAACTGGTGAGCAGATCGAAGGCGTCCGCTGGCTACGTTCTGATCTGCCACGGTGACAAGCAACGTGAATCGAATCCAGCAACAAGCAAACCCATTACATCAGCAGCGTGGTTTCACGCTGCTGGAAATCATCCTGGCGCTGGCACTGACAGCGACATTGATGACCATGCTGACGGCGGGTATGTTTTCAGTTGTGCGTGACTGGGACAATAATGCTTCGACACTGGAAGACAATCTGGACGAATCAATTGCGATACTGCAACTGGAGCGCGCGCTGCAGGGTGCTTTTCCGCACAGCTACCGCGACCCCGAAACACTGGGGCGCCATGTCTATTTTGAAGGTGAATCCGACCAGCTTTCCTGGGTGTCAACAGTGTCCCCTGAGAGGAGGGATGGCCTGACTGCCTGGCGTCTTTTCTGGCGTGGTGATGAGGGAGTCTATCTGCAACTTGCGCCAGCACTCAGTGATGACCCGACGGCCCGGCTGGATGATGCCGAGCCGCGACTGCTTTTGCCAGGCTACCGCGCGAGCTTTCAATATCTGTATGAGGATCTCGAGTTCGACCGTCTGTGGCGTGAAGACTGGCCTGCTTTCACGTTCAGTGTGTTGCCGTTTGCTGTCCATATACGTCTGGAACCCATCGACGACCGGAACGTGGAGACGCTGGATATTGTGGCGCCGGTTAATGCGCGGCAGCATCGCAGCATTCGTCCCAATCTGGAGCTGATACCATGATGCCGAATTCGCAACGGGGCGCGGTGCTCATCATGGTGCTGTGGACGTCGGTGGTGTTGACGGTGCTGGTCACCGTGCTGGCGACCAATATTCGCCTGGGAGCCACAACTGCGTTACGGCATAAAGAAGGTGTCAGCGATTACGCAGATATCATGACAGCCATGAACCAGGCTGAGATGGAGTTGATGCTGGAGCGCATGCCCTTGCCGCTGGACGAAGAGCCAGTACTGAACGACTGGGGTGAGGTGCGGATGTCGACATATCGCTTTAATGGTCAGCCGCTCTCCCTGCACTACCCTGCCCCCGAAAACATGGTGGTGCGGATTTATGACCATGCAGGAAAAATAAATCTCAATCGAATTGAAGTACGACGGTTGCAGCAGATAATCGAAACGCAACTGGGTCCTGACTTTGACCCACGCCAGGTGCAGGAACTACTGGCGGCCTGGAATGACTGGACCGATCTCAACGAATTGATAACTCCTGGCGGTGCCGAGGCTGAGTATTATCAGACGCTGGATCCCCCTTACACGCCACGCAACAGTCCTGATCTGGAATCAGTCGATGAGATTCTGCTGATAAGAGGTTTCGCCGAGCTTTTCGAGGGTGTCAATCTGGAGGCTGCGTTTACTGTTTATGGCAATGAGGCAGTGGTTAATCCCAACATGGCAACACGGGAAGCCCTGATGTTACTTCCTGGCATGGAAGAGGAACTGGCCGAGCAGATTATTGCTTATCGACAGCACCGGGACCTGCGAACCATGCGTGAAGTTGGTGCCCTGATTCCACTTGAGAATATGGTAGAACTGTCACCCTGGCTGGGTTTTACAGCCTCCAGTATATATTCGGTATACGTCTACCCGGCGGCCGAAACTGCCAATGCGGAGCAGGAATCCCAGAGGACAGACGAGGATTTATCAGCGGTTGAGGATCCGGTTCGCCAGGGCTACATGCAGATCATGCAGGTCGAAAGCTTTAATCAGCGCGCGCGAGTGCGTCACGTTGACCCTTATGCCATGTTGCCGGACACGGCGCCGCCCAGAGCGGAGTTGCCGCCTGGCCTGCTGCGAGTGGATTGAGATTAATGTGAACAGGGCGGCGCGCTTCGTTCAGAGCACAACAATGTTTAGTTGTGCTCGACCTTCCATTCCGACTTCATGACAAAGACACCCAGCCCTTTGCTTGTTTTTACCGTGATTTCCTTGCTGAGTTTTGTTTCGTACCAGAGCAGTCCACTTGCGTCATTGATACCACCCAGCACATGGAAGTTTCCGACCCGTAATGCCATGGCATCAAGGCGCAATTGCACGGTGATAATTTCGCCTTTGCGGAATGGACCATGCTCGACGTCGGGTCGGTCAGTTCCCAGATAGGCGGAAATAACCTCGTCCAGATCCTTCATCAAGGCGAAGCCGAAATAGCAGATGCTGTTGTCGTTCAGTATCTCGGCCTGCAATTCCAGAATGACTTCCTGAAGGGGCTCAACAGTGTCGATGATCTCGCCATCGGTATTGCGCACCACGGTATGGATGATGCGGGCGTCCTTGGGCGTCTTGTCTTTCTCTGCCTGCTCAGCCTTTACGGCGGAGCTTTCTGATTCGAGCGCTTTGGCCTGTTCTTCAGCCTTGGTGTAGGAACGCCGGCTGTTGCAGTAGTCTTCATAGCGCGCGACGATTTCTTCACTCTGGCCCATTTCGCGTATACGGCCTTTCTCCAGCCAGATAGCCGTGTCACAGAGTTCCTGTACGTGATACATGGAGTGACTGCAGAACACCATGCTTTTGTTCTGCGCGCGAAACTCATTCATGCGCTGCACACACTTGCGTTGAAACGCGATGTCGCCAACTGCTAGCGCCTCGTCAATCACCAGCACATCCGGTCTGACCATCGTCGCGATAGAAAACGCGAGTCGAACATACATGCCGGAGGAGTAGGTTTTGACAGGGCGATCAATGAAGTCCCGCAGCTCGGAAAACTCTATGATGTCTTCTTCCAGCGCAGCGATATCGTCATCCGGCACACCCAGCAGCGAGGCATTAAGATAGATATTGCGACGGCCGGAGAATTCCGGGTGAAAGCCTGCACCCAGCTCCAGCAGGGCCGCGACCTGACCTTTGGTGTGTACGGTCCCACTGCTCGGTTGCAGGGTGCCAACCAACAGCTTCATCAGGGTCGACTTGCCCGCGCCATTGTCACCAATGATGCCAAGGCTCTTGCCTTCCATGACATCAAAAGAAACATCCTGCAAAACATGAAATACGCGGTGACGAGGCTGGCGCAGCAACAACTCCAGCAGGCGATCCTGCGGCCGTGCGTAGATGCGAAAATCCTTGTTCAGATTGTTGACCGAAATACTGTGCATTACAAAACGTCACCAAAAGCGTGTTTTATTCTCATGAACAGCCAGCCGCCCAGCAGGTAGCTCAGCACGGCCGATACCACCATCACCTGGAAATGGATGGCAGAAAAATCGCCCAGTAGAATCGCTTCGCGATAGAACTGCACAAAGCTGTGCATGGGATTCAACATCATCAGCGGCCGCACCTGCTCGGGCAGCAGCGACAGAGGATAAATGATCGGCGTCAGGAAAAACCACGCAGTCAGCATCAGAGCCACAAGCTGCTGGATATCACGCAGGAACACACAGAAGGCGGACAGGATGGCGACCAGGCCGATGGTAAACATGAACTGCAACACGAAGGCTACCGGCAGCCAAAGCCAGGCCATCTGCAGATATCCCTGCGTGGCCAGATACACCAGGAATACAAAAATGGCGATGCCGTGGACAAGGTAAGGGACCAGTGTGCCAACCATGGGAATCAGCTGCACCGGGAACATGACCTTGGTGATCAGCGGGGCTTTGTCCAGCAGCAGTCCGCTTGAGCGACCCATCGCATCGGCAAAGGCGAACCAGGGCAGATAACCAATCATCAGGAAAATGACAAAAGGCACGTCACCAAAGTTTTCCGGCATGGGCGCACGAAAAACCACACTGAACACGAATGAATAAATGATGATATTGACGATGGGCGTAACAAACAGCCACAGGAAGCCACCCAGCGAGCCGGCGAACTGGCCGCTGAATTCCTGTCGCACGAACTGATGGAACAGCCGGAAGTGGCGAATGGGAGACAATGTCCACTGACGCAGCAGGCTAGATGTCATAGCAGCAATCAACGATGATAATTTCACTCCAGAAGGGCGCAGATTTAACCACGAAAGCGCCTCAATCTCCACAAAACGCTAAAAAAAACCGGCAAAACCGCCTACAATCCGCGCCATGAATCCTGAAAACATATTGGTCCCCTTTCACGTATCCGATCTGCCGCCGGCGCCCTGGGTTGTTTTTGCGCCGCATGCCGACGATGAAACCTTTGGCATGGGTGGGGCGCTGCGCCTTGCTGCGCTGCAGGGTATGGCGACTCATGTCATAGTATTGACAGATGGCGCGCTGGGCGGTGCCACCAATCCTGATGACCAGCAGGCCCTGGTGGCGCAGCGCAAAACGGAAGTGCAGCAGGCCTGCGATGTACTCGGCGTCAGCAGCGTGCAGACCTGGGATCATGCGGACCGGGGTCTGAAGATGGACGATGCGGTGGTAGAGCAGATCGCTGGCGCGCTGATCGATCTGCAGGCAGCCACGGTATTTTTCCCCGGCGTACTGGAGCTCCACCCTGACCATCGGGTCACCGCGCAGCTGGTCTGGGCAGCCGTGCAGCGCTTGCAGCAGCGCGCCTGGCGTGGTCATCTGCCTGAGGTATGGTCCTATGAGATCAGTGTACAGAGCCCCGTTAACCGGCTGATTGATATCACCTCGACCATCAAGGCCAAGCAGCAGGCCATGGCTGTCTACGCCAGCCAGAACAGCCAGAATAACTATCCTGAACTGATTCTGGCCCTGAACAAGGCGCGCACCTTCTCCATGAGTGCTGAAGTGAAGTATGTCGAGTCGTTTAATCGATATGATCCGGGCATGCTGACAGAGTCTCTGGAGGCATTGACCCAGCAGGCAGTAGCCAGATATTTTGAACGTGGGCAAACTAAACCGTAAGCTTGCACGACAAATAAAAAAGCCGTTAACGTAACAATGTTCAAGTACCGCTTGGTCCGGGGCGGTCATGATGTACCCGGACAGTCAGTTCGCTGACAGGAGTCAGAATGATGCTGAGGGCCCTAATGATGATGCTGGCGGCGCTGATCAGCGCTGTGCATGCTCACGCCCAGGAAACGGAACTGTTTACAGACCTGACGCCGGACTCCGTGGCCGGTCAACAGTCGGCTACAGCATCGCCGACGAGCAACGAACAGCTTCGCCTGTTTGAGCCGATCGAGGCAAGCGCTTCTGCAGCAGACTCCCTTGCCCCCGCGCCTGACACGACATCACGCAGCGGTGGACCACAGTTTACCCTGGTCGGTACCAGCCAGTTTGGCAGCAAGCGTCAGGTGCGCCTGCGCCTGCAGAACGGAGAAACCCTGGTGGTTCCGCTGCCGGACGAGTCGAGCGGGTCGATGGACGCACGCGCAGAGATCCCCGGCTATCCCGGCCACTTTGTGGATGAAGTGGCCAATCGCCAGTTGATAATTCAGCATCCCGCAGGCAACTCCTGTTATGCAGATCCCGATGAAGGTGTCACCTGCGTGGGTAGCAACGTATCCCGCCTGCAGCTGGCAACAGCCGCTCCAATAGCGACCCAGGCACCGGCGCAATCAGCGGAGGAGTCATCTGAAGACAGAGGCGGTCGCCGTGATCGACGTAGTGAAGATAGTGCTGAGGAGCAGCCGGAAAACCCGTTTGCCGCAGCCCTGCGTGCTGCCAGAGAGCGCAGTGACCCGGACGCAGCCGTCCGCCGAACCGAAGAATCGAGATTCCGGCCGCGTCGTATCGACCCGGCCGATGTACCCGAGGGAGCCCGTCTGGTGCGCACTCCCTTTGGCGACCGGATAGTGCCTGCGGAGCCAAATTCCCAGTGACACGTCGACCAGAAAACACTAGCCTGGTGACGGCTGATGCAACGGTTCTCACTGCAGATTCCCTGTCCCCATTGAGATTTCGCGCGACGTGAGCCAGAGCCGCCCTCCCAGACTCTGTGTGTCGATTGTTGTTCATACCCTGGATACGCAGGTATTGCGGCAGACGCTGCAGTCACTGGCAACAGCCGCCCAGCAGGCATTGCAGCAGCGGCACCTTTCTGCCTGTCAGCTGTATCTCATCGATAACGGAGATTCCGACAGTAATGTCATGCCCTTGCGTGATGTGCTGGATGGGTGGAGTGAGACTGGGCTGGAGGGGGAGCTGATCACCGGTCATGGCAATCTGGGTTACGGTCGCGGTCACAATCTTGGGCTGTCGCATGCACAGCAACTGGCTGACGCCGGAAACGACCTGTACCTGATTCTGAATCCGGACGTGATTGTGCAGCCGGACACGCTCTGTGTCGGTGTCGCCTGGCTGCAGTCGCATCAGCGCACAGTCGCAGTGGCGCCATCAATCAGTGACGGTCATGGAGGCTCAGCCTCTGCCTGCAAACGCTACCCCAGCGTGCTCGACTTTCTGCTGCGCGGCTTTGCGCCGGAGGCAGTCAAGCAGCGCTTCCACGAGCGACTGGCGCACTACGACATGCAGGACCTCCCCGACGACCGGCCCAGCGAGGGCATTCCCGTTATCAGTGGCTGTTTCATGCTGTTCAGGCTGACAACGCTCAAATCACTGAATGGTTTTGATCCGCGCTATTTCCTGTACTTCGAAGACTTCGATCTGGCGCTTCGAGCGCATCGCCTGGGCACCCTGACCTATCTGCCGGGAATGCGAATCACGCACCTGGGTGGCAACAGTGCCAAAAAAGGCCTGCGACACATCGGCATGTTCGGGCGCTCAGCGCTGCGATTTTTTAACACGCACGGCTGGCGCTGGACATGAGCTCTCGCGTGCTGGTGACAGGCGGTAGCGGATTTGTGGGGCGACACCTGGTGCCCATGCTGCAGTCTCAGGGTGATGCTGTCAGTGTACTGCAGCGTCCGACTCAAGACCTGACCCGTCCCGAATCACTGGTCACCGTGGTGAAGGGGATTGATTGCATCTACCACCTTGCCGCCTATGCGCACGTGAATCATGCGCGGACGCAACTGATCTATCAGACCAACGTCGAAGGGACGGTCAATCTGCTGGAGGCCGCCATCGAGGCTGGTGTTTCACGATTCGTGTATGTCAGCAGCATTCTGGCCGATCCCGCCCATGACCAGCCGCGCACCGCATACGGAGATGCCAAATTTCAGGCCGAACAGCAGCTGATGGCTGCCCATGAGCAGGGCAGGATTGCTGTGACCATCATCAGACCAGCCAGCGTGTATGGGGTTGGCATGAAAGGCAATCTGATGAGCCTGCTCGGGCTGATCCAGAAGGGTGTGATGCCTCCTCTGCCGGACTTTCAGCAGGCAATTTCGTTGATCGGCGTTCAGGATCTGTGTCAGGTGCTGGTGCTGGCAGCCGCTGCGCTTGAGCGTTCGGTTCCCTCCCGCGCACCAGTATATGCGGTTTCTGACGATCAGCATTACACGATCAAGGGTATTGAGCAGGCCATGCGAGACGCGCTTGGCAAGCCGCCCGCGACGTTTGCCACGCCCAGGTGGCTGTTTTTCGCTGGCGCACTGCTGCTGGAAGTGGCGGGTAGGCTGCTGCCACTGCGCAATGCTCCCGGGCTTCGCACCTGGCGTGCGCTATCACGCCCGAATCACGTTGACGGCTCAGCAAGTCGTCAAGAACTGGGCTATAATCCGCGTTTGACTTTCTACCAGTTACTGCCGTCCATCATCGCTGACAGTGCAACGTCACAAGGATAGAACCATGACTCAGTCTGTGCCGACATCGACACATACAACCAAGGGAATAATTCTGGCTGGCGGCACGGGTACCCGTCTGCACCCAATGACCATTTCGGTCAGCAAGCAGCTGATGCCTGTTTATGACAAACCGATGATCTATTACCCGCTCTGCACACTGATGCAGGCTGGTATCCGCGACATCCTGATCATTACCACGCCGGCTGACCTGCATCTATACGAGCATCTGCTGGGTGACGGCAGCCGCTGGGGGATCAATCTGCAGTATGCGGTGCAGCCCAGTCCAGATGGACTGGCCCAGGCTTTTTTGATCGGTGAAGAATTTATTGGCAATGACAGTGTGTGCCTGATACTTGGCGACAATATTTTCTACGGCAATTCACTTGAAGAAAAACTGCAGCGTGCGGTGCAGCAGAAATCGGGTGCCACTGTGTTTGCTTACTATGTAAACGACCCGGAGCGCTATGGTGTTGTCGCTCTGGATGAAAACAATACCGCAATCGATCTGGAAGAAAAGCCGGCAAAACCCAAGTCCAACTACGCAGTTACAGGCCTGTATCTGTACGATAACGAAGTCGTGGAGATCGCCAAGACAATCAAGCCCTCCGCCCGTGGCGAGCTGGAGATTACGGACGTCAACAAAACCTATCTTTCCCGCGGTCAGCTCCAGGTAGAGCTTTTTAATCGTGGTACGGCATGGCTTGATACCGGCACAGTCCAGTCCCTGCTCGATGCGGCAAACTTTATTCGGGTACTGGAAGAGCGGCAGGGATTAAAAATTGCCTGTCCGGAAGAGATCGCGTACAGCAACGGATACATTGACGCTACACAGCTGCGTGCGCTGGCAGCGCCGCTGGCCAAGAGCGGCTATGGACAGTACCTGTTGAATCTGATTCGCGACTGATTGTCCCAGAACAGCGCCAAAAAATATCGTCAGCCAAACTGCATCAACAAGGCAACGCAATGAAAGTAACCCCTACACATATTCCTGATGTCCTGCTGCTGGAACCGGCTGTTTTTGGTGATCACCGCGGCTTTTTTATGGAAACGTTTCGCCAGTCTATCTTCGATGAACTGCTGCCTGGGCTGAGATTTGTACAGGACAACCACAGCAAGTCAGCGCAGGGCATTCTGCGCGGTCTGCACTATCAGCTCCGCCAGCCCCAGGGCAAACTGGTGCGCGTGGTGTCGGGTGAAATCTATGACGTGGCTGTGGATATGCGCGAGGGCTCTCCGACCTTTGGGCAAAGCGTGGGTTGTGTTCTGTCCGCAGACAACAAACACCAGCTTTGGGTGCCGCCTGGTTTTGCACATGGGTTCTATGTGATCAGCGACAGTGCCGAAATGGTGTACAAGTGTACCGATTATTATGCTCCTGAAGATGAGTTCAGTCTGATGTGGAACGACCCGGCACTGGGAATAAAATGGCCGTTGGTGGCTGGCGCGGGTGAACCGGTACTGTCGGGCAAGGACAGCAAGGCGCTGAGCTTTACCGATGCTCCCAAATATCAAAAGCAGGGTTCCTGATGAGCCAGCCACTTAAAGTCGCTTTAACTGGCGCCGGCGGCCAGCTGGGGCAGACCCTGCAGCAGTACCTGTCGGCCGAACGTTATCAGATCATTCCGATAACACATGCGGAGCTGGATATCAGTGATGAAACCGCCTTGCGCAGGCATCTGACGGACATCAAGCCAGACGCCATCATCAACGCGGCAGCCTATACAGCCGTCGATGCTGCAGAGACAGATGACCTGGTCGCGCGTGCCGCAAATGCAACCGGTCCCAAAAACCTGGCACGATGGGCTGCCGAGAATGATACCTGGCTGCTGCAGATATCGACCGACTTTGTATTCAGCGGGCGCAATCACCGCCCCTACACACCAGACGATCAGACGGACCCATTGAGCATCTATGGGCGCACCAAGCTCGAAGGAGAGCTGCATGTTCGTTATCTGGCGCCAAAACACAGCCTGGTTCTGAGAACTTCGTGGGTTTATTCGCAGTTCGGCCGGAATTTTCTTAAGACCATGTTGAAATTAATGGCTGAGCGAGACGTTCTTAAAGTAGTAACAGACCAGATTGGCACGCCGTCCTCGACATGGGGTCTGGCGCGTTGCATCGAATCGGCGCTGCAGATACGGCCAGTCGGCACTCTGCACTGGAGCGACGCCGGTGTTGCGAGCTGGTACGATTTTGCTGTTGCGATTCAGGACGAGGCAGTCAAGGCAGGCCTGTTGGACAAACGAATACCAATAGCGGCGATTCCGGCGAGCGACTACCCAACGCCAGCCAAACGCCCACCTTACAGTGTGCTCGACAAGTCACAGACGCTGGCTGTCCTGGACGTGTCGCCCCGACACTGGCGGCATGAACTGGTCGATGTCATTGCCGCAATGGCCTAGCACACAAGACTTTCCCCTGCAGGAGGTAATTTAACGTGTCACTACTCACAATCCGCCTGCGTCAACTGCTGTTATCGTTAGGCCTGTTGTTACTCTCAACACTCAGCACAGCAACAACGATTGAACAGATGCGCTTTGAGCAGGTCGTTGACACCGCAGCGCTGATCTTCCAGGGTGAGGTTCTTGCAGTGGAATCCCGTCAAACAGGGCCACGCAGCATAAGTACCTACGTTCAGTTCCGCGTTGATGAAGTCATCAAGGGCAGCTATGCAGGTGATGCCATTGAACTGAGCTTCCTGGGCGGCCGGGTTGGCAACCTGCAGATGACAGTGTCAGAAATGCAGGTTCCCGAGGTCGGTGAAACTGGTATCTATTTTGTTCACTCCCTGAATGACTCACAGGTTCATCCGCTGGTTGGCTGGACGCAGGGACACTATCTTATCAAGGGCGAAAGTTCCGCTGCGCAGGTCACAACGGCAGATGGGCAGTCAGTCACCGCTTTGGAGGCAGGCAATCAGTCCCCTCTTATCATTCTTCCGCATGAGGGAACTGCGCGAGGTGTGCAGGTGCAGGGTCTAAACGGCAATGCGCTGCCCATGACACCAGGGGCGTTCAAGGCACGCATTCGTGATATTGCCAGAGACAGCAGCGGAGGGACTCCCTGATGCGCAAGATACAACAAGCGCTGGCGGCCCTGGTGCTGCTGTCTGCCAGCGGACTGCTGATCATGTCTGCCACCGCCTATGAGTTTGATCCTCTGGGGAATAAATGGCCTGGCGCCAGGACGACAATCTATACCGGTATCCCGGGCGTGTCTGCCAGCGGCGTGCCATGGGCACAGGCTTATCGGGAGGCAGCTGAATCGTGGACCAATCAGACTGCCTTTACCTTCAATATTGTTCCTGACTTTCTGGATCCGTGCGTTGGGCAGACTGGGTCCGGGCAGCCACCTGACTTCAGAAATGGAGCTGCGTTTGGCAGTACCATTTGTGGTCGCCAGTTTAATAGTCAGACAATAGCTGTGACGGTGTTCTTTACCGAGTTCAATACGCTGGGCTCAGCCGATCTTGTCGAAGCTGATATTGTGTTTAACTCGAATGTGCCATTTGACACCTATGATGGCAATCAACGCGTTGACCGAGTCGTTGACTTCCGCCGTGTGGCACTGCATGAGCTGGGTCACGTGATGGGGCTGGCGCACGAGAATACCGCCCTGGCCATCATGAATCCCTCAATCGGCAATACCTTTACTTTGCAACAGGATGACATCGAAGGAGTCAATGTTCTTTACAGTGGCATAAGCAACTGTGAGAACCGCCCTGTAACATTCGGCTGGGTCTACGGAGATCTCAACGCAGGTGACTGCCTGATACAGGATCTGCAACAGGGTGGATCCGACGACAGTTATGTCGATGTCTACACATTGCAGGTCGATCAGCCAATGAGGGTGACACTTGACACTGTTACGAGTGGTGGACTCGACAGTGTCTTGCTGCTTGCCGATATGAAACTGGATGTGTTGGAGATAGACGAAAACAGTGCAGGCGCCTGTCGACCGCGTGTCACTGCCAATCTTCCGGCCGGCGAGTACGCAATCCTGGTCAACACCTACAGTAATAATACGCGCCCGCCCTGTGGTGAAACCAATACTGGCAACTACCGCATGTCGGTCACCTATGAAAGCCCATCCATGCTGACCCTGAATGGCAGGCAGAGTTTTCAGGGGGGGCAGGTTAACGCTTTGTTTCGCGGTGGTGTCACGCGCAACAATGGGCAGACGTATATCAATAGAGTGAGCTCAACGGAGCGATTCGATGTTAAAGGCGAAATCACTGTGGATCCGAACCACCGGGGTCAGCCCGGATTTGTGGTGGTGGCAGGTATCACACCTGAGGGTGAGATTCTGGTCAAACACCCGAATGGTGATTTTGTCGGATATCGACCAGACCTGGAGCTGGTGCCAGTCTTTGAACGCAGGACACTGCAGGCTGTGGAATCCATCGACATTCTCAAGCAGTTTGTGGCAAGAGATATTGGAGTCAGCACCATCGACATCGACTTCCTGATTGGTTACGGCGTCGACAGCAACCCGAATGAACTATACTTCCACCAGCAGCCAATCAATCTGCTGGTGGAGTGATTATTGTCTCGGGAAAAACTGTTATTCGCTGGGCTGCAGGCGTGAACTGATATCAATCAGGTCGTCCGGGCTCAGTGTGCCGGCGTCACGCTGCAGGTTCAATAAGAGGCGGATGTAATCATAACGAATCTGCTGGAGATCACGCTCCGCAACAAACTGATCGCGGACGGATTCAAGCACATCCACCGTTGTTACGGTGCCAAGTTCAAAACCTCTGCGCCGGGCACGTGCCGACAGTTCGCGCGATTCCAGCAATGCCTCTGCTGCACGAATCTGGCGCTCTGCTGCCTGCAGCCGCAGGAATGCAAAACGAGTCTGCTCACTGACATCCAGATGCACCTGGCGAAGCTCGTTGCGTGCGATATTCTGCTGGCTTATCGCTTCTCGGACCGCAGCGCGATTGCTGCCGCCTGCGAACAGCGGGATAGACACATCCAGACCAACATAGCCGGTGTCCGTGCGAGCCATTGGCGTGTTATCAAAGCCCAGGTCTGAACGCTGCTGTTGCAGGACCAGACTTACCTGTGGCATGTAGTTGCCACGTCGCTCTGAAACGCGCTCATCAGCCGCCTCTACGGCATACTGGCGAGCCTGAATCTGGTGGCTGTTGGCGCGGGCGCGGCTGACCCACTCTTCCAGACTACCGTCTATCTGCGGCAATTCGGTGGTGTCCTGCAGCGTATAAAGCTCACCTACAGCCAGGCCGGTTGCAGATCGGAGAGCTTCTTTTGCCAGTTCAAGTTCACTGCTCAAATACACCTGTTCGGCTGCCACCGCGGAGGCCTGTGCCTGTGCCTGATAAAGATCAGTAACCTGAACCATCTGCAGGTCATGCATGCGTTCAATCTGAGCGAGCTGGTTATTAACCGCTTCCAGCTCGGCCCTGCTGGACTCCAGTGCATCCTGGGCCTGCAGCACATCAAAATATCTTTCTGCCACATCAGACAGATGCGCCGCCAGTTCTGCGTAGTACAGGGCTTCGTACTGGTTTTCTACCGCATAGGCCTGCCCGCGTCGTGCAAAGACTCGCCAGTCAAACAGTACCTGGCGAAGCTGAACGGCATAGCGCTCGCCTCTATAGTCAACGGGAGCGCCGCCGGTGCGCTCCTGGCGGTTGTCTGAAATGCTGGCAGAGGCCGATACCTGCGGGAATAGCTGACCATTGGCCGCTTCGCGACGCGCCGTGCCTATGTTCATCTGCTCTTCAGCAATTTCCAGGCGCGGGCTGAACTCCATTGATGCAACAAAAAAGTCTTCCAGGGTTCGCCCCACGCCGTCATGGCGCTGCATCAGCGATGCCAGCTCCTCGGTCTCCTGCTGGTTGTCACTCTGGGCCAGTGAGCCCATCGAACCTGCCAGAGCCAAAACACCACAGATGGCATGCACCAACAGTGGGCTCGAGCGTCGAGGAGTGTGCTGGATTTCAGACATCTGGTCGTTGCTGCTCATATGCCAATCAATCTTCTATGAAGCTGCGCGCCAGCGCATTGGTGATGGGTTTGGTCAGATACTGCAGGAAGGTTCTGGAGCCGGTGGCAATAAACACTTCTGCAGGCATGCCGGGGATTAGCGTCAGGTCGCCCAGGTCTTGCAAGCCTTCTGGTGTGACCTCGATACGAGCAGTGTAATACGTCATCCCAGTGCGCTGGTCAGTAAAGCTGTCAGCGGAAATATGGATCACCCGGCCAAAAATATTGGGTACCGAACTGCTGAAGCTGGAGAATCGAATGGTAGCTTCCTGGCCTATGTCGACACGATCAATGTCAATCGGTGAGACCTGTGCCTCAACGATCAGCTCATCGGACTGCGGAACAATATCAGCAATTTCGGTACGCGGTGGGATGACCCCACCAATAGTATGAACCTGCAGGCCATTGACGATTCCGGTTACAGGCGCCTTTATAACGGTACGGTTGACGACATCGCGCAATGCTCCGATGCGTTCGGTTACGTCTTTTAGATTCGTCTGAGTCTCCGCCAGCTGATTGGCTACTTCATTCTGGAATTGACGACGTTGCTGCAGGATTTCCAGACGTGTCTCACCTATCTGAATTTCTGCTGACGAAATGTTTGCCGTCAGCTCGGCAGCCTCTCCGCGCAACTGCGCCGCGTTGCGTTCCAGTTCGCGAAGGCGATTCTTGTCGGCAAAACCTTCTTCAAGCAGAGCCCGTACATCGTTCAGTTCTTCATCGAAAGAATCAGCCAGGTCCTGTTTGCTTTCCTGCAAAGCGCGCAGTCCACGCAATTGCGACTGCAATTGCTCAATACGTTGCTCCAGAACCTCAATGCTTCCTTCCAGAGAGGCTTTACGCGTCCGAAAAATCTGGGTCTGGGACAGCATCTCTGCTTGTGCATTGGCATCAAGAGATGAGAGTTCCGCAGGGAACTGAATGGCATCAAGTTCGTCGCGCTCAGCGATCAGGCGAGCCTCAAGTGCCTTGAGGGCCACATACTGGGAGTTGGCAATCTGCAGCTGTGCACGGGATTGTGTGTCATCCAGAACCAGCAGGGGTTCGCCGGCCTCGACAACATCACCGTTGCGCGCCAGGATGTCTGCGACGATGCCGCCTTCAAGATGTTGCACCAGCTGCTTGTTGGAGCGCACCGTTACATGACCGGTAGCATGGGCGGCGCCGTCCAGTGGTGCAAAGGCAGCCCACAGGCCAAATACTCCGAACACCAAAAAGAATATCAGTAAGCCAATACGCCGTGGCGTGTCCATGCTGGTGTCAATCTGAAAATCGTTATCAGTAGTCTGCTTTTCCACGTTCACTCTCTGCTGGGCGGTGCCCAGACAAATCTCCTGGATGATATTTCGTTCGACGGTTGCTGCTGTCGTATTTGTTGCCTGTTATCGCCTGGGCGTCAGGTTTTCTAACGTGAACTACCGATCAGGCATTACCGGCCCGGCGCTGTTCCGATTGTCCCATCAGGCTGGCAAGCACCTCGTCTTTGGGACCGAAGCTCAGAGCAGCCCCCTCTTTCATCACCAGCAGCTTGTCCATGCTATGCAGGACCATGGTGCGGTGCGATATGACAATAATTGTGCAACCGCCAGCCTTGATGCGCTGAATGGCAGAAACCAGCTCTTTCTCGCCCTGGTCGTCCAGATTGGAGTTGGGCTCGTCAAGCACCAGTAATCGGGGATTGCCATAAACTGCGCGTGCCAGACCTATTCGCTGTCGCTGTCCGCCCGACAGGCCGCCGCTGGATCCGCCAATAACTGTGTCGTAACCATCCGGTAGGCGCAGAATCAGCTCATGAACGCCGGCCAGTCTGGCAGCCTCCACGATGCGCTCGGCATCGGCTTCACCGAATCGACAGATATTGTCGGATATGCTGCCATCAAACAGCTCGATATCCTGTGGCAGATAACCTATATGAGGACCAAGCAGGCCGCGATCCCAGCCAGCGATGTCAGCGCCGTCCAGCCTTACCTTGCCCGCCATGACCGGCCAGATACCCAGAACCGCTCGTGCCAGCGTTGATTTGCCAGACGCGCTGGGACCTACAATGCCCAGAGCCTCACCAGCCGCCAACTGCAGCGTAACGCCGCGGACAACAGGGACTCGTGTGCCCGGCGGCGCAACAGTGACCTGCTCAAGAGACAGGTCGCCCTGCGGTGGCGGCAACGGCATGTGCTCTGCCTCGGGAGGAATCCTCTCCAGCAGCTGCCCAAGACGTTCGTACTGGGCGCGAGCCACTGAAAATCCCTTCCATGTGGAAACCAGCATGTCGATGGGAGCCAGTGCGCGACCGAGCAACAGCGAACCGGCAATCATCATACCGGGCGAGATTTCCTGGCGCAGCGCCAGCCAGGCACCAAGGCCCAGAATCAGGGACTGCACAATCAGCCGGAAAGACTTGGAGATACTGGTCAGCGCGCCCGCAGAACGACTGGCGTCGGTTTGCAATACCAGAACTTCGTTTGACTGCTTTTCCTGCTGACGTCTGATGTCATCTGTCATACCCATGGCGGCGATGACTTCGGCATTGCGCAGGCTGCCATTGACCTGATTGTTCACCCGGTTAGCTTTGGTATTGGCATCCTTCAGCTTGCGTGTTGTTACAGCTTCGTTGATCCAGGCAAGCAGCACCATGACGATACCGGCCAGGATGGCCACCACTCCAAAGAGCGGATGGAAGACGAACATCAGAGCGACATAGATTGGGAACCACGGTGCATCAAAAAACGCGAACAGGCCGTTACCAGTCAAAAACTGCCGTAAACTGGACAGGTCGTTCAGGGGTTGGCCGCCGCTGGCGCCTGAGCCGCTAAGCAGCGCGTGAGTAAAAGACGCGTTGAATACGCGTCGTCTCAGCTGCTGTTCGATCCGGTTGCTGGCGGCGATCAGAATCATGGATCGTACCCACTCGAAACCGCCCATAGCCAGCATCAGACCCACCATGAGCAAAGTGAGCATGGTCAGCGTCGATACGCTGCCACTGGAAATCACCCGATCGTACACCTGCAACATGTAGATGATGGGTGTCAGCATCAGTATGTTGACGGCGGCGCTGAATAAGCCGGCATAAATGAAGTAGTGACGAATGCTCTTCAGCGATTCGTTTAATTCTTTGTAAGTGCTTGTTTTTTTCGATGTGTCCATTAAGAGATGCTTGCCGTCAGTGCATGGTGTCCGTTGGGTGCGAATAGACTAGGTGGGGTGAAACATTGCTTGTTTCAACCCCCGCAGCGTATTCGCGACGATTATATCATGGCCGCCTCAGCGACTATTTTCACGAGAGCCAGCGCCTTACAGCTCTTCTGCGCCTTCTGCAAGTCTTTGCAGAGTCACCAGATCGTGCACAATCAGAGCGCCTGGTCCGTCGCGTTTGACAATTTCACGTGCCTGCAGCAACTGAAACACGCGGCTGACACTTTCCCGGCTCAGGCTCAACATGATGGCTATCTCCATGTGAGTCGGCGGGTTTCTGATAATCGTCTGATTGCCTTCGCTGCGACCGGATTCAGGAATCAGCATCCACAATTGGCAGCAAACGCGCTGGCCGACGTTAGGCAGACCCAGCAATGATCGCTGTCTGGTCATCTGACGAACCCGCGCTGCCAGACGCTCCCCCATGCGCTGCAACAGCACAGCGTGCTCACGGGTTACCTGTCGCAGGCTGGCCAGAGGCACAAACACAACCATCGCTGATGTCAGTGCAATGACGTGTTCAGGCTGCGGGCCATCGTCAAACATGCCCAGCTCACCGCAAAAGTCACCGGGTTCCACGAAGTACAGACCCACTTCGCGCCCATCAATGGTAAAATCTACGCCCTGTAAGCGACCTTCAAACAAAAAGCACACCGACTCCTCGCGTACACCAGCTTTGAGCACCACGCCGCGACGGGCAAAACGCTGAACCGTTGACTGCTGCGCAAGCTGCTGCAACAGCGGCAAAGGTAACGGCTTTAAGCTGGGAAATGTGCCGAGAAGCTCAGGTGTAACCAGCATGCGAAAAATTCCGGTATGGTGCGCTGGTTGTTGACATTCCTTTGGACAGCGCTGCCGGGCCATTATAGTAAGGCATGTTGGAATAGCAAACGTGTGACTGCGGTCACTTACCGGGGCGGCCGCTTGAGATAAGCTTTGTGCTAATAATGGACCAGACTCTGGATCCAGGAGTTCAAAATTGAGCACTATGACACCACAGCCAGTTTACAGAATGATGACATCTCTGACATTGCGAGCCAGAACGCTCGCAGTGGCGGTCACGATGGCCACTGCATTGGCTGCCGGATCGACACTTGCCCATGCCCAGCTGGAGACAGTCGAGCCGGTGGGTGAAGTCAGCCTGGTGCTGGGAAACGCCTATATTGAGCACGCCGACGGCCGTCGCTCAGCTGCTGTGCCAGGGTCAATTATCGTGGCAAGTGACCGTATCCATACGGCTGCCAGTGGGCATGTGCACATCCGCTTTGTCGATCAGGCACTGGTGAGCGTAAGGCCTGACAGCCGCCTGGAAATTGTGCGTTACGATTACAACCCTGATCAGCCGGCCAGCTCCAGTATCAAACTGAATCTGGAGGAAGGTGTCACCCGATCCATATCCGGTCATGGGGCCACAGCTGCCCGAGAGCGTTTCCGCCTGAATACGCCCATCGCTGCCATTGGTGTGCGCGGCACAGACTTTGTTGTGAACGCGTCCAGTGTTGCGGTTCGGGCGCAGGTGAACGAAGGTACCATTGTGATGGCGCCATTTTCCGCGGATTGCACCGCGGATGCTTTTGGACCCTGTCTGGCGAATGCTGTCGAGCTGACTGGCACTTCAATGCAGATGCTGGAGCTGGATGGCAGTACGACCGCCCCGCAAATCATGCCAGCAACTGTCGAGCGAGAGCCCGGCATGATGCGGGAAGAAGTGAGTCAGGCCATTGCGGCGTCCGAAGCCAATGCCGATGACAAGACCGCCGGCACCGAAGTTTACCTGGAAAACGTGACCTCACAGCGAGTCAAGCAGGAAGTTGCCAATGTGGCAAAGCCGACAACGCCGACAACGCCACCAGTTACTCCTCCGGTGACGCCACCCACAGTTGCCGATACCAATTTCACGCCTGCTGTCGCGATTGCCACCGAGCAACTGAAACAGAACAACCTGATCTGGGGGCGCTACGGAAGTGGCAAGGGCGACCTTGAGCGCATTACTGCCCCGTTTGAACTTGCCCAGGAAGGTCGTGACTGGATGGTCGGCCTCGGCGAGTATCGACTTTTCCGTGACAGTAACGGGCGCGACCGCGTAGATGCCGGGCTGGGTCCGGTGAGCTTTGAGCTAAGCAGCGCTCAGGCCTATTACAACTCCGGCACTGGAATCGTGGCGATGGCTGTAACGGGTGGCAAGTTCGACATTGACTTCAATACCCGTCAGTTTTCGACTGAGCTGAACATGAAGCACAGCCTCACAGGCAGTGTGGACTTTGTGGCCAATGGCCTCATCAGTGAGACAGGCATCTTCCACAACCGGACAGGCCCGGAGCCCGCTACCATGGCGGGAGCTGTCAGTCTGGATGGCAAAGAGGCCAGTTACTTTTTCGAACAGCAATTGCAAACCGGTGGTATCCACGGGCTGACCTTGTGGAACAAACGCTGATCATGCAAACGCTACGTCATCTGATAACCGTCTATAACCCGCTCAACGTCGCCGCACGGCTGATGCCCATGCGTGGACGTCTGCTGATGCTGGCGCTTGCGGCAGTAATGACATTGTTGCTGATGACACTGTTTTCCGCACCCTTGCAGATTCTCCAGGAAAGGCTCGGTGCTCAGGGCTGGGTACTGTCGGCTGACGACCAGCTCGAAGAACGTATTACGATTGTCGCCATTGATGAGCGAAGTATTGCCGAGATTGGTCCGTGGCCATGGGCCCGAGATGATATGGCGCGGCTGGTCAGTGCGCTGAATGCTGCTGGCGTGCAGCTACAGATACATGATGTGGTTTACCCGGAACCTCGTTCGGGGGATGACATATTGATTGCCGCGCTGCAGGCATCACCGGGCGCTGTATTGGCGCAGGTGCCAGTGCTACCCGGACAGAATCAGCCCGATGTACAGACCGGTCAGATGACTCATCCGATGCAGGGGGTCGCCTGTGATGCTACAGCGACACTAACAGGAAGCTTTGTTGCCAACCACGCTGGCTTCGCCAGTCTTCCAAAGGGCCACATTGCACCTATTGTCGCCAGCGATGGCTCTGTTCGAAATGTTCCTGCCGTTATCTGCGTTGACGGTCAGACTTATCCAGCATTGGCGATTAGCGCACTGTTGCAGGCAACAACGGCTGGAAGCTGGCAGGCGTCTATCACCCAGGGTGACAGCTGGCTGGCGCCCGAACAGATCATGCGACTGAATGCCTATCCTGGATTGGATATTCCTCTGGACCAGGACGGCAATCTGCGAATCTCATACAAAGACCGTCCAGAAAATTTTCAGGCTATTTCAGCGATTGATGTTATTAACGGTAACTACCCTGCCGGGATGCTGCAAAACGCCTGGGTGTTGATTGGCGGTACCGCGTTTGGCATGGGTGATATTGTGCCCACGCCATATAGTGGCGCGACACCCGGTGTAGAACTTCAGGCGCGTCTGATTGGCAGCCTGCTGGATACCACAATGCCTTACACACCTCGCAGCGCCGAAATGCTGCTGGGCCTGATGGCGGTGCTGTTTGCCCTTGCCCTTTATGGCCTGGCCAGTGCCCGCGAGCGTATGGCGGCCTATGGCCTGCCCGCAGCGGCAGTTCTGATGCCGGTGATCGCATTGGCATTGCACTGGCAATTGCTGGCAGCCTATGAAATCTGGTTGGGCTGGGTTGCGCCTGCACTGTTCAGCATACTTGCCGCCAGTGCACTGCTGTTGCTGGAACAGGCACGTGTGCGTGTCGAACGTACCCGCGTATTTGGAAACCTGAACAGCTACCTGCCCAGTGATATCGCTCGCGAAATCGCCTACAGTCTGCCCAGCTCGAGCATCAATGCACGTCGCTGCGACGTAACACTGTTGAGCGCCGATCTTCGCAATTTCTCTGCTTTTGGCGAAGCGCGTCCGCCAGAGGAATCAGCAGCTATTCTGCATTTCTTCTTCAGCAAATCTGCAGAGATTGTTGAGCGCCATGGTGGGCGCATTCAGGAGTTCAAGGGTGATAGCGTCCTGGCGGTCTGGGATGGTCAGAACGAGCGCGCTGCACATGCCGCTCTGGCAGCTGCAAAGCAAATGCAGGAAAGCATCCATAAAGACATGCCACAAACACCACCTGCAGGTCTGGAACCACTGGCGCTGGGCATAGGTATTGAACAGGGCCCCGCTCTGGTAGGTTCCATCGGGCCGGCCCATCGCCGCAGTCATACACTGCTGGGTGACACGGTGACCATCACGCTGCGTATCCAGGAACTGACTGCTGAACTGGCACAACCAATCCTGATGGGCGAGTGCGTTGCCCGTCAGCTGTCCGACCTCAAGCCTGAATCCCAGGGCAGCTACCTGCTGGACGGTCTGCGTATTCCGCACACCCTGTTTGCGCCCGCGAATGATGAGGCTACCCAGCGTCGTGCGCGGCAGGACCAGCTCAACCTCAAAGTGGTTTCGGGCGGCAAACCGTAAACCGTCAGACAGCGCTACCTTTTGCTTATCTCACTTAAAACAATTAACCAGTCTTCTTATTGCCTGCGCGCATGCGATTCACCATAATTGCCCGCATGTCAAAACACCCCTCGAAAATAAAAAGCATTCGCTACAGTCTGGGTCTGGCAGGGGTGTTCCTGGCCTTTTCAGGACTTTCATATGCTCAGACAGATACCGGCTCGCAAACTGCTGGCGCCGGTCAGCTATTGGGCTCGCAAACCTGCCCTGATCTGACGCCCTACTATAATTTGTCTGCCGATCCCGGTTGGTCCGCTCAGGACTGGGATGACCTTCAGGCGCAGCTGTTACCTCTGTTGCCACGTTGTCTTCAGGAGACCTCGTACTTTGCACTGCTGGGAGCCGCACAGCTCAATACCGGCAATTTGAATTCCGCGTTGGAATCGCTCGAGCGGGCATTACTGCTGGACCCCAACAATGGTGGTGCGCAGATTGACTATGCGCAGGCGCTGTATTTGCGCGGCGATCTGTTCTCAGCTCTGGCCATGAATCGCCAGATTCTTGGGCGGGAAGATTTGCCAGAGGACCTGGCGCCATCTTTGCAGCAACGCCAGCAGCAGTGGCAGGGTCTGACCCGACAGACACAATGGCATGGTGATCTGCTGCTGGGTTATGACAACAACCTGAATGGCGCGCCCTCGCCAAGTGACATCACGCTGACCCTGTCGGGCGAAGACGTCACACTGCCACTGAACCCGGAATTTCAGCCGAAAGAAGGACCTTATCTAAACGGGCGTCTGGGTATGCGATACCGGCAGCTGGCCCCTGAACACCAACACAATGTGGTTGCGGAGTTGCGGGGCCGGGTCAGCGACGATGCAGCCTCTGACATGCTGCAGTTCGACGCGCGATATGCCTTCATCAAGCCCAATGCCGTTCACAGCTGGCAGGCTGTGGCAGGTATCAGCCATCTGATGTTTGGTGGCACACCTCTTTATACAGCAGCAGAAGTTGGTGGCCGCTACATGCCGTCTTTCCAGTTCGCGAGATGTCGCCCCTACTCGGCCGCTGCTGCCCAGCACCAGCTGTTTCACAACCAAAGCTCGCTGAACGCAATTGAAAGCAAGGCATCATTGGGCCTTAACTGTATTCGCGACACAAATATTGGCCAGCAACAATGGACCCCGGAATTCAGTGCGCTGTACAACGATCCTATTCGTAACCGGCGCTCTGGCGGTAGCCGACTTGGCTGGCAGTTCAATCTGGACTGGCGTCTTCAGCTCCCTGACGGAAGCCCCTTGAAGGGCTCGCTGATGAGTCAGATCAACCACACCGAAATGATGGACCAGACTGGCTATAGCCCGCTGCTTGAAGACAATGCACGAAGGAAAGTACGCCGCAGCTATTTGCTGATTCAGTACAATCACCCGCTGTCGGCTGACACGCAGTTACTGATGAACTTCTACCATCAGAAACAGCGCAGCAATCTCGAACTGTTCCGCAGCGTCGATACCACGCTTGAATTCGGCTTCACGCACACCTTCTAAGGCTTGCCAACTAGCCATATAGCTAACAAAAATAGCCGCTTACAGCACAAACTTAAGAAAAATCCTTTTCAGGGCGTTGCCAAGCCGGCGGTCATCAGGTTAATATCCCTGCGCACGTCCGCTTGTGACTCATATTCATGTGGCTCAAGTGTGATTGGTCAGGATGCAAAAGCTTGGTTGGGCTTATTTTCTGTTGTGTGACTCCGGTCACAGGCAAATTTGCTTTACTTGAGTATTCTTGGCACAGCCGATATGCGGTCATTTGCTTTTTAGGCATGTCACAATCGGATAAAACAATTTGGAATAAACTTTAAGGAGTTACAAATGGCGATTAGCACTGAAGCTCGTACCGAACTGCTTACCGTAGTGGTAGCCATGTTCGACGCCGCACCTGGTGTAGGCGTACTGTCTGATCTGTCGGCCGCATATGAATCTGGTGCCACCGTTGCACAGATCGCAGCTAGCCTCGCAGCATCTGCAGAATTCAAGAGCATTTACCCAACGTTCCTGTCCAACACAGAATTTGCTACTCAGTTCGTAGACAATCTGCTTGGCAGCACAGTTTCAGCCACTACTCGCACTTTCGCGATTGGCGAGCTGACCACCATGCTGAACAACGGCATGACACGTTCTGAAACAGTTCTGGCTGCAGTAGCAGCACTGAACGGCGTTCCTTCTACCGACACCAACTGGGCGAACGCTAAAGCTCAGCTGGCCAACAAAGTTGAAGTGGCCAACCACCACACAGTTGTTCAGAAGAAAGCAACAACCAACCTGAACGACCTGCAGGAAGTTGTTGCTGAAGTTGACGCAACAGCTGCCAGTGTTACTGCTGCCAAAGCTGAAATCGACGGCGAAGTTGCTGCTGGTCAGACTTACAACTTCACCACTGGTATCGATAACCTGACTGGTACTTCCGGCAATGACACCTTTGGTGCCACTGTAACTGCAACCAGCGCTGTGCTGGGTGGTCTGGATAAAGTGGACGGCGGCGCCGGTACTGACACCGTTGCCATTACAGACACTGCAACAGGTGCTGCTGCTCAGTTCAGCCTGCCTGGCGTGACTTTCACCAACATCGAAGCGATGGAACTTCAGACCAACGGTGGCGTGAACGTAGACGTTTCTGCCGTAACTGGCCTGACTTCCTTCACGTCAGCTGCTGCTGGTACAGCAAACACTGCTGTGACTGCAGCCACTACAACTGACGTGAAAACTACTGTTACTGGCGCGGCTACTACTACCATCACTGGCGGTAAAGCAATCAACGTAACTGCTGGCACTGGTGCAACCACTGTCAACAGCAACGGCGCAACAACTGTTAGTGTTAAAGGCGGCGGCGCAGTTGACATCAACAACAACTCAGCGACGTTGGGTAACAACAACGGCTCCACAATGACAGAAGTGACTTTGGACTCTGTGAATGCTGCTGCTGCAGCTGACGGTCGTGCACTGGCTACTCTGAACCTGACTGGTGCAACCAACGCTACCTACACAACCACCATCAGCAACTCAACTACTGGTGGTCACGCGTTCACCATCAATGCTAACAATGCTGGTATCAACAGCGGCAGCGCCACTAACGCCTTCCTGGCTGGCGGTGCAGACGTTGACAGCACCACGGCAACCTCGCTGACCATCAACTCTGGCGGTTCCAAGAACTCACTGGACATCGCTGGCTTCACTGCAGCCAAGTCAATCACCATCACTGGTGGTTCTGCTCTGACTCTGAACAACGGCGTTGCTGCCACAGTAACTTCAGTTGACGGTTCAGCTGCAACTGCTGCTCTGACTCTGGGTACTCTGGCTGCTACAGTAACAACTGTTAAAACCGGCACTGGCAATGACAGTTTCACACTGGGCGCTGCCAAGCTGACTGTTGAGTCAGGTGCAGGTGATGACTCAGTAACCCTGGGCGGCGCTGTAGCTGCTGGTTCTACGATCAATCTGGGCGCTGGTAACGACAAGCTGCTGGTTAACGGCGGTTCAGTTGCCGCAAGCACCTCTACCACTATCGACGGTGGTGAAGGCAATGACACGGTAGCTGCTGGCCTGATCAACGCTGCTAACGCAGCTCGTTTCGTTAACTTCGAAGCGCTGGATCTGTCTACTACAGCGACTCTGGACGTTGAACTGATGACTGGTTCTACCATCAGCTCTCTGACTCTGTCAGGCGGCACAGGTGGTGCTACTGTTTCTAACGTTTCAGCTTCTACAGGTCTGTCAGTTACTGGCAACAACACTGGTACCACCACTATCGGCCTGAAGAGCACTTCTGGCACTAGCGATGCATACACAGTGACTTTTGCTGGTACAACTGGCACCGTTGCAGCTGGCACCGTCAAGACTGATGGCGTTGAAAACGTAACTGTTGTTTCTAACGGCAGCAGCGGCACTAACACCATCACTATCGATGGCAGCACACTGAAGACAGTTACAGCCAGCGGCAGCAAGGCGCTGACTCTGTCCTTCGCTGCAACAGCTGGTGACACTGCTCCTGGTACAGGCGTAGCTGCTGGTGTAACAGCAATCGACGGTTCAGCCGCTACTGGCGTACTGACCATCAACACCACCAACGTTCAGGCTGCTACAGCTGGTCTGACCGTAACTGGCGGTTCAGCGAACGACGTGATCACTCTGGCTGGCAAAGCCACAGTAGTGGGCGGTGCCGGTAACGACACCATTACTACATCTGCTGCAGGTGGCACACTGACTGGTGGCGCTGGTAACGACAAGTTTGACGTTGCTGCCTCAGTAGCTACTGGTGCTACTGCTGCAACAGCTACCAACGTTACTATCACTGACTTCGCAGTAGGCGACAGCATCAAGCTGCTGGCTGGCAACGTTCTGGCAGGTGCAACACTGGGTGCCAAGACTACACTGACAGCTGCTGTTACTACTCTGGACTCAGCACTGACGCTGGCTTCACTGACTGATACAGCTAACGAAGTGTCCTGGTTCACCTACGGTTCAGACACCTATATCGTCGCTAACGACGGTACAGCGGGTCTGGCAGCTGGCGACCTGGTAATCAAGCTGACTGGTACTCTGGATCTGTCCGGTTCTACGCTTGACACAGCTACTGACTACCTGACATTCGCATAATGTAATTGCGAATGCTCGGATAGTTTGAGCAACAAAAACCCCTCGCCGCAAGGCGGGGGGTTTTTTTTATCTTGGAATTTTGCAAACGAAATAAGGTAAGCTTCTTTAGATTCGTCTATTGAATTCGACTGACAGGAGAATGACAGGTGAGCAACTGGAGCGCAGGCTACGTAGCCGATATTGGATATACTTTTGGCTACTACGCCGAGCTGAACCCGTTAAGAGTAAAAATGGCATTTCTTAACAAGGGGCTCGTCTTTCCTGAGGTCGGAACAGCCTGCGAGCTGGGTTTTGGCCAGGGTCTGAGCGCTGCGTTGCATGCATCGGCCTCGGTTACCAGTTGGTACGGTACGGACTTCAACCCGGCACAAGCTGGGTTTGCGCAGGAGCTGGCCTCCATTTCCGGCTCCGATGCACAACTCTACGATGAGTCCTTCGAAGACTTTGCCCATCGTGACGATCTGCCGGAGTTCGACTATATAGGCCTGCACGGTATCTGGAGCTGGATATCGGATGCGAACCGTGCCGTTATCGTCGACTTTGTCAGACGCAAACTCAAAGTAGGTGGCGTTCTATACATCAGCTACAACACTTTACCTGGCTGGGCTACGTTTGCGCCTATGCGGCACTTGATGACCGAACATGCAGAGGTGATCGGGTCTGAAGGTCGAGGAATTGTTTCACGTATCGATGATGCGATTGAATTTGCAGAGAATCTGATAGCGACCAATCCGATGTTTGCGAGGGCAAATCCGACCGTCGGCGAGCGACTGAAGAAGTTGAAAGAACAAAGCAGACATTATCTTGCCCACGAGTATTTCAATCGGGATTGGCATCCCATGCACTTCTCGACGATGGCGGACTGGCTGGAAACCGCCAAGGTAAGTTATGCCTGTTCGGCCAGCTACCTGGAGAACATTGACTCGATAAATCTGAGTGCCGAACAGCAGGCATTCATGAAAGAGATCCCGGACAATATGTTTCGCGAGTCGGTTCGGGACTTCATGGTCAACCAGCAGTTTCGGAAAGACTACTGGGTAAAAGGTGCTCGCAGACTTAATCCGCTGGAACTTGCCGCGACTGTAAGAGCGCAAAAAATTGTACTGGCTGTGTATCGCCCGGAAGTCTCACTGAAAGTAAAAACTGCGCTGGGTGAGGCCAGCATGAATGAAGCGGTTTACGGACCGTTTCTGGACTTCATGGCAGACCATAAAATCCGAACGCTGGGAGAGGTCGAGCAACATCTGGCCGGGCACAATATCAGTCTTGCTCAAATAATTGAGGCCACTATGGTATTGGCGTCTTCAGGCGCCATAGCACCTGCTCAGGATGACGCCGTCATTCAAAAGGCCAGAAAGCACACAGCCAGGATTAACGCCAAGCTTAGATCAAACGCTCATGGCAGTAACGATATTTCGTTCCTTGCCAGTCCGGTAACCGGCGGCGGAATTATGGTGCCCAGATTTAATCAGGTTTTCCTGTCTGCCATCAGTGAGGGGCAAAAACAGCCGGCAGATTGGGCGAAATACGCGTGGCAGGTCCTAAGCAGTCAAAATCAGCGATTGATTAAAGACGGCAAAACTCTGGAAACACCAGAGGACAATCTTGCCGAACTGAGTCGCCAGGCTGACGAGTTTGCCCAGAAACAATTGCCAGCGCTAAAGGCGCTTCAGATTGTTTGACCCTCAGATAATGGATGTTGAAAGCAACACGGCTTTTGAAAAGTCGCTGTATTGCGTCGCTTCTCACTTACAGCAGTAGCAGGATCAATTAGTTATGACTTCGTGGATAGCAATTTCCAGAAAAGACCATCTGCACAAGCGATGGCAACCCAGCAAAGGGTTTGAGTTTGTTGCGGACCAGCAGATTGTTCCAATCCTGTTGGCAGAAATAGCCAGGATCGCGCCACAACATGTCACCGGTTTTGTTCAGGCTGAGGATGGTAGTTATCAATACATAGCGCTGGTTGGTGTCGGTGGCGACCGCAACCTGTATGTAAGCAACGACCATCTGTGGCTTGGTGACTATATTCCAGCCAGCCTCAGAGCATACCCATTCGCGGTGCTTAACGACACGGAAGGGAACAAAGTATTCTGCGTGGATCAAAGCCATCTGACTGACGATGAGTCTTTTCCCCGTCTGTTTCAGGATGACGGGACACTTGAGAAAACACCAGCGGATACCGTCAATTTCATCACCCAGTGTGAAGATAACCGTCAACAAACACTTAAGGCATGTGCCGCCTTAGACGAAGCCGGCCTGATAGAACCCTGGATGATCGAGATACCGAGGGGCGAAGACCAGCCACCGCTGACAATTAATGGTGTTCACCGGGTCAATGAATCCAAATTGAACGAACTCGATGCGCAACAATTGATCGCGTTGCGAAATGTCGGCGCACTGCCACTAGCTTATGCTCAACTGTTCTCCACGGCACAAATGGATCAATTGATAAAGCGAGCCAACTTCCACAGCAACGCCGACCCCAAGAAGGCGCCAGCAGAGCTCGACGGTCTGTTCGGTGAAGGAGATGGCGGCACGCTCAACTTTGATTCACTGTAGGCATCGGTAAGATGGCAGATCAGCATCCGCAAAATTCAAACTTTCCGCTGAGCAATCAGTTCACCATTAGCTACAGCGCGCTGGAGGATCGATTGGTCGTCCGTGCCCAGTTGGCCGGGGCCGACACCGATGTTCACATGCTGCTAAGCAGGCGGATGGTGATGGTCGTGATGCGGCAATTGGTTGATCGCTTGCCGGCGCTCACAGGTCTGGAAAAAACGCCCAGCGTCTATTGGCAGGAAGTGTTGCGTATGGGGCATCAACAGGCAATGCAGGCCAAAGCCGAGGCTGACAAGGCGGCTCAGAAGGCGAAATCGGATGTGCCGGAGGGGTCTGCAACATCGCCGGAAAATGACAGCGCGGATCCAGGGAAAACTGCTGGCCAGAGCGACTCAGATGCTTCACAGCCTTCACTCCGCGGCAAGCTGTACCTGGCAACCGAATTGACAGTGCAGTTACGCGGCGACAAAAATCAGCAGCAATTGCTGCTGGCTTTCAAAGGATTACCGATGCCAGACGCAATGATCGAGCGTCGACAGCATCTTCCGGTATTCGCAATCCCGTTGAAGGCAGACAACGTTCATCAGTTAATTGAGCTGATGATCAGCAAGTGCGATGAAGCCCACTGGCACCTGCCCCTGGACCTTCCCTGGCTGGCAGACAGCGCTGAAGCGGACCTCGATGGGGTACGACGCGACAACTGAGTAGTTTCACGCAGTAGCACGACTTGCGGCACTTCAGCTATAATGCCGTGTTCGAGTGTGTCCGTCCCCGGTGAAAGTTTTGTCGTCAGTGGTCGGGTCTCTATTGTTCGGAGCACCTATTAGTTATCAGTTCAGGAGTTAAGCATGTTGAATCTGGGTTTGAAGTCCCGCGTAGTTAAAATGGGTCTGCTGGTACTGGGCCTTGGTATCGCCGGTGCAGTAGTTGCACAGACACACGAACAGCAGGTTGCCCAGCGACTGCAGCCGGTCGGTGAAGTCTGTCTGGCGGGGGAGCCTTGCGCAACCGGCGGTGCTCCTGCAGCATCTGGTGCCACAGCAGCCGCGTTTGATCCTGCGACGACTTATGATCAATACTGCGCAATGTGCCACAACACAGGTATGGCTGGCGCGCCCCGTCGCGGCGATGCTGATCACTGGGTATCAAGAGTCGGCGAGGCAGGATTTTCGACAATCGTTTCCAATGCCATCAATGGCGTCAACGCCATGCCGCCGCGCGGTATGTGCACCACCTGCTCCGATGAAGACATCGCGTCGCTGGTGGAATACCTGAGCGGCCAGTCTGCCGAGTAAGCCTGTTCATCTGCGGTTCAGTTTGGACCGGAGATAATAGGCCCAGATAGTCCTATTCAATGCGTCAAGCGAGAGGGGAACAAACGTGAAGTTGAGAAATATCGTAAAAACGGGTGCTGCACTTTCTGGTCTGGTTCTGGCAACTGTCATGGCAACCGGTTCAGCTACCGCTGAACAGACACTGACTCTGGCTCAGGTTACTGAAGGCTTCAGCGCTGAACGTACCTACACTCAGAGCTGTGCAGCATGCCACAACAGCGGCGCCGCTGGTGCTCCACGCTTTGGCAATTCAGAAGACTGGTCAGAGCGCCTTGAGAAAGGCCGTGATGTGCTGCTGGAAAGCACCATCAATGGTTACAACAACATCATGCCGCCGAAAGGCATGTGTTTTACCTGCTCAAACGACGAGCTGGCGCTGGTTCTGGAATACATCCTGGAAAACAGCGTTGAGTAAGACGAGTTAAATGAAAAAGGCCCCATTGGGGCCTTTTTTATGCGTATAAATTCCTACGTTCAGCTTGGGCACTGCGGTCCTTTATCCCTCCAGCAAGGCTTTCAGGCCTGCCAGCGCGGCTTCACCTTTCTGACGCTTCTGTTCCGGTGTGGAGTCCCCTCGGCCTTCCCACTGCAGGTGGTCCTGCGGCAGTTCATCCAGGAAACGGCTGGGAGTTGTTGGCACTATTTCACCGAACTGTTTACGTTTTTTGGTTAGCGTAAACACCAGTCCCCGTCTTGCCCGGGTAATACCCACGTAGGCCAGCCGGCGTTCTTCTTCAATATCGTCGTTCTCGATACTGTTTCGGTGCGGCAACAGTTCCTCTTCCATCCCCATAATGAATACCCACGGGAACTCCAAACCTTTGGCGGCATGCAGGGTCATCAGCTGGACCTGATTGTCCACGCCTTCCTCTTCCTGACGCTCCAGCAGGTCGCGCAGTATCAACTTGTTGATAGCTGCCTCAATCCGCGCTTCTTCATCCTGCTCGGCTTCATCGTCGTTCTGCAGACTGCGAGCCAGCGAGTCCAGCAGCAGGTTGATATTGGTGATTGCCCGCTCAGCAGCATTCGGTGTCGGGCTGTTTTGTTGCAACCAGCCTTCGTAGTCCATATCGCTGATCATTTCGCGGATAGCCTTGATGGGGTCGCCGCGATGACAGTGTCGGGAAACGCCCTGCAGCCACTCGCGGAAGGCGCGCAGTTTTTCGGTTTTGGGTTTGCCCAGATATTGCTCGAGGCCCATTTCGTCAATCGCAGCCATCATGCTGACGCCGCGTTCATTGGCGTAGGTGCCCAGGCCCTCAAGAATGGAGGGGCCAATTTTGCGCCGGGGCGTATTGATGATACGCAGGAAAGCATTGTCGTCATCAGGATTGATGAGCAGGCGCAGGTAGGCCATCAGATCCTTGATTTCGGTGCGGGAAAAAAACGAGGTGCCACCACTTAGCTGGTAGGGAATCTGGTGAGCCTGCAATTTGATCTCAAGCAGTCGCGCCTGGTGATTGCCGCGATACAGAATGGCAAAGTCGCCATACTTCAGCTGCTTTTGGACGCATAGTGTAAGAATCTCAGTGCAGATGCGTTCAGCTTCAGCGTCCTGGTCAGAGACCGCCAGCACGCGCATGGGCTCGCCCAGCCCCAGCTCACTCCACAGCGTTTTTTCGTAAATGTGAGGGTTATTACCGATCAGGGTGTTGGCTGCCTGAAGGATGATGTTGCTGGAGCGGTAGTTCTGCTCAAGCTTGACGACTTTCAGGCTGGGGTAGTCCTGCTGGAGCAGCAGCATGTTCTCCGGACGTGCCCCCCGCCAGGCATAGATGGACTGATCGTCGTCGCCCACCACGGTCAGGCCATTGCGAGGCCCGACCAGCAGCTTCACCAGCTGGTACTGACTGGTGTTGGTGTCCTGGTATTCGTCCACCAGCATGTAGTGCACACGGTTCTGCCAGCGTTCACGCACCCGGTCGTGGTCCTGTAGCAGAGTCACTGGCAACAGAATAAGGTCATCGAAATCGACAGCATTAAACGCCCGCAGATGCCGCTGATACTCCTCGTAAACACGTGCCGCAAATACGGTGTCGGCATCCTGCGCTGCATCCATGGCCTGCGGGGGCAGCAAGAGGTCGTTTTTCCATTCTGATATTTGCCACTGAATAAGCCGCAGTTGCTCTTCGGAAATTTCTGCACCCTGTATCAACAGGCTTTTAAGCAGAGACATCGCATCCTGGGCATCGAAAATAGAGAATCCGCTTTTCAGACCCAGGTGCTTGAGTTCATGACGGATAATGGTCAGGCCGAGGCGGTGGAAAGTGGCGATGGTCAGCCCGCGCATATTGTGATCGGTGCCTTTCAGCAGTCGCCCAACACGCTCATTCATTTCCCGTGCGGCTTTATTGGTGAATGTCACCGCAACGATCTTTTGTGCGGGGATCCCGCATTCTCGGATCAGATAGCTGATTTTTTGCGTAATTACGCTGGTTTTCCCGCTACCAGCACCTGCCAGCACCAGCAATGGCGTGCTGATGTATTTGACGGCTTCTTTCTGTTTAGAGTTGAGCTGGTTCACGATTTTGGAAATTGCTTGGTGTAAGAAAGCGCGGGGCGTGGGATTATACCTCATGAGCCTTAATAGATGGCTCAGCTTTAGGAATTTGATAGAATTCGTTATTTTTTGGATATGTGAACTGGATCACCTGTAGTTACCAGATCCAGTGCCGATAACTGACTCTGGGGTAATCTCGAGTTAGAGGGTGACCGCGCAGTGCGCATATTACTTATTTCCGAACAGGAATCGGATTTTGGCTTGATGGATCAGCTATTGCAGAGCATGGCTGACATCCCGGGGCAATTGATCAGATGCCCAGCCGATTCCGCAGCTCTGGCCAAGCGCGATCTATCGCAGTGCGACCTGATGATATGGGGCCAGGTCAGCGATGTGTTGGTAGCCGCCCGCCTGCTGATGGAGCTCAGTCGCCAGAAAATCACCCTTCCTCTTATCGTTCTCAGTGACAAAGAAAGCCCGGAATTCAGCCATCATCGAGATTTTGAAGTGCTGCCCCGCGCAGCGCTGAGCGTGCCATTGCTGCGCAGCGCATTACTACACTTCGGCGCCAATCGTCGCACCGTCATAAATAAGCCGGTTCGAGCGACGGACCCCCTGACTGGCCTGAGTAACCGCCAACAGTTGCGAGAGCAACTTGCCAGCGCTCTGAGCAACGTGCTGGATGAGGCACAGGTGGCGCTGTTACTGATTGACGTCGATCAGTTCAAGAAGGTCAACGTGTCCTATGGCCAGGGCGCCGGCGATGCACTGATTCAGTTGATCGCTGAGCGTATCCAGTCCTGTCTCGCCACGGGACAGCGCCTGGCGCGAATTGGTGGTAATGAGTTTGCGGTCATCTTCCAGCATGTTGGCGGTTCCGCCGAGGCTGAGGCGTTAAAGCGTAGCGATGCCATTCTGCAGGCCATGAACAAGCCCTTCCCGCTGGCACGACATGCCGTAAAAATGAATGTCAGTCTTGGTCTTGCGATCAAGGAGCCGGGCCTGGTTACCGTTGATGCACTGTTTGCACAGGCCGATATGGCGATGCGGGCCGCCAAACAGGAAAAAGGCAACACGCTGCAGCGCTACAACCGCGCCATGACCGATGCCGCGCAGCAGGAATTGAAGCTGGAGTCCGAGATTCGCCGCAGCCTGCGTAAAGAAGACTTTGTGCTGCATTTTCAGCCTCGCATTGATATCAGCCGCAATCGCGTGGTGGGTGTCGAGGCGCTGGTGCGCTGGCAACATCCGGTGCGTGGTCTGCTGCCGCCAGGTGCCTTTATCCGTATTGCCGAGGAAAGCGGCCTGATCGTACCACTGGGCTACTGGGTAATCCACGCAGCGTGCCGCTATCTGAATGAACTTTCTGCGCGTGGTCTGGATCACATCCAGATTGCCGTTAACGTGGCATTCAAACAGTTCCAGGACAAAAATTTTGTACGTACGGTCGCCAACATCATTCGCAAGCATGACATCGCGCCGGGCCGCCTGGAATTTGAACTGACCGAAACCACCATGATGATTGAGGGCAGCGCGGTCGACCAGAGCCTGCGTGAGCTCAGCAAACTGGGTATCGCCATCTCTCTGGACGATTTTGGTACCGGTTATTCCTCATTCGCACATATCCAGCGCCTGCCTATCTCCGCCCTCAAAGTGGATCGCAGCTTTGTCAGCGGCGTCTGTCAGAGTCTGGATGACGCGACCATCGTCAAGGCTATCATCAGCCTGGCCCACAGCCTTAACATGCGCGTCATCGCCGAGGGCGCCGAGACCCAGGATGTGGTCGAGTTCCTGCGCGAAAACCAGTGTGATCAGGTGCAGGGTTACTACTTCAGCAAACCCATCAGCTACGACGACCTGCTGGTCATGCTAGAGCTGGAGCGCCGGCAGGGCTTTGATGAGGTTCTGCCGACACCGGGCAGGTTTCATCAGTAGTCACGAATCCGTCCATAACTTCTCATCGCTCTATATCTGCACAAACCCACGTTTTCAGCTATAACTCCATTAGCAACACTTCAACATTCCGACACCGACATCGTCAGGGAGGACATCAATGTCGCTGTCCGTCGTTTATACACGGGCCAATCAGGGTGTGGATGCGCCGCTGGTGACAGTGGAGACGCATCTGTCCAATGGGCTGCCGTCGCTGTCCATGGTCGGGCTGCCGGAAACTGCCGTGAAGGAGAGTCGCGAGCGGGTACGGAGCGCCATCATCAATGCCGGTCTGGAGTTCCCGGCCCGGCGCATCACCATCAATCTGGCGCCAGCGGACATACCCAAAAGCGGCGGGCGTTATGACCTGGCTATTGCGCTGAGCATCCTGGCGGCCTCTGAGCAGATCGCCGCCAGGCGTCTTGAGTCTACCGAAATTCTGGGTGAGCTGGCGCTGTCAGGAGAGATTCGTCGCGTTCAGGGTGTGGTCCCTGCAATCATCGCAGCGCGTGGCAACACACGTGAAGTGCTGATCCCGGCTGATAATGCAGCTGAGGCGGCAGTGGTCAAAGGTGCCCGGTGTTACGGCGCCTCTACGTTAGTCCAGGCCTGCCAGCACTTTGGCGCGGGCGCAGGGCTGGAGCCAATGCCTGCAGCGTCGCTTTCGCATAATAAACAAGGTCGCACTGTTGCTTCGCCACTCTCTGCGATCAGCGGCCAGCAGCACGCCAAGCGCGCACTGGTGATTTCGGCGGCGGGAGGGCATAACCTGCTGATGGTAGGTCCCCCCGGGACCGGCAAGACGCTGTTGGCCAACGCCCTGCCAAAACTGTTGCCGACTTTGCCCGAGGACTCCTCACTGGAAGTAGCGGCAATCCGCTCAGTCGCAGGTCACCCGGTTGAGGCGGCGCAATGGGGCGAACCACCCTTTCGTGCGCCCCATCACAGTGCAAGCAGCGCTGCCATTGTAGGTGGCGGCCGCAGCCTCAATCCCGGAGAGGTGACGCTAGCGCACGCAGGTGTGCTGTTTCTGGATGAGCTGACAGAATTCAAACGCCATGTGCTGGAGAGTATGCGCGAACCGCTGGAAGCCGGGCATATCACCATCAGCAGGGCGGATTATCGCGTAACATTCCCATCTGACTTCCTGCTTGTCTGTGCCATGAACCCCTGTCCTTGCGGCTACTACGGGGATTCCGAGCGACAATGCAGCTGCACACCCGATCGCATTGCGCGATACCTGGAAAAGATCTCAGGCCCACTGCTGGATCGTATCGATCTGCATGTGGAAGTTGCGCGCCTGAGTTATCAGGAGTTGATGCAGCGCAATACGCATACTGAGCCTGAAGCCGGCCTCGACGTGACGCTGCAGCAGATTGAGCGATGCCGCCGACTGCAGCTCGCGCGAGCTGGCTGCCTGAATGCCCGGCTGAATGCGCGGCAATTACACGATATCTGCCCTTTGTCTGCTGGCTGTGATGCCTTACTGAAAAAGGTGGTGGAGAAAATGAAGCTGTCGGCGCGGGCCTGTCATCGCCTGATCAAGCTGGCCCGGACGATTGCCGACCTTGACGGCCGTGCTGAAATTGAAACGCAAGACATTGCCGAGGCAGCTTCTTACAGGGGGCTCAGTCTTCGTGGCCTGGGTTCGCCGCACGCTGCTCCAGCGCCGTCAGTTGCGCCTCCAGCTCGATAAGCTTTTGTTCCGCACGCTCCAGTGCGCGCTGCTGAGCATCAAACTCTTCCCGGGTCACCAGATCCATTTTGGCAAAAGTCTGCTGCAGCGCGGTGCGCATTCCCTCTTTTGCTTCCTCTCCCATGGCCTGAGCCTGAGGCATCAATCGATTGATGCGCTCGGTCAGTTCATCCAGCAAATTACGATTCAAGGTTGGCCTCCGGCGGCTTAGGACTTGCAATTGGATTATGCCGAAATAAGTCACCTGCTAAAAGCTAATCCTTATCACGGGTCAGTGAACCGGACGTTCTGGTTTCTCCCTCTTTTTGTGCATTGGCAAATCAAGGCGCACCAAAATGGTGCTTTATTGATTCCGGGATCCTGCCATGCCCGCCTAGATGCATGATATTACGTCAAATTACCAATGTGGCACGCGCCATGCATAGACGTGGTCCAGGTGTATCTGGGCTGAATAGGCGGCGCAGGTATTAACAAGAAAGGAGCAACTCATGAAGTTAGTAACGGCGATTATCAAGCCTTTCAAGCTGGACGATGCCCGCGAGGCACTGTCCGAGATAGGCGTTCAGGGGATCACGGTAACTGAAGTCAAAGGTTTTGGACGGCAGAAAGGCCATACCGAATTGTATCGTGGTGCGGAATACGTGGTGGATTTTCTGCCCAAAGTGAAGATCGAAGTGGCCATCGGCGATGATCTGTTGGATCAGACACTGGAAGCCATCACCAAGGCCGCCAACACTGGAAAAATCGGTGACGGCAAGATCTTTGTTTCGGACCTGATGCAGGTTATTCGCATCAGAACCGGTGAAACTGGCGAAGCTGCAGTATAAGCGGCTGTCGATCCCATAATCGGAGGAAATCAAGGTGGAAAACCAAATTTTTGAACTTCAGTACGCGATGGACACCTTCTACTTTCTGGTGTGCGGCGCACTGGTAATGTGGATGGCGGCAGGCTTCTCTATGCTGGAAGCCGGTCTGGTCCGTTCCAAGAACACAACCGAAATTCTGACCAAGAACGTGGCGCTGTTTGCGGTATCGTGCACCATGTATCTGATCAGCGGTTACGCGATCATGTACGGCGGTACTTACTTCCTGACTGGCATTGAAGGCGGCGACACACTGGTTGCTGATGCGCTGGCAAGCAAGGCTGAAGCAGGCTTTGACGGCGGTTCAGTTTACTCTGGCGCTTCTGACTTCTTCTTCCAGGTGGTGTTTGTGGCAACAGCCATGTCCATCGTCTCTGGTGCAGTCGCAGAACGTATGAAGCTGTGGGCCTTCCTGGCATTCGCTGTAGTCATGACTGGCTTCATCTACCCGATGGAAGGTGCCTGGACATGGGGCGGTAACGCTGTATTTGGCATGTTCACACTGGGTGATCTGGGCTTCTCTGACTTCGCTGGCTCTGGCATCGTTCACATGGCAGGTGCGGCAGCCGCACTGGCGGGTGTACTGATTCTGGGTGCTCGTAAAGGCAAGTACGCTGCTGACGGTTCAGTGCGTGCTATTCCTGGCGCCAACCTGCCGCTGGCAACGCTTGGTACTTTCATCCTGTGGATGGGCTGGTTCGGCTTCAACGGCGGTTCTGTCCTGAAGCTGGCAGACGTCGCCAACTCCAACGCGGTCGCCATGGTGTTCCTGAACACCAATGCTGCAGCTGCTGGTGGTCTTATCGCTGCCTTGATCACAGCTCGCCTGATGTTCGGCAAGGCTGATCTGACCATGGCGCTGAACGGCGCGCTGGCTGGTCTGGTAGCTATCACTGCTGAGCCTTCTACTCCGACTGCGCTGCAGGCAACCATCTTCGGTGGTATCGGTGGCGTACTGGTTGTATTCAGCATCCTGTTCCTGGACAAGATCAAGATCGACGATCCGGTTGGTGCGATCTCTGTTCACGGTACCTGTGGTCTGCTGGGTCTGCTGCTGGTGCCAATCACTAACGACGGCTCATCTTTCTCTGGCCAGATCATCGGCGCCCTGACCATCTTCGTCTGGGTATTTGTAACCAGCCTGATCGTCTGGATCGCTCTGAAAGCAGTCATTGGCATCCGCGTGACTGAAGAGGAAGAAGACAACGGTGTAGATATCTCTGAGTGTGGCCTGGAAGCCTACCCGGAATTCACCAAGTAATGTTTGACCAGGGCCGCTGCGCAGTTTGCGGCGGCCCTTTTGCACGACGCAGTAAGCTCGCAAGGAATCGTTTTTCTGCAATAGGCAACAAAGAACACGACAGTGACCACCCCCCAACGGTTCTGTCGTCACTATACGGCCCCTCCATGAGGGGCCTTTTTTTTTATTGGGGTGGAACCACCCAGTCCGGGTCGGCAAACTCGCCTAGCGGGCGGATGTCACACAGGTGCGCAGCGCCCTGAATAATCTCGGCCACCTTGCGGTTGTGCTGCCTCTCCATCGCATCACGGTGCGCCTTGCTGTCCCAACTGGCGATAGCGATCAACACATTCGGATCATCCAGTTTTCGATGCAACTCAGTGCCGCGCGCACCTTCAGCCTGCTGAATAATTTCGCTGGCGCGCACCCATGCCTCAGCATATTGCTCGGCGGTGTAGCCAGGTTTGATGTGTACTTCAAAGATATATTTCATGGCGTCCCCTCATGTTGAGTGCCGTTGTGACACCCTAACGCGACAGGAGCGTTTAAGGAAGGTGGGAGATCAGTCCCTGAAGTCGCCCCACTGAAGCTGCAGCGCCGTCAGCGCCACGACCGGAGCAGTCTCTGTGCGCAGTACTCTGGGTCCCAGGCGAACCGGCAACAGGCCCTGGGACTTCGACAGCTTCATTTCCTCAGAACTGATGCCACCTTCAGGACCAATCAGCAAGAACACCTGGTCAGGTGCTGCGCCGGTAAAACCATGACTTCCCTCAGGGTCAAGAATAAAGCCCTGACCGCTGGGTACGCCGCTTAGCCATTCGCTTAGCGCCTGGGGTGGATGTATGGTGGGAACGGTACAGCGACCGCACTGCTCGGCGGCACTGATTGCAACTTTCTGCCAGTGTGCCGTGCGCTTGTCTGCACGTTCGTCACTCAGCTTGACTTCGCTGTGCTCGGTGAACAAAGGACTGACCGAAACGACCCCCAGCTCGGTGGCTTTCTGAATCGCGTAGTCCATACGCTCGCCACGCGACAGCCCCAGTCCGATATGGACAGGCAACAGAGACTCCGGCAGGCAGTTTGGTGACGGGTTGAGCTGCAGATCAATGCCGCGTTTGTCAACCGCCTGAATCTCAGCCAGATACTCACCGTGCTGCTCGTTGAACAAGCGTACCATCTGTCCCACTTTAGCGCGCAATACCTTTCCAAGGTAGTGCGCAGCATCACCTTCCAGGCGCAGCTGTTCCCCTGCTTGCAAGGGTTGAGGTGTGTAGATTCGCGACAGACGCATGATGAGACCTGAGCCTCAGCGCAGATCCAGCTGTTGCCAGATCTGTCGAACCGGTTCAGTCTGGTTCATGCTGTAGAAATGCAGTCCGGGCGCACCGCCTGCCAGCAGATCTTCGCAAAGATGCAGGACAACTTCGGCGCCAAAGGCACGAATGCTTTCCACATCATCGCCATAGGATTGCAGGCGCTGACGAATCCAGCGCGGGATCTCTGCGCCACAATTGACGCTGAAGCGCTGCAGGCTGGTGAAATTGGTGATTGGCATGATGCCAGGTACAATCGGAATCTCGATACCGGCTTTTTCGCAGTTGTCGACGAAATAGAAGTAGGCATCGGGATTGTAGAAATACTGGGTGATCGCGCTGTTGGCACCCGCATCTACTTTCTTTTTGAAAAAATGAATATCGCTGTCGTAGCTGTCGGATTGCGGATGAATTTCCGGGTAGCAGGCCACTTCAATATGAAAGTGATCGCCAGTCTTTTCGCGTACAAACTCTATCAGCTCGTTGGCGTAAAAATACTGTGATGCCGCGCCGGTGCCTGAGGGTATGTCGCCACGCAATGCCACCAGGCGATTGATGCCCATTTCACGATAGGACTCCAGCAGGGCCAGGATGTCTTCCTTGCTGGAGCCGCCAAACGACAGGTGAGGCGCGACGGCCGAACCCGCATGGGAAATTTTTGTAACCGCCTGCCGGGTACCATCCCTGGTGGACCCGCCCGCCCCGTAAGTCACCGAAAAGAAATCCGGGCGCAGGGCGGCGAGTTCCTGATGCACGATCATCAGTTTTTCCATTCCCGCGTCAGTGCGCGGAGGGAAAAATTCAAAACTGAAACGTGCGTCTGGGTTTTTGATGTCCATTATCTTCATCCGTTACTTTGTGAGATTCACAAGGTTTGACAGTCTGTCCAGGAACGTCGTCGCTTAAGCTGAGTCGCACCAGGAATTGCAACATGTCATCCTTAATGCGAGCTCAGCAATACAGCTGGTTCCTAATCAATAGATCAGTACTTGTAGGCGTCAGGCTTATAGGGCCCTTCTACCTTCACGCCGATGTACTTGGCCTGGGATGGTGTCATTTTTGTGATCACACCACCGAAACCCAGTACCATCAATGCGGCGACTTCTTCGTCCAGTTTCTTGGGCAGTACTTCCACACGCAGCAGCTCGGCTTTCTGTTCAGCTGATTTGCTGGCAAAAGCCTGCTTGTACAAGTGGATCTGGGCGATTACCTGGTTGGCAAACGATCCATCCATGATGCGTGATGGGTGGCCGGTTGCATTGCCCAGGTTAACCAGTCGACCTTCAGACAACAACAGCAGGTAGTCTTCCGGATTCTTTTCCAGGTCGCCGCGATAGATCTTGTGGACCTGAGGCTTAACCTCCTCCCAGTGCCAGTTGTCACGCATGTACTTGGTGTCGATTTCGTTGTCGAAGTGACCGATGTTACAGACCACTGCACCTGCTTTCAGTGCCTGCAGCATGTTCTTGTCGCAGACATCGATGTTGCCGGTCGTGGTTACGATCAGATCGATCTTGCCAAGCAATGCAGCATCCACGTCTTCCAGCTTGCCAGTGTTAACGCCGCCCTTGTAAGCAGACACAACCTCATACCCGTCCATGCAGGCCTGCATGGCGCAGATAGGATCGATTTCAGTGATCTTTACGATCATGCCTTCCTGGCGCAGGCTCTGTGCAGAACCCTTGCCCACGTCGCCATAGCCGACGACCAGCGCGTGTCGACCTGACAGCAACATGTCCGTGCCACGCTTGATCGCGTCATTCAGACTGTGACGGCAGCCGTACTTGTTGTCGTTCTTGGACTTGGTAACTGAGTCGTTGACATTGATGGCCGGTACCTTCAGCGAACCTTCAGCCAGCATCTCGACCAGACGGTGAACGCCTGTTGTTGTCTCTTCAGTGATACCGTGAATCCTATCCAGCATTTGCGGGTACTTGTTGTGCACCATGGCTGTCAGGTCGCCGCCATCGTCGAGCAGCATATTGGCATCCCAGGGCTGACCGTCTTTGAGGATGGTCTGTTCGATACACCAGTCACCTTCTTCAACTGTCTGACCTTTCCATGCATAAACCGCGATGCCTTTGGAAGCAATGTACGCTGCCGCATGATCCTGCGTGGAGAAAATATTACAGGAGGACCAGCGCACCTCGGCACCCAGCTCGACCAGTGTTTCGATCAGCACGGCTGTCTGGATGGTCATGTGGATACAGCCAATGATCTTGGCATTGGCCAGTGGCTGCTCGGCGCGATACTTTTCACGCAGTGCCATCAGGGCGGGCATTTCCGCCTGGGCCAGAATTACTTCCTTGCGGCCGTACTCGGCCAGTGAAATATCGGCTACTTTGTAGTCGTTAGTGCTCATAAAAAACCTTTAATAAAAACCATTGAGTGAATTCGTTAACTTACAGTCCGGCGGCGGCGCGCAACGCCTCAGCTTTGTCCGTTTTCTCCCAGGTGATCTCAGCATCTTCGCGGCCAAAGTGACCGTAGGCAGCTGTCGGGAAATAAATCGGACGAATCAGGTCCAGCATCTTGATCAGGCCTTTCGGGCGAAGCTCAAAGTGTTCGCGAATCAGCTCAACGATACGCTGGTTGCTGATCTGTCCTGTGCCAAAAGTTTCTACGCTGATGGATGTCGGCTCGGCGACACCAATGGCGTAGGAGACCTGAACTTCACAACGGTCGGCGATGCCGGCAGCGACAATGTTTTTGGCAACATAACGCGCGGCGTATGCAGCTGAGCGGTCAACTTTGGACGGATCCTTGCCCGAGAACGCGCCGCCACCATGACGAGCCATGCCGCCGTAGGTGTCAACAATGATCTTGCGGCCGGTCAGGCCGCAGTCACCAAATGGACCGCCAATTACAAAACGACCGGTCGGGTTGATGAAATACTTGGTGTCTTTATCCAGCCACTCAGCAGGCAGAACCGGTTTGATGATTTCTTCCATCACCGCTTCCTGCAGCGCCTTCTGCTCAATTTCAGGGGCGTGCTGTGTGGACAGAACCACTGCGTCGATACCAACCGGCTTGCCATCCTGGTAGCGGAAGGTGATCTGGCTCTTGGCATCAGGTCGCAGCCAGGGCAGCGTGCCGTTCTTGCGAACTTCAGCCTGGCGCTTCACCAGTCGGTGAGAGTAAGTGATGGGAGCTGGCATCAGTACATCGGTTTCGTTGCTGGCGTAGCCAAACATCAGGCCCTGGTCGCCAGCACCCTGTTCGTGATCGTCGGTTTCGTCGACACCCATGGCAATGTCCGGTGACTGTTTGCCGATGGCGTTCAGAACCGCACAGGAGTGACCATCAAAGCCCTTGTCAGAATGATCGTAACCAATATCAACGACCACTCTGCGGGCGATATCTTCCAGGTCCACATATGCTTCAGTTGTGACTTCGCCAGCCACAATCACCATGCCAGTCTTGACCAGTGTTTCACAGGCCACGCGAGCCGATGGATCCTGCTTGAGCAGTGCGTCGAGAACCGCGTCGGATATCTGGTCAGCGATTTTGTCCGGATGCCCTTCAGAGACGGATTCGGAAGTAAACAGGTGTGTTGTCATAATCAGTTCCTTTAAAACAGTCAGTGTCCAGCGATCAAAAAATTAATTTTTAGTAAATGTGCGCATCTGCACCTGAAAACCATTACGCAGCCCCAGGTATACGCGTTGTCCGAAATGTAGATCAGCCTCGTTGGCCCAGGCGTCGAGGTCTTCTTCAGTAAATCCCAGCCACAGATCACCGCAAGAGTCGCGGACCCAATCCTGATCATGATGGCTGAGGTCAATCAATAACAACGTGCCGCCTCTGTTCAAAAGACTGGCGCAGTCTTTAAAGGTCTCCTGGGGCGACGGAATGTGGTGGAGTACCATGTTGTAAATAATCAGGTCGAAACGCTGAGGGCGTGTCAGTGCAATCTGTGTGTCGCCGTGGATGAAAGTGACATCACTGCGCCCACTGCGCTGCGACAGCATGTTGCGTGCCCTGTTGAGCATTTCCAGAGAGTTGTCGAGCGCTGTAAGGTTCGCAAATCGAGCGGCCAGCTCGCTGAGCAGCGGGCTTTCGCCAGGCCCCACTTCCATTACAGCTGCGTTCTTCGACAATTTAAGGCCGTCAAGCAGGTCACCAAGTGTCTCACGGTAATGCGCGTATTCGGCGACCAGCTCCTGCTTTTCCAGAAACCGCTCTGCATGGCGTTCGAAAAACAGGAGGGACTGTTCGGATCGCTCGTGATGAATCTGGCTGATGCCGTCCTTCAGGGTCTGTCGCAGGCTTAGCTGATCCAGAGCCGCGAATGCCGCTCTTTTGGCATCGTACGCGGGGTCATCCACCAGCAGCAGAGCTCGCCGGTAAAAGATGCTGTTGCCCTCGCGGCGCGTTGAAACCAGCGCGGCCTGGGCCAGGATTTTCAGATGATGGCTCAGTGCCGACTGCCGCACGTCGAGGATACGGCTCAGTTCCAGAACGCCGAATGATTCAGTGCGCAGCAGGCGCAGAATATCCAGACGCAACGGATCTGCCAGTGCTTTGAACAGGCGCGCGAGTGCCTCGGCGTCTCCGATCTCGGCATTGGTGCTATCTGCATGTACTGGTTGAAGTTTGGCACTCATAGGCGGCGGACTATACCAGCTTTTAGACCTATATCAAAATATTTTGATAGAGAGTTGCTGCTGAAAACCGGCGTGAATCCGCAGCACCCCCGTATTTGTCTGGAAAATATAGCCAATCTGCGGGAAAATACGCGCTTTGATACGCCCCTCAACAGGAGTCCCGCTCGTATGTCGAACCGACAGACCTCACGCAGAGATCGCGCCAATGCCATCCGCGCCCTCAGTATGGATGCCGTCCAGAAAGCCAATTCCGGGCATCCCGGAGCCCCGATGGGTATGGCAGATATCGCGGAAGTCCTCTGGAACGACTATTTGTCATTTAACCCGCGCAATCCGCAATGGCTAAATCGCGACCGATTTGTATTGTCCAACGGTCACGGCTCGATGCTGATCTACTCACTGCTGCACCTGAGTGGTTTTGATCTGCCAATGTCGGAGTTGCAGAACTTCCGTCAGTTGCATTCCAAGACGCCGGGCCACCCTGAATACGGCTATACACCCGGTGTCGAAACAACGACCGGCCCGCTGGGCCAGGGGCTGGCCAATGCCGTAGGCATGGCGATTGCCGAGAAAACACTGGCTGCCCAATTCAACCGCCCTGAGCACGACATCATCGACCACTACACCTATGTTTTTGCTGGCGATGGCTGTCTGATGGAGGGTATCTCTCACGAAGTGTGCTCGCTGGCCGGCACGCTGGGTCTGGGCAAGCTGATTGCTTTCTATGATGACAATGGCATTTCTATCGACGGTGACGTTGACGGCTGGTTCACCGACGACACCACCAAACGCTTCGAATCCTACGGCTGGCAGGTGCTGGCGATTGACGGACATGACGCCGAACAGATCATCAAGGCGATTGAAGAGGCACGCGCCGATACACAGCGACCGACACTGATTCGTTGCAAGACAGTCATCGGCTTTGGTTCACCGGCAAAAGCTGGCACTGCCGGTGTGCACGGAGCCCCGCTGGGCCCTGACGAGGTCGCTGCCACGCGCAATGCACTGGGTTGGGAGTACCCGCCCTTTGAGGTGCCTCAGGCCATCCTTCAGGATTGGGACTGCCGTGAAAAGGGCTTCCAGGCTGAGACGCGCTGGAAAGAAAAACTGGTTCGTTATGAGGAGGCCTACCCTGATCTGGCAATGGAGCTGGTGCGTCGCCTTAAAGGACAACTGCCCGGGCACTTCGAGGAGCAGGCGCGCGAATTGGTTCAGCAGTGCCAGCAAAAAGGTGAAGGCCTGGCGACACGCAAGGCATCCCAAAACATGATCGCTGCGTTCAGCGAAATACTGCCCGAACTGCTTGGCGGTTCCGCAGACCTGGCAGGCTCCAACCTGACCATGTGGAAAGGCAGTGTACCGATCAGCGAACAAAACGATGGCAACTACATCTATTACGGTGTGCGTGAATTCGGCATGAGCGCCATCATGAACGGTATTGCATTACATGGCGGGTTCATTCCCTTCGGTGGCACCTTCCTGATCTTCATGGAATATGCGCGCAATGCCGTGCGCATGGGCGCCCTGATGAAGCAGCACGTCATCAACGTCTATACACATGACTCAATCGGTCAGGGCGAAGACGGTCCGACTCACCAGCCCATCGAACAGCTGACCAACCTGCGTACAACACCGAACATGTCGGTATGGCGCCCCAGTGACGCAGTAGAGACGGCGGTTGCCTGGACCCGTGCGCTGCAGCGAAATGATGGCCCGACATCTCTGGTGTTGTCCCGTCAGGGTCTGCCTCATCAGGAACGCAGCGCTGAGCAGGTTGATCTGATCTCTCGTGGCGCCTATGTGCTGGAAGACTGTGACGGTAGTCCGGAACTGATCGTGATCGCCACCGGCTCGGAAGTATCGGTAGCACGCGATGCTGTAAAAGAGCTGCAGGGATCTGGCGTGAAGGCACGCCTGGTATCGATGCCTTCGGCAGACGTATTCGACCAGCAGGATGCGGCTTACCGTGAACAGGTGCTGCCGAACGCAGTTCGCAAACGCCTGGCCGTCGAAGCCGGCGCTGTAGAGTACTGGTCCAGATACGTCGGCCTTGATGGCGAGGTGATAGGCATGACCACGTTTGGTGAATCGGCGCCGGGCGGTGTACTAATGAAGGAATTTGGATTTACAGCAGAGAATATCGTCAGCCGCGCACAAAAACTGTTGGCATGAAGGATCCGGGCGCACTATGACCAAGCCGTATCGACTGGCAATTAATGGTTATGGCCGCATAGGCCGTTGTGTGCTGCGTGCCATGTATGAACGTAACGATCTGCCCGAAATGCAGATCGTTGCGGTAAATGACCTGACAGATGCACGGACGCTGACGCACCTGACACGCTACGACAGTACTCACGGCCGATTTGTGGGTGACGTGGAACTTGTAGCGAACGACACCATGAATGTAAATGGTCAGAGCATCAAGGTCCTCTCGCATCCCGAGATCGGCACACTGCCCTGGCGCGAGCTTGACGTTGATCTGGTGCTGGAGTGCAGTGGCTGTTTCAGTGACAGAGCGACTGCCGCCCAGCACCTGCAGCAGGGTGCCGGCAGGCTGCTGTTTTCACAGCCAGCGCAAAGTGATGTTGATGCTACTGTCATTTACGGGATCAATCACGAGCAGCTGACGTCCGAGCACCGGATCATATCGGCGGCTTCCTGTACGACCAACTGTGTGGTACCGGTGATTCAGTGTCTCGACGAGGCTTTCGGTGTTGAATACGGTGTAATAACAACCATCCATTCTGCAATGAATGATCAGCCGGTCATCGATGCCTACCATCACCAGGACCTGCGCAAAACACGCAGCGCGGTGCAGTCAATCATTCCGGTTGATACAGAGATCGCCAAGGGTATCGGCCGAATTCTGCCGCATCTGGATGGTCGCTTCTCGGCGCAGGCCATGCGTGTGCCAACCGTTAATGTATCAGCCATTGATCTGACCGTTACCGTTTCGCGTCATGCCAGCATGCAACAGGTCAATGATGCCATTCGCAGCGCGTCGGGCCGTTCATTGCCCAATGTGTTGGCCTGCACGGACGAGCCACTGGCATCCTGTGATTTTAATCATGACCCAAGATCGGCTATTGTGGATCTGAGTCAGACACGGGTGAGCGGCGAACATCTGATAAAAGTGCTTGCCTGGTTTGACAACGAGTGGGCCTATGCCAATCGCATGCTTGATGTTGCCAACCTGATCAGGCTGCAGTCGCAGTGAAAAAAGCGATTGGATCCAATTGAACAAAGGAGCAGGATTTAAATGACATCATCAGCAAAAACCATTACACGGATGCACGAGCTGGACCTTGCCGGTAAACGCATACTGATCCGTGAAGATCTGAATGTTCCAGTCAAAAATGGTGTTGTGGGCAATGACACGCGTATCGTCGCGGCACTGCCAACTATTCGCCAGGCGCTGGATGCTGGCGCCAGGGTGATGGTGATGTCCCACCTGGGCCGCCCGGAAGAAGGAAAGCCCATTTCAGAACAAACTGAGTCTTCTATGGCGCCAGTAGCAGAGCACATGCAGAAGCTGCTGGGTGTGCCAGTGCGGCTGGTACAGGATTACCTGCAAAGTCCTTCTAGTGCGACACCAGATCAGGGTGAAGTTGTTCTTCTGGAAAATGTTCGGATCAATGTTGGCGAAGGTAAAAATAGCGACGATCTGGCCCAGGCCTATGCTGGCCTGTGCGATATTTTTGTCATGGATGCGTTTGGCACAGCGCACCGCGCGCAGGCAAGTACTCACGGCGTGGCACGTTTTGCCGGCAAGGCCTGTGCGGGCCCATTGCTCTCGGCCGAGTTGGACGCGCTCGACAAGGCCCTGAAGAGTCCGGAACGTCCCATGCTGGCCATTGTTGGTGGCGCCAAAGTGTCCAGCAAATTGCAGGTTCTCGAGAGCCTGGCGGAAAAAACAGATCAGCTGATCGTAGGTGGCGGTATCGCCAATACCTTCCTGTTGGCAGCAGGCTATCCAGTAGGCAAATCACTGGTGGAAACCGATCTGGTAGATACCGCTAAAGCCCTGATGCAAAAAACATCGATCCCTCTGCCGGTCGACGTGGTAGTAGCAAAATCATTCTCTGCGGATGCCGAGGGAACCATCAAGTCCGTCAGCGATGTTGCTGATGACGACATGATTCTGGACATCGGTCCGCAGACTGCACAGAAATTGGCATCTATCATTGGTGAGATGAAAACCATTATATGGAATGGTCCGGTTGGTGTGTTTGAGTTCGACACATTTGCCAATGGCACCAAGGCAATTGCCGAGGCCGTGGCGTCCAGCAAGGGATTCTCTATTGCTGGTGGTGGCGAGACCATTCAGGCCATCGACAAGTTCGGCATTACGGATCAGGTATCTTACATTTCCACCGGTGGTGGTGCATTCCTTGAGTTCGTTCAGGGTGATGTGCTGCCGGCGGTTGCTGTTCTGGAACACTAATTTACTAAAAACTTTTCAAGAGGAAGTTACTATGGCACTTATCAGTTTGCGGCAGTTGCTGGATCACGCTGCCGAACATGGTTACGGCGTGCCCGCATTCAACGTCAATAATCTGGAACAGGTTCGCGCCATTATGGAGGCAGCGAACGAAGTCCACAGCCCGGTCATTCTGCAGGCTTCGGCCGGTGCGCGAAAATATGCCGGTTCCAACTTCCTGCGTCACCTTATTCTGGCTGCCATCGAAGAGTTCCCTCATATCCCGATTGTCATGCACCAGGACCATGGTGTGTCACCCGCGGTGTGTCAGCGCTCCATCCAGCTTGGGTTCTCCTCAGTCATGATGGACGGCTCCCTGGGAACCGATGGCAAGACGCCAACTGACTATGACTACAACGTAAAAGTGACACGTACCGTAGTTGAAATGGCACATGCCTGTGGCGTGTCCGTAGAAGGCGAAATTGGCTGCCTGGGTTCGCTGGAAACGGGTATGGCAGGTGAAGAAGACGGCATCGGTGCGGAAGGCAAGCTGACCCACGATCAGATGCTGACTGACCCTGAAGAGGCTGCGCAATTCGTCAGCGATACAGGCGTGGATGCTCTGGCGATTGCTGTTGGCACCAGTCATGGTGCTTACAAATTCACACGTCCACCGACTGGCGACATCCTGGCCATTGAGCGTATCAAACAAATTCACGCCCGTATTCCCAACACACACCTGGTCATGCACGGCTCGTCATCGGTTCCACAAGAGTGGCTGGCCGTGATCAACGAATTTGGCGGTGAGATCCCGGAAACTTACGGTGTGCCGGTCGAAGAAATTCAGGAAGGCATCAAGCACGGTGTACGCAAGGTCAATATCGACACGGACCTGCGTCTGGCATCTACTGGTGCGGTGCGCAAGTTCCTGGCTGAGAACAAATCTGAGTTCGATCCACGTAAATTCCTGACACCGACTGTGAAAGCGATGAAGGGGATCGTAAAGGCGCGTCTGGAGGCGTTCGGGACGGCGGGGCAGATTGATCGGATTGGGAAGGTGTACAGTCTGGAGGAGATGGCTGGTAAGTACGGGCTCTGAGCCTTAGCGCTTCCGGCGCCGGGATCAGCGGGAAGGTCCTCCTCAAGTTTTCGTCGCTCCCTTTCCCGCTACTCCCGGCGCCTCGATTTAGCTGAGGCGCTGCTTGCCACCCTGTCCCCGGCGCCTCGATTGAGCTGTGTCACGCGGCGTCGGATTTTGGCCTAACCGCTTCCGGCACCGGATCAGCGGGAAAGTCCTCGTCAAGTTTTCCTCGCTCCTTTTCCCGCTACTCCGATGCCTCGATTGAGCTGTGTCACGCGACGCCTCTAATGGATGGTGTCACGCGGCTCCCGCGCCATCATGCCAGCTGGGTATAAAGGGCGTAGAGGCGGCCTATGGCGTCCTGGGCGATCAGGAAGCCGGCTATGCCGAGTGTCCAGCCGAGGGCGGATTCGGCGTTGCGGCTGATCCACTGATCGACCTTGATCAGCGTGCTCTGGATCTGATCGTGGAGGGCCTGACGCAGTAACAGCAGGACAATCGCCGGCAGTATCATGATCAGGCAGTAGATGGGCATCAGTATCAAAAGCTGGAAACGGCTCAGGTCGGCGGCTGTCATCATGGCGATGGCGCCCAGGTAGGGAAGCATTGTTGCGACCTCTGCCAGTGCCGCCAGCAATGCCAGGCTAATTAATACCCGGGTAGATGTGGAGGCCTGGTGTGTTCGCTGTTTCCAGCGTTCAACCCGTTCTGCAGCACCGGGTTTGCTGCTGTCAAAGCGGAAACTGATCCAGAACAGCCCAGCGCCTACCAGCAGCTGCAAACCAGACAGGGCGGCATCGAGAATGCCGGGTTGCGTTTGCGCGTCTGAGCCGGTCTGTGACGGTTCTGCGGCGAGCAGCCAGTCGGCACCCAGTGCCAGCGTCAGTCCGACAACCAGGTAAAAGCCCCCAATCGTCAGCAGATAAATGAGCAATCGTGAGCCATCAATCTGACGATGGTCCAGTAGCAGCCAGATTGGAATTAACAGGGTACCGATGCTGGTGCTGTCGATCAGCGCCAGTCCTGCCAACACGACAATCAGTTCGATGCTCAACGCCTGTGCTCCTGTGTGGATAGCGTCGAATTTCCTGGGTTGAACGGCTAGTCTGATCGCGAGTACCAGACTGGCGGTTCTGATTTATGCCGGATGGATTACCACAGTACGCGGCAGCGAATCGTGCCGGTGATGCCTACGAGTTTGTCCATGGCGATCTCGCTGTGTTCGCGATCGATATCCATCACCACATAACCAATCTTGTCATTAGTCTGCAGATACTGCGAACGGATGTTGATTCCCGCAGCGGAAAACACTGAGTTGATCTGGGAAAGAACACCTGGCACGTTTTCATGAATGTGCAACAGTCTGTGCATGTCCGGATGCGACGGCAGGGCCACTTCCGGGAAGTTGACTGAGGTCTGGGTCGAACCGTTGTCGCTGTAGCGAATCAGTTTCTCAGAAACTTCCAGGCCGATGTTCTCCTGCGCTTCCATGGTGCTGCCGCCAATATGCGGGGTCAGAATGCAGTTGTCGAACTTGCGCAGCGGCGATACAAACTCTTCTTCGTTTGAGCGAGGCTCTACCGGGAATACATCAATGGCGGCGCCAGCCAGATGGCCAGATTCCAGAGCGTCATGCAGTGCGTCGATATCTACAACGGTGCCACGTGAGGCGTTGATCAGGATGCTGCCCTTTTTCATCCAGCTGAGCTGCTCGGCACCAATCATGTTGGCTGTCTGTGCGGTTTCAGGAACGTGAAGGCTGATGACGTCGCAGGTTTCCATCAGCTCTTTGAGGCTGCTTACCTGAACGGCATTGCCCAGCGGGAGCTTGGTGATGATGTCATACAGGTAGACTTTCATGCCCATTGATTCGGCAAGCACGCTTAGTTGTGAGCCGATGTTGCCATAACCAATCAACCCAAGTTTTTTACCGCGAGTTTCATAAGAGCCGGTCGCCACTTTCTGCCAGTCGCCACGGTGGGCCAATGCGTTCTTCTCAGGAATGCCACGCAGCAGAAGAATAGTTTGGCCAATGACGAGTTCGGCAACACTTCGGGTATTGGAATAAGGTGCATTGAATACTGGTACGCCCTTGATCAGTGCTGCTGTCAGGTCGACCTGGTTGGTGCCGATGCAGAAACAGCCAACCGCCTGAAGCTTGGATGCCGCTTCGAACACACGAGCGGTGAGCTGGGTGCGCGAGCGAATACCAATAAAGTGCACGTCTTTAACTTTCTCGACCAGATCATCTTCCGACAATGAGGTTTTCAGATACTCAATGTTGGTGTAGCCGGCCTCGTGCAGGGTTTTGACAGCACTTTGGTGGACCCCTTCCAGCAGCAGGAAGCGGATTTTACTTTTGTCCAGTGAGGTTGGTTTCATAACAATGCGGTTTCTCGTCTGTGGGAGGCGCCAGTTTCAGGCGCGCTATGTTACCATAAACGCCCTCGGTAACATAAACGCTCTCTTCAGATCGAAACTTCCTGACAAGGTAACTTTAGCAATGAGCTTGATGCAGCAGACTCTCGCCGCCTCACTGGCAGAAATCGTGGGCCCGGACCGGGTAAAGATTGATAATGAATCGCTTCAGCTTTACGGCAGAGACTGGACCAAGGCTTATGAACCCGCGCCAGCAGCCATCGTTTTTCCTGGTTCCATAGATGAAGTACAGGCGCTGGTCCGACTCGCCAACAAGCAGAAGTTTGCCATCGTTCCCTCCGGCGGACGCACCGGACTGAGTGGCGGCGCAGTCGCCACCAATGGTGAAGTCGTGGTTGCTTTCGATCGTATGAACAAGATCCTGGATTTCAGTCCGGTCGACAGACAGGTCGTCTGTCAGCCCGGCGTGATCACAGAACAGTTGCAACAGTTTGCTGAAGAGAATGGCCTGTTTTATCCAGTGGACTTTGCGTCATCCGGTTCCAGTCAGATTGGTGGCAATGTCGGTACCAACGCCGGTGGTATCAAGGTCATTCGCTATGGGCTGACGCGCGACTGGGTGATGGGCATGAAAGTGGTCACCGGAACAGGTGAATTGCTGGAGCTTAATCACGGGCTGGTCAAAAATGCGACCGGCTACGATCTGCGTCATCTGTTTATCGGCTCGGAAGGCACCCTGGGTCTGATCGTTGAATTGACGATGGCGCTGGCCACCCCGCCCTGTGATCCGACCGTACTGGTGCTCGCGGTAGAAGAAATGGAAGATGCCATGCACGTGCTGCAGGCATTCCGTGCCAAAGTTGACATTACGGCGTTCGAGTTTTTCTCCGAAAAGGCGTTGAAGCATGTCATGGCCGAGAAAGGTCTGCCGCGTCCGTTCGAAACCGAAGGTAACTTCTATGCGCTGATTGAGTTTGAGAACACCAGCGAGGCTGTCATGGATACCGCCATGAGTGTATTTGAACACTGCATGGAGCAGGGCTGGGTGCTCGATGGCACGATGAGTCAGAATACCGGCCAGGCCGCCAATCTGTGGCGTCTGCGCGAGGACATCTCAGAAACAATATCGCGATTTACGCCATATAAAAACGACATCTCCGTGCAGGTGTCCAAAGTGCCGTCATTTCTCAAGGATGTCGATGCAATTGTAAACTCACGATACCCTGATTTTGAGATTATCTGGTTCGGTCACATTGGTGACGGTAATGTTCACCTGAACATTCTCAAGCCTGAGGATCTGGATAAGACGGCTTTTTTCCAGCAGTGTGGCGATGTCAGTCACAGTATTTTTGAGACGGTAAAAAAGTATGGTGGCAGTGTGTCGGCCGAACACGGCGTGGGCCTGCTCAAGAAGCCTTATCTGCAGTACAGCCGCAGTGAGGGCGAGGTGGCATTCATGAAAGGCATCAAGAAACTGTTTGACCCGGCTAACATCATGAATCCGGGCAAGATATTCGACTAGAGACGAGTATTGAGAGCAATTTCACAGTTTTCGCCCTTTTTCGCTCGAAACTGTATTCCCAGCGACAAAATTAGGCGGTACACTGCTTTGAGGAGTCGGTGTTGACTCCAGCAGTTGCCACAGTTGTCAACTGTGTTAATAAATAATGGGAAGTGTCTGAATCCGCTTCAGCCGAGTCCCTTGGAAATAGCAAGAGAGCAATATGTCACAGCAAGTAGAAGGTACCGTTAAGTGGTTCAATGATGAAAAAGGCTTCGGCTTCATTGAACAGGAAGGTGGGAAGGACGTATTCGTCCATTTTAGTGCCATTAACGGTACTGGAAGAAGAACGCTGCATGAAGGCCAGAAAGTCACTATGGAAGTGACTCAAGGTCAGAAAGGCCCCCAGGCGGAGAACGTCACTCCTCTGTAATACAAAGAACGCAGGGCGTCAAAACCCTGCGTTTTTTTATTCCCGGCATCGCGTCGGGGCGGCCCTACCAGGACAACTACCAAGGCTTTTAATTGGCGGTTAAGGTTCTGATGCCCTCTTTTGTGCCCAGAATCAGCTTGTCTGCGGGTCGCACAGCAAACAGACCATTGGTTACCACACCGGTGATCTGGTTGAGCTGTTCCTCAAGTTTCCTCGGTTCCATGATATCCATATGATGGATATCGATGATGATATTGCCGTTGTCTGTCACGAAACCTTCCCGATAGACCGGATCCCCGCCCAGTTTGACGATCTGGCGACCGACATGACTGCGCGCCATGGGGATGACTTCTACCGGCAATGGAAACGTACCAAGCACATCCACCAGTTTGCTGCCGTCAGCAATACAGACAAACTCTTTGGCGACAGCGGCGATAATTTTCTCTCGAGTCAAAGCGCCGCCGCCGCCCTTGATCAGGTGAAGATATTTGTTAGCCTCGTCGGCACCATCAACATAGATAGTGACCTCTGGCGCGGCGTTCAGGTCCATCACTTCAATGTTATGGGCCTTTAATCGGCGCGCTGTTTCTTCAGAGCTGGCAACCGTGGCGCGAATGTCGTCGCCGAATTCCGCCAGGTAATCGATAAAGTAATTGGCTGTAGAACCGGTTCCAACACCAATTACAGTGTGGTCGTCCAGTCGCTGATTCACGTAATCGGCGGCCGCCTTGGCCACCGCTTTCTTTAATTCGTTTTGATCCATAGGGCGGCGCTCTTTTGGAGTTTTGTGTGATGAAGGATATGATTGCGGGCAATCATAGCGCTCGCACTCCCATTTTCCAAATTCATGACGGCAGTGGGTGACCTGACTGGGCAGGTCGCGCGGCAATGATTCGAACTTCCCCAGGTAGGACACTAGCATGGAAAAATACGTTAAAGACATCCTCTCCGCGCGCGTTTACGACGTCGCCATAGAAAGCCCGGTGCATGAAGCAGCGTCTTTGTCCAAACGACTGCAGAACCGCATCATGCTAAAACGAGAGGACATGCAACCCGTATTCAGCTTCAAGTTGCGCGGTGCCTTCAACCGGATGTCACAATTGAGCGAGGAGGCTGCGGCACGCGGTGTAATCGCTGCCAGCGCCGGTAACCACGCGCAGGGGATTGCACTGGCTGGCGCTTCGCTGGGCATTAAAACCATCATTGTCATGCCAGTGACCACACCTGCCATCAAAATTAACGCCGTGCGCAGCCGCGGTGGCGACGTTCTGCTGCACGGTGATACCTACAACGATGCCGCCGACTACGCCATGAAACTGGTGCAGAAGCATGGTTATACCTTTGTTCACGCCTTTGACGACAAGGCCGTCATTGCTGGTCAGGGTACCGTCGGTGTGGAAATCCTGCGGCAGCACAGCGGTCCGCTGGACGCCGTGTTTGTACCTGTCGGTGGCGGCGGACTGATGGCAGGCATGGCTGCCTATATCAAATACATTCGGCCGGATATCCGCATGATAGCGGTTGAAGCAGAGGACTCTGCCTGTCTGAAGGCCGCCATGGCCGCAGGCCGTCGTGTCAAACTCTCGCAGGTTGGCCTGTTTGCAGATGGTGTGGCCGTGAATCAGGTCGGCAAGAACACATTTGGCATTCTGCGCCAGTGTGTTGATGAAGTTATCACCGTCAATACCGACGAGATCTGTGCGGCCATCAAGGACATCTTTGATGATACGCGCACCGTCACTGAGCCTGCAGGGGCTTTGGGTATCGCCGGCATCAAAAAGTACGTGCAGCAGCATCAGGTAAACGGGCAGACCCTGATGGCTGTCGTGACGGGCGCTAATGTTAATTTCGATCGTCTGCGGCATATCGCTGAGCGCGCAGAGCTGGGTGAGTCGCGCGAAGCCGTGCTGGCCGTCACCATCAATGAACGGCCCGGCAGTTTTAGAGAGTTCTCGAAAATTCTGGGGCGACGCAATATCACCGAGTTCAACTATCGTTACGGCGACTCTCATGCGGCACAGATTTTTGTCGGTATTGAAGTCGCCGACGGCGAATCCGGTCGCCAGGCACTGCTTGAGGAGTTGTCAGAACGTGGACTTAAGGCCCATGACATGACCACCAACGAAGCGGCCAAGGTGCATATCCGCCATATGGTCGGCGGGCGCAGCCATCAGGTAGCCAACGAGCGCGTTATTCGCTTTGAATTTCCTGAGCGGCCCGGAGCGCTGATGAAGTTCCTCGATTTGCTCGGCGGGCGCTGGAACATCTCCATGTTCCACTACAGGAACCACGGAGCTGCCTACGGCCGGGTGATGGCGGGAATTCAAGTACCGCCTTCCGATGACAAAGCCTTTCTGCAATTTCTGCGGGAGATCAATTACCCCTGGCAGGACGAAACGCAGAATATTGCCTATCGCATGTTCCTGGGCAGCCCCTGACAGCCGAGTGCCCCGAATTTATACCTGTTCGGCAGGCATTGCGCCGTTGCCTGGATCGGCTGACGCAGATGCTGCGCCAGCCGGCTGAAGGCTGTTAACCCAGGTAAGAGCAGCAGTAGTCGGTCACACTCAATACTTTGATGTCAAAGGCTGAATTGGCAGGTACTTCAAAGCTGTCGCCAGCCCCTACTTTGCGCCACAGATCTTCGCCTGGCAGCAGCACTTCTACTTCGCCCGCCTGAATCTCCATGATTTCTTTTTTCTCAGTGCCGAAGCGGTAGTCGCCCGGCATCATAATGCCCAGAGTCTTAATATCGCCATTGGCGAATTCAACAATGCGGCTGGTCACATTGCCGTCGAAGTAGATATTGGCGGCCTTGACCACAGTTACATTCTCAAATTTGCTCATCATTAATGTTCCATTGATGTTGGGAAAACGGCTGTTAAGCCAGTAAAAGTGCTTATCGATCAGTTCTATACGGTGCCCAGCGGCTGGCCCATTCGGACAGTCAGGTCTGGATCCATATCCTTTGCGAAGCTCGCCATGCCAGGTCCAAAAACCGCGATCACGGTAGAACCCAGTTTGAAACGACCCACCTCGGCGCCGCGAGCCAGCATGACAGGCGGGCTGTGTTCGGTGTACGAGGTACGCAGCAGGCCATGTCGGGCCGGCGCTGCCTGCCCGGCCCAGACGGTATCGATGCCTGCAACAATCATTGCACCGACCAGCACCAGCGCCATCGGTCCATGGTCAGTGTCAAATACACACACCAGACGTTCATTGCGGGCGAACAGCCGATCGACGCCTTCCGCGGTGACTTTGTTGACTGAGAAAAGACGCCCCGGCACGTAAACAGTTTCACGCAATACGCCCGCCAGGGGCATATGAAAACGGTGATAGTCGCGTGGTGCCAGGTAGATTGTTGCAAACGATCCGTCCTGGAATTGCTCTGCCAGGGCAGCGTCACCACCCAGTAAGGCCTGTAGCGAGAAATGGCGCCCTTTTGCCTGCAGGAGCTGGTCGTGCTCGATGGCACCGAATTGACTCAGCTGCCCGTCGGCTGGACTGACGATGAGACGCTCGTCCGCAGGCAAAGGCCGGGCGTCAGCCTTGAGCGCTCTGGTAAAAAAAGCATTGAAGCAATCAAAAGCCAGGGGATCGGATTGCTCGGCCTCGCTCATATCAATCTGATAGCGATGAGAGAACCAGCGAATAAAGGTGTTTTTGACGGGTGCCCAGCGACATGCGGCCAGTTTGCCAACCAGGCGCGAAATCAGATGCTGAGGCACGAGGTGCTGCAACCATATAAACAAAGTGTCTTTCATAGCGTCCATACTGCCAGATCGTCGGTCGCATCCAAAGGGCGGTAAAGCTTAATGGAATGTGATCGAGTTTGCATCATTGGCTGTAGAAATTAATGATTTCGCGCCAGCGTCCGATGTAATAGAAGCGAGCCGATTGCTTTGATCCCGTGAGGAGTCCGTACAGGTCATGTTGTTTATAATTGGAGTGGTGGTTGTCTGCGCCAGTGTTGCCGGCGGTTATATCATGCATGGTGGCGTACTGGGTGTGCTGTGGCAGCCATCGGAGTTCATCATTATTCTGGGGGCCGCGTTCGGTGCCTTCCTGATCGCCAACAGTATGCACCTGGTGAAAGAGACCGGCAAACGCCTGCCACGTGCGATTCTCGGGCAGGCAGTCAACGACAAGGTCTATCTGGATCTGTTAAGCCTGCTTTTCGATGTATTCAACAAAGCAAGACGCGAAGGCATGATGTCTATCGAGGGCGACATCGAGTCGCCGGCTGAAAGCGGCATTTTTACGCAATACCCCAGCATCCTCAAAGACAAGCGCGTCATCGAGTTTCTTGCTGACAACCTGCGCATCATGACCACCAGTAACATGGCCCCGCACGAAATCGAAGCCATGATTGATACTGAAATCGAGACCCAGATGCATGAGCTCAGTGAGCCCGCACATGCAATGCACCGGATTGCGGATGGCCTGCCAGGCTTTGGCATCGTGGCCGCGATTCTCGGTATCGTGATCACCATGCAGAAACTGGGCGGCCCGCCAGAGGCGCTGGGCGCCAGTGTAGCGGCGGCTCTGGTGGGAACCTTCGTCGGTATCTTCGTGGCCTATGGGTTTATTGGGCCGATGAGTAACCGCCTGCAGGAAGTGGCGGATGCCGAGATCAAGATGTTTGAGTGCATAAAAGCTGCAATTGTGGCCACCTCCAATGGCCTGCCGCCGCAACTTGCCGTCGAATTTGCACGTAAAACGCTGTACTCGGGTGATCGCCCCAGCTTCTTCGAACTGGAAGAGCATATCCGCAGCCGTTGATCATTTGGATATCAGGTAAGAATTTTGGAAAAGTCCGAACAGACAATAGTCATCAAGCGTGTCAAGAAAGGCGGCGGAGGTCATCACGGTGGCTCCTGGAAGATCGCGTTTGCTGACTTCGCACTGGCACTGATGGCCTTTTTCCTGGTGTTGTGGCTGATCGAAAGTACCACTGACCTTGAGAAGATGGTCATTGCCGGCTACTTCTCCGACCCACGCAGTCTGGCAAGCACTGGTGACGGCGGTACGCCCTACGTGCTGGATATGGGTGGCACACCGCTAATGTTGCCAAACCAGGGCACGAATCCAGCCGTTGTCCGCGACGACGAAGAACCCTACGTCGAGGCTTCCAATGAGCTGGAAAATCTGGAGATGATCGAGATGGCGCGTCTGCGCCAGGTCGAAATGCTGGAAAGCCTAAAAGGTCAGGTTGAAAATCTGGTGGCCGGTAATCAGGCGTTTGAATGGTTCGATGAATCGGCGACAGTGGAAGTGACCGAAGATGGCTTGAGTATTCAGATCGTTGATCGTGAGAACCGGCCCCTGTTTGCGCTGGGCTCGAGTGAGATGATGCCCTACGCCAGGCAGGTGCTGTGGTCGATGGCAGGTATTCTCGATGAAGTTCCCAACAAGATCAGTATCTATGGGCACACAGACAGCGTGCCCTTTGGTGATAATGGTGGTCAATACACCAACTGGGAGCTGTCGTCTGATAGAGCCAATTCGGCGCGCCGGGCGCTGGTTGAGGGTGGACTCGAATACGAGCGCTTTGCCCAGATCATTGGTATGGGGTCGTCACTGCCTTTATACGATGATGCTCCCGAGGATCCCGCCAACCGCCGTATCGTGATCATGGTATTGAATGAGCTGGCCGAACAGCGCATTCAGGACGGCACGCGTGACTCAGAGCTTAACGGTGTCGCGCCGCCGGATGAGGTGCTGCCTGATGGCGATGCGCCGGAAATTTTCTGATAGATCTGTCTGATAACCCCACGCCGGGAGGGGCTCAACGCTCTTCCCGCAAACTTTCCAGCACCTGATGATAGCTGGCCAGTCGCGCTTCGCTGACCTGCCCGGCATCGACAGCTGCCAGTAGCGCACAGCCTGGCTCGTGAACATGCAGGCAGTCCCGGAATCGACACAGCTCAATGTGTGGACGGAACTCAACATATCCATAAGCCAGAGAATGAGGCTCAATATGCCAGAGCCCGAATTCCCGAATGCCTGGTGAATCGATGAGATCACCGCTGCCTGGAAGATGGTAGAGTCGCGTTGCGGTGGTGGTGTGTGTGCCTTTCTCGTGCCCGACAGACAATTCGCCGACCTCGGCCAGATTGTCAGATTCTTCGCCTCGCAGGGCATTAATCAAGGATGATTTGCCCACGCCGGACTGCCCGACGAACACAACAGTGTGCTCGGACAGTCGTTGCCGCAGAGCTTCCATATCCGATTCGCGACGTGAGGACACCAGCTGGGTTGGATAGCCAATCTGCTGATAGTGTGCCAGCAGGGCCGAGACATTTGCTGAGGTACCGGATGACTCCAGCAGATCCGATTTATTCAGCAGTATCAGCGGCTGCAGGTCCAGGTGTTCAATGGCCACCAGGTATCGATCGATCAGATTGCCGAAGGGTTCCGGGACCGGTGCAATGACAACAACGACGCAGTCGACGTTGGCGGCGATGGCCCGCAGTTCGCCCCGATTGTTGGGGCGGCTCATGGCGCTGTGACGCGGAAGCTGGGCCAGTATGACGCCACCACCCTCCCCGTCCGACTGCCAGACCACCTGGTCACCCGTCACCAGCGGTGGCAGATTCGCCCGCTGGAAGCAGCGCACTACTTGACCTTGCTGGTCTCCATCGCTCGCTTCTACATCAAGCTGCTGTCCATAGTGGCAGACCACCAGTCCGTGGCATTCTTCGCCTGTCATACTTGGCTCGGCGTCACGGCTGGCTGTTTTGCCGCGGCGCGATTGTTGAGCGTCGATACGGCGGCGTTGCTGATGATTAAGGCGTCGTTTGGTCATGGACTGGCATTCTATTACAATGGCTGCGCGGTGAAACCTGTCCTCTCCAAAATACATGGAATACTCTCATGCCTGACACACCAAGCAAGACATCGATAGACAAAACCAAGACACTGATCTGGATCGACATGGAGATGACAGGTCTGGAGCCAGATACAGACCGGATCATTGAAGTGGCGACGCTGGTTACCGACAGTGATCTCAACGTGCTGGCTGAAGGGCCGGTAATTGCCGTCCATCAGAGCGAGGAAGCACTGGCCGCCATGGATGAGTGGAATCAGCGGACGCATGGTGGCTCCGGGTTGGTGGAACGTGTGCGCAAAAGCACGATTGATGATGCCGAGGCCGAAAGGCAGACAATAGAGTTTCTGAGTCAGTACGCTGATCCGCGCAGCTCGCCGATGTGCGGCAACAGTGTGCATCAGGATCGGCGTTTCATGGTGCGTTACATGCCAGCGCTGGAGGCCTTCTTTCACTACCGGAATCTGGATGTCAGCACAGTAAAAGAGCTGGCGCGGCGCTGGCGCCCCGAGCTCCCTGGCGGCTTCAGCAAGGCGACAACGCACCAGGCGCTGGATGATATCCGCGAGTCAGTCGATGAATTGCGTTACTACCGCGAACATTTCTTCAAGCTGTAACGCCGTGCTGGCGTAAAGCCCACTCAACATGCTCGCGCACCAGCGCCGATGGATGCTGGGCGCGCGACTGCAGGGCATCAATAATCTTCTGGCTGGTCGGTGCGTTACCCAGGCCCACGGCCAGATTGCGCAGCCAGCCCTCGTAACCAGTGCGCCGGATCGCGGATCCGGTGGTACGTTCCAGGAACTCAGCTTCGGTCCAACGGAACAGCTCGCTAAGCTCACTGCTGTCCAGTCCATGACGTGGCCTGAAGTCGGACTCCTCACTCAAGCGGCTAAACTTGTTCCAGGGACACACAATCTGGCAGTCGTCGCAGCCAAACACCCGATTACCCATCAGTGGCCGCAGTTCTTCAGGAATCGCGCCCTTCAGCTCAATGGTCAAATAGGAAATGCAGCGACGTGCATCAAGCTGATAGGGTCCGACGAAGGCCCTGGTCGGACACAGGTCAAGGCATGCGGTACAGCTGCCACAGTGGGCACTGACTGGCTCGTCTATGGGCAGTGGCAGATCGGTGAAGAGCTCGCCCAGGAAAAAAAACGAGCCCGCCTGCCTGTTCAGCAACATGGTGTTTTTGCCGATCCAGCCCAGGCCACCTTTTTCGGCCAGCGCCCGCTCCAGCACGGGTGCGCTATCCACAAAAGCTCTGTATCCAAACTCGCCGACCTCACCGCTGATTTTCTCGGCCAGCTGCTGCAGTCGTTTGCGCAACAGTTTGTGGTAGTCCCGTCCGCGCGCATAACGCGAGATGTAAGCCATGCGCCCATCACGCATCGGAGTGAGTGTTTGCTCTTTGTCAAAGCTATAATCCATGCGCACTGACAAAACACGTATGGTGTTCGGATGGAGCTGGTCGGGGGCCAGGCGCAGGTCCTTGTGACGTTCCATGTAGTCCATTTCGCCATGGAAGTTGCGTGCCAGCCAGGACTCCAGGTGGGGCCGGTAGGCAGCCAGGTCGATGTCTGAGACCGCCAGTTGCTGAAACCCCAGCTCGGCCGCCCACTGCCGGATCTGGGACAGGAGCAGGCGGGATTGTTCTGACGATATCATCGGTTTATAGCTGATTGAGAATCTCGGCTGCCTGCTGCAAGGTCGCGTCGTCTTTGCAGAAGCAAAACCGGATGATGCGAGAGTCGGGTGCCTGCGCGTAGAACGGCGAAAGCGGAATTGTCGCGACGCCTTTCTCCTGACACAGCCAGCGGACAAATTCCATGTCGGGCACATCGCTGATGGCGCTGTAATCCACACACTGAAAATAGGTGCCCGCCGATGGCGTAAAGCGGAATCTCGATGACTCAATCAGCTTACTGAAAGTGTCACGTTTGCCCTGGTAGAATGCCGGCAGCTCCAGGTGATGTTCAGCGTGATCACGCATGAAATCCGCAATCGCAAACTGTATGAAGCTGGTGGATGTAAAGGTCACGAACTGGTGTACTTTACGGAACTCCGCGCTCAAAGCTGCAGGTGCAACGCAGTAGGCAGCCTTCCAGCCAGTGGCGTGATAGGTCTTGCCAAAGGAGAACACCGCAAAACTTTTTTCGCGCAGTTCAGTGTGACGCAGCACGCTTTCATGCTGCTGGCCGTCGAACACCATGTGCTCATAGACTTCGTCGGACAGAACCAGAATGCCGTGCCCGCGAATGACGTCGGCAAGCTCGTCGAGGTCAGCACGCGTCAGAATCGAGCCACTGGGATTGTGTGGTGAATTGATAATGATCAGCCGGGTGCGCGGGTTGATTGATTCGCGCAGTCTCTGCCAGTCGATCCGCCAGTCTGGCTGAGTCAGGGGAATGTGCACTGGAACGCCGCCAGCCAGGCGCACCGCCGGGTCATAGGAATCATAGGCCGGGTCAAACATGATGACTTCATCATCGCGCTGAACCGTCGCCTGAATGGCATCAAACAGGGCCTCTGTGGCGCCAGAGGTAACCGTGATCTCATGATCTGCATCGGCCGGATAGCCGTATAGATCGTTGACTTTCAGTGCTATCTGCTCGCGCAGCTGGGCGACACCGGTCATGGGCGCATACTGGTTGCAGCGATGATTGAGATAATATGCAACGCGCTCACGCAAGGCCTCCGGGCAGTCAAAGTCCGGGAAGCCCTGTGACAGGTTGATGGCCTGATACTGCTGTGCCATCCTCGTCATTACGGTAAAGATGGTGGTGCCTACGTCGGGAAGTTTGCTGCGCAATGGATCGCCCTCATGTCACTGAAGCTCGAAGTCTACACGAATTCGCCTTTCAAGAAATTGCCATAAGGATACAACGGATGACTCAGGCCTTTGCCCAGACCAAGTCTGCAAAAAGAACTCCTCAGCTTGCCGATAGTGAAATGAATGAACAGTCTGCGGCGCCGCAACAGGAACCCGCATGGGCTGACGGCCGGGCGTTCAGCCTGCCCTTGGTCAATGTGTCTGGCGGTCGTCAGGCGCTTCGGGCCTACTTTGAGAACACCTGGCGCCTGACCGAGACCCTGTTCTCTGCGCTGGTCAGCGATGAGGCCTACTTTGAGCGCCCGTATCACAAGACGCGCCATCCACTGATCTTTTATTACGTTCATCCGGTGAGCTTCTACATCAATAAACTGCTGGTAGCAGGATTGATTGATGAACCCGTCAACAAGCATTTTGAGGCCCTGTTTGAAACCGGCGTCGATGAGATGAGCTGGGATGACCTGCATGACGGAGAGCAGGATGTCTGGCCGACTGTCGCCGAGGCGCGTGAATACCGGCAACAGGTTTATGCCGTTGTCAGTCATCTGATAGAGACGCATCCGGCGTTTGACAAGCCATGTACGCAGGACAGCCCGGGCTGGGCTCTGGTCATGTGTTTTGAGCACGAGCGAATCCACCTGGAGACCTCATCAGTGCTGATGCGTGAATTGCCGCTGAAATTTTTGCGCCAGCCAGATCAGTGGCCACCCCTGCCGACCAGTGCTGACCAGTCACAGCGATTTGTCAGACCGGTTGCCGGCCTGCACTATCCGATGGATAACCCGATGCTGGAAGTGGAGGCAAAAACGGTCGCTCTGGGCAAGCCCGCAGATTGGCCTACCTTTGGCTGGGACAATGAATACGGTGCCGAGCAACACAAAGTTGATGCCTTCAGAGCCAGTAAACGCCTGATCAGTAACGGCGAGTTCTATGAATTTGTGGCCTCGGGCGCCTACCTGGAGCAGCGCTACTGGAGTGAGGCCGGTTGGCAATGGCGCCGATTCCGCAATACCCGCTGGCCCACATTCTGGGTTCAGGACGGCCCGGTAGGTTCTCATCAATACCGTTTGCGAACGATATTCAACGAAATCCCGATGCAGTGGGACTGGCCCGCCATCGTTAATTTCTATGAAGCCAAAGCTTACTGCAACTGGCGCACTGAACAGGACGGCGCTACATCGCCTTACCGGCTCCTTCACGAGAAAGAGCACGTGGCAATGCGCGACGCATCGCAGCGAGGTCTGAGCAACTGGAAGGCTGGCGAAGAAAATCGCCTGCAGGTCGACCCGGTCATGTCAGCAAAAGGGGTTGCCCGCCTCAACCTCAATCTGACGCAGGGCAGCGAGGCTTCCGTTGAGAGCTTTGCCGCCAATGCGTCGGGCTTTCACGATGTGTTTGGCAATGTCTGGCAGTGGTGTGAGGATACCTTCCACCCGCTACAGGGCTTCAAGATTCATCCGTACTACGTGGATTTCAGCACGCCCTGTTTTGATGATGAACATCAGATGATTCTCGGCGGCTCATTCATCAGTACGGGCGATGAAGCCAGTGTCTGGGCCCGTTTTCATTTCCGTCCACACTTCTTCCAGCATGCTGGATTCCGGATGGTGCAGGGTGAGCAGGCCGGGCTTGGCGGGGGGCAGCGCTACGAGACAGATGCGCTGGTCAATCAATATCTCCTGTTCCACTGGGGTTCGGAAGCAGAGCAACGAGACACCGGCATAAGTCAGAACATTGGTCATCCATCTGTACCGCCGTTCATGACTACCATGGCAAAACTGGTTGCTGAATACGCATCCAGCCACGGCAGCGTGCTGGATCTGGGCTGTGCAGTCGGCCGCGCCAGTGTGGAATTGTCCCGTCATTTCCAGCGTGTCGTCGGGCTTGATTACAGTGAGGCGTTCATCAGAACCGCCAAAGATCTGCTAGAGCAGGGGTCACTACGTTATCAACGGCACGAGAGCGGTCGCCATTGGACCGAGCTGCTGGCGACTGTCCCGGACGACGTGGATCGATCACGGATTCAGTTTGTGCAGGGTGATGCCAGTGATCTGGATGCTGCCGGTCTGGGCCAGCCAGGACAGTTTGATGCCGTGTTGCTGAGCAATCTGCTCTGCCGCCTGCCCGACCCGGCGGCGTGCCTTGAACAGTTTGTTGGTGATCACTCACTGGTGGCCGAGAATGGCATTCTGGTGTTGGCGTCGCCAAATTCATGGCTGGAGCAGTACACGCATCCGGAGGACTTCCTTGATGCACCGGACAGTGAATCAGCGCTCGAGAAGCTCGGTGGCCTGCTTTCCGAATATGAGCTGCTCCACCAGCAGGATCTGCCCTTCATGATTCGCGAACACCGACGCAAGTACGAGTATGTCGTCAGTCAGGTGTCTATATGGCGGCGCAGGCCCGGGCACCGATCCTGATGCATTCAAGGCGCTTCTGAAAATCGAAGATATGGGCGCTGAACATGATCTCGTTAACGCCCGTGCGTTTGATGAAGGCAGCGATGCCTTCACGCACCTGCTCGGGGTCGCCGACGACGGCCTCGCGCAGCGCGTGACCGGCTGCCGCCAGCTCAGCCTCGCTGAAATGTCTGTCGATATTCTCGACTGGCGGTTTCAGAGGGCCTGGCGTACCGCGTCGCAGGGCAATGAACTGTTGCTGTACAGAACTCATCAAGTGGCGGGCCTGCTCTTCGGTGGCTGCCGCGTATAGCGGAACCGCTGCCATACAGTAAGGTTCAGCCAGCTGTTCTGAAGGTCTGAAGCGGCTTCGGTACAGCTCTAGAGCCTGCATCAGGTGATCCGGTGCAAAATGTGATGCAAACGCAAACGGCAGCCCCAGAGCGGCGGCCAGTTGCGCACTGAACAGGCTTGAGCCCAACAGCCATAAAGGAACCTCCAGCCCCTCACCCGGGATCGCCCTGACTGCCTGATCCGGTTGGGCGGCTCTGAAGTAATGCTGCAGCTCCTGCACGTCCCTGGGAAACTGATCAACACTGTCGTGATAGCGGCGCAGGGCCTGCATCGTCAGCGAATCCGTGCCGGGCGCGCGTCCCAGTCCCAGGTCGATGCGGCCAGGGTACAGACTGGCCAGCGTACCAAACTGTTCAGCGACCATCAGTGGTGCGTGATTGGGCAGCATGATACCGCCTGAGCCAACCCTGATTCTGCTCGTTCCTTCCGCAACATAGCCAAGCGCCACCGCGGTAGCCGCGCTGGCAATGCCGGTCATATTGTGATGCTCTGCCATCCAGAAACGGCGATAGCCACAACTCTCTGCCTCCTGAGCCAGTGACCTCGCATTGAGCAGAGCCTGGCGTGCGCTGCTGCCCTGTACGATGGGCGCAAGATCAAGCAATGAGTATGCAGTCATTCCGGTCTCCTCTGGTACGGATGTGCGTTGGAAATTCGTCCTCAATCATCATGCATGTGTCATGATAAGGCGCGCACGATAACATAGTCACGAAAGGCATTTGTCGTGGCAGAGGGGTGGTGCGATTCTGGGGCTCATATCTGGGCGTTGCCCAACGCTGAAATCTGCCTGGTTATCGCGGCTGACGGCATCAGGCTTGAATATTGCCAGGTGCTGGATTACTCTGCTTGATCCGTGAGCATCTCTATATAACTCTGGCTTATTTGACACGTAAAGCAGCACGAGAATCAGTACGGCAAGGACAAGCTTACCTTAGATCGCGGTTAGGTTGAAAAATCAGGCGCTGAGAATCAATTGACGAAAATTTCTCTGAGGAGATTGATGTGAAAAAACAAACTATTCTTTCTGCTGCGGTTGCAGCGGTGGTCACCGGGGGACTTGCCCTGACTGCCGTGCAATCGACAATGGCAGCCGATGACTACACAGCACCGCGCAATGAATGGGGACAACCAGATCTGCGTGGTGTATTTAACTTCAGCTCAAATACACCCATGCAGCGTAATCCGGAGTACGGCAATCGCCTGTTCTACACTGAAGAGGAAGTACTGGAGCGCGACCGCCGCGTTGCCGAAGAAGCAGCAGCCAGTGATGGTCAGTCCAACCAGGGTGGCGTCGGTGGTTACAACCGTGGCTGGATCGAGGATCTGCCCCAGGATGTGAATCTGCGGACTTCGATTATTGTTTACCCGGAGAATGGCCGCCTGCCGGCCCGTGTACCGGGCGCGCCAATGGCATTTGGTGGCCTTGGCCCGGATTACGACGGTGAGCGTCCCGTTCGCGTTGCGGTCGGCGGTATCGGCAAAGATGGCCCCGAAGATCGTGGTATCTCCGAGCGCTGTCTGCTGGGCTTCAACTCAGTCCCGCCGTTCACGCCCAGCATGTACAACAACAACGTGCAGCTGTTCCAGACTGAAGATCACGCGGTGATTTTCAACGAGATGATCCATGAGGCACGTATCGTTCGCCTGCAGGATGAGCACATTCCGGAGAGCATCACGCAGTGGACTGGCGACTCAGTTGGCTACTACGAAGGCGACTCACTGGTGGTTGAGACCAGAAACTTCAACTACAAGTCACAGACCTTCTTTGGTACCGGCGTTGCTACCAACAAGACACTGATTGAGAAGTTCACCCGCACGGCGGATGACATTGTTGAGTACGAGTTCACCGTCATCGATCCTCTGGCATTTGAGGACAAGTTTACCGGTGTTGTCCCGATGTTCCGCAGCGAAGAAGTGCTGTACGAGTATGCCTGTCACGAAGGTAACTACGGCATGGTCAACATTCTTCAGGGTCAGCGTGTTGAAGACGGCACCTGGGACTACGACAACAACCGTGCGATTCGCCAGTGATCTGGTGTTTGTGAGCTAATTTGGACGAAGGTTTTTCATGAAGACACAATTCAAGACGATGTTTGCGGTGGCAGCCACTGCCGCCGCAGTCAGCGCTTTCTGGCTGGCGCAGGATGCAACTGAAGTACAGGCACAAAATGGCATGAGCAGTGCGCAGATTCCGCGTACGCCAGACGGCAAGCCAAACCTTAATGGTATCTGGCAAACCATGAATGCGGCCAACTGGAGCCTGGAGCCCGCAGAGGCCCGTCACGGTCCCCTGGCGGCTCTGGAAGCTGGTGCACACCTGGCATTCCCGCCAAGCGTGGGTTATGTCGAGGGTGGCACTATCCCTTACAAAGATGGCATGCGTGAGCAGCAGCAGGAAAATATGCGCAACTGGCTGCAACGCGATCCAACCACGCAGTGCAAACTGCCAGGTGTGCCGCGCGCAACCTACCTGCCCTATCCTTTCCAGATTTTCCAGGCACCTGATGCAACGCTGATCAGCTACCAGTTCGCTGGCGCTGACCGCATTGTGCACATGGACCGTCCGGACCTGGAAGCACAGGTAGACAGCTGGATGGGTCACAACAATGGTTCATGGGATGGCGACACGCTGGTGATCGACGTCACTGGCCAGATCGCTGACACCTGGTTTGACCGCTCAGGCCATTATCACAGTGGCTGGGACATGCATGTGCAGGAGCGTTACACCATGGTTGATGCCAACACCATTGACTATTCCGCTACCATCACGGATCCGAACACCTTCGAAGAGCCCTGGACCATCAACATGAAGCTGTATCGTCACCAGGACGACAATGCCATGCTGCTGGAGTTCAAGTGCGTGGAATTCGTGGAAGAGCTGATCTACGGCCATCTGCGTGCCCCGGGCGATCCGATTGGAGATGGTGTTACACCGATTTACTGATTCGGTAAGCTGAATCAGCTATTTATAACACCCGGTGAATACTGTATAAATAAACAGTAATCATCGGGTGTTTTTATGTCTGCTACGTTCTCACTGAGCGCGGCCTCGCCGGCTGCGCCCCCAGCACCGGCCTATGCCGAGCTCCATTGCCTGAGCAACTACAGTTTTCTGCGCGCTGCCTCTTTTCCGGAAGAGCTTGTGGAGCGTGCTATTGAGCTGGGTTATCAGGCACTGGCGCTAACTGACGAATGTTCAGTGGCCGGTGTGGTCAGGGCCTGGACGGCAGTACGTTCCGCCACGCCGCAGGGTCAACCCGCGCCAGTCAAGCTGATTGTCGGCAGTGAGTTTCATTCTGATGACGGCCTGCATCTGGTGCTGCTGGCGCCCGATCGCCACGCCTATGGTCAGCTGTCTGCGATGATCAGCGAAGCACGGCGTCGGGCAGACAAGGGACGCTATAGTTTTACCCGTGAGTTGCTGGAGACTCATTTGCCGGCGCGGTGCCTGGCGCTATGGGTACCCCCGGCCCAGCCCTTTCTCAATCGCTATGACCCGGTGGCGGCGCATCAGACTCTGAAGTGGCTGCGCGGCCTGTTTCCGGGCCGCTTGTGGATAGCGGCACAGTTCTATCTGGATGCGGATGATTTCGATAAACGAGAGGCACTGCGGCAACTGTCCGAGCAAAGTCAGGTACCCGTGTGTGCCGCTGGAGGTGTGATCATGCATCATCCGATACGCCGGGCCTTGCGCGATACCTTGACGGCCATTCGCCTGCGCACACCATTGGCCGATCTGGGTTACAAACTACCCCCCAATGCCCAGCAGTTCATGCGCAGCCGCGGCACGCTGGGCCGACTATACCCGGCGCAATGGTTGGCTGAAACCACGCATATTGCTGCCCGCTGCCAGTTTGACCTGGGTGAGTTGCGTTATGAATACCCACGTGAGCTGGTACCGGAAGGATTCAGTCCGGCGGCATGGTTGCGGCGGCTGACACTGGCAGGCATGCAGGAACGCTGGCCGGACGGGGTGCCGGAGACAGTCCGGACACTGGTGGACAAAGAACTGGGCCTGATTGCAGAGCTCGGTTACGAGCACTTTTTTCTGACGGTGCATGACCTGGTGACCTTTGCTCGAAGTCGCGGCATTCTCTGCCAGGGTCGCGGGTCAGCTGCCAACTCTGCGGTTTGTTATTGTCTGGGCATTACTGCGGTTGACCCGGCCCGCATGCAGCTGCTGTTTGAGCGCTTTCTGTCCAAAGAACGTGATGAGCCGCCGGATATCGATGTCGACTTCGAGCACGAGCGGCGAGAAGAGGTCATCCAGTATATCTACCAGAAATACGGCCGGCACCGCGCGGCACTGGCCGCAACCGTCATCTGTTACCGGCGCCGCAGTGCCATCCGGGACGTTGGCAAGGCGCTGGGGCTGACTGAGACGGAACTGGACTGGGCGCTGAACTGCCTGCGCAGCAACTCCCAGGGCGAGCTGGTGGCGCTGGAAGACCCGCAGTTACCGGCGTTTCAGCTGGAGCGTCTGGTTTACCTGGTAGAGCAGTTGACGGGTTTCCCCCGGCATTTGTCCCAGCACGTGGGTGGCTTTGTGATCAGTGAGGGTCGGCTGGCTGAACTGGTGCCGATCGAGAATGCGGCCATGTCTGATCGCACCGTGATCCAGTGGGAGAAAGATGACCTGGAGGCGCTGGGTCTGCTCAAGGTGGATGTGCTGGCGCTGGGCATGTTGACGGCCATACGCAAAGCCCTGGCGCTGATCAATGAACAGGTCACTGATCAGAATCATGAGCAGGCCGGCAAGCCGGGCGCCCGGCCGCTGACTCTGGCCGATGTCCCCGCCGAAGATCCCCAGGTCTACGACATGATCAGCGAGGCAGATACGGTCGGTGTATTCCAGATTGAATCACGCGCACAGATGAGCATGCTGCCGCGGCTGAGGCCTCGCAACTATTACGATCTTGTTGTGCAGATTGCCATTGTCAGGCCCGGTCCTATTCAGGGTGATATGGTGCATCCCTATTTGCGGCGCCGACAAGGTGTGGAAGCAGTTACTTACCCTAGTGCTGAGGTGCAACAGGTCCTGCAGCGCACGCTGGGCGTGCCCATCTTTCAGGAGCAGGTCATGCAGATTGCCATGGTGGCTGCCGGCTTCAGCGGTGGTGAGGCAGACCAGCTGCGGCGTGCGATGGCGGCCTGGAAACGCAAGGGCGGACTGGAACCCTTCCGGGAACGGCTTATTGAGGGCATGCAGGCGCGCGGCTACGCGACCACCTTCGCGGAGCAGATCTATCAGCAGATAAAAGGCTTTGGTGATTACGGTTTCCCTGAGTCCCATTCGGCCAGTTTTGCCTTGCTGGCATATGTCTCGGCCTGGCTTAAATGTCATCATCCAGCCGCTTTTTTATGTGCACTGCTCAACAGCCAGCCCATGGGGTTTTATGGCGCCTCACAACTGGTGCAGGATGCCCGGCGCCACGGGGTGACGGTATTGCCGGTCGATGTGCTGTTCAGTGAGCATGACTCCAGTCTGCAGCCTGTTGGCGACAAACCCGGACAGCTTGCGGTCCGGCTGGGGCTGCACCTGGTCAAGGGGCTTTCCGCCAATGCGATACAACGACTGCTACAGGCGCGCGAGCAGCAGGTCTTCACCAGTGTGACAGATGCATTGCGCCGCGCTGCCTTGTCCGCCTCCGATCGCGACGCGCTGGCGGCTGCCGATGCGCTCAGCAGCCTGGTCAGTGATCGCCATCGTGCGTTCTGGGATTCGCGAGTCGAGCTTAGCCTGCCCCCCCTGTTTGCCGAACATTCACAGGCTCTGCCGGAGAGCGCCGACGCCGGACAGCTGCTGATGTTGCCACGTAGCAGCGAAGCACAGAATATCTATGCCGACTACCAGTTTCTGGGGCTCAGTCTGCGCCGCCATCCGATGAGCCTGTGGCGTGAACATCTGCAGCATTTTCACGTGACGACGGCCACGGATCTGGCAACACTGACCGACCATCAGCCAGTCAAGATCGCTGGCCTGGTCACCTGCCGTCAACGGCCACAGACCGCATCAGGTGTCACCTTCATGACTCTCGAAGACGAAACCGGGTTTATTAATACTGTTGTTTGGCCTTCGCTGCTGAAAAGCCACTATCGCCTGGTACATGAAGCCAGTCTGATTGGTGTCAGTGGCTACCTGCAGCAAAGCGAGGGCGTGACGCATGTGATCGCGGTACAGCTGGTAGATCTGTCCCACTGGTTGCAGGGTATGCCGGTACGCTCGCGGGATTTTGCCTGAATGCAGTCAGCCAGCGGCTCAATAGCGCGGCTTTGGGCGCATCAGCAGAGGATAAGCCAGCACAGCCGCAATAATGATCAACGCGCCCAGATAAAACCCGCCACTGACCTCCTGCTGTTCGCCCAGTAATAGCGCTGCCAGGGCAATGGCATAGATTGGCTCGAGATTCACGGCCAGAGCGCTGGCGTAAGCGGACAGGTGTCGCAGTGCCATAAGCGACAGTGCAAACGGCAACAAGGTACAACCGATAGCCAGCACCAGCATCCATAGCAGATCCATGCCCTGAGGCAGCTGGAATACCGCGGAAGGTTCATCCACGATTCCTTGAATTGCGCTGATATCGGCGGCACCCAGGGCTACGCTGAGGATCACCAGAAACAGGCAGCCACTGGCCATTTCAATGGCCGTAACGGTGAGCGCGTCAGCTTTGAGTACATAACGTTTATTGAGAGACGCAAATAAAGCCACAAACAGGGCCGACAGAATGCCCACCGCTATGCCTAGGTTCATTGCTTCTGGTGTACCACCGACGACCAGCAGGATGCCGGGCAACACCACCAGCCCCAGCAGCAACTCGCGTAGCTGGAAGCGCCGCCCAGCCAGTATAGGCTCGATGACAGACAGAAAAACCGGGACGGTGGCAATGCAGGTAACAGCAACGGAGGCGTTGGCAAGCTTGATGGCGCCGTAGAAGGTCAGCCAATGCAGTGCTACCAGCACACCAATGCCCGTATAGGCACCCAGCAGACCCCGCGGCAGTGTCTTCAACACGCGCCAGATCCGGGGTAGCAAAAGCAGTGCCCCCGCTACCAGCCCCATGCGCCAGATCACCAGCGGCAGTGCCTGCAGCGTGATCAGCTTGCCCAGTATGGCCGTAAATCCCCATAGGACCACACACAGGTGGATCTGCAGCCAGGCAACTCGCGTCTCAATCATGGGGCTTCAGCTCTTTGTTACGTAAGCAAACATTCTAGCACCTGCTAAGTTGGGTAAAACTATCGTAAGATGACATTCTGATGGGAGAGCGTTACCGAAAGTATGATTAAAAAAATTGCCGTCACTGATGTCGTGCTGGGAATGTATCTTGTGGAGATCCACGGGTCCTGGCTGCATCATCCATTCTGGAAGTCCAACTTTCTGCTGGAAGATCCGGAGGATTTGAGCAAACTCAAATCGTCTGGCGTTCCGTCTGTTTCTGTTGACCTTTCGCGCAGCAAACTGTCGGATAGCAAACCTCGCCCACGTCCGGAAAGTCGCGAAAAACCAGCTATCACGGAACTGCGGCCGGCGCCGGCGGAAAAACGAACTTCCTTTGAGTCAGAGCTGCGTCATGCCCGGCGCCTGTGTGAGCAATCACAAAACGAAGTCTTGTCCATGTTCTCCGAAGCGAGAATGGGGCAGGCTGTGCCGCTGACTCGTGCCGCGCAGGTGGTAGAAGAGATCAACAGCTCAGTGACGCGTCAGCCACAAGCGTTGATCACACTGGCCAGATTAAAAACCTCAGATAATTACACCTATATGCACTCGGTGGCGGTGTCTGCGCTGATGATTGCGCTGGCGCGAGAATTGAATCTGGATGATGGCAAGGTGCGCGTTGCGGGTATGGCCGGCCTGCTGCACGATGTCGGCAAAATGGCCGTGCCGGATGCAATTCTTAATAAGCCGGGGAAACTTACCGACGAGGAGTTCGCTCTGGTCAAATCACACCCGGTGAAAGGCGCCGAGATCCTCGAGCGCTCCAGTGGTGTTGATGACAAAGTTATTGAGGTGTGCCTGCATCACCACGAAAAATTTGACGGAAGTGGCTATCCAAACGGTCAGGCAGCCAACCAGATCAGCGTGATTGCGCGTATGGCGGCGGTTTGTGACGTGTATGATGCGATTACGTCAGACCGGCCCTACAAGAAGGGCTGGCCGCCATCGGAATCCATTCAGCGTATGGTGTCCTGGTCAGGTCATTTTGATCCCAAAATTCTGCAGGCATTCATCAAAGTGGTTGGTATCTATCCCGTTGGTTCACTGGTCCGTCTGAAAAGCCAGCGCCTTGCGGTAGTGATCGCTCAAAGTGAAGGCAGTCTGTTGAAACCTGTAGTGAAGGTGTTTTTCTCGACTCGTACCCAGCTGCCACTGCCCCAGCAGATACTGGATCTTTCCAAAAGCAGTGTGGATGATGCCATCGAATGTCGGGAGCCATTGGAGAACTGGAATTTTCCCTATCTGAATGATCTTTGGCAGGAAGCCGGTTAAAAACTATCTGCGTTGCCATTGCTTCGTTAAAAACAGGCTCAAAATGCTCATTTACTGTGTGTAAACTGCGCTTTTTCGCCTGTTTTTGCCTCGCACTGACTGCCTCGATTACGTTTTTACACTTGGCTTCTTTGACCGGATGCTCTGGCTCAGCAGAAAAATCCATGCAGAAACCAGTCGCCGGTGCTGCCAAGCTCCTGATAGATCCACAACTGTGAACCTTGCCGGTTACGCGCGACATAGTAGTCACGACGTATGCTGTTGCCTGCCCACCAGCGGGTTTCGATACGCTGTGGACCGCTCAATAGCGTCAGTTGGCTTTTATAGATCGGGCGGTTGTGCAGTTGTCGCAGTCGCTGTGCCGGGCGCAGCAACCAGGCTGGTGCCCGGTATGACAACGCACAGGTGTCGGCCAGCAGGCTGGGCGGGCTGTGCCAATGTTGAGTTGCGCTGCTGAACTCGGGAGCATGCTCTTCGGCAAGTTGCAGGCGCAGAACATTGTCAGCGCCAAGGCGAGCACTGAGCATATCTGTCAATCCATTGACCTGTTGATCGGGAGAATAAGGCTGCAGGCTGATTGAGCTCAAGGTCAGGCCGATGACATCAGCAGTAAGTGTATGCTTCTCCAGAGCCAGCTCAAATAAAGCCAGAAACAGACTGGTGTCACGGCTGGCATAACGCGTTATCACCGGCAGGGCAAGCTGCTGTCCATCCGATAGATGCAGCATGAGGTCGAATTGCGCAGACAACAGATGCCGGCGCAGCAGGAACTCCCGGTATTCTGCAAACAGTGACACAACGTGATGCACAATCGCCGCAGTATTATGCAGCGGATACTCTGGATATAGCTCGCGTGAAAACTGCGGCGGGGGCTGCCAGCGTGGAGGCCGCTCGGGCCGCAGGGCCAGCAGGCGGTCCAGGTATTCACTCAGCTCCCGTCCGAAACGCAGGCGAAGCTGTGCGGCAGGAAGGCGCCAAATATCCCTCAAATAAAAAAGGCCGCAACGCTGCAGAGATGCCTTTAACCTGGCAGCTAAAGGTAACTCTGCGATAGTGATTCCAGCGAGCGCTGATCGCAGTTCGCTGCTGTGCGCCACGACTTTCTGCCGAGCGCAACGGGCCAACAGGGTGCTGGCAGCTGGGCTGGGTGTAACGCTGCCTCGATAGACTTCTGGCTGGTGCTGATACAGTTCATCCAGATGCTGCTCAAGCGTTTCGTGGAGGCGTCGCCAACCACCAAAATAACGCAGGCTTCCGCCTATCTCAATCAGCAGTGTCTCGGCACCTGCGGCACAGACATAATCACTTATGCGCAATCCTGCGGGCAGCGTCTGATGTACCGAAAGGCCAGGGTGGTGGATGGCATACCAAAGTGTGCGGCTGCGTAGTACCGGGCGGTTGCGTGGTGGTGCAGAGGTGAGAGAGGAGCCGCCGCGCAGGTGCCGGGCGCCGGCACCCGCGCGGCGTAATTTCAACATGGCAAACGTAACGAGGCCTGGCCCTTATGATAACTGCCGCGCGCCTTGAGCAGGCTGACATTCAGATTGCGCTGAGCCCTGGACTCAGGACTGGCATGCAGATCGCTTACGGCACTGCCAAGTTGCAGCTGCAGCGTGGCAGGAGAATGTAATGTAGCGCGCTGATGGAAAAGTATGCCCAGCGTGTTGCCTTCACTGGCGGCCAGCTGCAGACGCCGGATCACGCGGGCGCTCAACCAGTTCTGCCATGCCAGTACCAGGCCGCACTCGCTGGATTGCAGGGCTTTTTCGATACTCCACAAAGCCTGGTTGCACTGAGTCTGGGGTGGAATCACAAAGCTGTTACTGAGGTTGATGCCGGCCTGTTTGAGAGCCGGGGCATGCAGCGGATAAGGCGGGGCAATCCACAGAATGGACTGCTTGCGCTGACTGCGTTCGCGCAGCAATGGCATCAACAGCTGCAGCTCACCAATACCCTGATGGGGGCAGATCATCTCGACCAGCCCCCGCTCAGGCCAGCCTCCCTGGGGCAGCAGCCGGTCGAGCGCATCAAAACCGGTGGACTGGGCCTTGCCCTCCAGACGTGTCTGCGCGGATGACAGGGTTTGTACATTGGGGCGGGCCTGATTGCCTGCCTGCACCTGGCTGGTCAGACGGTGCGTGCCTGGACCTTCCTGGATCATGTCGCTGTCAGCAAACAGATCGCCGGTACCGGGTCGGCTGACAGACTGGTGATGGGAGCTGGCAGGACGGTTGGCTGGTTTGCTGCCTGCACGCCACAGATCCGGTGTCTGATTCAATAAAGAGGCAATCATGGCTTCGCGCTGTTGATGAGGCAGTTCATCACATACCAGCTTGTCACACGCCAGCTTGTGAGCCGTGTCGCGATCCTGAAATTGCTGGCTTCTCAATTTATTCAGGCTGTCACTCATATGCTTGCCCTGCTTGATTAAAGTCTGACTGCGACCGGCAGATAAGCTCCAAGGTGTTTTCTGTTTTATGAACCCGATATCACCCTTTGCGTCTGATTTGCAGCCAGCTGCTGTATGGATAAACAGTGGTTGCTGTGAATATATACAGTGGTTTGCGGTATGGCAAGCAAATATTTCACACAGAGGGCGTCACACTTGTAAAGAAATGTAAAATATTTCGCGCCGCTGATTGTCACAATCCAATTATTGTATTAGCCTTCAGCACGTTAGCCCTATTTTCTACTTGGGCTTGTGAAATATAAAACTTAATTAACTGGAAAATAGAATAATTAGAGAACGACATCTCATGAAACGCAAACCTGACATGTTGATGGTTGTTGTACTTCTGTTTGCACTGAGCGTGCTGGTCAGCGGTGTCGCCCAGAGCGGATTGCTCTAGCGCAATACGCGTCTCCCGCTGCAAGCGAATTGGTGGTGGCAGACTACAAGGGCCACAAGCGGCCAAAAGACCAGCGCGGCGTTGCAATCTGATCCATGCGGACATCCCATGGCGCTGGCCTGAGCGTCTCTCCTGATTCCTGACACATATGTCCCAGTCCTATCAGTCTGGGGAAACGTCTGCCTGCTCTGAAAGACAGAGCCCGATCGTAAAATCCCTTGCCCATGCCCAGGCGATGTCCCTGCCTGTCAAAGCCCACCAGAGGGACCAGAATCAGATCCAGGCTTTTGATACTGGCAACTCTGCCAACTGCCGGAACCGGCTCAGCAATGCCCCAGCGATTGCGGTGCAGACGGCTGTGCCGGCTAACACGGACAAATACCAGGCGATGCGGGTGAAACGGGTGCAGCACCGGCAGATAACAGATCTTGCCCTGCGCCCAGGCCTTCTTCAGTAGACCAGCCGGATCAATCTCGCCATCAATGGCCTGGTAAAACGCGATGCGACGACTGCCTCGCCAGGTCAATGAGCGATTGATGCGATGGGTCAGGCGGATGGCATTGTGACGTTGTGTGAAATGGTCCAGCTGTCGGCGCCTTTGGCGCAGTTGCTTTCGCAGGGAAGGATTCTTCGTGCCGGATTGACCGGTAGGCTGGTAAGCAGCAGGCATAAGCTTGACTACGATGTATGCGGAAGCCACCCAAGATACCGCCGCCGAAATAGTCCTGAACCCTTTGGTTCAGGTGGTGGCGCCAACGATGCTTTCAGGCTTTCCGTCAAGCGGACATGCACAACCACATCTTGTCGGCGCCTCCGGGGTATTGAATATCGGCTCAAGAACACTTTCAGCTAGCGGATACCCCAGGTGACTATGGAATCAGTATATAGCAGTTGGGAAGGCCTATCGAGGGTTAAGCGCGGATTTTTTGTTACAGCTCCATCTGCCGGGCATTGTGCAGTGCGCGCTCGATTTTATCTTCAAGATATTTGATTTTCTGGGCGCTGCCGTGGCGGGATGTGTTGATCTGATGGTTTTTTTGTATCAGCTCGTGAGTGATATTCAGGGCTGCCATCACAGAGATTTTTTCGAGCCCGTGAATCGTACCTCGCGCTTTGATTTTGCGCATGTTTTCATCCAGATAGCGCGCCGACTTGAGCAGCGCATCCTGCTCTGAGGGCGGGCAACTGATCTGGTATTCACGGTCGAGGATTTTGACGACAACCGTGCTAGAGGCTTCGGGGCTGCTGGACATATCAGGCGCTCTGGGATTGTTCCATGGACCGCAGACGGCTGAGGACTGACTCCAGTCTCGCCTTCGCCTGACGGTTATTCTCGAGGAGTTGCTGGCGCTCAGTTTGCCAGTTATGCTGACTGGCACGCAACAGTTGATTCTCCTGTTTCATGGCAGCGCACAAGGCAATCAGAGCATCGATTTTTTCTTCGAGGGTGTTCAGTTGATCGTCATTCATGATCGTGCCTGCAAGCAGCCGCAGCCTTTTTATACAACAGCCTGTACTATAGAGAGCTGGCACAGGCCGGTCAACTCGTTCGCCTCATCCACCAACAGAGTCAGTTAAACAGCATGAAAGCAGATACTGAATTGCGATTTGCCCAGGCGAAAAAACACCGCCAGGCTTTGTTCAAGAAACTAAAAAACAACAGTGTTGCCCTGCTGTCGGCCGCGACGCTTAAAACGCGCAGCCATGACACCGAGTACAGCTACCGGCAGCACAGCGACTTTTATTACCTGAGTGGTTTTGTTGAGGATCAGGCCATGCTGGCGCTGATCAAAAGGCCAGCCGGCAACAAAGTCGTATTGTTCTGTCAGCCTAAAGACAAGACCAAGGAAATCTGGAGCGGTATCCTGACCGGCCCTGATGCCGCCGTCGGTCAATTGCATATTGACGAGGCCTGGCCGATCGGCGAGCTGGACCAGCGCATGCCGGCACTGATAGACGGCAGCGAACGGGTCTATTACAGCATCGGTCAGGACGCGGCGCTGGATACCCGGGTATCCATGTGGGTCAATGATCTCCGAGCCCGGACGCGTCAGGGTGCGCGCGCGCCGGTCCAGTTCGAGATGCTGGATCCGCTGGTTCATGAAATGCGCCTGTTCAAGGACGCCGCAGAAGTCAAACTGATGCAGAAAGCCGCTGATATTTCGGCTCGAGCGCACTGCCGAGCCATGCTCGCAGCCCGCGATGGTCTGTACGAATATCATCTGGAAGCTGAGCTGCAGCACGAATTTATCAGTTCCGGGGCGCGTTTTCCGGCCTACAACAGCATTGTTGCTGCCGGCGCGAATGCCTGCATTCTGCACTACATCGAAAACAACAAGCCCCTGCGCGATGGCGATCTGGTGCTGATTGATGCCGGATGTGAATATGAATACTACGCGGCGGACATAACGCGCACCTTCCCGGTCAGCGGCAAGTTCAGCAAAGAGCAGAAGGCGCTATATGACATTGTGCTGAAGGCGCAACTTAAGGCGATCGACGCCATCAAGCCGGGTGTCGCCTGGGATGAGCCCCACAATATTACAGTTCGCGTGATTACCGAAGGGCTGGTAGAGCTGGGTCTGCTGAAGGGCAATATCAAGAAACTGATTGCGGACGGCGCCTATCGTGACTTCTATATGCATCGAGCCGGCCACTGGCTGGGCATTGATGTACATGATGCTGGCAGCTACCTGAAAGGTGATAAGTGGCGCCCTTACGAAGCGGGCATGGTTACTACCATAGAGCCTGGCATTTATGTGTCACCAGACAACAAAAAAGTCGCCAAAAAGTGGCGTGGCATTGGTATACGTATAGAAGATGATGTGCTGGTGACCCGCAACGGCAACCGTGTATTGACTCATGCGGTACCCAAAACCACAAAAGAAATCGAAGCGCTGATGGCCGGGCGCCAGTAGGCCTCTGCCATAGTGCTGCAGCGGCGATACAGTGCCTGTCAGGCAGATACCGCCAGCGTGCGGCAGGTTCGGAGAAAAGAATTGCAGTGACAGACAAAACTCAACATTACGACGTCGTGGTCATCGGTGGTGGTCTGGTGGGTGGCAGTTTTGCGCTTTTGCTGGCTGGCCAGAATCGGCAGCAAAGCCTGCGAATTCTGCTGGTCGATGCAATGCCGCTGGCGACCGCTGCCGGGGAGCCGGACTTTGATGCGCGCAGCACGGCCCTGTCCTGGGGCAGTCATCTCATATATCGACAGGCCGGATTGTGGGACGACCTGGCATCTCATGCATGTGCTATCAAAGATATTCACGTCTCTGACCGTGGCCATTTTGGGGCCGCACGATTACACAACACGGATGTCGATGTGTCGGCGTTGGGATTCGTGATCGAGAACCGGCACCTGGCAGCGACGCTCAACAAACGCCTGCTTGAACATCCGGACATAGAAGTATGCTCGCCCGCCTCGGTGCAACGCGTTCGTCACACTGCCACTGGCATGCAGATCGAGGTGCAGGGCCAGGATCAGGTTGCCAGTACAATTGATGCCTCGCTAATGGTGCTGGCCGACGGTGGCCGTTCGGACATCTGCTCGCAACTGGGTATACAGCTGGAGCGAAAGCCGTATCAACAGCATGCCTTAATCTGCAACGTCGCCTTCGAACATCCGCATCAGGGGCTGGCTTTTGAGCGATTTACAGATACAGGACCGCTGGCGGTTCTGCCATTAAGTGACACAGAGCAAGAGCATCGCGGAGCGCTGGTGTGGACTGTGGCTGAACAGGAGGCTGCAGCGATCACTCAATTGCCAGAAGCGGGTTTTTTACATGCACTGCAGGAGAGGTTCGGCACAAGGCTGGGACGGTTTACCCGTGCTGGTGCCAGGTCTCTTTACCCATTGACACTGATGCTTGCCAGAGAACAGATTCGCCCGGGGCTGGTACTGCTTGGCAATGTAGCCCATACACTGCACCCGGTTGCCGGCCAAGGCCTGAATCTGGCGCTGCGAGATGCTGATGCGCTGGCGCAGGCACTGGCAGAACAGGCGGAAACAAATGGGGCAGCTGCCGTTGGCGACTACCTGATGCTTGAGCAATACCTGCAGGCGCAACAGTCCGATCAGAATCTGACGGTCATGTTCAGCGACCTGACCACACGGCTGTTTGCCAATCGCAATCCGGCTATGGCGGCGGGCCGCAATCTGGGACTGCTGTTCATGGACGTCATGCCGCCAGCCAAACAGTGGTTTGCGCGGCAGGCTATGGGTTTGCGATAAGCGAGCGGATCTGCTCAATGCGTTCGCGATTGACACCCATGTCGCTGTAGCCAAGGCGTGAAGCCGACCTTACGTGAACCACTCCTTCGTGTGGGTTGGCCAGAAACTCCACGTCATCGACATAACCCATCAGGCGGCTGGTAAACTCGGCGTGTATATAACCACCAGAGTCTGTGATGATCTCCACGCGCTCCATCTGGTTCAATGCCTGTTTGACTGCTTCCGGCGTGCCTCTGATGGGTTCGATCGCATGACTGTCCCGGGTATCAAAACTGCTCACGCAATTAGGTGAGTCCGGACAGGCCCGCAACTGACCATCCAACGGCCCAAGATCGGCTGGTCGATCGCCGGCACAGCCAATAAGCGTCAAGAGTCCCATAACAAGCATGCCTCGCGCAAAGTGATTGGTCTGATTCCTGCTCATGGCGAATACTCCTGTATGTGAAGTGGGTACGACTGATCAGAAAACTGACCTGCAACAGCGCCCCTTGCTCAGCCGGTGATGACCAGCGCCAGTGATTCTGCAATCATCGCTGGTTTCTGCTGGCCGTCTATCTCGACGGTTGCCTGGTTCTTTAACAACCATTGACCAGGGTTTTTTTCCTCAATGCTCATCAATACAAACCGTGCACGTATACGCGAACCAACCCGAACCGGATTCAGGAATCGAACTTTGTCCAGGCCGTAGTTTATGGTGATGCGGGTGTTCTGAAGTCGTACATTGTTAGCTTCTGCACCCAGCATACTGAGCATGGATAATGTCAGATAGCCGTGGGCGATGGTGCCGCCAAAGGGCGTTTCCGCTGCAGCACGGGCCTCATCCAGATGGATGAACTGATGATCGCCGGTGGTGTCTGCAAACTGGTTGACCTGTTCCTGGCTGATGGTATGCCACTGACTGACACCAGTTTCTGTGCCTATCAGCTCCCTGGCTGCTGCCGGGCTCATTTGTCCGGACATATTATTCTCTCCTGCCTGCGTTGCCATATGATGGTAAAGTATCGGCAGTATTCAACAGAATGCAGCCCGCATCAACCGATCTTTGGCAGCCTGTAAATGAGTCAGCAAACACACAGTCACGTACAGCATGAAACCGACATAGCCGTCGTTGGGGCAGGGCTGGTGGGCGCCACCATGGCGCTGGCGCTGGCCGACGCGGGTATCAATGTGCTACTGCTGGATGCCTCGCCGGTAACGGCAGGTGAGCTGGGGGCACAGCCAGAGTCTTACGACCCGCGAGTAAGTGCCATCACGCATGCCTCGCAACGCTTGTTCCGGCAGTTACAGGTCTGGCCGGCCATCGAGGCCCAGCGCAACTGCGCCTATACCCATATGCATGTGCGCGAAGCGGATGGCACCGGACAGATCGATTTTGATGCCCGTGATGTGCACACCGAATCCCTTGGCCACATCGTCGAGAACAGGATTATGCTGTCGGCGCTGCAGCAGCGTATCGCAGAGTACAAGAATCTGCAGATACTGGCGCCAGTCAAAGTGACTGCCTATCAACAGGTGGCCCATTCCGGGCATGCTCAGACGGCGGAGCTGACGCTGAGCAGTGGTGATACCGTACGGACAGGGCTGGTCATAGCCGCCGACGGTGCCGGCTCACCGCTGCGAAGCATGGCCGGCATCGCCACACGGGAATGGGACTACGAACATCAGGCAATCGTCACGACCATTTGCACCGAGCAGGCACACCACAATACTGCGCGCCAGATATTCATGGATGAAGGGGTGCTGGCATTTTTGCCGCTGGCCGACCAGGCTGCACCGCAATTGCCGCAACGCTATTGCTCCATAGTCTGGTCGGTGATCCCGTCTGTGGCGGAGTCATTGATGTCCATGGATGACGCTGCCTTCTGTCAGGCACTGTCCAATGCCAGTCAGCACTGGCTGGGATCTGTGCAACACACGGATAAACGCTTTAGTTTTCCGCTGCGCCAGCGGCATGCGCGCCGCTATCATCAAGGCTCGCTGGTCCTGATTGGCGACGCGGCGCACAGCATTCATCCACTGGCCGGCCAGGGCGCCAACCTGGGTCTGGCAGACGTCCATGTCCTGGCAGAAGAGCTGGTCCGGGCCCGGCGCAGTGGCCGTTCGCCGGCAGATCCGATTGTTCTGTCGCGCTATCAGCGCCGTCGCCAGCCCAACAACCTGAGCATGATGGTGACCATGGAGGCATTCAAGCGCCTGTATGCCGAACAGCCCCTGCCAGTGCGCTGGCTCCGGAATACCGGCATGGACGCCGTCGACCGTCTGCCGGTCCTCAAACAGTTCCTGATTCGGCAGGCGTTGGGCTGATTGCGGCCAATCGATTGCAATATTTTCTAAAGAATCCCCTACGGCGGACGATGACCTTAGGTAAGCCTAAATTGCCCCCGAGGATTTTCTCATGAGCCAAGAATCGCCCTGGCCGTTTGATGTCGACCTGAGCGCTCTCGACACTGGCAGTATTACCAATATCATTCTGGATATTGAGAACCATCTGCCGCTGCTGACCTCTGAAAACGACATGCAGGAATTGCTGCGCGTCAAAAAGCTCTTTGAAGAAGAATTGATGGAGGCGCGCAGACTGCACTGATTTGTGCGCCCTTGCGAGCCCGCCACTCCCGCGTTAGCTGAACAACCCCTTCATTCTGGATCTGCCGCGTCTCCCGCTCACCACCGCTGAAGCGCGTTCTCCTGTATTCCTGGCTTAAATTGCCCTATGCTGTCCGCTGCTCTGACATTTGGCGACGAGAGTACGTATGCAGATACCACGAAGACAGCGTCAATTGTCGGCACAACATCAATAATAATGACTGTGGAGGGTTTTCTGTGAAGAAGCTGGTCAGTTTGTTTACCGTGGCATTGCTGGCTGTTGGCCAGGTGCATGCCGTCGATGAGGCGCGCCTCACTCAGGCTCTGAACAGTGCCGATCGCCCGGCAGCCGACAAAGAGCGCGATGCCTCGCGCCAACCAGTGGCTGTGCTGAGTTTTCTGGGCCTGGAAGAGGGCATGACCGCGCTCGATATCATGGCCTCAACAGGCTGGTATACCGAAGTCCTGTCGTACGCCGTGGGGCCCAATGGCACAGTACTGATGCAAAACAGCCCGGCCTCCCTGGGTATGCGTAATACTGAAGCCGGCGTGCAGGAGCGCCTGGCCGGAAATCGTCTTCCAAATGTGCAGCGCGTGAATCAGGGCTTTGACAGCCTGGGTATCGAGTCCGGCTCGGTGGATTTTGCGCTGACGGCGCTTAATTTCCACGATCTGTACAATGGCAACCCCGCCGCCGCGCAGGCCATGCTGGCTGCCGTCAAGGATGTGCTCAAGTCGGGCGGCATCCTGGGTATCATCGATCACCGCGGCAATGTGGGCGCCGACAATGCATCGCTGCACCGCATCACACTGGATGAAGTGGCCCAGGCAGTGACCGAAGCCGGGTTTGTCATCACGGGTGTCAGTGACGTGCTGCATGCCGATGACGATCCAAGGACAACCGGACCTTTTGATCAGAGTCTGGGGCGCAATACCGACCGTATCGTGGTACGCGCCATGAAGCCCTGATGCCTTGAAGGCACTGGCAGCAAGTACGCTGCCAGCAGCGTTTAATCGCGGGGTCACCGCCAGCCTGTCTGCAGGCTGGTTGTGGCCCCGCCGGTTTTTTGGACTGGTTTAACGAATAACGAAACTAGATTTGAAAGCAACTCTTCCCAAATTGAGCCCGTTGCAGTGGCTGACACGCTTCGCATCCGTGTTTCGCTATAGCGGCGTCGCAATAGAAATCGTCTGGCGTGCCAGCCCGGCCCTGACCATCGTCATGGCGCTGGCGACGCTGGCGGCAGGGCTATTGCCGGCTGCCATTGCCTGGGTCGGCCAGCTGATTGTTGACGCCGTTGTCGCCGCCATTGAGGCGGATGGCGCAGCCCGCGATGCGCTGCAGACCCAGCTCCTGCAATATGTGCTGATCGAGGCAGGACTGGTGGTGCTGATGACCGGCGCCCAGAAAATCAACACGGTGTGCCAGTCCATCCTGCGCGCCCTGCTGAGCAACGAAGTCAATGTGATGATTCTGGAAAAGGCATTGACGCTGGAGCTGGCCAATTTTGAAGACTCTGAATACTACGACAAGCTGGTGCGCGCACGACGAGAGGCCTCAAGCCGCCCACTGAGCCTGGTCATTGCGACCTTCGATCTGATTCGTGATGGAATCTCGCTGATCAGTTATGGCTTCCTGCTGCTGCAGTTCTCCATCTGGGCGGTTCTGCTGCTCAGCTTTGCCGGTGTGCCCGCCTTTATGGCTGAGGCCAAATACTCGGGTGAAGCATTCCGCAACCAGCGTCGTCGATCCTCAGAGCGCCGTATGCAGGTCTATCTTGAAATGGTGCTGACACGCGAGGACGGCGTGAAAGAGGTCAAGCTGATGCAGCTGGGCCGCCTGTTCCTGCAGCGCTACGTGGATATATTCAAGAATATCTACAAGGAAGATCGCAATCTGGTCCTGCGCCGCGGGTTCTGGGGTTATATGCTGGGCCTGATTGCCAGCGCGGCTTTCTATTTTGCTTACGGCTGGGTCGCGTTCGCAGCGGTTGCCGGTGCCATCACCCTGGGCCAGATGACCATGTATATTGCGGTGTTCCGTCAGGGTCAGGGCGCGGTCACCAGTTGCCTGGCGTCGATCAACAGGATGTATGAAGACAACCTCTACCTTTCCAACCTGACTGAATACCTGGGTCACAACGTGCCCGAGCCGACTGGCGACAGGACCGAGGGGCCACAACCCGAAGATGGAATCCGTTTTGAGCAGGTCAGTTTCCATTACCCGGGGGCTGAGCGACCAGCTCTGGATGCCATCGATCTGCATATTCGTCCTGGCGAAAGTCTGGCCATCGTTGGTGAGAATGGGTCTGGCAAGACGACGCTGATCAAACTGCTGACGCGGCTCTACACACCAACAGGTGGTCGCATTCTGTATCAGGGGCTGGATCTGCAGGAGTGGGATATCAACGCACTGCGTGAAAAGCTGGGCGTCATTTTTCAGGATTTCGCCCGCTATCAGTTAAAGGTTGGTGAAAACATTGGTGTAGGTGACAAAGAGTTTATAAATGATCGGCCGTTGATCGAAGAGGCAGCTGAAAAGGGCCTGGCAGCCGAATTCATCAAACATATGCCCGCCCAGTACGATACCCAGCTGGGTACCTGGTTTCGCGATGGGCAGGACCTGTCAGGCGGGCAGTGGCAGAAGATCGCGCTGGGCCGTGCCTTTATGCGCAGCCGCGCCGAGGTGCTGATTCTGGATGAACCAACAGCTGCTATCGACGCGCGTGCCGAAGCCGACATTTTTGCGCACTTTCGCGAATTGACCGCCAATCGTATCTCGATCATCATTTCCCACAGATTTTCGACGGTACGTATCGCCGATCAGATCGTGGTCATGGAGCATGGCCGCATCCTTGAGCGTGGTGATCACGAAAGCCTGCTGGCGCTGGGCGGTCAGTACGCCACACTGTTCGAACTGCAGGCCAAAGGCTACCAGTAAACGCCGTCACGGAGCAGTCCGCGAATGGGATTTGAAAACGTCTTTGTCGAAGTAGCTGCCATGCTGGCAGTGGTGACCATTATCGGCTCGGTGGGCCTGATGTTGCGTCAGCCACTGATCGTTTCATTTATCGCTGCGGGCATCATTCTGGGCCCCTCAGTACTCGGGCTTGTGGCAGCCACCGAGCCCATCGAGCTGCTGGCGCAGATGGGCATTGCCCTGCTGTTGTTTGTTGTCGGCCTCAAGCTGGACCTTCACATCATTCGCACCATGGGGACCGTTGCGCTGGCCACCGGTCTGGGCCAGGTGCTGTTTACTTCGATCTTTGGATTTCTGATTGCCCTGGCACTGGGGATGTCGCCGGTTGGCGCGCTGTATGTGGGCGTTGCGCTGACCTTTTCCAGCACCATCATCATCGTCAAACTGCTCTCCGATAAAAAAGAGATTGATGCCCTGCATGGGCGCATCGCTGTTGGTTTTCTGATTGTGCAGGACATTGTGGTGGTCCTGGTTATGATCGGCCTGACGGCGCTGGGTGCGGGCACCTCGGCCGAGCCCGGCGCGCTGGCGACCGAGATGCTTTGGGTGGTTCTGAAAGGTACCGGCATGCTGCTGTTCATCGCCGCGCTGATGAAGTATGTTCTCCCGACACTGACTGGCCTGATGGCGCGATCCGCTGAGCTGCTGATTCTGTTTGCCATTTCCTGGGCCGTGACAATGGCAGCGGTTGGTGATGCACTTGGCTTCAGCAAAGAAGTGGGTGCCTTCCTGGCGGGTGTGTCGCTGGCATCGACGCCATTCCGCGAGGTTATCGGAGCGCGGCTGGTCAGCCTGCGTGACTTTCTGCTGCTGTTCTTTTTCATAGAGTTGGGCAGCGGTCTTGAGCTGGGGACGCTGGGTGGGCAGGTGGCACCAGCGCTTATCCTGTCGGCGTTCGTGCTGATCGGCAATCCGATCATTGTCATGGCCGTGATGGGATATATGGGGTACCGCAAACGTACTGGATTCCTCGCCGGCTTGACGGTCGCCCAGATCAGCGAATTTTCCCTTATCCTGGCGGCTCTGGGATTGTCGCTGGGCCATATCGACCGCGAGACCGTTGGCCTCATCACGCTGGTAGGTTTGATCACCATCAGTGGCTCCACTTACATGATTCTGTATTCCCACCGCCTGTACGAGTGGCTGTCACCTGCAATGTCGGTGTTTGAGCGGCACAATGCCTACCGGGAAACGGAATATGATACTGATGAAGCGCTGCGTCCGGAGTTTGTAGTGTTCGGGCTGGGTCGTTATGGTTGTGGTATTGCGGATCAACTGATGGCACGTGGACACAAAGTGCTGGGTATTGATATTGATCCGGAGGTTGTCCGTACTCAGGGCAGCGAGAACATGAAGGTACGCTTCGGCGATGCGGAAGACCCGGAATTTCTGGGCTCCCTGCCTCTGGCGCGAACGCGCTGGGTAATCAACACTGCCCGCGAAAGAGATATCAATATGGCGCTGCTCAACAGCCTGCGTCGCGAGGCTTATGTCGGTAAAGTCGCGCTCACCGCAGCCAATGCCCGGGATGCCGAGATATTACAGCGGGCGGGTGCTGATCTGGTACTGCGCCCCTTTGCTGATGCCGCCTTTCAGGCTGTCGACTGGTTGCTTGGAAGTAGCGAATCAGTTCAGCCAAGTTAGCGAATTTCACCAAGCTTTTCCAAAATCCTTAGCCAGACTCACCTCTTCATATCTCATTAGATAAGCATAGTTTATATATATCAATAGCTTATAATTCTGGCACGATATGTGAATTGCTCATGCCATTACCCACTCATTTGCAGCGGGTTCTGGACAAATCACAGGCAGTGAGCAATGAACAACACAGGCATTATCGATCTTTTTACCCGACATAAAGTGGCAGCCAACCTGGTGATGATCATGATGATCCTCTCCGGGCTCTGGGCATCGACACGCATCAATACCCAGCTTGACCCATCTGTGGAATGGCCGGTTGTCATTATCAATGCCAACTGGCCCGGCGCCTCGGCCGAGGACGTTGAACAACTGATTGTGGTGCCGGTTGAACAGCAGGTCCGCACCGTGATCGGCCTGCAGCAGATGTACTCCACCAGTACCCAGGGTAGCGCAAACATTCGACTCGAGTTCATGTTTGACACAGACCTGAGCAAGGCGCTCGAGACCGTAAGTGATCGCGTCGCGCAGATTCGCAATCTGCCAGGCGACATGGAGCCGATGGTGGTGCGCCGTGGTATGTCCTATGAGCCTATTGCCTCCCTGATTGTTGCCGGAGCCTCCAGTGTGTCAGAACTGGTACCCCTGGTGCGTCGATTCGAACGCGAACTCTACACTGCCGGTGTCGACCGCATTGAGTTCAGTGGATTGCCGGAAGAAGAAATGGCCATACAGGTAGGCAGTCGCGATCTGCTGGCCATGAATACCACGCTGGATGCGCTGGCGGGTGAAGTACGTTATCGCAGCATGGATGTACCTGCGGGTGTTGTTGCGCGCAGCCAGGGTGAAATGCAGTTGCGAGGGCTGGATCAGCGCCGTGGGATTAATGAATTCGAGCGTATGGAGATTCAGAATCCCCAGACCGGTGAGCTGATCCGGCTCGGCGATGTCGCCCAGGTAGAGAAGCGCGCCAAAGCCGGACAGCCCTTGCTCAGCAAGGATGGCAGCCCTGCCATCGAAATGAACCTGTATCGTGTAACCAACTCGGATGCTTTGTTGTCCGCTCGCATCCTGCAGCAGTGGATGGACCAGACTCAACCGCAATTGCCTGATGGCGTTACCGTGGAAACCTACCAGGAAGTCTGGGTACTGCTGAAAGAGCAGCTGGAAGTTATCGCCAGTAATGCATGGTCTGGCCTTGTGCTGGTTGTGCTGACACTGTTTGTGTTCCTGAATACACGTACTGCGGCCTGGGTCACGGTGGGTATTCCCGTCAGCTTTCTGTTCGCAACCATGCTCTACTATTACGTGTTCGGCGGCAGCATCAACATTCTCGCCCTGATCACATTCATCATGGCACTAGGTATTGTGGTCGACGACGCGATTGTTGTTGGCGAGGACGCTGTCAGTCTGCACGAGCAGGGCCTGAGCCCCGATGAGGCAGCGTCTGGTGCAGCAAAACGCATGTTCATGCCGGTGATGACTTCGTCGCTGACCACACTGGCCGCTTTTGTTCCGCTGCTTATCACTGGTGGCGAAATGGGGGCAGTCATTCAGACCATGCCGATGGTTCTGTTCTGCGTCATCGTGGCGTCTCTGGTTGAATGCTTTATCGTGCTGCCGGCACACCTCAAGCACAGCTTCAAACAGATGGGTCGTAAACCGAAGTCGAAATTCCGTCAGAAGTTCGATGCTGCTTTCTTTGGATTCCGTGACCGCTACTACAAACCGGTGCTCACCCTGGCGCTGGCGCGACCTGGCACTACGCTGCTGACCGCGATCGGCTGTGTGGTTCTTGCCTTCAGTCTGGTGATCGGCGGTCGGGTGGGCGTTAATTTTGTGCTGGGTATGAGTCTGCAGATGCTGGAAGCAAATGTCAGTTTCACCATGGACGCCACCGAGGAGCAGCGACGTGAGTTCATGCGACACCTGGAACAGTCAATGCAGCAGACTGACAGTGAGAATGGCAATGTCAACATCAATGGTTACTACGTGCGTGAGAATGTTGCCCGTATCAACCAGGAGAACAAGTCAGGCGCCCAGTTCGGTTCCATGCGTGTCGAGTACGCATGGGAAGATGTCTACCAGGTCGCACCACAGGAGTTCGTCAATGCATGGCAACAGCGCGTCGTACGTCCACCGTATGTCGAGCAGGTAATGCTTGAGGTGCGTGGGGGAGCCAACGGTGGTGCGCCGGATATTTCCCTGGTTCTTAGAGGGGACGACATCAACACACTCAAGCAGGCTTCCGAAGAACTGCAGGCGGCCCTGAGCAACTACGAGGGAGTGAGCAACGTCTTTGATAACCTGCCTTACGGGCGCGATCAGATGATCTTTGATCTGACTGCCCAGGGTCAGGCACTTGGCGTCACCACTGCCTCACTCGGCCAGCAGCTGCGTGCGGCCTACTATGGCAACCGCGTGCAGATATTCAACCAGAATAACAGCGAGCTGGAAGTCATGGTCATGCTGCCTGACGAGGAACGTGACCATATCGCTTCACTAGGACAATTCCCGGTGCGAACGCCGCAGGGAGAAATTGTTCCATTACGCCAGGTCGCCCATCTTTCCACCCGTCGTGGTATCGATGTCATCAATCATAACAACGGGTCGATGTCAGTGATGGTCAGTGCCTCCGTGGACAGTCAGGTGAACAACGCCGAGCGTGTACTGGCCTCCGTGCGCGAGACAGTATTACCACAGATCAATCAGCGTTACGGTCTGAGTTCTGATGTCGGCGGTAATAACCTGCGCAATCAGCAACTGCTGGAGACCATGCAGATGGGTGGCATGCTGACGCTGATCTTCATCTACCTGATTCTTGCCTGGTCGTTCTCTTCATACGTATGGCCGCTGGCAGTGCTCACCGCGATTCCGTTGGGCCTGACGGGTGCAATTGCAGGCCACTGGGTCATGGGTGTGGACCTGGGCATGATGTCGATGCTGGCATTCTTTGCCCTGACCGGGGTGGTGGTCAACGACTCTATCGTGCTGGTCAGTTTCCTGCGCCGGGAACTGGAAGCCGGCAAAGCACTGGTCGACGCAGTGAGCAGCGCTGCGCTGTCACGCTTCCGTGCCGTCTGCCTGACCTCGCTGACGACAGTGGCAGGCCTGTCGCCGCTGATGTTCGAACAGTTCAGCCTGGCCATCTACATGGTACCGATTGCCATAACACTGGTGTTCGGCCTGGCATTTGCCACCTTGTTGGTGCTGCTGGTTGTTCCGGCGCTGATTGTGATGATTGAACGCATTAAAAACAGACTCGGCAGACTCAAGACTGCCACCCAGGCTCAGGTGTTCGAGCCAAGTAAAGAGGGACTTTGATATGCAAGGCGATAACAACTTCGGGCAACAGATTTTCTGGGGGCGTCAGCTCAACAGATTCAGATACATTGGCACCAAAGCGGCCGGTGTATTAATACTGGGCATGTTTGTGCTGACCAGCGCACTGGTGGTAGCAACAGGGCCGGAGGCGGCTCCTGTTGAGCGGGCGGAACGCGAGTGGCCGGTAGCAGCCAGCGTCGTACAGCCAGCAGCCATGTCACCCACATTACAGGCGTATGGCAGACTGGAATCCGATCAGCAGGCAACATTGCGTGCCGGTCTGACCGCCGATGTCTCTGCAGTGCACTTTCGGGAGGGGGACTGGGTTAATTCAGGTGACGTTCTGCTGGAGCTGGATCCGCGCGAGGCTGAACTGGCGCTGCGTGCCGCCCAGGCCGCGGAGCGACGAGCCGAGGCCAGCCTGAAATCGGTCGTTAGCGACTACGAGTTGGCACAGACACTGGCTACGCATCATGAGGATCAATTACGCATCGCCAGAGAAAAGCTGCAGCGCTTTGAATCACTGCACACGCAGCGCATGATCGCAGACGCGCAACTGGATGAAGTGCGTCATGAGGCAACCGAGCGCGCCATGGTTCACGCCAGCCATCAGGCAACACTGGCTGACTACCCCAATCAGATTGCCCAGGCCGAAGCAGTACTGGAAGAAAGTCGCGCCAGTCTGGCAAGAGCTGAGCTGGACCTGCGCCATACTCAGGTGGCGGCACCGTTTAATGGCCGCATACTCAGTCTGGGGGTTGCGGTCGGTGACCGCATCAGTGTCGGAAGTGAGCTGCTGCAGGTAGCGGACTACGACCGCCTGCAGGTGCGCGCGTCACTGCCAATCGAAATGGCAGCGCAACTGCGTGGCAGTCTGCAAAACGGCCAGGTAGTGACTGCGACAATTAACGATGTCACATCAGCGACCGGGCAATCTACTCAGGTACTGGAATTAAAGGGACTGGCTGGCAACGTCAAATCCGGACAGAGCGGCATTGACGGCTTTTTCAAGGTGCCTGCTGATGCCACACTGGCACTGGGTGAGGTAGTAAACCTGAATGTGCGTCTGCCGGTTGAGCGAGATGTTGTCGCTGTGCCGATGCATGCCATTTATGACAACGACCGCATCTATCGGATTGATCACAGCCGTCTGGAAGCGGTGCAGATCGAGCGCGTTGGTGAACATATCGACCAGCAGGGTAACTACCATGTACTGGTCCGTTCACAGTCCCTGACCGCGGGCGACCAGATTATGGTTTCTCAACTGCCCACTGCCATGACCGGCTTGCTGGTAAATCCGGTGACCGAATCGGCACTGGCCGACGGCGCGCCGCTGCAGCCAGGTGTGGCTGCCGTCAGCAGTATCAACTGACGACTGGCCACGCTGGTGCCCTGGCACTGGTAGTGCCGGGCGTGCCAGCGTGGTATTGTCCTCCGTCAAAACTGAACACGCTTGACCGTGCCGCAACTGGGCACGGTCAGTCTGCTTACGGAGGAACAGAGAATGTCACAGCTATTGGCCAATCAGGGCATCATCATTACCGGAGGAACACGCGGCATCGGTAAAGCCATCGCCGAGGCCTGTCTGGCAGAAGGTGCCAGAGTGTTGATCACCGGCCGTTCTGAAGAGAGCGTTAACAAAGCGCTGGAGGCTATCGGTCACGATGCCCTGACTGGCAGCGTCGCTGATGTGGCCAGCGAGGAAGACACGGTGCGTGTCTTCGAACTCGCCATGCAACAGTTCGGTAAAGTCGATGCTGTGGTCAACAATGCAGGTATTGCCCGTGCCGGCGCCGTTCAGAACCTGCGCGCCAAGGATTTCCAGATGGTTATGGATACCAACCTCACGGGTGCCTTTCTTTACAGTCGCGAAGCCTTCCGTGTCATGAAAGATGCCGGCGGTGGGCGTATTCTCAATATCGGCAGTATCTCCAGTCAGACCCCGCGATTCGGTTCAGTCCCTTACACCACCAGCAAGTTCGGCCTGCAGGGCATGACCCGTGCGCTGCAGGTCGAGGGACGCGACCTTGGCATCATGGTAAGCTGTTTGCACCCTGGCAACGTACATACTGACATCTGGGACAAAGCGCCAAAGTCTGTTGTTGATGAGCCCAAAATGCAGGTGGCAGATATTGCCCGTGTGGCAGTGCTGATGCTGAGCATGCCGCCGAACTCCACCATCATTGATGCCACAGTGCTTGATCCCAGACAGCCATTTCTGGGCCGTGGTTGAACCATCCAATTCAAGGAGAAGCAGTTATGAAGTCACGCGTTATCCAATCATTAGTGGTACTGGCAATTGGCGTTGCGGGTGCCCAGGCTTTCGCACAGAGCGATAGCCTGGTCGCCGAAGATGCACAGATCCAATTACTGAGCGATACGTTCACCTTCACGGAAGGTCCGATAGCCGATGAGGCCGGGAACGTTTATTTTTCGGATATCCCTGCCAACCGTATTCATCTGTGGACGGTTGATGGCGAGCTGCAGACCTTTCGTGAACAGACCAATGGCAACAACGGTCTGTTTTTTGATGCCGACTGGGTGCTCTACGGCGCCGAGGGTGGTGCGGGCCGCATCAGCCGAATGGACAGTGAGGGCAATGCCACGGCAGTGATCGATCAGCACAATGGCGCTCCTTTCAACAGCCCGAATGATCTGTGGATTGACCCGCAGGGTGGCATCTACTTTACTGATCCACGCTACGGCAGCGAAGCAAACCTGCCACAGCCGGGTTACTACGTGTATTACCTGGCGCCTGGAGCTTCAGAAGCGGAAGTCATCATTACCGACATGCAGCGTCCGAACGGCATTATTGGCACCGCTGATGGAGAGACCCTGTACGTGGCCGATCATCAGGGTAACCAGACCTTTGCCTACAACATCGATGCCCCCGGTCAGATCAGCGGAAAAAGGCTGATTGCCCCGCAGGGTTCCGACGGCGTTACGCTGGATGAGCACGGCAATCTGTATTTGACTGGTGGTAACAATATCACGGTGTACAGTCCGGAAGGTGAAGTGCTGCAGGTTTTGGAGTTTCCCCTGGCACCGGCGAACATGACCTTCGGTGGACCGGAGCGCAATGTGCTGTTTGTGACTGCCCGCAGAAGCCTGTTCGCCTTGCCGATGAATGTCCGGGGCATGTATTGAACGGGCAGTTATCCATCCGATAGTTGCCAGAATGCCGAGCACTGAGCCAGTGGGATCGCCAGCCTCTGGCTAAATCCACTACGGCCAAAGCCGGGCGGTAAAATTCATACCGCCCGCGACCAGCTGCTTTGGCCTGGTACATCGCGACGTCGGCGTGATGCAGCAGGCTGGCGAAATCGGTTCCGTGCTCAGGCGCCAGCGTCACGCCCATTGAAATGCTTGGGGTGATAGACACTCCATCCAGGCCAACCGGTGTCGCAACGGCATTCACAATTTTGTTGAGCACGGGTTCGACATTGGCACCTTCATGCAATCCGCCGATGAGTATCAAAAACTCATCTCCTGCAATCCTGATGAGTTTGTCAGATCGTCGTAGCTGTTCGCTGATGGTCTTCGTGAGGTGTTGCAGCAGCGCATCGCCGCGCGCATGCCCCAGGGAATCATTAATCTGTTTGAAGTTATCGATATCCAGGAAAACGAACGCAAGCGTGGATTCATCAGCCAAACTTTGTTCCAGCACATCATTAAAAAGCTGCTCAGCCATGCGCCGGTTTGGTAAGCCGGTCAGATTGTCATGATTAGCAAGATGCTCTGCGGCCAGCTTGGACTGTTCTACAACGACCAGCTCCTGGCGTAATCGCTCCAGCAATAGCAGCAGATCGGACGCCAGCACGCGAATCAGGAAAGTTGATCCGGCCAGAACAACCAGGTGGTCAATCATAGTGAGATAACCACGGGTGACCTCGGTGCCGGGGCGCCAGCCATTCATGGTGGCCACACTGAGAATGACAATGAACAGAAACATGCTGGCGGAGATGACATAAAAAGACCGCGTTCCGACCATGACCATAGCCAGCAAAAGTACCGCGGGGTAAGCGATCACGGCAGCAGAGCGCAGACCTGAGCCGTCCCACATACTCTGACAGATACAAAAGAAGGTGACCGCCAGGATGATATGACTTGCCAGCGTTGTGTAGCCATGCCGCAACAGCAGCAGCGTGCCGCACAGCAGCACGACGCAGGCCATCATGGAGACCATGATCGAAATCTGACCGCTAAAGACGTTGGCGATCGACAGCGTGACAAGCAATAAAATACAGACAAATACAAACTGCTGGATCCGCCGGTTACGAATCTCGTCAATATCGCCTTGCAGTCGCAGCAGTCTGTTTTTGTCGGTCATTTCTTCAGTGGCGAATCAAGTAGTCAAAAGCACTCAGTGCTGACCGTGACCCTTCTCCCATAGCGATAACAATCTGCTTATAGGGTATCGTGGTCACATCACCGGCGGCAAATACGCCGGGAATATTGGTCTCACCGCGGTTGTCTATCTCAATCTCTCCAAATTTGCTGGTTTTCAAAGTGCCCTTGACCCATTCGCTGTTTGGCAGCAAACCGATCTGCACAAAAACACCTTCCAGCTCCACAGTGTGCGACTGCTCGCTTTGTCGGTCCTTGTAAACCAGGCCAGTCACTTTCTTGCCATCGCCCAATACCTCTGTGGTCTGCGCCGAGGTGATCACCTTGACGTTGGGCAGGCTGCGCAATTTGCGCTGCAGTACTTCGTCTGCCTTGAGCGTGTCGGCAAATTCCAGCACCGTCACGTGAGCGACCAGACCTGCCAGGTCGATGGCAGCCTCAATACCTGAGTTGCCGCCGCCGACAACAGCGACACGCTTGCCCTTGAACAGGGGGCCGTCACAATGCGGGCAGTACGCCACACCCTTGTTCTTGTACTCCGTCTCCCCCGGTACATTCAGTTCACGCCAGCGTGCGCCAGTGCTGATAATGATCGACTTGGCCTTCAGTGATGCACCATTATCAAATTTGATCTCGTGGAAACCGCCAGGTTCAACGGCAGGCACCAGAGCCGACGCGCGTTGCAGATTCATGATATCCACCTGGTACTGTTTGACGTGCTCTTCGAGCTGTCGCGCCAGTTTCGGGCCTTCGGTTTCCTGCACAGAGATGAAGTTTTCGATTGCCATGGTGTCGAGCACCTGACCGCCAAAGCGCTCAGCCGCGACACCGGTTCGAATACCCTTGCGCGCTGCGTAAATCGCCGCTGCCGCACCGGCTGGGCCGCCGCCCACGATCAACACATCAAATGGATCCTTGCTTGCCAGCTTCTCGGCTTCGCGCTTGGCCGCGCCGGTATCAATCTTGGCGAGAATCTCATCAACTCCCATGCGGCCCTGTCCGAACAGCTCACCGTTCAGATAGATGCTGGGGACAGACATGACCTCGCGCTCTTCGACTTCTTTCTGGAACAGAGCACCATCAATGGCCACATGTTTGATATTGGGGTTCAAGACCGCCATCACATTCAGGGCCTGCACCACATCCGGGCAATTCTGACAGGACAGCGAGAAATAAGTTTCAAAGGCGAATTCACCGTCAATGGCTTTAATCTGGGCGATTTTTTCCTCACTCAGCTTGGGTGGATGTCCACCCGTCTGCAGCAGCGCCAGAATCAGCGAAGTAAACTCGTGTCCCATCGGGATGCCGGCGAACGTCAGATGCATATCGGCATCGGGCCGCTGCAGGCTGAAAGACGGGCGTCGGCTATCCTGACCGTCCTCACGAACAGTGATGTGCGGACTCAGCGATGCGATGTCCTGCAGCAGTGCGCGCAGCTCCTTTGATTTCGCGCCGTCATCAAGCGACGCGACCAGCTCGAAAGGCCGGGAGACTTTCTCCAGATACGCTTTCAGTTGGGCTTTCATGTTGGCGTCTAACATCACGTTTTTCCTCGATAAATCAATGCACAAGGGCAGTGTTTACACAAATTTCGGGCAAAAGAAAGCCCGGACGATAGCCGCCCGGGCTCTCGGGCTTACTGCAGTAAAGCGTTTTAGATTTTACCTACCAGGTCCAGTGACGGCGCCAGTGTTTCTTCGCCTTCCTGCCACTTCGCCGGGCAAACTTCGCCGGGGTGCGCAGCGACGTACTGAGCAGCTTTAACTTTGCGCAGCAGCTCTGAGGCATCGCGGCCGATACCGCCAGCAGTAATTTCGACTACCTGGATCTTGCCATCAGGATCGATCACAAAGGTTCCGCGCTCAGCCAGACCGGCTTCTTCGATCATGACTTCGAAGTTGCGGCTGATGGTGCCAGTGGGATCGCCGATCATCGGGTAGGTGATCTTGCGAATGGTATCTGAGCTGTCATGCCAGGCTTTGTGTGTGAAGTGCGTATCAGTAGAAACGCTGTAGATTTCAACGCCGCGTGCTTTGAATTCTTCGTAGTTGTCAGCCAGGTCGCCCAGCTCAGTGGGGCAAACAAAGGTGAAATCGGCTGGGTAGAAGAACACAACTGACCACTTGCCGGTCAGATCAGCTTCGGTCACTTCGACGAACTCGCCATTGTGGAATGCGGTCGCTTTAAAGGGTTTAACTTCGGTATTGATCAAAGACACGTAAAGACTCCTTAATTTCCCTGTGCCGAATCCAGTTTGATCGGCGGTTCACTTAACAGCCGCAAGAATAGCCCTATTTTCAGCTTAGGTAAAATGAAATATATATTAACAAACGATAGAAATAATAAATGATGTCGCTCGCTGTCGGCGTCTACAGTCAATAGAAGGCAGTCACCAGAACGTAGAACAGCGCGGCACAGAGACAAAAATACAGGATTACTTTGACAGGTTCCTGACGCAGTCTGTCCAACTGCGTTTCGGCTCGCCCGGCGGCCTTGTCCGCTTCGTACTGTGCACGGGACTCTCGCTGGCGCTGTGACTGGTACTCGGCCAGCAGACTGGAGGCCAGGCCGTAGTCGTCATCGTTGCGCAACCAGATGCCAGGCATTGAAATGCCCCAGTTGCCAGCACTGGTCTCATAGAAGTCTATATCATGGTCGTGCAACAGCTGGCGCACGTCTTCGGCTTCATCGTCAGGTACATGGCGCAGTTTGAATATCAGGCGTGACATAGTTGTAATAGAGAATGGACTGGAGTGGTCATGTTACTGGCATCGGCCGCAGGAAAACATAGCCAACCGCAACAAAGGGAAGAAGAGGGAAAGCATTATGTTGGAGAAGGCAGGTTTCACGGCTGCACAGGCGATCGTTGCGCTGGTTCTCGCGAGCATAGCAACGCTGGCGAGCGCGCAGACAGCGGTCTGGCAGGTCAGCAAAGATGACGGCAATCACATTTACCTGGGCGGCACCATTCACCTGTTGCGCGCCAGTGATTATCCACTGCCACCTGAGTATGAGCTGGCATATCAGGAGTCAGACCGCCTGTTTTTCGAGACTGATATCGGGGCCATGAATGACCCTTCGCTTCAACAGCGCATGATGGCCCAGATGACCTACCAGGACGGTCGCACCCTGCGAACAGTGCTGAATGAGGAAGCGTATCAGGCGCTGTCAGATTATGTGGCATCGGCCGGCCTGCCCATCCCGCTGGCCATGATGCAGACTTTCAAGCCGGGTCTGCTTATCAGCACCCTCAGCGTGCTGGAGCTGCAAAAGCTCGGGTTTTCACCCCAGGGAGTTGATATGTTTTTCCATACCCGGGCCATGGGAGATGGCAAGGATCGTGGACAGCTGGAGACGCTTGATCAGCAGCTCGCGCTGCTTGCCAGTCTGGGCGAGGGCTATGAAAGCGATTACGTGATGTATTCGCTGGAAGATTTCAAGGACATGGAGTCGCAGCTTGAAACCATGGTGAGCAGCTGGCGCGCAGGTGACCTGAGTGTGCTGGAAGAGCAATTCGTCGGTTCAATGGGCGAATTCTCGGACGAGCTTTATCAGGGCCTGCTTGTTGACCGCAATCAGGACTGGCTACCGCTTATCGAGGCCATGTTCGAACAGGAGGGTACAGAGTTCGTTCTGGCTGGCGTCGCGCACATGGTAGGAGAAGATGGGCTGTTGGCAATGCTGGAGAGTCGTGGTTACGAGGTGACTCAGGTGATGGCACAGCCGTGATGCCTGCTGTGCCGTGCCCGGTATTAAAGACTTGGATCAGTTGGCAGTTTTGTGACTCAGGATGATCTGGCGAGGGCCGCGGGTGTTGGTTTGACCGCTGGTGCCCGTTGGAATCTGCTGGACCTTGCCGCCGGATTTGAGAAACGCTGCCACCTGGCGGGCCAGATCTTCGCGATCACAAACAGGCAGGTCTTTCTTGGATTTGCTGGACATGACACTAAACCTTGATATCTACCGTAAAAAGTCGATCAGTATACACCAATCCCCCCTTTCCTGTCAGCTCGTCAATTTGTGCCTGCAGCCTTTTATACCGCCGGCAATCTGCTAGAATCGGTCAATCTGTTGGAGAGAGATCAGTATGACCGATAAAACTGCAGCGAAAAAAACAACATCCAAAACCACGTCGAAAGCCAAATCTGCGGCGACCACCAAGACCAGTTCCGCCAAGTCGACTGCCACGTCGCCCAAGGCGGATACCAAAAAGGCTGCGGTGAAAAAAGCGCCTGCAGCCAAGTCTGCGACCGCCGCCAAGAAAGCAGGCGTGGCCAAAAAAGAGCCTGTAGCCAAAAAAGCGCCAGCCGCTAAAAAAGCGCCGGTAGCCAAGAAGGCACCCTCAGCCAAGGCAGCGCCTGCAACCAAGAAAGCTCCGGCGACCAAGAAAGCCCCTGCGTCAACGACCAGGACGACCGCTACCAAGGCGACTACAAAAGCCAAGGCTGCGACAGCTGCCAAGCCCAAAGCCGATTCCAAAGCAAAATCTGCAACAGCAGCCAAGCCCAAGGCTGCTGCCAAGTCTGGAACTGCAGCAAAAGCCAAGGCCGCAGCCAAGCCCAAAGCTGCCGCCAGTCCCAAGGCAGCCAGCAAGCCGAAGACAGAGGCAAAACCTGAGACAGCAGCAAAATCCAGGGCCGCGACCAAGCCTAAAGCTGAGGCCAGGCCCAAAGCGGCGGCTAAACCCAAAGCGGCGTCCAAACCAAAAGCAGCCAGTAAGTCCAAAGCAGCCGCCAGCCCGGTGCCAGATATCACAGCAGCTCCGGCAGAGCCTGTTAAAGAGAGCGTCAAGGGTGCATCGGTCAGCTTCAGCTCGGTGCAGGAGCCGCCTGCTCATTTGACTATGCGAGTCGAGCCGAATCGCGTTGTGGCGTTTCACTATCGCTTGTGCGAAGTCCGCCAGGACGGAAGTTACTCAGCCTGGATTGAAAGCTCATTCGGACGTCAGCCGCTGTTGTACCTTCACGGACACGGTAATGTGGTGCCGGGGCTGGAGCAGGCAATGGCCGGCAAGCGAGCGGGCGACGTGCTCAATATTACCCTGACACCAGATCAGGCCTACGGCCCGAGAAAGTCCAATGAGCTGATCCGTCTTCCCATCAAGCAGTTGCATAATCCACCCACTGGCAAGAATCTGGTGCCAGGTGTCATTGTTGGGGTGAAAACAAACCAGGGTGTTCGCAATGCGTTGGTTGTCAAAGTTGGCAAATTCAATGTGGATGTCGATTCAAATCACCCGTATGCCGGTCGCACACTGCACTATCAGATCGAAGTGCTGGGGGTGCGCGCGGCAGCTCCGGAAGAAATTGCACACCGTCATGTGCACGGACCGGGCGGTCACCGCCATTAATCCGGGCTTGGCTCCCGTCTTCGCATGAAGGCGGACATCGCCCAGTGCTGACTCAGTCAGTGACAAAAAAACCATAACAATAAGCCACCAGGCAGAGGCACAAGATGACAATAGAAAATGAAAGCCGCAGACAGTTATTGAAGGCGGGTGTAGGGGCAGGACTGGTCGCCGCCACAGCAGGTGTTCCATGGTTTGCGCTGGCACAGGGCGAGCGAGTCATGCGTTTCCTGGATGTGCCTGAGGGCTGGGGCCCCGGGCCGCGTCAGCCTGGTGCCACGCATATTATTGACACCCGACAACTGACGGATTTCTATAGTCACGATTTTTATGTGGTTCAACACTACGGCCAGCCCGAACTCGATGTCGCTCAGTATGAGTTGTCGCTTACGGGTCTGGTTGATCAACCCTTGCGCTTTACACTGGATGATTTGCGTGCGCTGCCCAGCCGCGAAATAGACTGTGGCTTCGAGTGCGGTGGCAATGGCGGCCGTATGTTTCACGGACTGGTTGGCAATGCGCGCTGGCGTGGTGTGAGTCTTAAGGATCTGCTGGAGCGTGCCGGTGTGCAGTCAGCAGGTCGAGAGGTGGTGTTTTTTGGTGGTGATATGGGCCGCGAGGAAATCCGCGGTCGCGAAGTCGAGAAGGCTTTCGCGCGCAGTCTGTCGCTGGAAGACGCCATGCGGGACGACAACCTGATCGTCTACGAAATGAATGGCGAGCCACTGCCGGTTCATCATGGGCGTCCGGTCCGCCTGTTAGTGCCAGGCTTCTATGGGGTCGCCAATGTTAAATGGCTGACCCAGATTCATGTGCAGGATACCCGCTACATGGGTCGTTTCATGGGCCGTGACTACGTCACGCTGAAACGAGAAATGGTTGGCGGTGAAGAGCGCTGGGTTGAAAATTCTGTAGCGCGAATGAATCTCAAGTCAGTTATTGTCCGCGTTACCGACCGTGGCGGCAGCCATCGCATCAGTGGGTTTGCTTTGAATGATGGCACCCCGCTGCGCAGCATTGAAGTCAAAATCGACGACGGCCCCTGGCAGCAGGCGACTATCGATCCGCAGGCGAGCCAGTATAGCTGGAAGCCGTTTTATCTGGACTGGCAGGGTGCCAGCCCGGGAGAACATACCCTTGTCTCACGCGTGACCGATGTCAATGGACAGGTCCAGTCGCCAGCCGATCAGTTGCCGGAGCGGGTCAGTTACTGGGAAGAGTTTGGTCAGTTCCCGCGTCGCGTCATGATTGAGGCCTGAAGTAGCAGCCTTGCAAGTGCCGCTGACGCCAGACTGGCGGATGCGGCGGCAAGGACACGGATCATAAGCTGGGTGAGAGTCATATGAAAAGTTATCTGGTGCTGACACTGATTGGCAAAGACCAGCCGGGGCTGGTGGAGTCGCTGGCGCAGATTGTTGCCCAGCATCACGGCAACTGGCTGGAAAGCAATATGTCGCGCCTGGCCGGGCAATTCGCCGGCATCCTGCGAGTCAGTGTTGATCAGGACAAGGCAGACGAGCTGGTCACGGCGCTGGATGCGCTTTCACCCAAACTCAGACTGGTAGTCCAGCGCCCTGCCCCTGGCGAAGATGGCAGTGAGTCCAGTGCACCTCGTCAGGCCGTCAGGCTGTCGCTGGTGGGTAATGACCGTCCAGGTATTATCCGGGATATTTCTGGCGCCCTGGCGCGCAATCAGGTCAATGTCGACGATCTGGAGACAGAATGCAGCCCGGCTCCGATGGCCTCCGACATGCTGTTCAAGGCCAATGCCCTGCTGCACGTGCCAGCCGGGATGGATATAGATTCTCTGAGAGCCGAAATCGAAAAGCTCGCCGACGATTTGATCGTCGATATCACGCCTGCCGAAGACTGATAACCGGCCAGCCCATTTTGCTCGCGTGGGCCCGCAGTTTATCATCAGGGTCAACAGCCACCGCTTTGCCAGCAGCTTCCAGCAATGGGATATCATTAAACGAGTCGCTGTAGAACACGCTGTTCTCCAGCGTCAGGCCCTGGTACTCAGGCTGCTTGCTATTGGTTTCCAGCCATGACTTCAGCTTGGTGATTTTGCCAGCCTGAAAGCAAGGCGCCCCGCTAATCTTGCCAGTCAGCACCCCTTCCAGATACTCCAGATCTGTAGCAATCAGGTCGTGGACCCCCAGTCGCTTGGCGATAGGCTCAGTCACAAAACGGTTGGTAGCGGTCACAATAAGGCAGATATCGCCCTTGTTCTTGTGAGAGTCGACCAGCGCCTGGGCACTTGGCAGCATAATCGGGTCAATGAACTGCTGCATGAATTTGATGTGCAGCTCCGCCAGCCGGGTTTGCGTATAACCCACCACCGGTGACACCGCAAACTCCAGATACTCGGTCATATCCAGCGTGCCCTGCTGGTACTGAGCATAAAAAGCATCGTTCTGCTGACGGTGTGACTCGGCATCGGCCAGGCCTTCACTGATCAGGAACTCGCCCCAGGCATGGTCGCTGTCGCCGGCCAGCAAAGTGTTATCCAGATCGAAAATAGCCAGGGTTTTCATGCAATGGTTCCTGTTGCTTGGGTTGAGGGGTAATTGCCACGGCGCGGATTATAACCCGAGGCTGGCGCTTTTTTGTGGGACGTTTTTGTGAAACAATGCGGTGCTGGCATGTCTGTGACAGCAACGCCCCTATAGAGTGTTAATCGATCTGGAACGGATCGGAATTTGATCGGAATGCAAACGTAAATGATTGATGCTGAAGGCTTCAGACCGAATGTCGGTATCATCATCTGCAACCCTCGAGGGCAGGTGCTGTGGGCCAAGCGTATTGGTCAGGATGCCTGGCAATTTCCCCAGGGTGGCATCCGCAAGGGTGAGCGGCTGCAGCAGGCAATGTACAGGGAATTAAAAGAAGAAGTCGGGCTTGAGGCCAGGGACGTGGAAATACTCTCAAGTACGCGGGACTGGTTGTACTACCAGTTGCCGCGTCATTATATCCGGCAGAACTCCAACCCGGTCTGTATCGGGCAGAAACAGAAATGGTTTTTGTTGAGTCTGCGCGGAGAAGAGTCACGTATCTGTCTGTCCAATCAGGACGATGCGCCGGAGTTTGATGACTGGCAGTGGGTGAGTTTCTGGTATCCGCTCAGCCAGGTTATCGACTTTAAACGCGAGGTATACCGTCAGGCGTTGCGACAATTGGTCAAGCCTCTCAACCGATACGTGAATTCGTAAACGAGTCGCCAGCCAGGCGAACCATCCTATGCTCGATAGATTGCGTGAAATAGTCCAGGAGGTGAACACCGCCAGGGACCTGCAGACTGCGCTCGACATTATTGTGTCGCGCGTACGGGATGCTATGAACACGCAGGTCTGCTCGGTTTACCTGCTGGACAGCGACATCAATTGCCATGTCCTGATGGCCTCCGAGGGTCTTCGCAAAGAGTCTGTTGGCCACGTAAGCCTGCAACTGGATGAGGGTCTTGTTGGCCTGGTGGCGCGCAACGCTGAGCCGGTTAATCTGGAAGACGCTCGCGCTCATCCCAACTATCACTACCTGTCGGAAACCGGCGAGGAAGAGTTCCGCTCCTTCCTTGGCGTGCCTATTATCCACCACCGAAATGTGCTGGGCGTGCTGGTAGTACAGCACCGGGACAAACGGTCTTTTGACAACGGTGAAGAAGCCTTTCTGATCACGCTGTCTGCGCAACTGGCAGGGGTGATCGCTGCGGCCGAAGCCAGCGGCGCCATTCAGGGTATGAGCCCCTCCGGTCAGCGCCGCGCCGACACCAGTTTTGCGGGTATCTCTGGCGCATCCGGTGTAGCGATAGGCCAGGCAGTGGTGGTGTTCCCGCATGCAGATCTGAGCCTGATTCCCAGCCGGGTTGCTGAGGACATCGATGCCGAACTGGCAGCCTTTGCAGACGCCCTGAATCGTGTACGTACTGACATCAAGGCGCTCAGTGACTCAGTGGGTCAGCAGCTGCGACCTGAAGAGCGCGACCTGTTTGATGTTTATCTGCGTATGCTGGACGACGATGCCCTGGGTCGCGAGGTTAATGACCTGATCTCGGGTGGTCAGTGGTCGCAGGGTGCTCTGGCCGAGGTAGCCACCGACCACGTAAAGGCATTTGAACAGATGAAAGATCCTTACCTGCGCGAGCGCGCGGCGGATATCAAGGATCTTTGCAGTCGTGTGCTGTTTTACCTGCAGGAAACCGAGCGCGACAAACCCAAGGAATACCCGGATAACACCATCCTTGTTGGAGAGGAGCTGGCGCCTTCGATGCTGATGGAAGTGCCGCGCGAAAAACTGGTTGGCATGATCTCAGTTAAAGGGTCAGGTAACTCACACGTAGCGATTCTTGCGCGGACGATGGGCATCCCGACCGTCATGGGCGCCCTGGATCTGCCCTATAGACGCCTCGACGGCCGCCAGGTCATTGTTGATGGCTACAATGGTACCGTCTATACCAGTCCGTCGGATCAACTGCTGGCGCGTTACCAGGAAGTCATCAAGGAAGAAGAACAACTGGTCCGTGGTCTGGAAGGGCTGATAAATCTGCCTTGTGTCACACCCGACGATCATCGTGTCAGTCTGTGGGTCAATACCGGTCTGATGACAGACGTTGTGCGTTCGCTGGATCACGGTGCCGAAGGCATTGGTCTGTTCCGCACAGAAGTGCCTTTCCTGTTGAGTGAGCGTTTCCCCAGTGAACAGGAACAGGCGGCCATCTACCGGCAGCAGCTTGAGGCTTTTGCTCCCAAGCTGGTCACCATGCGGACACTGGACGTCGGCGGCGACAAGGCCCTGCCCTACTTCCCGATTGAAGAGGCGAACCCCTTTCTTGGCTGGCGCGGCATTAGGGTGACACTTGACCACCCCGAGATTTTTATCGCGCAGGCACGGGCAATGATCCGCGCCAGTGAGGGCCTGAATAATCTGCAGATCATGTTGCCAATGGTTTCCAATCTGCAGGAGGTCACCGGCGCTACCCAGATTATCAAGCGTGCTCTGCGCGAGCTGCAGGAAGAAGGGCTGGATGTTCGCATGCCACCGATTGGTGTCATGATCGAATTGCCGGCGGCCGTTTACCTGACACGCGCACTGTGCCAAATGGTGGATTTTGTGTCAGTCGGCAGCAATGACCTGACGCAGTATCTGCTGGCTGTTGACCGAAACAACCCCCGGGTGGCTGACCTGTACTCAGCATTCCACCCTGCGGTGCTTAACGCGCTGCAGCATGTCGTCAATGAAGCCCATGCCGAAAACAAACCGGTCAGCATCTGTGGTGAGATGGCTGGTGACCCCGGTGCAGCGCTGTTGCTGATGGCGATGGGATTTGATGTGCTGTCGATGAACGCCTCGACGCTGCTCAAGGTAAAGGCAGTGATTCGTGCCGTCACGCTCAGCACTGCCAAAGAGCTGCTGCAGGATGTCATGAAACTGACCGACGCGCAGAGTATCCGAAGCTGTGTTGACCTGGCGCTTTACAACGCCGGCGTGGATCGACTATTGCGCTCGTCACGCAGCAATTAACACGGAATAGATATTTACGACCTTCAGGAATTTGAAAAGACCCGATGCTGACCTACCCCGATATTGACCCGGTTGCTTTCTCGATAGGCCCACTGACCGTGCACTGGTACGGCATCATGTATATCGTTGCGTTTACTGCCTGCTGGCTGCTGGCGCGATACCGTATCCGCACCGGCCCTTGGAAAGGCGAGTTTACCGACGATCATATTTCCGACCTGGTTTTCTACGGCGCCCTGGGTGCCGTGCTGGGTGGCCGTCTGGGATCAGTGCTGTTCTACAACTTTGATCGCTTCGTGGCTGATCCGCTCTGGCTGCTGCGCGTCTGGGAAGGCGGCATGTCCTTCCATGGCGGATTCATTGGCGTGATGCTGGCGTTCTACTGGTATGGTCGCCGCATCAACAAGCGCTGGTTTGAGGTGCTGGATTTCATCGCACCGTTCGCGCCGCTGGCGCTGGGCATTGGCCGCATTGGCAATTTTATCGGCGGTGAGCTGTGGGGGCGGCCGACGACGGTATCGTGGGGCATGGTATTTCCGCACGTGGACGAGTTACCCCGACACGCCTCGCAGCTCTACCAGGCATTTCTTGAGGGCGTCGTGCTGTTTGCGGTGGTCTGGTGGTTCTCCTCTAAGCCCCGGCCACGTTACGCCGTATCCGGACTGTTCGGGCTGGGCTACGGCCTGCAGCGCTTTTTTGTGGAATTTTATCGCGAGCCCGACTCATGGATCGGTTTCGTGGCGCTTGACTGGATGACAATGGGGCAGGTACTGTCCCTGCCCATGATCTTTGCGGGAATCGCACTACTTGTCATTGCCTACAGGAAACAGCCGGCGTGAAACAATATCAGGACTTACTGCAGCGAATACTGGATGAAGGCGCCGAGAAATCGGATCGCACCGGCACCGGGACACTGTCAGTGTTCGGCCACCAGATGCGCTTTGATCTGCAGCATGGCTTTCCGCTGGTCACCACCAAAAAGCTGCATCTGCGCTCGATCATTCATGAATTGCTGTGGTTTCTCAGCGGTGACACCAATATCCGTTATCTGAAAGAAAACGGCGTCTCCATCTGGGACGAATGGGCCGATGAAAACGGCGACCTTGGCCCGGTCTACGGGTTCCAGTGGCGCAGCTGGCCTGGCAAGGACGGTCAGACCGTCGATCAGATCAGCAAGGTGGTCGAACAGATCCGCAACAACCCCGATTCCCGTCGCCACATGGTGGTTGCCTACAACCCCGCCTATGTCGATGAGATGGCGCTCCCGCCCTGTCATTCACTGTTTCAGTTCTACGTCGCCAATGGCAAATTGTCCTGCCAGTTGTATCAGCGTTCGGCAGACACATTTCTGGGTGTGCCGTTCAATATTGCCTCGTATGCACTGCTCACCCACATGATGGCTCAGCAGTGTGATCTTGAGGTTGGTGAATTTATCTGGACCGGTGGCGATACGCATTTGTACAGCAATCATCTGGAGCAGGCTCGACTGCAGTTAACACGCGAGCCTTTGCCGCTGCCGACGCTGCATATCAAGCGGCGCCCGGGCAGTATCTTCGATTATCAGTTTGATGATTTCGAAATACAGAATTACCAGTCGCACCCGCACATCTCCGCACCGGTGGCCGTTTGACGATGGACGAGACAGACGAATTACCCGAAATGAAAGTGGCACTGATCTGGGCGCAGTCGCAGAATCGTGTGATAGGCCGCAACAATGCACTGCCGTGGTATCTCCCGGAAGATCTGAAATACTTCAAGCGTGTCACCATGGGCAAGCCCATCGTGATGGGTCGCAAGACATGGGAATCCATCGGTCGGCCGCTGCCCGGCCGCACTAACATCGTCATCTCACGTAATCCTGAATTTCAGGCAGAAGGCGTCAAGGTAGTTCCGACTTTTGAAGACGCGCTGGCACTGGCCGAGAAGGTGTGTCTGATCAATGGCGGCGATGAAGTCATTATCATGGGTGGTGCGCAGATCTATGAAATGGCGCTGCCCTACGCTGACCGTCTCTACATGACGCAGGTCCATGCCCATGTCGACGGTGATGCCTGGTTCCCTGAATTCGAACTCAGCGAGTGGCACGAGCTGGGCCGGGAAGACCATGCGGCCGCCGACCCGAATCCCTACGATTACAGCTTTGTGATTCTGGAGCGCTGATTGTCACGTCAATGCTTTGCGAAACGCCTTGGAGTTTCGCTGGTAGTTGTAGAGCTCCTGCTTTTTAATCGGAAGGTCTGAAACAGCGATAGGTTTAAATCCCCGCTCCAGAAACCAGTGTGCGGTTTGTGTGGTCAGCACGATGGCATTGCTCAGCCCCATCCGCCTTGCTTCTTTTTCCAGGGCGCGCAGCAGGTGATCACCGCGACCGCTTTCCTGATATTCCTTGTGAATGGCGATGCAGGCGATCTCTCCGGTATTTTCGTCCAGCGGGTAGATCGCGGCGCAGGCGATAATCATGCCTTCCATTTCGATGACCTTGAAATACTCGATCTCGGCTTCGAGCAGTTCGCGCGAGCGATGCACCAGTATGCCGGCGGCCTCCAGAGGTGCGATCAATTCCAGAATACCACCGACGTCGTCAATCACGGCCTGACGCAGCAGCTCAAAATTATCTCGCGAAACCAGGGTGCCGTTACCGTCACGTGTGAACAGCTCTTCGATCAGCGCACCATTGTCCTCAAAGTTGATCAGATGGCAGCGATGCACGGTCTTGCTGCTGGCCTTGGCGGCGGCGGCAAGTGATTCGCGCACACCATTCCTTGCCTGCGGGTGGTCGTCACTGATATTGAGCAGCAACTGTTCTGCAGCGACTGGGCTCAGGGTGCTGACCAGATTGTCGGCGGCGTCCATGATGCCGCGCTGTGGCACAAACAGAATCAGTTTTTCCGCCGCCATGGCTATGGCAATCTCGGTGGCCACTTCTTCGGCAGACAGATTGAACACTTCGCCCGTAGGAGAGTACCCCAGGTTGGAGACCAGCACGATATTGTTCTTGTCCAGGTGCTGCATGATGGCCGTGGCATTCACTTTGCGCACAACGCCTGTCAGCGCGTAGTCAAAACCGTCGATCACGCCCAGTGGTCGTCCGGTGATGAAGTTGCCGCGACTGACCTTGATGTCAGCGCCGTGCATTGGCGAATTTGCCAGCCCCATGGAAAACTGCGCTTCCAGATCGATCGACATGGCGCCTACGGTCTGTTTGATGATCTGCAGGCTGTCGACATCAGTAATGCGCAAACCCTTGTGATATCGCAGTTCGTGGCCGGCCTGTTGCAGTGAGGAGCTGATCTGCGGTCGCGCGCCATGCACCAGCACCAATTTGACGCCCAGGCTGTGCAGCAGCGTAATGTCATGAACAATATTGCTGAAATTGTCATGCGCAATGGCTTCGCCAGTCAGAAGTACCACGAATACCTTTTTGCGATGGGCATTGATGTAGCTGGACGAGTGTCGAAACCAGTCAATGTATTGAGACAGATTTTCCATGTCGTGTTCCTGTGTTCTTTTTCTTTGTCCTAGTGCTTTTCCAGGCAGTAATGCGTAATAAACTGCTGCAGCAGATCGACGCAGGGTTTGACGCGATCCAGTGACAGATACTCGTCCGGCTGGTGCGCCTGGTCGATGTCACCCGGGCCCAGCACGATGGTATCGATGCCAATCTGCTGCAGCCAGGGTGCTTCGGTACCGAAGGCCACTGTTCCCGCTGTGTGTCCAGTCAGCCTTTCGGCGGTTTTTACCAGATCGCTTTCTACCGGGCAGTGAAAGGCCGGTGCGCCCGGGAACAGCGGAGTCAGCTCAAAACCGACCTGCCAGCGCTGTGCCAGCGGCTGGAGACGCTTGCGGATCAGCTCGCGCATGTTCTCCACTTCCATGCCCGGCATCAGACGAATATCGAACTCCAGTTCGCAGTGGCCACAGATGCGATTTGGGTTGTCGCCACCATGAATACAGCCGAGGTTCATCGTCGGTTTATCGATGGCAAACAGCGGGTTGTGATACTTCTCCTGCAGCTCGGCCCGGAATTTAAGCAGATCACCGATGACATCATGCATGGCTTCCATTGCATTGATGCCCAGGCTCGGATCCGAGGAGTGGCCGCTGCGACCCTGCAGCCGAATCGATTCCATCATGACACCCTTATGGGCATGGATGGGTTTCATGCCGGTAGGTTCACCAATGATGGCGTAGCGTGCCTTGGGACGACCCAATTCGGCAATTTTGCGGGCCCCGAACATGGACGTTTCTTCATCCGAAGTAGCCAGCACAATCAAAGGCTGTTGCAGGGGCTTGTCGGCGATATCGCGCACAGCTTCCAGAATCAGCGCAAAAAAGCCTTTCATGTCGGTGCTGCCAAGACCGTAAAGCCGGTTGTCCTGCTCGGTCATTTTCAGTGGGTCAACAGACCACAGTTCCGGGTCCATGGGCACAGTATCGGTGTGTCCGGCCAGTACCAGCCCACCTGGGCCGCTTCCGAGCGTGGCAATCAGATTTGCTTTGGCCTCGCCGCTGCTGCTCTCACAGGGCATGATCTCGCACTGGAACCCAAGCGCTGTGAACTGCTCCGCCAGGTAGTTGATAACCGGCATATTGCTCATGTCCAGCGACGCATTGGTCGAGCTGATGCTGGGCAGACTCATCAAGCTGGAAAAGTGTGCCAGCAGCGGTCGCGTTTGGGACGATTTGATGGTCATTAGCACTGCCTCCCGGTCAATTGTCCCGATTCTAACTGATTTGCACCGCCGCAGATACCGTCGTCCTGCAGGCCGCGCCATTCATGACTCTGCGCGAAAACACCGTTATTTAACGCAGTGCAAGGGTTGTACCCCTGCGGTATAAAGATGGTCGTAAAAATTTGATTCGCAAACATTTTCGACCCGGAGTGATGCTGTATGACGTCCGCAAGATTCCCCAGACTGGCCACATTGGCGGCCGGATTACTGGTCTGTAGTAGTTTGTCCGCCCAGGATTGGCAGCTGCCTGACGAACTCACTGACAAACTGGAGGGAATGAGCCCGAGTCAACAGTCGTTTATCAGCAGTGGTGACTTCCTGACCTACATGCCTGCGCGGCAGATGGAGCTGGAACTGGCCAACCGGGATACGGCAGACATGCAGGCCCTGGTGGCAGATTTGATGGCTGTGGCAGCGGAGATGGGGTATGACCCCCAGCGGGACATGGGAGCCATACCCCTGAACCTGACTGCCAACGGCTTCAACATGGGTATCATCCCGCCGCCTATTCTGCGGGATGACACACGCAGCCCGGGCCCCTTCAGTGTGCATCGCTACCTGTTTCCTGAATCAGGTGTGCCTACATTTGCGGGGGCCCCGGTTGCGATTTTTCCCGAAGACCTGGAGGCGGGTAACGTTGACGTGGCGATTGTTGGAATTCCCAGTGATATGAGCAGTGGCCGCCGCGATGCCGGAAACGGCCCACGTGTCATGCGCGCGCTGAACACCATTGGTGTGCCGGACGTACAGACGCTGATCAATCCGCTGGATGTGCTTTCAGTCGTCGACTACGGTGACTTTTCAGTAGACAACCTGAGCGTGGAGCGGACCGTCGCCCACGTCACGGCCATGGTGACCGAGACAGCCGCCACCGGCACAGTACCGATGATGGTGGGTGGCGATACATCAATGCTTTACCCCGGGGTGAAAGGTGTTGCGCAGGTCCACGGCAACGGCAGCTTTGGTCTGGTGCACTTCAGTGCCCACCCGGATGCCAATCGCAACGGTGTGCATACGGTGTCAGACGATCAGGCGGTGTTTCTGCTGATCAATGAAGGCATCGTTAACGGTGACGATGTCATCACCGTCGGGCTGCGGGGCGAATCAGTGAATGCAGATACCCTACAGTGGCTGCGTGATCAGAATGTCCGTTATCACACCATGGCCTCCATCAATCGCAATGGTTACAGCGAAGTCATGGATCGCGTCATTGATGAGATCGACGAGCTGCCAGACCAGCTGTTTGTCTCCATCGACGTCAGCGTTATTGAGCCGAATGACATGGTCGCCGCGGGTCGAGTGGCCACCAATGGCCTGGCCATGCAGGAAGTGACCTCTACCATTCGCCATCTGTGTGCAGCGCGGGAGATCGTCGGTTTTGAAATTACTGACCTGGCACCTGTGCTGGATTTCTCGCGTCTGTCAGCACTCAATGCCAATGCAGTGCTGAATGCATGTCTGGTCGGTATGGCCGCGCGTGAAGCTGGTTTCGAACCAGACGAAGTTCATCCACTGGCGCTTGATCACGGTCAGGGCTAAACGGGAGGACGACGACATGCAAACACGACCATTCGCCAAAAATTCCGGAAGTTTGACAATGAAGAACCTGTACCGAATTCCATCGCTGTCGCTGGCAGCGTCCGTGCTGCTCCTGGCTGCAGCGGTATCCCCGAGCGCTCATTCGCAACCGGCGACGCCGGAGCATGTAACCGGCACCAATCCCTATCCCTTTGAAACACGGGATTTCCGTGACGAAGAGGAAGAGGAACCCGAACTGATCGATTTGCCGGAAGGCTATGACGACAAGCTGGCGTTGCTGAGCGAGGAACAGCTCGAGTTTCTCCGCGGCCCCGATGCGCGGCGGTTCCGTGGTGACGAAGAAAAGATGACCGAATACTTCGACGAACACACCCCGGAAGAAATCGTCGAGTGGGTCAGCGCCATGCAGACTGTGGTGTCCAGCACACGATATGAAGAAGGCCGTGACCTGCCTAATATTCCGCTCAACACGGCATCACCTGAATTTAACGCCTGGCGCATTCAGCGCCCACGCTCCATGGATCCAGAGCGTGAGCCCGGCCCGATTGATCTTGGCCGCTACAATGGCCGCGGCGGTCCGCCCACGTTCGGTGGATTCCCGCTGGCTTTGACGCAGGAAGATCTGGAAGCCGGCGAAGTGGACGTCGCCATTGTGGGTGCGCCATTGAACATGGGTTCCGGATGGCGGGACTCTGGCGCTCAGGCAACAACGGATATGCGTGTCCTCGGACGTGCATTGGGGGGAATGGACCAGTACACACAGATCAATCCAGGCAGCGTGCTGAATATTGTTGACTACGGCGATGTTGCCATGGACAACAACAGCACAGAACGGTCCATGCAACATGTCCGGGAGATTGTTCGGGAAATCGCTGAGACAGGCGCGGTGCCTATCATTATAGGTGGTGACCACTCACTGGAATATCCAAACGTGGCTGCGCTGGCCGATGTACACGGTAAAGAGCGGGTGTCAGTGATTCACTTCGATTCACACTACGACGCCTGGTGGGGCAGCACTCACCTGATCAGCCACGGTGCGCCTGTCTACCGCCTGCTTAATGAAGGTCATGTGCGTGGTGCTGACTACATCCAGGTAGGTCTGCGTTCCAGCGGCCCCGATGAGGAAGCGTTCAAATGGATGCGCGAGATCGGCATGCGTTTCCACACCATGGCGGAAGTCGAGCAGCGCGGCTGGGATAACGTGATTGATCGTGTCGTTGCTGAAGCCAGTGAAGAAGGTCGCAAGATCCATATCTCTTTTGATATCGACATCATTGACCCGGCATTTGCTGTTGCAACCGGTACACCAGTATCGGGTGGTATCAACATGCGCGAAGCGATCACAATGGTTCGTCGCCTGTGTGCAGAGTCCAATGTCATCAGTTTTGATCTGGTCGAATTGCACCCGGCACTTGACCCAACGTATGCCACAACCATGAACAGCGCCCATGTCGTGAAAGCCTGTCTGACCGGTCTGGCTCTGCGTGAAGAAGGCTTGACCAGTCCTCATTACCTGAGTCCGATTGCTTCCGAGCACGCCATCGACAACTATTACGGCGACCAGGCCGAGTTCCTGCGTCGTACCGAAGAACTGGAAGCTTCGCGCGAAGAGGAAGAGAACGAAGAAGCGGAAACGGTAGAAGGGTCTGATTCTGATATCGTAGCGCCGATTGACCCGGTTGAGCAGTAAGAAAGACTGGCCCTGAAAAAAGAGCTGTCGCCTTGAGCCGGGCGGCAGCTCTTTTTTGTTGTTGTCACAGCCGCCTGGCCTGCCGACTATCAGTTACTGCCAAATAAGCCCGGCGATTGTGCCAGACTGATCAAAAACCCTGTGGGTTGGTGCTTTGCCAGCGCCACGCATCCCTCATCATGTCTTCGATACCAAGTTTGGCCCGCCATCCCAGGCCTTCAGCGGCAAAGGATGGGTCCGCATAACATTCTGCAATGTCACCCGGCCTTCTTGCCTCGATCCGATAGGGAATGCTTATGCCTGAGGCTTTTTCGAATGCCTTGATCATGTCCAGCACAGAATACTTTTCACCGGTGCCCAGGTTAAAAACTTGATAACCAGATGCGCTCTCCATCTTCTTTAGTGCGGCAAGGTGCCCAAGAGCCAGGTCTACCACATGAATGTAGTCGCGGACCCCAGTGCCATCGTGTGTCGGATAGTCATCGCCAAAAACTTTCAATTCTTTGAGACGGCCGACCGCAACCTGCGTGATGTAGGGCAGCAGATTGGCAGGCACCGTGGTCGGGTTTTCTCCGATCAGGCCAGAGGCATGCGCGCCTACCGGGTTAAAGTACCGCAGCGAGGTGATAGACCATGATGGATCAGCCCGACAGACATCTGACAGAATGCGCTCAACCATGTATTTGCTGGTGCCGTAGGCATTGGTTGTTGCGCCAGTAGGGAAGTCCTCGCGAATCGGGGTTTCGGCAGGATCGCCATAAACGGTTGCGGAAGATGAGAAGATCAGCTTTTTGACATCATGAGCAGCCATTACCCTTACCAGAACCTGCGAACCGTATACGTTGTTCTCATAGTAGCGAAGCGGATAACTGACACTTTCAGCGACCGCCTTCAGCCCAGCGAAGTGAATAACAGCGGTAATGTCATACTTATCAAAGACAGCAGAAAGCGCTGCCTCATCTAGAATGTCGCCTTTTACAAACGGCACTTCCTTGCCGGTGATTTTTGCCACGCGCTTCAGGCTTTCTTCAGAACTGTTCGAAAGATTGTCATACACAAGCAGTGATTCGCCCGCGTTCAGCAGCTCAACAACGGTGTGTGATCCAATGTAGCCGGCGCCGCCTGTAACCAAAATCATAGTGCCTCCGTTATGAGCGCTGTAGCATGAATGTTTCGTATTCCAGTTTCGCGAACTTTCGATTCAGGAAGGCAATGCCAACCAGCGTCGAGACCAGCATTGCGATGGCAAACCCGTAGCCATAGAACTGCGGCCCCAATTGTATTGATAACCAGCTGAGACCAAAGTTCAAAACCATCATTAGCGAAATCAGAAACAATGAAATGTAGCGCTTGTCGAGATAGAACAACACATTGAGCAGTGCCATCAGCAAAACCTGCAGCGAGACCCCCACCAGATCCACGTATAGCAGATGCAGATAGGCCTGGTCGATACCCAGGAAGGCAAGTATCTGATCGCTCCAAAGCAGCAGCAGAGCGAGCGTGATGCCCTGTACCTTGAAAATCTGATAAAGACTGTTCCTGGCATCCATCACCATTTTGTCTTTGTACATAAAAATCTCGTCCAGCGATGCACCCGTCCGGACGGCATCGTAGAACTTGCCGTTCGACTCGGCAAAATCCGTTTCCATATGCAGCAGAAACACCGCCATGCCTGGAATGATGGCCAGATAGGCGATAAAAATTGGCAGGTCGTAAATGTAGGAGGCTCGGAATATGGAAATCACATTAAACGAAACGTCTGGGTGAAACCAGAACACAAACTTGTCGACCCACACACCCAGGTTATAAAAGAGTCCACAAAACGCCAGCGAATAGAAAGCTCTCTTGTGATCCAAAAAGTCGAACCTGACCAGGCGTCGGAACCTGAACTCCCGGAACACGAATATCAACAACAGAAAGGTGATCAGTGCCTGCGATCCCACAAATATCTGCAGCAGTCCCAGAAGACCATTCGTCGGCATTAACAAAGATGCGCCCACCATGATGGCGTAGCCGGCAGCCAGCGTCAGGAGGATTTTGTAATAGGCCTTCATGCCACTGAGAAAAACAATAATGATCCACAGATTATTCAGAATGACGAGGCCACTTATCATAGTGATCTCAATACTGTTCGGCAGATCGGTCACATAACTGACGCCCAGCCCGAATGCATACGAGATGGAGGAGATCACCAGCATACAGCCAACAAGATTCGGGACGATGTCCTCAGACGCCTGCTGGAAGATAAGGTCGGAAATAAAACGTGTCAGCATCAACTGGAAGAACCCGCTGAGAATCAGCGAGGCCGACATCAGATAGGTCACCATGACAAGAAACTGAATAATCAGATCCGTAGGGAAAATGCGTCCGATACTGATGATGCCAATCAACAGCAGGGCAAGGATGGACAATGCCCATGGCCCGGAGCCGATAATGGCCGCCAGGCCGTAGGCTTCCAGATAGGAAAACAGCGTGTTCTTCTTCAGAATTTTCCGTAACTCAAATCCTATCCCTGCCATCAGATCAACTCCTCATAGCGCTGTCTGAAGCGATCAAACATCATCTCTTCCTGATAATACTTGATGACCCGGTTGCGTCCATTGTCACCCAGTTCCGCCCATTTTGTATTGGGGTGAAAACATTGTTTGATGGCATCGGCGATCCGGTCAGGTGATGCAATATTGGTAATCCAGCCGCATGAGCCGATCTGGCGGTCTTCTTCGGTCATGCCGTGAATGATCTCTGCACTGGCGCCAACATTGGTTGCAATGCACGGAATACCGCATGCCATGGCTTCAAGCAGAACCAATGGTTGAGCCTCACTGATTGACGACAGTACACAAACCCCAATCTGAGGAAATAACTCTGCCACATTCTTCATACCGAGGAAGTGGATGTTGCTCTCCATATTGAGACTGGTCACCAGCATCTCGCATTCGTGGAAATAGTCTTCGTCTTCTTCCGTCGGTCCGGCAATCCAGCCCTGGATGTCTGGATCCGAGCTGCATGTCACAGCAATGGCACGAATGAAGGTCTTGATGTCCTTAATCGGTACCACGCGTCCCACCAGTGCAGCGATTTTCGGAGGCGTCGCAGGTCTTGCCTGATAGGCCTTTTCAAAGCGGCTGAGTTTGATGCCATTTACTATCACCTGCGTCCGTTCCGCTGGCGCACCGTCCGCAACCTGCCTGAGCCTGTTGCCTTCGTAAAGCGCGGTGATCTTGTCGGCAAATGCGTAACTGGTTCGCCCAAGCTGCTCAAAGAACTTGATCCACATCAGACGGGTCTGTTCATTGGAGCGATGCATGCTGTTATCCAGCACATTGTGTCGTTCCTTGATCCATTCCGCCTGGCTCAGATCGATTTTTCGCTCCTTTGTGTAGATGCCATGCTCGCTTAACAGATAGGGAATCTTCTGATGATGTTTTGTCAGAGAACCCAGGAAACCGGCGAAGCCCGTTGAGATACTGTGTATCACCCGTGTTGGCGGGATCTCCCGGGCAATCTCGACAAGCCTGAACAGAGGGCTGTATATGTTTCGAAAAGTCCAGAAGAAATCAATGAAAGACTGGTTGGTGGCGTACTCATCGTAAAGCAGAAGCAGCACCTGCCAGGATTGTTCACTAAAGAGAAAATCCTTGCGGCTGAACCCCTTATCTTTGGCTAGCTGGCCCAGCATAAAATCCAGATCGTCCCGTGACAATGCTTCGCCGGAATCAAAAAAATGTCCCAGCACACTGTACCACTGCTGCATGAACTTCTCGCTTACTTTGCGTGCACGCGGCTCAACAGAGGCTTCCGGCTCCATGATGTAGTGGGTTTCTATACCAACGACATTTGCAGGAAGCTCGTAGTGCGCCTCGCCAAATGACTCCCGCGTGCCGCCAATAAATACCAGATAGAAGCTGAGATGCGGCATGCCCTGAATAAGCTGGTGTACCCAGCTCGACACACCGCCGCGTACGTAGGGATAGGTGCCTTCCAGCATCAGGCAGACATCACTTTGCTGAGACACACCAGTACTCCTGTAGTTCTTCGCTGTGCTCACCATCGGGGCCGCCGCTGCACTTGCATAACAGATCGTCTATCTTGCCGTACTCGCGTCGCTTGAAGGCGATTTCGGCACGGTACAGGGCAATCGAATCGCGATCCGAGCCCGCGGCTATCGCATTCTCAAAACACATTTCCGCCTCATCCAGATTCCCCAGTGCCAGGTGAACGCGTCCCAGTTTGATGTATATCTGACCTCGCGGGTCCAGAGCGGCGGCTTTGTCAAAATAAATATGGGCAGATTCAAGGTAGTTTCTGGTGATTGCTCCATCGCTCAGCCCGAGGTAGTAAAACTCCCAGTACAATTCGCCGAGTTGTACCAGTGTCGACGCCGTCTCCGACTTTTCCAGTTTTACTTTCAGGGTATTAATTTTTTGGGTAAGGGTGTTCTCCATTCTGTCGATAAAGGAAAACGCCAGCAATCGAATGTCGTCCTCCTTGTCGGTAACTGCCAGCCGAAATAGCGGAAGGGCTTCACGGTTTGGAATGTATCGACAGGCCTTGACGGCTGCCAGCCGGCGCTCCGGGTCGGGGTGATAAAGCAGAATGTCTTTCAGGCCTGCCACACCAAACATGGAGGTTGTGATTGTCTGCGCCTCGGATGGCAACTCGATGTGATCCGCCCGGCGCCACAGGATGTTCGTCGGTTTTCTTGGCCAGTTGGCGAGCACAACGTAAAGCATTGTCAGGCCAATCATGCCGGCGACCGGCATTGCCAGCGAGATCACGGAAATAAACAGAACAGACTGCAATGTCGGTCGCTTGTACTCCTCCGGTAGCAGTCTGAAACAGGCGAGTGTATACGCGGCTGCAGCAACACCGTGAAACAGCCAGAACCAGACCCAGCTGGTCCAGAGACCCGTCGCCTGACCATAAATACTGAGGGTCTCAGTGATCAGTGTAATCAGAATCAGCAAGATCGTCACTGAACGCTCCAAATCTGATGAGCAGGTCCTGAACCTGCTCCGCCTGTCTGTTTACGTACAACGGGCCAATAATTTCGAAATTGTTTTCTGTAACGCCTGGTCTGCTCATGAGGATTTTTCTGATACGGGTCACATAACGTTCAGCTTCAATCAGGTTCGTAATTGGCATCAACACAAATACAGCCTGATTCCTGTTTTTGTCGCGCGTTACCCAGTAGATATCTGCGCCCCGACGAAAGTCAGTAATTTGCTCGATATCAACGCTCTGGTCTTTGCTCTGGTCAGTAAAAACGACGAGCGAACTGTCCACCTGATAGTGGGTATAGTAGTTATCCTGGTTGGAAAGATAATGTAGAAAAAGTTTACGCTGCTCAGGTTGTAGCTTCGGTGTATGCACATCCGTGGAGATCAGGTTGGCAATAAAGCTTGCCAGCAGGTGAACCAGAGCGATGTTGCCCTGGGTCAATTGAATAAAGCGAACCTGCGAGGCGACAATGATCGCTTTGATGTTGCCCATCACGTCGACCAGAGGCACCACGAGCTGATACTGCAGTTTGCTGACACCTCTGAGATTGGTTTGGTCCCCTGATTCAGACAGGTCACGTGCGCCAACCGTTATACGTTGCTCCATTGCATCACGCACCATGAGGTCATCCATCACCAGTTCTTCAACTGTGCCGAGCTGGGCCAGAGGGCGAGTGGAAATCTCGCCATCAATGACTTCATAGAAGCCCGCCTCGTAGATGGAGATGACCTTGTCCAGTACATCCAGGGTCCGGTCCGCTACAGCAGGCGTCAACTTGCCATCAGCAGAGGTAAACTGTTTAATCTCCTGAACAGCTGTTCGCAGACTCATCTGTTGTCCGGCAAGCCGTTGCTCAAGCTGGTCGTGTGACACTTTCAACAGGTGATAACCCTGAGTGAACATCTCCAGTCGGCTATTGGAAAACTCCTGGTTCAAGGTCAGGCGCTGATTAACAAGGTGCCAGCTGTCACGGAACTCCCCGGTAATCATGGTTAGTAGCGCCGTGCCCAGGATAACTGAAATGCTCAGCGGTATTGACTCACCAGTCATCGTATTGAGCCCTTCAACCAGAGCAACCGTCAGAAGCAGGCTGATCAATCCCTTGCCGAAACCGTAGCGCAGAGAAACCAGCACCGGCCCCAAGGCTGGCCAGAAAAAGTAGTCTGTCGCCGCGTCGTAGCTTATGGTGTTCTGATATCGCCAGATCAGCACCGAAATTGCTGAGATGACAACGAGCTCAACCCAGCGAATCACCTCGTTTCGCGTACCGATAACGATTTTTGTAACAATTGTCTTAAGTTTCATATGGGCATCATTTGAAGCCTGGTCCAGAGTAATGGGGCTGGCGTTACCGCCAGTTTATTTCTTCCGTGATATCCTCAATGGCTTTAATGCCGATCCGTGTGATCGATTCACGTCCCCAGCCACTGCGTGAAGCCGACCCGCGCCATAGTTCATTCTGGTTCAGTTCACTAATCACCAGTGTCAGTCCGACGGCTGGCTCCCCGTCAATGCCGAACTTGTACTGCCACTCATGAACGGCCCCCTGCACAATGTAGCCCGATGACTGCTGTGCCAGCCACGCCCTGGCTTCTTCCTGGCGAAGTTCTGGTTCCAGACTTGCCCGTACATCGCTGATGCGGGACTTGGGATACACGCGCACAGTCAGCCCCTGTGACGACAGTACGGACGCCACCAGTTCCTCGACCTGTGACTGCGCCATCGGCATATTGGACTGGTTCGAGAACGGCATGACATACAGCGTTCTCGACGGGTCAAGCTCAGGGGAGTCCTCGCTGACCGTTGTGCCACACGCGGCAAGTCCGACCATTAAAAGTCCCGACATAAGACGAAGAACTGTCCTGGGTACCATCATTGCATTCAGTTTGCTTGTCATAGTTGCTCTCCACAGCGTTTTCTGGCCTGACCAAGCCAGCCTGTTTAAAAGTCCATAAAGTATTTAACGTTAATTTGTGTACTGGTTTGACCATTGATGTCGGCATTCTGCCAGCTGCCGGTGACAGACAACTCATCGCCACCGAATACTCTTACTCCCAGGCCAAAACTGATGTTGAAGTCGACCTCTTCCAACTCGAAGTTGTAGCCCAGACTGGTATCAAAAAGGTATCTGGCGCCTTTCACGTCAGGCCCCTGCCGCCCAATGTTGCCGTGAGAGACGCTTTGCCCAATCGCAAATCGGTGGTACTTATCTGTCAGAAACGCGCCCGGAGTCACCGTTGTTGATGTATTGGTACGCGACATCAGGCGTGTCAGTTCGCCGTCAGCTATATCGTTCTCCTGCAGGTCGTACTGCATGTATATCTGCCATACCGGGACTCGCTGCCAGATGTCACTGACACGCAAGGAAATCTGTCTGCTGTCGCCAATATGTTCAGAGAAGTCAGTTTCAAACTCACGAGCCTGGATATTGGCGCTGATGCTTGTTCGACTGGTGAGCTGCAAGGCCGTGCCAAGCTGAACCCCGGATTGTCGCCCGGCCAGTGCAAGATTTTCACTCTGAGTCGCCGGAGTATTCCAGAACAGAGAGGCCGAAGGTGTTAACCACGGACCTAGCTGCCACTGGGTATCAATCTGCAGGTTTGCGTGGCTTTGGCCATAACGATGCTGGACGCCCAACTGATAATGTTCTTCAGGTGTCTGCCAGCCAATATTCAATGACTGCGAGGAGTAGTCTTCGTTATAAAACGACGGCTGATCAGCTTGTGCGTCTGCCAGGGTCACATGCATCTGGCCGTTGCGAACCGGCCGGTAATACTCCAGCTCTGAACCACCCAGACCATAGCTGGGCGTCCCGGCGAAGGCGTAAGACCAGCCGTGACTGCGATGCCAGTGTTCGTTTGCCAGCAGTCTTTGCATGGGTGACAGTTCGTTGTTGGTCAGGCTTGGATTAAGCGCTTCTTCGCCGTACTGCCAGGCCAGCCTTCGCTCATCGATCTGTGCCAGCGAGGAGGCCCGTTCCAGGCCCGTCAGGTTCTGACCCTGAATGGCAAGATTGCGGATGGCATTCTCGTCCCGCCGTGCCAGAGCAAGTGCCAGTTGCACAGTTTCACTCAGCTGTTCTTCCTCCAGCATGCCGATGGCCTGCCAATAGGCAATACGTTGCAGTCCGTTCTGTGACTGTGTAAACAGAATGCTGTTGATCTCTTCAGCTTCTACGCCTTCCGCCAGAGCCTGCGTCAGCTGCGCGTTCGAATGTGCAGGTCCTACAAAAATGGATAACAGCGAGCGATAACTGATTTCGCCATTCAGCTCTTCTCGCAATTCATCTGCCATTGTGCTGATCACCTGCCAGCGCAGTGCCTGTGCCAGGGCGTCATTACCGTGCTCCTGCAACATGATGGCGTAAGCAAGTATGTCAGAGGGGGCAGCCAGATCCTGCTCATAAAGTTGTTGATACCAGAACTGTGCATGCAGGGTGTTGTCCAGATTCTGGGCCGCGTAAGCCATCAACTGGATCAGCTCAGCGTTGTTGAGCGCACTGGCGAATAATTGTCGGTAAAGTTCCTCCAGCCAGCGCGTATCGTCAAGAGCTATCGCAATCCAGACAGACTCTTCCTTGTAGCGCTGAACGGCAGGGCGCAATGCAATCAGCTGCTGCAGCAACTGTCTGGCCGTTTCGTTATCTGCTTCGTAGGTCGCAATTCGCAGCCTGAGTTCCTGCATCTCGACAGACTGGTGATCGCGATAATTGTTCAGTTGTTCTTTTATTCGCGCTACATCAGCGCTGTTCTGATCCAGTATCGCACCCTGCAGCATCGAGTCGAGTATGATGCGGGCGGAATCAGGCAGCTGGTTGGCGGTTCCAGACTGATTCTGTCTGAATAGTCGGTAGTATTCCCACAGCCGCTGACGCTCTGAGTCGTCTGACACTTCGTGTGTGGCGATCAGCAGGAACGGGTCGATGGTATTGGCTTCCTGCGCCAGCATTATCTCCTGAATATTGCGCAATATATCGCGCTCGCCAACGAAATAAGCCAGGCTCCTGATATTGTCCAGCTGATCAAGGTTCAGTTTGGTGAGATCAAGAAAGTTGACGGCAGTTGCCAAAGCCTCTTCTGGCTCATTAAGATCCACAAATGCCTGAATAAACTGATTCAGGTTTTCGTAAGCATAGGGTTCCTCGACATTGGGGATATTTCCCGGGTGTCGAGACCGCCACAGAGCAACGGTGCCTTCCTGGTCTCCCACAAAATTGTAGAAGCGACCGAGTTCCACTTCGATCAAGCGAAGCTCGGCCTCGCTCAACTGGCCGCTGGCTGTTTCACCAGTGAGTATGGAATTTAGCGCTTCAGCCACGTAATCTGCGCCGTCTATTCTGTCAGCGACGGCAATCCATTCCCGGATCTCAACCAGCGACGCGGCGCCCCTGTGCTGCGAGACCGTAAAGGTAGGACTCAAGCACTTCGATATTGATCGCTGCATACGCCACGCGGATGACGTACCGGATCAGCTCTGGAGAATCATCTGGGTTGATGAACTCCTGCATCAAAGCCAGGGCCTCGTCAAACCGCTGCAGACCAACATAGAGGTCAACCAGTTGTCGCTGATGCGCACTGCGAAGTGCCGCATTCTCCGCCACCACGCGCTCCAGCCAGGCAGCGGCAGTTTCAAGATCACCAACGGCCAGCGCCAGCTGAGTGGCCTGTAACCAGTCGTCTGGAGAGCTGCTTTGTTCCGCCTTGGCATAGGCCAGCCCCACAGCACTGTTGGCGCTGTTGGCGGACAACAGGAAAGTGATCAGCGCCTGCAGGCAGTTGTTGTCGCAAGTCCCGGTGGCGTGCTGCTGTGCCAGTTCGATACCGGTCTGCCAGTCTGCCAGTTGTTGAACGAACCCGAGGACACGCTGTAAGTTCGCGAATATCGGGTCGTCCCTATAGAGTTGAAGTGCATGCTGGTAGGCCTGGTCGGTGAGTCCGGCCTGTTGCGCGAGCGTCAACAATTCACTTTGGCTTGCGTCTGGTCTCAGTGTCTGCAGTTCGTATGACAACGCGGGAGAGCCAGTCTGAATGGCATAGAGGGAGAACTGGTTTAGTTGATCCTCACTGAAGCTTCCCATGTTTTCAGACAGAAACTCATGCAGCCGGGCAGTCGCTGCGGCGGCGGTTTCGTCCTGCCTCAGCGTTGCCAGCTGCCAGAGGCTACGAGTAAACAGGTCATAAATTTCTTCCTGGAACGGCGTTTGCCCAAAGCGTTCAGCAGGCTCTATCAGCGCTATCGCCTCTTCAAACTCGTTTAGCTGAACGCGCTGTTTGGCAATCAGATACTGAAGTTGCGCGGTCGGTTCATCATCCTCGCGCAATACATTGAGAAACGCCAGTGCAACGGTCGGGTCGTTGGCGTCATCCAGCATGTTTAACAGGAGTTCACGGTTGGGCTGAAGCAAAGTCAACAGTGTCACTGTTGACGCTGTCAGGGCAATGATCGCACGTCGATTAAGAAAAACCTCGCGGCCACTTAGTGACCGGTGCTTGAGCTGAGGTTTTTTGCCATTCGTGCTCATCGCCAGATCCTGATCATATGCACAGCAGGCTAAGCCTGAATCGACCAGGCGAAGAGCTCGCCAGGTTCAGGGTTGCGCCTGATTGTTGTGCGTCGATCTGAGTGTCAGATTGCTTAAGCTGACAGTTCGTTGCCTGTGCAATGGTCATCTCAAGCGGTACGTGGCTTTCCACTTCAATGAGAAGCTCCTGGCCTTGCCATTGCCACTGCTCAATCTGTCCGTTGGCAGTCTGTAAGTAAGGATCACCACCGAAAGGCGAAAGTCGCTCGTCACCCGCAAGGCTCAGTGTCGCTCTGGGCTGTGCCAGTGAAATATAGGTGCCATCTGGCCCCTTGTTCAATCCGGTCAGTCCAACACTATCGGCATCAGGCACAGCTCCAGCGTCGATCCGCAGGCTGCGAACGCCGGTGCTGGCTACCAGCCAGACGGGTGCGTCCGAATCGTTGAGAATGCTTCTTGCCAACCCTGTCTCGTACAGCGAACTGGCTCTCGCGGCAAATTCGCTCAGATACATTGGCGTCACGGGCTGGCTGATAGCCCAGTCATAGACCTGTTGAAGCGCGCGAATTGATGCAGGATAAATACCTGAGTACATGTGGTAGTAGATGCTGATGGGTTTAAGCCTGCGGGGCTCGCCCAGCAGCTGAAAGCTCTCCACAGCGCGAGAATAACCGTTGTAATTGTCCGTCCATAGATCGGTGTACAGATTTTCATTCATCAGGGGGGCGTATACCTGCACTGCGTTTGGATACCAGTTCAGGTGCGGGTAAATCTGTGCAATGGAAAAGTTGCTGTTGACGACATAGGTGTTGCCACCATTGACGTTATAGATGCCCAGCTCGTGAGTTTTTTGTATGACATCCGGTGTCGGATTGGCGCTGCCTGACCACAAAAACACTTCAACTTTTTTGTCGCTGCCGGCAGGGATCAGTTCACGTTCTATATATTCAACGCTGCCAAATACCTCGCGGTCATAATCCAGTTCATAACCAGGGATCTCCAGCGAATCACCGTAGACACGCTCACCGCTGGCTATTCTCTCGTCCCAAAAGAATGGATGGCTGAAGGTGTGAGAAGCAATTTCAACATGATCCAGGCTGAATATACCCCGGGCAATGTTCTCCAGCTCTGCGGAGAATTGAGGGTAGATCCCGTGCGGGGCAACCTCTGCCTCGATGACCGAGACCGTATGGGGTAAAGGGTACCTTTCCAGTATTTGCCGACGAATTTCTTCTGCGGCGAATCCTCGGTTGCCCGTATAGGTAATTGAAGGGAAGCCATCACCGTCAATATGCGCGGTCAGGATCCGCTGCCCTGATTCCGTTGTAACGTCAGGCACCGGAATGGAAGGCAGCCGCAACAATGAGAGTATGTTTTCAAAGGGATCAAGGCTCCAACGTATACGATCACCCATCATTTCCTGCACAGTCAGTGACTGCGTGACAATACCACCCCATGAGGTTTCCATCAGACCAATGCCTTTGGCACCCTGGGCATCGGTAATCTCGACCTTTACCGATACATCAGTACTGTCCACGCCGGGAGCAAGAATATAACGAGGCGTGACATTGAGTGTTGATGTCGGCATCCGGTAACGTAACTGATTGACGTTGGTTGACAGATTGCCCTGGAAGTTTCCTGCGGCTTGCAGATGCAAGCTTTCCAGCAGCGTTCTGCTTTCCGGCAATTCACCAATAAATAGCGATTGTACACTCTGGTTTTGCAGCACCTGCTCAATGAATCTGGCCAGGGCGCTGCTTGTGTAATTGCTTTGTGCCAGCCAATACACGACCCCGGCGTACTTGGCAGGATCAAAATGCAGGCTGTCGATGGCATTGACGTCGAAGCACTCCGGTACATAACCCGCATATTCGATCAGCACGGAGAGAAAGCGGTGGCATGGCGACAGCTTTTTCAAGAACTGATTGCCGTTGTAAAAAGCCAGTATTCGCCGTGGTACTGGATACACGGTCGAGACACCGACATCGGTGAGAAGCCCGTTGGACAGGTAGGGCGTGAAACCCAGTTCGACCAGCCGACGTGCAGCGGCAATCCTTTCCTGCTGACGATCAGATGGCAGGTAGTCGATTACAATCGCTTCGATACCAGCCTGCTGCACTTCCCGCAAGCGGTCGGTGACCCACTGTGTATCAGCGGCAGTTCTTACAGAATAGGAGTCAAAGGCTGCGTCGTAGCCATTGATCATGCTTTCGGCAACCACTGCTGCTGGCTGAAATGACAACCGGCTGATCAGTTCAAAGCCCCGGTTGAGGATCAGCTCGACCTCCGAGTCATCGCTGGCATTTCGAGAAAGTTCGTCCAGCATATCAATCAGTGCAACTTGCTGCGCATCCAGTTCATCGGCGGACAAGGGAGCAAGCATGTAGCTGTCAAGTGTGTCCAGGAAGAGGCCGTCAAAACCGCGGTTGCCCAGCGCCTCGGCCTCCGACAGCAGGTAGTCGCGCCAGCCATTGTCCCGCAAATCCATGACCGAAGCGTTCCAGGCTGTATTCTGTGTCATTACGTTGCTGCCGCCCGGAACCTGACCAAGACTGTTGTCCCACTCGCCAACGCTTAGGTAGCCATAAACCTTGATATTGGCCTTGTGCAACTGGGCAATCTGCCGGTCAGAGATTTGTGTTGGTGTGACCACGACCCGGTCAAAACTCAGCAGCTCACGCACAGAGTCTACCGGTCCGTAATAGAAGACAATTGACGCAGGCGATTCCTGTGATTGCGCCGGGGACGCCAATAGCAGAATAAAAACCAATAAATAGAATGGTTTAGCTGATTTTAACCAGTTGCAGTGGATGATAGGGGGCAGCCTTTTTCTGGTCATTTGAGAAAATATAAACTATTGATAATTATATTAAAAGAGAGTGCCAGATGGTTTAGCCGGGAAACTGTAGAGACGCATCGCCAATAGCCTCGATAATTCTACAGACAATCCGTCCGTTCAGTGAGGGATAAATAGGGTCAGAAGCTTGTGTTCGCCAGCGCGAGCAGCTCAGACGCTGGCTTCAGAGCCCGTGCTACGGGTCGACGGTCGACAGGCATCAAACAAAATAACCCAGCACACTGTTAAGGAAGTGGTAGCCTCTGATCGTGGTCGTGACCTGCTCGTCTGTGGTGTCCATCAAGCCCTGCTTTTGCAGCACTGATACCTTATCGGCTATTACTGTGTAGGGCAGCCCGGTGCGCTGCTCAAACTGGGTTTTTGTGAACCCCTCGCGCAGCCTCAGGGCATTCAGCAAATACTCCAGAGGCAACTCTTCCGCTTCAATCGGCGAGGCATCGGCCAGGTAGGGATATCGGTTGGCCAGATTCGTACTTTCCTGCACCAGGCTGTGTTTGGCCGCTGCCAGGTAATGCCCCGGCTGCTTGCGTTTGCGCAGCCGCAATACGCGCTGCCGGTGCGGCTGGCTCAGCTTAGCGTGAGCGCCAGCGCCAATACCCAGGTAGTCACCGAACTGCCAGTAATTGATATTGTGACGTGCCTGTTCGCCCTGCTTTGCAAAGGCTGATATTTCATAGCGCTGGTAGCCAGCGCCTTCCAATAGCGCCAGGCCGGCATCCTGCATGTCGATCAGCGTGTCCTCTGCCGGCAGCGGCGGTGGCTGCTTGTAGAATGCGGTATTCGGCTCGATGGTCAGCTGGTACCAGGAAATGTGTTCCGGATCAAAGCCAATCGCCCGCTCCAGATCGGCCAGTGCCTGTTCCGGAGCCTGTTGCTGCAGGCCGTACATTATGTCGATATTCAGCCGTTTGAATCCGGCATTGCGCGCATACTCGATGGCACGTTCGGCATCGTGGCTGTCGTGGATTCGGCCGAGATTCTGCAGCTGCTCGGGCGAAAAACTCTGCACCCCAAGCGACAGACGATTGATGCCAGCCAGGAAATAATCTGCAAATTTCTCGCGTTCTGCTGTCCCAGGATTGGCCTCCAGCGTGATTTCAATGTCGCTGGCAAAGGTCAGATGCTGCTGCAATCCCTCGAACAGCCTTTCGTAGGCTTTGGCCGACAGCAGACTGGGCGTACCGCCGCCAATAAAAATGCTCTGAATCTCTCGGCGCTGAACATACTTCAGATCGTGCTTAAGGTCATCCAGCAGTGCCGTGATGTAGTCGTCTTCCGGCAGCTCGTCAGACTCATTCTCGTGTGAATTGAAGTCACAGTAGGGGCACTTACGCACACACCAGGGTACGTGAATGTAAAGACTGAGAGGCGGCAGGGTCAGCATCAGGCTAACGCGGCGGGCGGTGTCCCGGTCAATTGCTGCAACAGCAGCTGCATGGCAAGGGCGCGGTGGCTGATCTGGTTTTTGCGACCTGCGGGCAGCTCTGCGGAACTGCAGTCAGTGGCGGGGACGTAAAACAGCGGGTCGTAACCAAAACCACCCTCGCCTGCCTGCTCATGAAGAATGCGACCGTGCCACTGGCCGTGGCAGACCACCGGTACAGGATCTTCAGCATGGCGCACAAAAACCAGTACGCAGTGAAATGCGGCGGTACGTTCGGCCTCAGCCACATCCCGCAATTCGGTCAACAGCTTGTAGTTGTTGGCGGCATCGCGTGCCGAACGCTCCATGGTGCCCCAGCTGGGCCCGACATCACCGGCAGCATAACGTGCGGAGTAAATACCAGGCGCGCCGCCCAGTGCGTCCACGGCCAGACCGGAGTCGTCTGCCAGTGCTGGCAGGCCAGTTTTGGCGCTGGCATGACGTGCTTTTAGAATGGCGTTCTCTATAAAAGTGAGACCTGTTTCTTCTGCATCATCCACAGACATGTCACCCTGGCTGATCAGGGTGGCACCCAGCGGACTCAGCAGTGCCTGAAGCTCGGCCAGTTTGCCGGCGTTGCTGCTGGCCAGCACGATCTTCTGGTTGTTAAGAAACGTTGCTGTGGATGTTGTGGTGCTCATTGTCAGGCAGCCTCGGACTTGGCAGGTTTGCGACTGAAATGATAGATGGCAATTTCGCTGAGCAGGTTGGGAAAGGCGCGAATAATCCAGCTGTCACGATGTTTGATGTCCACCACTGTTCGGGTGATCACATCGATATCGCGGCTGCGGCAGAATTCGTCAAAATCCTTTACCGTACAAAAATGGATGTTGGGTGTGTCGAACCACTCATAAGGCATAAAGTCAGAAACCGGCATGCGCCCCTTGAACGCCAGGTAGGCGCGGCTCTTCCAGTTGCCAAAATTGGGGAAGGTGACAATGCAGTTCTTGCCGATGCGCAGCATCTCGTCGACCAGTTTGTCGGGGAAATGCACGGCCTGCAGTGTCTGGGTCAGTAGCACAGTATCAAAGCTTTGCGACTCAAAATTCTGCAGTCCCTTGTTCAGGTCCTGCTGAATGACACTGATTCCCTTGTCCAGACAGCCGTTGATCTTCTGGTTGTCGATCTCCAGGCCGATGCCGTGGATCTGCTTTCTATCACGCAGGTAGGCCAGCAGGGCGCCGTCGCCGCAACCCAGGTCCAGCACCCGGCTGCCAGGTTCAATCCACTTTTGAATAATGTCGAGATCAGGCCGCATGAGAACTGATCTCCAGCTTGACGCGATCAAGATAGGTGGTCAGTGCCTGCATGTAGCGTGGCACTGGCAATAAAAATGCGTCATGACCCTGATCGGCTTCGATATCCAGGTAGCTGACCTGTTTGCCGGCCTTCAGCAATGCGGTGACAATCTCCCGGGTACGTTCCGGTGGAAAGCGCCAGTCAGTGCTGAACGACACCAGCATAAAGCGACAATCGCTGTTGGCGAATGCCTTGCTCAGATCGCCGTCGTAGTCGACGCTGGGGTCAAAATAGTCGAGTGCCTTGGTCATCAGCAGATAGGTATTGGCGTCAAATGTCTCAGAAAAGCGTTCGCCCTGGTAGTGCAGGTAACTTTCCACCTGGAAATCGACATCAAAGCCAAAGCTCAGCTTGCCCGCACGCAGATCACGGCCCAGGTTCAGCGACGCCTGTTTCAGCTGCTCGGACGCCTTGCCGAATTTTTCCCGCATGGCACTGTCCGACAGATAGGTAATGTGACCGACCATGCGTGCCAGCATCACACCACGCTTGGGCAGCGTGTTGTGTTCACGATAGCGCCCGGCATGGAAATCAGGGTCGGCGGTGATCGACTGCCGAGCGACTTCATTAAACGCGATGTTCTGTGCCGACAGTTTTGGTGCCACAGCCATCATGATGGCGTGACGGACGCGTTCGGGATAACTGATGGACCAGCGCATTACCTGCATACCACCCAGGCTGCCTCCAATGACTGCAGCCCATTTGTCGATGCCCAGACGGTCGGCCAGGCGTGCCTGACTGTTAACCCAGTCGCGCACAGTGACTACCGGGAAATCGGGGCCGTACCAGGTACCGGTATCCGGATTCATGGAGGCCGGCCCCGTGCTGCCGGCGCAGCCACCCAGATTGTTCAGGCACACCACAAAAAAGTGATTGGTGTCGATGGGTTTGCCAGGTCCGATCGCTACATCCCACCAGCCTGGTTTGCGGTCATCCATACTGTGATAACCGGCCGCATGATGGTCGCCGCTCAGGGCGTGGCAGATCAGAATGGCATTGCTGCGCTCGGCATTGAGTTCGCCATAGGTTTCGACCATCAGGTCGTAGGCCTTCAACTCTTTGCCGCTGCGCAGCGGCAACGGTTCATCAAAATGATAAAGCTGTGGCGTCACCAGACCCACAGAATTTTCGGGTAACACGTCGGGCATTGTGTTTAGAGTCCGAGCACGAAGCGTGGATTGGCCTGGACCGGAATGATCAGCACAATGCGGATGATCTGGATGGCCAGGAACACAAAGATGGGTGACAGATCCAGGCCACCCATGGACGGCAGCAGGCGCCGGAACGGTGCCATGACCGGTTCAGTCAGCTGTCGGACCAGCACCAGTGCCGGGTGTCCGCTGAAGGGCGCGATGAAGCTGGCGATGATGGATATCAGCATGCCCCAGAAATAGATATTCAGAATGAAGCTGAGTATTCCCGCCAGACCCCAGGTCAGAATCAGGCCAAAATTCGGGAACTGCAGCCCGGCCAGAAAGATCAGTGCGTACATGGCTGCGCACTGAAACACGATGGCCAGCACCAGCGATGACAGATCAATGCCGCGGATACCCGGGATGATACGGCGGAAAATCTGCACGCCCGGATCGGTGAAGCGCACGATCATTTGTGTAATCGGGTTATAAAAGTCAGCGCGCGACAATTGCAGCAGGAATCGCAGCAGGATAGCCATCAGATAAAGTGAGCCCAGCGTACTGACAAGCAAGGTTCCGATGTCGCCGATAGTGTTCATGTTTATCCTGTCCCGCTATTTCGTGTCTGTTGAATTTGAACTTATTTGGCCAGTTCGGCAGCGCGTTGTTGCGCGGCTTTCATGGCGGTTTCAACGATGGATTCAAAGCCGTCGCGCTGGAATGACAGCACAGCCTGTTCGGTTGTTCCACCTGGCGAGGTCACGCGCCGGCGCAGTTCATCCGGCGGGACATCGCTGTTTGCAGCCAGTTTACCAGCACCCAGGGCGGTCTGAATGGCGAGCTGCCGTGCCGTTTCGGCAGTCAGGCCCATGGCCGTACCGGCTTTTTCCATGGCTTCCATCATCAGAAAGAAGTAGGCCGGGCCGCTGCCGGACAGCGCCGTGACAGCGTCGATGTCCTGTTCCTGATCCAGCCAGCAGGCAATACCAACGGCCGCCATGATGTCGCCAGCCAGTTGCTGGTGCTGTTCGCTGCAGCGGGCATTGGCAAACAGGCCTGTGGCGCCCTCGCCCACCAGCGAAGGTGTATTGGGCATGCAGCGGACAATGGCCCTGTCGTCACCCAGCCAACTGGCGAGCGAGCTGACCGGAATGCCGGCAGCAATGGAAATAATCAGGCAGTCTTTTTTACCAATCAGCGGACGCAGCGCTGCGCAGACACTGGCCATCACCTGTGGTTTGACGGCCAGCACAATGACATCGGCTTCGGAGGCGACAGAGGAAGTATCACCGGTGCGAATGCCGCACTCGCTGGCGAGTTGGGCCAGCTTGTCACTGTCGATGTCGGTAGCGGCGATATTCTGCGCGGGCACATCTTTGGCAAGCAGACCTCGAATCAGGCTGTTTGCCATGTTGCCGGCGCCAATAAAACTGATCTGGCGTTGGTTCAAAGCGGCTGTTCCCCGGGGTTGTAAGTCAATCAAGCGGCTATTCTAGCGCAGCAGGGCGGCAAGTGCATTCAGCCGTTAAATTCCTTGCTGAAAATGCTCCAGAAGCTCAGAAACAGCGCCGCAATCAGCGGGCCGATGACAAAGCCGTTAATGCCCAGCAGTGCGATGCCACCCAGTGTGGAAAACAGCACCATATAGTCGGGCAACTTGGTATCGCGACCAACCAGTATGGGGCGCAGCACATTGTCTGCCAGCCCGATGACAACGGCGCCGTAGGCAACCAGTATCGAGGCCTTCATCCAGTCGCCGGTGGCGTACATGTATATCGCCACCGGTATCCACACCAGCGAGGCACCCACTGCGGGCACCAGTGACAGGAAGGCCATGACCACCGCCCACAGCACCGGCGCCTGCAGGTCCAGCATCCAGAATATAAAACCGCCCAGGCCACCCTGCACGATGGCGACCACCAGATTGCCCTTAACGGTGGCGCGGGAAACTTCCGCAAACTTGCTGAACAAGACCTGCCGTCGATCTTCGTTAAGAGGCAGGGCTTTGCGCATCCAGTTGACGATGGTCTCGCCATCGCGAAGCAGGAAGAAGGTGAGATACAGCATCAGGGCAAGATTGAGTGTGAAGGCAACCGTGTTGCGACCCACCACCAGCGCTTCCTGAGAAATGATGCGACTCAGACCCACGGCCGATTCGGACAGATAGCTGCGCAGGTTGGAGGTGTCGATGCCCAGACGTTGTAATAGTTCGGGCAGGATGGGCACGGCGGTGCCGATCTGGTTAATGAATTCCGACGGATTGATTTCCCGGCTCTCGATAGACTCGTATAGCTGGGCGCCCTCATTGATGAAGGCAAACACAATGGCGATTACCGGGATGACGACCAGCACCATGCCCAGCAGCAGCGTAACCAGGGCTGCCAGTGACTCCCGTCCCTTAAAGATGCGGACCATGCGACGCTGCAGCGGATTAAACAGCAGACTCATGACACAGGCCCAGAAGATGGCGCTCCAGAACGGCAGCAAGATCAACAGAAACGCCGCTGAGATGCCCGCCAGCACCACCAGAAAACCGCGGTTCTCCATGGTTTCACGCATAATGGTGAGTCCTCACTTGGCCTGTAGGCCTTTTATACACGGCGTCGTCGCAACATGCGCCACACTTCAACGATACGCGGCGGTTGTCCAGTACGCAGAATGCCCTGCCGGAAGATACGACCGGACAGCCACAACACAGCAATCGTGGTCAGTACCAGCACAATGGTTGTTCCCACCACATCCACCATGGGTGGCTGAGCGGCGGCACGGTTCATCATCGTAAATGGCGTGAACAGCGGAATCCAGGACATGACGCGGGCCATGGTGCCGTTGGGGTCCTGAGCGACAAAGCTCATCGTCAGCACCGGCACGATCAGAATCATGATCAGCGGCATGATCAGGCTCTGGGCCTCCTTCAGCGTATTACAGAGACTGCCTATGGCGAGGAAGATGCCCGCATACAGCGCGTAACAACACAGATAATAGAACACAAAGTAGGGGATCAGGTCAGAGCTGAGCAGCACGTCAAGAATCTGCACAATGGCGGCCGTTTCAACCGTCTGGTACAGCTGCAAAAACACAAAAAACGAAGTAATCCAGGCCAGGATGGTCGTAATGCCAGTGGCGCCAATGCCGAGCAGTTTGCCCATCATCAACTCGCCAGGTGTCACCGAGGCCAACAGCACTTCGATAATGCGATTGGATTTTTCTTCAATGGTATTGCTGAGCAGGTACTGCACGCTCTGCATCAGGGAGATGAATATCAGATACACAAAACCCATCGGCGCCCACTGCCGGAAAGTGTCAGCCATGCTGACCTCGGCCTCACCCAGCTGTTTGCCGGGATCCAGACGGCTCAATGGCAGCCGGGTCCTCTGAATGTCGCGCACGGCCTGAATGTCTATGCCCTGTGCGGTAAACTCCTGCTGGCGGATGGTGTTGTTGAGACTGGCCTGAATGGCATTCGGCAAGCGGGTATCAGTCAGGTTGGCAGCCCAGTACTGAACGCCACTGGGCGTACCGTCAGACAACATCAGGCGCTCCAGCGAGTCAGGTCGCACCACATCACCGGCCACATTGGCAGGTACCAGAATCAGGGCAAACAGGGGTACGGCGGTCCCGTCGTGCTGCAGGCGTCGCTCGCCATTCAGATAGGGGCGCATGTATTCCACAATGGTCTGCGGTGGCGCACTGGTGTCCAGATCGGCTGGGGGATCAATGGCAATGAACTGTCGTCGTGGCGGCGTGAAGGGCGGTGCATCTTCGCGCAGGTAGGGCCGGGCCATCTGCAGCGCCATGTCCAGGCCGCCGTTGCTCAGCCAGTCATCAAGCGCAGACACTTCGTCATTGCCAAAATCATCCAGCAGCTGATCGAGCTGGTTTGCTGGCGCCTGTGGCGGCGGTGCGCCGCCCATATCAACGCGGTTTGCCTGCAGATAGCGCATGAACTCCTGCATGACCTGGCGCTGGTGTTCGCGGCTGATGGCCGTGGCGACCGCGCCGCCGTACTCACCAGACTGGTCAATCAGCATGAAATAGCGCGTCGGTGTGGCGGTGGCCAGGCGGCTTGAGATATGGAAGATCAGAAAAAAGACAATTGGCACCAGAAGGACGCCAATCCAGAAGCCCTTGGTTTTGACGTTTTCCATGAACTCGCGCCAGGCGATCAGCAGCGTCACTCTCATCTAAAATTATGCTCCCGGGCTTCCTTGCCAACCAGATGCACAAATACATCATGCAGACTGGCCTGAGTGAAATCGAAGCGACTGAGTGAGACTCCGTTCTCAAAGCAGTGCTGCAGTATCTGTTGCGGGTCGGCCTGTTCTTTTACGTACAGCTCCCATTGCCGAATCCCGTTGGCTCTGGTGCTGCCGTCCTCTGGAGGCTGCTCCTGAACCGACAATACGCCGTCCAGCTGGCGTACCGAATGGATATCACCTCGCGTTTCCAGTACAACGCGGCGCGGAATGATGGCGTGTGCCTCACTGACGGTGCCATCAAACACCTTGCGGCCCTGAGTAATCAGCAGCAGGCGCTGACACAGACGTTCGGCATGCTGCATGATGTGCGTGGAGAAAATCACGGTCTGACCATTAGCCGACAGGTCCTTGATCAGCTGCTCCAGCACTTCCTGATTGACCGGGTCCAGTCCGGAGAATGGCTCATCCAGAATGACCAGCTCGGGTTCGTGGGCAATGGAGGCCAATACCTGCACCTTCTGGCCCATACCCTTGGACAATGACTCGATGCTGGATTCGGCAAAGTCCTTCAGACCGTAGCGCTCCAGCAACTCAAATGCCTTGTGGCGGGCAGCACTGCGCGACATACCCTTCAGCGTGGCAAAGTAGCTGATGATGGCCCAGACCTTCATTTTTTTGTACAGGCCCTTTTCTTCGGGCAGATAACCGATGCGGTGACGCACATCCATGGCCGAACGGTGGCCCAGCACATCGATATGGCCAGTATCCGGACGGATGATGTCGAGAATCATGCGGATAGTGGTGGTTTTGCCGGCCCCATTGGGTCCCAGAAAACCATAGACAGAGCCCTGCGGTATGCTCAGGTTTATCTGGTCGACTGCGGTAAAGTCGCCATAGCGTTTAGTGACGTTTTCAAGCGTCAGAACCGGTGTGCTCATTCGTCGAGTTTAGCACACGCTTGTGGCAAAAATGTCACTCACAAAAAAGGCCATCATCCGCGAGGATGACAGCCTTTGCTGAGGCAGCCGCAGCTGCCGGATAAGGCGTCTTCAGTCAGACAACTCAGCTGGCTTTGGCTTCCTGCTGGCTGGCTGTGAGCTGCTGATCGATGACTTCTGCTACCAGACGACCTTCGTCGATGGCGCGCACCACCAGGGACTGGCCACGGCGGCAATCACCAGCAGCAAACACCTTGGGGTGGCTGGTGCGGAAGCTCTTGTATTCAGCCTTGTAGTTGGAGCGCTGATCCAGTTCCAGTCCCAGCGGCTCGCTGATGTAGTGCTCTGGCCCCAGGAAACCCATGGACAGCAGAATCAGATCGGCTTCCCAGAACTTGGTTGTGCCCGGCACTTCCTTGAAGCTGGAGTCCACTTCGACAGTGTTGATGCCCAGCAGCTTGCCGTTTTCATCACGGACAAACTCTTTGCCGCTGATGGAGTAAACACGTGGGTCGTTGCCATCGCGCTCGGCGGCCTCTTCATGACCGTAGTCAACGCGATAGATCTTTGGCCACAGCGGCCAGGGGTTATCCGACGGACGCTCACGCGGCGGCTTGGGCATGATCTCGAAATTGACCAGCGACTTGCAGCCGTGACGCAGAGATGTTGCGATACAGTCGGTACCGGTGTCACCGCCACCGATGACGATCACGTTCTTACCTTTGGCGCTGATGTAGTTGCCGTCTTTCAGCTCAGAGTCGAGCAGGCTGCGCGTGTTGGCAGTCAGGAACTCCATCGCAAAATGCACGCCATCACCTTCACGGCCCGGGATCTTCAGGTCACGTGCAGTAGTTGCGCCAGTAGCCAGCAACAGGGCGTCGACTTTATCCAGCAGTTCACTGACGTCCAGACCATTAACGCCCTTGCCGCCAACATTTACGCCGGTGACAAACTTGATGCCTTCTTCCTTCAGCAGGTTGACGCGACGATCAACAACATCTTTTTCCAGCTTCATGTTGGGGATGCCGTACATGAGCAGGCCGCCGATGCGGTCTTCACGCTCATAGACAGTCACTTCGTGACCGTGCTGGTTCAGCTGCGCTGCAGCAGCCAGTCCGGCGGGACCACTGCCGACCACGGCGACTTTTTTGCCGGTGCGGAATTTAGGTGGATTCGCCCGTACCCAGCCGTTTTCAAAGCCTTTGTCGATGATGGCGTTTTCAATGTTCTTGATGGTGACCGGCGGGTTGTTGATACCCAGTACACAGGAACCTTCGCACGGCGCTGGACATACTCGTCCAGTGAACTCCGGGAAGTTGTTGGTCTTGTGCAGCCGATCCAGCGCATCGCGCCACTGACCCTTGTAGACCAGATCGTTCCACTCGGGGATCAGGTTGTATACCGGGCAGCCGTTGTCAGACTGACAGAATGGAACACCACAGTCCATGCAGCGTGCGCCCTGCGTTTGCAGGTGCTCTTCCGCCGGGTCGGTGTAAATTTCCTTGTAGTCCAGCAGTCGCTCTGCCGGCGCACGGTAGGGAACCGTGCTGCGCTCGAACTCTTTAAAACCGGTTGGTTTACCCATGTTAAAACCTTATCTTTGCAATTTTGTACGTATCAGACAGCCACTGCCTGGGTCTGTGACTTGGCAGCCATTTCCGCCAGCACACGCTTATAGTCGGTCGGCATCACTTTCACAAAGTGCTGCAGCGATGCGTCCCAGTTATCCAGAATCTGCTGCGCCACCGTCGAGCCGGTGTAACGCAGGTGATTGCTGATCAGTGTTTTTAATTCTTCAATGTCGGTGGCGTCCTGGACTGGTTCCAGTTCAAACGACTCCATGTTGCACTGACGCTCAAAGTCTTTGTCCTGATCCCAGACATAGGCGATACCGCCACTCATGCCGGCGCCAAAGTTACGGCCGGTTTTGCCAAGAATGACCACACGACCACCGGTCATGTATTCACAGCCATGATCGCCGATACCTTCGACGACGGCGCTGGCGCCAGAGTTACGCACCGCAAAACGCTCGGCCACGATGCCGCGGAAGTAGGCTTCACCGCCGGTGGCGCCATACAGATTGACGTTACCGGCAATAATGTTCTCTTCCGGCTTGAAAGTGCTCTCTTTGGGTGGATAGATCACGATCTTGCCACCCGACAGGCCCTTGCCGACGAAGTCGTTGGCGTCACCTTCAACCGTAATGGTGATGCCTTTGGCCAGCCAGGCGCCCAGGCTCTGACCGGCAGAACCATTCAGTTTGATGTTGATGGTGTCTTCCGGCAGCTGCTCTTCGCCGAAACGCTTGGCCACTTCGTTGGACAGCATGGTGCCAACCACACGATTGATGTTGATGACCGGCAGCTCAATGTTGACCTTCTCGCCTTTCTCCAGCGCAGGTGCGGCCAGTTCGATCAGCTGGTTATCCAGTGCCTTGTCCAGGCCGTGATCCTGCTCCATGGAACAGAAAGTACCAGTATTCGGGAACACTGCCTTGGCGGGCGTCAGGATGTTGCTCAGATCCAGGCCGCGAGCTTTCCAGTGGTCTACAGCCACATCGCTTTCCAGCAGGTCGACGCGACCGATCATTTCGTTGACGGTGCGAATACCCAGGCTGGCCATGATCTCGCGCATTTCTTCAGCCACCATGAACAGGTAGTTAACTACATGCTCAGGCTTGCCTTTGAACTTCTTGCGCAGCTCAGGATCCTGAGTCGCGATGCCCACCGGGCAGGTGTTCAGGTGACACTTACGCATCATGATACAGCCCAGCGTGACCAGCGGCGCGGTTGCAAAACCGTACTCTTCGGCACCCAGCAGCGCAGCGATGGCGACGTCACGGCCGGTCTTCAGCTGGCCGTCGGTCTGCAGCGCAACGCGTGAACGCAGATTGTTCATAACCAGTGTCTGGTGTGTTTCTGCCAGACCGAGCTCCCAGGGCAGACCCGCATGCTTGATGGAGGTCAGCGGTGAGGCACCGGTGCCGCCATCATGGCCGGCGATGACCAGGTGGTCAGTCTTGGCCTTGGTAACACCAGCAGCAATGGTGCCGACGCCGATTTCCGATACCAGCTTGACGCTGATACGGGCCTGGCGGTTAGCGTTTTTAAGGTCATGGATCAGCTGAGCCATGTCCTCAATGGAGTAAATGTCGTGATGCGGGGGCGGAGAAATCAGCCCTACACCCGGCGTCGAGTGACGAATACGGGCGATCTGTTCATCCACTTTGCCGCCGGGCAGCTCGCCGCCCTCACCGGGCTTGGCGCCCTGGGAAATCTTGATCTGAATCTCGTCGGAGTTGCTCAGATACCAGATGGTCACGCCAAAGCGGCCGGATGCGACCTGCTTGATCGCCGAGCGCTTGGAGTCACCGTTGGCCATCGGGCTGAAACGGATCGGATCTTCACCGCCTTCACCGGTATTGGACTTGCCGCCCAGTCGGTTCATGGCGACTGCCAGTGACTCGTGACTTTCCTGTGAGATGGAGCCAAAGCTCATCGCACCAGTGGCAAAGCGCTTGACGATCTCCTTGGCCGGTTCCACTTCATTCAGCGGAATGGCTTTCTGATCGGCACGGAACTTCAGCAGACCACGCAGTGTACAGGCGCGCGTGGTTTGCTCATTGGTGTACTTGGCAAATACCTTGTAGGCGTCCGGGCTGTTGGTGCGCGCCGCATTCTGCAGATTGAAGATGGCACTCGGATCCCACATATGGCTCTCGCCGCCGCTGCGCCAGTGGAAGTCGCCCGGGTTGTTGAGGACCGGAATACGGTTCTCGTCTTTTTCCGGGTAACCCAGGCGATGACGACGCTCGGTCTCTTCTACCAGGGTGTCAAAGTTCACGCCCTGCACACGGCTGGCGGTACCCACAAAGCAGCGATCAATCACGTCAGACGCCAGACCTACAGCTTCGAAGATCTGGGCGCCACGGTATGACTGCAGTGTGGAGATGCCCATCTTGGCCATGACTTTCAACATGCCTTTGGCAACTGCTTTTTTGTAGGCGTAAACCACGTCGCTTTCGTTGGGATAATCTTTACCCAGCAGGCCGTCCAGCTGTGCCTGCCAGATCGCCTCAAAGGCCATGTAGGGGTTGATGGCGTCAGCGCCATAACCCACCAGCAGACAGTGGTGATGGACTTCACGCGCTTCGCCAGTCTCGACGATCAGGCCGATCTTGGTGCGCTCGTGGGTGCGAATCAGGTGGTGATGCACAGCACCGGTGGCCACCAGGGCGCTGATCGCAGCGCGGTTTTTGCCGATCTTGCGGTCAGACAGGATAACAAAGGCAAAACCATCGGCGATGGCCTGACTGGCTTCCTGGCAGACGCGATCCAGACCGGCCTGATATCCATTTTCGGCATTGATGTCGTATGTGATATCAACCACTTTGCTGCGCAGACCGTTATGGTCCATGCGGCGGATGGTCTGCAACTGTTTGTTTGACAGAATCGGGTGCTGCAGGCTCAGGCGGTGGGCGTGCTGCTCGGTGGTTTCCAGCAGGTTGCCTTCCGGACCGATAAAGCATTCCAGGGACATCACCACTTCTTCGCGGATCGAGTCGATCGCCGGGTTGGTGACCTGTGCAAACAGTTGTTTAAAGTAGTCGTATATCATGCGTGGCTTGTCAGACAGACAGGCCAGCGCCGAGTCGTTGCCCATGGAACCCAGCGGGTCACGGGCTTCGGTGATCATTGGCAGCAGCATGAACTGCATGGTTTCGGTGGTGTAACCGAAGGCCTGCATGCGCGGCAGCACGTTATCTGAATCCAGCGAGTGCGCCTCATTGCCGTCGGCCAGCATGTCCAGCGTGATCTTCTGATTGGCAAGCCATTCGCCATAGGGGCGTTTGGCAGCAATACTGTGCTTGAGCTCTTCGTCCGGAATCAGACGGCCCTGTTCAAAGTCCAGCAGGAACATACGGCCTGGCTGCAGACGGCCTTTTTCCTTAACGTTGGCCGGATCGACCTGTACCACGCCTACTTCAGAGGCCATGATGACCTTGTCGTCGTGGGTCACGTAGTAACGGCTGGGGCGCAGACCGTTACGATCCAGTACGGCGCCAATGTAGTGACCGTCGGAGAATACAATAGAAGCTGGACCGTCCCACGGCTCCATCAGTGCGCTGTGGAATTCGTAGAAGTCCTTTTTGTCCTGCGACATGTTGACGTCCGATTGCCAGGCTTCCGGAATCATCATCATCACCGCTTCCTGCAGCGAACGGCCGGACAGCAGCATGAACTCAAGTACCGAGTCAAAGGAGCCGGAGTCAGAGACATCAGAGTCGATGATGGGGAACAGATCTTTCAGCTTGTCGCCAAACAAGTCAGTGTGCAGCGTGCCTTCACGTGCCACCATCTGATTGACGTTGCCGCGCAGGGTGTTGATTTCACCGTTGTGGCTCATGAAGCGATTCGGCTGGGCACGGTCCCAGGACGGGAAGGTGTTGGTGCTGAAACGTGAATGCACCATGGCCAGGTGTGTTTCAAAGCCGGGGTTGGTCAGATCCTTGTAGAACGGGAACAGCTGACCGGGCGTCAACATACCTTTATATACAATAACTTTGGTCGACAGGCTGCAGGCATACAGCATTTTTGCCTGGCTCAGCGACGCGTCGCCGCGCAGCTTGTGCGTAAAGCGCTTACGGATGATGTACAGCTTGCGCTCAAACGCCTCTTTATCGAGACCATCTGCAGCGCCAATGAACAGCTGAGCGATGTAGGGCTGCGCCATACGGGCGGCCGGGCCGACATCGGCACCTTCAGCATCGGTGGGCACTTCGCGCCATCCCAGCAGCGTCTGGCCTTCTTCGGCGATGATCTTGTTGATCGTCTCCCGGCAGAACTCACGCTCTTTCTCGTTCTGGGGCAGGAAAATATTGCCGGTGGCGTACTTGCCTGCTTCTGGCAGAGTAACGTTGAGCTCGTTCTGAGCAACTTCGGCAAAGAATGTGTGTGGCAGCGCCATCAGGATGCCGGCGCCGTCGCCGGTGTTGGCTTCAAAGCCGCAACCACCTCGGTGATCCATGCGGGAGTTGAGGTGGTAGGCGTCCAGCATGATCTGGTGACTTGGGCGACCTTTGATGTCTGCAACAAAGCCTACGCCGCAGGAATCTTTCTCGTTGGCCGGGTCATACAGTCCGGTCTTCTCCGGAAAGCCAAACATGTGGGGGTATTGGGCTTGATCAGTCATAGTGTTCGCTACGTCTCTTTAATTCGTTTTTAGTGTTTCTCTTCCGGCCACCGTTGAACCCTCCCCCACATACGCTGCATCATGTAGCACTGCTGACAGGGAGATGCGTGAATTAGACATTATTGATTTGCACGGCTCGGTGTATTGCCTGCACCCCGGACTGCGTGTCCGGCAAGTTCCAGACGGTCCTAAAACACGTTACGCTGTTTTACGGGGGCTGGACACAATACCACTCAAACAGAATATGTCAAGTTAGCGGGCCGCACCGTGCTTGGGTTTGTGGGTGTCAGGGTGACGTAGTGTCGCAGGTTTTGTCTTGATAAAACGGGGCAGCTGGATTACTCTTCGCCTTCTATATAGCGCCTCTGTTTTCCGACAATCAACGTGACAGGAAATAAAGAGAATCTGCCCACATCAACAATAAGCACAAGTTAACAGCTGAGGGGATATCACGTGGAAATTATAAGAAACAAGCGGGACGTTTGGGGTGACGAGGTCATTCTGGGTGTAGCCTGGGATCTGTTGTGGGTTGTCGCAGTCGCGGCCCTGCTGCTGTTGGCTGGTCACGCCATCGTTATGGCGGCACTGGCCAAGCGTAAAGCCAAGCCCTCAGCCGAAGGCCCCAAAGTACGCCGTCACGATGCCATCGATCGCGCCTTTCACTGGATTATGGCCGCATCAGTGCTGGTTCTGATCGCCACCGGTGTCATGCCAATTCTCGGCGTGCGCTTCGCCTGGCTGAACATTCACTGGATTGCCGGCCTGATACTGACATTTGTGGTCATCTTCCACATTATCCGCGCCACCTTCTGGCAGGACTTCAAGTCCATGCTGCTGACGCCGTCCGATTTTGCCGAACCATTTGATGAAAGCCGCAAGCCGGGCAAGTACTCCTTCGAGCAGAAGGGCATGCACTGGGCCATGACAGTGCTGGTACTGCTGGTCATCGTAACGGGTGTGATTCTGTTCACCAACATCAACTCACCGTTCTGGGCACGTCCCTCGGTGCAGGATGAAGCCCAGCTGGGTCTGATGTTCCTGCTGCACGGCCTGGCGACGCTGGCCCTGGTTGCCTTTACCGCCATCCATATCTACTTCGCACTGCGTCCTGAGAAGATCTTCTACACCCGCTCCATGGTGAAGGGCTGGATCTCTGAGGACGAAATGAAGCAGAACCATGACGCAAGCAAGTGGAAGCCAGAGGCTGAGTGATAGACGTGAAAGATCTTGAGAAAGAAATAGAAGTCGTTGAGAGCGGCTACGAGTTCCTGCTGGCCTACGCCGCGCAGGGAAGACCGCCACATGATGAAGACAGTTATCCGCCGCCCCACGCACGGCCAACATTGAAAGACATGTTGAAGGCCATGCAGAATGTTGCGGCGGCAATCAACGACGGCAGTTCACAGCATGAGTACGAGCAGGTGATTGCGGATGATATCCGCAAGGCAAGCGCGGCTCTGAGCTTTGTGCTGGCGCAGCCAAAGATGAGTTCAGAGCTGATCGATAATCTGAACGCGTCAATCCATCTGCGCGCCGTATTGACCGATTTCTTCCTCTACAGCGAAGTGTTCCGACCAGTATCCGAGTCTGCGGGCTCGGAGCCAGCCAAGCCGGCATTCGACGCATCTCTGGCAGTTAACGCTGCCGCGCCGAAATCCGACTCCTGATCTGATAAAACAGCTAATCAGCCACTGACATCGACTTCGGTCGGTGTCAGTGGCTGGCTGTTGTCAAATCTGTCCTACCTGCACGTATAACACGCCCACCGCGATACCCACAGTCAGCAACAATAACAGCCACTTGCCGGCGCCCCCGCGTTTGTTGCCCCAGTTGTAATCTTCTTCCTCCACAAAAATCGGATTGATCTGACGTTTAAATAATCGCATTTCAGGACCTCTACTACCTTGGGTTTTAGCGGGTTCAACAATTGTGACAACAAATGCCCGGCATAATTTGCTGGACTTTGTGGCAATCCGGGGCGCATCTGTAACAAAGTGAAACCGCGGGCATTAATTGATAATCAGGCGGTCAGCCTCGTCAAAACTTGCTGATATACTCGCCCTGCTTTCAAAAACCATAATGAAAATAATCGGGGAACCCGCAGTGATATCACCCATATCCATCACTTCTTTGCGCCTGCCTGCCACATTTGCCAGCATCACCGTGCTGACGATCTGCGCAGCGGCTTATTCCACCCACTCCTACGCCCAGAATCCGACGGCAGAAGGTGTATTGCCATTGACCCAGGTCGACAGCGATACCGCCAATATCGAGCTGGATGGCGCCCTGGATGAAGCTGTCTGGAATACGCTCCCTGCCTACGATGGCATGCGCGTGATCAACCCGGATACGCTGGCGCCCGCGTCGATGCGCACCGAAACACGGATCTTCTACAACGACCGCGGTATTTACGTCGGCGCCATGAACTATCAGGATCCAGACACCCTGGTAGCGCGCATGAGTTCGCGGGACGAAGGCGTGCAGCGTGATGGTTATGTGATTTCCATCGACACCTCAGGTCAGGGCCTGTACGGCTATTTCCTGCGCATAAACCTGGGTGGCACTTTCTCTGATGGCACGATTCTGCCCGAGAAGCAGATCAGCCGTGACTGGGATGGTCCCTGGAATGCTGTGACTCAAGAGCTGGAGAATGGCTGGTCCACCGAGATATTCATTCCCTGGGGCATGATGCAGTTGCCGCAGACCGGTGAGGTGCGCGAGATTGGCATCTACACCGAGCGCATGGTGACCCACCTGAACGAAACCTGGTCCTGGCCGGCGCTGCCGCAGACCAATCCGGAATACCTGTCGGCATTCCAGAAGTTCTCGGTGGCCGGTATTGATCCCAGCACGCAGTTCACCTTTTACCCCTATGCTTCCGCGACCTACAACAATATTACCGACGAGTCCGAGACGCGTGTGGGCGCCGATATTTACTGGCGACCGACCTCCAATACTCAGGTATCGGCAACGCTGAATCCAGACTTCGGTACCGTTGAGTCAGACGATATTGTTGTGAATTTAAGCGCATTCGAGACATTTTTCTCGGAGAAGCGGACATTTTTCCTCGAGGGTCAGGATATTTTTCGTGCAGGCCCGCGCGCCAGTGGTGGCCCCTTCGGTCCGATCACCGTGCTGAATACCCGCCGCATAGGTGCGGCACCCTGGATCGATACCCCCGCCGGAGTTTCAGTGAGCCCGACCGAGCGCAATGCACCAACCGAGCTGCTGGGTGCTGCCAAAGTGACGGGCTCGCAGGGTAACTGGCGTTATGGCACCCTGCTGGCCGCCGAAGACGATATGACGCTGCGCGGCCGCGATGCCGCAGGCAATCAGGTCAATCTGGAGTCCACCGGTCGCGACTTTGCTGTCGGTCGTCTGCTCTACGAGGACACCAGCGGCGGTGGTCGTCGCGGCTTTGGCTGGATTGGCACGCGATTGAGCCATCCGGACCATGACGCCACTGTAAACGGCGTCGACGTCTCCTGGTTCTCCGCCGACACGCGCTGGGTGTTTGATGGCCAGGTGCTGCACAGTGATGTGAATGGCACCACAGGTTCAGGTGCGCTGTTCGATCTTAACTACCGCCCCTCGCGGGGTATTCAGCACTCGTTCACTGGCAATTACTTTGATGACACACTCAACATCAATGATGTGGGTTATTTGCAGCGTAATGACCATGTGATGCTCGATTACCGTTTTAACATCACGGAGTCGGGCCTTGAGAATCTTCGTTCGCGCTCGCGTTACATGATGATCGTTAACCAGTGGAACACCGACGACCGGCCAGTGCGGCTTGGGCTGTTCTTCGGCCAGAACATGACCTTTCTGGACAATACCAGTCTGAACATGAACTTCCGCTATTTCCCGCCACGTGTGGACGATCGTCTGAGCCGTGGCAACGGCACCTTCAAGATCCCGCACCGGCTGGCCTACGATCTTGAGTGGAGCAGCGACCGCTCACGTCCGTTAAGCTACAGCGCACGATTTGGCAATGCTCAGGAAGATCTGCAGCGCAGTAACCTGAGCTACGAAGTGGGTGTGCAATGGCAGCCCAATGACCGCTTTAATACCGAGCTGGAACTGGAGTACCGCGATCGTGAGTCCTGGCTTGTGCATCAGGGTGGTCCGCGGCTGACGGCTTTCCGGGCCACCGAGTGGGCGCCACAGTGGAACGCCAACTACTTCATCAACTCCAAGCAGCAGTTTCGCCTGGCGGTGCAGTGGACCGGTATCAAGGCCAAGGAAGACAAGTTCTATCGCATCGATCAGACCGATGTCCGGCACCTGATCCGCACGCCCAAGCCGGATGCGACTCCCGATGACTTTACGGTCAGCCGCATGAGTTTCCAGGCGCGTTATCGTTGGGAGATTGCACCGCTATCGGACCTGTTTATTGTGTACACGCGCGGCAGCAACCTGCCTAGCGATCTGGGTTCCGAATTCCAGGACCTGCTGTTCGACTCCTGGAGCGAGCGCATTACCGACACCTGGGTGGTGAAGCTGCGTTATCGCCTGGGTAATGGTTGATGATCTAGAGGCCCGCCTCATCTGAGGCTGACAGCGGCAGGTCGTCTGCCGGCCGCTGTCACCCAATCATCAAAAAAATGTCGTAGACTGCCAGCTCCGTAAAGTCCACTTTCAGATAGAAAAAAGGATACACTGATGGTCACTCGGTCGATGTCACGATTGTTGCAAGGGGTTGTGCTCATGTCTGTCATTACTGGCAATGTGCTGCCGTTAGCACCGGCCATGGCGCAAAGCGATGCTGCCGACAAGGTCGTTGTGGCGCACCGCGGGGCCAGTGGCTACCTGCCCGAGCATACCCTGCCGGCGGCTGCCATGGCCTACGCCATGGGCGCCGACTTCCAGGAACAGGATGTGGTCATGACGCGCGACGATCAATTGATCGTCTGGCACGACCTGACGCTGGACCGTAACACCGATGTGCGGCATCAGTTTCCGGGCCGCGCCCGCGACGATGGACGTCACTATGTTATTGATTTCACGCTGGAAGAGCTGCGTCAGCTGCGTGTCACCGAGGGTTACCGCCTGAATGATGCCGGCGAAGAAGAGATGATCTACCCGCAGCGCTTCCCGCTGTGGCAGTCCACCTTCACCATCCACACCTTTGCCGAACAGCTGCAGATGATTCAGGGGCTGAACCGCTCAACTGGCCGCGATGTCGGTATCTACCCCGAGCTGAAGTCACCTGCCTTTCACCATGAACACGGCAAGGATATTGGCATGGCCGTGCTCAGCGAGCTGAAGCGCTTTGGTTACACCAGCAAGGACAGTAATGTATACGTGCAGACCTTCGAGTTTGATGAACTCAAGCGTGTTAAAGAAGAAGTGCTGCCGGCATTGGATATCGAACTGAAGCTGGTGCAGCTGATGGGCGATGATGAGGCCTATGCCTGGATGCTGGCACCCGGCGGCATGCGTGAGCTGGCGCAGTACGCTGATGGCATCGGCCCGGAAAAAGGCATGATCATCAGCTATGAGTCGACGCCCAACAATCTTCAGATCAGCTCGCTGGTACGTGATGCCCATCAGGCTGGGCTCAAAGTACACCCCTATACCTTCCGGGCTGATGACGGTCAGGTGCCCGGTTACGCCGACAATTTTGAACACCTGCTGGAGATATTCCTGTTCGAGGCCAATGTTGACGGGCTGTTCACCGATTTTCCGGACAAAGCGGTGGACTATCTGAACGAGAGATAAGGCCCGTTAAAGGGGACGGAGGGATTTAGCGACCTAAATCCCTCCGCCCCCTTTTAGGAAATCGCTTTCGCCTGCTTACTTATTGCTGTACACTGCGCGCCCTTTTTGTAGAATATCCTCGTTTACCGCACGTCACGCCAGCAGGCACCTATTATGTCCAGCACCACCGCGCCCGATCTCGGCTTTGCCGAGCTCAATCTGCCCGCATTCCTGTTAAAAACACTGGAGCGCGTCGGGTATGAAAAACCCTCGCCTATTCAACAGGCTACAATTCCTGCCTTGCTCGAAGGAAAGGATATTGTGGGCATGGCCCAGACCGGCACCGGCAAAACAGCCGCATTTGCACTGCCGATTCTGGCCAAGATTGACGTAACTAATCCGTCAACCCAGGCACTGGTGCTGTGTCCAACGCGTGAGCTGGCCATCCAGGTGGCCGAAGCGTTCCAGACTTACGCCGAAGGCCTGAAAGGCTTTCATGTGCTGCCAGTTTATGGTGGCCAGGACATGAGCCGACAATTGCAGGCTCTGCGTCGTGGTGTGCACGTGGTGGTAGCAACCCCCGGCCGTCTGCTCGATCACCTGAACCGACGCTCACTGGATCTGAAAAAAATCAACACGCTGGTGCTTGATGAAGCTGACGAAATGTTGCGTATGGGGTTCATCGACGATGTCGAGACCATCCTTCAGCAGACACCGTCCACCCGCCAGGTAGCGCTGTTCTCCGCGACCATGCCGCCGCCCATCCGTAACGTGGCCGAAAAATACCTGCACGACCCGCAGGAAGTGCGCATCAAAAGCGCAACCAGCACCAACTCTGATATCGATCAGTACTACTGGCTGGTGCAGGGCACCAACAAGCTGGACGCATTGACCCGTATGCTGGAAGTCGAAGACTTCGACGGCATGATCGTATTCGTACGTACCAAAAACAGCACCGTGGAGCTGGCCGAGAAACTCAACGCACGTGGCTTCTCTGCCGCGGCCCTGAACGGCGACATGAACCAGCAGCTGCGCACGCGCACCGTTGAGCAGTTAAAGAACGGCCAGTTGGATATCGTGGTAGCCACCGACGTGGCAGCACGCGGCCTGGATGTGGAGCGCATCAGCCACGTGATGAACTACGATATTCCCTACGACAACGAAGCCTACGTCCACCGTATTGGTCGTACCGGTCGCGCCGGCCGCAGCGGCAAGGCGGTTCTGTTTGTAGCACCACGCGAACAGCGTATGCTGCAGTCAATCGAGCGCACCACGCGTAAAAAGATCACGCGGATGGAGCTGCCGACAAGAGGCGATCTGATCCTGAAGCGCAGCCAGCAGTTCAAGCAGACCATTGCTGATGCACTGGCACAGGACAACCTGGATTTCTTCCGCAGTCTGATCGCCGATCTTTGTCAGGAACATGAGTGTTCGCTGGAAGATGCCGCAGCCGCGATGGCCTTCCTGCTGCAGAAAGACCGACCGCTGGAGCCATCTTTTAAAGAAGTTAAAGAAACCAGCTACGGCACGAGCAAGGGTTTCAAAGAAAAAGCGTCAAGAGGCACACAATCTGCTGGTGACGATTTCGCTGGCGAGCGGCCTGCCCGCAAGCCACGCAGCAAAGTCCCGACAGGTGATGAGTACATTGGCAGCCTGCTGGAAGGCGACGACGCTGGTGAACGTGCGCCACGCAAGCGCCGCGAGCAGCGTGACTTCAGTGATGGTGATGATGTGCCCATGGAACACTTCCGTCTGGCAGTGGGGCACGACCATGGTGTCACGCCGCGCGAGATTGTTGGTGCCATCGCTAACGAAGGCGGCATCGAAGGTCGTTATATCGGACGCATCCAGATATTTGATGATCACACCACCATCGATCTGCCGACTGGCATGCCTGATGAAGTATTCCAGACCCTGCAGCGCACCCGCGTGTGCAACCAGGCTCTGAATCTGGAGCGTGTGGCATCTGGCCCGGCGCCTGATCGTGGTCGTCGCTCGCGTCCTGAGGGTGCCCGCAAGCCACGTTCGGCAGGCCCCCGTCGTGAAGCATTCACAGAACCCACGCGTCCGCCTCGTGCGGCGCGCCAGGACCGCTTCGCCGACAGCAAGCCGGGCACTGACCGTCCACGCTTCGACCGCTCAGCGGACAAACCGGATTCGGACAAACCGCGTGGCGATCGCTTCAAAACGGGCGGCTTCAAGGGCGACAAGTTCAAATCCGAAAGCAAGGGCAGCAAGTTTGGCGGCGACAAGTTCAACGCTGACAAGCCCAAAGAGAAAAAGCGTGGCGCGCCCAAAAAGCGTGTCGACAAAGACAAGGGCAAGCGACGCTCGCCTGCCCGAGGCAGTAAATAACTCATCGCAGTCTGCTAGACTGGGCCCCTGAGCATTTTTTCCGGGGCCTGATGTGTTGACGCTGGACCTTGCCGGGGCGCTGGCCCTGATAAGCGCGATGCTGGTGCTGGCAGCCCTGCCAAGCATCAGCGTGCTCGCCGTAACCTCCAGAGCGCTGGCCGGTGGCTTTCGTCACGGCGCCGCCGTAAGTGCTGGCGTGGTTGCCGGCGATTTGCTGTTCATCCTGATTGCCCTGTTTGGTGTCACCCTGTTGCTCAATGCTGCCAATGGCTGGGCCAGCTGGCTTAAATTTCTGGCAGCCGCCTATCTGCTATGGATGGCCCTCGGGCTGTGGCGCAGCGCTGCTGACTCGCATATGGCCACCACTCCTTCCCCTGAATCCTCAATACCTTCTCATCCTGTAAAGTTGTCCGGTTCACTGCGTGGCAGCTTTGTCAGTGGACTGCTGCTGACGCTGGGCGATCAGAAAGCCGTGCTGTTTTACCTTGGTTTTTTCCCTGCCTTTGTGGATGTTGCCGCTATCACGTTCTGGGATGTGCTGCTCATCATGTTGATTACCATCATCTGTGTTGGTGGCGTCAAACTCGTCTATGCGGCACTGGTGGCCAGGGCAGGGCAACTGCTGGCAGGCGATCCACGATTTGCCTTCTGGTCCGCGTGGCTGAACCGCCTGGCCGCGCTGCTATTGGTGGTGGCAGCCGGGCTGGTCATTCTGCGATACTAGGGCCATGAAGATCATCTACCACGCCGCTGACATCATGGAAGCCCACATAGTTGCCGGCCTGCTGCGTTCGCACGGTATTGAGCCCCATGTGGGTGGTCACTACCTGCAGGGTGCTGTGGGCGACCTGGCCGTTCAGGGTTTTGCCGAGGTCTATGTGCAGGACGATGACATCGATGCCGCAGAACAGGTCATCCGCAGCTACGACAGCCAGGCGGAGGCCCTTAAGGAAGGAGCCGATACCGATGAGTATCAAGCAGATTGGGCCGACCCCGATTCAGGAATATCACACGCTTAATTGCCATTGTGGCGCCGTGCAGATAGAGCTGCACCTGCCCGACGGCGTCGTTTCTCCGCGCCGCTGCGACTGTTCATTCTGTCGCCGCCGCGGTGCGATCATGGGCACCACCAGCCTGCCGGCCATCCGCATCGTCAAAGGTGAAGACGCGCTGAGCCTGTATCAGTTCAACACCCAGGTTGCGCGCCACTACTTCTGCTCCCGGTGCGGCATTTATACACATCACCAGCGCCGCTCCGACCCCAATGAGTATGGATTCAATGTCGGCTGCCTGGAGGGTGTGAATCCCAAAGATCTGGGTGAGGTGCCCACCATGGATGGCGTCAATCATCCTTCGGATCGCAAGCAATAAATCGAGCTCAATCAGGTCTTAGTTTACAGGCTGGCCAGCCGATGGCCGTCCAGACATAACACTTAACAATAACTCTGCCCTCTGGAGGCGACATGAAACGGCTGTATCACTCACTGACCCTTGCCCTACTCGCACTTTTCTCCATATCCGCCATGGCACAGGACTTTGTCTGGGCGCCGGACTTTCCGGTGGGCAGCGAGATCCCGTCGATCAGTGCGCCAGATCAGAATGGCGACGTTCAGACGCTGGCTGAGCTGAGTGGCGAGAAAGGCCTGGTGCTGGTGCTCAGCCGTTCCTTCGACTGGTGCCCCTACTGTATCGCCCAGCTGCAGCAGCTGGTGGATGTGGCCGACGAGTTTGAAGCCCTGGGATTCAATGTGGCGACAATGACCTACGATTCACTTGAGACGCTGCAGGGCGCCGAAATCGACTACGAAACCGACTTCCCGCTGCTGCGCGATGAAGATGCCACCCACGTCAGCGCACTCGGCATCCTGAATACCGAATACGAGCCCGGCAGTCGTGCTTACGGTATCCCATATCCTGGCATTTTTGTGCTTAGCCCGGACGGCACTGTGCTGGCCAAGTTCGCGGAGGCGGACTACCGCGACCGACCAGACTTTGACTACGTGCTGCAGGCGGCGAGCGAGCTGTAAACGCAAATCAGCCCCAGTTTGGAGGCCACACCAAGGTGTGTGGTCTTCGACATTTTGATTAACCCGGCAATAAACGTGAAATGGCGCTCATTCGTCACGTATCAGCCCTTTGGGTTATTGCAAAGTCACAGGGATTCTATTAAACAGGAAACACAATCACGCCCGGCTTCACGGTCTGGCGAAAACAGGGAGAATGGGTTGTGTTTGTTGTCATATTTCGCGCCACGGTCAAACAGGCCGACGAGCTGTACTCAGCCACGGCAGCACGTCTGCGCGAACTTGCCCTGACCGAATTTGGGTGTCTGGAATTCACCGCGGTCAATGAAGGCGATACCGAAATCGCACTCTCCTACTGGCCTTCCGAAGAGCATATTCTGGCCTGGAAGGCCCACCCCGAACATCGCACCGCCCAGCAGCTGGGCCGCGAACGCTGGTACAGCTCCTATTCCGTGCAGATTGCTGAAATCGGGCGTAGTTACGCCGCGTAGATGCCGAGCTGATATTGTCCGTCATCACGCACGGGCCCAAGTATGCGGTACACCCGCAGGGCGGTAGCGTGCCTGGATTCGCAGAAACCTCTTAATTAATACCCTGTGCGGAGTATCAACTATGACCTCAAAAACCGTTTCCGGAAGCTGCCTGTGCGGTGCAGTCACCCTGACCGTGCCTACTGAAGGGCACATTGAAGCCTGTCACTGCGGCATGTGCCGGCAATGGGGCGGCGGCCCGCTGTTGGCGCTGATGCCAACCGGCAAACCAGAGGTCAGCGGTGCCGACAATGTCAGTGCTTACAGCTCCTCCGAGTGGGCCGAGCGCGCTTTTTGCAAATCCTGCGGCACCCATCTCTACTACCGCATGAAGGAACACAACAACTACGCTATCCCGGCCGGCCTGTTCAAAGACACCGGCGGTTTCAGCATGAAAGAGCAGATCTTCATCGATAAGAAACCCGCGTACTATGACTTCGCCAATGACACGCCGAAGCTGACGCAGAAAGAGGTGTTTGAGAAGTTTGGTGTGAGTTGAGCGGGTTACCGGGACCCAAGCCGATCCAGTGGACTGGCGGTTCCCGCGTAATGACTGCCCAGGATGTGTGTATAGATCTGCGTGGTGCTGATGTCGTTGTGTCCCAGCAGCTCCTGGACCGTCCGGATGTCAGCGCCATTCTGCAAGAGGTGGGTTGCAAAAGAATGGCGAAAGGTATGGGAGCTGATCTTCTTGCGTGTCATGCCGGCCTGTCGTACGGCGATGGCCAGGAATTTGCGGACAACGGAGTCGTGCAGGTGGTGGCGGCACAGTGTACCGTCGTAAGGGTTGGCGCTGTAGCCTGAGGCCGGAAACAGATAGGCCCACCCAGCGGTTCGGTAAGCATTCGGATATTTTTTAGCCAGCGCGGTAGGCAGCGACGGACCAAGACCTTTCTCGTTGTCGATCTTGAGTGTAAGCAAAGCCTGGTCAATGTGAGCTTTTAGTGGCGTTATGAGACTGGTGCTGAGTAATGTTGTTCTATCCTTACGCCCCTTGCCGTCATGAACTGTTATGGTCATCAACTCGAAGTCAATGTCGTTGACACGCAGTCGGAGCGCCTCGTTGACGCGCAGCCCGCTGCCATACAGGAGCTGAATGATAAGTTTATTGCGCCCCTCCAAGTGTGAGAGCACGCGTTGGACTTCAATTGGGGACAATACGGATGGAAGGTGACGCTGCTTGGTTGCGAGTGTAAAGTTGAGGTCGCCAAGATCGATATTCAGAAATTTCGTATAAAGAAATACCAACGCATTCAAGGCAATTTTCTGGGTATTGATAGCAACTTTTTTGTCAGCAGCCAGGTGAGTCAGGAATTCTCTGACCTCATTAGCGCCAGTTTCTGCGGGATGGCGTCGATCTGTAAAGTAAATGTAGCGACGAATCCAGTGTAAATAGGTCTTTTCTGTTTTAATCGCGTAGCCGCGCAAACGCATATCGCGACGAATCTCTTCAATGAACGGGCTTGGCATAGGAACCTCAGTGTTATTGGAACAACTATCAGCAATAGTGTTCTAGCACAGATAACTAGGTAATGTGTGCGCACGGTGAATCAGAACTGCGAATGCTGAGGCTGAGAAATTTTTGTGGTGTCAGAAAGGAACTAGCGCAAGCCGGGAATAAACAGCTGTAGTGAATTAGCGTGCAGCAAAATTGGGTAATCGTGCGTGCGCACGATACAAATGTTAGGTGCTCTAGCAATGCGCAACTCACTGCTGCTAACAACTTTGGTCCTGATGCATGCCTGCTCGAATGATGATA